>JADJWM010000015.1 GCA_016716365.1 Chloracidobacterium sp. | reverse complement strand
CGTTATTGCTGAGTGGTGCTTCACGGTCCTTTTTTACCATTGAATACATACTCCACCTCGTCAGTGTGACGGCCGTTCAGGTTCGTTTTCGATTTTGGCCTGATCGGCCTTCTCGCCGTCGTTCCAACGTACCTGAGTCTCCCTGGTGCGGGACTCAATACCTGCTGACCATCAGCATCTTCGGCTCCTGCCGGACCATTCGGATACTCAAACTTTCGACCTCATCGCCGAAGCCAGGATCATCAGCGAAGCGCTGAAAGCGAGCCGCCGTAAGATCCAGGTGTTTCTGGTCGCAGTTCTTTCGATCGTTGTCGTGGTCGGAACGCTAATGTACGTGGTCGAAGGCGAGGAACACGGTTTTGTCGATATCCCAACCAGTATTTATTGGGCGATCGTTACGCTGACGACGGTCGGATACGGCGACCTTTCACCGAAAGACCGGGATGGGGAAATTGCGCTTCGTTGATCGGCGATCCCGCCGGTTACGGGATCGTCGCCGTGCCGACGGGCATCGTCACGGCCGAGTTGACCAGGGCCGCGCGGGCAACGACGTCGGAGGTCTGTGAGGAATGTCATGCCGAAGGGCACGAACCGGACGCGGTGTACTGTAAGTTTTGCGGCGCAAAGCTCTAACGGTCACTCGATCACGGCAAGCACGTCGCCGGCCGTGACCGTCGCCCCTTCGGCCACCCTAACTTCCTTTACAACTCCTGCCTTTGGCGACTTGAGTTCGTTCTGCATTTTCATCGCCTCGACAACGATGACGCCATCGCCTTTGGCAACTTCGGAACCGGGCCCAACGACGATCCGGACCACCTTTCCGGGCATTGCGGTGCGGATCTCGGCGGCCCCATCACCCTGATCGGCTCCGCCGGCCGAACCCCGAAGACGCTTCGGATCTATCAACTTTACTTCGTGCGTTCGGCCGCGGATCGTTACCTCAGTAGGATCGCCTAAGCCGTTGCGGGCCGATACGAGGGCTTCCGTGATCTTCCCTTCGTTCTTAAAAAGAAGAACGCCCGGTTCTGGCTCAGAAACCTCAAGACGGTATTCGCGCCCGTCGATCGCCGCGACCAACGTATCGCCGTCACGGTGCAGTTCGACCTCAAGTTTCTCATCGCCGATCTCGGCACGGAGTTTCATTCTTTAGAGCAGTAGGCCGCGGGCCCTGTCTCAGCGGGGCGGCGGCACCATTCGGTCAAATAAAGACCCGGCCGCGTGTACGGCGGATGGCTACCGCGCTGTATCGGGCGGCCAGCGGCACGCTGCCGAACCGCTTGACCGGTAGATCAAGCCGACGTTGAATCGCTCTTGATCTTATCGGGCTGCGGCGTCACCCGAAGGTAAGGTTTCACTTCCTTCCAACCGGCCGGGAATTTTTCCTTTGCATCCTCATTCGAAACGGTGGTTAGGATGATGCAGTCGTCGCCGTCCTTCCAGTTAACCGGCGTCGCAACGCTGTACTTCGCCGTCAACTGCATCGAATCGATCACACGGAGCACTTCGTCAAAGTTTCGCCCGGTGCTCATCGGGTAAACGATCACCAGCTTGACCTTTTTATCAGGTCCGATGACGAAGACATTCCGCACCGTCATATTGTCGACGGCGGTTCGGCCTTCGGATGTTCCTTCGACTGCCGCGGGCAGCATGTCGTAAGCTTTGAGACCTTAAAGGTCGGTATCGCCATCTCGGGTAGTTCGGCGAATGGCCTGTTGCATCGCCATATAGCCTAGTTCGGTCGTGCATACGGGCGTAAAATCTTTAGGATGCGAAAATAACACGCCCCAACTGTCCCCAAGCCATTCGTGAAAGTTGATCTCGCCCTGAGTCGTTCGGGCAGTGAAGTTCGGTGCTTCATCACCAAGTCTGATAGCCATTCTTAACACGCCTCCTTTTTTGGATAGAAACATTATATCAAGTTGCGTTAAAAAAGCCATAGCGGCCCGTGGTCAGTTGGCCCGTCTGACTATTTAGAAATTCGACTCAGGAGAAGAGGTCAAAAAACCTCAACTATCGCCCAAGATGAGGTTCTTCATGCGGTAAGGGGCCTTTGCCGGTGTGCAAATGGTTCCGGAATGGAGTGCAGTCCCACTTGGAGGACGTGAGGAACCATGCCCGAGTAGGCCAAGAAGTATGCGGCCGCCTCATCGATGGCTGGCCCTGCCTTTCTCAACCGGGCCAAGGTTATCTTCTTCTCATCCGCTTTGAGTATCTCGACATCAGAGCCCGTAAACGCTCAGTTTTTCGCCGACCTTCGGCACATAGCCCGCCTCGCTCGTCACGAGGCCGCGATTAATCGTGAAATCGTCGTCCTCGTCTCCAAGGTTGAAGAGCCGCTCGATCAGTCGTCTCGGTCGAGAGCCGAGCACGTCCCAATACCCGTCCTCGCCTTCTATTATTTCGATGATCTCTTCCTGCTCGATATCTTCATCCTCGACTCTCGCCAACTATCTCTTCAACGATGTCCTCGACCGACACGATACCGGCAACTTTCCGTATTCATCGATGCGAGATGGCCAGCTGAACGTGGTTCACCTGAAGGTCTTTAAGGAGTTCGGCCGCGGTCTTTGTTTCTGGTACGAAATAAGCATCGCGAAGAATAGCATCGATCTTAGGTGTTCCTACGCACATAAATTACACCTTCAATATTATCGATGCTGTCGCGATAGACAGGGATCCGGGAGTATTTCTCCTCGACCATCAGCTGCCGGGCCGCAATGATCGTCGAATCGACCGGTATCGCACAGATCTCCGTCCTCGGCGTCATGATCTCGGCCACGCGGGTCTCGTTGAATTCGACGACCGATTCGATCAGTTCGCGTTCATTCTCTTCGATGATCCCTTCGGCCTTGCCGACTTCCATCAACGCGTGAAAGTCTTCAGCATTATCGTCGCCGCGGTCTTCGGAGGCTTCCGGCGGGGTGGTCAGGTCCATTTTTCCGTTATCCTTTGTGCCGAACATTCGGTTCAATGGCCCCGCGATGATCGCTGCCGCATTATAAAGCGGCCGGACGACCGGCAGAAGGAGGAGCAGCCTGTGTTCGGGGTTGTTGCGCACAAAGAGGCGCGGAAGGAACTGCCGAAAGATCACTGTAGTCGCGAGTCCGAGAGCGAGTGCAAAAATAAGCAGTCTCAACCGGTCTTGTTCGAAGTGAAATACGACCATCGTCAATAGAACTGTGACGGTGATGTCGAAGGACTCCGGATTGCGGAGGGACAACGAAGCGAAACCGAGGTCGGTTGTCAATATCTCGCGGACGAATCGAGACGACTTTGGATCGCGGCTTTCTTCGCTATCAGCAGCCAGACGCCGCAAGCCGAGGTCCGAAATATGCGAGAACGCCGAGGTCGGCCGTTGCGAGGATCACCAATGCGACCAGGATAATGGCGGCGATCGCTAATTCAACTTCCATAGAATTCGCTTCTAAGAGATGTTATTTCGCATGTGTCAGTAACGCAAGCGCTTTTTCCCCGATCGCTTTGGTCAATGCGAATTCTTCCACTTGCGGCCGTCGCGTGACAGGAGTTCATCAGCCTCCAGCGGGCCCCCAGCTTCCCGCCTGGTAATTGGGAAATTCATCCGGTTGGCCTCGGCCCAGCGTTCGAGAATCGGCGAGACTACGGCCCAACTCGCTTCGACCATATCTGCACGCTGAAAAAGCGTCGCGTCGCCAAGCATGCAGTCGAACAGAAGCCGCTCATAGCCGGTCGAGATCTGCTCGCCGAAATGATCGACATAATTGAAATCCATATCCACCGGACCCATCTTTACGATCGGCCCCGGGATCTTTGCCCCGAAGTGCAGCGTTATGCCTTCGTCGGGCTGGATGTGCAACTCGAGCCGGTTCGTTGTCAGGCGGTCGATCGGAGTATTCCGAAACAGTACGAACGGTGCTTTCTTGAGCTGGATGCGTTAACCTCGGGTGCCGTTCGGCCCATTCGCTTGCCGGTCCGGACATAGAAGGGCACGTCGGCCCATCGCCAGTTGTCGATCGAAAGCCGCAGAGCAGCGAAAGTCTCAGTGGTCGAATCGTGCGCAACGCTCTCTTCGTTGCGATACGCGGGGACTTTCGCCGTCGGTCGGCCATAGCCGTACTGACCGCGGACTGCCGAATGCTCCCTTCGTCCGGGGTAGGGCATTTCGTGCTTGGAGCACCTTGACTTGTTCGTCACGCACCGGATGGGCTTTGAACGAAACTGACGGCTCCATCGCGGTCAGGGTTACGAGGTTGAAAGATATGGTTCGGGATCGTCGAAGGACACCCGCGGTTTCGTAATAACCTTCACGGCCCTCGACTCAAACTCTTCGTCCTTACGGTCACACGGACGTGATCGACGTAATTGCGGTTCCCAGATAGGCTCAAAGAATACTGTTGCCGAAGCGGAAGACGGAGGTTTGAACCGTCTCTTTACCCTAGATAATGGTCTATCCGGCCGATCTGGTTCTCGTTCAGGATCTTCCAACAGGTCGGCGTTAAGCTTGCGGGCTGAAGCGAGGTCGCGGCCGAAGGGGCTTCTCAAAAATGGAACCGCCGTGAGTTTCCGTCTTCGTGTTTTCGAGGCCATTCTTGACAACCTTTCTAGCAACCTCCGCGAATGGGTCCGGG
>JADJWM010000014.1 GCA_016716365.1 Chloracidobacterium sp. | reverse complement strand
CAACCATCCAGAATTTGAGACATCAGCCTTGATAGCGGAATCCTCTTGTCCACGAAATAGATAATCCAATCATTTCTTTTTCGATCATACGGATCATACGCCCAAAGCAATACAAAATTCTTATCGACGCTTGGTTTCTGAGTCAACGATAAATGCTTTGTCACATTACAGATATCCCTTGCAATTCGCATCTCAGGTCGTTGTAGAGCGAATTTATCCCAAACGTCATTAAAGTCTTTTTCGTCGACTCTTTCCCACTTAGGAAGCCACTCGCGTAAGCTATGAATAAAAACAAAAAATGCCAGGGCGTGATCAAGTGCTTCCTCGGCGTTCTGGGCATCTTCAGCCTCCTTAAACTTTTCGAAGAATCTCTTTGCTCGGCGGTACTGCCCTGGCCATCCTTGAATGAGGTGGGCTCCCAATCCCAAGCCTAAGTCCTTCAGCCTATCTTTCTGTTCACTTAAATATGATTCCAATTCGCTGCGGTCCATAAATATAGATTCTACATGAGAAGAAAACCTCCGCCCGCGTCGGCTGCTGTTGTTTAGCAGCCGACGCGGGCGGCATAGCCGCATTCTAAATTCTACGCGTATCGGAAAGGCAGAGCCTTTCCGCACATCGACGGGCAGAGCCCGAAGAGAATAGGCAGGCACAGCCATAAGCATCGAGTGGCTTCTTAGCGGCTCTGCCGCTCAATTTACGGTTAAACTCTGCTTTACCACGCCCGATTCAGACTCTCCCCTCCTCGGTTTAAGGAGGGGTGGATGGCCGGCGTTTTTTGCCGGACAGACGGGGTGGTGAACAACCCGGCGCAAACTCAACATTGAACAAAACAAAAAACCACCCCGCCCAAAAAGCGGGCCCGTCCTCAAACCAGTTGGGGAGCAAGAGAAAACTCCCCTCCTTAGACAAGGAGGGGAGATGGCATGTCGTGACAAGGAGGCGAGTAGCGTTGTAAATTACCGACCGTGCATTTCAAGAACAAACCCGAGAACAAAGAGTTCCGCAAGAAACTCAGGAAAACCCTAACCCCCGCCGAGGCCGCTCTCTGGAATGTTCTTAAAGGCTCAAAGCTCGACGGCCGCAAATTCCGGCGGCAGCACGGGATTGGAAATTACGTCTTGGATTTCTACTGCCCCGAAGAAAAGCTCTGCATCGAACTGGACGGGCACGACCACATGCTCCTCCCCGGCGGCGCCCACGACAGCGAACGCACCCGCTACCTAAGACACTTCGGCATCCGCACGATCCGCTTCGAGAACGACATCGTCTTCAATGACCTGGAACGAATGGTCGAAATCATCCGCTCCCACTTCGGCTGGCAAGACCGAGGCGAAACGCCGACGCCGTGGATACCCTCAAAATCTTAAAAACAATTCAACCCACTCCACTCCTTGTCTAAGGAGGGGTGGCACGCGTTTTTTGCGTGACGGGGTGATGAGGGGCGTCTACACAAATTCAACGTTGAGCACCGCCATGCTTGCTCACCACCCCGTCTGCGGGATAAAGAACATCCCGCATCCACCCCTCCTTAGACAAGGAGGGGAGTAAGACTAGAGAAACGTCGACTGACCCAGGTGCGAGACGGTATTGCCCAGGCCGTTTCTGACCAACTTGAACGTATTGCCGCGGCGGTCGCGTTTGTACCAGACCCGCGGTTTGTTGGTCTGTTCTTCGACCGACTCGACGAAGATCTCATTCCCGCCGCGGTCGATCCGGCGTTCCAGGTCGTAGATGGAGACCCGCTTGGGACCGTGGATCAACTTCGGACTGCGGGCCAGCCGATCAACCGCGACCGGCCCGGCCCCCGGCGGAGAGAACCGCCCCGTCTGCTCGCCCAAAACGCGAGCATCCACCCCTCCTTCGTAAGGAGGGGAGCTTGCCTGCACAACAACTCCACATTCCGCAGTCCGCACTCCGCAGTCCGCAGTCGCCGCGGGCTCGGCATACTCGCCCATAAACTCTTCGCCGCCCATTTCCGGTGTCCATTTTCGCAACAAACGTATCGCACGAGTCTTAGGGATCTTCAGTTCCGCCGCGATCGCGCGCCAGGTCCTTCCGGCCGCCCGCATCGCCCTCACGCGGCAGATGGCGTCGCGTGTCCGCCGGTCGATCGGCTCCGCGAATCGTTCGTCGAAAGCAAATCCCAGCCAGCCTTTTTCCGATCGGGCGATCCGTGCGGAAGGGGCGTTGTGGGTGGTCCATTTCAGCGGCGCGTTACGCGAACGCGTCTGAATGATGTGCCGCCCGCCATGATCGCCGGGCCGGCCCCGGCCAATGGCGAAAACGCTGTCGGCGACACTGCACAGGACGCTCGACCGCTTCAGATCGCTCTCACTGACGGTCTTGCCCGCAGGCGGTTCGCCGCCACCCGCGATCGCAAGGACGGAAATTCGCAGCTCCTCGCACAGTTTCTTCAGCCCGCGCACCGCCGCCAGCGTTTCCCTCACGCCGTCGTGCGTTTTCTTCAACGCGGTCAGATCGTCAACGACCACCGCGTTAAAACCGTGTTCCGCGATCTGCCCGGCAAGCCATTCGCACAGATCGACGCCCGTCGGCGGGCGTGAGCGGTAAAGATTCTCGGCAAACTTGCATGCCGTCAGCACGCTGCCCAGGCCCGGCACCGGCACCCGATAGGAATATCGTTCCGCGAACTGCCGGTCGGAGTTGATGAGATCGACATACAGGACCTTGCAACGCGACCTCGACATATCGAACCCCGCGATCGGGCAACCACGCGCGAGCGCGTCCGCCACCTGCACCGCCAGCAGGCTTTTCCCCACGCCTGCCGGGCCGAACATCAACGCCAGCTCCCCCGCGCGCCAAAACGCGTCGAACATCGCCTTCGGCGGATACCTGTCGTGTTCGAGTGCCAAAACATCCGCCGCCCGCCGCGGCCCGGCCGCCTCACCTTTTTGCCCGCTCGTAACTTTTTTATTCATACGCCGCCTTGAAACGAAAAAACTCTGGACATTTCCAACGTTCGTTGGCATAATTAGGCCATACGTTGTATGGCACAACGTATCATACACGATACACCGGGTATGTCAAGAGTTTTTTGAAAATTTGCGGAACGCGACGGAAATTAGACGGTAAAGCCCCAGGAATGTGCGAGTTACACGTTCCGCTCCGCTTTGGAACATGGGCGGACCAAGATCCTGCCGGACCAGGCTGCTCCTCGGCGCGGAAGGTCTTCGGCGGCCGGCCTGATCGCGTCGCCGTTAATACCACGGAAAAGAAGCAGCGGGTGACGTCGAGTCAACCCGCTGCCTGTTATCGAATATGTCGATCGGCCCTTTCAGTCTAATAGCTTGAGACAAAAGCCGGCTTCATTTTGATCTGCAAGTACGGCTCGGGCTTGGCACTTCGATCGGCATTCCCTACTTCCGGACGGCCGGCGGACCCGAAGTTCGTCCTCCACACGTTGTAGTCCTGCAGATCCACATCACCGGTGGAGCTGGCCGTCAAGATCTCGCAGACCGGGTTGCCTGAGCTCTTAAGGCCGCGGAGAACCCAAGTATGCGTGGTCGTGTTATTAAACGGATCGTAAGTGGACCACGCTGTCTCCGCGTCCACGGGCACAAACGCCGACAGCGGGCGGCTCGCGAGACATTCTTCCCGGGAATTGACGGGAACACGCGCCATAAAGAATCGGATATCCGGCGATTCGAGTCCTGTAAAGTGAATGGTTATCGTATCGAAACCCTTGTTCTCCGTTGCCGGCTCGTATGACGTACCGTCGAAGATCTTAACGTGCTGGGCGTTGGCGATCCCGGCCATCATCGCGATCGAAAATATCGTTCCTATGAATGCTCTTCGTAACATGATATTTGGCATTTTCTCCTTAATAAGTATTACCGAACTTCGCCGGCTATTTATGAATGCGTTCGATCCCGGCGAAAATTATCACGGCGGTGAGATATTTTTTCGTGCGGCAATCTTGCCGTCCCACAACCTGGGTCCGGCCGACGATCCGGCGATTCTCGAGCCCGGCCGCTCTCAAGATCGCAATGGGCGACATCGGACCGGTTACGTTCGCGGCTCTTCATCCAATGGAACGGTCCGGGTGGCCGATCCACTGCGTATCAGCCGCCCGGACAATTTTTCGCAACGACCGCGATCCCGCACAAATCGCTCGTCGGGTCTAGACCTTGCCCGAAAGGATCTCGGTCAACTGATCGACGATATGACGCAGCACGTTGGCCTGCATTTCGGGCTGAGATCCCGTGTACATTGGCCTGCCGCTCCGGACCGAAACTTTATTCGAGTGTTTGACCTTGCCGGTCGCGACCTCGACCAGCCGGATCGTGACCTCGGCATAACCGTGGCCGCCAGGATCTTTGGGCGTGTAATTTACGACGGTCCCGGTCACGACAAAGGCAACGCCGAGCTGCTTGCCGAGCTTTACCGCCGCCGCGGTCGAAGTGCCGTTGATCGCCGCGAGATTCGCCTGCGAAGCGGTTCGTGTGTGCCGCGTATCGTAAACGTCGAACTTGCGTGTGTGATTAAGCCTTGCGGCCAGTGTCGACTGCAGCCCGCGTTTCGCGTGGTCGTTCATCGCTGCTGCTCCGGCTCCCGGCGTAAACTCGACCACCGCCGTCTTAACGCCCTGAGACCTCGCCGTCCCCTGGGCAAATGAAACGCCCGCAAGGGCGATGACAAAAATTAATGACGCAAATATGTTTTTCATTGATTCCCTCCGAAATGCGATTCGGCCGATCTGGTCCGGCCAGAATAGATTGCGGAGGAGTGTGCGAAAAACTATCATGTAAAAGATCGATCTTCATCTATTGGCCGGATGGCCATCCTGCATCGTCGGTCCAGGCCCCGATCTTCGGGATGACTTATTGAGCGGCGTGGGTGCAAAATCCCGCACCAGCCCATGTAGATTAACGCGATGCGGCGGGCATCATCTCGCGAAACATCGATTTATTGGGCGATTCAGGATGGCACGGCGGTTGCCAGTCCCCATTGGACAGGAGGGACAAATGATAGAGGTCAAAGTGATGACGGCCGCAGAGATCGAGGCTTTGCTCTGCCGGACCAACTACGGCCATCTCGGATGCGCCGCCGACAATCATCCTTACGTGCTGCCGATCCACTTCGGATACGACGACGGCACGATCTACATTTATACGACCGAGGGGATGAAGTCCGCGATGATCGATGCAAATCGCGAAGTATGCCTGCAGGTGGAAGATGTCGTCGACAACGAGAACTGGACAAGCGTGATAATAGTCGGCGACGCGATCAAGCTGACATCCGCCGAGGACCGCGAAAAGGCCGACGCCGCCATTACGGCGGTGAATCCGATGCACACGCCCGCCCTCAGTTACAAGTGGGTCGATCGATGGGTCCGCGAGTTAAAAGATGACGTCGTCCAATACCGGATAGACCGGACCTCGAGTTCGGGCCGAAGTGCCGGTTCCGTCTGAGCTTCCGGATCGCAAACCGTTACTTGCCGGCGGCCCGTTTTGCGGTCCACGATTCCTCGGCATTCCCGCCGAACGAGACTGTTCCGCTCATCGTGTCGCCCGAGACCTTGCCGGAGTAGATCAGCGTAAGATCGTTGCCGCCGTAATTGATGGTGTAGCTGAAATTGATGATATCGCCCTTGATCGTACCGGTGATCGGGACATCGCCGGACGAACGCTTGGCCGTGCCGGTAAGTTTCTCGCCATCGACGGCGAGGATGAATTTGAACGGCCGCGCACCGCCCGGGGTGTTGAAAGAACCGTCCCATTCGCCCGCAACGGACGACTTTTGGCCCAAGGCGGCCGTCGTCGCGAACATCACGCAGAAACCAAAAAACGATAGTACTATTGCTCGCTTCATATTTATTTCAAGTGCTTCTTAAAGAATCCAAGGGTGCGTTCCCAGGCTAGCTTGGCGGCCTCGGCATCATATCGCGGCGTCGTGTCGTTGTGAAAGCCGTGCTGCTTTTCCGCGTAAGTGAACGACTCGAAGTCCTTTTTGTTTTCCTTGAGCGCCGCTTCATATGCTCCGATGCCGGCATTGACTCCTCGGTCGTTGCCGGCGTATTGGAACATCAAAGGGGCCGAGATCTTCGGCACATCCGCGACTCCCGCCTGACGGCCGTAAAAAGCCACTCCGGCGTTGAGGTCCTTACCGAGCCGAACCGCCAGTTGGTTGACCATTCCGCCGCCAAAACAGAAGCCGACCGCACCGAGTTTTCCGGTGCTGTCAGGCCGTCTCTTTAGCCAATAGGCAGCCGCGACGAAATCTTCGGTCATCTTTTTCCCGTCCACGGTTCGGAAAAGCTGGACGCCTTTTTGCTCATCGCCCGGGTAGCCGCCCACGGATGTCAGCCCGTCCGGCGCGAAGGCAAGATAGCCGGCCTTTCCAAGACGTCTCGCAACGTCCTCGATATAGGGGTTCAAGCCCCGGTTCTCGTGGATCACCAGCACGGAAGCAAATTTCTTACCCTTCGACGGTCGGGCCAGGTAACCCTTGATCGAACCGTTGCCTTGCGGCGAAGCGACGGTTTCATAACCTACCTTGATCTCCTTGTCATTAGGGTCAATGGTCTGAGCCCAGGCGTAGTTAGGCTTGAGGCTTTCGAAAAGTGCGGCGACCGTCAAACCGCCAACTGCATATTTACCAAGACCTTCGAGGAACGACCGCCGGTCGATGCCGCCGTGCTGCCATTCGTGAAAAAGATCCAACAATTCCTGCGGATATTGATCGGCTGTCTTACGTTCCATAATGTTTTCCTCGGTTTCTAAAGCATACTTTAGGCTACTTCGAATTCAAAGCCCGCGGCCTTGGTCCGCGTGCCGTGAATTGGTCTTGAGCGAGTAGTTTGCCAGGGCCTCTTCGACGGTCGCGCCGTAAGCATAGTGATCGCTTTCTTCAACGCTGACAAAATCGGGGCCGACCACACAAAAACCGCCGCCATCGCGAAAGATCAGTGTGCCGCCGGGCCCGGGTTCAGACTCGATGTCCGGATCGCTTTTCAACACTTCAAACTCAGGGGTCATATTGATAAACAGTAACACGGCGCACATTCCAGAACACTCGCAACGGCACGACCGACGGGCTCACCACCGGCGACTACATTATTGAAGTAGGTGGAGTTCCCCAGAATATCGAGGTAATCTCGGTTTTGGGTGCGTCCGAAACTTCGGGGCCGTCGAAGATCGTGGTCGTTGACTAAAGCAACAGCAAAAGCCCTTTCATTGGAGCGACCATTTCCGCCGCTAAGACCCTTCTGAAGTTGCTCGAGCCAAATGACCGGACTGCGTTCAGATCAATGGCTCCGGGGTGCTTTACAATACCCGTCTTTTCGCGCAGAATACTTGCGCCTCACCTATGTCAGACTACCAAGATCGTCGGAGGATCATATGCTTAAACACCTCGTCGTTATTTCGGCCGTTTTAGTTATTTTCGCGGTCAGCGCAATTTCCGCTTCAGCCCAGTGGGAAAGCTTGGGCTCAAAAGAGGTCAAGGACAGAAGTGAACAGGACACGTGGAACGTAAGCGGTAAGGGAGAGTTCCGCCGAATCAAGTTGGCGGTCCAACACAGGCCGGTAAGGTTCTTTCGCCTGAAGGTCACGTTTGAGAACGGACAAGTTCAAGAGGTCGCCATTCGTAACCTGATCCGGGCCGGAGGTGAGACCCGTGCGATCGATCTTGTCGGAAATGACCGCCGGATAGACAAGGTCGAGATCTGGTATGAAGCACACACTGTCCGCCGCGGTGTCAGGTCACAAGTGACCTTGTACGGATTCCGTTAAATGGAAGCGAAGAAAGTTCAACGGCTCGGGCCGGCATCAAAATTCGGGCCCGGTCCGACTTGGGCATTCAGCAGAAGGTGCCGACATGTTTGCAAAGGTCGCGCACGCCGGTATTACCGCCGCACAAAATAAGGACGACGCGACTCTCCTTTCGAAAGTTCGTTCTTAGACGCTTTGCCGCCGCCAGCGTACAGGACGCTGCCGGTTCGGTTAGCACCTTCAGCCTCTCAAGGATAAAGACCATCTCTTCGACCGCCTCGCCGTCGGAGACCACGGTGACCCCTTCCAGATTTGCGGCGGCGATCGCGAGGGTGGTTTCGGAAACGCTCGGGGCCCCGAGCGTCTTTGCGATCGAAGTAATTGCCGGGAGTTCGACGGGCTTGCCGGCCGCGAGAGCCTTTGCCATCGCGTCGGCCCCTTCGGTCTCAACCCCCCAGATGCGGGTCCCGGGGCTTTCCGCCTTTATTGCTGTCGAAACGCCGCCCGCGAGTCCGCCTCCGCCGATGCTGACCAGGACATCGGTAACGTCCGGTACGTCGTCGCAGATCTCTAGGCCGAGCGTACCCTGGCCGGCCATAACTTCCGGGTCATCGAACGGATGAACGAATATCATCCCTTCGGAACGATATTTCTCGACCCGGTCAAAAGCGGCGGCTATCGTCGGCTGAAGATCGATGACGGCACCATAACCGCGGGTGGCATTGATGTATGTTTCCGGCGTCGATTCCGGCATGATCACGACCGCTTCGATGCCGAGAACGCTGCCTGCATAAGCAATGGCCTGAGCGTGGTTTCCGCCGCTGACCGCAACAACGCCGCCGGCCCTGCCGTCGGGCCCTACCGAAAGAAGCTTGTTGAATGCGCCGCGAACCTTGAACGATCCGGTCTTTTGAAATAATTCGTACTTTACAAAGACGTCGGTTCCAAGGATCTCGCTCAGCGTGCGGCTGCGCTCGATGGGCGTCCGTCGAATGTAGGGCTTGATCCGTTCGCGCGCTTCGCGGATGGCGTCGATTCCGAGCACGCTGCCGGGCATAGGGGTGTTTTGAGGTTTCATTCAGGCTAATATAGCATCGAGGCCTTCCGATGGCATCCTCCCATGGCGGGCCTGCGTTCTTGACCGAACTTGGGATCCCTTGAAGCCGTAGGGCGTTGCGCTTAAACTTGTTAGAGATGTCGAATATTGAGTTGATGACCGATGCTGACATACACGCTTTCGGCGTTGAGATCGTATATAAGCAGCTGGAAAAAGACGGCTGGGCGATACATTCGGCGGATGTCGAGGCAGACCTATTCAAAGAGCCGCAAATCATCGCCGAAAAGGACGGTGAGCTTGCCTTTTTTGTCGTTAGGGCCGGCATGTATCCGGGCCGCGGCCGGTTCGAAGAAGGTCAGGCTTCATTTGACACTCTCGTGAAACATGCACTTCAGCACGGTGCGTCCTGCTATTTCGCCAGCGTCGGCCTTGCGAATTCAAGTGCGACCACCGAGGAAGATATGTCGCTGCCGGTAAAGGGCGTTGCCTACAATGTGCAGTTCGACGGACTGATAAAGATGGAGCTCGCAAAGGAAAACGAAACGACGGCGGGTGCGGAACCCACGCAGCAAGATAAAGAGAACGGCTGATCGCTTCTCTTCAAAAAACCAGCCGTTCCCTTTGCATCCATACCCAGTGCAGGGCATGGAATCCTGAGAATAGTTCGTTTTAGTAAACGACGAATCGAAAGGTCTTTCCGAATTGTTCGATAGGTTGAAAAAGAAAAAAGGGCGGTTGAAGTCTCAACACGCCCTCCGATCAAATTTTTAAGACCTGTCCTAGGCCGAGGTCTTCCTGCCCATCACCAGCCGGAACAGGAGCAGCAAAAGGATCGCGCCGACTATCGACATGACCCATCCTGCACCATAATTCTCGCCGCCCCAAAGTGCACCGCCAATAAAGGTGCCGAGGAATGCACCGGCGACACCCAAAACCGCTGTAAGGATCCACCCGAGTGGGCCATCCGGAAAAGCCTCTTTTCCCGGCAGCAGGAGCCGAGCCAAGATGCCTACAATCAATCCACCTATAAGCTGACCGATCATGAAATCCTCCTTGCCGAATGAACTCAGCTAGAATCGATACTTCCTTTGTACACCTATTCCTACGGATTCACAACATTTTTCGTCCGGATTCATTCGAGTGCAGGCACACGAGATGAAGGATCGAATCGGACGGCTGCCGATCAGAACGTGTATTGATTGCATACACATGCCACCATGTTGGATCGGGGTCCGGCTGGATATACCCGTTTGAGATACCGATTCTTACTAGCTTTGCCGCTTTGAGATGAGTTCGCTCTAAATGGCATCCGACTTGCACCTTGAGAACGTGAAGTTTTTAGAAATTTTGAATTGAAAGACCATTTGGGAGGACATTATTCAGGTTATGACAGAAGAAAACAGCACGGGCAGCAATTTGATATGGGCATTAACTACCATCATCGTCGTTGCAATGATCGTTGGGGCACTTTATTATGGCGGTTTTTTGGGCGGGACCAAAAAGCAGGAGGTCGACGTAGAGATCACGGCTCCGGTCCCCGGACGTTAAGTACAATTAGAAAGGTAAAAAAAGGCCTCGGGCTCGTTCCGGGGCTTTTCTTTGTTTCATATCCGGTCCTCGAGGTTATGCCGTTTGATCATCCCATATAAACGCGGGCGATAAAGCCCGAGGAGGTTCGCCGCAGCCTGCTTATTTCCTCGGGTCCTCTTAAGGGCCGCAAGGACCACACCGCTCTCAAGGTCATTGAAGATGTCGTTTAACTCGTCCCCGTCTTGGGGTTCGGGCAACTTATTAACTACGATCTTTCCGATCTCCTCGAAAAACGCCGCGCCTTCCATACCCGTGGGGATCGCAATACCCTGCGAAGCTTGCCCTGACCGTTCCCCGAACATTGTTCCGCCCGAGATCGGCCCCTGGCCGGCCGAGACCGGTCCTCCGTCTTCCTTAATATCGAGTGAATCGATGGTCGAGCCCTTGCTCAACAAAATGGCCCGTTCGATCGCATGCTGGAGTTCCCGCACATTGCCCCGCCACGTGTAATTCAGCATTTGATCGTATGCAGCTTGCGAGAGCTTCGCTTTCTCACGATTATATTTTTCGGCATACACCTCAAGGAAATGTTCAGCCAGCATCGGCACGTCTTCCATTCTTTCGCGCAGCGGCGGAATCTTGATCTCGATCGTGTTGACCCGGTAATACAGGTCTTCGCGGAGTGCTCCGTCCTCGATCGCCTCGAATGGATCTCGATTCGTGGCACAGATGAGGCGGAAATCGGCTTCCTGAGGCTTGTCACTCCCGACCCGATAAAAGACCTTTTCCTGCAGGACGCGCAGTAGCTTTGGTTGTAGGTCGATAGGCATCTCGCCGATCTCGTCCAGAAGCAGACTGCCGCCGGCCGCTTGCCCAATAAACCCGACCTTATCGGCATTCGCTCCTGTAAACGACCCTTTGATGTGGCCAAATAGCTGTGATTCGATCAGGTCCTTCGGAAGCGCTGAGCAATTGACCTTGACGAACGGTTTCTTCGAGCGGTGGCTCTTATAGTGGATCGCGTTCGCGATCACTTCTTTTCCGGTCCCGGATTCACCAAGGATAAGAATATTCGCGTCAGAAGCGGCGACGTTTTCGATGATCTCGTATATGTTCTGCATCGCCCGGGCCCCCCCGATGATGCCTTCATACGCCGTCCGGCTGGACAGCCGGCCCCGCAATTCCTCGATCTCGCGTTCCTGTTCCTTGTTGATAAGGGTCTGCCGTTTCCGTTCGACTGCGTTGCGGACGTCAACCATCAGGCCCTGATAATTACCGTCCTTTACGATATATCCGAAAGCGCCTACACGCGTAGCCTCGATCGCTCGTTCAGCCGAATCTTCACCCGTAACGATTATTATCTCTGTACTCGGGGATATCTGTTTTGACTGGCGGACCATTTCGATGCCATTCAGGTCCGGCATATTCAGATCCGTCAAGATAACGTCGTAATCCGTGCTTCGTAACTTTTCAAGCCCTTTCTTAACACTGTTCGCCGTATCAACGGAAAAGCCGTCGGAGTCCAGGTGAAATGAAAGCAGTTCGAGGGCCAGGTCGTCGTCGTCAATTATTAGGGCTCGGTTTTCCATTGGAGTTTCGCAAGTCTCGGATTCGAATTTCCTCTTATTGTATCAAATCAGAACAGATTCAATAATCGACCGAGCTTTGCAGACCAAGCGAATTAACCATTTCGTCATTGAATGTCTTGCAATTTCAGTCGTTTCCAATATTTCCGGCAACGAGGGGTCTGAAATTCGGCCGCTCACAACCGGTTCAAGAGCAACAATGGTGCCAGCCCTCGAAATAACATCTGAATGTGACTCGGATCCACTCAAGTGGATGGTTTTAGTGCCTCTAGCCGCAGAAATTTGGTACAGTTAACATATTGGCCTAACCGCTGTTCTTGAGATCCGCTCCCCGTTTAAGCAAACGGGCGGTGTCGCTGTTCGGCCAGTGGATTACTTTTGATCTTCACGATTATGGACCCTCGTCCTGAGAAAGAACTCGACAAACTTCTGGCGACCTTCGGCCCAGTAATAATCGGTTCAAATTTCGATCTTTATGGCCTCCTCGACCTCGAAGGCCGTGTGATCGATGTCTTCGGAATGATCTTTGACCCGACCGCGGTAGATCCGGCCCTGCTTTCCGGCCAGAAGTTTTCCGAGACCGTTTTTTGGCAGAGCTCGGAGGTAACCCCGAACCTGCTGGACAAAGCCGTTAACGATGCGGCGGCCGGCAAACCGGCAAGGATCATCCTTGATTTTCGGAAGAATGCAGACGAAAAGGTCGCTCTCGAGGTTAGGATCATTCGGCTCGAAAATACTGATCGGCTCTTCATCTCAGGCATCGTGGTCAACGGCCGCCACGGATGGCTTACGGACGCCGAAGGGCTTGAAGGGCAGATGCTGCTTGCCGCCGAAAATGCTTCCATTGGACTGTACTATTGGGACCTGGAACAAGACCGGATCTTTGCTACACCGACCTGCAACGAACTTTTCGGGCTTGCGGCACATGGCTCGTTCTCTTACGACGATTACATTCAGGCGGTCCATCCCGACGACCGTGGATTCGTTGACGATCTCATCCAGACGGCTCGGAGGAAAGGCACAAAATACTGTGACGAGTTTAGGGTGCTTTATGCCGACGGCTCGGTCGACTGGATTTGGGCCGACGGGCGGTGTTTCCTTGATGGAAACAAGCTCCCGAATCGAATGATGGGCGTTGTCCGGAACGTGACCGAACAGAAACTCGCTGCCGAAGAGCTCGTCCGGGTGCATGAACTCGAAAGGCGCGCCCGAAATGAGGCGGTCGAGGCGATCAAAGGAAAAGACTTTTTCATCAACTTTGTTTCTCACGAGCTTCGCTCGCCGCTCAATACGATCCAGGGCTGGGCGACCATACTCTTAACCAAGGAATTGGGCGAAGAGAAACGTCGAAGCGCGTTCCAGGCGATCGATCGGAGCGCGCGCCTGCAGGCGAAGATCCTCAATGACCTTGTGGATTATTCCCGTGTCGCGTCAGGACGAATCCGTCTGCAATATACCCCGACGAACCTTGTCGCCCTCGTTCGGAATTCATTTGAGGATCAACGGCCGGACGCCGAAGCGAAAGGCCTGAAATTCGAGATGGCTTCGGATGCCGAGGTCGTTCCTTTCCTGGGAGATGCGAACCGGCTTCAACAGGTATTTTCGAACCTGCTCTCGAACGCGATCAAATTCACCCCGGACGATGGAATGGTTTCGGTGAACATAACGACCGGCTCCGAAACCGTCGAGATCAGCGTTACCGACACAGGCCGCGGTATCAGCTCCGCTTCCCTGCCCGTCATCTTCAATCAGTTTTCGCAGGGCGATATCTCAGGAGCCAACTCTGAACTCGGGCTCGGATTGGGGCTCTCGCTCGTCAAGGTGCTTGTTTCGAAACACCGCGGAAACGTTCGGGCGGAAAGCGAAGGCCTGGGGAAAGGTGCCAGATTCACGGTCGTATTCCCCCTCACTGACTCAGTCCTGTTGGAAGAACCTCAGCGGCCCTCTGCGACCGTAGACCCGGTGAAAAGACTCGATGGCATCCGTGTGTACGTGGTCGAGGATGATGCTGATTCGAGGGAAGTGCTCGATCTTTTCCTTACGCAGAACGGAGCGGACGTTATAGCCTTCGATTCGGCGCGTTCGGCGCTGGAATCGATGACGGGTCGCAAAGACCGGCCGACGTCGGTCTTGATCTCCGACCTGGGGATGCCGGATGAGGACGGGTACACGTTGATCCGCAAGCTGAGGGCGTTGGATCCCGCGCAAGGCGGAGACATTCCCGCTATCGCACTTAGCGCTTTTACTTCCGACGATAGTAAGCAGCGAGCGGTCGAATCCGGATTCGACCGTTATTCGACCAAGCCTTTCGATCAGGACATCTTGATCAACGATATCCTTGAGCTTGCGGACCGGTCTCGGCCCGCTTCCTGATCGATCAGGGATCGCACCAAGAATTCTTCCTAACCAAACACTACTCGTGAAAATGCGAAGGTCGTTCCGAAGAGGACGCCGAAGACGAACTTTGCCAATTCGAAGGGGCGTGCCGGCCGAATGCCGCGATTTATTGCCCAGCTCAGCAACGATAGGCCGAAGCCGGCAGCAACAGGCCCGGCCACGAAATATAACAATGCAGCCAAACCCGAACTGAATTCGAGCGCCGGGATGATGAAGAGGCTGAGCCATCCAAGGAAAGTGCCGAAGATCGCGCTAGGCCAGGGCCGCAAGGATCGAGTTCTTTCGCCCCGCAGCGATCTTTTCAGCGGTCGAGTGGAATCCTGGTTCCACTAAGAGCTCACCGATCAAAGGGAGGAGAAGTTCGAGTCCCAATTCGAGCAGTAGTTCAAAAACGAATGTCATTCTTCGATCATTAGGAATGACGGATCCACTTCCACACTTCCGGGATCGTCGCCCGCTTTCCGTACATCAGCATCCCCACCTTATATACTCGTGCGGTAACCCAAACTACGCCGGCGATTGCGATCGCATTCACAAATATCGACAATGCGATCTGCCAAAACGGCGGCATTTCGGCCAGGATCCTGACAGGCATTGTGATCGGTGCGAGAAACGGGGCGATGGTGACCCAGAACGACAGTGTCGAATTCGGATCTCGAATGACGGCAAAGCAGAAATAAAATGCCGACTGTGATCATTATCGGCGGAAAAGCGAACTGACCCCTTCCTGCATGCTCGTTACCATCGACCCGATAAGTGCAAAGATCGAGGCATAAACAAAGAAACCGATCAGGAAAAGACGAGGAAGTATACGATCATCAGCGGTGTGATCGTCGGCACAGTATCAAGGAGCGGGCCGAAATCCGCCTGGAGAGCGAGAAATCCAAGCAGCAGCGAGGCAGTAGAGACCCAAATGCCAAGCTGGGTCAGCCCGGCAAGCCCAACTCCGACCAGTTTGCCTCCCATGAGTTCGAACGGCCGGGCCGATGAAAAGAGGATCTCGGCGATCCTGGTTTCTTTTTCCTCAACGACCGCCCCAAGTATCGCCTGTCCATAGATCGTGAGAGTAATGTAGATCAAGAGTCCGATAGCGAACGACGCTATGAAAACGCCGCCCGTGTCCTTTTCGGCACCGGTCTCATCAATTCCTTTTGCGTCGAAATTTACCGGCCTGCTCAGAACGGCTACCTGTTCTTCGCTGATGTTAGCGTCCGCCAGCCTTTGCGAGCGCACTGCATCATTCAATGCATCTTTGAAGGTGTCATTCGATATGAAGTCGCCGCCCTTTCGGGAGCGGAATTCGAACCGGGCATCGGGAGTACCGATATTGGCGGGAATCAGCAGGTACGCGTCGACCGCGCCGGAAACCACCTTGCCCAGAAGTTCCTGCCGGATCTCTTCATCGCTGCGGCCCGAGGCATCGTATTCGGTCAGAACGAATCCCTGCATAAATTGTGCCGCCTGATTCCGCATTCTCTCTTCCTGGGTCGCGTCGATCTCCATCATCGCGTCACGGGCGGCGGTCTTTGCCTCTTTTCGGATCAGGCGGTCAGGCGAAAGATTCCTTTGCAGCCGTGGGAGGATCTGCCGGAGCGGTCGACAACGGTGATCCGTGTCGGCTCTCCCTTGAGTGAAAATATTATCAGTGGAATGACGGTGAAGACGCCGGCGAGAAGCGGCAGCATCAGCGTCCCGATCAGGAACGACCACTTCAGGACGACCTTTTTGTATTCGTGTTTGACGATGGCGAGGAATTTAGTAGTGCGTATCATCCCAGGCCTCCTTTACTCTCCGAGAACTGCCCCGGGGCCACCTATCTGCTCGATAAAGATATCGTTCAGGCTCGTCGGTCACGTTCGAATTTTGAGACCAGGACGCCGGAATCAACCATCCGCTTAAGGAGCGTCTGAGCATCGACGCCGGGGAGCAGATGCGCTTCAAGTTCGTCGGCATGCGTCACGATACGGCTCACCAGGCTCGTGTCATTGATCAACCCGTCGGCATTGACGCGGCGAAAGGCATCCGATTCGATCGTAACTTTCCTTGATCTCTCGGAGGCTTCCGGCGACGACTTTACGTGCTTTATTGATCAAAGTATGTCATGACAAAGCTTTTGGCGGTCGACATCAAGTGTCGAGAAGATAATGGTCTTCTCGGCGGAACGGTATTCGTCGATCACCTCCATAATTCAACATTAATAGGTCAGCCCGAGAATGGTTCGTCAGGATAAGCACATCGGATCGTGCAGCACGGTTGCGATGAGCTGTATCTTCTGCTGCATCCTTGGAGAGATCGGTCGTTTTCTTCTTTGTTTTTTCATTCACCAAGCTGCATGCGGGCTGTCAGTGGTCGATCCGTTTTCCGCCTCGATTCTGGGCACGTCCTTGAGCGCGGCGAAGTAGCGGAGTTGGTCAAGGACGCGCATTTTCTTATAAAGGCCGCGCTCTTCCGGAAGATAACCGATCCGACTTTGAAGTTCGTGTGTGACGTATTTGCCGTCGAGAGTTATCGTCCCCTCGTCCGGTGCGGTGATCCCGACGATCATCCGAATCGTCGTTGTTTTGCCGGCACCGTTCGGGCCGAAAACCGGAAACCCGCCCTCGCCGGACTTCCTGGAAGCTGAGGTCCTACGGCCGTGAAGTCGCCAAATCGTTCCGTTACATTAGATACCCGCAATGATACGTCGGGGCCATTTTCTTCCGGCATCGTGGCTTCATTTTGGCCGTCACCGGCGCAAATTGCAAAGTCGGCTGTGCTCGCACGCGCTATCCCATCGCCCATCAGCGACGGTTTGATCCCGTCCTACGGCCTTCGGGTTGGCCCGGCGCCGAATTTTTTGGCACGGCGATCGTCCCTCGAGCTTCACCAGAATATTGAAGCCCTTCACACCGTCTTCGTCCGCACAGATCGGCTCGACGTTTCGAACGTCACAGGTAATACCACCTCTGGTGGCCGGTGGACGCCGCCTCGATCGACGTAGGTGCCAACCTCTCTTATCGGTCAGAGAATGACGTTGTTTCGGGCAGCCACAACGCCTTCGAGACGGAGAGTGGCGGTTCACCTTTACCGGGTCCCATTCCGGAGTTCGTTCCAAAATCTTTACTGGTTACCATTGGCGAATAATCGCGGCCTTTGAACCGGTTCCCTTCGGCGTTCATTACGAAATCTTACGTCCATTTCGTCCTGTGCGCCCGCAACGACGGATAGTGCCGACCACAGACAGAACCGCGAGAATAAGTTTGATCTTCATAGTTCACCTCCTCGTCCCCATTGTCCCCTCAACTCGATCGAATCTCGTTTTATCTATTTTACTCCGATCCCGGCGAACTTCCTGAAGTGAATTGACCATTAGACCAGGTTGTCGTGTATAGTTTGTCGGTCAGCTTATGGAGTCTTTTGTCTACAGGCCCGATGACAATGGTGGAAGAGGG
>JADJWM010000013.1 GCA_016716365.1 Chloracidobacterium sp. | reverse complement strand
AGCATGACAGCGTGTTTCTGGACAAGGTTCTGCGACATGTCCTGACAAGTAAGAAGTATGACGAATTGTTCAATACAGATTATCCTGACCATCAAATTGAAATCGATCTTCAAATTCGTGTGAGCGAGCTTTCAGGCTTCACAACCGTCGTAGGGGTCACATGCAGTGGCACGGAAATAGTCGATTTTGATTCCATTGAACCGCGCGAAACGAACTCTCCAGCAACAGATGTTTGCATAAAGATAGGCGATACTTGCATCGTTTTCGAGTTTAAACGCACCGGGGAGAACTGTGCAGCTCAAATGAAGAGCCAGGTATCGAAAATCTCCGCCGACGACAAGTCGGCCGTCCGGAACTATGTCGATTTTTCGTGGAACAGAATAATTGCAACGCTTCTGACAGGGGCCTCCATGCAGAAGCAATTGAATGCAGAAAACCCGTTTAGTCGAGATTTCATCAGATTTCTCGAAGGATTTCCGGCTGATTGGTTCCCCTCGCGCCGATTAGTAAATATCCCGTTTCCTAATGAATTAGTCGACCACGATTCAAATTTCCGCCTCCTTCATAGGCGACTGAATCAGATCAAAGCGCAATTATACGGCGAGGAAGGCACGGTCGAATATAGCGGAACCTTTAACAGACTCGCGATCAAGGCCGAATTTGGATGGATCAATGAAATAAATTGTCGGCCAGAGATTCTCGGTCCGAAAAAGTTTTTGGCAGTAGTTCTCCACCTAGGTGACACGAAAGGGCAAGGGGAGGTCCTATTTCGCAAGCGACCGCATGGTTTGTTGGAATCATTAACGATCAATGAATTTGTAACGGTGGTTCAACCCTACATCAAGTTAAGTAGTTTGTACGCGGCGGGGCGGTTATGGTTGATTCCGAATCAAGCCGAAGCCCGTCAGACTCACACTCGAGAATTTTTCGACAAATTTGCCGGTCGATGGGCAAGGGATAGGTGGGATGAACTTAGCAAAGGCTTGGAATCGTATATTGATGGTTGGAAAGGAAAAACTATCGTACCTAACATGGGGCCGCGGGCCCATTGGGAAGAACGATTCCAGCATACCCGACAAACCGGCCTACTCCTGTCGGTGGGATTCTACCTTCGAGTTTTGCTGCCCTATCAGGTTTGTCAACAAGCTGACGATCGAGATATTGAGCCACGGTTAGTGTCGATTTTGAGAAAGGTTATTTCAGAACTGCGAGAGAGAATAGATAATGAAACATATAATGAAGTTTAACGGGATAATGTTCCTTTTGGTTTTTGCATCTTTCGGTTTAGGCCAAACCAAAGCGCCGACTGAGTCGGCCATGGACCGATTTCTCCGATATATCAAGATCGACACGCAGTCCGCCGAGGGTGCGACAAAAAGCCCAAGCACGGAGAAGCAGTTGGTGCTGGCCAGGATGCTCGAAACGGAGTTGAAGGCGTTGGGTGTCCAAAAGGTCCGGATAAGTGCCGAAGGTATCGTCTACGGCATGGTCCCCGGGAACCTCGCGGACAATTCAAAGGTCCCCACAATTGGGTTCATTTCGCATATGGACACATCGCCCGCCGTTAGCGGAGCGAACGTCAATGCGATCATCCACCGAAATTATCAGGGCGGCGATATAGTTCTGCCGAATGACAAGTCATTGGTGATAACGGTCGACAAAAATCCCGCGCTTAAAGAGTTGATCGGCGACGATATAATCACCGCGGACGGGACAACTCTTTTAGGCTCCGACGATAAATCGGGCGTCGCTGAGATCATGACGATGATCGACACTCTGAAGCAGAACCCTTCGATCAAGCACGGGAATATCGCCATCGCGTTCACGCCCGACGAAGAGGTGGGCGGGCCGATGGACCAGTTCGACATCGAAGGATGGGGGGCGAAATATGCCTACACGGTTGACGGAGGCGAGTTGGGTGAGATCTCCGACGAGACATGGTCGGCTCGGACCGCGACGATAACGTTTCACGGCAAATCGACGCATCCCGGCTATGCTAAGGACATCCTTGTGAATTCGATGTATGCAGCGAGCGATTTTCTTTCCGGCTTCCCGCCAAATATGCTGCCCGAGTCTACCGAAGGGCGCGTGGGATTCGTTCATCCTTACAGTTCCACGCTAGACATCGAGACCTCGACCGTTAAGGTTCTGGTCCGTGACTTCGACCTGAGCGGCATCGAGGCGAAAGAGAATATGCTGAAGCAGATGGTCGCGGCGACCCGGATCAAATTTCCCAATGTCAGGATCGAATACGAGAGTACGCTCGGCTACCTGAATATGAAGGAGATCTTGAAGGACCATCCTCAGTTGACCGAATATGCGATAGAGGCCTCGACCCGTGCCGGCGTGAAGCCCAAGATGAAGCCGATCCGCGGAGGAACGGACGGCTCGCGTCTTACAGCACGCGGACTGCCGACGCCGAACCTGTTCACCGGCGGGCACAATTTCCACGGCAAGCTCGAATGGAATTCACGCAAAGGACTTGAAAAATCGACCGAGATGCTCGTAAATCTTGTGCAGATCTGGGCCGAAAAAGGCGGTCAGGCCGGTGCTAAGTAAAATTTCCGATTCGGGCCTAATTGAGAGAGCGATTACTATTTCCTCTTTTTTCTGAGCACTTTTATGGATCAAGAAACCCAGCCTATTAGAATTGAGACCGGCGAAGAGGTCGCATTCGAATTGATGAAGTTCATCGCCGAAAAGGAAAATCGCAGCCTTTCGCCGGAAGAGGTGCGCGGGTACTACCTCGACCTTTTTGTCGAATGTGCCAAGGCCGTTTACGAAGGCGAACGCTGATCATACATCTGTATCGTTCACCAGTGAGCCGGCTTTTGGCGACACAAGGATCTTGTCCACGCGGCGGCCATCCATATCTATCACCTCGAACCGGTGGCCTTTCCATTCGAAATGGTCGCCTTCGCGCGGAAGCCTCTCAAGCCTGAAAAGCACGAATCCGGCCAATGTTTGGTATATTCCCTGCTCGCCCGACGGAACATCCTTGATGCTAATCGCATTGAGGAATTCGTCGACGGCCAGATCTCCGTCGATCAGCAGCGAGCCATCTTCTCGGGCCACAACATTGGCCGTCTCGACCCCATTGGTCGGAAAATCGCCGACGATCTCTTCAAGCACATCCTTTAGCGTAACGAGGCCTTCGATAGATCCGAATTCATCCACGATAAAGGCCATATCAGACGCTGTTTTCTTAAAAACACCGAGCAGTTCAAGAGCGGTCACGGTCTCGGGAATGAAGGTCGGAACGCGCAGTGAGTTTGCAAGATCAAGAGCCCGACCCTCAAGCATTAGGTCGAGAACGTCCCTTTTCTCTATTACCCCGGTGAGTTCGTCGAGACTTCCCCGCCCCGCCGGAAGCCTTGAAAACTTGGTTTCTGCGAGACGGCGTTTTAGCAACTCAGGTTCGTCCGAGAGGTTTAGACATTCGATCTTGATGCGCGGGGTCATTAACGCCGTCGCCCGCAGATCGTCAAGCCGAAGAACGCTTTCGATCAGTTCTCTCTCTCTAGAATGAAAGACACCGGTCTCTGTCCCATGGGCGATGTGGGCTTTGATCTCGTCTTCGGTCAACACGCTGTCCGTCGATTCCGATACTCGGAGCAGGCGAAGTACCAGTCGAGTCGAAAAGCTGAGCAACCACACTACGGGGGCCGTTAGCCGTGAAACGATCCGCATCGGCCGCGAAAAGACCGAAGCAACCGATTCCGGCATGTTAAGGGCGATGTTTTTCGGAACAAGCTCGCCAATTACCAGAGAGAAATAAGTGATCACAAGAATTACGATCCCGAACCCGATGCTTGCCGAGTAGGGTTCGAGAGCCGGGACATTCGCGACAAGCGCCGCAAATTCCTGCGAAAGCAACGCGCCGCCAAAGGCTCCGGACAAGATCCCGATCAGGGTTATCCCGATCTGAACTGTCGAGAGGAAACGGTCGGGCTTTTCTTGCAGTTCGACGGCAATCGCCGCTCCCTTGCTTCCCTTGTTCGCCGCGGCCTGAAGCCGCATCCGTCTCGCAGAAACCACGGCGATCTCCGTCATCGAGAAAAGGCCATTAATAACGATCAGTGTAGCGATCAAGGCGACCTCAAGGAGAATTCTTTCCATATTTTGATTCTGACGAATTCATGGATCAATTCCAACACGGCCCAACTCGAATCGCGGTGCAGTTCCTCGTCTCCAGGGATTAAGATACAATCGGTTCATGGACGATGGACCAGTCATAGAGTCTTCGCGGGCCCCTGAGCCTGTCGGGCTTTACCCGCATGCCCGGCGTGTCGGCAACCTTCTCTTTCTTTCCGGCGTCGGGCCCCGCGAACGGGGCACCAAGAGGATTCCGGGCGTCGAACTAAACGATGCAGGCGAGATCGTTTCCTATGATATCGAAACGCAATGCCGCTCGGTTTTTCAGAACGTTCGATTCATTATCGAGGATGCAGGCTCGTCTTGGGACCAGATCGTTGACGTGACCGTTTTTCTTACGAACATGAAGGATGACTTTGAAGTGTATAATAGAATTTACGGGGAATATTTTGCTGATAACCGGCCGTGCCGAACGACCGTCGAGGTCGGCGCATTGCCCACGCCGATCGCGATCGAGCTTAAAGTAATTGCAACAATAACAGATAAATAAGGAGAGTTTTATGACCGCAGCTGCGACCCAGGGAATTTCAACAAGAGGATTTGCGACGAACAGCCCGGAGGCCAAATTCGAGCCGTTCAATTTCGTCCGCCGAGAGGTCGGGCCCAACGATGTACTCATCGACATAGAATATTGCGGGATCTGCCATTCGGACATTCATCAGGCTAAGAACGAGTGGCCGGACCTGATGCCGGCAACGTACCCGATGGTGCCCGGCCATGAGATCATCGGGCGGGTGTCGCAGGTCGGCGACAATGTCACGAAGTTCAAGGTCGGTGATGCGGCGGGCATAGGCTGTTTTGTCGACAGTTGCCGCACCTGCGGAGCTTGCACCTC
This sequence comes from Chloracidobacterium sp., assembly GCA_016716365.1. Taxonomy (GTDB): domain Bacteria; phylum Acidobacteriota; class Blastocatellia; order Pyrinomonadales; family Pyrinomonadaceae; genus OLB17. Next base: position 22,173 of record JADJWM010000013.1, on the reverse strand, counting down.
GGGCATCGAGCAGTACTGTATGAATCTCGCGGCCTATACCTACAACGGCACCGAAATGGACCGGGTCACTCCGACCTATGGCGGATACTCTGACAAGTACGTGATCGACGAGAATTACGCCCTAAAGGTGGATGTGGACGGCGACCTTGCGGGGGTTGCTCCGCTGCTGTGCGCGGGCATTACGACCTATTCTCCCCTGAAACGATTCAACGTCGGGCCCGGCCAAAAGGTCGGTATAGTTGGTTTGGGGGGACTGGGCCACATGGGCGTCAAACTCGCGAAAGCGATGGGCGCGGACGTCACCGTTTTCAGCACTTCGCCGGGGAAAGAGGCTGACGCCCGAAAGCTCGGGGCGGACAATTTTGTTATCAGCAAGGACGCGGAGGCGATGGGTGCTTTGCGAAACTCGTTCAATTTCATCCTCGACACCGTTTCCGCCGCGCATGACCTTATGCCCTACGTCGGCCTGTTGGGTTACGGCGGGGCGATGGTCGTGGTCGGCGTTCCACCGGAACCCTCGATGTTTCACCAGGGATCGCTAATAATGGGGAATCGTATTTTGGCGGGTTCGCTGATCGGTGGGATCCACGAAACTCAGGAGATGCTGGATTTCTGCGCAAAGCACAATGTCACAGCGGATGTTGAGGTGATCACCCCCGACCGGATCGAGGAGGCGTACGACCGGACGATCAAGTCCGACGTGCGTTATCGGTTCGTCGTCGATATGAAACATGCCTAGGTACATCGCACTTCTTCGCGGGATAAACGTAACCGGAAACGCGATGATCCGGATGGAAGAGCTTCGAGGTATCTTCGAAGCTCTTGGTTTTTCTAAAGTCGCGACCTACATAAACAGCGGTAACGTTGGATTCGATTGCAGAAACCTGCGCGTCGGCAAGGGCGTAACACCCAGCCTTAAACTCGAAGAAAAGATCGAAACCGCCGTCGAAAAGCATATGGGCCGTCCGGTGGCCGTAATGGTGCGCGAGCGATCACACATCGAGTGCATCCTCGCAAACAATCCCTTTGACGGCGAATTCGAAAGCCATAAGGAGATGCACGTTTTATTCATGAAGCAGGAGGCCTCGCGTGAACAACTCGTAAAGCTTCGTGATGCCGCACCTGCGGAAGAACGGTTCGCAGCCAAAGGCGGTGAGATCTACCTCCACCTGCCGATGGGAGTCGCCCAAAGCCTTCTGGGCCGTGGGCTGATCGAAAAGAAACTTAAAATAGCGGTCACCGCCCGAAACTGGCGAACAGTACAGAAACTTGCCGAATTATAGTTAACTTTCCGGACCGGTCGTGCGTTTAAGTGTTGTGACGATACTTAACTCCCGGTCGGAGGACCTGGAAACGATACTTGACCTATACGACGCCGCGATCGAATTCCAGAAGACGGTCTTCGACAAGCACTGGCTCGGGTTCGATGAAGATCGAGTTCGTTCCGAGATCGCCGACGGCCGCCTTTGGAAGATCGTTGAGGATGGCGACATCGCCTGCATCTTTTCTGTCACCTACCAAGACCCGATCATCTGGGGCGAAAACAGCCGCGAGAATGCGATGTACCTCCACCGCATCGTGACAAATCCCAAATTTCGCGGCCGCGGTTATGTGAAGTTGATAACGGCTTGGGCAAAGGCCCACGCCCGCGAAAACGGGCTTCGATTTGTCCGGATGGACACCTGGGGCGATAATCAGAAGCTGATCGAGTACTACCGGGCATGCGGGTTCCGCTACGTCGGCGACGTCACGCCTGATGGGTCCGATTCAATGCCCCCGCATTACCGGGGGATCAAGCTGGGCCTTCTTGAGATCGACCTAAACCCGCAGAAATGAAGCAGGAGTTGCATTTATGTCTATTCGAAACCGATTAAGGTTGCTTGAGATCTACGTAATTATTTCCTTGCTGGTCTTCGCTGTTTTGGCCTTTACTGCGTTCACGCGGACGAGGGAAAAATTTGTTGAGCTGGATGTAGAAAGACTCAACATCCGGGAAAAGAACGGGCAGCTCGTCATGGTTGCGGCAAACAGCTCGCGGATGCCCGATCCCGTGATCAACGGCAAGGCGTGGAAGACCGAGCGGCCGGCCGGGATGCTGTTTTACAACGGGCTTGGCGACGAGGACGGCGGGCTCGTCTTCGGCGCGGTCGAGGGCAAAGGGAAATACGGCGCCTATCACGGCCTTTCGTTCGACAAGTACAAGCAGGCACAGGTCATGGCCCTCGTCTATAACGACCATTCGGGCAAATACCGCGCGGGTTTGCAGATCTGGGACAGGCCCGAGGTGCCGCTCAGCGACATTCTCATCCGTCGCGACGAGATCGCCAAAATGCCCACGGGCGACGCCCGGACCGCGGCCCAGGCAAAGCTCGACGCCGAGAATTTTTCGCCTACACGCGTATATGTCGGCAAAAACGAAAACCGCGACTCTGAAGTGACCCTATACGACGCCGCAGGCAAAGCGCGTATCAAGATGCTCGTTACCGCTGACGGCACGCCGAAGCTCGACTTCCTCGATGCGAACGGCAAGACGACTTACAGCTTGCCAAACGATGCGGTTCGGGCTAAAAATTGACGCATGACCATTCGCCCCCCTTTCAATTTTAAGCATTGGATCGACGAGCATCGGCATCTGCTGCGGCCGCCGGTCGGGAACCAGTGTGTTTACGACGATGAGGACTTTATCGTCATGGTCGTCGGCGGGCCGAATTCGCGGAAGGATTATCATTGGGACGAGGGCGAAGAGCTTTTTTACCAGCTTGAAGGCGACATAAAAGTGCTCGTCCAGGAAGACGGCAAACCGGTCGAGGTCCCGATCCGCGAAGGCGAGATGTTCCTACTGCCACCGCGTATTCCGCACAACCCGATCCGCGGTGCGAACACCATAGGCCTCGTCATCGAACGCAAACGCCGCCCTGGCGAACTCGACGGCCTTCTCTGGTTCTGTGAAAGCTGCAACAACAAGCTCTACGAGGAATACTTTCAGTTAGAGGACATTACCACCCAGTTCCAGGGCGTTTTCAAAAAATTCTACGGATCCAAAGAACTGCGAACGTGCTCGAATTGCGGCACCGTCATGGAACCTCCGCCCGTCGCGAGCTGAAACTCGTTGACATACATATAATATACATATAATCTATGTTTGTATGGGACGAAGCGAAGCGGCAAAAGGTTCTCGACGATCACGGTGTCGATTTTGCGCTGATAACCGACATATTTGACGATCCGTTTGGAGTCTATAACGACGACCTCGGACATTCCGAGAATGAACTGCGATATACCGTTACAGGACTAACAAAGCGGTATGGCCTCACATTTCTTGTATTCGCCTATGTCGATGAGAATATCCGTTTCATTACCGCACGACGTGCGGAGAACTGGATGGTGAAAGAATATGAACGATAATTTTGATGAGTCGATCCTTAAGGACGAGAAAGAATTCAAGAAGCGATTCCGGCGAATCGAGCGGCCAGCTTTTGTCGATAAGGTCGTTAAGAGTAACAAGAACCGCATCACGATCATGCTGGATCCAGACGTTATCCAGCATTTCAAGGGGGAAGCCGAGCGACTGCACATCGGCTATCAGACCCTGATAAACCAAACCTTGCGTGATATTATTAATGGGCCGAAATCATCCGACCCGATAGAAAAACTTCTTAAAGACAAAAAAGCCCTAAAACGTTTGAAGAGGGAACTGGAAGCGGTGTAGCTCTTATTTCCCTCTCACCACTGAAATAGTTATCTCCGACGGATACTGCTTCGAATGATGCACCGCGTTGTTCGCGACAATGCCTTTAACCTCGTCCCAGTTATTCCCGCCGGTGTTCATGTTCCGGTCGAAGCGTGGGAAGTTGCTTGACGAGATCTCGATCCTGATACGATGACCGGGGGCGAAGTAGTTGCTGGTCGTCATCGGCTGAAACTTCACCTTATACACCTGTCCAGGCTCCATCCAGACGAGGGGCTTGTCATAGCCTTCGCGGTAGCGCATTCTCTGTATGGTCTCGTCCAGGTTCCACGCCTTGCCGTTCTCATCCACGTCGATCAGTTTGACTGTGAAATCGGTATCTTTCGCATTCGACGAAACGTAGAGTGTCACATCGATCGGGCCGCTTAGCTCGATGCCTTCTTTCAAAACGTCGGTCGTGTAAACGAGAATGTCAGGCCGCTCTTCCATCTTGCTCTGGTCGAACGAACCGCCGCGGACTGCGTTGCCGGTGCAGCAGACGTTGCCGCCGTATGAAGGAACGGGATCCATCGGGTCGTATTTGAACCTATCGGGAGCGTCGGTGTTCGGAGGTGCCGAGACCAGCTTTCCATCGCCGTTCAGCGTATTGGCATTTCCGCCGCTCGAAAGGTAGAACTTCATCGGCTCGGCACCGGCCGGCGGCCAGGTGTCGGACGACTGCCATTTATTGCTACCCATCGTGAAATAACGCACCTTCGGCCACGTCTTTATGTCATTGCCCTCGCTGATGCCCTTCAAGAAATAATCGAACCAGCCGTTCGTCAACTCGCCGTAATTGAGCCGGGCGTCGCCCATGCTTCGTTCGCCGACAACGGTGTTCTCGGTCGCGCGCGTGTAGCTGCAATGCAGCACCGGTGCTATTACGGCGTATTGCTGATCGGCCACCGCGGGATCGGCGGTCTTCCGGATGTGGTTATACATCGCCAGATTCGGCCCGGTCGACACGTCGTACCACGACATGAAATAAAAGCCCGGAACGTTCACTTTCATATTGTCGTGCCACAGACCGCCTTTGTACCAGGCCGGATCGTTCGGAGTACGTTTGATCATCGCTCCGCCGGTTGGTACGGGCATTTCGTCGGCAAAGATGCCTCGCGGGCCGTCGATCGCGGTGAAGATGTCTTTTACGGGAAGATGCCGCAGGGCCTTTGACCAATCGATAGGCTGCGATTGCTGCGCGAGGTCAAACCACTTCGACGCCCGAATCAGATCTTCCTGTGTCGTTTCCGGAGCAAATTTCGGCCGTACCTGATTCTGCTGGCCGTAGAGCCACGCGATGAAGAGCATCTGAACTGCCCCGCCGCGATACCAATTTCCCTGCTCATAATATGGACCCACACGCCCCACTCCGGCCCCAAACCCCTGAGCGATCATCGTCGTAAAACCCGGAACATCTCTTGCCGCGACGGCCATCTGCCATTCCGCGGTCGACGAACAGCCGATCGCACCGAGCTTGCCGTTTGACCACGGTTTGGTCGTAATGAATTTGACGGCATCTTCACCGTCGGTCGTGGGCGGCCCAAGGATGTCGTAATTCCCTTCGGAGAAATATCGTCCGCGTTCGTTCATGATCACGTAGGCGTAGCCGCGTTTCACCGCGTCGAGCACAGTTGTCATATCACGCGGAGCACCCAACCGGACGTCCCACCAGTTAAAGTTATAAGGCGTTCGCGAGAAGATCGTCGGGAATTTCCCGTCGCCTTTCGGCCGATAGATATCCGCCTGCATTCGCTTTCCGTCCCGCATGGTTACCATCACCTTGCGTTCAACAACGGCGATCGACTGCAGTTCTGCCTCGATCGAATTTCGCCGGACCCTTAATTCCGCGTCCGACGTCGACGGCGCCTGAGCGATCGCAATAGAGAGAAAAAGGAAAGCTGGGGCGACAACGGCGCAAAGCATCCGATCAAAAGTTCTCATCACGTTCTCCTTGAAAGTTGAAGGTTGTGTCACCTGCATCTTAACGCTAGTTGCTTCTGTTGGCTAGAAGACCGCGGCTTGCCGGATTTCATAATTTAAACATTCTCAGAGCGCGAGGGGATAAACGCAGCCCTTGACGGGATGTAAACACCGCTCACCCCCAGCTCGTTTTCTGCTTTTCGACGGTTAGACAGGGCTGCTGAAATACAAGAATTTCGTTGCCCGAACGACCTCGTCGCGGATGTTCCCTTGAAGGTTACACGACGTACAGGTCGCCCCCACGGCCCTCGCCGAAATATTTTATAGCTCGGCAGGCCCTGCGAGATTGCCAAAACCCGGGAACTGCCCTAGATTTATATCGATTCACCGACAATTCAGCCAGCTTTTCCGGTTTGCAAAGTCAAAGTCGAACTACTCTGCGCGAGGTCCTTGCTAAATGATGCACTTCATTCGCTGTTTCAATGTTTTCTGTGTTGGTTTTCTGGTTATCTTGTTACTCGGAACCGAGATGGCGGGTCAAAACAGGGCTCGCGGCCGTGCAACGCCGACGCCTGCGGCTTCACCCTCGCCAGGCCCGGATCGAAACGCCGCCTTTGAGGCGGCGATCTCAAGCCTTAGATTTCGCGAGATCGGGCCCGCAACGATGGGCGGCCGCGTCAACGATATCGAGGTCGATCCGAACGACACCCGGATCATTTATGCCGCAATGGCCTCCGGCGGAATTCTCAAATCGATCAACGGCGGCACTTCCTGGACGACTCTCTTCGACAAGGAAGCGGTGATGAGCATAGGGGATGTAGCAATATCACCGTCGAATCCGTCGATCGTTTGGGCGGGCACCGGCGAATCGAACAACCGGCAGAGCTCGTCCTGGGGAGACGGTGTTTACAGGTCCCTGGACGGCGGAAAGACGTGGAAGAACATGGGGCTCGCCGGAACGCACCATATCGCCCGGGTAATCGTTCATCCGACCAACCCCGACGTGGTCTATGTCGCGGCAACGGGCCGGCTTTGGGGCCCGAATCCTGAACGCGGCGTGTTCAAGACATCTGATGGAGGCAAGACGTGGGCACACGTTCTCAAAGTCAATGATGATACTGGAGCGACCGAACTCGCCATTGACAACGAAAGCCCGAACATCCTTTATGCCGCGATGTACCAGCGGAGACGGACCGTTTTTGGATTCAACGGCAGCGGCGAGCACAGCGCTCTTTACAAGTCGAACGATAGCGGCGAGACCTGGACAAAGATTACCCGCGGAATGCCTTACGACACCGAGAACGCTCCCGCTCAACGGCCCCCGACCCTTCTCGAAACGGGAAGGATCTCGATCGCCGTTTATCCGAAGAACACAAATATCGTATACGTCACGATCGAACACGCCAACGGCGGTATCTATCGATCAAATGATAAGGGCGAAACATGGTCAAAGGTGGCCGAGATCGGCTCGGTCCCTCGGCCGATGTATTTCTCTAAGCTGCGGGTCGACCCTAACAACGATCAGCGGTTGTGGCTTGCCGGTGTCGCAATGCAGTATTCCGAAGACGGCGGTAAGACTTGGACGGGCAATTTCTCGCGTGCGCCCCATGCCGATACGCACGGTATCTGGATCAACCCTCGCGACTCCGATCACATCATACAGGGAAATGATGGCGGGATAAACATCTCCTATGACCGCGGCCGCACTTGGGATTACGCAAACACTGTCCCAATCGGCCAGTTCTACGAGATCGGTGTGAACAATGCGATGCCGTACCTGATCTGCGGCGGCCTTCAGGACAACAACACCTGGTGCGGCCCGAGCATGTCGATGAACCCTCAGGGGATCACAAACTCAGACTGGTACACGATAAGCGGAGGCGACGGATTTTATGCCCAACCGGATCCAAACGACGAAAGCATCGTCTACGCCGAATCGCAAGACGGGAATATCGTTCGGCGGAATATCGCCAACAGCGAAAGCAAATCCATCCGTCCCCGCGAAGGCGAGGGCGAGGAGCGATTCCGCTTCCAATGGAACACGCCGATCGTTATCTCGGCCTTCGATGCCAAAACGATCTATTACCCCGGAAATATAGTCTTTAAGTCGACCAACCGGGGTGACAGCTGGACAAAGATCAGCCCCGACCTGACGACAGGCGTCGACCGGAACAAGCTTGAGATCATGGGCAAGGTCCCCGATCGGAACACCAGGTCCCGGCACGACGGCGTCCGGAATTACCCGACCGTCACGACTTTCGCTGAATCACCCGTAAATCGAAACGTACTATGGGCCGGAACCGATGACGGCAATCTGCAGGTGACCCGCGACGGACAGAATTGGAAGAACGTCGTGGACAAGGTTCCCGGACTGCCGAAAGGAACGTATGTGAGCCGCGTGATCGCTTCGCGGGCCGCCGAAGGAACGGCATACGTGACCTTTGACGGCCACCGGAGCAATGACTTCAAGGTTTATGTTTATGCCACGAACGACTTCGGCGAAACGTGGAGGCCGATCGCATCGAATTTGCCGCAGAATAACGGGATCGCGAACGTGATCCGCGAACACCCGCGCAATCCGAACCTGCTTTTCGTTGGCACGGAATTCGGCCTTTTCGCGTCGCCCAACCGCGGCGAAAGCTGGACGCAGATCAAACTCAACCTGCCGACCGTGCCGATCGACGACATTCTGATCCACCCGCGGGAGAACGACCTTATCCTCGGAACTCACGGCCGTTCGATCTGGGTGCTGGATGACATCACCGCGATGGAACAGCTTAATGACGCAGTCTTAGGCAGCAATGCCCATCTATTCGAACCTCGCCGGTCGGTAATGTGGCGGCTGTGGAACAACAAGCCGCTCACGTCCGACAAGGTCTTTTACGGTCAGAACCCGCCGAACGGGGCATTGATCAATTTCTACCTAAAGGAGGACCTAGCGGATCGCGAGACGGCCACTCTTACGTTTCAGGACGCGCAGGGCCAAACACTTCGTACGGTTAACTGCACTCGGCCGCAGCCAACGCCGACGCCCGGCACGCAGCAAGGGCCCGGTGGCGGCGGGGGTGGCGGCGGACAATTCGGGTTCGGCGGCGGCGGAGCCCAGCAATGCACCGCCAGGAAAGGCCTGAATCGCTTCGTCTGGGATATGCGTTCTCGGCCGCCTGGCCCGCAGATCCCGCCGGGAACGGGCGGCGGGCCTGGAGGTGGCGGAGGAGGAGGAGGCGGCGGCCTCGGCGCACTCGCGAACTTTGGCTTCCGGATCGATCCGGGTACCTACACGGTCAAACTGAAAAGAGGCGAAACCGAACTTTCGAGGAATTTCGCCGTGATCGACGATCCACGGATCGTCTTTTCCGCGGAGGACCGTGCAAAGAAGAAAGCGGCCCTGACCCGTTTCCAGCCGATCGTCGTCCAGGGAGCCATTGCCCAGGTCAACATCGCCGCCCTTCGCACGAACCTGAACACGGCGATCGAATCCTGGCGCCGGCCGGGAGCTCCACAGGTTCCTGAGAACATCAGGAAGGCTGCCGATGACCTACTCAAAAAGATCGACGCGGCGTACGTCAATTGGGGCACGCCTCCTTCACAAACGAGCAACATAAGCGCGGCTGGCCCGCCCCTTGTCGAACTTCCGACACCTCTCAGCCAGCGGGCGACCCAGCTTCTGTTCGCGATCGAAAACATGTCGGCAGCACCGACCGAGTGGGAGCTTTCCCAGATCGAGCTCCTGTCGGCAAGAATTCCCGCGGCAGCCGCCGAAGTTCGGCGGTTGATCACCGAGGACCTGGCGGCCTTGAATACATTGATGACGGAGGCGAAGATCCCGCATATCCAGGGGCCGAATATCCCAGGTGCGGGCGGCCGCAGGCCCGGCACCGATGAAGACTATCTTGAATGGTGATCTGAATTGGATGAGAAAACCCAAAACTGCGCAGGCAGGAGGCCACAAAACCTCCTGCCTTTTTCGTGCGCTTTTGTTTAAGCGTGTCAATGGCTAAAATTGAGCGAATGCTGAAGATCGATGTCCACACGCACATCCTCCCCAAAGACATTCCGAACTTTAAGGACCGTTTCGGATACGGTGGGTTCATCACACTGGATCATTATCAGCCGTGTTCTGCCCATATGGTTCGCGATGACGGGAAACAGTTTCGCGACATCGAGGAGAATTGCTGGGAACCGGTCCGGCGGATCGATGACATGGACTCTTCGGGGATCGGCGTGCAGGTCCTTTCCACCGTGCCCGTAATGTTCAGTTACTGGGCAAAGCCGGCTCATGGCCTGGAAGTCTCAAAGTTCCTCAATGACCATATCGCGGATATCATTACTGAATTTCCGCTTCGATTTGCAGGCCTTGGCACCGTCCCACTTCAGAGCACCGAACTTGCTATCACCGAACTTGAACGCTGCAAAGAGATCGGCCTGGCGGGCGTTCAGATCGGCACCAATGTCAATCAGCTGAATCTGGGCGAACCGCGTTTTTTCGATTTTTTCAGTGCGTGCGAGGAACTTGGCATGGCCGTCTTCGTCCATCCCTGGGAAATGATGGGCGAGCAGGATATGCAAAAATACTGGCTCCCGTGGCTGGTTGGGATGCCGGCGGAGGTTTCGCGTGCGATCTGCTCGCTGATCTTCTCGGGCACGCTGGAACGCTTGCCCAAACTAAGGATCTGCTTCGCACACGGCGGCGGCTCGTTCCCGGCGACGATCGGACGCATCGACCACGGATTCCGGGTCCGGCCCGACCTTTGCGCCGTCGACAATCCACACAGCCCGAGGAAATATCTCAGCCGGATCTATTTCGATTCACTGGTGCATGAAGCCGCCAAACTCGATTACCTGCTGAGGCTCGTCGGTGCGGACCAGGTTATGCTCGGCACCGATTACCCGTTCCCGTTAGGCGAACTTGAGCCGGGCAAGCTGATCACGTCGATGCCGTACGACGAGGCGATCATCGAAATGCTTTTTCACGGCGCGGCCTTGAACTGGCTCGGCCTGGACGCCGGGGCCTTCACGAACGGCTAGCGGTCCAGAAGCGCCGGGCCACAAGCAAGGTGATAAGGAATGGAAGCCCCAACAGCACGACCAGGAAATTGATCGCCGCCATTCCGGTAAAAACCAGAAAATGTGAGAACTTCCTGCCTTTGGAACGGTCAATAAAACGAGTCGGACAATTATGTAAAACTAAATAACCCATGGTTTATGATCACGCTCCGTGAAATTTCGTATCATTGAGCTGCAATACGGAACGGTCTAATTCATAGTTAACAAAAATCATCGGGTGAAATCAATAAGGGAATAGATCGGGGGCGATCCGTCACACGTTCTGCGGCCGCATGATCGGCAGGCCGGCTGAAAGGTATCGTAAAATGGCCCGAGCCGATAGAATACTCTCAAAGGAATGAATCAAGAGGCTCAACGAAGCATTGACCGAGGTGCCGCAATCGCGGTGGATATGGATGGGGCGGACCCATTCCGCGGGTTCCGCGAACGGTTCCATTTTCCGAAGGCAGCGGGCGGTGATGTGATCTATTTCACCGGCAATTCACTCGGGTTGCAGCCCAAAACCGCAAGCTCATATGTTCAACAGGAACTCGACGATTGGGCCCGGCTCGCGGTTGAAGCACATCTCCACGCAAAGAACCCATGGCTTCCCTATCACGAGTTCGTAACCGAACCGCTGGCCCGGCTTGTCGGGGCGTTACCTGGAGAGGTCGTCGCGATGAACTCGCTGACGGTGAACCTGCACTTGCTGATGGTGTCCTTTTACCGCCCTACAAGTGACCGATACAAGATCATTATCGAAAAAGGTGCCTTTCCCTCGGATCAGTATGCGGTCGAATCGCAGTTGAAGTTCCACGGCTTCAAGGCGGGACCGGGCTCGGAAGCGAGCGATCTCTTGTCAGAACCGGGGGCGGTAGCGACCGGGGTCTTCGACACGAATTCAGCAAAGGATCCTATCAACGCTCTGGTCCAACTCTCCCCGCGCGCGGGCGAATCAACCTTGAGGACCGAAGACATTCTCGAAACCATTGACCGCGAAGGCGATTCCACGGCATTGATCCTGCTCGGCGGCGTGAATTACTACACCGGGCAAGCATTCAACATGAAGGCGATCACCGATGCCGGGCATCGGAAACGATGTATTGTTGGTTTCGATCTGGCCCACGCTGCCGGCAACCTCGTTCTCAACCTTCATGATTGGGACGTCGATCTCGCGGCTTGGTGCTCATACAAGTATCTAAATGCCGGGCCGGGAGCGATCGCGGGCATCTTCGTTCACGAACGGCACGCCCGGTCATTCGACCTCCCGCGATTCGCCGGCTGGTGGGGCCACGATAAGGAAACACGCTTTTTGATGGGGCCGGAATTCGTTCCGCTCGAGGGTGCCGAGGGCTGGCAAATATCGAACCCCCCTATTTTCCAGCTCGCTGCGTTGCGAGCTTCACTTGAGATATTCGACGAGGCGGGAATAGCCGGACTTCGTGCAAAATCTGAAAACTTGACCGACTTTCTAGAAACGCTGATCAATGAGATCGGCGACGATCGGCTCGAGATCATCACACCCAGCGACCCGGCCCAGAGAGGCTGCCAGCTTTCGATCCGCGTCAAGGCGGAATCACTGCCTGGAGGGAATGTGCCCCCCGACGAATTGCCCGGGAAGGTCCTTTTCGGCAAACTGGCCGAACGCGGTATCTTTGCAGATTGGCGTGAACCGGACGTGATCCGTGTTGCGCCTGCACCTCTCTACAATTCGTTTACGGATGTATTCCGATTCGCTTCTATCCTTCGAGATTGCTTGCGCTAAAATGGACTTACGTCAAGATCACTGGGACACCGGCTGGGAATGATCTCCCCATTTTAGAATGATGGCATCATGATCAGAGCGACGATCAACGGAACCGAACACGACTTCCCCGAAGGGTCGTCGATCCTCGATGCTGCAAGGCAATGCGGGATCGGCATACCGACCCTTTGCGATGATCCCCGTCTTAAGCCGGTCGGGGCCTGCCGCCTGTGCCTCGTTCACGTCGACGGTACCGAACGCGAAGCGGCCGCGTGCACGACACCCATCACTGACGGGATGTCGATCGAGACGCATTCCGAGGCCATCGAGCACGCCCGCGAGATGAACCTCCGGATGCTCGCCCGCAGCTATCCTGTCAAAGCATTTCAAGACTTCCCTGACCGGCCCTTTCACCAACTTTGCAGTCAATACGGCGTGAACGAAAGCGATTTCAGCGCCAGCATCAACGGGGACCGCGTCGACGATTCGCATACATACATCCGGGTCGATATGTCCCGGTGCATCGACTGTTACGCATGTGTCAGGATCTGCGACGAGGTCCAGGGCCAGTTCGTTTGGCAGGTCGCGGGCCGCGGAGAGGATAGCTGGATCGTGCCCGATAATTTTGGACCGTTCGGAGACAGCAGCTGCGTTTCGTGCGGAGCTTGTTCAGACGTTTGCCCGACCGGCGCACTCGAGGACCGCTCGGTGATCGAGAACGGCGCGCCGGTTACATGGACCCGCACGACCTGTCCATATTGCGGGACCGGCTGCGAAATGAATGTAGGAACTCGCGATGACCGGATCGTTCAGGTGAGGCCGGTGAATGACGCCCCGGTCAGCAGCGGCCACCTTTGCGTAAAGGGCCGGTACGCATACAGCTTTGTTGATGCCGCCGACCGCGTGACCGAACCCATGATCCGTGAGAACGGCGAGTGGCGGCAGGTCGCCTGGGATGAAGCGATAGAATTTACCGCCGCAAGGCTGACCGCGTTCATCGAAGCTCACGGACCGGACAGCGTTGCGATCCTCGGCTCGGCACGTGCTACGAACGAAGAGAATTACGTCGCGCAGAAGTTTGCCCGCGTTGCGCTCGGGACCAACAACGTCGATTGCTGCGCCCGCGTTTGCCACACCCCGACTGCGGCCGCGATGAAGATGATGCTTGGGACCGGAGCGGCGACGAACTCGTTCGACGATATCGAACTCGCCCGGACCATCCTCATTTGCGGGGCCAACCCCACCGAGAACCACCCGATCCCCGGTGCCCGGATCAAACAGGCCGTTCGGGCCGGGGCAAATCTCATTGTTATCGATCCACGGCGGACGGAGTTAACCAAATACGCCGATATTCATCTTCAGCTTCATCCAGGGACCAACATCCCGCTTTTCAACGCTCTTGCACATGCGATCATCGATGAAGGCCTGGCCGACGCGGATTTCACCGCGGAACGGGTGGACGGATACGATGAGTTTACGGCTTTCGTCAAAGAATATTCGCCCGAAGCCGTCGCTGGCGTGTGCGGTGTTCCGGCCGAACAGATCAGGGCCGCGGCCAGGATTTACGCCTCGGCAAAACCCGCGATGTGTTTCCACGGGCTCGGGATGACCGAGCATTTGCAGGGTACCGAGGGCGTGATGACGGTTGTTAACCTCGCCTTGCTGACCGGCAACATTGGGAAACCGGGGACCGGCGTTAACCCGCTTCGCGGCCAGAACAATGTTCAGGGATCGGCACATATGGGCTGCGATCCCGGCATCCTCACCGGCTCGATCGCGGTTGACGAGGGCCGGCCTTTGTTCGAATCAGTTTGGAATGCGAGCGTCCCCACCGGCAAGGGCTTAAAACAACTTCAGATGATGGATGCCGCCCGCGACGGAAAACTGAAAGCGCTGTGGGCCATCGGATACGACGTGTTTCTATCGAATGCTAATTCCCACCAGACCGCGAGATCGTTTGACGGCCTGGAATTCTGCATAGTCCAGGACCTGTTCCTGAACGAGACCGCCAAGCGGTTCGCGGACGTGTTCTTACCGGCCGCGTCGTCCTTCGAGAAGGACGGCACGTTCATGAATGCCGAACGCCGGATCCAGCGGATCAGGCAGGCCGTCGATGTCCGCGGCAATGCCCGCACCGATTGGCAGATCGTCTGCGACGTAGCCAGGGCGATGGGAAAGGGCGAGCATTTCTCGTTCGCTTCGGCCGAGCAGATCTGGGACGAGGTCCGGGCCGTCTGGCCCGCGGGCCGCGGGATCAGCTATCCGCGCATCGAGCGGCACGGGCTCCAGTGGCCCTGCCCGGACGAATCGCATCCCGGTGAAACGCTGCTGCATCAGGAGAGCTTTTCATTAGGAAAGAGGGCGGAACTGCGGCGGATAAAATATCGCCCGACGCCCGAAAAGGCATCGGAAGAATTTCCGTTCTTGCTCACCACCGGCCGGACGCTTTACCATTTCAACGCCGGTACGATGACGATGCGAACGCCGAACCGCGAACTCCTCGCAACCGACGAATTGATGATATCGCCGGCGGATGCAGAGAGACTCGGAGTGTCGGACGGTCAGCCTCTTGTGATCAAGAGCGAGTACGGGGAAGCGGAACTTCCCACCAGGATCACTGCTAAGGTACGTGAGGGTGAGCTTTTTGCAACGTTCCACGACCCGAATGTGATGCTGAATTACGCCACCGGAAAGGTTCGGGACCGCTTTACACTCGCACCGGAATTCAAGGTCACGGCCGTCCGCGTCGAAAAAGCCGGACCGAAACCCGATGCCGGACCTGTAAACTTGCCGACACCCTTAACAACCTGATGGGATCTGAAACCGGCCGTATCCTCGATGCCTGACAAAAATATCGCGATCATCGGTGCGGGCCTCGCCGGCTCGCTCCTTTCAATTTACCTGGCCCGCCGCGGTTTCGACGTGACCGTTTTCGAAGCGCGTCCCGACATGCGCAAAGACGCCGTCGAGGCCGGGCGTTCGATCAATCTCGCCCTGTCGGATCGCGGGATCGCCGCACTCCGCGAGGTGGGAATGGATGCGTACATGCTCGCCGAGGCGGTACCGATGTTTGGCCGAATGATCCACGACCGTTCGGGCGCGACAAAACTACTGCCTTATAGCGGACGAAAAGGCGAATACATAAATTCGATCTCCCGCTCCGGCCTGAACATCGCACTGATGAACGAGGCGGACAAGTACGACAACGTCACATTCCACTTCAACGAGCGATGCACCGGATTTGACGTCGAATCGGGCGAGGTCCAGTTTGAGGGTTCCGCTGCGTCGGATAAGTCTGCTTCTTCGCTCTTGCCTGAGACGGTGATCGCGACCGATGGTGCCGGTTCGCCCGTCCGTCAGGCGATGGAATCGCAGATGCCCGGTTTCTCCTCAACCTCCGTCTTTCTCGATCATGGATACAAGGAACTGCACATTCCGCCCGGCAAAAACGGAGATTTCCTGCTCGAAAAAAACGCCCTTCACATTTGGCCGCGGCACAAATTCATGATGATCGCCTTGCCGAATTTCGACGGCAGTTTCACATGCACGCTTTTCCTTGCCCACAAAGGGGGAAACCCGAGCGGTAGCGATGGTGCCACTGAACCTGGATTCGACGAGCTTAACGACGAGGCCTCCGTTATTGATTTCTTCACCCGCGAATTCCCCGACGCCGTCCCATTGATGCCGACCCTAATCGAGGATTTCTTCGCCAACCCGACCGGCCTTCTCGGCACGGTCAAATGCTGGCCGTGGCACTCAGGCGGCAAGGTGCTGCTCCTGGGCGATTCGGCCCACGCGATGGTGCCGTTTTACGGCCAGGGAATGAACTGTGCGTTCGAGGACGTTCGCGTTTTTGCTCAAATGATCGACAAGCAAATGTCAGAACCGCCTGCGTGCGGGGTCCCCGCCGGAGCATCTCCGAGTGGGGTGCCGTCAGCGGGCGGCCGGATCGATTGGCAAAGAACCTATGAGGAATACGGCCAGCTTCGCAAACTCAACACCGACGCCATCCAGGACATGGCCGTTGAGAATTTCTACGAAATGCGCGACGCGACCGCCGACCCGGTTTTCCAGCGAAAACGGGCGCTCGAAACGCGGCTGGAGCAAAATTATCCGGATTATTTTTCGAAATATTCGATGGTCACTTTCCGGGAAGACCTGCCCTATTCTGAAGCACAGCTGCGGGGAAACGCCCAGGACAAGATCCTGATGGAGATCTGCGCTACGTCGAATGAATTGAACAAGATTAATTTAGCTGAAGTAAGGAGCATTGTCGATTCACTGGCAAATTGAACGAAGAAAATGGGATTTCTTAAGAAAATATTCGGAGCACATGCCGATGTAGAACAGAAGCAATCCTCTAACGAACGCAACGATGTAGTCATTGCATATGACGAATACGGAAACGAATTTGCGATTGCCAAAGATGACTATAGGAAAACGATATTGGCTGAAAAGTTCAGAGAAGTCAGAGATAATCCGGACAAACTTTACGACGTTCTCGTTATCTCCCTCCAGGACGGATTTTTTGAGGATTGCCTCGCACCCGCCAGACGCTTAATGGAAATTGAAAAACAGACCGAAAGAAGCGCTGCCATTCTTGGAATAACGTTGATGCAGAATAGGCGCTTGAAAGAAGCGAAAACTGTTCTAGAGGACTTCTTATATCAAAAAGGCGCGTCGGGGATTATATTAACCAACCTCGCGAAAGTGAAGGCCGAGGAAGGTGATATTGAAGGTTCTCAAGAGACATTATGGCAAGCATTAAATGTTGATCCGAATCAGGAAAACGGATTGAAATGGTTTGCCGCACTCGCACGTGACGAGAAAGGTGATGATGGCTTTTATGAAGCTATAGAACAGGTGTCAAAAATCAAGGGCAGTTGGAGACCGCAACTATGGTTAGCACGAGCACTGCTCGAAAACAAGAAAATTGATTCCGCCGTTGAACTTTACAGCAAGATTCTGCAAGTAAAAGAATTGCCACCGGACGTATTTATGATGATATCGGGTGACTTGGGTAACAGTGGCTACATTGTTCAGATGGTCGACTTGATGTTACCGATTTTTGATCCACAGGTACACGGACCAATGACCGGAATCAATTTGATGCAAGCATTACACGTCCTTGGAGATAAGCGACGCGCACTCGAAATTTGTGAGTCATTGGAAGAACTAAATAGGTACGACATCATGCAGCATTTGAAGGAATGGCGCCTCAAGTTAGGGTAATGACAGGGTCGGTTTTAAGCAACAGTCTCGATCTCTCTTTTGAATCGAATCTGTGGATTGACATCTCGATCCCGCTCCGATTCAACGGCCGGCAGCCGAACGCGTTCGGCGTCGATCCGGCGACGGCGAAACCGCTCGGCGATACGCGGACCGGCTCAAGCGTAAATTACGAGCAGTACACGTTCATTCCGCATTGCAGCGGCACCCATACGGAGTGCGTCGGCCACATCACGCATCAGCGTATCTCAGTCCGCGATTGCTTGCAGGATGTGATCATCCCGGCTTATCTCATATCCGCTGAACCGCTGAAAATGGCCGAAACGGGCGAGTTAGAAATCACAAGGCGATCGGTGGAAACGGCTTTGTCGGAAATGGGGGCGGCTTCCGGGACCAGTCCGAAAGCGCTTATCATTCGAACGCTTCCGAATGATGACCGTAAACTCACGGCTGAATATGGTGAACAAAATATCCCGCCCTATTTCAGCCCGGATGCGGTTCAGCTCATCGTTGACTTCGGCTTCAAACACCTTCTCTGCGACCTCCCGTCAATCGACCGGATCTATGACGAGGGCAAACTCATTAATCACCGGATCTTTTGGAATGTGGAAGAAGGAAGCTGCGAGATCAACGAAGCAACACGCATTGATTCAACCATCACCGAACTGATCTATGTGCCGAACGAGGTCGAGGATGGCGAGTACCTCTTAAACCTTCAG
The DNA here is from genome assembly GCA_016716365.1 of Chloracidobacterium sp. Taxonomy (GTDB): domain Bacteria; phylum Acidobacteriota; class Blastocatellia; order Pyrinomonadales; family Pyrinomonadaceae; genus OLB17. The sequence goes on along the minus strand of JADJWM010000013.1, from coordinate 3,788 downwards.
ATCGCACCGTTCGAGTCAGACTGCGCCCCGAGCAGGCCTGTCCTTATCCATAAAACCGAGAGGTGAGAAAGTCATATCGATCTATTCGATCGCATGCTCGAGAGCCTTTCGAAGTTCGGTAAATTTGAATTCGTAACCCGCGTCCTGCAGCCGTTTGGGAAGGACTTTTGTTGAATCGAGCAGCAGCGCATCGCCCATCTCGCCGAAGACCAGGTTGACCGCGAATTCGGGCAGCGGGAGGATGGTCGGCCGCGAAAGGACCGAACCGAGGGTCTTTGTGAACTCCTCGTTAGTCACCGGGTTCGGGGCGACGGCATTGATCGCACCGCGGACCTTCTCGTTCTCGATGGCAAAGTTGATGATGCCGACAACGTCATCCAGCGACACCCAGCTGATCCATTGTTTACCGCTGCCGACAACGCCGCCGGCGCCGAGCTTGAACGGGGTGAGCATCGCGGCGAGTGCACCTCCGTCTTTTGACAGGACGATTCCCGTCCGCAGAAGGACCGTGCGGATGCCCATATCCTCCGCCCGACGAGATTCGGCCTCCCATTCCTTGCTGACCTCGGACAAAAAAGTGTCGCCGGCCGGGCTCGACTCGGTCATCTCTTCGTCACCACGGTCGCCGTAAAAACCGATCGCGGAACCCGAGACAAAAACGTCCGGTTTATCGGAGAGTTTTGCAAACGCCTCTATCATCGTCCGTGTGCCGAATACACGGCTGTCGCGAATTGCCCGCTTCTTCTCTTCGGTCCATCGCAGACCGCCGCTGATGCTTTCGCCGGCAAGATGTACCACCGCATCGAGCCCTTCGAGCCGCGGCAGGTCCTCATCGGCAAAGCCGGTGTCACTGTCCCATCGGACGTACGACTCGCTTTTCGGCTCGCTTCGCGAAGCAAGGAGCATCTCGTACCCCTTCTCTTCGAAAGAATCGCGCAGTGCCGTTCCGATCAGACCGGTTGCACCTGTGATCAATACCTTCATAACTTTCCCGGCCTCATCAGCGAACCCCGCCCCGCAGGTCGCTCTGCACGAACTCGACCAGCATATTGATCTCTCGCTCCGTCAGTTGGTTACGGAACGGGACCATTCCATTGCCGCCCTCGGAAATATGCCGGTAGATCTCGCTTGCCGACCGGTATTTGAATTCGCCCCGCCGAAGTCCCGGCACAACGGTTCCGTCGGATAATGTCTTTCCTTCAGCCTCGGGCCCATGGCAGATCGCACAATTCTGACGGAAGAGGGACGCTTCATACGATCTGCTTTCAGAGATGACGAATTTCTTAGGCCCGCCGCTTCCGCAAGAAAGCAGGCAAAAAAGCGAGAAAATTATCAATACCGCCAGCTTATAACTTCTCAGAGATCGGGTCATCCCAATGTTCGTAACACTTCAAAAACTACGTTCTTAATACACTTTCGGATCAATATCGGGACCCGATGCTTCTTCGACGCCCAGAACGCTCTATCGGACGTCGACGAAACTACGCACTTTTCTTCAATTCCGCACGAAGCATCAGCTTCGAGATCTTTCCGGTGTTACCTATCGGAAGGGCATCGCGAAACTCGACATAGCGCGGATATTTGTTGGCCGCGAACTGCGTCTTGCACCAATCAATGAAATCCGCGTCCGAAAGCTGTGCCCCTTCCTTCAGCACCAAGAACGCCTTGACCTCTTCGCCCATCTTATCGTCCGGCACACCGATGACCGCGACCAGCGAGATCGCCGGATGGGTCATGATCACCTCTTCCAACTCCCGCGGATAAATGTTGTAACCGCCGCGGAGGATCATGTCCTTCTTGCGGTCAACGATCGCGAGATAGCCCTCCTCGTCCATGATCCCGATGTCGCCAGAGTGGAACCATCCGTTGCGGAAGGCCTCGGCCGTCGCCTCGGGCCGCTTGTAGTAACCCTTCATCACGTTGGTCCCGCGGATCACGACCTCGCCCCTCTCACCCCTGGGCACTTCCACGTCGTTCTCATCGACACACTTTACCTCGACGCCAAAGATGGCCTGCCCGACCGTACCCGGCTTCGAAGGCTTTTCAAAATGGTTAAACGTAGCAAGCGGCGATGTCTCGGAAAGCCCGTAGCCCTCGAGGACGCGCACTTCAAAGCGGTCCTGAAATGCCTTCATCACCTCGACGGGCATCGGTGCCCCGCCGGACGTGCAGACCTTCATACTGTCTTTGATGTGGCTTATGTCAAAGCCGGTCTCATCGACATACTTCAGCAACGCCCAATACATAGTCGGCACCCCGACCCAGAAATTCACCTTCTCGCGGACAAGCGTTTCAAGCGTTGCCTTAGGATCGAACCGAGGCAAAAGCACAACGCGGTTCCCGCCGTAGATGTTCGTGTTCATCTGCACCGTTTGCCCGGTCGTGTGAAACAACGGCAGCGTGATCAGGACCGTCTTTTGCTCGCCATCAGTAAAATCGAGCATCGGCAGGTGAATGCTGTATGTGGTCACGATGTTGGACCAAAGATTAAGATGTGTCAGCTCGGCGCCTTTCGGCTGTCCTGTGGTCCCGGACGTGTAGAGGATCGCGCAGGTGTCGTCCGGAGCCGTCGGATAATTCTCGAATTTGTCGGACTTCGTCGCGATCAACTGGGTGAGCGTCTTATGCTCCGGAAACGGCGACGGCCCCATCATCTCCTTTGGCAGGATCACAAGATCTGTGCACGAATCGACCTCGTCGAATGCGGCCTTGCTCGCCGCTCCCATCGGAAGCTCGTCGGTCCCTTCGAATGCGAAAAAAGCCTTGGCGTCCGAGTCCTTCAACTGGTATGCGATCTCGCGCGGAGTGAACAGAACGCAGATCGGGACGACCGCCGCACCGGCCTTCATAATGCCGTAATAGACGATCGGAAAATAAGGCAGGTTCGGGCAGTTCAGTGCAACCTTGTCACCGTGGCCGATACCCATCTCGGTCAAGGCGTTCGCCACCTTGTTAGCCATCGCTTCCAGTTGGCCGTAAGTCATACGTACATCGCCCCAGACCACAGCCTCTTTTTGCGGGGCCAGTTTTGCATGGTGTGTGACGATGGACGCTAGATTAAGCGTAGTCGCGCTTTGAGTCATATTCGATTCACTGGTTCGGAAAATTAAGGTAATTTTCCCTGAATTATAACCCAAAAAAGGCTTTATGTCCGATGCCGATGCCGCTTGGTGCCTACGGGGCGCGGGTCGCAGCCGCTTCACCGGACGGATCGATCTTCGCCTCTGACCGGATCTCGGCACCCAATTTTTGGATCGAATGAACTTTCCAATCTTCCGAAGGCTCCGGAAAATCTGTCCGGAAATGGCCTCCGCGCGACTCTTCCCGCCAAAGGGCCGCCCGGGCGATCAACAGCGCCAACGTCACGAAATTTCGAGACGACGTGCTCAAGTTCGAAGCTGCGATCTGCTCGAACTCTGCGATCGCCCGCTTTAGCGATTCCTCGTCTCGCAGGATGCCGACCCGTTCCCACATGGCTCGCTTAACCCGTTTTTTGACCGCCGTCGAAATACTCAGCCGCGGATCTCCTACCGCAGATACATTCTCCGATTTCCCTGTTTCGAAATTCGAAATTCGAAATTCTACATTGTCCTTCGCCGCCGCTTCCCCTGCCCTCGCCCCAAAAACGAGCCCCTCAAGCAATGAATTCGAAGCCAATCGATTGGCCCCGTGGACGCCGGTACATGTGACCTCGCCGGCGGCATAAAGGCCCGGCAGCGTGCTCCGGCCCCGAAGATCGGTCCGCACCCCGCCCATGCAGTAATGCGAGGCCGGAGATACCGGAAGCT
>JADJWM010000012.1 GCA_016716365.1 Chloracidobacterium sp. | reverse complement strand
CGGCCGAACGGAAGTTCCGCGACGAATGACGCATTGAAGACATGCCGACGGTCGAAGTCGGACCATGCGTAATTCAGGCTGCGGTCTGAATTCATAAACGGAGTGCTGCCCGCAGACTGTGCCGTACCCGTACTGACGATCGTGAAGGTCGGATCGAAAGAGCGTGTGTCCTTTGAGATCGAATAAACATAACTCCCCATGAAGCTAATGCCATTCTTCATTCGCCGTCTCAAATTGAGCTCGAGGGCCCGGTACCGCGACCAATCGTTCGTATCAAGCACGCGCAAAGTACCGAATTGGGGGTAAGGAACAAACAGGAACGGGCTGAATCCATTGACCGCGATCATTTGACCTCCGCCCGACGTCCGCTGCGATATCGAGATTGCCGCCGAGGCTACATTTCCATTTGCAATGTTCGTCGCATTGGTCGAACGGAAAGTCGCGGTACCTGAATTATTCGTCGAATTTCCCGTATACAGCGCATTGATCAATGGGCTGTTGTAGGTCGAGTCATTCCGGACCGCGATGAACTCCGACAGGAAGTCATTGAAGCCCGCCGGTTGAGCCCGAATATTCGCCTCATTCGCGTTGTAGGCACCAAAAAGCTTTTCACCTCGCTTTTCTATGTAGTTAGCCTCGACGATGGTGTCCCAGAAGAGTTCGTGCTGGAAGCTCGCCGACCAGGAATGAACCTCAGGATATTCCGAGCGGTTGTCAAAGACCGTTTGCAGACCTGTGCCGAATGGTGCCGGCAAGCGCTGTGCCTCCGGAGTCGTGGTCGGCGTCAAGACCGGCAGGCCCTGTCGCAGCAGCCCTCCGTTCTGACCGAACGAAGTATTCGATACGCCGACGTTGTTGCCCGGGGCACTTTGGAATAGTTGGGCACCGTTCACCTGCGAATTCAAACGGTCGAACGCGAGGCGATAGTTAGCCCGAATCGACGTCTTGCCTTTGCTGAACGGATCCCACGCAACGCCGATGGACGGCGAAATGTTGTTGTAGTCGTTCGGAAAGAGCTTTGATTCAACCCAGCGGACTGTATTCGACGGCGACGCGTCCCATGCGACCAATTGATCCGGAGCTAGGATCGGAAGGCCGGTCGAACTGGGTGACAGCTTTACCTCATAACGTACACCAAGGTCGAAGAGAAGATTGGGCTTTGCCCGCCATGAATCCTGGAAGTAGAAATCGAATTCACGGTAGAGGTGCTGAAACGCCCAAGGAGTTCCCGGGGCCTCAAACGCCGATCCGTCCGGGGTTGAAACAAAAGCCTGGCTATATGTTCCAACACGTCCAAGGAAGTCATTTATTTGACTTCGCAGTCGCGCAAGGTCATTCGTGTTGATCCCTGAGGAACCTGATCCTGGAAGGTTGAACGCGGTGAAATTACTGTTTACCGAGGCGCTGAAGTTTAGCGTTCCTTCGATGACGCTTCCGGCGACCGACGAACGATCATCTGTATGTCGCCCAAACCTGAAATTGATCCCGCCTTTCAGCAAGTGGTTACCGCGAACCAGTGTCAGGTTATCTACAAATTGGATGGTTCGGACTGTCCGCGAATTTCCGCGTACATTCGTGAAAGGAGTCGTCACGAGGTTAAACGCATAAAGCGAGTCCGGGTCGGTGATCGGCGCTATGAAATCAAATGCAAATTCGCTGATGCCGAAAATAAACTCATTCGTTAACGTCGATGTCGGAGACCAGCGATCATTCAACGCGAGATTCCAAGGTTGTCTATCCGTATAAACAAGGATCGGTGTACCCGGAAACGCCGACCCGCCGCCATTCACGGAATCACCGAATGACTCCTGGCGTCCTTGTGCGTAGCGTCCATAGAAATTATGGTTGTCGGCAAATTTGTAATCGATCCGGGTAACGAAATCGAATTGCTTCTCTTGTTGGGGGACGAGGAAATTAAATCCGGCAATGTTCAGACCGTCGCCGACAGCAAAATCGTTCGGCAGCGGCATCGAGTTAAGAACATTTGTAAGGAATGGATCCGGTCCGATGCCGGTCGGATTTGTACCAACATTGTATGTAGCGATGCAGCCCGTCGTGACAGTCCCGCTGCAGGTAGGAAACAATGGATTCCCGTTCGCATCCACCGTCGGTGTCGAGGTCCCGGCCGGGAAGTTTCTACCACCGTTCACGTATCGGAACAGCCCGTTTCGAGCTTCCTGGGTATAGACGGTACGCTGCACGAGGCTAGTTTCGGTAGCCCGGAGCATCTGAAGATTTACAAAGAAAAACGCCCGGTCCCGGGTCCAGCCGGGGGACCTGCCTTCGCCAAAACCCGGATCAAAAAGCGGTCCGCCAACGCTGCCGCCAAAGATGTGCTGGATAAACTTCCTCCTAGGTATGCCAAGGAGATTATTTTCAAATTCGTTCGCGTTGAAATCGGGGGATTGATGATATTCAAACAGGTTCCCATGAAATTCGTTCGAACCTGGTTTTGTAACGAACGTGACCTGGGCCCCTGTACTGCGGCCCAGCTCGGCCGTGAAGCTGCTCGTGACGATCTGGAATTCCTGGATCGAATCCGGATTCGGCCGGAGCGGCGTGAAGTTTGAACCGCCCGCGCTCGATTCGTTGATGTCAATTCCATCCAGCGTATAATTGAATGCCCGGTCCCGTGATCCGTGAACATGGATCCCCCCGCCCGTGTTCGCCCCGACTGATGATCCGGGCTGAAAATCCACAAGGTCAAGCGGATTGCGTCCGCGGAGGCCGATGATCGGCGCACTCTCGATCGAGCGCTGGTCGATCGTCGAACCAATATTCCCCGATGTGCTCGTCTGAACCAACTCGGTCGATGCATCAACATTTACCACAGCGCTAACATCACCCACCTCAAGGACCACGATCACCGTAGCCGGCTGGTTGATAAGTGCCTGGTTGTTCGCAGAGATCAACTTTTTGAACCCTGTTTTTTCGACCGTGACGGTGTATGTGTCCGCCGGGACCAGATCGAACACGAATGTTCCGCGATCGTTTGTAACCGTTGTGAGATTAATGTTTCGCGCTGGACTCGATAATTCAACCGTGGCTCCCGCAACCGGGGCTCCCTGGCTGTCGGACACAGTTCCGGTTACGCGGGTCGTAGTCCCTTGGGAAAAGGCGGTCGGAGCCAGCACCAATAGAACCGAAAGAAATAGAGCAGCCTTCAGAATTCGATCTTTGATCATTTTTTTGCCTCCGTGAATCGTACGCCGGTTGTAACGGCTCATCATACCGGCGTTATTTCTACCTGAAATTTTGATGGCGAAATCATAAGGAATTTTTGCGCAATTGTCCATTACGCCAACCCACACTTATCGCAAACGTGAAAGAAGGGAGTATTGTGGCTTTAGAAACACCAAAGGGTTCATAGAGCATCACAACCCTGAATTATCAAATTCTCGCTCAACCAAACTCGTTACTTGTAAAGCAAATATGATGCCCGACGCGCTGTGAAATCAGCGGCTGCGGCCGCCATGACCGTTCGATATTTTCCGGAGTTTCGCCCTTCTTTATAAGCTCCAAAACGCCTGCGTTTACCAGCAGCCGGCCATAGCGATCGACCTGCCATTCCGTCGGATACAGCTTCCGCAGAGCGGCGGCTATCTCGATACCCATCCGTACGGAATTCAGCGCGATCCGGTCGGTAACAATGATGTTCACACCGCCAAGCTGTTCGTCCTTGAAGACAGACGCGTTGGGCTTAAATCGGATCGGAATGAAACGGACGCCCGGAAATCCTGCGGTGTTGAGATGGCATCGCGAGCTTCTGCCCGTCCAGCCACGGAGCACCGATGACCTCGAAAGGTGTATCGGTCCCGCGTCCGACGCTAAGTTAGTTGTCTCAAGCAGCCCAATTCCTGGATAGAGCGTCGCCTGCGTAAGCGAACGCATATTCGGGCTCGGGTTGATCCACGTTTGGCCCGTCTCGTCAAACCACATCGCCCGCGACCAGCCGTCCATCTTCATCACGCGAAGGTCGGCACCGATCTTTCGCTCGGTGTTCATCATCCGGCCGAGCTCGCCGATCGTCATTCCATAGCGCACCGGTATAGTGTGCGCCGCGATGAAGGAGAGCTTGTCTTCCTCTGCCAGCGGCCCTTCGACGTCGACACACCGTTGATCGGGTTGGGCCGGTCGAGAACGTAAACGGGGATCTTCGCCTTGGCGGCCTCCTCCATCACGTTCTTCAGCGTCGCGGTGTATGTATAAAACCTCGCCCCGATGTCCTGGATGTCGTAAACGATCGCATCGAGCCCCGCAAGTTGCTCCGGCTTCGGCCGCCGCATCCCGTCCTTATATAAGGAATAAACCGGCAGGCCCGTCTTCTCGTCCTTAGTGTCGTCGATCTTCTCAGTATCAAGCTCGCCGCGAATGCCGTGCTCCGGTGCGAAGATCGAAACGAGATTTACGTTCTTCGCTTCGTGCAGAATGTCGATAGTCGATTTCCCAGCTCAGGTTCCGGCCGGTGTGATTGGTCACGAGGCCGATCTTCTTCGCCGGCAAGGTCTTTGAATCCACGGTTCAAGGTTACTATCGATCCCATTCCGCCGGATTCAATCGAACTGGAGGTGCGGAATGAAGGCCCCCGAACTGTAGGCGGCTAAAATCGGACGCTCTGACAAGTTGCTCAAAACGCGGTATCTGGGCCGACACGGCCGCATTGTATCTAGCCTCGGCTTCTTTCCATTTTTCAATTGGCAGGTCTTCGATCGCTGATGCGGCAATCGTAGCGACGCGTGCTCGTGTGGCGACGACATCGCCTTTGCCGTCGGGGTGGACGCGGTTCGACATAAAGACGACGAAGGTCTGCGATGTCGGGTCGATCCAGATGCTCGTGCCGGTGAATCCCGTGTGGCCGAACGATCCCTTCGGAAACAGATCGCCGCGGTTCGACGAGAACGACGTGTTCATGTCCCACCCGAGCCCGCGTGCCGAACCGTCCTCCGCAACCACATACGGCTGCGTCATCTTCGCAACGGTCTGAGCAGAAAGGATCCTACGGGCAGAGACGCGACCGTTAGGGAGCGTGCCTCTGGCGTCGGCATTCGATGCACGCTCGTTCACACTCGCGTTTCTGCCCGTAGGCCATACTGGAGCCACGCCTCCGTTCAGAAGCATCTGGCAATAGCGGGCAAGATCGTCAGCGGTCGAGAAAAGACCGGCGTGCCCGGCAACCCCTCCCATACGATAGGAGGTCGGATCGTGAACCATACCCCTCAGGATTTGTTCACCAGCTTTCGCATCGCCCTCAAAACTAGATCCCAAATAACTGTTTTGGCCTCTGACATTTTCTGTCGGAGCGAAGTAATCTAGGGGCCGATCCTTACCCCATATTGCGATCGGACCGTGGCTCACCGCGAGCGGCGGGGCCGGGGAGATATACAAACTCATATAATCAGAGCTTGACATTCTGAGTGGTATCAGCACTCTGAGGAACGAAATCTTGCAATTCGCGATGTGCTGGCTTTCCAAACAAAGAGTCTGCGCGAGCGATAATCTCCCCAGCACAATGAACCCAATATCCGAATAAACAAACCTCGTCCCCGGCGGGCTCGTAGCTTCTCTTTCTTCAACGCCGCGAGCATTCCGTCGCGGCCGGTCCATTTTTCGCCGAGGTCGAAGTCGGGGCGGTAGCCGGAGGTGTGGGTGAGAAGCTGCAGGATGGTGACGCGTTTGGCGGACTCGTCGTCGATCTCGGGGATGAACTTGCCGACGGTGTCGTTCAGCCGAAGCTTGCCCTGTTCGATCAGGATCATTATCGAGGTCGCGGTCGCAACGGGCTTGGTCAGCGACGCGACATCGAAGATCGTATCGACCGTCATCTTCTCGACCGTCGGCACCAGCGAGCGGTTGCCGAACGCCTTGCGGTAAACGATCTTCCCTTTCCGGCCGACGATCACGACCGCTCCCGGCAGCTTCTTATCGGCGATATCCGCAAGCACAAGCTGCTCGATCTGGTCCAGCTTCGCCGCGTTCATCCCGACCGACCCCGGCGCCGCCACCGGCAGCCCCTGGCCGTTGGCAAGAAGAAAGAAAAGGCAAATCCAAGGACCGCGCCTAAGAAATTCTTTTTAGTTTTGAACGACAAATACTTCATCATCACCAAGCCGTTTCCCTTCTACTTTTCACTTTTCACTTTTCACTTTTTACTTTTTACTTTTCACCTCCTCACCTTCAATTCCTTCTCCCGTTCGCTAAAGCTTTCCTTACACAGCCGGACGAACTCCTTCCCGATCGGGGAATAATGCCCGCCGCGAGCCATGCCAGGCCCAGCTCCCATTTGATCTCGCCTTCTATCAGCCACGAAACCAACTTGCGGTCGCGTATCTCGCGGGCCACCGATTTCGCCCCGGCCATCCCCACGCCCAGGCCGCGTTCGACCATTTTTGTGACGGCCTCTTGCCGCGACAGCTCCATTATGATGTTCGGCTTTACGTTCGCGGCCTGGAAAAATTCGTCGATCATCCGACGCGTATTTCCGCCGCGTTCGCCCAGGATGAGCTTCTCGCCGGCCAGTGTCGCGGCGCTGATGAACTTCTCTTTCGCCAGCGGATGTTCCGGATACGCGACCGCGACGATCTCGTCCGAGAAGATCGATTCGGTACTTATATTCAGATTATCGACGGGCAGCGAAACAAAGGCCATGTCGATCTCGCCGTGCATCATTTTATCGACCAGCGTCTGGCTCGTGCCGGAGGCGACCGAAAGCTCGGCGTTCGGGAATTTGTCGCGAAGCTTGCCGAGTATGTTCGGCAACTGGTTCATCGCGAACGTGCCCGAAGCGGTCCCGATCCGCAGCCGGCCGTACTCAGCCCCCGCCACCTCGGCTATCTCGGCCAGGGCGGAATCATGCTCCCGCAGGATCTTCCTCGCGCGTTCCAGAAGTATTCGCCCGCTTCGGTCAGGATCACGCGCCGCGGCGTGCGCGTGAAAAGCGGCAGCCCGACCTCCTCTTCCAGCTGACGGATCTGCATCGAGATGGCCGCCTGCGTCACGTTCACCCGCCGGGCCCCGGCCGTAAAGGTCTTTGCCTCGGCGATCGCCAGAAATGCTTTCAGCTGTCTGATCTCCATATTGTTTTGAGTCCCGCCTTTAGGCGGCCGCTTCGCCTAATCCGGCATTCGAGGGGATGTGAACAAATGCCGCCTCGCGGCGATCCAACAGGCGGCCTGCGTATCACGCAAACTTATTGAATACATAAAATCTGTTAAATTTGATTATATGTCAAGTTTTGTTGAGAATAGTCTGACTTTTTGCCGGAAAAAAGTTTTCCGATGGCATCAAAGGATAAAGTGACTCGACGAAACGCAAGGCCGCACCAGTACTTTCTTGGCGTGGACGGCGGCGGCACAAAAACGCACATCGCCGTCGTAAATGCCGCCGGGGTGCTGCAGTGCGAGGGCTTTGCGGGGCCGGCAAATCCGCTCCGCGTCGGGCTTGAGACCGCCGTCGCCAACATCGTAAAGGCGGTCAACGAAGCCTGCGACCGCGGCTCTGTCTCACGCGGCGATATCGTCGCGGCCACGCTCGGCCTTGCCGGCGTGCGGCGTGCCGACCTCCGCCAGCGCGTTCGCGAACGCTTCGTTGAAAGCGTCGGCATCAGGAACGTAACGGTCGTGACCGACGCCGAGATCGCGCTTTATGCCACGACATTCGGCGAGCCCGGCCTGGTCGTGATCGCGGGTACCGGCTCGATCTGCCTCGGCAGGAACAGCAAGGGCAAGATCGCCATCTCCGGCGGCTGGGGCCCGCTGGCCGGCGATGAGGGCGGCGGTGTCGGCATCGCCCAGGCGGCACTTCATTCCGTCGCAAAGGCTTCCGACGGCCGGGGAATCTCAACTATACTTAGCGAACGCGCCGCCGAATATTTCCGTGCCTCGGGGCCCGAGAACCTGATCGTCGCGATCTATTCGCCGCAGGTCGATAACAGCCGCATCGCGGGCTTTGCCCGCTACGTTGTCGAGGCGGCACAAGAGGGCGACGCCGTCGCCGTGGACATCCTGAACGAGGCCGGCTCGGAACTTGGCCTGGCCGCGTGCGCCGTCATCGAAAAACTTAAGCTCGGGAAGGAAAAGGTGCCCATCGGCTGCGTCGGCAGCGTGTTCAAGGCGGGCGAGATCCTGACCAAACCGATGATCAAGACGATCCGTACCGTCGCCCCTTACGCCTTTCTGACCGAACCGACGATGCCGCCGGCCCAGGCAGCGGCCCTGCTCGCGATGCTGAACGGAAGCGCCGCCGGCAACAACGGAACCGGCCATAACCGGAAGCGGTAATAAGTGGACTGTGAGCGGTGAGCGGTGAGCCGTGAGCAGAGGGCAGAAGGCAGAGCTTAAGAGGCAGCGGGCAGTAATAAGAGGCTTGGACGGAGGTACGCAAGGTCCTTTAGTTGCCGTTTTTGAAATTTGGGATCTGGAATTTGAAATTTGGAATACTGCCTCTTGTCGGTACCGCCTGCGTTAACGGGCGGGTTCTTGTCAGTACCGGGAACGGTAGCGACCGGGGTTCGACAGTCCGGGGCGGTAGCGACCGGGGTTCTTGTCAGTACCGGGAGCGGTAGCGACCGGGGTTCTTGTCAGTACCGGGAGCGGAGCGACCGGGGTGTGCGGAGTGCGGAGTGCGGAACGCGGAATTCGTAGCTAGGGCCTCCGCGATTTTCTTCGCGGCTTTGCGCTACGCCTTTTGTAAGCGTCGCGGACAGGTCGTTCGGGCGATAGCGACCGCTTTTCGCGGATTATGCGCTAACCTAACGTCATCGTACCCATGTTGCCTCTAACCGAACAGGAAAATCCTCACACGGCAAAGATCGACCAGGTCTCGACGCTCGACGCACTTCGTTTGATCAACGACGAAGACAAGCTAGTCGCCGGTGCGGTCGAACTGGTGTTGCCCGAGATAGCAAAGGCCGTCGATGAGATCGTAAAGCGGCTTGAAAACGACGGGCGGCTTTTCTATATCGGCACGGGGACGAGCGGCCGGCTCGGTGTTCTGGATGCGTCCGAGATTCCGCCGACATTCGGCGTCAGTTACGAACTGATCCAGGAGTGATTGCGGGCGGCTACGACGCCTCTTTACAAGGCAAGCGAGGCGAGCGAGGACAACAAAGAGGCCGGTGCCGAAGACCTGAAACATCGCGGCCTGACCGAAAAAGACGCTGTCGTCGGCCTTGCTGCGTCGGGCCGAACGCCGTACACGATCGGGGCCGTTGAATATGCACGCGGTATCGGCTGCTTCACCGCATGCATCACGTGCGTACCCGATTCGGCGATCACGAAAGCCGTCGAAATCGCGATCGTCCCCGTCGTCGGTCCAGAAGCGATAACCGGGTCGACAAGAATGAAGGCCGGCACCGCACAGAAGTTGGTTTTGAACATGATCTCAACCGTCGCGATGATCCGGCTCGGCTATGTCCGCGGCAACCGGATGACGAATGTCCGCGCCTCGAACGAAAAACTCCGCGAACGGAGCTTGCGTATTCTGATCGCGGAAACCGGTATCGGCCAACAGTCCGCAACCCGGCTGATCGAAGAAGCCGGCGGCGACCTCCGCGTAGCCCTTGTGATGCATCGGGGCCAACTGGACCGAACTGCCGCCGAGGATCTCCTCCGTGCAAATGACTTTGTTATCGAATCGGCACTCTCGGCGGCTTCCGCTAAGAAAGAATGAAGGAGTTCTCTCGTGAGATACTGAACGCCGCTCTTGAACTCGCGACCGAGTGGGGCGAGAATTTTCGAAAGCCGATCGCCGAACGAATGATAAGCCGATTTCCGGAGCTATCAGAAGACGAGATAAGCGAGATCGAAGCCTTTGTCAGAAAAGCCGAATATCGTATCTACGAGATCGCGGAAATGGAAGAACGCGGCGAGATCACCGAAGGCGCCATCACACGCATAGCCGCCGAAGAATTTCCCTGGATGGACGGCGGCCACATCGGCAGACTTAAAAATATCGGAATGTACTACGCTCGGCGCTGACATCGGATGCAAACACTCGACCTCATCATCATCTTCGGCTATCTGATCGGCATCACCGCCTTCGGCATCTGGTACGCCGGCAAGCAGGAGACGACCGAGGATTATTTCGTCGGCGACCGCAGCGTGCCTTGGTGGGCCATCGCGATGTCGATCGTGGCGACCGAGACCAGCACGATCACATTCATTTCCGTGCCCGGCATCGCCTTTGCCCGCGGCGGTAATTTCCAGTTCCTGCAGCTCGTATTCGGCTACCTGCTTGGCCGCGTGGTGATCTCGCTGGTGTTCATCCCGCTCTATTTCAAGGGTGAATTGCAAACCGTTTATCAGCTTCTCGGTGACCGCTTCGGCGGCAAGGTTAAGGTGCTCGCCTCCGGCCTGTTCGTGATAATGCGGAACATCGCGGACGGCATCCGGCTGCTGCTTACAGCCATCGTGCTCGCCGCCGTTTACACCGCTTTCAATCCGCAGACCTCGCCCGAAGTGGTCATCATCGGCTCGATCCTGATACTCGGCATCGTGATGATCGTCTTCACATTCTACGGCGGGATGGAAGCGGTCATTTGGATCGAGGTCGTGCAGCTTGTCATCTATATCGGCGGTGCGGTCGCGGCCGCGGTCGTGCTGATCCAGAACATCGACGGCGGCATTGCGGGAGCGATCGACGTCGGGCGGCAGTACGACAAATTTGCACTGTTCGACTTTAACCTCGACTTCGCCAAGACCTACACATTCTGGGGCGGCGTGCTCGGCGGCTGCTTCCTTACGATGTCCACCCACGGCACCGACCAGTTCCTGGTCCAGCGTTATCTCTGCACCGACAAGCCGCGGGCGGCGGTCACCGCCCTGATGACATCCGGTGCCGTCGTCCTCGGGCAGTTCATCGGATTCTTATTCATCGGTGTGCTCTTGTTCGCCTTCTTCGCACCGTTCAACGATCCGCTCTTCGCACAAACGGCCGAGGCCTGTGCCAAACTCTTTCCGGCGGATGCGGCAAGATGTGCGGCTGATACGGCATACGCCGCGTCGCGGACCGCGGTCTTTCCGTTCACCGGCGGCGACCGCGTCTTCCCTGCATTCATTACGCAGAAAATGCCGACCGGCCTCTCGGGCCTCGTCGTCGCGGCTATCTTTGCAGCGGCATTGTCGTCGTCATTGAACTCCATCGCGGCGACTGCAGTCAACGATATTTACAAACCGTTCGCGAAGGCCACGACCGACAAGCACCTGATGAAGATCGCCGGGATCCTGACGGTCGTCGTCGGCATTGTCCAGATCGCGATCGCGGTCGGCCTTCGCAACGCCAACAGTTCGGCCCTTGGCATGGCTCTCTCGGTCGCGTCGCTCATCAACGGCCCGATCCTCGGCGTTTTCCTCGTCGGCGCATTTCTTAAAAAGGCGAGAGAGATCCACGCCCTGATCGGTATGGCCGTCAGCATTTCCGTGATGGTTTACGTCCTGCTCGCATCTAACGGATACGTGCCCGGCCCCGTGATCGCCTGGCCGTGGTACGCCCTGATCGGCAGCGTCACGACCGTCTTGACAGCGTTCGTTTCGACTTTGGTAATCAGAAGTAATGAAGAAGTTTCTTAGCCTTGCGTTATTACTGTCTATCGTGGCGAGTTCACAGTCCGCGGCTGCAGCTGCGATTCCGCACTCCGCAGTCCGCATTCCGCAGTCCCAAAGGCTGGAGCCGTCCAAAAAGTCTTGGGACCAGGCCGCAAAGATCGTCCGAAAGATGACGGTCGATGAAAAGGTCGGCCAGCTCATCCACGTCGGCATCAACGCGCGATTCGCCAATCAGCAAAGCGCGTTCTTCAAAGACCTGCAGCGTCACGTCGTCGAGAACAAGATCGGCGGCATCATCTTTTTCGGAGCGCCGATCTACGAGACCACCCACATCGCGAACCGGATGCAGGAGGCGGCAAAGTATCCGCTGCTGATGTCGCTCGACGCCGAGACCGGCATCGGGATGCGGTTCGAGGACGCGACCAATTTCCCGTGGGCGATGGCCGTGACCGCGACGGGAAATCCCGATTTCGCCCGCCGGATGGGCGTCGTCACCGGCCGCGAGGCCCGGGCCATCGGCATCCAGCATATCTTCGCCCCCGTACTCGACGTCAACAACAACGCCGGGAATCCGGTGATCAATGTCCGCAGCTTCGGCGAGGACCCGGAGGATGTCGCCCGGTTTGGAGTAGCGTTCGCCGAAGGCATACAGTCGCAAAAGGTCATCGCGACCGCCAAGCACTTCCCCGGCCACGGCGACACGAACATCGACTCGCACCGCGGCCTGCCGATCATCGAACTCCCGCGTGCCCGGCTCGATTCGCTTGAGCTCCTGCCCTTCCGCCGGGCGGTCGAGGCAGGCATCGGCTCGATCATGGTCGCCCACATCGCCCTGCCGCAGATCGACCCCGAAGAGATCCGCCCGCTGAAAAATTATCAGGGCGGCGACGCCGAAGCAGGTGCCGAGATCGTCAGCGAAAAAGCCTTCATTCCGGCCACGCTATCGGCAAAAGTGCAGACGGATATCTTAAGGAAAGAGCTGGGTTTTAAGGGCTTGATCGTCTCCGACGCGATGTCGATGAGCGGCCTGACGCTCTATTTCACGCAGGAAGAAGCCGGCGTTCGCGCGTTTCTGGCCGGCACGGATATTCTCGAGAAGCCGGAGAACGTCGATGCTATGCTCCGAGGATTGAAGGCCGCAGTCACAAGCGGCCGCATTCCGATGTCACGGCTGGACGAATCCGTCACGCGGCAGATCGCGTGGAAGTACGAACTCGGATTATTTAAGGAGCGGATCACACCGCTCGACCAGATCGACCGCATCGTCTCGTCGCCGGACGTTGGGCAACTCGCCGACGAGATCGCGAACGCCGCGATAACCCTCGTCCGCCAGGGCGAAGGTGACCTGCCGCTCGACCGTACGAAAAAGATCGCCGTCATCGGCATCTCGAACGGCTTTGACGGCGGTGCAGTGATGAACCCGCTCGCGGGTGCGCTCCGGGCGAACGGGCTTCGATTCACTCAGGGTTACCTGCAGGAAAACTCGCTTCAGCAGAATGTTGCCGCCGCCCGCAAGGCCGTCGGCGAGGCCGACGTCGTTATCGTCGGACTCTACGGCCGGGTCCGCTCCGGGGCCGTCAACAGCGTCGGTATCCCCGAGAACGGGGCCGCCATTCTCCGAGAATCCCTCGCCGCCAACAAGACCGTCATCGGCATCAGCTTCGGCAACCCGTACATTCTGTCGTCGTTCCCGGAAATGAAAAACTACATCGTGGCCTACGGCGATATGCCGTCGCTCCAGCGGGCATCGGCCCGGGCCCTCCTCGGGATGCAGCCGTTTACCGGCAAACTTCCGATCTCACTCCCGGGCCTCCATTCCCGCGGCACGGGGATTCAGCTAGCAAAATGACTGGAGGGCGATTAAGACTGGAGGGCAAGCATCCCTGCTTGCCATGAGTGCGAAGCACGAACCACATCGATGACCGACTACAACTTCAAACCAAAGCGAAGCCGCGACGAATTCGGCTGGTACAATCTGGACAAGCTCCGCATTTCGATGGGCCGGAGCATCCGCAGTTTATTACATTCAGGCTTTTGATTCACTTCCCGCGGCGGTCGCCGAAAAGCTTCGAAAAGAAGCGATCGATGATCCGGCATACCGAAAGAAGATAGAAAGATATTTGGACTCGGGCTATGGAGCTGCTGGCTCCGGCAACCGAAGATCGCGGCGGTCCGCTGCGATCAATTCAACGATGGAATTACGCACGATCTTTTTCATGGGTGATCATGCCGAACCACGCTCATGTTCTGCTCAGCCCAGGCCGGGAATCCACCTTCCCGATATTCTTCACTCGATCAAGTCGTACTCGGCCCAGATGGCAAATCGGGCGTTAGGCCGGCGGGGCCGGTTCTGGCAGCACGAATCGTTCGATCGGTACATCCGGGATCGCAGGCATTTCCTGGCGGTGATCCGCTATATTGAGATGAATCCGGTTAAGGCTGGATTGTGTAAGGTGCCTGAAGATTGGGAATTCAGTAGTGCAAACGAAAGATCGCGTAAATAGAATTTAAGATCGTGTTCGCACTTCGTGCTCAAGGCAAGCAGGGATGCTTGCCCTCCAGTCAATTATGTCGAGTTGGCAGATCGAAAATTTCCTCACCGTTAGGGACGGCCGCCTTCAGATCGACGGCGTCGATGCCGTTGAACTCGCACGCGAGCACGGCACGCCGCTGTTCGTATTCAGCGAATTGCGCATTCGTCACAACATCGATCGTCTGAAAAAGGTAGCCGATGTTATCGATTGCCCGCTCAAGCTTTGCTACGCCGCCAAGGCGATGTCCACGATGGGCATCCTGCGCGCGGTAAAGGACGCGGGCTGCGATATCGAGGTGAATTCCGGCGGCGAACTGTGGAAGGCTCTCAAAGCGGGCTTCACCGGAGATCAGATCAACTTTAACGGCAACAGCAAAGAGGTTTGGGAACTCGAACTCGCGATCACGAACGAGATCTACGCGATCCAGGTCGACTCGCTCTACGAGCTCTCATTGATCTTAGAAACCGCGATACGGTTGGAAAAACCGGCGAATGTAAGTCTTCGGATGGTTCCCGAGATCGAAAGCGGCACGCACTCCGGTTTGCAGACAGCGATGCTCACCTCAAAGTTCGGGATGATGCCCGACGAGGCTTTTCGGGCCTTTCGAGTTTACGCAGACTCGCCGCATCTGAACCTAAACGGCATCCACCTGCACATCGGCTCGCAAAACCCGGACCCGCAGGTTTATTCCGCAGCTCTCGTAAAACTCTTTGACGCAATGTTGCAAATTTTTAACGAGACAGGTGTCAAGCTTAAACACATCAATCTCGGCGGCGGCTTCCCGGTAAATTATCTTCGCGACCGTTCCCACGTCGGCGAGTTCCCCCGCGAACAGCTTGAGATGTTCGATGCCGGGTTCGAACCCGCCGACGCTCTCCGCGACGCATGGGCCGCCGTTAGCGAGTCCGCCGAGAAAGAGAACGCCATCGACCTGCTCGAAGGCATGACGCTCATGCTCGAACCGGGCCGCTCTATCATCGCCGACGCCGGCGTCTGCCTTACAGCCGTCCGCAACAAGAAAGATAGGCCTTCTTCTGACTCGTCACTCGTCCCTCGTCACTCGTCACCGCAAAACGAAGTTTGGCTCCTGACCGACGCCGGCTTCAACATCCTGCTTTCGATGGAAACCTACAAATGGTACTACCACCTGATATCAGCGGAACGAGCCGGCGAGCCGCATGATTTTCCGTATAAAGTGGCCGGCCCGCTATGCGACGGCGGCGATGTTTACTTCGACCACGAAGGACACGGCCGCCTGCCCGAACACCGCTTTCTACCCAAAGATGTGCAGCCCGGCGAGGTCCTCGCCTTGCTCAACTGCGGCGCCTACTCGCTCGCCCAGGGAATGCAGTACAACGGCCGATTCCTGCCGCCGGTCATTTTGATCAGGGAAAACGGTACCGCCGAATTGATCAGGAAGCGTGAAGGCTTCGAGGACCTAATTGCGAGCGACGTTAATATCAAAGATTGACAATGTCTGTTATTCCGGTTAGATTCTTGCGTGGGAGGCATGGTTCATGAATGTATCGCTGACACCGGAACTGGAAGCACTGGTTAATGAAAAAGTTCGATCGGGCGACTACAATTCCGCATCGGAGGTGGTCCGCGAAGCCCTGCGCCTATTAAAAGAAGCCGATGAGCTAAGGAAAATTCGGCGAGATACGGTTCGACAGGAAGTGCTCAAGGGGGTAGTAGAGGTTCGAAACGGAAAAGGTGTTGTTTATCCGTCAACAGAAGCTCTTGCCGACGATGTGATCAGGCGGGGCAAAGACAGAAAAATTAAATAGACGGGCTATGAAAAAGTTGACGATCGCACCGTCTGCATTGAGCGACCTCGATGAAATATGGAACTACCTTGCCGAACAGAGCGAAACTGCCGCTGAGGACGTCATCCGCGCTCTGACCAACAAATTCGATCTTCTTACTTCCAACCCGGTGATTGGGGTTGCTCGCGACGATCTTATGATCGATATGCGAATGTTCCCGCACAAACGTTACAACATCTTCTATTTCCTGAACGAGGAGGAACTCGAGATCTACCGGGTCCTTCACGCAAGCCGCGATATCGACAGTATCTTCGACCTGATCGCATAATTGTCACCGACGGACGTCGCCTAAGCAAACGCAAGTCTGATCCTGGCGGCGATCTCGAGATCGGGAGCGTATTCAATGTGGATCACCCGCCTCTGCGCTTCACTTTTCGACTTCGAGGATGCGTGGATCAGCAGCGGGCTCATTGCCAGCACCCCGCCCTTGGTGACGTGGCATTCGACCGACCTTCGATGTGTCCAACGCAGGAACTCGGCGTCATCGCTGATCCGCTTTTGATGCGAACCGGGAATAACCCTAAGAGGCCCGTTCAACTCGGTCGACGCGTCAAGGTGGATCCGAACGGCGATTACTTTCGCGAGTGCAGCAGTCGGCGCGTGAGCGAAAGTGACTCCCTCTTTCTCGGTCGCCGGCCCCCATCCTTCGGCGTCAGGTGCCGACTGAACCGGCAACGCAGTATCCTGATGCCAGGACACCAACCAATTCGCTTTTCCGGTCTTTTGAAAGAGGGTCGCTTTGAATGGTATCAATGGTTCACCATTGATACGCCCAATGATCGAATTCAGCCGGGCATCACGAGCCAACTCGTTCACCCGGCGATCGTTCATCAGATGACGTCGGCCGGCACGGAATTCGTCTTTACAGAGATGTTCGATGAACGAATCGCATTCAGCCTCCGTCAATACGTCATCAAAGATCTCAAATCCGCTCTCGCTGAACATCTATTAGGGCCTTTCGTGCCGAGGCTGATAGACCCCGAGTTCGCCGCCGCCCGGCAGGGTAACGGCGGTCAGGATGCCCCAGCCATGGTCGGCCGCGTCGGTGCAGGTAACGCCCTTCTCTCTCATCTTCTCGACAAAAGCGTTGACGTCGTCGCACATCAGGTAAAACTCGTGACGGTCGTTCTCGTTGTGCGGGTGGACGGCCGCCTCAGAAGCCGGCAGGCCGAAGATCAGCCAGCCGTCGCCGGCATCCACACTCGGGAATTCGAGAACATCGCGCAGGAATGCCCGGTCGGCGGCCGCGTCCGTCGAATAGATCACGATATGCGCACCGTTTATCATTTTCTCCCTCCTTCTAGCTTGAAGATCCGCCTGAACACGCCGCCGAGCTCCAAACGCGATGAGCTGAGTCGATCGGCGGGGGTGGCCTGTGGCCTCACGATTTAGAAATTCTGCTGCAGCGACTGCATTACGATCTTTTTCAACCACTCGCGGTCCCCGTCGGTCTCGGTTCTTTCGAGTTCTGCAGCGACACCCGAAAGCTCCGCCAGGGCGGCGACTTTCGTGCTTTCGTCGTTGATCGCGGCGACTACTTCAAGGCTCTTATCGAACGCATCATTCGATCTTTCGCCGTGGTCCAGTTGAGCGAACCGGCGGGCGGTCTCGGCATAAGCCGATGCACGTGACGCAAGCTGCGGCACCTCTTCTGCCAGCGCGAACGCCTCTTCCAACACACCGGCAGCCTTGTCTTTCTCGCCCGCAAGAGCAAGCGTGTCGCTCATCCGGATCAGAGCAACCGCCCGCTCGGCGTCTTCGGGAATGGCAGCCAGCGCCGTTCGTGCAAGTTCCTCGTTCTTCTGAAAGGTCAGGATATTCGCGATCTGAGCCAACGCGTTCATCGAGCGTCCCTCGTCCTCGATATCCGAGGCCAGATCGATCGCCCGCTCGCCTTGCTCGTAACCCGCGAACTGGACCGCGATGTTCCCCAAAAGGGCAAATCGGGCCCGGCTGTCACGCGTTTCCTTATCCGCCTGCGAGCGGAGGATAGCATTTGCTTCCTCTAGTGCATCCATCGCCTCTTCCCGCTCGTCTTTCCTCCAATACTCGCGAGAAAATCCTAGCAGGGCCGACGCAAGCTCGGTCTTGTCGCCGACGGCATCGAGGATCCGGTCCGCAAGCTCGATGCTGCCTGCCCTAAGAAGGCCGACCGACGTCTGGCCGAGAAAACCGTCGCGGTGGACGTTGTCGAGCCGTTCCGCGAATTCGCGCGCCTTGTCCAGTGTTTCGATAGCGCGGTCATTCCGTTCCGCTGCCGAGAAGGAATTCCCGACATCGATCAACGCCCTGATCCGCTCCTCCTCGTGCTCGATCTGTTCCGCTTCGGCGGCTGCTTCGTCCAGGGCTTTCACCGCAGACGTCATATCGCCCTTTTCTATCGAGGCGGCGGCGATCGTCAACATAGCATGCACCGCGGCCGATGGAAACGTGATCTCTGCCAATGCCTCGGCCGCCGCCTCCTCCAAACCGTCCTGATGGTGTCGGACCGCGATGCCGGCGAGCACGCGATCGCGGTGGTCCAGCGAGTCGGACACCGAGCGGCCTCATCGGTCTTACCGAGATCGGCAAGCCGCGTGCCGATCTTCTCCAAAGCCTGGGCCTGCATCGCCGGTTCGTCCATCGCTTCGACCAGCTGAAGGGCATATTCCTCGTCGTCCGTGGCGGCACACTGTTCGGCGATCGCCCCGAGAAGCCGGTCTCGGGCATACGGGTCGTCAAGCGTGTTCGCAAGCTCGGCCGCGAGATCGACATTGCCTTTTCCCAAATAGGCCGGCACGACCGCCGCCATCGCCTCGGCCCGCCCTTCGTTGCTCTGGATCGATTCGGCCAGATAGGCCGCGCATGCCAGGAGGTCGTTTTCGGCATCCTCCCTTAAAATGAAATGTTCTGTATTTTGCATTAGTAAAGATCTGAAGTGCTTGAAAACAAGGGGAACACCGCGCATTGCGCACGATCGGAAAATTCACCAAAAAGCTATCTAAAGTAGGCCTATACCTTAGTAGGCCTATACCTTTGCGGAAAACGCCTGCCTGATCGAAGCCGGAAACCAATCGTCGAGCCTTTCAGCGACCCAACGGGCCCCGGCGGTTCGCAGCTTGTCATCGGAGACCGTATTCGCGACACCCAGCACCTGGAGGTCGGCACGACGGCCCGCGACGACGCCCGGAGGCGAATCCTCGATCACCAGACATTCATCGTGCGTCATCGGTAAATGGCCCCGCGAGATCCGGTAGAGGTCGACCAATTCGAAACCGCGGCGATAGCATTCCGGATCGGGTTTGCACTTCCGCACATCTTCGGCACTCACGATCGCAGAGAAGCACTCGGTCAACCCCAATTTTTCAAGAACAAAATCGATCTCTTCCCTTTTCGACATGCTTACGAGCCCGAGCGCAAATTCGACCGACATCTTTCGGATGAAGTTCTCGACGTCCGGGAAAAGCGGCACCGCGCTTTCGATCGACTCGCGCCACTTCTTGGTCTTCATCGCCGTAAGTTCCAGCACCCGATCAATGTCCGCCGGCTTGCCCGCTTCTTCCAGGATAGATGCCGCAAACGTCTTGTCGTCCATCCCGAGCCGCGAATAATACGCCTCGTCCGAAACCTCGATCCCTTCGTCCGCCAGCATCTCTCGAAAGATCGAGAGCTGGATCGGCTCGTCATCGATCACGACGCCGTTAAAATCCATCAAGATAGCTTTGATCATAAAGTTATGAGTCCCGCCTTCAGGCGGCCGGCTATTGTCCCTACTCCGAACCAAACATATTCCCTCTCCCGAGAATATTTTTCGGGTCAAACGCCCGTTTCAGGTCGGCCATTTCGTTCAGATAGCGTTCACCCATCATAACGTAAAGATATTTCGACTTCAGCTTGCCGATGCCGTGTTCAGCCGAAATACAGCCGCCGAGCATGATCGACTGTGCGACAAAACGGCCGTAGATATGCCTCGCCTTTTCGGCCTCCGCATCATCCTTCGGCAGCAGGTTCGCGTGCAGGTGGCAGTCACCGATATGGCCGAAGATGACATAGTCGATGCCGCTTTCGTCGAGCATTTTCTTTTGAAAACCCAGGAATCCCGAAAAATTCTCGTCGGGCACCGCCATGTCCGTCCCGATCTTCTTCTGCTTGTTCCGGACGACCCGCTCGTTCACCGCGACCGGCAACGCGTGCCTAAAGCTGCGCATCTTTTCGCGGTCCTGCTCGTTAGTGGTAAACCATGATGCCTCTATGTCAGCATTGCAGCGTTCGAGAAGGTAGTTCCAGCCTTCAAGCAATTCGTCCTCGGTTTCGGCTGACGTTTCCTGTTCAAAGAAGATCGCTCCCACCATGTTCGCCGGAGTCTCCGGAAACTTCTCGGCAATGAAGGACAGAGCGCGATCGTCGAAGAATTCGATGAGAGTTGCGTCGATCGGACCGGACACATTTTTATGACCTTCGCCGGAGCGCGTGGCAAGCGAGTCCGTTTTCGCCTCGTCGACAAACCACATCAAGTCACTGGGGGTCTTAAAGAAAACCATTCCGCTGAAAAACCCTTGCGGCCTCGGCAGCAACAAAAGCTCGATCTCTGTGATAACCCCGAGCGTACCTTCGCTTCCGATGAACAAGTCGATCAAATCCATGCCTGGTTCCGCGAAGTATCCGCTCACGTTCTTGGTGACGTTCGGACGTCGGTAGGTCGGCCCACCAATGACGATCGCCTTATCGTCGGGAGTTGGTATACTCATCGATCCCGATTCAGACGCTCGGCTCTCGCCTCGACGAATTTCAAGTAAATCGCCGTCCGCCAGCACGACCGTCAGCCCGACAACATATTCCCTCGTCGCCCCATATTTGAAGCTTCGGGCGCCGGAGGCATTTGTCGCGACCGTCCCGCCGATCTGGCAGCTCCATTCGGTCGGGTCGGGAGGATAGAACAGCCCCTCGGCCTCGACCGCTTTCGCAAAGTCCGCCAGGACCACGCCAGGCTCGACCACTGCTCGTCGACCTTCCTTATCTATTGATTTGATGGCGTTTAGACGCTCCATCGAGATCACCCATCCGCCGAACGGCACCGCCCCGCCGACCGTACCGGTCCGAGCGCCCGAAACTGTCACCGGGATCCTCGCTTCATTCGCGTCCCGCAGGATCGCGGCGATCTCGTCCGCCGTCTCTGGTATGAACAGCCGCTCGGCGTGGCCGCCGGGCATATTGCTGGCGTCGGTCAAATAATTGAGGATGTCGTCTGGCTGGGTCTTTACCTGCATGGCCAAAAGAAATAAGGTGAAAATCAGATTCTATCGAATCCGCTTACTACTTCATAATGAGCCGTTGCAGGGTTCAGACGAGTGGCCGATTTCTCGGAACTTCTCGCCGATGAAAGTCGTTCGTTGACCGAAGGTATGATCAAGACGTTTGCGAATCTGACGCTCGTTTTCTCGTTGATGGCCATTGCACACGGCCACTTGAACGCCCAAACCGCCGGGCCCGATGCCTACAAGATCGCGTTTGAACCGGGAAATACCCGGCTGATGAAGGTCGAGGCCGAACTGACCGCCGAGAGCGATATTTTCGAGATGAGCGAATTCGGAGCCGACCAGTTTCCAGGCCGCTGGGCCGAATTCGTACGCGACCTTCGCGCGTTCGGCGCTAACGGCAAGCCAGTCGCGGTCAAAGAACTTGGCGATGCGAAATGGCGGATCGCCGTTAAGCCGGGCGACAAGGTGCGGCTGAATTACGATGTGCTCCTCGATCACGACAAACACAAGTGGGCAGCCGGGATCGACAGCGTTTCTTTCGTTAGGGATTGGGGCGTTTACGCAAGCGGACGCACCTATTTCATTACGAACGGGCCGGGAAGCGGAAAAACCTCGGTGACCTTCGATCTGCCCAAGGGATGGAACGTCACAACGCCGTGGCCTGCTGAAAAAGGCGGCCGAAATTCGTTCACGGCCAGGGACGCGGCCGACCTGACGGAATCGATGATCTTCGCCGGAACGCACAAGGAATTCGTCATCGCCCGAGACGGTTTTGAACTTGTGTTCGCCATCGGAAGCGAGGAATTGTTTGCCCAGGAAGACCGGTACCGCTCGCTCGCGAACGGCGTAATGGACTACTACATAAAGTTGATGGGAGGCGTTCCGAAACCGCCGCCGTCGAACCCGTTCTCGCGCAGCGTTGTGATCGTAAACCCCGGCGAACAGACCGACGGCGAGGTGATCGGCAACAACATCTGTATAATCGTCGGCTCAAATAGCGACCCGATGTCCGACCTGTTCGCCCGGTTCATTTTTGCCCACGAGTTCTTCCATCTCTGGAACGGAAAATCAATCCGCCCGAGGAACACTGAGGACGAATGGTTCAAGGAAGGGTTTACGAACATCTACGCGATGAAAGCCCTCTACAGGATCGGAGCCGTCAGCGAAGCCGAATTGTTCGGCGTTCTTGATGGGCTGTTTTACAAGCGTTATTCGACTGACGAGTCGTACGCGAAAGCCTCGATGCGCGACGTCGCCGCCGGCGATGAGAAACACAAGCACTGGGGCCTGATCTACGGCGGCGGAATGTTCGCGGGCCTGTGCATCGACACCGAGATCCGGCGGGCTTCTGCGAACGAACGCAGTCTGGACGATCTGATGAGGACCTTTTATTCGAGATATTCCGGATCCGACCGCACCTACGTTACCGACGACCTGAAGACGGCAATGAGTTCCCTCTCAAAGTCTGACCTGAACGCGTTCTTTGCCGATCACATTTACGGCGCAAAGCCGGTTCCGATCGATGGCTGTTTGAACAGCGTGGGTCTTCGGGCCGAGATCGCCGACGGTAGGTTGAAAGTAAACCGCAAACCCGATGCCTCGGCGGCCGAGGAGCGGATGATCGCCGGACTTTTGGGAAAATAGTCTCGACCCGATCCGATCTAACGATACTCCAACTCGCGTTCGCGCAGATACTTAAGACGGTCCCTTATCTCGGCCGCGCGTTCGAATTTCATCTCCTTTGCGGCGGCGCGCATATCCACTTCGAGCTGCGCGATCGTCTCCTTCAACTGCTTCGGCGAGTATTCGTCGAACGCGTCAAGTTCGAGCGGCACCTTGAAATAATCGGCCTCATACGCGGTCACCAGCGTCGCCTCGATGGGTTTAACGATCGTCTTCGGCGTGATGCCGTGTTCTGCGTTGTACTCTTCCTGGATCGCCCTTCGCCGCTGGGTCTCGTCTATCGCCCGCCGCATCGAATCGGTTATTTTATCAGCGTAGAGTATCGCCTTCCCTTCGGCATTGCGCGCCGCCCGGCCCATCGTCTGGATAAGCGATCGCTCGGAACGCAAGAATCCTTCCTTGTCTGCATCGAGGATCGCGACGAGCGACACTTCCGGCAGGTCCAGGCCCTCGCGAAGCAGGTTGATCCCGACCAGGACGTCGAAAACCCCTCGCCTCAGGTCCCGCAGGATCCTGATCCGCTCTAGCGTCAGGATCTCGCTGTGCAGATAATTCACCTTTACGCCCACCTCAAGGAAATATTCGCTCAGGCTCTCGGCCATCCGCTTCGTCAGCGTGGTCACCAGCACCCGTTGGTTTTGCTCGGCACGCCGTCGGCATTCTTCAAGCAGGTCATCGATCTGCCCTTTGACCGGCCGCACCTCGACGATCGGGTCCAGCAAACCCGTCGGCCGGATGATCTGCTCCACGATCTCGCCGCCGGTCTGCCTCAGCTCCCATTCGCCCGGCGTGGCGGAGACATAGATCGTTTGCCCGCGGCGTGCCTGGAACTCCTCGAAGTTCAGCGGCCTGTTGTCCTTCGCGCTCGGCAGCCTGAAGCCGTATTCGACCAGCGTCCCTTTCCGCGACT
Organism: Chloracidobacterium sp.; assembly: GCA_016716365.1. Classification (GTDB taxonomy): domain Bacteria; phylum Acidobacteriota; class Blastocatellia; order Pyrinomonadales; family Pyrinomonadaceae; genus OLB17. The sequence goes on along the minus strand of JADJWM010000012.1, from coordinate 92,518 downwards.
GGTCGCCCTTGAACATCGCCCCCAACTGCGGGATGGTCTGGTGCGATTCGTCGATCACGATCATCGCGTCCTTCGGCAAATAGTCGAGCAGGGTCGGCGGCGGCTCGCCCGGCTTTTTTCCCGTCAAGTGGCGTGAATAGTTCTCGATCCCGCGGCAAAACCCCATCTCCTTTATCATTTCCAGGTCGTACATCGTACGCTGGTGCAGACGCTGTGCTTCGACGACCTTGCCTTCGCCGACAAGAAACTCCTCGTGTTTGTCCAGCTCTTCACGGATGGTCTTGACGGCCCGCTTGACCGTCTGTTTCGTCATCACGTAGTGCGTTTTCGGGTAGATCGGCACGCGGTTTTCGTGCTTTTCGATGACCTCGCCGGGCAGCGGATCGATCGTCGATATCGAATCGATCTCATCGCCCCAAAACTCGATCCGATGTGCGTCGTCCTGATAGCTCCGGGTAAGCTCGACCACATCGCCCCGCACCGAAAAGTCCCGCGTTCAAAATCGATGTTCACGCGTTCGTATTGCAGTTCGACCAGCCGCTGGAGCATCTCGTCCTGCTTGATCTTCATCCCGGCTCGATAAACAGCAGCATTCCGTAGTACGCGTCCGATCGCCCAACCCGTAAATGCACGAGACCGAAGCCACCACGATCACGTCGTGGCGCTCGAACAACGCACGCGTCGCCGCCAGCCGAAGCCGGAGTCGTAATACGAAACGAAATATGCAACGGCGTTATCTGGGAAAAAATCGCGGAATTCCTGGTAAAGCTGGGCCGCAAGCGTCTTGTTATGGGCGATGACCAGCGTCGGCCGCTGGACCCGTTCTATCACGTTCGCGATCGTGAATGTTTTTCCGCTCCCGGTTATCCCGAGCAGAACCTGGTCCCGTTCGCCGCCCTCCAGCCCGCCGACGAGCTTTTCGATCGCCTCCGGCTGGTCGCCCGTCGGCCTGTTTTCACTAATGAGACGAAATTGCACTCTTTGATCATAGATCAAGAGTTTTGGATTTTAAAATTAGCGGTAGCGACTTTTGTATGCATCCGCAAGCGGGCGGGCCTTATCGCATTCACCCCGCTGTGAGCTTATCAGGATGCCCAAGATAGCCTGGACGCGCTCACGATCCTTGGAGCGTACCGCAATGGCGCGTTCCCTTTGGGCCCACGTATGCACATCGCCACATCCGCCCGCGTCCATCACGGTCCTCGGGTTTCGGCGAAGTTCGTCCTCCATTTCCCGGATCCGGTTTTCGACGTCCTGCCGGTCGATCGCGCCCGGTGCCAGCCGCAAATAATTCCTGGCGTGGTCGACCGCCGGAATCAGCTGGTCCTCGGCCTCATATAACAAAGAAAGGTTGAAGTTAAGATTCGCCGAACCCGGAGCGGCCTGATCGGCTTGTTTGAGGATCCTGAGCGCCTCGCCGATGTTCTGTTGCTGCACCATTTGTTTTGCCTTCGAGAATGATTCCGCGGTAACTGCTTTGTTGGCTGGATCAGAATCTTTAAGAGCTCGGAAGAATGGCAAGTTAAGCCCTAATGATCTCGTTCGGATCAGCGGCCGACGCCGAAAATGTCCTCCCACCCGTCATCGTCGCCAGATCGACCAAGTCCGATTGGGCCTGCTGATTATTGCCTACATCAAAGCCGATGGTACTGACCGGAATATTGCTTGTGCGGATAGTTGATGCTGCGGCCGCCTTCTGGCTGCGGCATGTATCGCCTCCGTCACTCATTAACACGACGTTCCGCTGCTTGCCGCGGCCATTTGTCTGTGCAAGCTTGACCGCCTCTGCAGTCGAGATGTACATCGGCGTTCCGCCGCCGGGCTGCAATCCATCGATAGCCGAGATCAGCGTATTCAGATCGGTCGTAAAGTCAGCCGCGACCTTCATCGCGCCTCCGGTGCAGCCTCCATCGAAATTCAAAATGGCGATCTCTGTCGTCCGGCTCACTTGCCTTGCAGCCCGCTTAGCCGCTGCTTTCGCTTTCGCGATCTTTTCGTTACTGCTCATGCTGCCTGAAGTATCGATCAGCAAGATTATCGATGTCTCGATGACCGGCTTCTTGTTAAGGGCCTCGAGCCGCTTACGCAGTGCCTCCATCAATTTCCGTTCTTTCAGGCAATTCGGTGCGATCTTGTCGGCTTCGGCAAGTGTTTCGCCTGCCTGCTTAATGAGCGTCCTCAAGCGAGTTTCGTCGACGGGTTCGGCCCTGCCAACAACCTCAGCCTCAGTTGTCTGTGTTTCGGCCCGCTTGATGAGCGAAATAGCCTCGCGTTCGATCTTTTCTAAACGGTCCAACTCGGCTTCACTGTTCGTGAGCCATTCGGTCATCTCAGGTTCGACAGGAGCGAGCTGGCGGATCTCGGTTATTCCCTTTCTTGAGTCATAATTGCCTTGTAGCCTCCTCCTCCGCTCGACTTATCTCGAAACTTTTCTTGCTGGAGCTTTCTTCAGGTCACCTTTCGGGCAATCAGGAAATCCCGGCTGGTAAAGGGCCATATCCAATTCTCTGATCGCATCCTCTAGATTGCCGGAAGATTCGGCTGACTCAGCTCTCTTGATCGATTCGCGGGCCCGTTCAAACGCGTCCACCTGCAGTTTTATTCCGGGAAGTTTTTCGTTTTCCCATTTCTTCATCAGATCGTCTTTTGGTGTGATCTGGGAGATCTCCGTAACAAGCTTCTTTACTTTTACATAGTCGCAGGCTTTAAGAGCCACCTCGATCGCCTCGGTCTTCTCAAGAAATTCGATCTTGGGCTTAAAGTGCTCGGCTAGTCCGTTGACGTCAATTTTGATCCCGACGACAGCGTCCCATTTCTTGACATATGCAGGGCTGATCTCGGTAACTATCGCCGGACCCTTGCGACAAGTGTTGTCCGGATCTTGCCCGGCAAACGGTCCGTTCAAGTTTGAGCGAGAATTAGTTAGCTCAAATTTCTTCCAACGCTCTTCAAGCAGCTTCCACCCCTCTTAGTATTGCCGCCGTATATTCGCCGGCCCTGTATCGTTGTTCGACGCGTTCGACCCGTTGAAGCCAACTGACCCGGTCCTCGTTCATGTAGGCGTACACCTCTTCCTCCGAACACGGAGACCCGCCGCCCACTCGGAAGATCAATCGATGAAGCATTTCGTGCCAAAGCGTCTTCGTCGCTGTTGCCTCCAGTGAATTCACGATCATCTTGTCGTTTGCGATGTATTGGACCAAGGCAACACGCGGAAGATACTTGCCCTGAAGGTGAAAGGAAGGGTCGAACTCAACTGTCATGTCGTTCAGATGGGATGTGAATACATTGGGGTCACCCAGGCTCACAAGATGTTTGAAGTCAGTATCATCGAATTGCTTGATAAACGCGGTAAGGTTTGTCCCGAGACGCGCTTTTACGTCCCTATCGACCCTAGCCTCCGCCGACACGAAAGCATAGTAAAGACGAAGGATGCAGCGATCTTCGTCGCGATCGGGTCTTATTAGGTTTTGCGTGGCTCGTTTTCATGATCTCACGGTATCGGAAGGGCGTGTCCGGGCCTGGCCTGTTTCAAACGCGCACTTATTTTTCTGAATTCTTCGCTGTCCGACCGAAATTCGCGGCCCTCGGTCGGAAAGCTCTCGAGATAATCCATCACGTAATTTGCCCGGTCGAGCGAAGGTGGGTGTGTACTAAGAAATTTCGGCGGTTCCTTTTTACCCGACTGGCTCATTTTCAGAAAGAAGGATGATGCGTCCAGCGGGGAGTAACCGGCGTTGAACATCAGGTGGGCACCATAATGGTCGGCCTCCTTTTCTTCAAACCGGCTGTACGCCCTGCTAAAGAGCATCAACCCGACATTCGCGCCCAGACTCGACAGGATCTGAACGGCCGCATTTTGCGAATTGATCGCGCCGAGGATCGCGCTGGCGAGCAGTTGTGCCTGATAGTTCTTGATGAACGCTCTGGCCTGATGGTGGCCGTAATTATGTGCGAGTTCGTGAGAGAGCACACCGGCTATTGTCCGGTAAATTTCAAGAGGCCGTGGTACGATTATAGCCGAGTCATTGCGTTAACTTCATCGGAATCGACTATCGTGACACGATAGCTGAAGTTGGATCCGGGCGATTTGCTTACGATCCGGGTGACAAGGTTCTCGACGTACTGCTGGATCTCAGGATCGTTCAAAGGTCTGGCATTGCTCATTAATGCCATGAGACCTTGAGCTCCCAGCTGATATTCAAATTCGGGCGTTACCTGGAATGCGACCTCGTATCGATAGGTACTAGGGTTGTACCGCAATATCCGGGATTCGTTTGACTGATAGAAATTGGCATGCCGATTCCAGCCGGTCAGAAATGCCTGTTGGCTCTTTTGAAGGACCGCGTTGATCTCGTTGGCCGTGTTTTGGTCGGCATTCAACAGGGCCGCCTTAAGGGACTTATTCGCATCTGCAAATTTGCCGGTGTTGAATTCTGCGTATCCGAGAAGGTAAACCAATCGCCCGTTGTTCGGAAACTTTTGCAAGCCGTTCTTCGCCGATTCGATCGTATCGTCGTAATCCTTCGAAAATCCGAAGTACGCTTGAAGGAAGTTGGCATGAGTGATCAACTCATGACATTTCTCGCAATTTGCCGATCTCTTAAGGATCGCCTTCACTTGCTTTTCAGCATCTTGCAGAGCACGCTCGGCCGCCTTCTTCGATTGCTTGTCCTTCGAACTTAGATACTGAAACCCGTGCTGCCCCTTTCTGGACAAGCAGCTCAGCCTGAGCGAGTTCATCCTGAATTCCATGCAGTCCTGCAGTGATCGGTTGACAAAGCGTAATCGAGAAAAGAAACGCCAGCACTAGGCTGGCGACGGAATATCTGTTCATTTTCTCAAACCTCAAATAGTTCATCGCCCGTGTTGAAGAGAAGAACTTCGGTCGGTTTGCTCTGTGCTTCGCGGGAAGGTCTCGACCGAAGTCCGATCCCGCTATAAAATTATCTACACTATTGTATTAGCGAGGATAATACAGTAATTGTGACCGTGCCTCAAGTTCTATTTCGACCGGGACGGATCTCACGATTTTTCTGCCGGAACGGCCGGGGTGGCCGGATCGCACTGCGGACCCATTCGGCACATTTGTGAGGCTCGTTTTTACCGATGAGACGAATTTGATTTTTTTGACCCAAAGCAAAAAGGCCCGCGGCATAAAGCGTGCGGGCCTTTGAAAACTCTGGTTCTGACGTGCCGGATCAAACCGGATGCATTTGGAACTGGAGGCGCATCTCGTTGACCTTTGACGCTATCGACGGCGAGAGGTTATGACGCGTCAGAAGCTCGTCCAACCACTCGGCGGTGCGCTCTTCGCGGAGGCATTGGATCACATGGAGGATGGCGAGCTTCACGTCTTCATCGCGATTCTCGGCAAGCGCGCTGAACACCTGTTCGGTCTCGCCCGATCGGACCAATAACACTGTTAATGCAAAAGCCTCATACGCGATCTTCCGGTCCTTGTGAACCAACCGGTCGAAATATCTCCTGACCAGGGCGCCTTCGACCGCGGCGCGGGCGGCATGCCGCATCCGGGCGAGAGCGCCGGACTCGACGATCCTCGTCCACGCTTCGGCACGATCGAAGGTCAGTTTCGAGAGTGCTCGTGCCGCCGATGCCCTCACTTCGCGAGTCGGGTCGGCACAGCACGTGACGATAGTTTCGAAAACCGATTCATGGTCGATCGCCGCCAGCTGAAGGACCGCATCCGAACGCAGTTTTGACGAAAGATCATAGAGCGCCATCTGTGCGATCGCCGCGACCGAGTTGGATGTCCGAAATCCAGAAAGAAGCTTCAGTGCCTGCATTCGAACGCTCGCATCGTCTTCGATCTCTACGTTCGACTCGTCGATCGCCTTCAGAAGCGTCGGATCGTTGGATTCGTGGAGCTGAGCATACGGATTCGACCGCTGCACCCTGACGAACGACGCGACCGGAAGATTGGTGAAGCCTTTCTTGACCGGCTGGGGTGTTGCAGCGGCAGCTTGCAGCCGTTCGGAGATCACCGGTTTTTGCGCCGGCCTTTCCTTATACGACAGCCGCAGGCCGTCCGGTGCTTGCTCGGGATGATCGAAGCTTGCCGATGCCCGACGGATCTTGAAGATCAGTGCCGCGGCTCCGGCCGCGATCAGCAGGACCGCGTAGAACCAGACGGAAGTGAAGATCGAATCTTCAGCGGGCGGCGCGTATCGCGGGTCGCGATATTGCGCGAAAGCAAACAAATTATTCGCGGGGATTAGTATTGCCGGAAGCAGGGCCCTGCAGAAATAGGAGTTCAGGCGGATCATTTTAATTATGGGGCTAAGGTTAAAACTTCGTAACGTGGGGCGTGGAGCGGACCGGCGGTTGTCGGCTGCTTCGTCCGTTATCTCCATTATGCATATTTCCCGTTCGTTTGTCATCGCAAATAACAACCGTGTTAATATAGTTTCAACGATAGGACGGTTCCCGAATTTTTTTTTCCATTCGCTTTACCTTATTCCCTGTTCGGTTTAGAGTTATGGAACCGTTTTTCAAGGTCCTGATCATCAATGGCAGCCGCATCGACTGTTAGCGAAACCCATCTGGCCGGCCTGAATCTGCTGCATAGGGGCAAGGTCCGCGATGTTTACGAGGTTGGCCCGGACGCACTCTTGCTGGTGGCGACCGACCGCCTTTCCGCGTTCGACTGCGTGCTGCCGACGCCGATCGAGTACAAGGGCGAGGTTTTGACCGCGCTTTCGGTCTTCTGGTTCAATCGGTTGAGCGCAATAGTCGGAAACCACCTGATCGAATCGGAATTCGATCGGATGCCGGATGCCATTAGGAAACATGATGAACTCAAAGGGCGGTCGCTTCTCGTGAAAAAGGCGAGTGTCTTCCCGGTCGAGTGCGTCGTCCGCGGCTATTTGGAAGGGTCCGGATGGAAGGATTATCAGGCCACGGGTGAAGTATGCGGCCATCGTCTGCCGGCCGGGCTTCGTCAATGCGACCGGTTGCCCGAGCCATTGTTCACCCCGGCGACAAAGGCCGCCGAAGGCCACGACGAGAACATTTCCGAAGAGAGATTCGCCGAGATCATCGGCGATGAGGCCGCGGACAAACTTCGTTCGATAAGCCTTCACATCTACGAAGAGGCGAGCCGGTATGCCCTGGATCGCGGCATCATCATCGCCGATACCAAGTTTGAATTCGGCCTGGATCCGGACGGAAAGATCATTCTTGTCGATGAGGTCCTGACGCCCGATTCATCGCGATTCTGGGATGCCGCAACCTATGAGCCCGGACGGGCCCAGGCTTCGTTCGACAAACAATTCGTTCGCGAGTATCTGGAAACGCTCGATTGGGACAAGACGCCGCCCGCACCGCCGCTGCCGCCTGAAGTCGCCGCGGCAACTTCGGCACGTTACCTGAAGGCATACGAATTACTGACGGGTGAACAGCTTGCGGGTTGATCTTGACCGAGACCTGGACCGTAGATCCTGGCCCCGCGGACTTCATTTATTTTCTGACCTATGCGCCTCCGAGACCAAATGAAATCGATGATCGATGAGCTGGTGAAGAGCCGCATCCTTCTGAACGAGGCGGTTGGAGAATTCGAGAAGCTTTACATTCAGTCGGCTCTCGAACGAAATTCCGGCCATCTTTCCAAAACGGCCGATGTTCTCGGGATCCATCGGAACACCCTCGCCAAGCGGGTTTCGGAATACGAGGCCGCTGCCCGGCCGAAGCCGCGAAAGAACGGATACACTCGCCGGAATTCGTCTTCCAGGAAATAGAAACTATCGGGATTCGAGCACTTCCACTTCGTCGCCGACACGGACCGTCCCGCCCGGATTTTCGGCTATCAGGTTCTCCCCGAACAATACCTTATTATCGAAGGTCCGAAACGAAGCCAACGTCCTCAACGGCTCCTTGCCGTCCTTGATCCCGGTCGCTTGATCGACCGTTGTCAGCACGCAGCGTGCACAGGGCTTCACCAGCTGAAAGATCGTCTCGCCGACCCGGATCTTTTTCCAGGTATCTTCGGCAAACGGCTCCGAACCCGATACAACAAGATTAGGCCGGAAACGGTTCATCGGCACCGGCGTTTCTAACCTTGAATTCAATTCAGCCAGCGAGCCTTCGCCGATCAGCAGTAACGGATACCCGTCCGCAAAGCTCACATGATCCTCCCCCGGCCGCACGGCAAACTCGGCCGGCAAGAGCCGCCTTGATTCTTTCGGCATCGTCACCAACCGACATTCAACATCCAGCACATCCGAAAACCACCGGTTCACTTCATCGCTAAACATCGCCGCCGCCACCGGCCCTTCCCAGATCCCAACCTCGACCGGCCCCTTCTCAGCCTCAGCCGGCACCGCCAGTTCCCTGCCATCAAATCGAACCACCAGCCCTTTGCCGTTCACGCTCGTCTCGATCAACGCCATCTTCGGAAAATCGCGCTGCGTCATAAACTGCCCGTCAGGCTCAACCAGCATCCACCGCCGGTCGTAACGCAGGCCGCGCGTCTCGACGAGTGCCTCAGACAAAGAGATCCCCTTCAGCGACTTAACCGGGTAGATTTTTACTTCTGAAACTGAACCTTGAGTCTTGTTCATTCTATTTAGGTAACTTCGAACGGCTCGCTCTGGGTAATTTAACGCGTAAAAGACGGAATGCTTGGTCCCTTAATTCAATCCTCAGAACGTCTCCTACCTTGAAGTTTGCCAATTGATTCAAATAATCTTCAATAAACTCGAAACTGTTCTCAGGTAACAAATCCGAACGATTCGAGAGACCCACCTTTTCTAAGACGTCCTGGGCTGAGATGTCCTTACCCACGTAGACCAGTAAGCCTACCTCGTAAATCTTGCCGGATTCGATCTCGACAAATTCCCGTCCCGAGGCACTAGGAATAAGAAAACCTTTAATTATCCGGCCCGGGCTTGTTGTACTTGTAGGAGCCAGAAACTTCCGCATGATTTCAAGGTGGCCAGCTATCAAACCAGCACGCTCCGTCAGGAGCGGAATGTTTGTAGACAAACGCGGCCAAAAATCAAAAGCTCCGTAGGAGCGGCATGTTATTCTGCTCTTACGGACCTCGCCCCAATAATATACGCGTATTCTACAAACATATCGCTCTTAACGGAGCGAATAAGACCGTCTCTCAAACTTGATAACACCATTATCAACTTTTCTAAACTTTCTGTTAACCCCTTGACAGTTTAACCCCGTTTACCTATACTAGCACTCATACGCGGCGAGTGCTAAAAGTGCGTCTTTCGACAACCGGCACCTAGCGGCTATTTTAGTTTGAAACGTCAATTTCATAAAGGAGCGAACCAGAAATGGCAACAACAATTACACCACTGCACGACCGTGTGATCATCAAGCGGATCGAAGATTCGACTGAGAAAACGGCCGGCGGGCTTTTCATCCCCGATTCGGCTAAGGAAAAACCGCAGGAAGGCGAAGTGATCGCCGCCGGCGACGGCAAGTATAAGGAAGACGGCACCCGCCAGTCGCTCGACGTCAAAAAGGGCGATCGCGTTCTGTTCGGCAAATACAGCGGCAGCGAGATCAAGCTCGACGGCGAAGAGTACCTCATCATGCGCGAAGACGAGATCCTGGGCATCATCAGCCGGGCAGGAGAAGCGGCCAATTAGTTGCAGAGTCCCAGAGGGCCGGAGTTACGGAGTAGATCTCTGAATTCCGCCAACTCTGCAACTCTGTAACTCAACAACTCAGACAACTATTTTTTCGGAGAAAAAATTATCATGGCAAAACAAGTAGTTCACGGTGAAGATTCACGTTCCGCAATCCTGCGCGGTGTAAACCAGCTTGCGGATGCGGTAAAAGTCACGCTTGGCCCGAAGGGCCGCAACGTCGTTATCGACAAGAAGTTCGGTTCGCCGACGATCACCAAGGACGGTGTTACGGTGGCGAAGGAAATTGAATTAAAGGACACCCTTGAGAACATGGGTGCGCAGATGGTCCGCGAAGTGGCCAGCAAGACCTCGGACGTGGCCGGCGACGGCACCACGACCGCGACGGTGCTTGCGCAGGCGATCTTTAAGGAAGGCGTCCGCACGGTAGCCGCGGGTGCAAACCCGATGGCGCTCAAGCGCGGTATCGAAAAGGCCGTGGTCGAGGTTGTCGGCGAGATCGGCAAGCTTTCGAAGCCCGTTTCTGGTGACGCGATCGCACAGGTCGGCACGGTTTCGGCCAACGGCGACGCCACGATCGGCAAGATCATTGCCGAAGCGATGGACAAGGTTGGCAAGGACGGCGTCATCACCGTCGAAGAATCGAAGACGATGGACACCAGCCTCGAAGTTGTCGAAGGTATGCAGTTCGACCGCGGCTATCTGTCGCCCTACTTCGTGACCGATCCGGACAGGATGGAAGCCGCTCTCGACGAGCCGTTCATCCTGATCCACGAGAAAAAGATCTCGAACATGCGCGATCTTCTGCCGATCCTGGAGCAGGTTGCCAAGCTCGGCCGCCCGCTGCTGATCATCGCTGAAGACGTCGAAGGCGAAGCTCTTGCGACGCTCGTGGTCAACAAGCTCCGCGGCACGCTGAACGTCGCTGCCGTCAAGGCCCCGGGCTTTGGCGACCGCCGCAAGGCAATGCTCGAAGACATCGCTGTCCTGACGGGCGGCAAGGTCATCACGGAAGATCTCGGCATCAAGCTCGAAGCCGTGACCATCGACGACCTCGGCAAGTGCAAGAAGGTCACCATCGACAAGGACAACACGACGATCGTCGAAGGTGCCGGTTCCGGCGATGCCATCGACGGACGCATCAAGACGATCCGCAACCAGATCGAGGAAACGACGTCGGATTACGACCGCGAGAAACTGCAGGAGCGTCTGGCCAAGCTGGTCGGCGGTGTTGCGGTGATCAAAGTCGGAGCCGCGACCGAGACCGAGATGAAGGAAAAGAAGGCCCGGGTTGAAGACGCGATGCACGCCACGCGTGCCGCGGTCGAAGAAGGCATCGTCGCCGGCGGCGGCGTCGCTCTTGTCCGTGCAGCGGCGGTGCTCGAAGGCTTCAAGGCCAGCGAGGAAGACCAGGACGAGCAGATCGGCGTCAACATCGTTCGCCGTGCCCTCGAAGAACCGCTTCGCCAGATCGCCGCTAACGCAGGCAAAGAAGGCGCGGTCATCGTAGGCAAGGTCGCCGAAGGCAAGGACAGCTACGGCTTTAACGCAGCTACCGAGCAGTTCGAAGACCTCGTCGCAGCCGGCGTCATCGACCCGGCAAAGGTCACCCGCACCGCTCTGCAGAACGCGGCCTCCATCGCAGGCCTCATGCTCACCACCGAAGCAATGATCGCCGACGCCCCCGAAGAAAAGGGCGACGGCGGCATGGGCATGCCCGGCGGCGGCATGGGCGGCATGGGTATGGGAATGTAAGTTTCCGGGCTTAGACTTCACGCTTGGCGTGCAGCTAAATACGAAGGCTCTGCTCGGCAACGGGCAGAGTCTTCTTTTGTCATCTTATGTTGGAGTAGAAAGTAATGGGAACAAGACGTGAAGGTGGACGAGAAACGTGGAATCGTCTTAGAGAATGGGATAAAGGGCAACCTGATTCAGAACGTTTAGCTGCGAGGCTTTTGTCGGGCGAGGGATATCAGGATATCGATCCATCGCATCCGCTAGGCGGACGAGACAGCGGAAAGGATATCAAGTGCACTAAGGATGGAAGATCCGTTGTGGTTGCGATTTATTTCCCTCGGGGCCAGCAACTATTCTCCGCTATCAAGAAGAAATTTTCCGATGACCTCGTCGGTGCCAAGAAACAAAAGGCGAGTGAATTCGTCTTCGTGACAAACCAGGAACTAACGTTGGCGGAGAGGGCCGAGCTTGAAGATATAGCGAAACCGATCTTGGCTACGATCTATCATCTGGAGCGCGGTGCTTGTCTTGATTCACCGAAAGGTTATGGTCTCAGGCTAGAATTTCTTTCTATTGAGATGACAAAAGAAGAGCAGATTAGTTTTTTCAACGAGCGCGACCACATGCTGACGGAGATTAGAGAAGGGATAAAACAACTATCGCGACGCAGGTCGGCGGCCGAAGGGATAAGAACTGTCAACATAGAATCGGAGGACGATTTGTTCGGTATGTACGGAATTACTTCGCAGGCATTAGCCGTTGGTGCGATGCCCTATTCAAAGTTAATGGAGTGTAAGAATTGCGAAGAGATATTTCGAGCTCAGGATCCCGCGACTTTCATTCCCGGAATGGCTTCGACCTATCCCAGTCGGCCCGATTCCTTGCGGACGGTCACTTGTCCTTCCTGCGGAAAGGTTCAGAAGTATAGTTAGAAGTATCGGAAACTAGGAAAATCTTATGACGACGACGGAACTGGAAGTGTGGTCCCGGAAGATAGTTTCAATCGCTCTTGAGGGTCGCAAGGTCGAAGACTCACGAATAGAACTAAAAGCGAAATGGATTCCCGCGGATGCGGCTGCTAAACGTCTAGCCGGCCACGCGAATGCAGCTCGCGGCGAAAACATAATGTGGATTTTCGGAGTGGATGAAAACAATAAGAAACTTGCGTCGGTCGATCCGGACGAGTTGGGAGACTGGTATCGCAGTGTGGAAAAGCGTTTCGATGGTTTCGCCCCGAGGTTAGTATTAGATGTCCGATTTGAGATGAGTGACTCCGCCCTCGTCAGCCTCTATTTTGACACCAGACATGAACCGCCTTTTGTAGTTAAAGGTGAAACGGGCGGCTATCCGGAATATACAGTTCCTTGGAGGGTTGGCACGGCGACGAGGGCTGCTAACAGGAGCCAACTCTTGAGCATACTTGTTCCTCAGCTAGCCATGTCGGAGCTGAAAAGCGAAACTGAGTACAATAAGGCGGTCGCCGCCGGGTCTTTTGGAGGAGTATTTCGAACAGATCACTTTTGCCGTGCGTTAGCGGGAGGGGTTTTCGACTCTATCTCCTCTGATGTTCGCGACCAAATTCTCACGGCATATGCCAAGATCGATTTTTGCAATCAGAAGACTATTGGTTATCACCAATTTTCAGGTAATTGGAACGCACGCGAATTTCTAGGGCAAGAGACTCTGCGTGTTTTTCATGAAACACGCGATGCCATCAATGCGCTTAGCGTTGTGTTGACCTCGGAGAGTGCTAACGAAAATACCGTGTTAGACGGATAAAATCTGCGATATTGCGATTCGGTGCGAGAAGAAAAAAGTCTTTTTTTTAAGGTCGGGACGGTCGGTCGGTCGACTTAATCCTGAGTTCAAGGTTTTTCGATCCGCGTTCCGCGACATCCTTCATCATATGCTCGATTCGCTCTGCGCAGACGTCGCGAAGTTCACCCTCAATGACCATTCGCGGATAAGCCAAGTCAATCGCGGCTCGTTCTATAAAACTTTCGTCGCCAGTTATTGGGTCGAGACTCGCCAGTACGCCTACGGCCTGCCTTTGTTTCATTATAGCGCCCTAGGTCGCAAAACAACTGCACACCCCCAAACAACTGCACAGCCCCTTGAATTCTGCCTTTGGAGCGTTCGACATAAACAAGATGATTCAAGGGTTTGCGTTCCGCGTCCAATACCGCGCAATTTACCCCGTCGATCCGAACGCAATTCACCGTATCCGATTTCGGATCGTGCATCAGATAAAGCCGTCCTTCGTAAACTTCCGAGTGTTCAAAATCCGGCAAAAGGCTGGCCAGCGACATTGTCATCTTCAAAACTGTCCGCAACAATTCCGGACGGAAGCTAATTTTAACTTCCAAATTTTCAAACCGCGTTTCCGGAACTATAACTTCTTCGAGACGAGCTGCGGGGGATAGTTTTCCTTTTTCCTTCAGGCGTTTCATAGCAGCCTCTGCTTCTTCGATACTTCTATACTTTGCTTTCTTGAATCTCCCGTTCTCATCTTTATAAATAGTCGGTCTTGAGAGTCGAGGCGCCATACCAGATTTGCTGACATAGAGGTCAAGCTTCTCACCATTGACGGTGCACGCATCTCTCCAAACCGCCGTCGCCTTCAGCGACCTTCGAGATCGCTACAAAAACGCCGACTGCCCCAGGTGCAAGACGGTGTTGCCCAGGCCGTTCCTGACCAACTTGAACGTATTGCCGCGGCGGTCGCGTTTGTACCAGACCCGCGGTTTGCTGGTATGTTCTTCGATCGACTCGACGAAGATCTCATTCCCGCCGCGGTCGATCCGGCGTTCCAGGTCGTAGATGGAGACCCGCTTAGGGCCGTGGATCACCTTCGGACTGCGGACGAGCCGATCAACCTCAACCGGCCCGGCCCCCGAAGGAGAGAACCGCCCGGTCTGCTCGCCTAAAACGCGAGCATCCACCCCTCCTTCGTAAGGAGGGGAGTTTGCCTGCACATCAACTCCGAACTCCGCAGTCTGCACTTCGCAGTCCGCAATGGGCGGTTCCGCAGTCTGCTCTCCGCACTCCGCAGTCGGCGGAGAGAACCACCCCGTCTGCTCGCCCAAAACGCGAGCATCCACCCCTCCTTCGTAAGGAGGGGAGCTTGCCTGCACATCAACTCCGCACTCGGCAGTCTGCACTTCGCACTCCGCAGTCTGCACTCCGCACTCCGCAGTCTCATCACATTCCCCCATCGCCGGCACCCATTTGCCGTTGAGGTCGAACGCGCGGGTCTTCGAGATCCCCAACTCGGCGGCGATCGCCCTGAACGTCATGCCCCTGGCCCGCAGCCCGTGGGCGCGTTTGATCAGGGTGCGTGTCGCATTGTCGAAGCACGGGTCGAAACGCTTGTCGAAGCGGAATCCGAGCAGGCCGCTCTCCAGTTGTTCCACAAAGCCCGCGGGGGCGTTCCTCGCTGTCCAAAAGATCTTGGCGTGCCGCGATCGAAGCTGGACAAGCCGCTGATGGCCAGAGCCGTCCGGCCCCAGCGCGATCACGCTTTCTGCGACCGTGCACAGGACACGCGAGCGGCCCATGTCGTTTTCGCTGACCAATCGCCCGGGCCGCGGCGAGTCGCAGGCGGCGATCGCCATGATGGCCGCCCCGGTCTCGCTGCAAAGCTTCTTCAGCCGCCGCATGACCTTAAGCGTTTCGCGAATGCCGTCGTGCGTCCGCTTCACGGCCGAAAGGTCGTCGATAATGACCACGTCAAAGCCGTTTTCGCGGACCGCCGCCTCCAGCCATTCGCAGAGTTCCTCCGGATCATTCGGACGGCCTCGGTAGAACCTCTCCGCAAATTTGTACCGTTTCGCAATGCGCTTCTTTTCCGTAAAGTACGAATATCGCCCGGCAAACTGCTCGTCCGACAGCATAAGATCGACGTACAGGACCTTTTGCCGCCAATAGGGCGTCATAAACCCGTCCATCTCACGCCCGCGTGCCAGCGCATCCGCGATCTGCACCGCAAAAAGGCTCTTCCCCGCCTCGGCTGGCCCGATCAGCAGAGCCAGTTCGCCTCGCCGCCAGAACTCGTCAAATAAAGGCTGACGCCAGCCGCACCAGTCCTGCCCGCCGAAACATTCGTTTACCTTTTGGATTGTGCCCGTTCCGCTCGATCCGTCCATATTTCAAAATATCTCTCGACAAATACAACAAAAGTATGCATACTTGAGCCATACGTTGTACGGCACAGCGTATCATACACGATACACCGCGTATGTCAAGAGTTTTTTGAAAATTTGACGGAATCGGGCCTGGAAACGGCAGTAACCGGTTTAGATCGAATGACTTACACGTTCCGGTTCGGGCCGGAACGCCCACCGAACAGGGCCGGAACGCGTCGGAGAGTTTAAGGGAATTTACAGTTAAGCTCGCGGCAGAGGGATCGGCGGACTTACCAGTCCAGGGTCGTAAAATCCCGCACCGGGGATGTAGATTAACGCGATCTGGCGGGCGTTTTCTCGCCGAACATCGATTTATTGGGCGATTCCGGGTGGCACGCCTGTTGCCAGTTCCCATTGGACAGGAGGGACAAATGATAGAGGTCAAAGTGATGACGGCCGCAGAGATCGAGGCTTTCCTCTGCCGGACCAACTACGGCCATCTCGGATGCGCCGCCGACAATCATCCTTATGTCGTGCCGATCCACTTCGGATACGACGACGGCACGATCTATATTTATACGACCGAGGGAATGAAGTCCGCGATGATCGACGCAAATCGCGAAGTGTGCCTGCAGGTGGAAGCGGTGGTCGATAACGAAAACTGGGCGAGCGTGATCGTCATCGGCGATGCGTTGAAGCTGACGTCCGCCGAAGACCGCGAAAAGGCCGACGCCGCGATATCGGCAGTCAACCCGAGCCACACGCCAGCGCTCAGTTATAAGTGGGTCGATCCGTGGGTCCGCGAGCTAAAGGACGACGTCGTCCTTTACCGGATCGAGCGGAGATCGAGTTCGGGTCGGAGTGCCGGGTCCATCTGAGAACGCGGATCGCAAACCGTTACTTGCCCGCGGCCCGTTTTGCGGTCCAGGACTCTTCGGCGTTGCCGCCGAACGAGACCGTGCCGCTCATAGAGTCGCCCGAGACCCTGCCGGAATAGATCAAGGTCAGGTCGTTGCCGCCGTAATTGATGGTGTAGCTGAAATTGATTATTTCGCCTTTTATCGTGCCGGTGATCGGGACATCGCCGGAGGAACGCTTGGCCGTGCCGGTCAGTTTCTCGCCATTGACGGTGAGGATGAACTTGAAGGGCCGCGCACCACCCGGGGTATTGAAAGAACCGTCCCATTCGCCCGCAACGGACGACTTTTGGCCCAAGGCGGCCGTCGTCGCGAACATCATGCAGAAACCAAAAAACGATAATACTATTGCTCGCTTCATATTTATTTCAAGTGCTTCTTAAAGAATCCAGGGTGCGTTCCCAGGCAAGCTTGGCGGCCTCGGCATCATACCGCGGCGTCGTGTCGTTATGAAAGCCGTGCTGCTTTTCGGCGTAGGTGAACGTTTCGAAGTTTTTCTTATTCTCCTTGAGCGCCGCCTCGTATGCTTCGATGCCCGCATTGACTCCGCGGTCGTTGCCGGCGTACTGGAACATCAAAGGGGCCGAGATCTTCGGCACATCCGCCACTCCCGCCTGGCGTCCGTAAAACGCCACTCCGGCGTTAAGGTCCTTGCCAAGACGTACGGCCAATTGATTCACCATTCCGCCGCCAAAACAGAAGCCAACCGCACCGAGTTTTCCGGTGCTGTCAGGCCGTCTCTTAAGCCAATAGGCAGCCGCGACGAAATCCTCGGTCATCTTTTTCCCGTCCACGGTTCGGAAAAGCTGGACGCCTTTCTGCTCATCACCCGGGTAGCCGCCCACCGATGTCAGCCCGTCCGGCGAAGGCAAGATAGCCGGCCTTTCCGAGCCGCCGAGCAACGTCCTCGATATATGGGTTGAGGCCGCGATTCTCGTGGATCACCAGCGCGGAAGCAAATTTCTTACCCTTCGACGGCCTGGCCAGGTAACCCTTGATCGACCCGTTGCCTTCCGGCGAAGCGACGGTTTCGTAGCCTACCTTGATCTCCTTGTCATTGGGGTCAATGGTCTGAGCCCAGGCGTAGTTAGGCTTGAGGCTTTCGAAAAGTGCCGCGACCGTCAAACCGCCAACTGCATATTTCCCAAGACCTTCGAGGAACGACCGCCGGTCGATGTCGCCGTGCTGCCATTCGTGAAAAAGGTCCAACAATTCCTGCGGATACTGATCGGCTGACTTACGTTCCATAATGTTTTCCTCGGTTTCTAAAGAATACTTTAGCCCACTTCGAATTCAAAGCCGATACATCGAAACGAGTATTGTCGCCGTTGAGACCCTTATGAAATCGCTCGAGCCAAATGAACTGACGGCGTTCAAATCGATAGCTCCGGGGTACTTTACAATACCCGCCTTATCGCGCAGAATACTTGCGCCTCACCGATGTCAGACTACCAAGATCGTCGGAGGATCATATGTTTAAGCGTATCGCCGTTATTTCGGCCGTTTTAGTTATTTTCGCGGTCAGCGCTATTTCCGCTTCAGCTCAGTGGGAGAGCTTAGGCTCAAAAGAGGTCAAGGACAGAAGTGAACAGGACACGTGGAACACAAGCGGTAAGGGGGAGTTCCGCCGAATCAAGTTGGCGGTCCAACACAGGCCGGTAAGGTTCTATCGCCTGAAGGTCACGTTTGAGAACGGACAAGTTCAAGAGGTCGCCATTCGTAACCTGATCCGGGCCGGCGGCGAGACCCGTGCGATCGATCTTGTCGGAAATGACCGCCGGATAGACAAGGTCGAGGTCTGGTACGAAGCACACACTGTCCGTCGCGGCGTCCGGTCACAGGTGACTCTATACGGATTCCGCTAATTGGCAGCGAGGAAGGTCCAACGCCTCGGCCCGGCAACACAATTCGGGCCCGGTCCGACTTGGGCATTCAGCAAAACATGCCGACATGTTTGCAAAGGTCACGCACGCCGGTATTACCGCCGCACAAAATAAGGACGACGCGACTCTCCTTTCGAAAGTGCGTTCTTAGACGTTTTGCGGCGGCCAGTGTACAGGACGCTGCCGGTTCGGTTAGCACCTTCAGTCTCTCGAGGATAAAGATCATCTCTTCGACCGCCTCGCCGTCGGAGACCACGGTAACGCCTTCCAGATTTTCGGCGGCGATCGCGAGAGTGGTTTCGGAAACGCTCGGGGCTCCGAGAGTCTTTGCGATCGAAGTTATTGCCGGGAGTTCCACGGGCCTGCCGGCAACAAGAGCCTTTGCCATCGCGTCCGCCCCTTCGGTCTCAACCCCCCAGATGCGCGTGCCGGGACTTTCCGCCTTTACTGCTGTCGAAACGCCACCCGCGAGTCCGCCTCCGCCGATGCTGACCAAAACGTCGGTGACTTCCGGTACGTCGTCGCAGATCTCTAGACCGAGCGTACCCTGGCCGGCCATAACCTCCGGGTCATTGAACGGATGAACGAAAATCATCCCTTCGGAACGATATTTCTCAACCCGTTCAAAAGCGGCGGCTATCGTCGGCTGAAGATCGATGACGGCACCATAACCGCGGGTGGCATTGATGTATGTTTCCGGCGTCGATTCCGGCATGATCACGACCGCTTCGATGCCAAGAACGCTGCCTGCATAAGCAATGGCCTGAGCGTGGTTTCCGCCGCTGACCGCAACAACGCCGCCGGCCCGGCCGTCGGGCCCGACCGAAAGAAGCTTGTTGAATGCACCGCGAACCTTGAAGGACCCGGTCTTTTGAAACATTTCGTACTTAACGTAAACTTCGGCCCCAAGGATCTCGCTCAGCGTCCGGCTGCGCTCGATGGGCGTCCGTCGAATGTAGGGCTTGATCCGTTCGCGCGCTTCCCTGATGGCGTCGATCCGGAGCAGTTTGCCGGGCATAGGGGTGGTTTGGGGCTCCATTCACGCTAATATAGCATCAAGGCCCTCCCTTGGCATCTTTCGGTGGTCCGCATACGGTTTGACCGAAATCGGCATTACTTGAAGCCGTCAGGCATGGCGCTTAAACTTGTTGGTGATGTCGAATATTGAGTTGATGGCCGAAGCTGACATACACGCTTTCGGCGTTGAGATCGTATATAAGCAGCTGGAAAAGGATGGCTGGGCGATACATTCTGCGGATGTCGAGGCGGACCTATTCAAAGAGCCGCAGATCATCGCCGAAAAGGACGGTGAGCTTGCCTTTTTTGTCGTTAGGACCGGAATGTATCCCGGCCGCGGTCGGTTCGAAGAGGGTCAGGCTTCATTTGACACTCTCGTGAAACATGCACTTCAGCACGGTGCGTCCTGCTATTTCGCCAGCGTCGGCCTTGCGAATTCAAGTGCGACCACAGAGGAAGATATGTCGGTGCCGGTAAAGGGCGTTGCCTACAATGTGCAGTTTGACGGACTGATAAAGATGGAGCTCCCAAAGGAAAACAAAACGACGGCGGGTGCGGAACGCACGCAGCTAGATTAAGAGAACGGCTGATCGCTTCTCTTCAAAAAACCAGCCGTTCCCTTTGCATCCATACCCAGTGCAGGGCATGGAATCCTGAGAATAGTTCGTTTTAGTAAACGACCAATCGAAAGGTCTTTCCGAATTGTTCGAAAGGTCGAAAAAGAAAAAGGGCGGTTGAAGTCTCAACACGCCCTCCGATCAAATTTTTAAGACCTGTCCTAGGCCGAGGTCTTCCTGCCCATCACCAGCCGGAACAGGAGCAGCAAAAGGATCGCGCCGACTATCGACATGACCCATCCGGCAGCATAATTCTCGCCGCCCCAAAGTGCACCGCCAATAAAGGTGCCGAGGAATGCGCCGGCGACACCCAAAACCGCTGTAAGGATCCACCCGAGTGGGCCATCTGGAAAAGCTTCTTTTCCCGGCAGCAGGAGCCGAGCCAAAATGCCCACAATCAATCCACCAATTAGCTGACCGATCATAAAATCCTCCTTGCTGATTTAATTCGGTTGGAGTCGATACTTCCTTTGTACACCTATTCCTGCGAATTTACAACGTGTTTCGTTGCATTCACTTGTGTAAAGGCCACTGGAGAAAAGGATCGGATAGGACGGCTGCCGATCAGAACGTGTATTGATTGCGTACACATCCCGCCAAGTTGGATCGAAGTCCGGCTGGATATTCCTTGTGTGATGTCGATTTTTACTGACTCTTGTCGCATCGAGATGATCTCGCTCTAAATGGCACCCGACTTGCACCTTGAGAAAGTCAAGTTATAGGAAATTTTGAATTGAACGACCATTTGGGAGGATATTATTCAGGTTATGACAGAAGAAAACAGCACGGGCAGCAATTTGATATGGGCATTAACTACCATCATCGTCGTTGCGATGATCGTTGGGGCCCTCTATTACAGCGGGTTTTTGGGCGGGACCAAGAAGCAGGAGGTCGACGTAGAGATCACGGCTCCGGTCCCCGGTCGTTAGGTACAATTAGAAAGGTAAAAAAAGGCCTCGGGCTCGTTCCGGGGCTTTTCTTTGTTTCATATCCGGTCCTCGAGGTTATGCCGTTTGATCATCCCATACAAACGCGGGCGATAAAGCCCGAGGAGGTTCGCCGCAGCCTGCTTATTTCCTCGGGTCCTCTTAAGGGCTGCAAGGACCACACCGCTCTCAAGGTCATTGAAGATGTCGTTTAACTCGTCCCCGTCTTGGGGTTCGGGCAACTTATTTACTACGATCTTTCCGATCTCCTCGAAAAACGCCGCGCCATCCATACCCGTGGGGATCGCAATACCCTGCGAAGCTTGCGCTGACCGTTCCCCGAACATTGTTCCGCCCGAGATCGGCCCCTGGCGGGCCGAGACCGGTCCTCCGTCTTCCTTAATATCGAGTGAATCGATGGTCGAGCCCTTGCTCAACAAAATGGCCCGTTCGATCGCATGCTGGAGTTCCCGCACATTGCCCCGCCACGTGTAATTCAGCATTTGGTCGTATGCGGCTTGCGAGAGTTTCGCTTTCTCACGATTATATTTTTCGGCATACACCTCAAGGAAATGTTCAGCCAGCATCGGCACGTCTTCCATTCTTTCGCGCAGCGGCGGAATCTTGATCTCGATCGTGTTGACCCGGTAATACAGGTCTTCGCGGAGTGCTCCGTCCTCGATCGCCTCGAACGGATCTCGATTCGTGGCACAGATGAGGCGAAAATCGGCTTCTTGAGGCTTGTCACTCCCGACCCGATAAAAGACCTTTTCCTGCAGGACGCGCAGTAGCTTTGGCTGGAGGTCGATAGGCATCTCGCCGATCTCGTCCAGAAGCAGACTGCCGCCGGCCGCTTGCCCAATAAACCCGACCTTATCGGCATTCGCTCCTGTAAACGACCCTTTGATGTGGCCAAATAGCTGTGATTCGATCAGGTCCTTCGGAAGCGCTGAGCAATTGACCTTGACGAACGGTTTCTTCGAGCGGTGGCTCTTATAGTGGATCGCGTTCGCGATCACCTCTTTTCCGGTCCCGGATTCACCAAGGATAAGAATATTCGCGTCAGAAGCGGCGACGTTTTCGATGATCTCGTATATGTTCTGCATCGCCCGGGCCCCCCCGATGATGCCTTCATACGCCGTCCGGCTGGACAGGCGGCCCCGCAATTCCTCGATCTCGCGTTCCTGTTCCTTGTTGATAAGGGTCTGCCGTTTCCGTTCAACTGCGTTGCGGACGTCAACCATCAAGCCCTGATAATTTCCGTCCTTTACGATATAGCCGAAAGCGCCGACACGTGTAGCCTCGATCGCTCGTTCAGCCGAATCTTCACCCGTAACGATTATTATCTCTGTGCTCGGGGATATCTGTTTTGACTGGCGAACCATTTCGATGCCATTCAGGTCCGGCATATTAAGATCCGTCAAAATGACGTCGTAATCGGTAATTCGTAACTTTTCGAGCCCTTTCTTAACGCTGTTCGCGGTATCGACGGAAAAGCCGTCGGAGTCAAGGTGAAATGAAAGCAGTTCGAGGGCCAGGTCGTCGTCATCGATTATTAGGGCGCGGTTTTCCATCAGTGTGTCGTTAGTCTCGTATTCGAATTTCCTTCAATTGTATCAAATTAGAACAGATGCAATAATCGACCGGGTGTTGCAAACCAAGCGACTCAACTGATCCCTCATCAATAGTCTTGCAATTTCTGTCGTTTTCAAAATTTCCGGCAATTAGGGGGCTGAGATTCGGCCGCTCCCAACCGGTTCAAGGGTAACAATGGTGCCGGCACTCGAAATAACATCTGAATGTGACTCGGATCCACTCAAGTAGATTGTTTTAGTGCCGTTAACCGTAGAAATTTGTTAAAGTGAACTAATGGCCTAACCGCTGTTCCCGAGGTCTTTTCCCCGTTCAAGCATACGGGCGGCGTTGCTGTTCGGGCCTCGCACAATAATCTATTTTCACGATTATGGACCCTCGTCCTGAGAAAGAACTCGACAAACTGCTGGCTACCTTCGGCCCGTTAATAATCGGCTCAACTTTCGATCTTTACGGCATTCTCGACCTAGATGGCCGAGTGATCGATGTCTTCGGGAAGATCTTCGACCCGACCGCGGTAGACCCGGCCCTGCTTTCCGGGCAGAGGTTTTCCGAGACCGTTTTTTGGCAAAGCTCGGAATTAACGCCCAACTTGTTAGATAGAGCCGTTACGGAAGCGGCGGCCGACAAATCGGCAAGGATCGTTCTCGATTTTCGCAAGAATGCCGATGAAAAGGTCGCTCTCGAGGTGAGGATCGTTCGGCTCGAAAACACGGAACGACTTTTCATCTCAGGCATTACGGTCAACGGCCGCCAAGGATGGCTCGCGGACGCAGAAGGGCTTGAAGGGCAGATGCTCCTTGCCGCCGAAAATGCGTCCATTGGACTGTATTATTGGGATCTGGACGAAGACAGGATCTTTGCTACACCGACCTGCAACGAACTTTTCGGGCTTGGAGCACACGGCTCGTTCACTTACGACGATTACATTCAGGCCGTCCATCCCGACGACCGTGAATTTGTTGACGATCTCATTCAGACGGCCCGTAGGAAAGGCACGAAATACAGTGACGAATTTCGGGTGCTATATGACGACGGCTCGGTCGACTGGATTTGGGCCGACGGACGGTGCTTCCTTGATGAAAACAAGCTCCCCAATCGAATGATGGGCGTTGTCCGGAACGTGACCGAGCAGAAACTCGCCGCCGAAGAGCTTGTCCGGGTCCATGAACTCGAACGGCGGGCTCGCAATGAAGCGGTTGAGGCGATCAGGGGAAAGGATTTTTTCATCAACTTCGTTTCTCACGAGCTTCGCTCGCCGCTCAATACGATCCAGGGCTGGGCCACTATACTTCTGACCAAAGAATTGGCCGAGGAGAAACGTCGAGGCGCGTTCCAGGCGATCGATCGGAGCGCGCGTCTGCAGGCGAAGATCCTCAATGACCTTGTGGATTATTCCCGTGTCGCGTCAGGACGAATCCGTCTGCAATATACCCCGACGGACCTTGTCGCCCTCGTTCTGAATTCATTTGAGGATCAACGGCCGGACGCCGAAGCGAAGGGCCTGAAATTCAAGATGGCTTCGGATGCCGAGGTCGTTCCTTTCCTGGGAGATGCGAATCGTCTTCAACAGGTATTTTCGAACCTGCTCTCGAACGCGATCAAATTCACCCCGGACGATGGAATGGTTTCGGTGAACATAACGACCGGCTCCGAAACAGTCGAGATCAGTGTTACCGACACAGGCCGCGGTATCAGCTCCGCTTCCCTGCCCGTCATCTTCAATCAGTTTTCGCAGGGCGATATCTCAGGAGCTAACTCTGAACTCGGGCTCGGATTGGGGCTCTCGCTCGTCAAGGTGCTTGTTTCGAAACACCGCGGAAACGTTCGGGCGGAAAGCGAAGGCCTGGGGAAAGGGGCCAGATTCACGGTCGTATTCCCCCTCACTGACTCAGTCCTGTTGGAAGGACCGCAGCGGCCCTCTGCGACCGTAGACCCGGTGAAAAGACTCGATGGCATCCGTGTGTACGTGGTCGAGGATGATGCTGATTCCAGGGAAGTGCTCGATCTTTTCCTTACGCAGAACGGAGCGGACGTTATAGCCTTCGATTCGGCGCGTTCGGCGCTGGAATCGATGACGGGTCGCAAAGACCGGCCGACGTCGGTCTTGATCTCCGACCTGGGGATGCCGGATGAGGACGGGTACACGCTGATCCGCAAGCTGAGGGCGTTGGATCCCGCGCAAGGCGGAGACATTCCCGCTATCGCACTTAGTGCTTTTACTTCCGACGATAGTAAGCAGCGAGCGGTCGAATCCGGATTCGACCGTTATTCGACCAAGCCTTTCGATCAGGACATCTTGATCAACGATATCCTTGAGCTTGCGGACCGGTCTCGGCCCGCTTCCTGATCGATCAGGGATCGCATCAAGCATCCTTCCTAACCAAACACTACTCGTGAAAATGCGAAGGTCGTTCCGAAGAGGACGCCGAAGACGAACTTTGCCAATTCGAAGGGCCGTGCCGGCCGAATGCCGCGATTTATTGCCCAGCTCAGTATCGATAGGCCGAAGCCGGCAGCAACAGGCCCGGCCACGAAATATAACAATGCAGCCAAACCCGAACTGAATTCGAGCGCCGGGATGATGAAGAGGCTGAGCCATCCAAGGAGAGTGCCGAAGATCGCGTAGGCCAGGGCCGCAAGGATCAAGTTCTTTCGCCCCGCAGCGATCTTTTCAGCGGTCGAGTGGAATCCTAGTTCCACTAAGAGCTCACCGATCAAAGGGAGGAGAAGTTCGAGTCCCAATTCGAGCAGTAGTTCAAAAACGAATGTCATTCTTCGATCATTAGGAATGACGGATCCACTTCCACACTTCCGGGATCGTCGCCCGCTTTCCGTACATCAGCATTCCCACCTTATAAACTCGTGCGGTAACCCAAACAACGCCGGCGATCGCGATCACATTCACAAATATCGACAATGCGATCTGCCAAAACGGCGGCATTTCGGCCAGGATCCTGACAGGCATTGTGATCGGTGCAAGGAACGGGGCGATGGTGACCCAAAACGACAGTGTCGAATTTGGATCTCGGATGACGGCAAAGCAGAAATAAAATGCACCGAGCATGATCATTATCGGCGGAAAAGCGAACTGACCCCCTTCCTGCATGCTCGTTACCATCGACCCGATAAGTGCAAAGATCGAGGCATAAACAAAGAAACCGATCAGGAAAAAGACGAGGAAGTATACGATCATCAGCGGTGTGATCGTCGGCACAGTATCAAGGAGCGGGCCGAAATCCGCCTGGAGAGCGAGAAATCCAAGCAGCAGCGAGGCAGTAGAGACCCAAATGCCAAGCTGGGTCAGCCCGGCAAGCCCAACACCGACCAGTTTACCTCCCATGAGTTCGAACGGCCGGGCCGATGAAAAGAGGATCTCGGCGATCCTGGTTTCTTTTTCCTCAACGACCGCCCCAAGTATCGCCTGTCCATAGATCGTGAGAGTAATGTAGATCAAGAGTCCGATAGCGAACGACGCTATGAAAACGCCGCCCGTGTCCTTTTCCGCACCGGTCTCATCAATTCCTTTTGCGTCGAAATTCACCGGCCTACTCAGAACGGCCACTTGTTCTTCACTTATGTTGGCGTCCGCCAGCCTTTGTGAGCGCACCGCATCATTCAATGCATCTTTGAAGGTGTCATTCGATATGAAGTCGCCGCCCTTTCGGGAGCGGAATTCGAACCGGGCATCGGGAGTACCGATATTGGCGGGAATCAGCAGGTACGCGTCGACCGCGCCGGAAACCACCTTGCCCAGAAGTTCCTGCCGGATCTCTTCATCGCTGCGGCCCGAGGCATCGTATTCGGTCAGAACGAATCCCTGCATGAATTGGGCCGCCTGATTCCGCATCCTCTCTTCCTGGGTCGCGTCGATCTCCATCATCGCGTCACGGGCGGCGGTCTTTGCCTTTTCGATCAGGCGGTCAGGCGAAAGATTCCTTTGCAGCCGTGGGAGGATCCTGCCGGAGCGGTCGACAACGGTGATCCGTGTCGGCTCTCCCTTGAGCGAAAATATTATCAGTGGAATGACGGTGAAGACGCCCGCGAGAAGCGGCAGCATCAGCGTCCCGATCAGGAACGACCACTTCAGGACGACCTTTTTGTATTCGTGTTTGACGATGGCGAGGAATTTAGTAGTGCGTATCATCCCAGGCCTCCTTTACTCTCGAGAACTGCCCCGGGGCCACCTATCTGCTCGATAAAGATATCGTTCAGGCTCGGCTCGGTCCGTTCGAATTTTGAGACCAGGACGCCGGAATCAACCATCCGCTTAAGGAGCGTCTGAGCATCGACGCCGGGAGCAAGATGCAGCTCAAGTTCGTCGGCATGCGTCACGATACGGCTCACCAGGCTCGTGTCATTGATCAACCCGTCGGCATTGACGCCGCGAAAGGCGATCAGATTCGATCCGTAACTTTCCTTGATCTCTCGGAGGCTTCCGGCGACGACTTTACGTGCTTTGTTGATCAAAAGTATGTCATGACAAAGCTTTTCGGCGGTCGACATCAAGTGTGTCGAGAAGATAATGGTCTTCTCGGCGGAACGGTATTCGTCGATCACATCCATCAGGAATTCAACATTAATAGGGTCGAGCCCCGAGAATGGTTCGTCCAGGATAAGAACATCGGGATCATGAAGCACGGTCGCGATGAACTGTATCTTCTGCTGCATCCCTTTGGACAGATCGGTCGTCTTCTTGTTTTTCCATTCAGCAAGCTGCATGCGGCCAAGCCAATGGTCGATCCGTTTTTCCGCCTCGATTCGGGGCACGTCCTTGAGCGCGGCGAAGTAGCGGAGTTGGTCAAGGACGCGCATTTTCTTGTAAAGGCCGCGCTCTTCCGGAAGATAACCGATCCGACTTTGAAGTTCGTGTGAGACGTATTTGCCGTCAAGAGTTATCGTACCCTCGTCCGGTGCGGTGATCCCGACGATCATCCGAATCGTCGTTGTTTTGCCGGCACCGTTCGGGCCGAGAAAACCGAAAACCCGCCCTCGCCGGACTTCGAAGCTGAGGTCCTCTACGGCCGTGAAGTCGCCAAATCGTTTCGTTACATTAGATACCCGCAATGATACGTCGGGGCCATTTTCTTCCGGCATCGTGGCTTCATTTTGGCCGTCACCGGCGCAAATTGCAAAGTCGGCTGTGCTCGCACGCGCTATCCCATCGCCCATCAGCGACGGTTTGATCCCGTCCTACGGCCTTCGAGCTGGCTCCGGCGCCGAGAATTTTGGCACGGCGATCGTCCCATCGAGCTTCACCAGAATATTGAAGCCCTTCACACCGTCTTCGTCCGCACAGATCGGCTCGACGCAGCTGAACGTCACAAAGTAATACCACCTCTGGTGGCCGGTGGACGTCAGCCTGATCGACGTAGGTTGCCAACCTCTCTTATCGGTCAGAAAAAGAGACATGTTGTTTCGGGCAACCGCTAACGCCTTCGAGACGGAGAGTGGCGGTTCACCCTTTACCGGGTCCCATTCCGGAGTTCGTTCAAAATCTTTACTTGTTACCGAGTATGAATAATCGCGGCCTTTGAACCGGTTCTTCGCGTTCATTACGAAATCTATGTCCCTCTCGTCCTGTGCGGCCGCAACGACGGATAGTGCGATCACAGACAGAACCGCAAGAATTAGTTTGATCTTCATAGTTCCCCTCCTCGTTCCCATTGTCCCCTCAACTAGATCGAATCTCGTTTTTTTTCTATTTTACTCCGTTCCCGGCGAACTTCCTGAAGTGAATTGACCATTAGACCAGGTTGTCGTGTATAGTTTGTCGGTCAGCTTATGGAGATCTTTGTCTACAGGCCCGATGACACAATGGTGGAAGAGGGGGTTTCTGCGGCACAACTTCCTGAACTCTTAAAAGAGCGGGACTCCGTGATATGGGTCGACCTCCTCGGTGATTCTCCCGAAAAAATAGAGGAGGCGAAATCCCTCCTTCTGAATGTTTTCGGTTTTCATCCTCTTACGGTCGAGGACTGCATTGAAGAGCGAAATCAGCCGAAGGTCGAACCGTACCCGGACCACCTCTATTTTATCGTTCATGGGATCAAGAGCGGAGAGACCGGGCCGGAGAACTTCGTCACCAAGGAATTGGACGGCTACCTCGGGCCAAATTACGTCGTTACGTTCCATCTCGAACACTTCAGCAGCGTCATCTCGGTAAAACAGCAGCTTCGCGCTTCTCACTTCGCCTGCTCACGCGGCGCCGCTTACTTGCTGCATCAGATACTCGACAACATCGTCGACCAGTACATGCCCGTGGTCGAGGACTTTGACCTTTCGATCTCGCAGCTCGAGGAGCGTGTTTTTGAAGCTGGAAACGGAAGCCGGGCGGTCCTCGAGGACATTATGGAGCTTCGAAGGAGCGTGGCACGCCTGCGCCGGATCTCCGCCCGCCAGCGAGAGGTCCTTTATCGTATTTCCCATGGCGAGTTCCAGCAGATACCGCCGGATGTGCTTCCGTTCTACCGCGACGTGCACGATCACCTCCTCCGTGTGACCGACCTTACGGAAAGTTATCGCGACCTCGTCTCCGGGCTCTCGGACATCCACCTGTCCATCCTTGCGAACCGGACCAACGATGTGATGAAAACGCTGGCGGTCGTCTCGGCCATTATTCTGCCGCTCTCGTTGATCGCAGGCATTTATGGGATGAATTTCGACTTGATGCCGGAACTCCGCTGGCCTTGGGCTTATTTTGCGACCTTGGTCCTGATGGGCCTGATCGCGGTCGTACTTCTGGTAATTTTCAAGAGAAAAGGTTGGATCATGCAACGTGACGAACTTGAAGACGCTGATGTGAATACAGGCAAAACAGAAAGAAACTCAGATTCGATCAAGTAATCGCTCGACGTGCGTGTCTCCGAAACCGTAAACACCCGCTCTCTTCACGAACTCCGGAAAGATCTCGGACATGCCGGTCAGGCCGCCGCTTTTGATCTCGGCAAGTATCTCGGCGGGTCGACTCTCGATCTCGGCTGCGGCGGCCGTCACTTCCAGAAGGAACGGAAAAGCCGGTGAGCGATAACTCCCCAGATCGATCAGCTTTTTGGCGTCGCGTTTCGCAAACGCACTCCAAAGCTCGGCCCCTTTCGCGACATCGTCAGCCGTCAATTTTACCCGGTTCTGAAAGCAATCGATCAGACCGTCCGCATCCAGACGTCCGAATCCTTTCCATACGTCGTCGGGCTCGACGTTGGACGGCATTACTCGAAAGATGGCGGCCTCACTTCCCTTTAGAAGGTTGAGGCAGAACCACATGTTGGCCGAACAAAAGAGTTCGTACTCGAACCAAAGGTGCACCTCGGACGAACGATCGAGACCGATCAGTCGTTCGACCTCATGGACGAACCCTTCGCGATAGTCAATCGGATCGCCGCCGTGCTCCAGTTCATGAAAATTGGCCCGAATGTCCCAGAATTCCTCGAGCGAAGCCGCATCCGCGTCGCCGGCGACCAAACATTCGCGAAAGACGATCATTTCGCCTTCGATGCCCGCTTCGTTGAATTCCCGAGTGATCGAATCGCCTGGCAGAACGTGGTAGATCATACCCATAAACTAACCGCATATACTACCGATAAACAAGCCCCGGCACAGATACCGGCGCCCACATCGTCCACACAGATCCCAAGGCCGCCGGGCAGCATCTGAAGGCGGTCTATCGGAAACGGCTTCCAGATATCGAAGAGGCGGAAGAACCCGAATCCTGCGGCGACAATGAGCCAGGAAGTCGCGAATGGGATGAAAAGAAAGACGGTCAATTGTCCGATCACTTCATCGATGACCGCTTCGGGTGGATCGCCGCTTCCAAGTAGATCGATGGACCGGCCTGAAGCCCAGACACCAAGCAATATCAGGCCGACGAATGCCACCATGATGATAGCGTGGATCCCCGCAACGAGCGTTTCCGGCTCAACGGTTTCGGGCGTGTATCGAAAGGATGAGAAGGCAGAGGAAATGAGTACGTAGATCGCGACGCCGACCAGTGAGCCGAAGGTCCCCGGCATCAGGGGCAGGTAACCTACTCCGCAGGTGGTAATGGCCAGGGCCAGATGGTCTAGCAGGCCTTCTGGCTTTCGGCGTTCGACGACAGTTTGCATCTTCGGGGGTGTTTCGGCCGGCTACGGCATCGACGCTGACTATAGGACGTCCGGTGCGACCGTAATGTCGCCGGCCTCGATCGCCTCGGCCCGTTCGACCGCTTCGCGCATCGCCGACACTATCTCGGCCTCGGCCGTGTCCCAATCGCCCGTCATCCTCAGACCGGCGGCGTTCCGGTGGCCGCCGCCGCCAAAGCGTTCAGCGACCTTTGCGACGTTGATGTCGCCCTTGGATCGGAGGCTGACACGATATTCGTCGGGGCCGACCTCGCGCATGTAGACCGCAGCCAGGATCTCGCGTGAAGCGAGCGGAATGTTCACAAAGCCGTTATTGTCGCCGTCTACGGCTCCGGCCGCCTCCCGCATCTCGAGAGTTTGCCTGAGATACGCGACCTTGCCGCTCTCGTCCCTGCGCACGGTGTCTAGAACCTGCCTCATCAGTTCGATACGAGACCACGGATAATTGTTATAGACCGCTTCTGAGATCGCTGCCGGTTTCACGCCCGCCTTCACCAATTCGGAGGCGACCTTCAGCGTTCGTTCGGTGGTGTTTGAGAAGTGGAACGAACCCGTGTCCGTCACGAGCGCCATGTACACGCACTCAGCGATCTCTTTAGTGACCCGTCCGCCGATAGCCTTGCAGAGATTGTAGATCATCTCTCCGACCGCCGACGCCGTGGAATCGATCCAATTGATCGCCCCGAAATGCGCGCTCGTCGCATGGTGGTCGATGTTCACCGTGAACTCTTTGTCAAGGCCCACGATGCCGGGCCGTTCAAGGTCGGAACATTCTATGACAAAGATAGCGTCGTATTTCCGGTCGATGCTCTCGATGTTGCGAATGTCATCGGCACCGGGGAGGCTTCGATAGGCTGTCGGGACCTCGCCTCTGACAATAACGTCCGCGGATTTGCCAAGGCTGCGAAGCAGCCAATAGAGCCCAAGGGACGAACCCACGCCGTCACCGTCCGGTTTAATATGGGTCGTGATCCCGAATTCCTGCTTGTTTTCAATTAGCTCAACTACTTGACTTAACACGATTTCAAAAGGGGAAAGGTAAATAGAAAAAGGATAAAGCTGAGGTGCCCTCTTCACTTTATCCCTTATCCTTCAACCTTTATCCTTCACTTTCCTTCCTGTCCTCAAATTCACCCTTTAATCTAAGGTCCGTGATCACCCGCTCGACATTTGCCGCATTTTCTTCCGCGGTGTCACGTACAAAAAGCAGGTGCGGAGCATGCCTGAGGCTGAGATTCATCGCAACCTGCTGCCTGACGTACCCGGCGGCGTGTTGAAGCGCCGTCAACGCTTTTTTTGATTCTTCGTCGCCGCCTTCGACAACGACAAAGACCTTTGCGTCCCGAAGGTCGTCGGTGACCGTTACATCGGTCACGGTTACGGCTTCAAGCCGTGGGTCCTCCAGCTCGAAACCTACGATCTCGGCTATCTCCTCTTTCAAAGCTTCAGCCATTCGTTCAGGCCGTCTCATACATTCAGATCAGTCCCAAAACGGGCCGCATTCCGATCAAAGCTCGGTCGCCGCCGTTTTTTCAATCACGTAAGCCTCGATCTCGTCGTCCACCTTGATATCGTTAAAGTTGACCAGGCTGATACCGCATTCGAAACCCTGCTTCACTTCGTTCACGTCATCCTTGAACCGTTTGAGCGTCGCGATATCTCCTTCCCAGATGACAACGCTGTCCCGAAGCAGCCGGGCCTTTGCCTGCCGCCGGATCAGTCCGTCGGTCACGCGGCAACCGGCGATGGTGCCGACCCTCGAAACCTTGAAAGTTTCCTGGACCAGCGCCTTGCCGAGGATCACTTCCTTCTCGATCGCGTCCAGCATGCCGATCATTGCGGCCTTGATCTCTTCTTCGACCTTGTAGATGATCGAGTGCAGCCGTATATCGACCTCTTCCTGGCGAGCTATCTCGGCCACGCGCGACTCCGGCCGGACGTTGAAACCGATGATCACGACCGCAGTCGAAATATTGTCCGCCTGGGTCGCCGACGCGAGCAGCACGTCGGATTCGGCGATCGCCCCGACCCCGGCCCGAATGACCCGTACCTTGACCTTATCCGTGGAAAGTTTCTCAAGCGTGCCCTTGAGCACTTCGACCGAACCCTGCACGTCCGCCTTCAGGATAACGAGCAGTTCCTTGATCTCGGCCAGCCCGAGCGACTCGATACCCCGCTTCGTCGTCTTGATCATCGCGGCCTGTCTGGCGTGCATCTGCCTCTGGCCTGCGATCGTCTGCGCCCGGTCTATGTCAGAAACGACCTGGAACGTATCGCCGGCTTGTGGCACGCCCTGAAGGCCGAGGATCTCGACCGGCGTCGCCGGCGGGGCTTCCATGACAGTCTCGCCGCGGTCCGAAAACATCGCCCGGACCTTTCCGTAGAATTGGCCTACGATGAACGGATCACCGACGCGGAGCGTACCCTGCTGAACGAGCGCGGTCGCGACTGCACCGCGCCCTTTGTCGAGTTTTGCCTCGAGCACAACACCTGCGGCCCTCCTCGTCGGGCTCGCACGGAGTTCGAGGATGTCAGCCTGAAGCAGCACGGTCTCAAGAAGCGTATCTAATCCCTGCCCCGTCTTCGCAGAAACGGGCACCATTTCGACGTCGCCGCCCCAGTCGACCGGCTGAAGCCCCAATGCCGCAAGGCCCTGCTTGACCTTATCGGCGTTCGCGTCAGGCTTATCGATCTTGTTGATCGCGACGATGATCGGCACTCCCGCGGCCTTAGAATGCTCGACCGCCTCGATCGTTTGCGGCATCACGCCGTCATCGGCGGCAACCACGAGGATAACGATATCCGTAGCCTTCGCACCGCGGGCCCGCATCATCGTAAAAGCTTCGTGGCCGGGCGTGTCCAGGAAAACGACCCGGCGTTCCTCATCCTGATTCTCCGGGTTGGACACGTACACGCTGTATGCACCTATATGCTGGGTGATCCCGCCGGCCTCGCCCTCGGCGACATTTGCCGAGCGGATAGCGTCGAGCAATGAGGTCTTTCCATGATCGACGTGCCCCATAACTGTAATGACCGGGGCTTTGGGCACTTCAACATCGTCGGAATCGGCAGCGATCAGTTCTTCGAACTCCTGTTCGATGACCATTTCTTCGAACGGCACAAAACTGATCTCGAACCCAAAGTCAAGGCCGAGTTCTTGCGCCGTCTTTTCGCCGATCGGCTGATTAAGGGTGGCAAAAACACCACGTTTGATCAGCAATTGAACAATATCTCTTGGGGTGATGCCGAGCGCCTCGGCAAATTCCCTGATGGTCGCTCCTTCGGTCAGCCGGACGGGTCGAAGATCGCCCCCGGCATGTTTCACAACCTGGTCGAGGACCCTCTCTTCGATGGTCCGGAGCCGCGGGGCATCCTGCTCCCTTTCGGCAAACTTCGACCTGGCGTCAGTCCTCCCCTTCCGCCCGCCGGAACGTCCCGGCCGGCGTCGATTGTCCGCCGGCGGCGTGTACGTCATCTGCGGAGCCGCGGTCTCGCCCGGAGTGCCGCGAAATTCGGTGCGCCGGCCACGCTGGTCTTGAGCTCTTTCGCTAACCAGCTTGCCGGTTCGTGTCGGGGCCTCGGCGACTACGCGCTCGCCGGGCTTTACGCCCTTTTCGATAGCGTCGCGCGTCAACGTCAACTGTTTTATTTGGGTGCCGGTAGGACGGAGGACCCGCTTAGTTACCTTCGGTTCCTCAGCTTTCTCTTCAGCTTCGGGGACCTCGACAGTTTCAGCCGGGGCTTCCTGGGCTTCTTCTTCGACGAGGGGTTCGGCCTCGGTGATCGCCGTTTCCTCGGGCTCCTCGACGGCCTTCTTCTTAAGGCGATAACTCCGGGCCTTCGGTTCAGCGGCCTCAGGACCAGGTTCTGCTTTTACGGTGGGTTCTTCAACTTCAGGGGCGGGCTTCGCTGGTTCGGCCTTTGTCCCCTCTTCGAGCTCGGCTTTCGCAGCTTCTTCGGCGGCCGGGGCGGCTTTCGCTTTCTTCGAAGCCTTAATGACCTTGATCGCACGTTTTGGTGCAACCTCGGCTTTTGGGATGTACTTATTCCGGATCTTCTCGGCCAACTCGATGCTGACAGAGTTTGAGGGCACGCTGACCTCGGCACCTTCACGGCGGAGGTCCTCGAGAACGCGCTTCGCGTCCTGCTTGATCTCTCGTGCCAGGTCGTAGATCCGAATTTTCTTACCAATAGCCATAAATGCTCTTATTGTGATCCGGATCCATGTTGATCCGGTTTCAAAAGACTGCGTGGCGAAGGCCGGCCGCGGCCGGCTGATCGAGAATTTTAGGTGTTCTCATCATTCTCGCCTGCTTCCCCCGCGGTCTCTTGCGGGTCATTGTCCGATGTGGGGACGTCACCATCAACACTGAGGTTCGCCTCAACATCCTCGACCTCGGCGCCGGGAACATTGTCCGTCGCCAGCGTAACCTCTTCGCTTTCGTCTGCCGAATCGTCACCGATTTCGGCTTCAGTTCCGTTTAGTTCAGCCTCCGGCTCATTGTCAGAAGAGATCTCGTCCTCGACGCCTTCGGCAGCTGCGGGTTCCGAAACGACTTCCGAAGCTTCGCTTTCTCCCACCTCAGATATTCCTGAACCTGCAACGTCGGCATCGGATGAAGTCGGCGTTTCGACAGTATCGCCTTCCTCCGAGGATTCAGCCGCTTCCGGGGCGCTCTCTTCGGCCGGCTCGTCAACTTCCCGATTCCTAGCCTCGACGATGGCCTTTGCCGACGCAATAATGACTTCCGCCTGATCGAGGCTGACGTCGAGAGCGTCGACCAGATCGTCAACACTCGTCTGTGCGAGGGCTTCGACATCGTTGATGCCCTTTTCAATGAGCATTTCGGCCTGGTTTGCGGTGACGCCCTGGATCGCTGTGATCGGTACCGCTTCGCCCGAAGCCATCATGCGGCCCATCTGCTGAGCGATCTCTTGTTTCAGAACGTCTT
The DNA here is from genome assembly GCA_016716365.1 of Chloracidobacterium sp. GTDB lineage: Bacteria > Acidobacteriota > Blastocatellia > Pyrinomonadales > Pyrinomonadaceae > OLB17. The sequence continues at coordinate 57,006 of JADJWM010000012.1, read as the reverse complement.
CGCTGACGATATCTATGTCCCAACCCACCAACCTGGTGGCAAGGCGGACGTTCTGGCCCTTCTTCCCGATCGCGAGGCTCAACTGGTCCTCGCCGACGATCACGGTCATCTTGCGGTTTTCGATATCGGTAATTCGGACCTGCGAGACCTTAGCCGGCGAAAGTGCGTTTGCCGCGAAGACGGAGGGTTCGTCCGACCACTCGATTATGTCGATCTTCTCGCCGCGAAGTTCCTTTATGATCGACTGGACGCGTGAGCCCTTCATACCAACACAGGCACCCACCGGATCGACGTCCTTCTCATTTGAAGTGACCGCGATCTTGGCACGGTCTCCGGGCTCGCGGACGGCTGATTTGATCACCACCGTATCATCGTAGATCTCGGGGACCTCCATCTCGAAGAGACGTTTGATCAGTTCGGACGATGCTCTGGACACCTTGATCTGCTGGCCCTTTTGCTCTTTCGAGACATCGACGATCGCAACACGGATGCGCTCGCCCTGGTTCCAGACCTCTCCGCGGGACTGTTCCTTCCTCGGAAGGATCGCTTCAAGGTTATTGCCGAGATCAATGATGATGTCCCCGCGTTCGAATCGCTTAACGGTACCGTTGATCAATTCGCCCTTTCGGTCGATGTACTCGTCGTATACCTTTTCCCGGATCGCCTCGCGGACCTTCTGGACGAGGATCTGCTTTGCGGTCTGTGCAGCGATCCGCCCCATTTCTTCCTGAGGGAGCGGTATCAGAAGCATATCGCCAAGTTCTATTTCTTCGCCGGCCAAATCCTGGGCCTCGGACAGAGAGAGTTCGGCTGAAGGGTTCTCGACCTCTTCGACGACCGTTTTCTGGACCGAGATCTCGATGATCCCTTCTTCATTGTTCCAGTCGACCTGAATGCTGTCGCCGGTCTTGTCCTGTGCCTTGAACTGCTTTCGGGCAGCGGCCTTGACCGCGTCTTTCATGGCTTCGATCACCATGTCGCGATCCAGGCCCTGTTCATTGCACAAGGCATCTATGCTTTGTCCGATCATTGATGTCATATTTACCGCTTCTTGAACTCCTCTTCCAGGTCCACCCGGAGATTCGCTTTTTCAACCCAGCTAAACGGAAATCGAACCTCACCATGTTGTTTGTCGGCGAGGATCACATCGCTTCCATCGACCCCAACTATCCGGGAGACAAAGACCTTCTGGCCGTTCACCGCGTTTGAAAGCTTCACCTTCACCTTTTTTCCCGCGAATCGGCTAAATTCGTCCGCTGAGTAAATACCGCGTTCGAGTCCTGGCGACGAGACTTCGAGCACATAGGACGAGGGGATGAAATCGTCCGAATCGAGGACGCCCTCGACCCTTCGAGATAGCTCGGCGCAATCTTCGACGTTGACGCCTTCCGGTTTGTCAATGAAAATTCGGACCGTCAGGTTCCGCTTTGTGCCCGCCACCTCACAGTGAACAAACTCGACATCATTTTCGGCTGCGGCTTCCTTCGCGATGAGCCTAATTCTTTCTTCGATACCAGCCTTGTCCATCCGACCTTAAACCCAAAATAAAAAGTGGGTGCGAAACCCACTAGACTCGTCGCATGCATCGCACGAAACAGTCAGTTTACCTGAACCGTGCTCCAGATTGCAAGTTTGGACTTACATATTCGGCCGTATTCGTCCTAAAAGGGCCTGAAGGTCCTCGAATCTCTTTTCGATCGTCTTGAACTTGGATCCGTTCGGGTTGGAGGCGAACTCCTCAAGCATGATTATCAGTTCCCGCGAATCGGCAAGAAGGCGGTTGGCGTCCTTCGCGACTTCGCGCTGAGTGTCCGGGGTGTTTGTCATCACCCGGCGAGCTTCGGCCGCCCCCCAATGCGTTATTTTCACTACTCGGGGCCGGGGAGTCTCCGCAACCCAGCTCTCGGTCGCTAAATGCTGCGAGATATTGTCGATATTCGAATAGAAGCCTTCCTGCTTCAAAAGATCGTTAAGGTCAACCTCGACACTATCCTTGCCGCCGGTGACCTCATAGATCTTCGTAAGAATCTTATGGTAAACATCCATAAACCGAGTGCTGGCCTGTTAATGACTTTGATCGATCGAGCGCGTGCCTTGCGCGAATGCGAGCCATGCCGCCCCAAAAAGTCCGGCGTCGCTTCCGAGTTTAGCGCGAACGATTCTAGCACGTTCTGCCGGTTCGTGGAACGCCCGTTTCCTAATTTCTTCCTTTAATTCGCCAATAAATAAGTCCCAGGCTCCGGACATCCCGCCCCCGAGAACGACAACCTCTGGGTTAAGCACATTAACGATCCCGCCAATGGCGATGCCCAGATAGTACCCGACTCGCCGAAACACTTCTACCGCCAACCGATCACCCGAAGTACCTGCGTTGTATAGATCCAGTGCCGTAAATTCACTATCAAGGGGTACTTTTGTGTCACTAAAATCCGAAGCCATCTCCCGTGCGATGCGGACGACGGCGGTCGCCGACGCGAATTGTTCGAGGCACCCGTAACTTCCGCAGCCGCAAGGCGGGCCAAGGGGTTCGACACAGACATGGCCGATCTCGCCGGCAGTACCGTCAGGGCCCCGGTGCGGCCGCCCGTCAAGTATTATGCCACCTCCAACGCCGGTCCCCAGCGTAAGGCAGATCGAATCGCCAGAGCCTTGGGACGCCCCGAGCCAATTCTCGCCGATCGCGGCCGCGTTCGCGTCATTCTCAAGAACTACATCCATTGAAAGACCTTCTCGAAGGTTCGGACCGATGAGGCTTCCGTTGAGTTCGGGGAGGTTCGGCGAACTGAATACCCTTCCCTCCGGCCCGGACATGATCGCAGGCAACGCAAACCCCAGACCGAGTGGTTTGCGGCCGATCCGGTCACCGCACTCCTTGGCGAGACGCAGCGCGGCTGCGACTATCCTCGTGTCGTCGGTGTGTCTCGGGGTCTCGTCCTCAAGGCGGGCGAGCATCCTGCCCTCATCGTCGATCGCGGCCACCCGCAAATTTGTACCGCCAAGATCGCCGGCAAGCACGAAGTCGTTCATTTCTTTATTGGCATGGAGTCAGGGCCGCTTTGGCCTTTCGGCCTCAGGTACGTTTTTGTAGACGTCGTCATACTTCGCATAGCCGTCGCGTATAACCGTGTCCATCAAATTATTCTTGTCGACCGTAACGACCTCTAACAGGATCGCGGGCACATCCTTTGCGATCTTGTCGTTCCGGAAAGGTGAGGTCGTTAGCGGTTCCCCCTTCGCAAGGCGAACGGCGGCCTCGACGGCGCCGCTTGCCAGCGGAATAATGGCCTTGTAGACCGTCATCGACTGCTTCCCTTCCGCGATCCGCTGAAGGGCGTCGAGTTGAGCATCCTGCCCTGTGACGATCACCTTTCCAGCGAGGCCGCGGCCCGCAAGTGCCTGGACTACACCGCCCGCCATCCCGTCATTCGACACGACGAACGCCTGTATGTTGTCGTTATTCTGTGTGAGCGCGTTTTCGGCGAAATTCAACGCGAGCTCGGGCTTCCAATCCGTAATGAACTGGTCGGCAACGATCTTTATTGCGCCGCTGTCGATCGCGGGCTTGAGCACTTCGAGCTGTTCCTTCTCCATGATCGAGGCGTTGTTGTCGGTCTTCGAACCATAAACCATCACATAATTTCCCGTCGGGGCCTTAGCGAGGGCATATTCCGCCATCCTTCGCCCGATCACGGGCACCTGATGCGAGATGTAAAGATCGATCTTGTCGGAATCGATCAGGCGGTCATAACTGATCACAGGGATTTTCTGGGCCTTTGCCTTTTCGACCAACGCCGCGGCCTGGGTCGCGTTTTGAGGGGCTATTACAAGGACATCGACCCCTTGTGTCAAAAGGTTGTCGACATCATTTGCCTGCCTGTCGGCACTGTTATCAGCAACTGTGACCGGGCATTCGACCTGAAGTTTGCGGCAATGGGCCTCGAAAGCATCTTTGTCTCGCTGCCATCTTTCCTCCTTCACGGTCGCCATTGAGAACCCGATCTTCAATTTTCGTGAAGGATCCTTGGCCGCCCCCCCTGTATTTTGGGTCGGGTTGGAAGCCTGTGGGCCGCAGGCAAGGGTCATCGCGGTCCCTATAAATAGAAGAAATAAGCGTATTTTCATAGAAAACTCCTGAGAAAATGGCAGGGTCGAAATAGATTAAAGCAGAAATCGAGAATTACAGCAAAATTCAGCCCCTTTGACCTGAAATTGACTCCTTAGATCCCGGGAATGTGCCCGTTCGGCCCTGCTGTTTATTGCTCATCCGTCGGATGTGGTCAGGCCCCGGTCCGAAGTAACGACCGATCGGCTGAAATTAATCGATAATTTGTCTTTAAATTGGAACGGAGGCTGTGATATAAGTTTTGTGTAACGTTAGGCTTACGAGATTCTTGATCGTCCGGGAATGGCCGCTTTCCAGGAAGTTAGGATTTCGTGCTTTTTGTTGACATTGTGCGGAATTTCGTGCCACTATTTGATAGTTTGGCCTTTTTTGCGCCAAAACTCGTCCATTCGCTAGGAGTTTTATGAATAAGTCGTTTTGGATGCGGAGAAGTATTTCCGCATGTATCATTTTCGCGATCGTCTCCACGACGTCCATGGTAGCTCTCGCTAGCCCCGGGCGCATGATCGCTGAGCTGACCGTATCCGGAAAGCCTGTGAATGGAGAACCTCCCTTTGTTTTTGTGAATGGTGAACAAGCCAGGAGCGGCAGATCGGTTTTTTCTTCTTCCACTGTTTCCACGACAGAGGACACGTCAGCCATTGTTGGGATAGGAAAGAGCGGCCGTATCGAGTTGGCCCCGAACTCGACCGCGAATCTTATCTTTGACGATAAGTCGGTCGAAGCGGAATTGACATCGGGCCAATTGACCGTACAGGGTTCATTGGGTACTGTTAAGGTCAGGACGAAGGATGGCAAAACGACGATCTTGAATGCAGGAGAGTCGATCACCGCATCCGGAGAAGGACGCGCTGCACGTCAGACGGGATCGTCCGATTATTGGTGGGTTTGGGTGTTGGTCGCCGGCGGTGCCGCCGCCGCCATCATCATAGCCCTGTCCCAGTCAAGTGATGGCAACGTTGCCAGCACGAACCGCTAAGTATTGTTCTTGAACTCGAATTGCACCATTTTGCCATTGCGGCAAAAGGCCTTTACTTGTATTATAAGATTTGTTTCAGGAGGAAATTGCATAAATGCTCGCCAAGAATAATTTTCGAAAACTGATCGCGTCTTTCACTTCCATTGCCGTACTATTCGTGTCCTCTGCATTTTCGTTGCCCGGTTCGAAAGATCTTACCGGCGAAATAACTGTACGAGGCCAGGTTACGGTCAATGGTCAAACAGCTGTATCTAATGCAACTATCCTCTCTGGAAGTACGATCGTAACCGGGGCAAACTCGAGCGCGATCGTCAGTCTCGGAAAAGTAGGCCGGATCGAGATCATGGAGGATTCAAATCTAGTTCTGAACTTCTCCGAGAACAGCATTACCGCGATCCTTTCGTCGGGTAAGGCAAAGGTTGCGAATGCCGCCGGTGTTGCCGCTACCGTTACGACAAAGGATGCGACCGTGATCGCTGATTCGAGCATGGCCGACAACTTTACGGTCGAAGTCGAATGCTCGCACACACACGTTGACACGCTCGCCGGTGTGGTTACGATGCGTGAAGGCACTTCGGACAGGCAGATCGCGGCCGGCACTTCGGCGTCGGCGGGAAACCTGTCGCAAACAGGCTGCAAGCCGTGCCTGCGTCCTGATTCGGCTCCGCCGGTTCGTGTAGGCGGATGGCCGTGGCTTCTGCTGATCGCGGCCGGTGTTGCCGGTGCGGCGATCCTCCTCGGCGGCAATGATGATGACGACGGCGGCGGAACGATCGTCGTGAGCCCGACTCGTTAGGGCCAAAATTCTCTAAGGCGAAGTATTAAGCGAATTAATAGTGCGGGTCATGTTCACGAATATGGCCCGCTAAATTTTGTCCAGATCACTACTTTTTACGTATACTTTTCTATTTAATTTAATTGATCAAAGATAATTATGCAGATCGCAGTAATCGGCACCGGCTACGTAGGACTTGTCAGCGGTGCGTGTTTCGCGGAATTTGGGGTTGATGTTACCTGCGTCGACGTGGACGCGGAAAAGATCGATAAGCTGAAGAACGGGATCATTCCCATTTACGAACCGGGACTGGACCAGTTGGTCCACAAGAATGTGCGGGCCGGTCGTCTTCATTTCACAACAAACATAAAGGAAGCGGTCGAAAAGGCCCTTGTGGTTTTCCTTGCCGTTGGGACGCCGCCCCGCGAGGACGGCACCCCCGACATGACCTACTACCGGCAGGCCGCAAAGGATGTCGCCGGGGCCATCAACGGCTATAAGGTCCTCGTCACGAAATCGACCGTTCCGGTCGGAACGGGCAAATGGCTTCGTGATTTCGTCTCGGAAAACCTCGAGAACGGGGCCGAATTCGGAGTTGCGTCGAATCCGGAATTTCTCCGTGAAGGAGCGGCGATCGAGGACTTCATGCGGCCCGACCGCGTTGTCATCGGCAGCAACGAGGAACGTGCGGTCGAGGTTATGAAAGAGTTATACCGGCCGCTCTATTTGATCGAGACGCCGATCGTGATCACCTCCCTCGAAGCCGCCGAACTCATCAAGTATGCGGCGAACGCCTTTCTCGCAACCAAGATCACGTTCATAAACGAGATCGCGAACCTCTGCGACGCAATCGGCTGCGACGTCCACGATGTTGCCAGAGGGATGGGGATGGACAATCGGATCGGACGAAAATTCCTGCATCCCGGCCCCGGCTACGGCGGCTCTTGTTTTCCGAAAGACACGCGGGCGTTGACCACCGTTGCCGACCAATTTGGCGTTGAAACGAGGATCGTCGACGCCGTGATCGACGCGAATGAGAAACAGCGTGAAGCGATGATACCTAAGATCGAAGGGCTGGTCGGCGATCTTTCAGGAAAGTCTATCGGTATCCTCGGCCTCTCATTCAAGCCGGAGACCGACGATATGCGCGAATCTCCCGCGATCGACATCATCCGGGTGTTACTAGAGAAAGGGGCCGCGGTAAAAGCGTTCGACCCCGTCGCGATGGACGAGGCTAAGAAGTTCATTGACGGGATCGAATACGCCGTCGACGAATACGCGGCGATCGACGGTGCCGACGCACTCGTGATCATCACAGAGTGGAACCAGTTCCGTGCGCTCGACATGGAGCGCGTAAAGAGCCTTCTGAAAGCACCTAAGATCGCGGATCTTCGCAATATTTATGAGCCCGTCGACATGTGGGAACTAGGCTTTGAGTATATCGGCGTCGGCCGGTGATCCGTTCACCGGCTCTTGATCGACAATGGGTAATTAATTAGCTGATCTGATGTGACCACTGATATCGCAGATCTCCGTCTATGTCATTAACAGCAAAATGCCTTGTTACCGGCGGTGCCGGATTCATCGGATCCCATATCGCGGATGAGCTCATCCGTCAGGGAGCGAAGGTCACGATAATCGATAACCTGACAACTGGATATACAGAGAACCTGGATGAGATCGGAAGCGATTTTCGCTTTATCCAGGGAGACCTGAACGACGATAAGGCACTTGGCCCGGCCCTCGATGGTGCCGAGTTCGTCTTTCATCAGGCGGCTTTACCAAGCGTGCCGCGGTCGGTCGAGGACCCGGTCGAAACCCATCAGGCCTGTGTGAATGCGACCTTCAACCTGCTCGTTCATTCGCGGAATGCGGGAGTGAAGCGTCTGATATATGCTGCTTCGAGTTCTGCATATGGCGACCAGCCAGTATTGCCAAAAGTAGAATCGATGCGGCCGGAGCCCCTCTCTCCCTATGCGGTCGCCAAGCTGACGGGAGAATATTATTGCAGCGCGTTTCATAGCGTCTACGGGTTGGAGACATATTCGCTGCGGTATTTCAATGTATTCGGACCTCGCCAAAATCCCTCGTCGGCCTATTCCGGCGTGATCTCACGATTTATTGACGCTCTGATGAAGGACGATGTGCCCGTCATCTACGGCGACGGCGAACAGACCCGCGACTTCACCTATGTGGCGAATGTAGTTCGGGCGAACATCAACGCGGCAACCTCGGAAAAGGGCGTCGGGAGCGTTCTGAATGTCGCGAACGGAGAGCGGATCTCTTTGAACAGCTTGCTCGGCGTATTGAAAGCGATAACGAATAGAGAGGCTGTAACGGCGCGACATCTTCCTGAACGGGCCGGTGATGTTCGCGACTCACAGGCCGACAATTCCCTGGCCGTTGAGTGTTTGGGTTACGAAAAACTGGTTGGGCTTGAAGAAGGGCTTCGAAAGACCATCGAATGGTGGAAAAAGAGCCGGTTCGCAAACTAGACGGCGAAGCCCGGCCCGCATTTGCCGACGTCATTCCAAGGTCTTGAAAACCGTGTCTTTCACCGCGGAATTTACAACGATGTCCTTGGCCTTGAAACTCGCATAAACCGTGAACTGCTCTGTATTGAACCGCTGAGCATACTTTTCCGGGAGAAGAACCCCATCAACAAGACGGAGCTTGTCTATCTCGACCGAGGTTGTGACGGTGCGCCCGCTCATCACGTAGGTTGCGTCGTAGCTCCTTATCTTGTCCGTCTTGTCCTCGAGGTAAAAATCGGTAAAGAAGCCTTCGGGTGATGTCATCCTGAAACCCCTTTTCTTCTTTTTCTCTTCGGGCAGTGGTGTCACGATGAACCCCTGCTTTCCCAATTGCTGAAGAATAGGCAGGCCAAGTCGGTTGATCGGCGGAAGTGTAAACCCGCCGGGTAGCGACGAGACCGTTTGGGTCCCGTCGTACGCCTGTTTCAGCGGTTGAAAGGGGTTGTTTATTTCGAGCCGGTACTTCTCGCCGGCGAAAATGGTCACAAATGAAGCCGGTATCGCCTGTGGGAAAGCTGAGGTCGTGATCTCGACTGACCCCGAAACGACCAGCGACTGCATCTCGCGGAATTTCTGACCGCCGTGAGCCGCGACAGTCAATTCGGCCAGCCGGGCTTCCGCGGCGAAATTCTTATCGCCCGAGGCTCCGGCCCCGGAAGAAGCCTGTCCGACCGCGGCGATACAGCACCATAGCGATAAGGTTAGAAAGCTTGAATAACGCAGCATTATTTTTTATCCCCTTAAGAAATAAATGGAGCCCGGATCTCCTTTGGATGCTCCGGACTCCCTTTACTATAGTCTGTCAGCAGAAAACTACCAACTGAATCGAGCCTGAAGCTCGACCCGGCGATTTGCAGCACCTCCTCCGCCGCCGCCGAATCCGCCGAACCCGCCGCCCGTCGACGTCGACTGGCCAAAACGGCTCGATGCCATGTTGCCGACCGGCGTTCCAAGGTTCACATTATTGAACAGGTTGTTGACATTCAACGACAGATTCAGGTTGTAGGGCTTTCGGGCACCTCCGCCACCCGGGCCGCCCATCATCATCCTGCCGCCCGGGCCGCCGCCGAAACCGCCGCCGCCACGATGACCGCCGCCGCCACCGCCGCCACGCTGGCCGCCGGCTCCCTGCCCTCTGTTGTCCGCGGCGACCCGTTCGGGCGACGCGCCAAAGCCAAAGTTCTTGCCGAAACGAAGATTCACTGTGAACGATTTGGGACCGTTTCCGTAATTGCGCGGGATTATCGCGTTCGGGTCTTCACCGGCTACGTCACAGAACGAAGCCGTAAGGTTAAGCTGCGAACATCGGGTCGCTAGTTCCCCGAAAGTAGGCCTCTCCGTAAACAGGGCGTCCCCGTTCAGATCGACACCCTTGGTGATATTGAACGGCCGGCCGCTGTTAGCATTTATGAACGGCGCGACCGTAAAGCCCCAAGGAAGAGTAAAGTTACCACCGATCACGAAATTGTGCCTGATATCGAAAGAAGTTCGGCCGAACTCCCCGTCCAGATCATAGGAATATGCCGGGAAGCTCCCCGAACCATCCGAGTCACCTTCCGAAAAGCCGAGGCTGTAGTTGCCAAAGAGCGTGAAGTTCCGGTTGTACATGTTCCGGAAATTGATGTTCAAACGCCTTTGATCAAGCACGCCTGTCGACTCATACTCGTAAATATTGCCGAGTGTCGGGTCCGGACGCGGCGCGTTTAAGCAGTTAACCTGCTCAGGGCAGATAGGAGCATTAATGTTCCGGGAACGAAGCACGTTCGTCGTCCTGGACGTGACAAAGAAGAGGCCCATCGTCGTCGCGAACGGGAGCTGCCGCTCGACGCCGAACGCAGCCTGCACCATCATTGGCGACTTTATCTCGTCCGAGATCTGCCGGGTGGTGTTCGACTGCGGAAGGGCGGCAAGTATCTGCGCGGCGGTCGGGACGTTCGTAACGCCTGAAACCGTAAATACAGGCTGCTGAAGCAGCTGGATCGCTGCAGCACGCCGGATCGGATCGGGATCGTTCGCACTCACGATCAGGTCAAGCTGTGAAATGCCGTTCAATCTTAAGGCCTGAAGTGTCAGGTTCTCGCTGAATCGTTCATAGAATACGCCGACGCCGCCCCGGAAAACGGTCTTTGGGGCACGCGCTCCGCCGGCACCCGGCGCCCACGCGAACGAGAATCGGGGTGCGAGGTCCGAGTTATCGCTAATGTTCGTCTGATTCTCGTACCTGAGTCCGAAGCTGAGCGTCAGTGCCTGGTTAACACGCCAGTCATCCGTCACAAAAAAGCTGTAGTCGGTCCGCGAGACTTCCTGTTCGGGCGTTCCGGTCGTTACCCTGAACTGGACGGGGTTTGCCGTGCCGAGGATCGTGTCGCGGTAATTATTCAGGTTGATGAACGAAAAACTTCCGCCGTAATTGCTCTCAGAACGGTCCGTGATCTTTATGCTCCTGACCCTGGCACCGAATTTGAAGCCGTGCTGAGAATTCTTGCCGAACGAGGTTGTCGTGAAATTTTGAAGGTCCCAACTCTTCTGTTTGTTGAAGCTGAGGCCGATCTGCGAACCGCCTCCCGTGAAAGCGTCCGCAACGCTGATCGTCGGGATCGAATTATCGCCCGTCTGATCCCTGTCTTCCCATTCGTACTCGAAGCGGGTCTCGTTTACGGTCTTTGCATTGATGATCATCGTCTCTGTAAGACGGATCTCATGCCCCGAATTCGACGTCTCATATGCACGAGTAGGCAGAGAGAATCCACCGATCCCCTGATTCTGCTGCGTTGTCCTATCGAAGCTGTACCGGACGATCAAGTTATTCATGTCGTTGATCGCGTAGTCGAACCGCGGGCTGAACGAAAATCGCCGGGTCGGAAGCCGAAACTCCTCCTGAAACGGAACTGCGTTGAGCGAAGGATCCAGGATCAGCGCGTTCACGACCGAATTGTTATCGACATCGCGATTGCTGATATCGAGGAAAAACGAGGACTTGCCTTTCTGGATCGGACCCGAAATATTTCCCCCAAATGCCCTGAGTTGGCTGGATGCCCGATTGGTTGAGAACGGGTTTCGCGAGTTTAAGCTTTCGTCATTGAAGTTCCCGAACGCACTCCCGCGAAACTTATCGGAACCAGGACGGGTCAGGATCTCGATCCTGCCAAAGCCGAGCCGGTCATATTCCGCCGAGAAAGGATTCTGGTTGATACGGATCTCGCGAATTGCCTCTTTCGGAGGCATGCGGCCGCCGGTAAAGCCGTCGATGTATATCTGGCCGCCGCCTGGGCCGGCTGCAGGGCCCGCAAGTGCCTGAAGGGCTGCCTCCAGTTCATCCGGATCGTCGGGGAGTGCCTCGAGTTCCTTTTCCTTCAGGATCGTTGCACCCGCGTTGCTTGCCGGATCGGTCGACACGCCTTCATCGCTCGAGACTTCGACCTCTTCCTGGACCGCCTCAACGGTCAATGTTGCGATCAACTCCAGCCGCTTACCGGCTTCGATCTCAACCTCGGTGTTTTCGTAAAGCGCAAATTTCGGAGCGATCACCTTCACCGTGTATTTGCCCGGTGCGAGTCCGGTCATGGTGAATTCACCCTGGGCATTCGTTGTTGTGATCTTCTCGGTACCCGTCGTTGAAACGACGGTCACCGATGCACCTACGACGATGGCACCGAGGGAATCGACCACCTGGCCGCTCAAACTGCCGTTCTGCTGAGCGAATCCCGGTATGTTCAGGAAAAGTGCGATGGAGACGCTCAGTAAAAAAAGCCTATATAATTTCATTTTCGTCCAACCTTCAATGATGAAATAGATAAAACAGGGGCTTTTGTACGCTGGCCCCAAGCAGCGTTATTAAACTTCAAACTACGGCATGTCGAAACCGTCAAGACCCGGAATGCTCAGGCTCTGGGTGGTTTGTCGTCCACGCTGCATCGCTGCGCTCATCTGCGCGGCACGTATAAAGGGTTCGACTCCGGCGAGCAGCTTGATCGCATTTATACGGTCGACAGCATGCGTCTTGGAACTGGATACGGCGATCATCTCACCGACCTTCAGGTCACCGCCCGAGATAGTAGGAAAACGGTCGAGCATTTCATCGATACCGCCGCGGGGCCTCCCGCGCACCCCCGGACCACCGCCGCCCGGCATCGGACGAGCGGGCATTCGCTGGGTGCCTTGCAGGCGGGTCTGAGCCGCTCCGCCTGGGCCGCTCCACCCAGCTCCGCCGCTGGCGGGCAGCATTTTTGGGCCATTTGCTCCGGGAACCGCTTGACCAGTGTGGCCGAAGCCAGCGATACGGTCATGTCCTTACTCGACTGTAGTTCGGTGATGACCAACTCGTTCTTCTCGGAATCGAAGGACTTCACGGTACCCGCGATCGTCTGGAAGGCCCCGGTCACGATCTCTTCCGCGGCAAAACTCGCTCCATCCGGGCTCCGGTCGCCGAGGGCTCGGATCATATCACCCGGAGCGATGTCACCGAGGCCACTTGGAACTGCCTTCGCATAATCGACGGAGTTCTGGGCGTAACGAAGGAACTTAACGCTGTCCTTTGGGGTAATGACGACGCTGGCAGTAGTCCCAAGCCGGCTGACATCGATGGTGATCTGCCGCGTTTCCGCGTTGATCGACTTGACCTGGCCCGAGATACCCCGTGTCGCCCATTTTTCGCGATCCTTGGCATTCCGCTGGGCAAGGTCCGACTTCGACATCAAGTAAACTGATTTTGCGGGAAGCGATCTCTTGTCGTCGGCCATCAGTCCGGTCACGAGCAATTTGTCGCCCACCTCGATGTCGCTCAAATTTGCGACAACCGCGGCCTTCAGCACCGGGTTCTCAGGAGGCACGCGTTTGTAATCCGTCTTTTCTGACAGGAGCACGGCCAACTCACCTTCGGCGGTCTTCAGGACCACTTTGTCCTTGGCCACCGAAAGCACTTCTCCGGTAACGACCGAATTCCGCACGCCGCCCGCGGGCGTCTGCCCGGCGATCACCGCGGCGGCCAAAAAAGATACAGCAAGAACCCCTATGAAATTTACTAACCTGATCATAATTCAGACTATTCGATACGAATAAAATTTCAGATGTATAACTAACAATTACGAAATACGAGTTGCCGGCAGATATGTTGCCAACAACCTAGTAAGACGTAGATTTTATAACGCGAGTTTGATTTTAAATGTAAAGATTTGTCAGCTAAGAAGATGTACGATTTAGGGGGTCGAAGCCCGTCCCCAGGGACGCGCGATGAGGGTCAGGCCGACACCGGCGGCGAACATGGCGAGGACGGCGAAGATCCAAAGATAAGGGACCGAAAGCAGGAGTGTCCAACCCGCAACTCCTAACAAGATCGCTATCGCCTCTGAGTGGTTTTGCGAGGAAAGAAGATACTTCTGGATAAGCTTCCCAAGACTTAGGTGGAGGGCGACCCGGCCGAACACATAAACAAGTGTTAAGACCAACCCTGCCATTGCAAGCAAAACCGCGCTAACGACGGTCGGCAGCAGGCTAAGTCCGGTAATTAAAAATACGACCAAACCGATGAAGACGAAAAGGCCGACCGCGAAGACCTTGGTAGAGGAGACCTTTAAGCGTTCGACCGCACGGCTTATCGCCCCGGGTGCTATCGTCGCGATCACAAAAGTGAGAATGAACCAGAACAACACCGCCACGACCCGCGTGGCGAGAAACGTTACGGATAAACTCGGGGCGAAGATCGATGACGGGTCCTGCGCAAATTCCCTTAGCTCTTCCTCGTAAGCCGCAATGATGATCGTCTGTTTCGAATTATCTCGAAGGGGCGTCTTTGCATCCGGCGCGTATTTGCCGCCGATCACCGCGATATCGCCGCCGATGTATGCATTTTCTCTCTGGATAACCGATCCGCCTATCGCGGCAACATCGCCCTCGACCCGGCCCTCGACGATCACGTCCGCGCCGAACACAAGGACGCCTTTTGCTTCATCGCGAACTATTACTCTTTTGGAGAAAGAGATGATCTCCATATCAGGTGAAGATTCGATGATAAGGGTGGAATCGTCCGAATGCTGGAGGGATTGCTCTACGCCGAAAGCAGCTGCGGCTGAACCGAAAATGCAGGCTAGCAGCACAACGGTCCGAAGCGTCAATCTGGCCGCGGTGCACCGCCAGGTTTTCATCGCCGGCCTCGTGTTCCGGGGTTCGATCTTCATGAGTTCTTTGCTGAAATGTGCGCCGAACGTGCGATCTGCCGCAAAACCGCCGCGGCGGAGAGAAGAACGACGGTAAAGGCAGCAAAATAAAGCCATGATGCCGAGGCCGCGAAAAGCGATCTGACCACGACAGTCGCGGCCGCTAAGACGTTTGCCGCCGCCCGGGCCGAAAATAGGGCAACGGTCAACAATTTCTCGGCAAAGGCCGCCGATCCGGCAACGATCTCGCCGAACCCGCTTCCCAATGCGAACATCGAGAAAAACAGCAATGCCGCCGAAATGAAGACCGCGGTGAACTGTTCGTGCGTCGATCGAAGCCCGGTAACCCGGCTTTCGGCGGCCGCGATCACACGTCGGGCAAAATTCGTCGGCAATCCTATCCCGGGGTCTTCGGAAAGAGATGCCGAAAGCGACGCGAGAAACTGACGCTGCTCGCGCAGAACCCGGGCACATGTCCAACATTCGCTTATGTGTGCCTCGAATTCCGAAGCGGCGGCGGCAGAAAGCTCGCCGTCAACAAATGCGGCAATGTCGTCGCGTGGACACGCGGTTGAGTCTGGTATATTGGTCACGAAGAAACCGTACGCCCCCCAAATCCGATCAGATCCCGTCGAATCCGCGTTCGATCAGGATGTTGCGCATCATTTCCCTTGCCCGGAACAGGCGGTTCTTGACCGTCCCCAACGGGAGTCCGGTGATCTCGGCGATCTCATCGTAACTAAGATCGTTCGAGTGCCGGAGCAAGATGAGCTCCCGGTATGCTTCCGGAAGCAACTGCACAACATTCGAGATCACCGATCGCCACTCGCTCAATTCCCTTTCTTTTTCCGGCGAGCGGCTGGTGGCCTCTATCTGGATTTGATACGTACCATCGGCATTTTCGGTTTCGATGCTTTGAAGATTCAGCCAATTGCGGCGGAGATGGTCGATGGCGGCATTGTGGGCGATCCGGTAAACCCAGGTGGAGAACTTGAATTCCGGACTGTAGCGGTGGAGTGAATTATAGACCTTGATAAAGACCTCCTGGGTCACGTCGAGTGAGGCCTCGTGATTGCCCAGGATCCGGTAAACATAGCTTGAGATCGGCTTCTGGTATCGCCGCACGATCTCTTCAAACCCGGCCTCGCTGCCGTCCGCTGCGTCGGCGACCAGTTCGCGGTCGGCGATAGATCGAAGCGTCAGGGCATCCAATGCAACTGCGGTCATAACAAAGTCTTGCCCGTCCATCCCTCGAACTTGATGCATTGCGAAGTAGTGAACCGGCTATTGTAAATGGTAGCGGCGGCATCCGGATCGGTGAACAGAATTGTGATGAACGGACGAATAATCGTTATGAACCGCTTCAGGCCCGGTCGTTCTCGTTTGTTTCGCGAAGTGAAGGGGAAGAGAAAGGCGTGTCTTTCAGGCGCCCAGTCTGAGTTCGGCGCAAGTCCTTAGGCGGACCAATGGAAAAAGGCTGCCGTAAAGGCAGCCCCTTTTGCATGATCAAGTTGATCCGATCCTTTATTTCCAGGCAAGTGTCGCAAGCCCCGCCGGGGCGGCCAATTCATTGAAATTCAGTGAGTTGACCGGGATATTCAATCCGACCTCTTCCGGCCTAAGTACCTGCAGGGCACGTCCGAGGGCTTCGCTCGAGACCTCACGGATCCTTGCCGGCACGAGTTCCCTTCCGACCAGTAGGATCCGGTCAAGAAATTTATCGCCCCCTTCACTTGCAAATCGATCGTTGTAGAACATCAGCAGCCTGTAGATCTCATCGTCCTGCTCTTTCGGTTGACAGCTTACGGTTCTGATGACCGTTGGTTCGCCGCCTCTCATCAATACCGCACTGAACCCGTCGGACTGCGAGCTTATGAGGATCGAATCAGCCCGCCGCGATTCCTCGATTATCCATTTCGATTCACTCACGGCACGCGGCAGTATAAGCCCGACCTTCCACCCGAGGTCTTCAAAGATCGTTTCGAACTCGTCGATGACCGACAGCTTCACTGCCGACGCAAAATATCTCGAACGGCCGTCCTGGTCGGGGGCGATCTTGAACCGCGTGATGCGAAGTTCGGCCGCCGGGGCACCAAAACTCTGTTCGGCTTTCCAATCGAGGATCTCCTCCGACTCGTCCTTGCCCGAAACCGACGAGTCCATCGTCAGGATCGCAGACCTTGCGGCATTGCTAGGGAGCGAGACCGACCATTGTTTCTGGCCCGCAAGCCCAGCCGAAACGACTGCCTGGTCAAGCAGGACCATCATCTCCCGGCGGTTTGAAATGTTCCGCTCCAGAAAATTCGGTTCGAGCAGCCCATTGGGCAGGTCGATCGTAGCGGCTTGTTTGATACCGAACGAGCCGCGGCTTTCCCTGCTTAGGCTGACAACGGTTACGCTCTCTTTTTCAAAGCCGATCGCGGCCTTTGGATAATTTGGTTCAGTCAGAAATGACAACATCTTAATAGATAGGGCGTCGGCTCATCCGATCGGAGGCCGCCCCGAAGCTAATACTCCGAGTAAGCCTTTCCGTCGCTGTCGACCCCGTCAGAAGAACTCTTTATGTCGGTCAGGCCCTGTTCCCCTTCAGAAGACGAAGTATTCTCGCCGAATACCTCGGTCCAGTCATCCTTCTCGGTCATTGGATCGATCGGCCTTTCGCGAAGGTATTTTGCCGAGACCAGGTCGTCAAGCGACTGCGGTGGTGTGCCTTTATCGGCATAATACTGATCGATCGCCCGGCGCATCTGCCACAAGTTCTCTTTCAGCACGGACTCTCTTGCACCCTGGATCGCCCGCTGATAGGACGGAACCGCCACCGATATGAGGATGATCAGGATGAACATCGCGATCATCAATTCAAGCAGCGAAAAGCCGCGGCTCGAGTCCCTTTTGCGGACAGCCATCCTGTTTCGAACCTTGGCGCTGAGTCTATTGCCGATCATATATAAGGGTCGTATTTTCCGGTCGCCGGGCCTCACCATTCGCTGTATTTTGTACCGTCGAGAGCGATCTCGTCGGAGGACGAGCGAATGTCAAAAACATTTATGTTATCCCAGCCTCCGGAATTGGCCGCCTGGTAGGAAGAACGAAGCTGCCAATCCGACTCGCCGGTGATCGGATCGATCGGCATGTGACGAAGATAGATCTTCGTCAGCTCCGGGATCTCGGTCAACTCCGTCGCCTGTAGAGAATTGTCGCGAATTCCGCTGCCCGCGATCGCGCTTATTCCCCGCTCCCTCACGGCAACACCGTTCACAAGAATATCGAGCGACGGCGGGAACCTGTCGAGATTCTCGGTGTCAAAGATCGTGCAGTCATCGATGACAACGCGGCTTCTAGGATCGGACGGAGCTGTTGACGTGACTCTAACCGTCGGGTTTACGGTCGTGATCGCACCTAGCGGGCACGCCCCGATCGTATCCCTCTTGAATTCGTCGATAGCGGCCCGGACTTGACGCAGTGTCTCCCGCAGCTTGATCTCCTTCTGCCTTCTAACGGCATTCTGGGCAAGCGGGATGGTCCCCATGACCAGGACGGCAAGCACTGTGAGGGTCACGATCAGCTCAAAGAGCGTGTAACCGTCTTGCCGGGATCGTCGGGCGGTCAGGGACCGTAGTTTTTCAAGCAAAGGCCGCATTTGTTTACCTACTTCAGTGCGACATTCTTACCGTCAGCGGAAAGAATGCTGATAACGTCCTTTTCAAACTGCAGTTCGACAGGCCCGTCGACAAGGGCCTCGACCTCGACGATGGCAAGAACCCCGGACGGCGACATTACGTTTCCGGTCGGCAGCGACAGCGAAACGAACATTCTTCCGTCGTTGTTGATGAACGGGGCTACCGGCAGCTTGGATGCGTCGGGACCGAAAATATCGCCAAAAGAAACCGAACGCACCACGAGCTTATTTTGGTCGAATCGAAGTCCAAGAACTGCGGAACGGAAAACGGCGGTGCCATTGACCGAAACCGGCACTCTGAACTTCTCGCCCTTCTTTAGTTCGGGCAGCTTTGTCGGGAGGATCATCTCCGACACCGGGCGGATGGCTTCGTCCACCGCTTTTTTCTCCTCAACAGGCAATGTTTTGACCGGTGTGACAGTGTCTGCAGATTTATTCTCTTTCGGTTCAGCAACCGACGTATCCGATGTCTTAGTGACGTCCAGGGTCCTGACCGAACTATCGATCGGCTGCAAATTCACGACAGGCGATGTAGGTTCGGCCGTCTTCTGGGCCGTGTTGGTGTCGGAAACAGGGACCGCGGCGCCATCAGTGCTCTTGGCCGGGTCGTTCGGAACGTATTTCGGCGAGTCGGCCGGCTGGTCCGGAAGCTGAACATCCACATTCGTCGGCACCCTTCGGGCCGTCGCAAGAAGCTCATCCTTCTCTTCCTGAATGATCATCGCTTCGAGCGAGCCGCCCGTCGGCGTCTGGAGAGCACCCGTAGGCCGCTCGACCAGGTCCTCCGGAAGGATCGCCGGCGCCCGGATCACCCTCGGCGTGATCGCGATAACTACATCCACCTGCCGGTTGTCCTTGGTAGGCGCCGTGAAAAGGCGGCCGAGGATCGGGATCAGGCCTAGCAGCGGAAGTCCTTGCCGGCCGTTGGTCTCGATATCCTGTGCGACACTCGCCAAAAGCAAGGTCTTATTGTTCTGGATCCTTGCGGTACCGGTGATCTTTCGCTCGGTAAACGTGGGCGTGAGCGTCGAAGCCCCGACAACGTCTTTCGACTCGATGTCCATCTGTACCTGGACATCCTGGTTCGGGAAAACGATCGGTTTGAATTTAAGCGTCAGGCCGACCTGTTCGTAGTTGATCACGTCCGCTACAAAACCGAATCCGCCGCCCTGTTGATTGTTCCCGGGATTATACGACGCGGTCCTCACCGGGACCCTTTGGCCGATGCGGGCGGTCGAATCTTCATTGTTGAACGCGTGGATCTGTGTTGACGCCAGCAGTTTCGTGTTCGACTTGCTCTGCAAGGCAGAAAGCGTGCTGATCGGCAAACCAAGGGCAATGCTGCCGGCACTGACCAGCGCGCTGCCAAACGGAAGGCCGTCGATGATCGGCTGGGTCGAACCTTGGGTAGCGAGAGGTAATCCGGCCCCGCCCAAATTCCCGAGCTGTGCCGTCGTACCGATTTGGTTGCCAAACTGTAGCAGGTCGTTCTTATTGACCTCATAAATGGAAACATCCATAACGACCTCGGCACGGTCCTTGTCCAAAGATTGGATCAGCCTGCCGATGATCTGGATATTCTCCGCCGTGTCGCGGACCGTAATGCTGTTGGTCGAAGGATCTTCGAGCACGATCGTTTGACTGCGGCCCGGTTGGGCAGGGATCGCGGCCGTGATCACCGCTTTCACGTCCTTGGGGCTCGCATTGGAAAGGTAGAATGTCCGAAGTACTAGTTGCTGGAAATTGACGCGGCGCAGCCCAGTGGCGACGAGGATCGTTCTCGGCCCGACTTTCTGGAAAAACAGGTTCTCCTGCAAAAAAATGTAATCGAGAGCCTTTGCCGACGTAACGTTTTTCAGGTCGATCCGCACTGTACGATTCTCGAGCCGCGAATCAACATCGAATAGGACGTTTAGATCGAGGTCCCTGGCCAATTCCTTAACTATGTACTGAAGGTTTACGCCGCTCGGAAAAGGGACCGACCGCAGTTTCTCGAGCGTTTGCGGCACGGTGGCGGCTGCGGCCGGCTGCGGAGCATTGTAGCTCGTTTGAACTAGCTTCACCTTCGCATCATCGCCTGCCTTGCCGTCGCTGTCCGGCCCATTGATCATCTCCTGCTGCAAACGCAGCATCCGCGCCATCTCCGATTTAGCCAATTCGTTGACAGGATCGAAGGCATACGCCCTCCTGAAGGCGATATATGCTCCTTCGTAATCCTTCTCGCCAGCCGCGACATTTCCCTTCTTCATGTACATCTGGGACGCATTGAACAACGCCCGCTGCAGGTGCAGCCGGTATTCAGGGTTCCGCGGTTTTTCCGCGACCGCTAAGGCGAAAGCCTCGGCGGCCTTGTCCCACTCCTCGGCATACTCATGCTTAAGGCCGTTCTTGAAGTGTTTCTTGCCGTCGCTGAAAGCAAACGCCGCCGTCGGCGAAAGAAGCGAAACGACGAGAAGGAACGAAAGCGACAGGCGAACTAGAACTGATCTATTCATAACTTTATTGAGCAGGTCTTCAGTGGCTTCAAAAGGCTAATGTCGAGAATTTACACGCGGAAGGACATTCAAAGTTTCAAAAATATCGTGTTTGGGGGCCGCAGGATCGCGGTACTTACGATTTTCGTACTTGAATCGATTATTTGCAAGCTTTATTACGTAAAAATCAAGCGATTCCGGGCTCAAACAAAGTGGATCCAACGGTTGGGGAAATATCGTCGGGCCTGCGGCGAATAGTTAAGCAAGAACCTTTTAGAACAGACTTTTCATCGACGGCCGCCCTTCAACAACCGTCGCCTTAGGTAATCAAGTGCTGCCTGGCTCGAACGCCAGCGAACAAGCTCGCGGTCGCCCGGGAATACGAAACGGACGGAATGTGTCTCGACTCCATCCGAATAGCCGATAAACACGGTCCCGATGGGTTTTTCAGCGCTTCCGCCATCCGGGCCGGCTATGCCCGTCACCGAAATACCGTAGAACGCGTTCGCCCTCTCGCGGATGCCGCGGGCCATCGCCTCGGCTGTCTCGGCACTGACTGCACCGTGATCGGATAGAACAGCCTCGGGCACTCCTAATGCACTCTTCTTGGCATCGTTGGAATAGGTTATCGCCCCCTCTACAAAGTATCGCGACGAACCGGGTACTTCGGTCAGCCTCATCCCGATCAGGCCGCCCGTGCAGCTTTCGGCCACCGCAAGCGTTTCCCCTCGTTCGCTTAGCATCCTGCCGACGATCTCTTCGATCGATTCCCCGTTGGTCGAGATCACGGCCAACCCAAGCTTTTCTGCGATCCTTTCCGATAATTCGTCAAGAATGGCCTCGGCCGCCGCTGGATCGTTGGACCGGGCGGCAAGATGCACTTCTACCTCGGCTCGCGTGAAAAGAATGGAGGTTTCGACGTCGGCGTAAGATCGATAGATGGGTGCGATCGCCTCGTCTACAGCCGATTCGCCCATGCCGGAGACCCTCAAAAGCCGTCGAACCGCGATCGTGCCGCCACCCAGTCTTTTTATTCGCTCGGCAACGTGATCCCGATACATCGGCCGCATCTCCCGCGGCGGACCGGGCAGAACCACCAGGAGTTTGCGGTCGAATTCGAGCAGCATCCCGACGGCCGAACCGTTTGGGTTCGGGAGAATTTCAGCTCCTTCCACGACAAACGCCTGACGCTTGTTTATTTCGGGCATTTCGCGGCCCCAGCGTTTGAAACGCTCACGAAGTTCGGCCTCGAGTTCCTCGTGATATTTTAGTTCGCGGTCAACCGCCCTCGCTGCAACCGGGCGGGTGATGTCGTCCTCGGTAGGCCCCAAACCGCCGGTGGTGACAACGATATCTGATCGTTTGAGAGCATCGCGAAGTGCCTCTTCCAAACGGGCCTCGTCATCACCCACGACCGTTTTTAGAAGCACATCGACGCCGGCGGAGTTGAGTTCGCCTGTGAGCCAAAGGCTGTTCGTTTCGGCCTTTAATGGTGTCAGGAGCTCAGACCCGACCGCAACTATCTCAGCACTTGGCATACTAGTTAGAACCGGGGGTAGGATCGGCCGGCGGCACTTTAATAGATCTCCACAACCGGCTTTCCCTCGCTGTTGATGTAGGCCCGATACATGCCGGGCGAATTGAAGGAGACACCGATGTTGCCGAACTTGTCCAGGGCTATCACACCGCCGTCCCCGCCGAGTTTCTGCAGCTTCTGCTTAATTACCATGTCGGCGGCCCCTTGGATCGTCATTGCACGGTACTCCATCAAAGAGCAAACATCACGCGCGACGCCCAGCCGGATGAAATATTCGCCCCAGCCGGTCGCTGATACTGCGCAGGTCGCGTTGTCAGCATAAGTCCCGGCCCCGATGATCGGTGCGTCCCCGACTCTGCCGTATTTCTTGTTCGTCATTCCCCCGGTGGACGTGCCAGCAGCCAAATTTCCGTCTTTATCCAAAGCCACGGCGCCGACGGTCCCAAATCGGTTTTCAGGCAATGCGGAATACGGGGATCGAAATGCGGAGTTATAGTCTGATTTAGTCGCTTTATTCTGACTTTTTACCTTTTCCTTTTTACTTTCCTCCGACTCCTTTTCCCCCTTTAATATCCGCTGCAGAGCATCCCACCGGTGCTGCGTCCAGAAGTATTTCGGGTCCACCAACTCCATCTTTTGCTCACGCGCAAATCTCTCGGCCCCGTCACCGATCATCATCACGTGCGGGCTTTTTTCCATTACGGCTCGTGCGAGAGTGATCGGGTTCCTTACCCTTTGGAGCCCGGCGACCGCGCCGGCACCGAGTGTTTTCCCGTCCATGATAGAAGCGTCGAGCTCATTCTTGCCGTCGTTCGTGAACACGGCCCCCTTTCCGGCGTTAAAGAGCGGCGAATCCTCGAGAATGCGGATCGCTGCCTCCACGGCGTCCAGGCTTGACCGGCCGGCCTGCAGAACTTTATATCCGGCCAGGACGGCCTCAGTCAGCTTTGCACGGAATTCCTTCTCGCGTTCGGGCGTGAGCTCGGATCTCAGGATCACACCCGCTCCGCCGTGAATGACGAATCCAAGCCTCGGATTCTGCGGTCCCTGAAGCTGTTTTACCTGGGCGGGCATTGGCTTTTGCGGAAAGATCGCCCCGCTCAGACCGAGAATGATAAAGAGGGCGGTCAAATAGCGCTTCATAATTGTTATTCTCATGGATCGGCGGGCTTCCTCGCAACCGTAAATACTATCTAATAACCTAGGCCGCTGCCCTTAATTCGTTTGATCTTAACAGTTTGCGCAGGACCGGGCTTTCGGCCAGAAGCAGGCCTTCTTCGACCGCCCACGGTGAAAGCTCACAATCCACCCGCCGGATCGCCGTAAGGAAATCGTCCCACCTCACCCATTTGGTCTCAGCCACTTCAGCCGAATTGATCATCGGTTCCTGATCGGTCACACCGACCATCACCGGGCAGATCTCGTTCTCGACGATACCGTCCTTTTCCGCTCGGTATCGAAAATCGGGCAGCGCCATATGCAGATCGACGCCTCGCAAACCTAGCTCGAAGGCAAGCCGGCGTGCCGCTGCCTGCTCGGTCCTTTCGTTTAGCATCGTGTGTCCGCAACACGAGTTTGACCACACGCCCGGCCAGGTCAATTTGCCGAACGCACGACGCTGCATCAACAGCTCGCCCTTCGTGTTGAAAAGGAAAACCGAAAAGGCACGATGCAGTTGGGTATCGTGATTATGCGTCTCGCTTTTGCGTGCGGTGCCAAGCGGGTTGTTATGTTCGTCGACCAGGACGACCATCTCGTCGAAGGCATAATAGGACCGTCGCCACCATAGGTACATCGCCATCGCGAGAGCGCCCCCGATGGCTGCGGGAACCGCAAGCCCGCTGAACGCCGCGATCGCGGTCCAAAAGAACATGATGAAAAAGGCGCTGGAACCGAGCTGGACCGGCGGCGGCAAGAGCGGTTTGAAATAGCTGACCGCCGCTTCCATCAACGAAGAGCCTAAAGCACCGGATACCACCCAACCGAGGAAATTCGAGAGCGGAACTCCGTAAAAAACCCCTCCGCCCGGATATTCCCAAAACCCTAGAAGTACGGCGCCGGGATCTAGTACCAGATCGAAAACGACCAGCAGCAGCGTCGAAAAAGCGATCCTGCGAAGCCTGGAAACGAACAAGCTTCTCGCCGCCGCATATGCGCACAGCATCAAAGGCGTCCAGGCAAATGCAACCGTCCACGGCACTTGGCCGAATAACTTATAACCGAGGTGTTCCGAATAACCGAAATGTCCGTAGGGAAACCCTGTAATGATCGCGAAAGTCTCGATCAAAAGTGCGTAGCCGCCTAGTATCATCACGAGCTTTGCGCTGTCGGCCCAACCGAGCCACATCTTCAGCGCCCAGAACGATGGCAGAGCGAAAAGAAGCACATTCACCGATGAAAGAATATGCGACCAATCCGGCAGCTCGACGTTGGTCATAAAGAACGCGCCCACGGCAAGAAACGCGAGGACAAGGCCTGACGGAACGCTGATCTTGTAATTGCGAAGTATCACGTCAATATATACTTAGGATTATGCCCGATTGGAGATTCCTGTTAAAGGTAAGCCGCCCAAGATTTTGGCTTTACGTGCTGGGGCCTTATCTTGTCGGGCTCGCGGCCGGGGCCGCCTCCACCGACGATCTCAATCGGATCGAAGTCCTCGTCTTCGGGCTCTATTTCCTCCTGCCTGCAAATCTGCTGATCTACGGGATCAACGACATCTTCGACTTTGAGACCGATCGAAAGAACCCCAAAAAAACCGAATATGAAATGCTCGTACGGCCCGCATCGCACCGGAAATTGCTGTTCTGGATGATCGCTCTTAATCTGCCGTTCGCGGCCGCTTCGATCTATCTTGCTCCTCAAGCGATCTTTTCGCTCGCGGGTTTCTTCTTCTTTTCGATCTTCTATTCCGCTCCGCCTATAAGGGCCAAGCAGGTCCCGTTTCTGGATTCGGCCTTCAATGTCCTCTACGTTTTTTCCGGGGGCATTCGCCTATCAAATGCTTACAGGCTCATTCCCGCCGCTGCTGATCTTCGGCGCCGCATGGTGCTGGACGATGGCGATGCATGCATACTCAGCGATCCCTGATATCGCGGCCGACCGCACCGCCGGTGTCAACACGGTCGCAACGTTGCTCGGGCCCAGGTGGACACATCTTTTCTGCGGCCTTCTTTTCGCCGCTGCCAGCATTCTCAGTGTGACCCGGTTGACCTGGCTGTCGGCAATTGCCGGCCTTATTTATGTTCCGCTGATGCGATTCTCAGACCTGGCGAAATACCCCGACGGCGTAGTCCGCATCTACAAATTTTTCCCGATCCTCAACGCCGTCGTCGGTTTCGCATTGTTCTGGTACGTCGCGTGGCCAAAATTCTTCTAAAGCGAACCTAGTGGCTCGGCGGAAGTGATGCCTTGCACCCGTTTGTAAACAAGCTCCGCGCTAATCAGGCATATTTGTGTGCCGATGCCCGGATTTACGCCGGCACCGACAAAGTACAAGCCTTTCACCTTTTTTGAGACATTGCTCGGCCGAAAGATCGCCGTCTGCCAAAGTGTGTGCGCGAGGCCGAGTGCCGAACCCTTGAAAGCGTTGTAATCCATCGCAAAATCGTCCACCGTGTAGATCCTTTTGTACTCGATCTTTTCGCGAAGCCCCGGCACATTCATCTGCTCTTCGATCAATGCCAGGACCTTGTCCGAATAAGCCTCCTTCTCGTCCTCGGTCATCTTCAGATCCGAAGCTATCGGCACCAGGACGAACAAGTTCTCCTTCCCTTCCGGGGCAACCGTGGGGTCAGTTACCGACGGCGCACAGACATATAGAGACGGCTCGTCCGGAAGGCAAGGATCTTTATAGATCTCGTCGAAGTTCTTTCGCCAATCCTCGCTGAACAACAGATTGTGGTGCGTCAGATTCGGGAGTTTTTCCCGCACCCCGAGATAGATTATGAAGGCCGACGGGGCCATCACACGCTTGTCCCAGTATTTTTGCGGGAGAACACGCCATTTCTCAGCCAACAGGCGCGTTTCGGTGTGATGCATGTCCGCGTTCGAGATTATGACATCGGCATTTATAATTTCACCGCTTTCCAGCCTGACGCCCTTCGCGTTTCCATTTTCAACGATGATCTCCGCGACCGGCGACCCGGTTCGCAAAACCGCACCGTTCTTCTCCGCAACCCGTTCTAACGCCTTGATCAGCTCATAAAAGCCGCCGCGTGGATAGAACACACCTTGGTTGAAATCCATATGCGACATCAGGTTATAGAGTGCTGGTGCTTCGTAGGGCGATGTGCCGAGAAAGACCATCGTGTATTCCATCACCTGCTGCAGCTTTCGCGACCTGAAGAACCTTGACACGAAAGAATGCATCTTCGAAAAGACCGAGAGTTTCTGCCCTTCGGTCATGACTCTCCGATTGAAGAAATCGAAGATCGTATCGTAGTTCTTGTACATGAAATGCTGAGTGGCAACGCCATACTGGTACTCAGCCTGCTTCAGGTAGGCACGAAGCTTCTCGCCCGATCCGGGTTCGATCGCGTCGAAGGTCGCGGCGTCGAGCACGATGTTGGACTTAATATCTAACGGCTCAGGATCGTTGTGAAAGAAAATGCGATACGAGGGGTCGAGCCGAATCAGATCAAGATGATCTGAAACTCGCTCGCCCAGGAGGTTGAAATAATGCTCGAAAAGGTCCGGGGCCAGATACCACGACGGGCCCATGTCGAATCGGAAACCGTCGGATTCGAAAACGTTCGCACGCCCGCCCAGCGTCGGATTTTTCTCCAACACCGTAACGTCGTACCCCTTTTTTGCGAACAGACCCGCCGTGCCCAGGCCGCCTATGCCTGCACCGATAACGACGACCTTTTTATTCATAAACGCCGGCCAGGGCCTTAAGCGAGAGAAAGATCTTCTGCTGACGGTTGGTCCTCACGCGGCCCGCGTAAACATTGTAATTCGCACGCTCGATCTCGGCCAAAATTGCCTTATACAGCACGTAAGATATTCGCACGGCCAGCCGCCCCTGCCAATTCAGCATTTTTATGCCCGGCAACGCCTCGCGATAGACCTTCCGGTTTCGCTCGATCTGATACTGCATGAACTTGACGAAACGCTCGTCCCTAACGTGAGAATTGATGTCGTCTTTGGATAAGCCGAATTGCCGCAGCTCGTCCTCGGGCATGTAAACACGGCCCAAATCGTCGCAATCTTCGCGTATGTCGCGCAGGAAATTGGTCAATTGGAATGCGTAACCGAGCTTCTTTGCGTACTCAAAGGCCTCATCGCCCTCGTATCCGACTACCCGCGTCACCATCAGGCCGATCACGCCGGCCGAACCGTACATATATTCTTCGAGTTCGCCGTAGTTCGCATAGCTCGACTTAACCTTGTCCTGGAACATCGATCGCAGAAACGCCTCGCAATCATCCATCGGGATCGAATATTTGTGAAACTGATGAACGATCGCATTGAGTACCGGGTCCTCGCTGCCCCCGGACTCTGCCGCCGAACGCCATTTATCTGTCCATTCGGTCAATTTCGCCGTCGCCGCTTGAGGGTCGGTCAGGGTAGGGTCATCCACGATCTCGTCGGGTATCCGCGCGAAAGCGTAAATAGCATAGATGCCTTCCCGCATCTCACGCTGGAAAAACTGCGTAGCAAAATAGAAGCTCGTGCCGTACTTTTTGGTGATCCGCCGGCATTCCTCAATTCCCGCCACGCGGTCGGCCTGACGGGCGATCTTCGGATCTGAGATCGAAATTTGATGCACTGACATAAGCAAGAACGTTGGACAAAGATAGACCTGGTTATTACTTATGCTTTCGAAGGATCCCAAAGGTTGGATTCAAACTTGAACGCTATTTGGAATTGAGAAAGTCCCTGACCTTCTTCATGTCTTCCCAAACCTCGCGTTTTTTATTGGGGTCGCGAAGAAGATAGGCAGGATGGAACGTAGGCATCACCTTGACGCCGAAATAGTCGTGAAAACTGCCGCGAAGCTTAGAGATCGGCGTTTTCACCTGGAGCAGATTGTGAGCGGCCGTAGCACCCAGCACGACGATGACCTTCGGTTTAACGACGGCAATTTCCTTCAGAATAAAGGGCCGGCACGCAGCGGTCTCATCCGGCTCGGGAGCACGATTACCGGGCGGGCGGCAGCGGTTGATGTTGCCGATGAACACCTCTTCGCGTTTCAGGCCGATACCTTCAATGATCTTCGTCAGTAACTGGCCCGCCCGGCCGACGAAGGGAAAGCCCTGCTCGTCCTCGTCGCCGCCGGGAGCCTCGCCCACAAACATCAGATCGGCGTTAAAATTGCCGGTGCTGTGGACGATCTGCTTGCGGCCTAGTTTGTGGAGCGAACATCGCGTGCAGTCACCGATCTCGGCACGGATCGATTCGATCGTCTCCGAAGTTTCGCTGAGCGTTGGCGAGATGTCACCGAACATCGAGGCTTCCGCCGCAGCGGGGGGCTCGAGTGGCGGCTTCAGCGGCGGGCCTTGAGCGATGGCTGCGTTCTCTACAGGAAGCGTCGCGGGCGTTCGTTTGGTCAGTGACGGCAAAACCGCAAGTCGTGATCCGGCAGCACGCCGGTCCGTGCCGCCGGGGTTGGTAGGCGGCCTGGAGTGTGCATTCGGAAGAGTCGAACTTTCTCTTGGAGCCACCGAATGATGCTCGGGCATCTCATACGAATCGTTTGCGGTGTCCATTGCCGGACGAGATAGTCGGTCCCTTTTCGCTTTCGGCACCGCTGCGGGAAGCTCAACAGAAAGAGCCTCAACACCAAGTTCCTGCAAATAAAGGACTTGCTCTCTGGCGTCGGCGATAAGTTCAGCTATTTCCTGATCTTGCGGCATTGGCTGGGACGGCTTTTCTAAGGTTTAGAATCTCGTCCAGTATCTTATCAGCCATCTTGCGTTTTGACATAAGTGGCAGTTCGCTTTCGGAAGATCGCGTGATCATCGTGGCAATATTTGTGTCGGAATTGAACCCGGCCCCCTTGGCGGTAATGTCGTTTGCGATGACGAGGTCTAGGCCTTTTTTCTCCATTTTTGACCGTGCATAACCGACCACATCATTCGTCTCTGCCGCGAATCCGACGACCAACTGGCCCTCAGTGCGTCTCTCGGATACCTCCGACAGTATGTCCGGGGTTTTCTTCAGCTCGAGCGTCATCGTTTCGCGGCCTTCTTTCTTGATCTTTGCGTCGGCCGCGTCGGCCGGAGCATAGTCCGCAACCGCCGCGGCACCGATAAAAACGGTCGCATCCGGCAGCTCCGTCATCACCGCGTCGAACATCTCCTGGGCCGAGATCCCCGATACAACTTTCACTCCCTCCGGCGGTTCGACCGAAACAGCACCGGCGACGACCGTAACCTCAGCCCCCCGCGCAACCGCCGCTTCGGCCAATGCAAAACCCATTTTGCCCGATGAATGATTCGAGATGAACCGTACCGGATCGATCGCTTCTCGCGTCCCGCCAACGGTGATGAGGATTTGCTCGCCCGACATGTCAGTACCACCCGCTACCGCAGGTGGTACCGCCAAAAGCTTCAACGCTTGGTCGACAATATTCTCCACATCCTCCAACTTCCCCGTCCCGACCGTCTTGCAAGCCAATTCGCCCGCGACCGGCTCGACAAAATGCACGCCGTCGGCCTTCAATCGCTCAATATTCCGCTGGGTCGCCGCCTGCTCCCACATCGTCACGTTCATTGCCGGGGCGATCATCACCGGGGCC
This sequence comes from Chloracidobacterium sp., assembly GCA_016716365.1. GTDB lineage: Bacteria > Acidobacteriota > Blastocatellia > Pyrinomonadales > Pyrinomonadaceae > OLB17. The sequence continues at coordinate 27,009 of JADJWM010000012.1, read as the reverse complement.
GTCGAGGCCAGGTAGGTCGAAGAAAGAAAATCGTCCGCGATCCCGCTCGCAAACTTGGCAATGATATTCGCCGTCGCCGGCACGATCAGCAGCAGGTCGATCTCTTGCGAAAAATTGATATGAGCGATCGGGTCCGGATTCGCCGGATCGTAATCGTCCACGATCACATGCTTGTCCGTCAGAGCCCTAAACGTCAGCGGCTGGATGAACTCCGTCGCATGCCGAGTCATCGCCACGCTCACCTCACACCCCGACTTCTGCAGCAACCGCATCACCTCGATCGCCTTATAAGCCGCTATTCCCCCGGTTACGCCTAATCCTATGCGAATTTTCGCCATAATTAATGAAGGAACAATTTTACATCACTTGCGTCCAATTACATGCTAGAATCCCATTGGTTTTTCTGCGAGGTTAGGTAATGAAACGCTGGTTAGGTTGGATTTTGACGTCGATTCCGGCATTCGCAGTTGGTTGTATGTTGGTCTTCTGTGTCCGAGCATCGCTTGAATTTTTCGAACATATAGATCTAACCAAGGTCAAAACAGTTCCCGCAGTTGAGTTAGCCGAGATCGAAATGCCGATACTTTTATTGGACACTCCGCCAATTTTTGATCCCAATGCTAACTACACTCGATCCTTAAAAACCAAATTGTTAAAAACTGGTGAATTTCACTCCGAGGAAGTGCCTTACAAGTCTGGTGAAAAGTGGCTTGGATTGTTCCGAATTGGTGACCGTTACGTTCTCGAACCAACTGAGATTAGGATTAGGCCCATCGACGATGGCGGATTAATGGACACAGAAGTATCAACGTCGAATCGTAATACTTCAGTTTTTCTCTTGCGAGGTGCAACAAGCCTGACTCCGGGAGAAATAGAAACAGCATTCGATTCCGAGCGGGGTGACGAATTGAATTTGTTAGCGAAAAATAGTTTTGGCCGTCGAGGACAATTTTGGTGGCTTTGGGTCGAAAATGCCGCACCAGAAGGTCACCTCCAAAAAGGTTCGGCGCTCTTATTGCAACAAAGCGGGTTTGATCCTTTAGTGCTAAGAACGATTCCCGAAGGTTGCAACGATTGTGGTTGGCGGGTCCTCTGGGTTGGCGACCTAGACCGCGATACCAATCTAGATTTTTTGATCGATGTTAGCAGTCACTACAACTCGTACGAACCAGCGCTCTTTCTATCATCCAAAGGCTATTCCGTATTCGCGAGTTTTTGGGGAGTGGGTTGCTAATTCTTAAGCCCCAAACTGCCTCAAATGATGATCCAGGTGTTTGTATTGTGTCTCGCCCCATTGTTTGCCCGTGAGCGAGCCGAAGAAGCCGTGGACGTTGCCTTCGAGCGCGGCTTCGCCCATTCCGTGGAACTCGTCGATCAGGCCTTTTAGCCTTGTCCGTGTCGCTTCAAGGTCCGGCTCGTCGGTGATGATAAAGTCCTTTCCGGTCGGCCTGCCCTGCTTGAATGGTTCCTCGCCAAAGAACTCCTTCTTAAACGCCCAGGAAAGCAATTTACCGACGAACATCTGTTTCCTTGGCCGCCTCCCGATCGCCATCTCGAGCGCCCGGGCCGTGTGCTCCATCATTTGAGCCGGCGACATCTTGCCCCAAACTCGCGGGCTGTCGGCCCGAAGCGCCTCGATCCGCGCGATCATCTCGTCCCGGGTATTCTCATCGAAAAGGGTCTTCATGCTGCCAGGCTCCTATTTTTGACCGGAGAATTAGTGCTCATAACTTACGGGCCAGACGGTGCACACGCCGCCGCTGGAAATGACCCTCCCGTTTTCGTGCCGCCGAAGTTTGACATAAAAAATTCCGAAAAGCTATTCTATTCGTTCGCTTGATGCGGCCGAATGCCATCCGGCAATAGCCCGAGAGCGAGAAATATGTCCGGTTCGTCTAGGGGTTAGGACACCGCCCTTTCACGGCGGCAACACGGGTTCGAATCCCGTACCGGATACCATCTCTATTACCGGTTTGTGCATCAAACCGTGTGAAATCGGATTCGCTTGCACAACAAGCGAATTTTTGTTTTTGGGGCAGGAACCTTTTTTCGGGCATTTCGTTCGAATGTTGCGGGTCGAAATTGCTTTGCCCCTTTTGACCGTATTGATGATGAGAAAGCTCCTGACAGCCGCAATTTTCCTGATGGCCGCAGTTTCATTCGGCCGCGCCCAAACGGCCACGGACACGGTCCTGGTGATGCCGTTTGAGAATACTTCAGATAAAGCCGAATTCAACTGGATCGGCGAGAGTTTCGCGCTTTCGCTTTCCGAACTGCTGAAACTCCCGAGCATCAACGTGGTTCCTAATAGCGAACGAAAGCTCGTGCAGCAGCGATTGCGGATCCCGCTGACGACGCTCCCGAGTGTCGCGGCTTCGCTGAAGCTTGCACGCGAGACAAATGCGACGCTTCTGATCACGGGAAAGTACAACATCGTTCCGGCACAGGGCGACACGGCCGCGACGGTCAACGTCATCGTAAAGATAATTCGGGTCAACGAAGGCCGTTTCCTTAACGAGGAGATGTCGGACGGTAGGCGGATAACCCGTGATATCAATCTGAATGACGCGCTCGGCAATCTACAGACGATGCAGGGCCAGATCGCCTATCAGATCCTCTACCAGCGTGACAAAGCCTTGCCGTTCTCGCAGAACCAGATGATCGAATCGGCAAACAAGGTCCCGCCGCGGGCTTTCGAGGCCTATACAAAAGGCCTTCTGACACCCGCGTTAGAGGCCCGCGAAAATTACTTCAAGAATGCGATCAGGCTCTACTCGGAAACGACGCCCGAAGGCACCTTCTCCGATGCCGCCCTCGAACTTGGCCACCTTTATCACAACCAGCGGAAATTCGCCGAAGCGGTCGATCATTTCGAACGCGTCGTGAGTGCTTACCAGGCATGCCGCACCTCCGCCCGAAGCGAGAATCGAGTTTCGCAGTGCAGCGACGAAGGCTACGCCGAGGCCTCGTTTTATATCGGGCTGATCCGCTGGCATCAGGGAAATTACGAACAGGCCCTCGCCGTGCTCCGGCCGCTCGCGGACGATTTGAAGCTCACCAGCGTTTACAACACACTCGGGGCCATAGCCGTGCAGGCGTCCCGGGCGGAGAAGAAGAACGAGACCCGGGCCGCCGCTTTGTTGAATGAGGGCCTCGGCCTTCTCGCAAAGGCAAACGAATCGGACCCTGAGGGTATCGACATCCGTTTCAACCTCGGACTGGCCCAGTTCCTGGCGGCGCGCCTGCCCGAGGCGGCCGAAAATCTGAAAGCCGTGATCGCGGTAAGGCCGACGGACGGCGAAGCGTATTTCGTTCTTTCAAAGATCCTGGCGGGCCTTAACGACCAGTCCGCCGCGGCCGTGGATAACCAGGCCCGCACTTACCTGACCTTGAACAACAAGTATGCGAATCTCGAGAAAGAATGGGTCAAGTCGAAGTCGTTTCCCGATATCTCGCTTCGCGTCGAACAGCCTCAGCGTCGAGAGTTCGTAAGCATAGTCTTGAGCCGGCGGACCGCGGCCCCGGTGGCGACAGCGGTCAACGAGACCGAGAACCTGCTCGCACAGGCACGGACCCAGTTCAAGTCCGGCAACGACGACGAAGCGATGACCACACTCAGGCGTGTGCTTGCAAGCGAACCGATGAGCGCCGAGAGCTACCTGATACTCGGGAAGATCCACTTCCGTCGCGGCGACCTTGACCAGGCGACAAGTGCCTTTAAGACCGCCCTTTTCTGGGACAATCGACTTGTCGACGCCCACATTTCGCTTGGCCGTATTTACCTGGACAAGGGCGATTGCCTTCAGGTGAAGAACTATTCAGCGGCGGCCTTGGAGATCGCTCCCGAGAACCCTGAGGTGCTTTCGCTTAAACGGCAGGCCGAACGCTGTTCCAAATAGTGTATAGCGATCGGTCCGTGTCCCCGCTATTCAAGAGTCGGATCCAATTCGGTTATTACCTGTAAACACCCGTATTTATTTGGTTTGTTTGGAAACTTTCAACTCGGAACTCGAGGCTCGGAACTTAAGCACTGATCCGTGGCACGGAACGTGCATTAGTGGAAAGCGGCTAGCTTGATGCAGTAAATCGAGACCCCGCCGCCACCACTTCTCCGAGCGCGGTTTGCCACTGTGCTTGATCACCTTCCGAGCGTTCCTACAGTTGTCCTTCCAATTATGAGCCCGGTTCGAAAGAACGGGGCTCTATCCTCTTTTAAACTCGGATAATTACATTAAACCAAAGTGACTTGGCGGGTTAGGCGTCTACCGGCCGCGATTTCGTTCACTTTGATTCCAATGCGGTCAGACGGAGCGTTCCGTCAACTCAAATTGACGGGCCGCCTCACGTTCGGGCCGCCGAATGACAATTTCCGTCATTTCGCCGCTGACATTTTTTGTGCAGAGCGCTTAAGGACGCCGTCAGATTGAACGAGTGTTTAATCAGATTGACCGAGCGTGACCGGTCTCTGACCTCGGACCGGCAGCGACGATACCCGCACCCGCAAACGCGGTCAGTTTGGTAGAATAGCCGCGTGGCATTGAAGCGATTGTCGTCATTGGTCCCCGGCGGAAAAAATGTGTTGCTCGCACTTGTTTCGGCGGGCCTGCTGATCCTGGCGTTCCCGCCGTTCGAGCTTTGGTTCGCCGCCTGGTTCGCGCTCGTCCCGCTGCTCTGGGCGATCGAACGTGAAACGGATCGCGGACGCCCCCGTCCGCATGTGCCCGAAGGGCGAACGCGTCTTTTTTGGACGCAATTTTCTTCATCGGGACAAGCGTTTCCCCGCTCCTTTATTCTCGGCTGGCTCTTCGGCAACGTGTTCTTCTTCGGCACTTGCTGGTGGCTGACGTACGCCCCGATCCACTACGCGTCCTTCCCGGCCCCGCTGGCCTATTTTCTTTTGTTCTGCGTCACCTCGACCGCCGCCGTGTTCCCCGGCATCTTCGCCGCGATCACGGCCTTTCTGTTGAGACGATTCGGCTCGATCACATTCCTCGCGGTTCCTTTCGTCTGGGTATTCACTGAATTCGCCCGGTACTGGCTGACGGGAAATAACTGGAACGCGATCGGTTACTCTATGGGTCTGACGCCCGGAAACCGACTTTTTGTGGCCTCCTATGGAGGGGTGCTCCTTTGCAGCTTTTACATATTGTTCAATTCCAGCACTCTGCTTTACCCGCTGTTTCAGATCTTGCATGGTAAAAGCCTTAAGTCTTTGATTCCGTTTTTCGTGTATTCGTCGATTGTAGGCTTCCTTTTGTTGGCTGGCTCCGATGGTCCGATTCCGGAATTGGGTCAATCCAACCATTCAAGGGCGACGGTTGTTGCCCTTCAGCCAAACGTACCGATGTCTGGCCTTTTGCCTGAAAAATGGCGGGAGCTCAGGAAACGGCATGTCCAGCTGGCTGAATCAGCAATAGAAACGATCAACGAACGACGAACCACGAACAACGAACACCTCACCACTGCCCGCCGACAACCGACCACTGTTATCTTCCCCGAATCCCCGATGAACTTCATGTACGGAGACGATCCGGAGACACAGGAGTTCATCAACGGGTTTGCGAGGAAGAATAATGTCTCGGTGCTGTTCAACTCCGCCGAGCCAAACCACGCCGACGGAAAGTATTTCAATTCCGCGGTGATGGTCGGCCCCGACGGAAAGAAGTCGGCCCAGTATGATAAAATCTACCTTCTGCCGTTCGGCGAAGCAGTGCCGTTTCCGTTCGATTTTATCGTGCCGGCATTTGTCGGGAGCTTTTCATACGGGAACGAATACGATCTGCTCCCGCTGGGCGATGCAAAGGCCGGCGTGATGATCTGTTTCGAATCGCACTTCGGCCAGCTTTCGCGGGAGTATGTCCGCAACGGGGCGGACGTGATCATTGAAATGACGAACGACGGCTACCTGGGCCCGACGCCGGTGCTTCGCCAGCATCTTGCAAACGCGGTCTTTCGTGCCGTCGAAACGAACCGGCCCGTTCTGCGTGTCACGAACGTCGGTATAACGGCCTATATAAACGAACGCGGCGAGGTGCTGGACGCGGCCGACAGCTATGTCGAGGCCACGCGAGTGTGGTCCGTCGCCAAGTCCGACGGCTCGCAGACGTTTTATGTGAAGTACGGCGACTGGTTCGCGTGGTTGTGTTCGATTGTTACGATTGCGTTATTGATATTTGGTATCGTGCGGCAAAGGTCAGTACCACCTGCGGTAGCGGGTGGTTGAAGTCACCGGGTTGACTCGGTTAATTCACGAACCCTTCGCTGCTTAGTTAAACCACCCGCTACCGCAGGTGGTATCGACATGGAGACTCGTTCTCACATTCATAAAGAATCGTTCGTGGCCTCGGCCGACGAACTTTTCGATCTTTTGGTCACGCCATCTGCGATCAGGCAATGGTGGGGAGCGTCCAGCGCGATCGTAAATCCATGCGAAGGAGGCATCTGGACCGCGGCATGGGGCGGAGAGGACGATCCGGATTACATCTCGACGGCAACACTGGTCGACTTCGACCCGCCGCGGCGGCTTGTAATGAAGTACGGCAAATATTACGCGAAGACGGGCGACCTGCCGTTCGAGTTTGCTGAAGATGCCGTAACGACATTCACGGTCGAGCCAGAAGTCGACGGCGCCTCCCTACGCGTCGAGCAGACCGGCTTTCCGTGCGATCCGCTCGCGGACGAGTTCTACGCTGCCTGCGAGACAGGCTGGAAGAACACTTTCGAAGGAATACGAAAGTACGTAGTGGAAAATGGATAGGGGACAATGGACAATCCGGAAGTTTATTGAATTGTCCATTTTCCGTTGTCCGCTATCCATTCAAGGAAATGGAACTCATTGAACTAAAAACAAAGCACGAAGAGTTGAAAGAGAAAGTTTCCCAGCTCGGGAGGTTTCTTTGACGCGCCCGCCAAACAGAAGGAACTCGAAAAAATAGAAGCCGAGATCTCCGCGCCCGATTTTTGGAACGATCAGGAAAACGCACAGAAAGTGATGGCAAAGCGGAGCCGGATCGAGAAGGCCCTGCAGCAGCAGAAGGCCTTTGAGACCGCTGTTTCCGATGCCGAGGTTCTTTTCGAATTTGCCGAGACCGACGCCGATTCCGCCAAAGAGCTTGAACCGCTGATCGCGAAGCTCGAAAAGGACGTGACCGACGCCGAGGTCCAGACGCTGCTCTCGGGCGAGACCGATGCGAACAACGCGATCTGCTCGCTCCAGGCCGGCGCCGGCGGCACCGACGCTCAGGATTTCTGCCAGATGCTTTTGCGGATGTATCTGCGTTGGGCCGAACGCAAAGGATTCAAGGTAGAAATACTTGATGAGCAGCCCGGCAGCGAAGCGGGTATCAAATCGGCGACGTTCCGCGTCGAGGGTGAATATGCCTATGGCTTGCTCGCGACCGAAGCGGGCGTGCACCGGCTTGTGCGCATCTCGCCGTTCAATTCGGGCGGCAGCCGCGAAACGTCTTTCGCGTCGATGTTCGTGTCGCCCGAGATCGACGAGAACATCGAGGTCAACATCGAGGAAAAAGACCTCCGCGTCGACACCTACCGCTCTTCGGGTGCCGGCGGCCAGCACGTGAACGTGACGGACAGCGCCGTCCGCATCACTCACATCCCTACGAATATCGTCGTCACATGCCAAAACCAGCGTTCGCAGATACAGAACCGTGCTGTTGCGATGCAAGTGCTTCGTTCCAAGCTTTACGAGCTTGAGCTCGAAAAACGCCGTGCCGAAACGGCCGATCTCGAGGCGAACAAGATGGACATTTCGTTCGGGTCTCAGATCAGGAATTACGTTTTGCATCCTTATAAGCTGGTAAAAGATACGCGGACAAAATACGAACAGTCCAACGTCGATGCCGTGCTCGACGGCGAGATCGACGAATTCATCAAGGAATTCCTTCTGTTCAAAAAAGGTGCGGCTGTTGCAGGTTAGTCGGCGGTCCAGGGTGGCGGATGCCTGCCGGCATTCTTCGATCATAGGGACGGCCCAGAAATTATCTGTTACGCTCAGCGCCTCTTTCTGTTAAACTGCTTTTATTGCTCGGCTTGTAAGTCAGCCAGACCGATCCCCCTTTCACATTTTACGGATGAAGACCTGTCCGAAGTGTAAAAAGTCATACGACGACGACAGCATAAACTTCTGCCTCGAGGACGGCGCGACGCTGGTCCGAAAGCGCTCATCGTCGGGTTCACCCTCGTCACGGACGAACGAGATCGTCGCTATCATTTTGGTCGGAGTTTCACTCCTCGTCTTTTTGTGCATCATCTCCGCGAGTGATAGCGATCCGTCATTCAATTCTGCGACCTCGCAGCGGCCCGGTAACTGGATCGGCGTCGTCGGTGCGTTGATCAACGACTGGCTTTTTCAGGCGGTCGGCATCGTCAAATACATTATTCCTGCCCTGCTAGCACTTGTTGCATGGCGTGTCTTTCGCGCCGAAAGCATGAGGCCGCGGGTTAGCCGGGTCGTCAGCTATCTTCTCTTTGTCGCGTCCCTTGCCGGTCTGGCCAGGCTCATCGCATCGGACGGAGGCCTGATCGGGGCTGCTTATGCCGATGCCGCCGTTTATCTGCTCAACACCCTCGGGGCCGCAATACTTCTTTTGACCACCCTGACGGTCTCTACCCTTCTAATCACGAATGTCTCTTTCGCGGGTTTCGTCGGCAGTCTAGAGCTTGCCCGCGAAAACCTGATGGTCCATTTCAACGAATGGCGGGACAAACGAAAGCGTGCCAAAGAGCTGCTCCATGCCCAGGCGGTGGAGCGAGGCGAGAAGCGGAAAGAAGCCAGAAGCGGCAAGTTCAAATTGGAAACCCCAGCCACGCTGGTTGTCGGTGAAGAGGCCCCGAAAGCAGCCGGCAAAGCTCGCGGAGCAACGGTTGGCGGCGCCTTTGTGACCACTTCTTCCGAAGCCGAGGCCCGCACGACATCGGACCCGGTAGTGCCGACCATCCTCAACGTGAAAAAGCCGCGGTCCGGTTCGGACGTGCCGGATACGGTAGTTTCGGACGTACAGCAAGAACTGTTTGGTGCCGGCGAAAATGGAGAAGCGGGGCCCGGGACGAAAAAGAATGCGGCCGGCAAAGTCGATAAGAACGCCGCAGAGGCCAAAGAGAATGCAGGCGATCCAGGCCAGGCCGGCGAACCGGCCAAAGCCTTTGACGAGTATGAACTCCCGCATCCGGATTTCCTGCACCCGCCCGACGCGCATATCGAACAGAAAGAGGCCGAACTCCAGCAAGTCGCACGCGAACTCTCGGCAAAGACCAGCGAATTCAACGTAGCCGGCAAGGTGATGCATATTTGCCCGGGGCCGGTGGTCACTACTTACGAATTCAAACCCGATCCCGGCGTCAAATACTCCCGCGTTACCGGCCTGGTCGACGACCTTTGCCTGGCGCTAAAGGCGGAATCGATCCGCATCGATCGTATCCCCGGCAAGGCATTCGTTGGGATCGAAGTACCTAATAAAAAACGCGAAACCATCCGGCTCCGCGATGTGATCGAATCACGCAAATTCAAGGAATCGGAATCACTCCTTACGCTCGCGCTCGGCAAGACGATCGACGGCCTAAATTACGTAACTGACCTGGCAAAGATGCCTCACCTCCTGATCGCCGGTGCGACCGGTGCGGGCAAATCCGTGGGCGTCAACACGCTGGTCGTTTCGATCCTATACAGGGCGAAGCCCGACGAAGTTAAGTTCATCATGGTCGACCCCAAACGTCTTGAGCTTGGGGTGTACGCAGACATCCCCCATCTCATCACGCCGATCATTACCGATCCGAAACGGGCCGCGGCCGCACTCAAGTGGGCGGTGGGCGAGATGGAGCGCCGTTACAAGTACCTCGCCGGCCTCGGTGTAAGAAACATCGACGGATACAATGCCGAGGTCAAGCGGCGAAGTGAGATCGGACAGCTCGACGAGAACGGCGAGCCGTATCAGAAACTCCCGTTCATCGTTTGCATCATCGACGAACTCGCGGACCTGATGATGGTCTCCGGCAAGGAGGTCGAAGAATCGATCACTCGCCTCGCACAGATGGCACGGGCGGTCGGCATACATCTTGTCCTTGCGACGCAGCGGCCTTCGGTCGATGTCATTACCGGTTTGATCAAGGCGAACTTCCCCGCCCGGATCGCTTTCCGGGTTTCGCAAAAGGTCGATTCACGCACCATCATCGACAGCAACGGTGCCGAAAGCCTACTTGGCCGCGGCGACATGCTTTTCCTTCCGCCGGCCAGCTCACAGGTGGTTCGCGTGCACGGGGCGTTCGTCGACGAGAAAGAGATCGCCGCGATCGTCAACCACATCAAAGCCCAGGTCGTCGCACCTCCCGTTTACGACGAGAGTATTACGAAGACGGATGATGACGTCGACGAATCTGAAACCCTTCCCGGCAAGAGCGACCCGCTGTTCTGGGATGCGGTGCGTTCTGTCGTCAACGCACGCAGGGCCTCCACCTCGCTTCTCCAACGTCATCTCCGGATCGGCTACGGCCGCGCCGCCGCGATCCTCGACGCGATGGTCCGCGAAGGCTACATCGGTGAAATGGACGGCACCACGCGGGCACGTCCAGTCCTCGACAAGGCGTTCGCCGACCTTCAGGACGTCGTGGAAATGAACGAACACGCCTGATGCTTTTCCACAGAAAATGTGGAAAAGCCGGTGAATTTGACGTTCACCGTCTGTTAAAGTCTTTGTAACATCTAAACTTCTGGCATTTTGCACATTTCGTGTGCAACGCATCGGATCCGTTCGCCAAAATAACCCGCTTCGAAACTTCATTTCCATACCCGGTCCGCCAGTTTCCCGTGAGCCGGATCTCGCGTTACAATTCGGTCGAACTCCGAAGAAGAAAGGCGAACATCTAAATTTCTGCGAAGATCAACTCCGCCATTGGTCGAGGGCATGCCGGTTCTCTGGCTCGCCCTTTCGTTTGCACTCGGCATCGCTTTGGCCGGCAGTCTTCCGCCAACGCCGCTGCCGCTGCTTGCCGCGTGTGTTCTCTTCGCCGTGCTCGCGATAGCGGTACGGCGCACGCGGTTCGCGTTCGTTCTAATTCTGCTCGCTTTTGGGCTGGCCGGATCCTTCGCCCGACAGGCCGAAGTAGCGGCGGTCGCTCCGGATCGGATCAAGGAGCTGTTTGCTCAGGGCCGTCTGCGATCGGGCGAGTCTGTCGAGTTTACCGGGAGGATCACAGGCGCGATCGACCGCGCACCGCAAGGCCTTATATTTTCGGTCAATGCGGACTCCATAATGATCCAAGGTCAACCGCAAAATGCATCCGGCACATTGCGGTTATTCGCTACCGTGGAAACCGAGGAATCGGCTGCCCGCTATGCCGAACTCGCACTCGAGCCGAGTAACCGCATCACGGCGATCGCGGAACTCGACCGGGACGAAAGGTTCCGAAACCCTGGCGTCCGCTCTCGTGTTCAATTAATGGACGTTCAGGGGATCGATGTGACCGGAACGATCTCGAGCCCGATGCTGATCCGCAGGATCGAGCGGACCGGGATCAACCCGCTCACGGCCTGGATCTTCGGAATTCGCGATTCGCTGATCCTCAAGTTTCGGCAAACGTTGAGCACACGAGCGGCCGGCATTGCGATAGCGTCGATGTTCGGGAACAAACACTTTCTCGACGCAGGAACCGCCGGAGTTTTTCGTGACGGCGGCACATTCCACATCCTCGTCATTTCGGGGCTTCACATCACTTTTCTCGGTGGGATCGCGGCGGCATTCGTAGGCCTTTTCACACGCCGAAGACTTGTCCGGTTCTTTTTGGTTTGCGGCTTTCTCTGGATCTATGCGTTCGCGGTAGGGGCGGAGTCGCCGGTGATACGAGCCAGCCTGATGTTCACGATCCTCTGGTTCGCATACTTGATAAATCGGCCGGGCTCACTGCCGAATGCTCTCGGCTTGTGCGGATTGCTCCTGCTGGCGTGGCGGCCGGGCGAGTTGTTTTCCCCGTCGTTCCAACTGACCTTCGTCAGCGTCGGTGCGATAGTGCCCGCCGGATTTCCGATCGTCCGTCGCCTTCGCGAGATAGGTTCGTGGACGCCGACCCGGGAAACGCCGTTCCCTCCGGTCGTGTCGGCTCCAATCAAACGGTTTTGCGAGTCGCTCTACTGGAATGAGAAGGCTTGGCAGATCGAATCTTCGCGAAATTCATGGTCGGCAAAGCTCTTCAAATCGCCGGCCCTGTTCCCTGGTGCCAGCGGCCTCGCCCGCCGTCTCGCGGCACGCATTTTCGAAGGCCTCGTGATCTCGGCGGTCGTTCAGTTCGCGATGCTGCCGCTTACGGTCCATTACTTTCACAGATTCGTTCCGGTGTCGGTGGTCCTTAACATTTGGACGGGGCCGCTGGTCGCATTGCTCGCGTTCGTGTCTTCGGCCGCGGCGGGGTTTTCAATTATCAGTTCGGCGTTATCGCTTCCTTTGGTGCGCCTTGCGGATCTGATCGTTTGGCTTATCTTGTCGGTGCCGGGCCAGGTCAGGGACTTCCCGGGGCTGAGTTTTCGCGTTCCCGTTTACGCGGCCGCCGAACCATGGATCTATTTCGCTTACCTTGCCGCCGCGGCGATCCTGGGGATGTCTGTGTACTGCTGGGACCCGTTCGATCTTAAGAATAACCGGGCCGCTCCGGGGCCGCCGCTTTTGCGACCAGCGATCACGACCGCCGCCTTCGCTATTTTGACGGGGGCCGCGATCGTCCTGCACCCGTTCAGCGGCCCGCGGGGCGACGGCCGGCTTCACGTCGAGTTTCTGGATGTGGGCCAGGGTGATTCGACCCTGATCACATTTCCGAATGGCGAGACGATGCTCGTGGATGCGGGTGGACGTCGACGGTTCGAGACGGATGTACCGGTCGAGTTTGAGCCCGACCGCCCTAGCATCGGAGAGATGGTCGTTTCGGAATTTCTTTGGGAGAAAGGCATTTCCTCCATTGATCGGATCGTCGCGACGCACGCGGACGCCGACCATATCGAAGGAATGACCGCCGTTGTAAGTAACTTCCGCATCGGCGAGGCATGCTTCGGTCCGACGGTTGGCATCGATGACCTCCGATCGAGGCTCGAAGGCGAACTGTCAGCAAAAGGTGTCCCCATAAGTTCCGTGTCGCGTGGCGATACATTCGAGATAGCCGGTGTCCGTGTGGATGTCCTTCATCCGACCGGGATGCCGTCACTTACCGCGAAAGAGAACGATCTTTCCGTCGTCATTCGGCTCACTTTCGGCGGCAGGTCTTTTCTGCTCACCGGCGACATCGAGTCCGCGGCGGAACTCGAGCTTGTGAACGGCGGCCCCGGAATCGGCGCGGACGTGATCAAGGTGCCGCATCACGGGAGCCGGTCGTCGTCAACGCCGGAATTCGTCGGTCTCGTTCGTCCGCGATTTGCCGTGATCCCGGTGGGAAAGCGCTCTCATTTCGGGCATCCACATGAAGAGGTTGTAAAAAGTTGGTCGGATATCGGGGCGAGTGTGATCACCACGGGCGACCAGGGAACGGCGGTATTCTCCACCGACGGAAGGGATCTGGTCGTCTATTTCCCGGTTGGATCGTCAGCGCCCGTTTCCCGCTGAACGAACGGGGATTCAACTGTAGATCTCAATATGAGGTTGTCCACCTTCGGTGAACCAGCCGCGATACATACCTTCGCAATTGAACGGAAGTGCCACATTGCCGTCTGTATCGACCGCGATCAGGCCGCCGTCACCGCCGATCTCGGTCAATCGTGCGACCGTTTCTTCGGCCGCATCTTCGAGCCTCAGCCTTCTATAATTCATCCGGGCCGCGACGTCATACGCGGTCACTCCGAGCATGAAATACTCGCCGTGGCCGGTGCACGATACCGCGCAGGTCCCGTCGGCATAGGTTCCGGCTCCGACTAGCGGAGTGTCGCCGACGCGGCCGAATTTCTTGTTCGTCATACCTCCGGTCGAAGTTGCTGCAGCGAGATAACCGTTCCGATCGAAGGCCACGGCACCGACCGTGCCGACCGGCCGCACAGCTGCGTGGTCCAATTGCACGCGCCCTGCGGCGATCGCATCCTGCAGCTGAAGCCAGCGGTGCTCCGTAAAAAAGTATTCGTCGGGCTCCGTCGGGACATCCAGCGCGTCGGCAAATTGGTTGGCCCCGTCGCCGGCAAGCAGCACATGTTCGCTTCGCTCCATCACCAGCCTTGCAAGTTTTATCGGATTACGGATGTTGCGGACGAAAGCGACGGCCCCGGCCTTCAAATTCCGGCCGTCCATGATCGCGGCATCCATTTCCTGCCTGCCTTCGTGGGTGAAGACCGAGCCCCGGCCCGCGTTAAAAAGCGGAAAGTCCTCAAGCGAAACGACCGCCGCCTCAACAGCTTCGAGCGACGAACCGCCCTGAGTAAGGACATCCCAGCCTGCAACCAAACCAGCTTCCAGCCCGCCCCGATACTCTCTCTCGAGCTCCGGGGTCATCTTAGACCTCACGATGGTGCCCGCCCCGCCATGTATTGCCAACGCTAAACCCATACAAAGATTTAGCCACGAATTACGCGAATTACACAAATAAGAAGCCTTTACTCAATTCGTGTTATTCGTGGCCGATCTTCTTAAAGTTCTGATTTGCGTAGTCGGAGGGCATTTGCGATGACCGAGACCGAGCTGAACGTCATCGCAGCGCTAGCGATCATCGGCGAAAGGAGGAGGCCGAGTATAGGAAACAGGACGCCGGCAGCGATCGGGACGCCGACCATGTTATAGATGAACGCGAAGAATAGGTTCTGCCGGATGTTCTTCATCGTCCCTCGGCTCAGGTTCCTCGCCTTCAGGATGCCGTTCAGGTCGGGTTTGAGCAGGGTTATGTCTGCCGATTCGATGGCCACGTCGGTGCCGCTTGCGAAGGCTATCCCGACATCCGCCTGGGCCAACGCCGGAGCGTCGTTCACGCCGTCACCCGCCATAGCGACGATCTTGCCTTGGGCCTGAAGCTCCTTCACCTTAGCGGCTTTTTCCTCGGGCCGGACCTCGGAAAAGTATTTCGTGATACCCAATTGACCCGCAACTATTTCAGCGGTTAGATCGTTGTCCCCGGTCATCATGATCACTTCCACGCCATGATCCCGAAGCAAGTTGATAGCGTTCAATGCTGATGGCTTGATTGCATCAGTCTACCGATCCTCCAGCGACGTCCTTCGACAACCAACAAAAGGCGTGCAGCTCATCGGCTCGCTTGCCCGTCGTCGCTCGGACGATAAGTACGGTTCATCCTTTAGCTCTTGGTATTGACCGCGGCCCGTCTTTGCGGGAACATACCGCCGCCTACCGCCGCCCCATATCGCCTTTGACGCCGGCCGGTAACCGATTCAAAATCAAGGACTTTAAGAGCTTGCTGTTCCGAGCTTTGGTTTCATTCACGATCGCGGAAGCCAGGGTGTTCGCTGTGGTGTTCGAGGAAGCGGCAAGGCGGGAGCACCTCAGCCTCGTCGCATGCTCCCGGTATGACCCCCGGTCGACCGTTTGCACGGTCGGCTTCCCTTCTGTCAGCGTCCCCGTCTTATCGACGACTATCGCGTCCACCTTCTCGAGTGTTTCCAACGCCTCGGCCTTTTTTATCAGTACGCCGTTCTTCGCTCCTTGTCCGGTGCCGACCATGATCGACATTGGTGTCGCCAGTCCTAATGCGCAGGGGCAGGCGATAATGAGGACACTGACGGCGGCGACGATCGCGTAGGCAAGGCTGCCGAGCAAGAACCACGTAACTAACGCGATGATCGCAACCACAATTACCGCCGGGACGAAGTAAGCCGATACGACGTCCGCCAGCCTCTGGATCGGGGCACGCGAGCGTTGGGCTTCGCCGACCATTTTCACGATCTGTGCAAGCAAAGTCTCGTTGCCTACTCGCTCGGCCTTCATCAGAAAGCTGCGGTTGGTGTTGATGGTTCCGCCGATCACCTTGCTTCCGGCCGCTTTCGACACTGGCATCGATTCGCCGGTGACCATCGATTCGTCAATGGAAGTTTCGCCTTCGACGATCACGCCGTCGGTCGGGACCTTTTCGTTTGCCTTGACGCGCAAGGTCTGCCCCGCCTGCACATGCCTAAGGTCGATCTCGTCCTCGGAACCGTCGGGATTTACAACCGTCGCCGTCTCAGGTGCTAGCCGTAACAGCTCCTTTATCGCCGAAGACGTTTGCGAACGGGCCTTCAATTCGAGCACCTGCCCTAAAAGGACGAGCGTCGTGATCACGGCGGCCGACTCGAAATATCCGGGCACGATGCCGCTGTGGGCGTCCCGCATCTCGGCGGGAAACCACCCCGGAACGAAAACCGCTCCAATGCTCAGAATGAACGCAGCTCCGGTACCCATCGCGATCAGCGTGAACATATTTGGGCTAAGGTTTTTTATCGAAGCCCAGGCACGCTGAAAGAAGGGCCAGCCGCCCCAAAGCACCACCGGTGTCGCAAGAACGAATTGTATCCACAGCGAGACGGCCGATGCCCTTCCATGCGGCCACGACGGCACCAGAGCATTGAAGTCGACGAACATCTCGGCCATCGCCAGCAAAAAGACTGGAAGCGTCAGGATCGCCGAGATCCAAAACCTCCGACGCATATCCACTAACTCCGGATCCGGCGTGTCGTCGAGCGTTATCTCCTTCGGCTCAAGTGCCATCCCGCACTTCGGACACAGGCCGGGGCCGATCTGGACGATCTCCGGGTGCATCGGACAGGTGTATTCGGCCGTAGTATGGGAGGCCTGAGAGCCGAGCACTGAGTCCGGTACATCGCTCTCCTGTCTCCAGTCTCCCGTCTCCTGGCTCAAATACCGCTTCGGATCGGCTGCGAACTTTACCTTGCAGCCGGGATTGCAGAAATAGTACTGCTTCCCGGCGTATTCATACTCCGCCGCGGCCGTCTCGGGCACGACCAGCATTTTGCATACAGGATCGACATGCGGCTCTTCCTCCGCCTGCGGTGGCTTTCTCCCGAGCTGTACTAGTTCTGCCATCGTAAGGCCAGTTTACGCGAACGGCCGGGCGGACTCCATCGGCAGCCCACCCAACCGCAGCAAAATTGGAAACGCGACCGCTATCTTAATCTATTTAAATTGGAGGGGCTTCATGCCGTCCTCCGACCTTAACCGAAAGGGCAATCGCCGAAAGGCGAGCGCAAAGCCAGGAGTCATGCCGTTGGCATGATCGTCCGGCCGCCGAAGTGAGGTGAAATGAAGAAGTTCCTTTTTTCCCTTTTCCTAACAACGCAGATCGCCGCGGCCGCGATGGCTCAGGATGGCGTTTCGAGCCGGATGGCTCTTCGCTCGGCAAACCCGTTCACGGGAGGCGTCTCAAGTTCCCCTGCGGATGCGTCGTCAAGCTCGCTTATTGCACTTGAACAAAATGCCCTTCGGCTCGTCAATCAGGAGCGGTCCAGGGCCGGTCTGGGCCCGCTTTCGTGGAATGACAAGGTTGCTGCGGTCGCCAGGGCTCATTCGGTCGATATGGCCGAATACAACTACTTCAGCCACAAAGGGCTCGACGGTTCGCTTGTGGACGACCGTGCCCGAAAACTGCGGATGGGCGCGTGGCAGGCGATCGGCGAGAACATCGCCTTTCTGAAAGGCTTCGAAGACCCCGTTTCGACCGTGGTCGAAAAATGGCTTAGGTCCGCGGGCCATCGGGGCAACATGCTCGATCCGCGTTGGACCGAGACCGCGATCGGACTGGCCGTTACCCCCGATGGAAAGTACTATTTCACCCAGGTATTCATAAGGAACTAAACTCGTCCTCTCGATCGTACGCCGCCGCAAAACCAGCCGTTTCGCGATGCCCTCAAACCGCCCTCCAATACACGGAGGGCGTTTTTGCTTTATTCTAATTGCGTGGAGACCTTCACGCTGCCATCCTTCGCTAAGATCAATCCCTACTTGCGCGTTCTCGGCAAGCGGCCGGACGGGTTTCATGAGATCTTTACTGTCTTTCAGACGGTCTCGCTTCACGACGATCTTGAATTTGCCGAGGGCGGTGAGGTTCTTCTCGAATGCTCCGACGAGCGGATCCCGCGTGACGAAACAAACCTCATCATCCGAGCCGCACGAATGCTGAATGAGCGTGGAGGGACCCGCCATGGCGCGGTCATCCGCCTCGAGAAGCGGATACCTTCGCCCGGAGGTCTGGGGGGCGGTTCGTCAAACGCCGCCGTGGCGCTTATCGGTCTTTCCAGGCTCTGGAAGCTTGGTGCATCGCTCGACGACCTTGCCCCGATCGCGGCCGATCTCGGATCCGACGTTCCGTTCTTTCTAACGGGAGGGACCGCTATCGGCACGGGCCGGGGCGAAAAGATCGAGGATGCGATCCAGATCAGTAAACCGCACCTCCTGATCGTCACGCCGGACGTTAGTGTGTCCACCGCGCATGCCTACTCGCTCCTCGGTGCCGAAAACTTGACATCCGAAGCCCTCGAAAGTATCCTTTTTGTTTGCCGTTCCGAAGCCAAATTGCTTGATCTTAGGCATGGAGTGCTTCGAAACGACATTGAAGGTGCCGTTTTCAAGGCTTTTCCCGAGATCGGGAGGGTACGTGAACGGCTTGCAAGACTTGGGGCCGCAAATGTTCTGATGAGCGGGAGCGGGGCTAGCGTTTTTGCAGTATATGAAAAAGAAGAGACACGGCAGACTGCTATTAAAGCCCTTGACGATGAGGTCAACTGGCGAACGTTTGCCGTAGCGGCAGTCTCGCGGGAGGAGTACCGCGAGAAAGTGCACGGCAGACTTTAGTCTGCCGATGAACAGGCTGGAAAGCCTGTTCTACGAAAAGCCGTTTCCGATAAAGTTTCTCGAAATTAGCATTGGGGCGTAGCCAAGTGGTAAGGCACCGGTCTTTGGATCCGGCATTCGTAGGTTCGAATCCTCCCGCCCCAGCCAATTAGCGGACATCGGAACGGCTGCCTAGAACAAGGCAGCCTTTTCTTTTTTCTTTCGGATCTCAGATCTGAAATTCCAGGTTCTGGCTTGGAACTTGAAACCTGGAACTTGGAACTACACGTTTGGGATCTGGAATTTGAAATTCGGAATTTCATGAGCGTAACAGGCAGCATAAAGATCTTTTCCGGGAACGCTAATCGTGCATTGGCCGAAGAGATCTGCGGCCATCTGCAGTGCGACCTTGGAAAGGCGAGCACCGACCGGTTCTCCGACGGGGAATTCAATTTCCAGATCGGGGAAAACGTGCGGGGTGCCGATGTATTTATCGTGCAGCCGACATGCCCGCCGACCGATAGGAACCTGATGGAGCTGCTGATCATGATGGACACGTTTGTCCGTGCGTCGGCAGAAAGGGTGACAGCGGTCATCCCATATTTCGGTTATGCGAGGTCTGACAAAAAGGACCGTCCGCGTGTGCCGATCGCGGCAAAGCTGGTCGCGAATCTGATCACAAAGGCCGGGGCTCAAAGGGTCCTGACCGTTGACCTTCATGCTTCGCAGATCCAGGGGTTTTTTGATATCCCGGTCGATCACCTTTACGCGGCCCCGATCGTGGTTGATTATTTCAAGAACAACCCGATCGAGAACCTGATCGTTGTCGCCCCGGATACGGGCGGCGCCGAACGTGCCCGGGCCTATGCAAAAAGGCTCGATGCCGGCCTCGCACTTTGCGATAAACGCCGCGAGCGTGCGAACGAGGCTGATGTGATGAATATCGTCGGCGACGTGAGCGGCAAGAACTGCCTGATCGTCGATGACATGTGCGATACGGGCGGAACGATCTGCAAGGTCGCGGCGGCCTTGCACGAGGCTGGTGCGAACGAGGTTAGGGCGGTTTTTACGCACGCGGTTCTTTCCGGCAGCGCGATAGAGAAAATTGAACGCTCGCACCTTAAGAGCGTGATCGTGACGAACACGATCCCGTTGGTCGAGCGGTCGAACAATAAGATCGTGGTTTTGAGCGTGGCGCCGCTTCTGGCGTCGGCAATAAGGTCGATCCATGATGAGACTAGCGTCTCTTCGTTGTTTATATGATCGCAGATCCTGTATTTTTGTGATTCCAAATTCAATGTCGGAATGTTGATTTGGAATCCGGAATTTGAGATCTGGAATTTGGAACTTGGAATTTGGAATAAACAGGTTATGGCTGAGAAATTTGTAGTGAAGGCGGAAAAGCGTGAGGCGCGGGGCAAGAACGACTCCCGGAGGTTGCGGGTTGGCGGCAGGATCCCGGTCGTTGTTTACGGCGGGGGTACCGAAAGCGTGGCTGCCGCGGCGGAGTTGAGCGAACTGGCCGCGATCCTGAGGTCTGACTCGGGCGTGAACACAGTTTTCACTCTTGATGTCAATGGTGACGCAAATGATGTCATCTTCCAGGACCGCCAGATCCACCCGGTCACCGGCCGTCTTATGCATGCCGACCTAAGGCGATTCGCCAAAGGCGAAAAGATCGAGATGACCGTCCCGATCCATCTGGACGGCGAACCGGAAGCGTTGAAGGAAGAGGGCGCCGTGCTCAACCAGGCGATGCGCGAGATCAAGGTCCTGTGCGAACCTGCGAAAACGCCGGAATCGATCAATGTCGATATCAGCGGGCTCACTATGGAGCACGCAATTCACGTCTCTGACCTGAAGGTCGGTGAAGGGATCGAGATCCACGAGGCGCCTGACGCGGTCGTGGCGTCGATCGCGATCGTTAAGGAAGCCGAACTCGAGCCGCAGGTCGAGGAAGGTGCAGAGCCCGAGATCGTCGGCGGAGAGGGTGAAGGAAGCGAAGAAGCACCGTCCGGCGAGGAAGGCGGCGAATAGCGACCTTGCCGGACCCGACCGCGGACAACTGGTTGATAGTTGGGCTTGGCAACCCCGGCCAGAAATACGAAAAGACAAGGCACAACCTTGGTTTCATGCTTGTCGATCGTCTGGCGGATGAGGCGGGAGCACACATCAAGCGGTCCGAATGCAGGTCGCTGGTCGGGCGGACACGGATCGCAGGCTGCGTAGCCGAGTTGGCAAAACCGCAGACCTATATGAACCTCAGCGGCGAGGCGGTGAGTTGCTTGCTCAGCAAACCGGACCGCAGCCGCGAGTTCATGATCGTGATATCCGACGACCTTGCGTTGCCCTTCGGCACGATCAGGATAAGGCCGGCGGGAAGCCACGGCGGCCAGAACGGTTTAAGGTCGATCATCGACTGTTTGAAAACGAACGAGTTTATTCGTCTCAGGATCGGAATAGCCCCGGAACATCCGGTGTCGGACGCAAGCAGCTTCGTGCTGGAACCCTTCGGCAAAGCCGATCTTGCAAAGTTGAACGAGATACTCAAAAAGGGGGCCGAAGCTGTCCAATGCGTTCTTGAGAACGGAGTGGACGAAGCAATGGCTCAGTTTAATTAGAAGTGACCAGTGACGAGTGGCAAGTGGCGGAAGAACGAGAGTCCCGAAGCATCGCAACGAGCAAATGGACGACCTTCTTGCTTCATCCCCGCTGGGATGAGGCTGGATAACCAGAGGGAGGAAAGAAAATTGGCAAATAGAACTTACGAAGTAATGTACATCGTCGATCCGGACACGCCGGTCGACAGGATCGGCAAACTCAATGAGGCCGTTGGAAAATTGGTTGAAAAGGAAGGCGGCACCGTTGTGCGGATGGATGACATCGGCACTCGCACGCTTGCCTATCCGATCAAGAAAAAGACTGAAGGGCACTACGTGCTGTTCGAGATCGACGGAAGCGGCCAGGAGATCATGGAGCTAGAACGCCGCATGCGCGTCAACGATATGATCATGCGGTACATAACTGTCCGCGTCGACGAGGATCGGAAGAAGGCCGAAAAGCTGCGTGCTAAACGCGAGAAGAGAGCCGCCCAGCGTGCGAAGTTCCGAAAGACGGAAGAGACAGCGGGCGAACCGGCCGTGGAGGCGCAGGCCTGATAAAGAGGAATTATGGTTGAGAACGAATTGGAACAAAAGGAAAGTACTAATTTCGCCGCCGAAGACATGTTCGGCGAAAAGGCTCCCCGACGTTATCAACGCCGGCGGCCGCGTCAGGTCGTTCCGGATTACGTAGATTGGCGCGATGTCGATTTTCTCCGGCAGTTCATTCCGGAGCGCGGCAAGATCATGCCACGCCGTATTTCAGGCATCTCCGCGAAAGACCAGCGGAGGATAGCGACGGCGATCAAGAGGGCAAGATCGATGGCTTTGCTCCCGTACGTTTGGGAGTAGATCAGCGCTGGAATGCGGAGCGATAGGTTAAAGCCCGCATCGCGAGTCAATCCCGGGAGCCGAAGCTGCCGGAAAAAGGATGTCACGGCCGCTTGCCGATCGCAGCGGGATACGTGACCGAAAAAGGATCAATTATCATGGCATCAACAACCGTATTATTGAGAGAAGATATCGATACTCTCGGGGGCCGCGGAGAGATCGTAAAGGTCCGGGCCGGCTATGCCCGCAATTATTTGCTGCCCCAGGGGCTTGCGACGCTCGCAACCAAGGGCAACATCAAACAGATCGAGGGTGAGCGGGCGGCTCTCCTCAAGAAGGCCGCTGTCGAAAAAGCGACCGCCGAGGCCCAGAAAGAACAGATGAGCGCCATCTCGCTAGAGTTCGAACGCAAGGCCGGCGAGGGCGGCACGCTGTTCGGGTCGGTCACGTCGATGGACATCGCAGCCGCCCTCCAGGGCATGGGCTATGAGACCGACCGCAGAAAGATCGTCCTCCGCGACCCGATCAAGGAAACGGGCGAATACACGGTCAAGGTGAAACTCCATCGCGAGGTGACGATCGACGTCCCCGTCAAAGTGACGCCCGAAGGCGGCGAGCCCGTTCCCGAAAAGGTAGAAAAAAAAAGCCGCAAGGCTGAAGCCGCTGATGAGGCCGTCGAACCGGCCGCCGCCGAAGAACCGGCTGCGGAAGCTGCCGAAACGGAAGCGGAAAGTTAATTCATTTCAAGAGTTTAGCGGAGCCGTACCGGTCTCGATCGGTGCGGCTTTTTTTGTGCAAATTCTGTGGAAATTTTCGCACAAAAATCTTTGTGGCGGCGTTGAATCCACCAACGGCGCAGAGCTATCATCTTAATCTGCAGTAAGGGCTCTCAAACTAAATGGCATCATTTGCAAAAGCCGGACGCGATCAATTCCTTGAACGTCCGCTGCCGTCGAACGAGGACAGCGAGCGGGCCATTCTCGGCGCGATCCTGCTGGACAATTCGCTTATCACACAGGCGGTCGAACACCTTAAGCCGGCCGACTTCTATTCTCCGCTCAATCGGAGGATCTTCAGCGCAATGACCGCGCTCTTCGAATCGTCAAAGCCGATCGATCCTATCCTGATCGGTGAGGAACTGAAAAAGGAGGGTGCTCTCGAGGCTGTCGGCGGCGTCTCGACGATAGCTAACCTCACGTATGGCCTGCCGCATTTCACCGACCTGACGGGTTACATCAATGTCGTCCGCGACAAATCGATGATGCGGAACCTGATCCGCACCTGCAATCAGATAACAAGCGAGGCCCTTGAAGAGGAGGACGACGCCCGCGTCATCCTCGATCACGCGGAGCAGATGATCTTCGGACTCGCCGAACGCCGCAATACCGAGGGATTCAGCCATGTCCAACCGGTTGCCGAACGGGTCCTGGAAAAGGTAGAGGAGTATTCCAAGAGAAAGTCACACGCTTTGACCGGGTTGGCGACGGGTTTTCGCGACCTCGACGATATGACCTCGGGCCTGCAGCCCACCGACCTTATCATTGTGGCGGCCCGCCCGTCGATGGGAAAGACCGCACTTTGCCTGACGATCGCTCAAAATGCCGCTATCGACGAAAAGGCGGTCGTCGGTTTCTTTTCGCTCGAAATGTCGAAGGAGCAGCTCGTAATGAGAATGCTGGCCTCCGAAGCCAAGGTTGACGCCTCGCGGTTCCGCCGCGGCATGATCTCGCCGGCCGAGTGGGAGCGGCTCGCCCGTGCGATCGGCACGCTTGCCCAGGCCCGCCTGTTCATCGACGACACGCCTGGCATCTCTGTCCTGGAAATGAGGGCAAAGGCGCGTCGGTTGGCCGTTGAAGAAAAGAGGCTTGACCTGATCGTCGTCGATTATCTCCAGTTAATGGGCGGCGGATCGCGTGTCGAATCGCGGCAGCAGGAAGTCTCGCAGATCTCGCGTGAATTGAAAGCCCTGGCAAAGGAGTTGAACGTCCCGGTGATTGCCCTTTCTCAGCTTTCTCGTGCACCCGAGGCCCGCCGGCCGCCTCGTCCGATGATGTCGGACCTCCGCGAATCCGGCTCGATCGAACAGGACGCCGATGTCGTTGCATTCATCTATCGCGAGGACTACTATGACCCTAACGAAGAGAATGCCGGAATGGCCGAGTTGATCGTTTCGAAGCAAAGGAACGGCCCGATCGGCACGATCAAGCTGGCGTTCCTGAAGCAATTCACCCGATTCGAAAATTATATCGGTGATTGACGTGACATCACCCAAACGCATATGAGCCAAGCATCCCCTGAACAAGACCCTCGACTCCCTATCGGCCGTTTCGACCCGGCCGCGTTCCCGTCGCTGGCCGACAACATCGAAACCATCGCCGGGCTTCCCGCAAAAGTACGTTCGGCCGTCGACGGCCTTTCCGATGAGCAGCTCGACACGCCATATCGCGACGGCGGCTGGACGCTCCGCCAAACGGTGCATCACATCGCCGATAGCCATATCAATTCGCTCTGCCGTTTCAAGCTGGCGCTGACCGAGGACACGCCGACGATCCGCCCTTATCACGAAGACAAATGGGCTGAGTTGGCAGACAGCCGGCTGCCCGTCGAAGTTTCGCTCGCGATCATCGACGGTGTCCACGCACGATGGGCCGAACTCCTTAAGAATATGTCGGACGCCGATTTCGAGCGTGAATTCCGGCATCCCGAAACCGGCACCTGGCCGCTCGACCGGGTCACGGCTCTTTATGCCTGGCACTCGCTCCACCACGCGGCCCATATAACAAGCACCCGCGAACGCCACGGATGGTAGCCGCGAATGGATAGTTGATAGTGGAAAGTGGAAAATTGCGGGCCATTCTCCATGTGGAAACAGTCAACATCCTAGGGCGACAGGTGATCTTTCGGATCGGATCTTTCGGGAATCATTGTGATAAGCTCGTGCAGTCGACAAAACCCGCACATTTCCGGATCCGAAATTGTCCATTGTCCACTGTCCATCGTCCATTGGCTTGAATGCAGGATCGCCTCGTATCGCTTGACGTCTTTCGCGGAATGACCATAGCCGGGATGGTTTTGGTCAATAATCCCGGCACGTGGGCGCACATTTACGATCCCCTCGAACATGCCGCCTGGCACGGCCTGACCCCGACCGACTGGATCTTCCCGTTCTTTCTTTTCATCGTCGGCGTCGCGATCCCGATCGCACTCCGCAAACATACGGGCAGAGACGCGAGCGTAAACGAGCGTGCCTCAGAAGGCCGGCCCCCCGCGGGCGGCCGCGGGGGGGCGGGCCGGCCCCCCCGGGCGGGCGCCCGCGCGGGGGGG
Organism: Chloracidobacterium sp.; assembly: GCA_016716365.1. Lineage (GTDB taxonomy): Bacteria > Acidobacteriota > Blastocatellia > Pyrinomonadales > Pyrinomonadaceae > OLB17. The sequence goes on along the minus strand of JADJWM010000012.1, from coordinate 1,508 downwards.
CGGGGCCCGCCCCGGCGGGGGGCGCGGCGGCGGGGGGGGGGGGGGGCCCCCGGGGGGGGGGGGCGCGGGGTGAACGGGCGCGCCCCCGCAGTCAGAACCGGGAGCGGTAGCGACCGGGGCATTTCCGATCAACCAGGTAAGACAAACATCTACCGCAAGATCCTCACCCGCTCCGTGATCATCTTCCTTCTCGGCCTTGCGATCTCGGTCACGCCGTTCTTCCAATTCCAGGCGAGCGACGCCCCCGACCCGCTGAAGATGCTCGTTTGGCTGGTGATGACCGCCGGCTTGTTCTACCTGCTGCTCAGGAAATTCCGAGTCGCCGCCGTACTGATCGCAGCCAGCATTCTCGGCATCATCGCCCTGAACCTGGCCGGCTACAACCTGGTCACATACAATTTCGCGACTATGCGGATCCCCGGCGTGCTCCAGCGGATCGCCGTATGCTACCTGATCGTCTCGATCCTGTTTCTTCACACGACGTGGAAACAGCAGCTAGGGATCGCGGCCGCACTGCTTCTCGGCTACTGGGCCCTGATGACGCTCGTACCAGTACCGGGTTGTGAGATAACGACCATAAACGACAAGGCCTGCAATCTGGCCGCCTGGCTCGACCGCACGATCCTGACCGAGAACCACATCTGGCGCTCGGCACGAGTCTTTGACCCGGAAGGCATCCTCTCAACACTCCCCGCCATCGCGACGACCATCAGCGGCGTCCTGACCGGAACGTGGCTCATGCGAAGTGACGAGGGACAAGGGACGAGTGACAAGAGACGGACCCTGAGTGAAATCGTAAGAGTTACACCGGAGGATCTGCACCCGCAAAGTGGTGAGGTCGAGGCAAGAGGCACGGACCATGTGACAAGTAACGAGGAAAACTCCCCTCCTTACGAAGGATGGGTGGCCGCCGTCTCGGCGGACGGGGTGGTTCTTTCCGAATACTCATCACTCGACCCCGAAGAAAGTCATAAAGGACAAGTGGCACGTGACAAAGAAAACTCCCCTCCTTACGAAGGATGGGTGGCCGCCGTCTCGGCGGACGAGGTGGTTCTTTCCGAATACTCATCACTCGTCACTCGTCACTCGTCACTAAACCGCGTAAGCGGAATGTTCTTCTTCGGCACCATCCTCCTCGCCGCCGGCTACATCTGGCACAGCTACTTCCCGATGAACAAGTCGTTGTGGACCAGTTCTTACGTCCTCACGACCACCGGGCTGGCGTTGCTCGCACTCGGCTGCTGCTACTGGCTGATCGACATCAAGGGATATAAGCGTTGGGCAAAACCGTTCGTCATCTTCGGCGTTAATGCCCTGCCGCTTTTCGTCTTTTCAGGCATCATGGCCCGCATGCTCGGAGCCTACCGCGTCACCGGCCCCGGCGGCCAGCCCGTCAGCCTCCAGAAATGGATCTTCGACAACATCTACCTCTCCATCGCCCAGCCTATCGACGCCTCGCTCCTCTACGCCGTCATCTTCATCCTCCTCTGGCTCTTCCTGATGTGGCT
>JADJWM010000011.1 GCA_016716365.1 Chloracidobacterium sp. | reverse complement strand
AAAGAACCAGCATTATCGAGCAGACATTGTGATAGAACCGCAGGTGGTGCGCATCCGGCCGGACGAGATCGCTCGGCGCGATGAGTTGATCGAACTCGGTGAGAAGGCGGCCGAAGAGATGCTACCCCGGATCAATGAACTACTGGCTAAATGCGGGGGCGGTGAACAGCGCTAAAAAGAGGCGGCGCCCTCGACACCGCCTCATTAGTTGTTAAGAAAATATAACGCTAGAAGCGGAACTTCGCCCCGAGTTGTATGCGCCGCGGATCGAATGCCGAAGTAAAGCCAAGCGGCCCGCTCGGCCCAACGTCGTGATTTCCGCGAACATCGACGGTAGTCGGCCAGAAAGTGCCGACCGTATTGTTCACCGATGAGAAGTTCAGGCGATTGAACAAATTGAACGCCTCGGCCGTCAGGTCGAGGCTCATGTTCTCGTTGAACGCAAATCTCCGCATCACGCGAAGATCTACGGTCATAAAGCCCGGCCCCTTGCCAACATTCCGCGGGATCGCTCCCTGGTCCAGGCCGTTCAGCCGAAGCAGCGGACGGTCGCCGTTGGTGCTTCGATCGCCATTCACGTCGGCACCGGCAAGCAGATTAAACGGCCGGCCGCTATTGGCCCGGATGATCGGCGTGAACGTCCAGTCGCGAAGAACAGGATTCCTCCACGGCGTCGTAATGACCGAATAGATCACAAACTTGTGCTTTTGGTGAAAGGCCGACAGCGAGTATTCGGGATCATCGAAGGTCTGGTCGAATGCCCGGAAATCGCTGTTATAGTCGGTGACCTGGTCATTCGCTTCACTAAGTGTGTAATTGCCCGCAATTGCGAAATTCCGGCCGATTTGGGACTGGAACTCGATCAGGAGGCCGTTGTAATTCGCCGACGCGGCCGATTCGTAAATGATCTCCTGGAAGAGCGTCGGGTTGATGAAACAGTTGACGATCCCGGCACCGGCGCAGTCGGGTGCAAATGCCCCCCATTCGCGGATTCCCCGCGGCCCGATCGGTCGGTTCCTCAGGTTTATATCGCGGGCACGGGTAATGAACTGAGTAAGCGCCCAAACGTAGCTCGCCGAAAAACTGGTGCCGGCGGTGACCTCCTGCTCGAAGCCGATGCTTCCCTGCTGGGCCCGAGGATTTCGGTACGTTGGATCGGTGCGGAACAAGACCGTCAGCGGATTTCGCGGGCCGGTCTGTGAAACATTGATTCCGAACTGGGCCAGGTCGGCTGGCGTTATCGTCCGGACCGTGTCAGGGATGCCGATCACGCCCTGTGCGCGCAGCGTTCTGAAAATGTTGACGGCGCTTTGTGCACCTGCGGTGTTGATCGTGGTCAGGACCTGCGGGATCTGGCGGAAGCCGTCGATCTCGTTAAGCGATTGGACCACATAATCGATCACGAACGGGATCTGGGCATAGAACATCCCATAACCGCCGCGGATGATGGTCTTTCCCTCGCTGTAGGGGTCCCAGGCGAATCCGACACGAGGGCCATAGTTGCCATAAAAGGTCCGAAGCGGTTCGCGGCGTGTATCGATTTCGTACCGGAGCCCGTAATTGAAAGTCAGATTGGGGAGTGCCTTCCACGTGTCCTGGCCGTAAACGGAATAATAGGGTAATTTGCCCCCGACGATGCCGTCGCCAAAGCCCTGCTGATATGACTGCGGCAGGCCGAGATCGAGCGACTGGATGGCATTGATGGATGTGGTCGCAAGCTGTGGGCTTACAAGCGCACCCGGCAATGTCCCGAAACCGAAACGTCCGCCGAAGAAGGTCTTAGAATCGAAGTAGCCGTCACGCAGCAGGAAGCTCCCACCGAACTTCAGGCGGTGATTGCCGCTGACGACGGAAAAATTGTCGACGCATCTCGTACCGGCGATCGATATTGAAACTCGGGAGAAAGATGTCGCGGTTGAAAAAGCCGAAGCCGGCAAGGTTCAGTTCGGGACCGTGCGGGTCGGTCGACAGCACGGTCAGTTCGTTATAATTTGCCTGAAGGCGAAGCTCATTGCTCATGCCCGAGTTTGGAAGATGCGTCCAGCCCCGGTCAGGTTGGGTCAAGAACATCGACGTTATTGCCGCGTGAAAAAGCAAGAAGGGCACGAGTCGATTGGTTCTGTTCGTCGCGATCGTTGAAGCTGTAACGCAGAAAGAACGTGTTCGATGAGCTCGGGATATAGTCACCGCGGAACGATGCGGCGTGAGAATCAGAATTGAACGGGAACACGCCGCTGTTCTGGCGGAACAAATCCTGCACCGGCTGGTCGACGCTGAGTACGCCCGTAAGGATGCCCGCGCAAGCGGCCCTCGGGACCGAAACGCCCGTGACGCACGGAACCGGCGTCGGATCCAAACTGCCGGCGAGCGACGCGAGGATAGCGCTTTGGGCGGCTGTCGGTCCGAAAATGCTGAGGTCGGTCAGGAGCGGCACGGCCGACGATTCACGCCTCCGCAGACCTTCATAACCGCCGAAAAAGAACATACGGTCTTTGACGATCGGCCCGCCTAAGCTAAATCCATATTGCTGGCGATTCGCATCCGGTTTGATCCGGCGTGTCGTATTTCCCTCAAGGACGATATTGAACGGATCGGTGGCGTCCAACGCCTGGTTCCGGAAATAGCCGAATACGCTGCCGCTGACACGATTTGTCCCCGTCTTCGATACGATGTTGATCACTCCGCCGCTGGCCCCGCCCAATTCCGCGTTGTAGTTGCTCCGATTGATCTGAAACTCCTGACCGCTTCCTGGCTGAGGGTCGAGCGGACCCCCGCCCCCGATCGTTCGCCTCGGAACCGTCCACGGTAACGCTGTTTCCGCGGCCGTTATTGCCATAGAATGAAAGGCCGCTCTGGGGCGTTTGGGTGACGCGGAAATCCGAGTTATCGGCAAGGGCGTTCGAATCAACGACGCCCGGCGCCAGCAGAGTAAACGTCAGGTAATCCCGTCGATCTATCGGCAGGTCACGAATGACGCGCTCGCTCAAGGTCGTGGACTGCTGCGACCGGTCGGTTTCGATCAGCGGTGTATCGCCGGTTATCTCGACGGTCGCTGTCGCGTCCCCGACCTGCATAGCGAAATCCTGGTCGGCAGTTTGGCCGACGGTCACCTGGACCGAGTTCTTCACCTGAGTCGAGAACCCGGATGCCTCGACCTTGATCTGGTAGACGCCCGGCGTGAGTGAGAGGAAACGATACTCGCCGTTTTCATCGCTGTTGGCGGTCCGGCTGAATCCGCGGGCAGGATCTGTCAGCGTTATGGTCGCCCCGCGAACGACCGCGCCGTTCGGGTCAACCACACGCCCGCGTATCTCGGCCGTCGAACCTCCCGCCTGGGCAAAGGCCCCTAGACAAAAAGCAGCGACCATCGTGATCAAAACAATTACTCTCGTCATCTTGATAGTAACCTCCGTCGAAGGATCGGTAAGACCGACCATCTACATTTGAATTTGTAACCAGGACAGAAACGCTTTGCGCCCCGATAAGGCATCTTCGGGCCGAGACCCCCCCGGGATCTTCGCTGCGGCCTGAATCCCCTGGCGACAACGGCGGAAAGAAGCCGTGTGCGTGTAAAGGTCGCCAAATAGGGATATTGCGGGTGCAGCAGCCTTATTCGATACCGTGCGATTCTAACCGCATTTAATATCGAATTCAACCCATTTTTACAGTTGCGTAACACGGCGGCCGAGCCGCTCTTCGGACGGCCCTCCGGCTTTCAGGGTTTAACGGCTTTCAGGCCTTCAGGGTTTCCGTAGTTACGGTGCTTCGCTGCACCGGAACAATGTTCATATGATGCATCGGGTTCGCCTTTTGGTGTGCCGCTGCGAAGATTTCCGCTTGCAATTAGTTGAGTTTCAATGCATTATTAGTGGCGTTAGGTCCTTCTCTCGCGTCGTTTGACGCGCTCCGCTAAAGACGGTCTTTTTGGGTAGTTTGAGAGCAGGCTGGTCATTGGTATAAGAAGCTGCCCGTTTTTTGAGCACCTGATGCGATCGTCTCCTTTTGCAAGACCGTTCCCATTCTGCGCTTCTCTTGGACATCCCGGATCGGGAAAGGGTAAGAAATTCAGATTATGACGATGAAACTTTATGTAGGCAATCTTCCTTTTAAGACGAGCACGCAAGACCTCGAGCAGCTTTTTGGCCAGGTCGGCACGGTCGAGTCAACCAATATTATCGAGGACCGCGAAACGGGCCGCTCACGTGGTTTCGGCTTCGTTGAAATGTCATCGAAGGAAGAGGGTGAAAAAGCGATCGAGGAATTCAACGGTAAAGAATTCGATGGCCGCGAGCTGAAGGTTAACGAAGCGAAGCCGCAGGAGAACCGCAATCGCGGCGGTTACGGCGGAGGACGAGGCGGATACAGCGGCGGCGGTTATGCGGGCGGAAGGAGCAACGATTTCGGCGGAAGCCCTAATCGCTGGTAATTCGCGTTTTCAAGTTTTGACCAAGGGCCGTCCTTTTCGGGGCGGCCTTTTGGTTTTACTCTTCGTAGGGTTTCACTTTCCGCACGACTCCGGCGGAGCTGGTCCGGCCTGACTGTTTGGGATCGGTTCGTATCACTGCTCCGGCCGGGGCAGATGCCGGCATAACGCGGAAAGCACGTTTGTCGACGAGTGTACCGTTAATGAAGATGTCGGCCCGATATTCTCCGCGGACCCAAAGGCCGCGAGGCTTGCCGGTGAAATAGACCTGGTCCTGAAAGTCTGATGTCGTATAGCTTGCTGAAACGACCTTCGTCCCGGGCTTCACGCCGGCAACACCGACCGCGACAAGGTCCATCCGGACCGTCGCCGATTCCACATTGCTCAGGACGACGACGCAATGAATGGGAATGTCGGTGGTCACGAATTCCGAACGCTTTTCACCCGGTGCACCGAGGCCGTCGTCCTTCGCGAGATAGACCTGTTCAAGCAATCGATTCTCGAGCGGTTCAGGCGGTTGAGACATGGCGGCTCCCGAGAACACTGCGGCAATAAGTAGGAGCTTGACGACGACTTGCAAGAGAATTTTCCTCCACGGTCAGGATCGGGCCCGGCAGTACCTTTGAAACGTAGGAGGCTTAATTCGTTGCACCGGCAGGAAATAATTTTCAATTAAATGGACGCTGGCACCGGGAGAGCAACGTCCGGTCGCCGTCTCGCGATCGCATCAAGAATTGCAGTCCTGAGCCGAAAAGGATCCCCCGGCTCCACGACGCATATCGCTTTGACGCCCTCCACGCCGCAGGCCGACGAAGCGATGACGGGGATCCCGTTGGCGGCCGCAAGCAGCAAACGGCGGGGCTTGTGTTCGACGTGGGCCGGAAGTACTACGAGATCGGCCCGGGCCAGCCAATCGTCGGCTCCTTGTTCGATATCGAATCCATCCCAGAATCCGGCACCCTCGATAAGCGGGCCAAGCAAAACTAGTTTAACTTCCAGCCCCCGGAGAGCTTCACGAAGTTCGTAGCAGCCCTTGCGGCCGACGGTGGCCGCGGGAAAGACGATCACTGGCTTATTGCCGCGATGCCGTGGAGCGACTAATTTTGTCGCGGGCAGATCCCATGGAAGCCGCATCGCGCGGTTCGGGAAAAGGGCGGCGATCTCGGAATGAGGGGTGATGATGCGGCGTGCATTTTTTAGCGCTTCGGTCTCGGCCGCGACGAGGTCTGGATCGGCGCGGAAATCACTGAGCGTCGAGCTTTCAGGATGAAGCTCCGCGGCCCGGTCGAGCCTTTTCTGCAGTTCAGCCATAGGAAGCGAGGTCATCAACACGTCGAACGTTCGCCCGCCAAGATGGCCGCTCTTCCAAAGAAAAGGAAGGAGATTTTGCTGTACGACGACATGGAGCACATCGTAGCCGAGCCGTCTGGAATAGCTTTCGGCCAACCGCTCGTACATCGCGAGTAGGTTTAGCTGGCGAGCGCGGCCCTGTGCGGCCAACTTCCTGGATCGATAGGAACGGACGGCGGTGACAAGAAGGCTCTGTTTGAGGGAGCCGAATCCGCGGATAGTCCAGGCGTAGTTCGCTTTTCGAAACCGTCTCCCGTCAAGCGGCAAGAGCAGGACATCTTTACCGGTCCGCGCGCCCTGGATAAATGTGTCGAACTCGGGCGAGAACTCGTCCACAAGATAGGCGGTCTTCCCGAAATCGCGATGCTCAGCCGCGTCGACCACGCGATGGCAGTCGCCCATTTCGCATGTCGCGCACGATGCCGGCGTGTCGTTATGCACCGCGATCCGCCGGATCTGGTGATGCTGCGAACCGTTCAGTTTCTCACCGCGAAATCGAACGATCAGGTCCTTTTCATCGAGCCGAGCCTCGATGCGAAAGGGCCGTTCGGACCGAAAACGAAGATCGACGTAATTCCAAAAGACCGTCGCGTCGCGGTCTTTTTCTGCCAGTGAACCTGCCACTACCTGCGTGTGTGCATGACGCTCGACGATCTCGAGGCCCGCCTCGAGTGCCGCGTCGTAGAGTGCATTCGACATTTGGCAGAGCCCGCCGCCCACGTTTGGGATGATACAGCCTTCGCGAAGCTCGCGGCCCTCGACGTAGCCTTTGAACCGGCTTGCCCGGCCGACGTTCTTCCAAAAACTGAAGACCTGACCGGCCGGAATTTCGAGGCCGTCGAGCTGGCGTGCGGCCAGGCGCAGATTGTGGATCTTTCCGGCGACCAGAAAACGCTCTTCCGGCTCGATCTCAGTCCAAAGCGGCGTCCGCGATGTTGCGATCACCGCATGGCTCGACAAACCTGATCTTTTCGAATGACGCGAAATGCGTCTGTCGAAAGCGTCGCTGCCCGCCCGGCGTAGCTGCAGGAGCGCCGTCTTGCCGCGAAAAAAACGAGCGATCCAATGCGTGTCGGGGTTGTGCGGTCGGTGGCCGAAGGCATATTTGCAAAGTAATTAAACATCCAAGACGCTGAAAATTCAATGAGTTGCGTGTGCGTTCGAAACATTGGCGGGCACAGGGTACAATTTTTTCGGTTGGGGGGTATTTCTATTCAAATAACAGGACTGAAGTTCATGAACTCGGGACGGTCGGCAGCACTGGCGGCTGCGCTCATGTTCTTGCTGTTGTTCACGATCTCGATCGCCGGCAAGGGCAATGCGGATATCCGGAAGCCGGCGGAGGGCCCAAAGATCTTGTTCATCGGCAACAGTCTGACGTATGCGAACGATATGCCGCTGATCGTCGAGGCGTTTGCGAAGGCGAAGGGTAGAAAGCGTTTCGAAGTCAAGATGGCTGCGCCACCGAATTTCGGGCTCGAAGATCATTGGAATCGAAACGAAACTCGGAAACTTCTAGCCGGCAAGAAATGGGACTTTGTCGTGATGCAGCAGGGGCCGTCGGCTTCGAAAGAGGGCCGTGCGATGCTACTCGAATACGGCGGCCTTATGGCTGCCGAGATACGCAAGGGCGGCGGCGTGCCCGCAATGTATATGGTGTGGCCATCGGTCAGCCGGGCAAACGATTTTGAAGGGGTCCGGGAATCTTACCGGATGGCGGCCAATCAATTTAACGGGCCGCTGCTGCCGGTCGGCGAGGCCTGGCTGATCGCATTGACGATCGACAGAAGTATTCAATTGTTCTCGGAGGACGGATTCCACCCGACCGAGGCCGGTTCTTATCTGGCGGCATTGGTGATCTTCGAGCAATTATTTCAGGAATCGCCGATCGGGCTGCCGGCCCGCGTCGCGTTCGGCTCGGGCCGAACGATCGACATCCCCTCGAAGGTAGCAAAGACCCTTCAGCAGGCGGCGGCGGAGGCCAACAAGAAATTTGGGAAACGAACGTCGGACGCGGTTCGCTGAGCCTTGATAGAGGTATGGTAGATCCCGCCGCCCTTTCTCCCGTCGATGCAATTCTTTGACGAGCGAATGCCTGAAAAGAAAACTATCCTGATCGTCTATACGACCCGGTACCGCAAAGGCGGCGGCCAGTTCCCTGCTGTCGCTGAAACGCTAGCCGACGAGAGACGGGCGGGTGGTTCTGAAGTCGATGTCGTTTGCCGTGCCGTCGAGAGCAAACGCGATGTTCTGAAGGCGCTCGCCGAGATCCGCGAGGCGGGCCGGATGCTCAGCGAGTTTCATTTTGTAGGCCATTCGGGGATGTACGGACCGATGTTCGGGACCGTCGATTTTCCCGAGCAATTCTCGCCATACGAATGGGAGCAGATGAATATTCCTTTCGCAAAAGACGCGTCCGCTTACTTCCATTGCTGCCGCTCGGCCCGATGGTTCGCACCGTTCTTTGCAAGGACATTCAATGTCAAGGCGAACGGGTTCTTCTGGTATACGACATTTTCGAAGAACAAGACGAGATACGCCGCCGCCGGCGAAAGCACGGCGAAGCCGCTTTACACAATCGGCTGCAAAGGCCGGAAATCGCACGGCTACCTGGCGTCGGTACGGAAGCGGCTGGGTTTTATGCCGGCCGAAGTGATGAAGACCTTCGAGCCCGCGGCCGTCAACGGCGCGGATACCTATAACGAAGTTGCCGAACTTTACGATGCTGCGTTCACCGACATCCGCGTGCGTCAGGATGAATGGCGTTGGCTGAATGAGCATCTGCCCGAGGGCAAGATCGACGTGCTCGACATCGGCTGCGGTAACGGCGCTTTGTTGAACGCGTTAAGTGAGAGGATCGGAAGCGGTGTAGGTGTTGACGAATCGGCGTCGATATTGGATCGGGCGCGTGAGAAAAATTCTGAGATCTCAAATCTGAGATTTGAGGAGATAAAAGGTCCGATACTCCCATTCGCGGACGGATCGTTTGACGTCGTCATCTCGCTGATGTCGTTCCGTTATTTGGATTGGGACCCGCTGCTGCACGAAATAAAACGCGTCACCCGGCCGGGTGGAAAGTTTTTGATCGTGGATATGGTGACCGTGCCGGTCGCGACGCGTGAGTATCCGCGGCTGTTGAAGGACAAGGTGCGGACGACGAAGAACCAGAAAGCGAACGCCAAATTCGACGCGGCGTTGAATAAACTGGTCTCGCACCCGGATTGGAAAAAGATGCTCGAATACAATCCGATCCGGTCGGAGCACGAGATGAAATGGTATCTCGAAAGCCGCTTCCCAGGACAGAAGATGGAGATCTTGAACATGGCGTGGAATTCGCGCATCGTCGCGTTCGATTCCGGCCCGGTGGAAAAAGGCGTTGCGGCGAGGCTGACTTACCCTTGAAGAGTTTTTGCCCACGAATAGCGCGAATGAACGCGAATAAAGAAATAGTTCCCTCTCATTCGCGACTATTCGCGCTATTCGCGGGCAAAAATAAGTAACCAAATGTGCGGCAAACTCGGCATTATCGATTGGGGGATCGGCGGGATTAGCGTTTACAAGCTGATCAAGGGACGCCGGCCGGAGGTTTCGGTCGTTTATTTTTCAGACACCGGTGTCACGCCTTATGGCAAAATGTCGCGGGCTGAATTGGTCGGGAGGCTAAATGAAGTCATCGAATTCCTCAAATCGAAAGACGTCACTCACCTTGTCATCGGCTGCAACGCGGCAAGCACGGCGATCCCTTATCTCGATTCTCAAGGATTGAAGATCGAAGGCGTGATCGAGGCGGCGGTTGAGATGACCGCAAAACTGAAGCCGACACGCCTTGGTTTGATCGGCGGGCGGCGAACTGTGCTGTCGGGCGTCTATCGGAAGGCGTTTGCCGAGCGCGGCATCGGCGTCGAACAGCGCATCGCACAGCCTCTTTCCGGTCTGATCGAAAGCGGCGACGTTTCGTCTGACGAGCTTCGCGCGGATTGCAGGAAAATTCTTTCGCCGCTGAAAAATTGTTCGCACATCCTGCTTGCCTGCACACATTATCCGGCGATCGCACATATTTTGAGGGAATTTGTTTCACCTTCGACGATCTTCATCGACCCGGCCGCCGAGTTGGCCCGGAGGGCCGGCCTTTGGCGGTTGTCGGATCACGGCAAGGACGAATTTTTCACCTCCGGCAGCCCGGAAACGATGAGATCATCGGCTTTGACGGCATTCGGGTGTAAACTCCCGGACGTCAGAGTTGATAGACTTGGGGCGGCCGTCCGAAAATGAGGTTTGCTAACATAAAGAGAATTATGAGAACCAACAAGACTTATCGTCTTCAGATCATGTTTACAGTGGTATCGTGCCTGCTGTTGATCGGCATGGACGTTCACGGACAGGAATCGCACTCGCAAAAGGTCGCCCGCGTGATCAACGAGACCGGTTTCAACTTCACGAAAGCCAGTGAAGGTGTTTGGACCATCCCATTTGAAGGCAAGGTGCAGAAGGATATAACGGTCGTGATTTCGGTCAGTGAAGATCTGCTTACACTGTTCTCGATCGTTGCTGTGAAGAAAGACTTCAAGCCGACGCCCGAACTCCACCAGAAACTCCTTCGGTTCAATGACGATCTTGATCGCGTTAAGGTCGGGATCGACAAGGACGGCGATATTTTCGTCCGCATCGATCTCGGCATTCGGATAATGGATAAGGAAGAACTTAGGGCCAACATCGACCAGGTCGCAGCGGCCGCCGACGAGGTGTTCAAGGCGGTTAAGCCGACACTGATAAAGACGAAGTAAGCTCGTTGGGAGCAGGACCGACTAGGCGTCGTTCTTCCAGGTGATCTGGAATTCGATCTCCTCGGTGCCCTCGCCGCGTTCGTGTTCGACGCTCACCGTCGCGTGCTTAGGCACGCGGATGCGTTCGCCGGCTATCTGGATGGTGAATTGCTCGCCCGCCTCGAGGCCGTCGGCGAGGCGGCGGATCTTCTGAATGAATTGTTTAACTGGATATTTTTTTGTTACGTCTCGGTCGGCTGCCATAATTGCTTAAAAATCGAACAGGTCCTTAAGGAACGAATCCTTCTTTTTCTTCTTGTAATAATAGTCGTCCTTGTAGCGGCGGTCGTCCGGATACGATTGCCGCTGTTCACGATATTGCTGCGGCGGAGGCTCCGAACGGAGGCTCGATCCAGCTTCTCCGCTCCCGGCGGCGATCAGCTTGTCCAACTCTCCGCGGTCAAGCCAAACGCCGCGGCACTTGGGACAATAATCTATCTCCACGCCCTGCCGCTCGGTCATGGACAATGTGGTTTGGTCGATAGGACACTGCATCTGTAACCCCTCTCTTTCGACAAATATTGGAAAGTTTAACATACCGATATTTGCGTGCGAGAGCGGCCAGCCCGTTTCACATCACCTGGAGCTAATATTCACTCGCCGTTTCGCGGCCTGACATGTTCGTTGCCAATCGCCTCTCGTCTCTCTAGAATCGAAAGTTATCGATGTCCAGCGAAGTCGAGAAATATCACGAGGAAGAGAAGATCGGGAAGACGTATGACTTCCGGGTGGCGAAGCGCTTGCTTCGTTATCTGAGGCCATACTGGAAGCTTGTCGTAACAGCGTTGGCCCTGACCCTTCTTTCGAACGCCCTCTTCAGCACGCAGGGCTATTTCACAAAAGTCGCGGTCGATGACTTCATCGTTCCAAAACAGACCGACGGAATAGTCCTGTTCGCAACTGCTTTTTTTGGCGTCTTTTTGTTCCGATTCATCTTTTCATACGTCCAGGAAGTGCTGCTGAACATGGTTGGGCAGCGGGTGATGTTCGATCTGCGGACGGAGATATTCACCAAATTGCAGCACCAGGAGGTTGCCTACTACGACAAGTATCCTGTCGGACGGATCATCACACGGCTGACTTCCGACGTTGACGCCCTTAATGAAATGTTCACGTCCGGCGTCATCGACGTGCTGGGTGACTTGGTAGTCATAATTGCGATCACAGCCTGGCTATTCTGGCTCGACTGGAAGCTGGCGATCGCGTCGCTGATCACAGTGCCGCTGCTGTTCGCCGCGACGAACTGGTTTCGCAAGCACGCACGCGAAGGTTTCGACCGCGTGAGGACGCGCAACGCGAGGTTGAACGCATACCTGCAGGAATATATCTCGGGAGCCCAGACCGTTCAGTTGATGAACGCCGAATCGAAAGCGAAAAAAGGTTTCCACGACATCAACGACGATTATCGCCAGGCAAACATCGATACGATCTATTACTACTCGGTCTTTTACCCGCTGGTCGATTTTATCGGCGCGGTCGGGATCGCCTTTGTGATCTTCTTTTTCGGAGCCGAGTATTTGATGGGTTTGTCGGCGGCCGGACAAGCTCTAACCGTTGGAATTTTAGCGTCGTTCATTCAGTACTCGCTTCAGCTATTTCAGCCGATACGAGACCTGTCGGACAAGTTCAACGTGCTGCAGGCGGCGATCGTGGCTTCGCACAGGATCTTCATCCTGCTGGACCTGGACATCGAAATCAAAAGCCCGGAACAGCCGAAGAAACGCGGCAAGGCGGTCGGCGATATCGAGTTTCGCAACGTGTGGTTCGCCTACAAAGAAAATGACTGGGTGATGAAGGATGTCTCGTTCACGGTCAAGGCGGGCGAAAGCGTCGCTCTGGTCGGGCATACAGGTTCGGGCAAGACGACCGTGACGAATTTGCTGATGCGGTTCTATGACGTGCAAAAAGGTCACGTACTTCTAGACGGCGTGGACGTTCGCGATTGGGACCTCCACGACCTGCGGTCGAATTTTGCGGTGGTGCTGCAGGACGTGTTCCTTTTTAGCGGATCGGTCGAAAACAATATTCGGTTGGGGAACAATAATATCGACGACGAGCGCATCCGTTGGGCCGCGAATGAGGTAAAGGCGGCGGATTTCATAGAGCACCTCGATGGACAATATCAGTTCGAAGTTCATGAACGTGGTGCCGGCTTGTCGGTCGGTCAAAAGCAGCTTATTTCATTCGCGCGCGCCTTGGCGTTCGACCCGACGATCCTGATCCTAGACGAAGCAACCAGCTCGATCGACACCGAGACCGAACAGCTCATCCAGCAGGCAGTCGAACGCGTGATGGAAAGCCGCACCTCGATGGTCGTCGCCCATCGCCTGTCCACCATCCAGAAGTGCGACCGCATAATGGTCTTCCACCACGGCGAGCTTCGCGAAAGCGGTTCGCACAACGAATTGCTCACCACGCGCGGCCTTTATTGGAAGCTCTTCCAACTTCAATATTCAGACCGCGATCGGCAGCTTCCGGACGGGAATGCACCACCGGGGCTTGAGCCGGCTTCGACGGGAGGCGTGTGACCGTTCCGTTTCCGGACAAACTGAAATAAGCCGGCCAATTTCCGGTTTTGGGCCTTTCAGACCGAGGCCTGGTCAGACGGCCAGCAGGTGGCAAACGGCGGGTCCAATAACGTCCATAACTAGAACCCTAACGGGCACTTGGTTTATACTGTCTGACTGATAATGCCTACCGAAGCGAAAACGAGCGCGGATCTGTCAGCGGAAAATCACGAGATGATCGACCTGATCTACGCTCGGTGCCAGGAGAACGCACCGAATTTCGGAGTCACGGCCGACTGCTTTAAGGACTCTCTAACCCGGACAATTTTTAAGTATTTAGGTGCCGAAGGCGATCCTGAATCAGGTGATGTCGACAGCTTGTTGACCCAGATCCAGGCCGACGACCTGTTCCTGGCATTGGCCTGCGCGAACGGTAACGAACGTGCGTGGTGGGAGTTCGACCAGGCCCATCGTTCTTATCTAGAGCGGGTCGCACGGCATCTGGCAAAGACCGAGGTCGATGCCCAGGAAGTGATCGACCAGGTTTACGTTGAGCTTTACGGTACCAAGATCGTCGATGGCGAGCGGGTGTCGAAGTTCTCGACCTATTCGGGCCGCGGGTCGCTTCGCGGATGGCTGCGAACGGTGATCTGGCATTCGCTTGTCGATCTTCATCGTGCGAGCCACGACGAGGTCTCGCTCGATGAGATGACGGAAAACGTCGGCGAAGGGATGGCCCACGCGAGCTTTGCCGAGACGGCCCCTGGCGGCGAGGACGAGATGATGGACCACCTCGCCCGCGAACGGTACCGAAAGGCGACCGTTTCGGCCCTCGCCTCGGCCATGGCCTCGCTCGAAGACCACGAGAAGCTGCTATTGCTTTTCTATCATGTTGATAATCTTAAACTTAGAGAGATCGCAAGGCTTGTCGAGAATGAATCTTCACCTTTGCGAGGATGGTTCCAACGCAAATCGCGGTCGAGGGATGAAAATCCCTCGGGGCGAATACATGAATCGACCATAATGCGTTGGCTCGAAAAGAGTTATGCCCGCGTGCTCAGTCTGTTCAAAAGCGAACTCACCGAAAAATTCAGCCTCAAACCTGACGAAGTCGAGATCTGCCTCGGACTCGCGACCAAGGACCTCTCCGGCAGCGATCTATTCAGCCAATTATCTGCCGGTTAGCCAACCGCGTCGACGGCAATATTTTTTTGCCGAAAGTGCTTTTCTTTACGCAAATGTTACCGAAAGAGCACGTCTGTTAATCGGAGGCTGGGACTCACCATGAAAAATCTAGAGAAAAATAACGCCCCCGAGGCGATGATCGAAAGCCTTGTCGGCCAATTCCTAAAGGCCCGTTCGGGGACCGAATTTAACCGATCTGCCAAAGGCCCGCATCTCGATCACGATTCGCTGGCAGCATTCACCGAAGGGAACCTTTCGGAACGCGAGGCTCGGCCGATCGTGAGTCACCTGGCCGATTGCTCGTTTTGCCGCCACGTGACCGCCGAACTGATCAGGCTGGATCTCGCGTTTGCAGACGCACCGGCACCGGCACCGATCGCCGCGGCGGCCGAACCGTCGAAGATCTCGGAAGTTCTCAGCGGCCTTTTGTCCCGCATATTCGGGACCAGCGATGGAGCGGTATTCGCCCACAATGCCGAAAGTAAGCCGGAAGAGGCCGACGAGAAGGATGCACCGGTAGAGCCGGAAGATCTAAAGGATTAGTTTTTGGCGAAGGCCATTTTATACGGCCACTTGGCGGTTTGCGGTGCCGCCGGGTGGCCCTTTTTATTGCATCCGGATCCCTGAACGCGGCGAACTATTACACAAAATATGCATTCAGGCGATATAATTATGAGTTGCAATGTTTCCGGTGTCGGAGTGTTCGATTTGGCAAGTTCAGCTAAAGATCTTCCCGGCTCAGCCAGGGTTTTGACGGTTTCAAGGGTTGCCAGCGCCCACCTGCCGACCGAGATCGGTGATTTCATGATCGCCGGTTATCGGTCGCTGACCAGCGATGAAGAGTTCGTCGTTCTTTACAAAGGGGAAATGGATCCCTCGGTCCCGACGCTCGTCCGAATCCACTCGCAATGCCTGACCGGCGACGTATTCGGTTCGATCAAGTGCGACTGCGGTCCGCAGCTTCGCAAGGCAATGGAAATGATCGAGGCCGAAGGACGCGGTGCGATCGTCTATCAGCAGCAGGAAGGCCGCGGCATCGGTATCATTAACAAGATCCGCGCATACGCCCTGCAGGACGAGGGTGCCGACACCGTAGAGGCAAACGAAAAACTCGGTTTCGCGGTGGACGCACGGACCTATCAGCAGTGTGCCGAGATCCTCTTCGACCTCGGGCTTTGCAAGGTTAGGGTTATGTCCAATAACCCTGATAAAATAAAGGCTTTACGCGACGCGGGCCTGCGGATAGTGGAGCGTATTCCGCTAGAGATCGCCACCCGAGAACCCGCCGCCCACTACCTTCGCACAAAGAAGGAAAAACTCGGTCACTTGATCGAGTTCTGATCCAGATGCAGGTTTTCAGACACAAATTCAATATTTTGGATTTTGTTTAAGCTGTCGAACCCGCCGAAACGATCTAACCTATTGTTTTCATTACACTTATCGTATTCCTAGGTTTCGGGCATACTTATTGCGCATTAAATAGGACAGAAGCGCGGTCTGTTTTCTTGAATTCCCCCGATACATGCTTTCCGTGCTTTTTGAATCAAGTACTTCTAACAGGAGATAAATAATGAACAAGAACTTCAAGTTTATTGCCTCGGTTCTTGCCTTCGTGTTTGCCTTTTCGGCATTCGCGTTAGGGCAGGGAACGACGGGATCCATTGAAGGGACCGTTTCAGACGCAAACGGAGCTGTTATTCCGAATGCGACCGTTAAGGTGACAAGTGTCGGCGTAACCGGCGGCTTTACACGCACTGTAACGGCGAACAGCAACGGTTTCTTTTCAATCCCGGCCGTTCCTTCGGGTACCTACCAGGTCACCGCCGGAGCAACCAACTTTGCAGAAACGACTGTTGACGTGACGGTCGTCGTTGACAGCAAGAGCACCGCAAACGTCACGCTTCGCGCAGCAGGCGTGGGCGCGGTCGTTGACGTGACGGCTGACAACACCGTCCAGATCGATCCTGGCAGCACCAAGATCGACACCAACATTACCAAGAGAGTTATCGAGGACCTTCCGAAGGGCACGACCTTTACGAGCCTTTTAAAGATCGCTCCGAACGTTCGCCCCGAATCGCTCGCAGGCGGATTTCAGATCGACGGCGCGTCGGGATCGGAGAACGTATTCGTTATCGACGGCCAGGAAGTCACCAACTTCCGTACCGGTACACTGAACGCATCGAACAATATCCCGTTCGAGATGGTTCAGGAAGTGCAGGTCAAATCGACCGGTTTTGAAGCTGAGTACGGCGGCGCGACCGGCGGCGTTATCAACGTTGTTACCGCAGGCGGCAACAACCAGTGGCGCGGAAACTTCGGCACGTCCTTTGAGCCCGCAAAGCTCCAGGGCGGCAACCGGCCGGTCCTTTACCAGAATTCGTACGCCGCTGGTGATTACGAATATTTCACCGCTCCGAAAGGCGGCGGAACGGACTGGTTCCCGGTGATGAACCTCAGCGGCCCGGTCCTCAAAGACAAGCTTTGGTTCTCGGCAGCTTACGCTCCGCAGATCTTCAACGGAAATCGCACGATCGACGACAGCCGTTCCTATTCGGCTTCGACATTCCAGCAGGAAGCTTTCATCCGTCTGGATGCTCAGCCGCATGAGACCCTGCGTGCGTGGGGAACGTTCCTCTGGAACCCGACGATCAACGAAGGTTCGCTTCCGGGCGTGACCGAGATCCGGAACAACGTGTTCACGTATACTCCTGACCAGGCACGGGTACTTGGCGGCCGCGTTAACAGCAACAGCGTTAACGGACAGGTTACCTGGACCCCGAACAGCTGGATGGTCCTGAACGGACGTGTCGGCCGCAGCTTCCTCAATGAGAAAGGTTCTGCCTATGGCAAAGCCCCGCAGACCCGTTACCTCTGTTCGATCTCGGGTGCACCTCCGCCGGAGTCGGGCTGCGTTGCCGGATACAACTCGGGTGACAACTCGATCCTGAATTTCGACGTTTCGACCCGTACCACCTTTGACCTTGATGCAGCTTTCGTTGGCGTGAATGCCGGCGGACGCCACAACCTCAAGTTCGGCTATCAGTGGAACCGCCTTTTCAACTCGGTTGACTCGGGTTACGTTGATACCGGTTATGTGATCCTGTATTACGGTATCCCGATCAGTGGACTTGGCGTTCCGGCGACCCCGACCGCGGGCAACCTCGGATCCGGCATCCTGCAGCGTTTCGGGACCAAGGGTGAAGCAAGCAGCAAGAACCAGGCCCTGTTCGTCCAGGATTCCTGGCAGATCGGCCGCCGTGCGACGCTTAACATCGGTGTCCGCATCGAGAGCGAGATCGTCCCGAGCTTTGGAGACGCAACCGCCACGCAGGCGTTCGAATTCGGCTGGGGCGATAAGATCGCTCCCCCGTCTCGGTTTTGCCTTTGACCTGACCGGCGACAGCAAGACAAAGCTCTTTGCCAGCTATGGTTGGTTCTACGACCGCTTCAAGTATGAACTTCCGCGGCTCGTTCGGCGGCGACTTATCGCCGTGATTACTTCGAGATCCGCCGGGCCGCGGCGTGACCTATACCGACTACCCCTGGCCAGCATCCTGGGCGGGCCTGGACGTACTCGGCGGAACTTGCCCGATCGTGGGCGGCCCCGGCTATTCGGTCTGTCAGTTTGACTTCCGTATCGCGACCAATATCATCGGTGCGGACATCTTCGAGACTGGCGCTGTCGATCCGGACATCGTTGCCGCTCGCCAGAGTGAATACACGTTCGGCCTCGAGCGTGAACTTAGCAGGAACTTTGTTTTCAGCGGACGCTATACCCACAAGCAGGTTGACCGTGCAGTGGAAGACGTAGGCGTGTTCAATGCTCAGGGTTCCGAAGCATACATCATCGGCAACCCGGGCCGCGGCCTTACCTGTGCAATTTCGCAGGAGGCGGGCCGTCCGTGTATCGATGCGGAACGTAATTACGACGCTGTCGAGTTTCGTCTCGACAAGCGTGCGACGGACTGGTTCTTTAACGGCAGCTACACCTGGAGCCGCCTGTTCGGTAACTACTCCGGCCTCGCAAGCTCTGACGAAGGCGGCCGTACAAGCCCGAACGTGAACCGGTTCTTCGACCTTCCGTTCATGGGTTATACCGCCCTCGGTGAACCCGAGAACGGCAAGCTCGCCACTGACCGACCGCATTCGTTCAAGGCGTTCGGCGGCTACAGCTTCAATTGGTCCGGCAACAACACCAACCGGACGACCATCTCGGCTTTCACGACCATACAGTCTGGAACTCCCAAGACGACCCTTTACAGCCTTTACAGCGTTACCTCGGGTATCCTAAATGGCCGCGGTGACCTGGGAAGGACTGAGATGTTCACCGAGACCGACCTTTCGATCAGCCACCGTTACAAGTTCGGACGCGATGCCCGGTTCACGCTTGAGCCGTTCATCCAATTCCGTAACGTGTTCGATGAGGAAAACGAGCTTGGTGCGGCGACCGCGATCAGCCCTGTCAACTTTACGGCCGCAACGCTGCGGTTGGGCGGCTGCCCGACCTCGGAGTGCGGTGCTTCGACCGATTCCAGCGGCTTCCAGGAAAATCGTGTTTTCGACACGATCCTTACCGGAGGCGGTATTCAGCAGTATGTTATGAACTACCTGAATGCCCGTGCGGGAACCTCGAGCGGCCAGAACTCGGCTTATGGTGTCGCGAACTCGTTCCAGGGCCCGCGTGAGGTCCGGTTCGGATTCCGCTTCTTCTTCTAATCTTTAGTTAGTAAGAACTTTGGCCCGCTCCTATCCGGAGCGGGCTTTTTTTGTTTCGTTCGACTTTTACAGTTGAGAATGGCTGTTCAGGAGGGCTGTCGCCGAGGTCGGAATTGGCCGCGACCGGTGATGAAATGGTGACAGCGTAGTGGAGGCCGGAACGGATCCGACTTTGATCTAACCCGTGCCTACTATAGGTATATGATCTTGTGAACTCCTCGGCGAGCACGGGCATGCGGGCACAGAGACTTCAAAGGGCCGACTGGAAGATCACGAGGACAAAGCTGGCTGAGAAATGCAGATCAGGCTTCCAATTCAGGCGACCAACTCATCGCTATTTCGTATATAGCCGGTCAAAGAAAAGCCCCGCCGCGTGTTTCACGGCAGGGCGTCGACTCAGATCGTCAGGTAGTTAAGAGCCTTTCTTTTCGGTTGCCTTTTTCCTAAGATTCGCGATCACTTGTTTGGTATTCGCTTCGTCCTTCGAATCCAGCTTGCTCGCCTTTATATAAAGCTCCAATTCATCGGCAGCGGCAGCGAAATTCTTCAGATCGTTGCCGTATAGTTCGGCGAGCTCTTTGTGCACCTCGGGCACGCGTCTTTCGCCGAGTTTCTTCGCCTGAAGAAGGTATTTTTCGGCATCGGCATAGTTCTTCAGCCCTCGGGCAACCTTTCCAGAGAGCCAAAAGACCTGGACGGAGTTAGAAGCAAGCGACCTTGCATATTCAAGGGCCGTATTGGCCGCTTTGAAATAGTCTGGACCCAGGCTGTGAAGAGCGAGACCGACGTTATAGAAAGACGTTGCACTTTTGGGATTTACCTCAGCGGCACGCATGTAAACGGAGGCCGCGTCCATAAATCTTCGGCGAAGCAAAAGTTCGCGGCCGTACACATGCAGGGCGGAATAATAGTTCGGGAAGACCTGGAGGGCGCTTTGAAGCTCGCTCATTCCCTCGTCCTTTCTTCCGTTCTTGAAACTGATCTCGGCCTTCTTGAACAGATCTTCGGCGTCTTTCGGGATCTCCTGAGCGAAGATGACAGCCAACTCCGCTTCCTTCATCCCGCCCCTTTTAGGAATGAGGTAGAAATCTTCGTTCAAATAACCGGTGCCCTCCCCGCCGCGAATATTGATCGTCGAAAGCTGAACGATCCGTTCCTGATCCTCGAAGTCATAACGAAAAGCCATTACGCGAATGGTGTAGTATCCGTCGGGTATATTCGAGAACTGATATCGTCCGGCCCCGTCTGTCTTCGTACGGCCGCCGGGATTCATGGTGCGACGATATTCATCCATCAGCTCGACGTCAACGTCGACCAACGCATTCCTTTGCTTATCATAAACGGTCCCGGTGATCGTCGTCCCAGCACCTGCGGCAAGGACAGATCCGGTCAGGGCGAAAATGGAAATAAGAAAACAGGGAAGAAACCGATCGGTGTTGCGTGATCGAGAGTAGAACATGGTAATCCTCCAAATGAATGGTCAAAAATGATAGGGCAGTGCCGTAGAGTATATCACGCTTTTTCGCCCCAGCGTTAGGTTCTAGTAGAATCTGAAGTGTCGCCGCCGAACCAGCCCCCACTTTGTTTGACCGACGGCGATCAAATCGATGAGCGAAAGAATATACCGCGATGCGGTTCACAACATAATCCGGGTCAACCTCGATTCGGACGAGGGCGCGCTCGTGGCGAAGCTCGTCGATTCGGCCGAGTTTCAGCGCCTTCGCCGGATACGGCAGCTCGGCCTTGCCCATTTTGCTTATCAGGCGGCCGAGCATTCGCGTTTTACGCACAGCCTGGGAGCGTTCCATTTGGCGACGCGAACACTGGCGAAACTAAGGCTGACGTATAAGATCTCGGAAGCGGACCAGACGGCCGTCCGAGTTGCGGCGCTGCTTCACGATATCGGCCACGGGCCTTTCTCGCACGTGATCGAACCGGTGCTCAGGTTTCATCACGAGGATTTTACGATCGCCGCTCTTTTGAGCCCCGACACCGAAGCCGGCGCGCTTCTTCGTTCGTATTCCGCGGAGCTGCCCGAGCGGGCGGCGGCGATCATCCGCGGAACATTCCGGCCGATGGCGCTTGCCCAGCTTGTCTCGTCCCAGCTTGATGTGGACCGGATGGATTACCTCCTTCGCGATAGCCTGATGACTGGCGTCAAATACGGCGTCTACGACCTGGAATGGATAATCAAGTCGCTGGAGATAAACGAGGCCGACGACCAGCTCTACGTTTCGGCCCGAGGCGTTTACGCGGTCGAGGATTATCTGCAGGCCCGGTATTACATGTTCCGCCAAGTCTATTTTCACCGGACGCTGCGGGCGGCCGAGGCGGTCCTGCATTCGATACTTCGCCGTGCGCTGAAACTTTACCGCGAAGGCGGCGATGTTTGGCACGGGCCCGGCCCAGCCATTGAGAAGATCCTGAGGGGAGAGAAGCTTCAGCTTGACGAGCACCTTTCGCTCGATGACCACGATTTCATCTTCCACATCAAACGTTGGCGGCACAGCACGGACCCGCTTCTGGCGGATCTGTCACGGCGATTCCTCGACCGCCGGCTGTTCAAGGCCTTCGACCTGGATATGGACGAGGAGAGGAAGGAAAGGTTCCTTGCCAATGCTAAGGCGGCGGTCGAAGCGGCCGGATTCGACCTGGACCACTATTTCATCGAGGACAAGGCGGGTGACGTCCCGCACTACTTCTACATCCGCGACGAGGCAAAGCCGAAGGACCAGATCTACGTCGAGGACGGCTTTTCGAATCCCCGGATCCGCGAGATCTCAGAGGTCAGCTCGGCCGTTCGGGGCCTGCAGGAAGGTTACCGGATCCACCGTGTATGCTTCCCGGCGGAGGTGACGGAGCAGATCGCATCACTGTATCACGCGAAAGGTATGGCCGGGTGACGCGTTGGCCCGAAAGCCGCGAACGGGTTACAATGCGTTTTGCCGCGGAATGCGGATGGCGGCAACTTGCCGCGGCCGTCACCGAACTTTTCTAAATGAGCTTTGTCCGAGGTACGCTGCGGCTCGCAGCTTTTGTTCTTGCTTCACTTGTCCTTTATGCGTCATGGTGGGTTGTTTCGTGGTTCGTCCCGAACAAGACACTTTGGCGGCAGGTCGTATTCCATTGGTGGTCGAAACTCTTCGCCATGATCGCGCGGATGGAGCTGGAGATCGTCGGCACCCCGCCGAAACCGCCATTCTTCCTTGTTTCCAATCACGTGAGCTACGTTGACATTCCCGCCCTGAGGCTGGCCGCGAACGGCGTTTTCGTCGCGAAGAGCGAGATAAAGGACTGGTTCCTGGCCGGGCCAATGATCCGCAATATGGGCAATATCTTCATCGACCGGAAAAACCGTCGCGACATTCCCCGGGCTGGTGCCGAATTACTGAAGAAATTGAACGAGCGGGAGGGTGTGATCCTGTTCCCTGAGGGCACGAGCACCAAAGGCGAAATGATCCTGCCGTTCAATTCATCGTTCCTCGAATTTGCCGCGCGAACGGACCTCCCCGTTTCTCACGCGGCGGTAAGGTACGTGACCCCTGAGGGCGGCCCGACCCCCAGCGAACGCATCTGCTGGTGGGACGATACCGGCTTTCTCAAACACCTCTGGCTTCTTTTCTCGCTGCCCAGCTTCACGGCCGTCGTGACCTTCGGCGACGAGACGGTCGTCGATACCGACCGCAAGCGACTCGCGGCCCGCCTGAAAGAAAGGGTCGAAGCGGATTTTATCCCGATGCTCTAAGCTGGGTAGCGGCTTGGTCCGCGGCAGGTTCGCAGTTGCGATTTAGCGGTCCTTCAACGCATTCTCAAGCACGCTCCGCAGCCGGCGTTCAGGAAAGGGATTTTCTGAGAACACTTCGTCTACACGGGCGTAGTTCAGATGCCACGCCGAATTGGCTCCCTGCACGATCAAGTACGTGTAGATAGGGCTCGGTAGGGTGCGAACCGAACTTTTTGCATTTACACTGGAATTCCCGACCTCCGTGAGGACCGTCACGTCGTTATTCTGTGTTTTGGGTCCGGCCAGGCCGATATTCAGGCCTACGGATTCTTCGCGGACCACCTTTGCGACTCCCGAACGGAAAAGGACAGCCGCGACGTCCGCCTCACTTATCTTCGAAACGATCTGGAGGGCGCCGAAATTCGCAGCTTTCGTTGTATTCCATTCGTCGACCCAACTCCGGAAATCACCCTCCGAAACGCGGCTGTCATCGACCAGGAAAAAGATCTTGGTCGGATCGTTCTTTGAGACCGCCCGCCGCTGCTTCACGACCATCGTTGATGCCGGAAGGCCCACCTCCGTCTTCAGCCGCTCGATGTCATTTTTTGACGACTGCCCGAAGAGCGATACCGACAACAGACCCGTGACGCAAAAAGCGAGAAATACTTTCGCCATCGAATATGTACCTCGTAAAGGGATCGGGAAGAGATGCCGCCATATTAGCACAGGTCGAGCGAATGCCAAGCGTGTTTTTTTCAAGCAACGGGACAGGTAAGAGCCGGTGAAGTCAAGAACGCTCCGGTAAGTGCTATCGTGGAGGTATTTGATCACGGCGTCGGGCGAATAATTTCCCAAGTAAGGCCCCAAGCAGCGTCGACCCAAGCGAGCCGAATATCATGATCAGTCCGGAAGTTATAAAAGGCGGCTCGGTGGCGGCAAACGCTCCGCGGCCATAGTGAGCGGCGGCGACCAGCGTGATAAAACCGCCCATCAACACAGCTCCCCAGGCCGTCAACAAGGCGATCGGCCAGCCGCGTGGATGAACGTATCCAATAGCTGCTCCTGTGAGGAAGAAAAAGGCCGTTGCTGTGATCACTCGCAGTCGCCAGCCTTCAGCCGGATCGGAAAAAACGAATACAAGCCCGACGCTGCCGAGTAGGATAGCTATCACTACGACAAACATCTTCATCCAATCTGTCGAATCCTCAGCCATCATACATACCACATAACACACCTTCGCTTCAAAAAGAAGAAACGGCAGCGGGGAGCAAAGCCCTTCGTGTCGGACGGCAGGTGGTCGTCCCTCAGTACCCGCCTGTCGTTTGTTCGTCGAATGTCAGCGTGAAAGTTCCCGATGAGCTGCTGACCGATACGCCTTGAAGGCGCTGCGTGGCGACAATCGCTCCGCTTCTGTCCGTAACAATTATCTCGACCGTCGCGTTGTTATGTACGCCGAGGCCAAGCTGCTTCAGGTTATTTGACGCCTTCATATTGGCGGCGGCTTCACGGATCCCGTTCGACCGCCAGACCCCGCCTTCGGTCCCGACCAGCAGCTTTCCCTGCCCGTCGAATCGGCGCGCATTCTGGTAAACGCCCACGTCGGTGGCTAAGTATAGCTTCCCGTTCGGACCCTGGCTACGGGCAACGTTGACGAGCTGTTCGACCTTGAATTTCGCGGCCGCATCACGGCCGTCCACCGCATTCGCCGCGCCGGCAAGCGAGATGCGCGAGATCTGAACCACGCTTGGGTCGCTCGGGCATGTGAACACCTTGATCTTCGGCCGGGCGACGGGACTGCTTGGCGCAACGTGCCGTGTCAGAAAGTTTGTGGTCTTCCAAACCCCGCCATTTGCCGAACCGGCGGCCCGTCTCTTGTGGTCGTGATCCGTGACAGTCCCCCGGACGCCATCGATCTTCATGTATATAGGCATAAATATCATCCTCCTATGCCTAATGCGTCTAAAGGTTGGAAAAACTCTCATTAGAAAGGGCCGGGTCCCGATCTTCATCGTTCTTAGACACTATTGGCGATCAAATGCCCGATAGCCAAAGTCTCCAAAGCTGAATTCACTTTCTTATTTTCTCCGAGTGAGAGAAAACGTCGGGCGGTGTTCGGGTGCCTCCGATGGTTAACCGACAAAGCTCAAGGAAACGAAAATGGTGGGCTTGAACAATGGGAACTGACCGAAAATGAAATAGGCCGCAGGTGTTTGCCCACAGCCTATTTTCAAAAGCATTCATCGCGTATTAAAGGTCGTCGTCGTCAACCCTCGTCCGCTTTAGATCAGACACATTAAGCCCATCGCACTTCGACTTCCACTGACAAAACGTCGCCGCCGCGATCCCGCGATCCCGGCAGATCTGCGTAACCGTACGACCATCCTAAACTTCCTTCAATATCCCCACAACCTTATTCTAACTAAATTCACAGCTCTTCATTCGTCTTCGACCATCTCCTAATGATGTCAGAAAACTAAATTTTCAGGTTGTGCACTTCCAAGCAAGCTTACGTCGCGACAAAAGAGAGAATTGTGAGAGAGCTAAGCTTCACTCCTTTCTCAAGACTTCGTCTTGATCTCGATCTTAAACTTTCCGCTGGTACCCTTCGGTCCTGAAACACCTATCACGATATTGTAGGTGTTTTGTCCGGGATTTTGGAATTCAACATGCCGCTCGCTGGTCTGAATCTTACCTTTCCACGGGCGGTCCCATTTATGGTCGGCTTCGCATGAGATGCAGCGGGCAAGATCAGGAACAAGGTCATAGGAATCACCACCCATCATATAGGCGTAAAGGCTAAGATCCGTGCTACTGTCTTCCGGTGTCACACTGATCGTCATTATTGATCTTCCGGGCATGGTGGTGGCAAAGAAAATATGGTTCCCGCGAAATTTTGAGTTTTGGGTCGCCGGAAAACAGGCGTTCGAACTGCTTGACGCCCAGCTAAGGTCGTCCATCACTTTACCCTGCGACAAGTCACCCTGTCCTGAAACCGTCTCATTGCCCTTGCTTGCGATAAAGGTAACTCCCGCAGGCCATTTCGTCTGGGCGATCGCCACCAAAGGCAGAGCCAATACCGCGGCCGTGATCATCAGATTTATCAACTTTTTCATTCTCTTGACCTTCCTTTGTTTTATCTATCTATCACATTGACCATTATCGAAACTGTATCGCCAAAAACGCTTCCACTCTTCGCAAGAAAGTAGGTCAATTCGTACTTCCCAGGTGGAACATTGGTCCTGATCGTGTAGGTATGCGAATAAGCCTCGCCACCCGGCACCGCCCATTTTAGGTTGAGATTGCCCATTGCCAGCGTACCGTTGCTGATCGTCCGCCGGTCAGCGGATTCCGCTTCGGTCCTCAGCGTAACATCACCGACCTTCCAAAGTGCCTGACCTGAATTCTGGATAGCGATCTTGACCGTATAACTGTCATTTCGATTCAATTCGTAAGTTGACCCGACCTTTTTGGCGCCCTGGATCGTTATATCGCGATATTCCATCTTTGAGTCGAACTGTCCCGGCTGAACCTTAAGGGTTACAGTTTCCACATCGCCGAATTCGCTGTTACCCTTCGCCATGGTCATTTTCAGTATGTAGTCGCCCGTCCAGTCGGGACCGACGAAGTCGTACTCGAACTCGGTCTTTTCACCGGGATTGATAAACTGCTTCTCAACTCGCAATTTGTGTGGGTCGGGCACAAGGTCGTCGCGTTCGGTCATTCCGCCGGACGGGGCCCGGTAAATTACCACTTTCAATCGGCAACTTCCGTCCCATCTGGACGTTCCCGTATTCTGCACCTGAATTAGAGCCCTTCCCTTCTCGTTCGCTACGATGGGATTTGGCGTCATCCGTATTGAAAGGAATTTCGCGTCAAGAACATCAGCCCTGGCCGTATTTGCCAGAGAAAATCCCAAAACCAGAAGTACCATACACCATAAAATCAAATTCGAATTTTCCGTTGCGTCCTTCATTTTTGTTCCTCCACTTTCTTCGTTCGCATCAGCAATCTGTGAGTTTACAATCACCGTTGCCTGCACCGTGGTCTATGGTCTTGGAACGCCTGGCCAAAAATGCATTAATCTCCGCATACCCGGCGGCTGTGACCATTTCGGCCGTTCGTCCAACTCAAACCTCATCGCTTGCCTTTCCCTGAAACCGCTTTAAGTGGTCAACGTGGCCGAACACCCCGACCATCAAGTCGACCCCGCATTCACGTACCTTTGCCGAGATCGAACTTGACGGTTCCTCCTTAGCAACATAAACGCCATGTGCTGCCATTTGCATTACTGCCTTACAACAGTCCCTCCGTCTGCGGGCATCATCGCCATGATCGGCTCAAGAGCAGGTGTAACATGGTTTCCGAATTCACCATCGTTGACAGATTAGAGCATGACCATTTCGCCTTTTATATTTCTATATGGCTGCTGGGTCAACTCTGCCCTTGCCGGTTTTTGCCCAAAGTCTTTTCGGGGACCCGTCCCTTTTGGCCGGGCCTACATGCCAAACCTTGTCTTGCATTGGTCAGATTTCCCGCGACCGGCCACGGTGATCATCTTGGTGGCGAACAGCAACAAGCGGTCGATAAGAGTAGAATCGATTGTTTTTCGCTTCGATCGGGCGGGAAGGATTCCTGCAATTCCGATTGAAGAAACCCGCGAATCGAACGCTTGATATGTTCATTGACTGCGCTAAGATCAAGATCACTGCGGGCAACGGCGCAAACGGCGCGACAACCTACGGGAGCGAAGATTACCTGCCGAAGTTCGGCCCGAACAGGCCGCGACGGAGAACGAGGTGGAAGTGTCTGGATCGAACCTGCCGAAGTATATAACACCCTCCCGCACATTCGAATTAACCCTGAAGATATTGCTTGCTGACGCCGACGTGGTGAGGGATCGCATCGTGCACCCGATGACGACGATGATCCAACGGTTAAAGTCCCGGTTGGCACCCAATTGTCCGACACTGCAACCGGCGAGCTCGAGGTCGATCTCCCCGACGCCGGGCAAAGGTTTCTGGCGGCAAAAGGCGGAAAGGGTGAATCGGAAAACGTGCATTTTGTGATCTCGACCCGCCGTGTGATGTCTGGTCGCCCCGGAAGGTAAACTGAAAACGCTGAGGGAAACGAAATTGGTGTGCTCGAACAATGGGAACTGACCGAAAATGAAATAGGCCGCAGGCGATTGCCCGCGGCCTAGAAGAAAAGTTTTTGAAGTTATTCAAATGTCGTCATCGTCTTCGTCGACATCATCAATCTTCATCGCCTCGTCGATATCGAATTCCTCTTCCGATTCGTCCATCGTCACATCGTCATCGACCTCGTCGACATCGCCGTCCGAATCGACACCCGGAACGCCGGCCAGTGTCGGAAGGTCGAGGCCGCCGGTGATGCTGGCCATTTCGTCGAACTCGTCCTCCTGCTTCTGGTTCTCGGTCGGATCGTAGGCGACCTTGACGTTCCGGTAGTACCTCATTCCGGTGCCTGCCGGGATCAGCCGTCCCATGATAACGTTCTCCTTCAAACCGCGAAGGTAATCAACACGGCCCGAAATGGCCGCTTCGGTGAGCACGCGGGTCGTCTCCTGGAAGCTGGCCGCCGAAATGAACGAGTCGGTCGAAAGCGACGCCTTGGTAATGCCGAGCAGGAGCGGATCGCCGACAGCTGCCTGGCCCCCCTCGTCCCGGACGCGGCGATTCTCGTCCTCATAGCGGAAGCGGTCAACTTGTTCCTCCATCAGGAAGTCGGTGTCGCCGACCTCTTTGATCTTGACCCAGCGGAGCATCTGACGGACTATCACCTCGATGTGCTTGTCGTTGATGTTCACGCCCTGGAGGCGGTAAACCTCCTGGATCTCGTTCACGATGTACTGCTGCAGGGCCTCGGTCCCGAGAACACGCAGGATATCGTGCGGGTTGAGCGGGCCGTCCATCAGCGGTTCGCCGGCACGAACGCGGTCATCTTCCTGCACGTTGATGTGGGTACCGCGGGGGATGTCGTATTCGCGTTCGGCACCGTCGTCGCCGACGATGATGATCTTACGCTTACCCTTCGAGATGGGGCCGAACTTAACAGTCCCGTCGATCTCCGACATCATGGCGGTTTCGCCGGGGCGGCGGGCCTCGAACAGTTCGACCACGCGGGGAAGACCGCCGACGATATCCTTCGTCTTGGTCGTCTCACGCGGGATCTTGGCGATCACGTCGCCGGGTTTAACGGCCTGCCCGTCCTCGACAAGAAGATTGGCCCGGATCGGCATCTGATAGGTCTTGAGCGTTTTCGTACCGCCCTTGATCTCGAGACGAGGCTGGTTCTTCTCGTCGGAATCCTTGACGACGAGCCGCTTCTGCCCAGTCACTTTGTCGATCTCTTCCTCGACCGTCTTGCCTTCCTTGAGGTCCTGATACTTGACCGTACCCTCGACCTCGGTGAGAATGGCGAACGCGAACGGATCCCAGGTGACGAGCATGTCGTCTTCGTTCACCTTCTGGCCATCTTTTACGTGAAGCTGGGCACCGTAAACGACTTGGTATCGCGCCACTTCGCGGCCGCGGTCGTCCATCAGGCCAAGCTCGGACGGCTGCCGCTTCATCGAGATCAGCTCTTTCTTTCGGTTGCGGATCACATTCCATTCACCGATGTACTTGGCCGTTCCGTTTATCGAGGCAACGTGCTTGGTCTCCTGTTCGAGCCGTGCCGTGCCGCCGACGTGGAACGTTCTCATCGTGAGCTGAGTTCCCGGCTCTCCGATCGACTGTGCGGCGATGACACCGACAGCCTCGCCGATCTCGACCGTGTTGCCGGTCGCAAGGTTTCGGCCGTAGCACTTCACGCAGATTCCACGACGGCTTTGGCACGTGAGAGGCGAACGGATGCGGACCTTCTGAAGGCCGGACAGCTGAACCGCGGCGGCCAGGTCCTCATCGATCTCGACATTCGCTTCAACGATCACATTCCCGTCAACCGGGTCAATGATATCGTCGAGCGAGGTGCAGCCGACGATCCTGTCGCGGAGCGATTCGACCTCTTCACCGTTGCGGATGATGGCCTCGGCCCAGATGCCTTTGATCGTCCCGCAGTCCTTTTCGGAGACGATAACGTCCTGTGCCACGTCCACAAGCCGGCGAGTCAGATATCCCGAGTCGGCAGTTTTCAGGGCCGTGTCCGCAAGTCCCTTCCGGGCACCGTGCGTCGAAATAAAGTACTGCAAAACGTTCAGCCCCTCGCGGAAATTCGCGACGATCGGCGTTTCGATGATCTCGCCGGACGGTTTTGCCATCAGGCCGCGCATACCGGCAAGCTGACGGATCTGGGCCTCAGAGCCTCGAGCACCGGAGTCGGCCATCACGAGGATCGGATTAAGCTCCTGGCGCTCGTCCTCACGCTTGTGCATGGCCTTAAACATTTCTTTCGCAACATGGTCGGTTACTTCTGACCAGATCGCGGTCACCTTGTTCTCGCGTTCAAGGTTGGTCATGGTCGCTTCTTCGTACTGCTTTTGCAGTTTGTCGACCTCTTTCCGTGCCTTTTCGATGATCGAAGCCTTGTTGGCCGGCGTTACCATATCGTCGATGCCGATCGACATTCCCGATTTGGTCGCATAAAGAAAGCCCATCGCCTTCAGGTCGTCGAGCAAAGCGACCGTCGGCTCGTGGCCGAGCTTCAGGTGGCAGAAGCTGACCAGCGACTGCAGTCCCTTCTTTTTGAGCGTGCCGTTAACAAACGGAAGGCCGTCGCGGGTGAGCCGCTCATTTAGGATGGCTCGTCCAACGGTCGTGTCGATGACACGATCGACGTTCTCGCGGATTGGTGCACGAAGCACGTCCTGATTGTGGGTCTCGACCGTCAGGTCAAGCAGGTCGCCCCTCCATCGCAGACGGATCTTCGACTGAGTTTCTACAAGCTCGGCGTCGAGAGCGAGCAGCACTTCGTCGATAGAGTTGAATATCTTGCCTTCGCCGGGCAGCCCGTCACGCGAAAGCGTCAGGTAGTAGCAGCCGAGCACGATGTCCTGCGACGGGACCGTGATCGGCTGGCCGGAAGCGGGCGAGAGTAGGTTGTTCGACGCGAGCATCAGCACGCTTGCCTCGATCTGCGCCTCGGCCGACAGCGGAATGTGAACCGCCATCTGGTCGCCGTCAAAGTCGGCGTTGAACGCAGTACATACGAGCGGGTGGATCTTGATGGCCTTGCCCTCGACAAGCACCGGCTCGAACGCCTGGATGCCAAGGCGGTGAAGCGTCGGCGCGCGGTTCAAAAGGACCGGGTGCTCGCGGATCACCTCTTCAAGGATGTCCCAAACGATCGGCTCTTGCCGCTCGACCATTTCGCGGGCCTGCTTGATGGTCGCGGCATGGTCGTCACGCTCGAGCTTGTTGTAGATGAACGGCTTGAAAAGTTCGAGCGCCATCTTCTTCGGAAGACCGCACTGGTGGAGCTTGAGCTCGGGGCCGACGACGATGACCGAACGGCCGGAATAATCCACGCGCTTTCCGAGCAGGTTTTGGCGGAAACGTCCCTGTTTTCCTTTAAGCGTGCCGGAGAGCGACTTGAGCGGGCGGTTGTTCGCCCCGCGGAGAACGCGGCCGCGGCGGCCGTTATCGAACAGGGCGTCGACGGCTTCCTGAAGCATCCGCTTTTCGTTGCGGACGATCACCTCGGGTGCACGCAGCTCCATCAGTTTCTTTAGCCGGTTGTTCCGGTTGATCACACGGCGGTACAGGTCGTTCAGATCGCTGGTCGCGAACCGGCCGCCGTCAAGCGGGACCAGCGGGCGAAGCTCGGGCGGGATCACGGGAATGACGTCCAGGATCATCCACTCCGGGGCATTACCGGAGCGGAGGAACGAGTTCGCCACCTTGAGCCGCTTTGAAAACTTGAGCTTTTTCTGCTGCGAGGTTTCTTCCCGCATCTTTATCCGGAGTTCGTCAACGAGCTCCTGGATATCGATCTTCTGGAGAAGGTCCTTAATAGCCTCGGCGCCCATCTTGGCAATAAATTGGTTCGGATAGTCGCGGGTCAGTTCACGGAACCTCTCATCGGTGACCAGGTCCTTCTCCTTAAGGTCGGGGACCTCGCCCGGATCGACGACGATGTACGTCTCGAAATAGAGGATCTTTTCAAGGTCGCGAAGCGTGATGTCCAGCAGGTGGCCGATGCGCAAGGCAGCCCTTGAAGAACCAGACGTGCGAACAGGGCGAGGCGAGTTCTATGTGGCCGAGCCGCTCGCGGCACCTTTGACTGCGTCACCTCGACGCCGCATTTGTCGCAGATAACCCGCGGTGCTTCATCCGCTTGTACTTTCCGCAAAGGCATTCCCAGTCGGAGACCGGGCCGAAG
Organism: Chloracidobacterium sp.; assembly: GCA_016716365.1. Taxonomy (GTDB): domain Bacteria; phylum Acidobacteriota; class Blastocatellia; order Pyrinomonadales; family Pyrinomonadaceae; genus OLB17. The sequence goes on along the minus strand of JADJWM010000011.1, from coordinate 2,342 downwards.
ATCCTTGCGCAGAAAAGGCCGTCGCGTTCCGGCTTGAAGGTGCGGTAGTTGATCGTCTCGGGCTTGGTTACCTCGCCGTGCGACCATGAACGGATCTTTTCCGGCGAAGCAAGCGAGATCCGGATCGCCTCGTAATTTGCGGTCAGCTGAGTCTTGTTATCGTTATTGAATCGAAACATATTCTTATAAGTTCCAAGTTTGAAGTTTCAAGTTCCAAGTTTCTATGCGGTTCACAACGTTCCGGGTCCCCAATTTGGAACCTGGAATTTGGAACCTGAAACTAATCAACCCCCACCAAAGCGTCGACACCTGCAGCCACCTCTTCAGGATCGATCTCGTCCTCCTGGATAAGCTCGACGTCCAGGCACAGCGACTGAAGCTCGCGGACCAGCACGTTAAACGATTCGGGAATGCCCGGTTCGAAATTCGAGACGCCCTTGACGATCGTCTCGTAGATCTTCGAACGTCCCGCGACGTCGTCCGACTTACAGGTCAGAAGCTCCTGCAGGATGTGTGCGGCCCCATAGGCTTCCAGTGCCCAAACCTCCATTTCTCCGAAACGCTGGCCGCCGAACTGGGCCTTGCCGCCCAGCGGCTGCTGGGTGATTAGCGAGTAAGGCCCGATCGAGCGGGCGTGGATCTTATCGTCCACGAGGTGCGAGAGCTTGAGCATGTAAATGTAACCGACGGTCACCTTCTGCTCGAATTGCTCGCCGGTCAGGCCGTCGTAGAGCCGGGTTTTGCCGGACGGGCCGACCGAATTCGGCAGATCGAGTTCGTCATACCTGCCGTTCGCCTTGCCGATGTACTCCTTGATCTCTTCTTCGCTGGCCCCGTCAAAGACCGGGGTGGCGAAATGCAGCCCGAGCACGCGTGCGGCCCAGCCAAGATGGGTCTCGAGGATCTGGCCGACATTCATACGCGAAGGAACGCCGAGCGGATTGAGCACGATCTCGACCGGAGTGCCGTCCGGAAGATAAGGCATATCCTCCTCTGGGAGGATACGTGCGATCACGCCCTTGTTGCCGTGACGGCCGGCCATTTTGTCACCGACACTCAGCTTTCGCTTCATCGCGACGAAGACCTTGACCATCTTGATAACGCCCGGCGGCAGCTCGTCGCCCTGCTTCAGCTTGGTGATCTTCTCATCGTAGATGTCCGCGAGAATGCTGATCTCCCGGTCGGTCCGCTGTTCGTATTCCTTGACCTCGCCGATGATATCGATCGATCCCGCAGACACCTCGGCCTTCTTAAGAAGCTTCTGTTCGATGCCCGCCAGGACCTCCCGGTTCAGGACCGTCCCCTTCTTCAGCACGACATCTTTGCCGTCGAGAAGGTCTTTGGTCAGCTTGCGGCCGTCGAAGAGTTCGTAGATACGTTCGTCCCGCTGTTCCTGCAGGATCCGGATCTCGTCCTCGAGGTCGCGGCGAAGGCCTTCTTCTTCCATCCCCTCGATATCCAGCGAGCGTTCGTCCTTCTCCTGTCCCTTTTCGAGTAAAGATCTGGACATCAACGACGGTCCCGTCGATTCCCCGGCGGGCAGGTCAGGCTCGCGTCCTTAACGTCGCCGGCCTTCTCGCCGAAGATCGCCCGGAGCAGTTTTCCTCTGCGGTCAGTTGGGTCTCGCCCTTCGGCGTTACCTTGCCCACGAGGATCGAGCCCGGCTTTACCTGGGCTCCGATGCGGATAATGCCCGAGTCATCCAGGTCGCGAAGCATGTTCTCGCCGATGTTCGGGATGTCGCGGGTTATCTCCTCGGGCCCGAGCTTGGTATCGCGTGCCTCGATCTCGAGCTCCTCGATGTGGATCGAGGTGTAATAGTCTTCTTTTACGAGTTTCTCCGATACCAGGATCGCATCCTCGAAGTTATAGCCCCGCCAGGGCATGAACGCCACGAGGATGTTCCGGCCCAGGGCAAGCTCGCCGCGGTCGGTGCACGGCCCGTCGGCGATGACCTGCCCCTTGCGGACACGCTCGCCGACCTTTACGATAGGCCGCTGGTTGATACAGGTGTTCTGGTTGGAACGCTTGAACTTGACCAGCGAGTAGATATCGGCGGTAACCTCACGCGAGATCGTGCCGTCGACGCGGTGGTCTGCCTTGACGATGATGCGTTCGGAGTCGACGTAGTCGACGATGCCGTCGCGTTTTGCGATCACGACCGCTCCCGAGTCGCGGGCCGCGATCTTCTCCATGCCGGTCCCGACATACGGCGACTCGGCCCTGAGAAGCGGCACCGACTGACGCTGCATGTTCGAGCCCATCAGGGCACGGTTCGCGTCGTCGTTCTCAAGGAACGGGATAAGCGAGGCCGCGACCGAGACAAGCTGTTTCGGTGAAAC
>JADJWM010000010.1 GCA_016716365.1 Chloracidobacterium sp. | reverse complement strand
ATCCCGATGTGGTTGTAATATCGGAAATCCTCGATGGCGATCAGGGCGTCCTCGACATTCTGCGGTATGTCCTGTTCCCTGATCAAGATCCGCTTCTCGATCGCGAATTCGGCCAGGACCGTCTCTCCGTCATCCGCGTAAATGGTCGTCACCTGAGGCGGGCGATAGGTAGCAAGGGCCGAGACCTCGATCGCGTACCGCGAGTTATTGAGGTGATATGAAGCCAGGATGCCGGTCATCGCTCCGGCTGTCAGTGCCAGCACAAGGGCCGCCGCGAACCACCCGAGCTTCTCACCGGAAGAATGCCGAGGGTCATCCCGACATTCATGAATATCTGGAACGACATCGCCGTCGCGATCGCCATTATCACCAGCATGGCGGGCCGCTCGTTGGCCTCGCGCGCGCCGGCGATAAGCCTCGATATCAGGAGGGCATAAGCCAGAAGCAAAGAGATGCAGCCGATAAAACCCGTGTTCTCCGCCGTCACGGCAAAAATGAAATCGGTGTGGGGTTCCGGAAGGAATTTCAGTACGCTTTGCGAGGTTTCCGATTCACCCTTTATGCCGGAAAGCCCGCCCTTGCTGACCGTGATGACCGATTTGACCGTGTGGTAACCGGCCCCTCGGGTCGACCGAATCCGGGTCGATGATCGCATTTATCCGTTCCTGCTGATACCTTTTGATCTTCCCCGTTTTGACCCCGATCATGTATGCCGACGGGATCAATACGGCCATCGCCACCAGCACGATCACGACATACCGGATCTTGATCGCGGAAAGGAATAGCACGGCCGCAAGCAGCGGGAAATAGGTGATCGCCTGGCCTGCGTCGGGCTCGAGCATGATCAGGACGACCGGGCCGGCGAGGATCGCAACGCCTACAAGGACCTCGACGATCGAAAGACTCCCAGATCTGCGGCCGCCGAAATACTTCGCGAGCATCAGGACGGTGGGTATCTTGACGAACTCCGACGGCTGGAACTGCCCGATCAGCGGAAGCTTAAGCCACGCCTGCTGCCCGTTCACCTCGACGCCGAGCGGCGTAAGCACGAGAGCAAGCAGAAGCAGTCCGAATCCGTAAAAGAAAGGCGCAAGATCGATGATCCGCCGGTAATCGCTCATCGCGACGACCAGGAACGCGACCACCGCGATCCCGAGCCCGATGATCTGCTTGGACCAGTAGCTTTCCGACGGGAGGGCGTTATGGATCTGCCAGATCCCGAAGCACGCGATCGCGATGGCCAACAGGGATGTCAGCCAGTCAAAATCTCGCAGGTCCTTCTTTTCGATTATCGCAACCATTCTTGTCAGTTCCGAGATTCAAGTTTCAAGTTCCAAGTAAAGTTACATATTTCTGATCGTGGAACCTGGAACTTGGACCTTGGAACTCTCTGCTATCGTTTTGCGACCTGTTCCCGGTCAGCCTCTGACGGAGGTACGCCCCCGTTCTTTTTCGCTACGTAAGCTTCATAAACACCCTTGACGGCCGGGGCAGCGTGGCTTCCGCCGAACCCGACATTCTCGATCAAGGCGATGACGGCGATCTCGGGCTTGTATGCAGGCGCAAAGCTCACGAACCAGGCATGGTCCTTCTTTGCCCCGACGTCTTTTCCGACCTCGGCCACCTGGGCGGTTCCCGTCTTGCCGGCGGTCTCGAATCCGGGTATCGCTATTCTCGCCGCGGTACCGCCGCCTGGACCACGCCCCACATTCCCTTCACCATCACCTCGTTCTGGGCGTCGGTCATCTTTATGATCTTCGGCTCCGTCGCCTGATACTTGAATCCCGGCCGGCCCTCGATATAGTTCGGCTCGCCCTCTTCACCGATCGGCCCGATCGGCTTGAATTCCTTCAGGAAGTGCGGAACGTACATTCGCCCGTGGACCCCGATGCTGGAAACGGCCCGGATCATCGATATCGGCGTTACAACCACTGTGTCCTGCCCGATAGATGCATAAACCGTTCGGATATCGCTCCACCGTCCCTCGCGCTTCTCGATTATCGGTTTCCAGCTTTTTGGCGTTCCGCTGATCTTCTCGTTCGGCAGGTCGATACCCGACCGCTTGTCATACTCGAACTCCTCGATCATTTTGATTATGCCTTCGATGCCCATCTTCAGCCCGAGACGGTAGTAGTAACCGTCGCACGACTTCGTAACGGCGTAAGAGAGCGGCGGAGCGCCGTGGCTGCCCATACAGCGGGTGAATTTGTTCCCGATCTGGATGCCGCCCCCGCACGGGAGGTTCGACTTATCGACGGTGATCACGCCCTGCTGCAATGCCCCTACCGATTCCGGTATCTTCCACGTGGATCCGGGCGGATACCGGCCCTGGATCGCACGGTTAAAGAGCGGGCGCTCTTCGTCCTGCCAGTAGGCCGCGATCTGTTTGCGGCCCTCGGTCGTCTTGCTCCCCTGAACGAAAATGTTCGGGTCGAACGAAGGCAGCGACGCCATCGCAAACACCTCTCCGTTGTTCGGGTCGGTCGCGATGATCGTTCCGCGTTTTGTAACGGAATTTGCAAGCTGCCTTTCGGCCTCAAGTTGGATGTCAAGGTCGATGGTGGTGATCAGGTCCTGGCCCGCCTGGGGGTCGACCTTGTCTATCTCGCTCTGCACACGGCCGCGGCTGTCAACGATCACCTTTCGATAGCCCGGCTTGCCCCGCAGGTATTCGTCGTAATACTCTTCCAAACCGCCTTTGCCGATGATGTCACCCGGCCTCATCCCGCGGGCCTTATACTCTTCAGATTCAAGCTGTCTGGGGCTGATCTCGCCGACGTACCCGAGCACGTGGGCCAGGATCGGCCCGTGCGGATAGAACCGCTGCGGCTGAAGCTCGACACGAAGTTCCGGGTACTCAAGCGAATGCGACTCGACCCACGCGATGTCTTTCATCGTCGCATTCTCTTTGAGCACCATCGTCTCGAAATCGTTCTGCTTTTTAAGCGTGTTCAGCCGGTCGACGACCCATTTGGGCTCGAGCTCAAGTCCCGTGGCATAGTCGTACACGCGGTCGTCGACGTTGATGTTTTTGATCGGCTCGTTCGAAAGGACGACGTTATAGGTCGGCCGCGAATCGACAAGTATCTTGCCGTTCCGGTCGAAAATGGCTCCACGCGGGGCCGGTATCGGGATCATGCGGATACGCTGGTTCTCGGCCCGCTCGGCGTAGTAATCTCCCTCGACGACTTGAAGGTTGTACAGGCGGATACCCAGGAGCGTCAGCAGAACGAACGCCACGACCTGGATCGTCGCGATCCGGACCGTCAAATTCTGTCCATGTTCGTTGAGCTTCATACCTTGCCCTTCGGCATACTAAGTCGCTTTCAGCGGCTGAATTTTATCGGGTTGCGCCGTCGCGTCTGCCGCCGCTTCGAAAAGAAATCGCGTTTCGCGCCTTCCTCTCCACCAGGACAAAATCCAGCAAAATGTAAATGAAAGTACCCGCTATCGTCGTGCCTATCAGCGTGTATGCGACCGTCACCAGCAGCCGCCCCGCCGGTTCCTGTTCAAACAGCCTGTGAAGGCCAAAATAGAGCAGATCGTCCAGTAAACACGCTCCCGCTATGACGGGTATGCGGAGTAAAAGGTTGTCCATGTATACCCGGCGGGCGATCTCGGAAACTACAAATGCGATAAGGGTTTTCGAGAACGCATTCGAGCCTAGAAGGCCGCCGCTCAAGGCGTCCACCGCTAGCCCGGCGAACGTGCCGAAGAAGATGGCTTTTATCGCGTCACGCTGCAATGCGGCATAGACGACAACGATCAGCGGAAAATCGATGTACGCCAGCGGCTCCGCCACATTACGCAGCGTCCATTGGAGGACGATCGCAATGACGAGCGCGATTGTGATCTTCAGCTGTTCCATCTATTGAAGTTCCAAGTTCGGAGTTCCGAGTTCAAAGTTCGGAAATGTCTTTCAAATAAACTTTCGTCCGCGAAACTCAGAACCTTTCAGGTATTTTATCAACCCGGCTATCATTCGACCGATCTCAGCAAATTCTTGGTAAATCAACTCAAATTGTTCTCCGGTGATATATTTGTGATCAAGTGCAACGTAGAGTTGCGATCTTGCTTCGGCGCACGAACCTTTTGCGATGCTCAGAAAATTAATGAATTCGCGATTCCCATCCCTTTCAAAACCTTCGGCAATGTTGGACATGATCGACAACGACGAACGTCTCAGTTGATCTCTCAACCCGAAATCTCGACTGAGATCGCCCATAGAACTGGCGACGTAGATGGTCCTCGTTACTTCTCGGGCCCGTTTCCAAACTTGCAAATCCTCAAACCTTTCAACATTTGCCACCGAAATGTTCTCCTATAGACATTCAAAGTGTGACCGTTCTGACTCGGAACTCGGAACTCGGAACTTGGAACTCGGAACTCGGAACTCACTTCGAGGTTGCGTTCGGCAGTTCACGTTCAAAATCGGGCCGTGCGGGCGGCTCGTAGAGGAGGATGCCGACCTCCTGCATCGAGTCGATCCTCGAGCTCGGCCGGATAAAGATCTGATGCGGGACGGTGGCCGAACCGGTCCTGACCTCGACGATCTCGCCTATCTTCAGGCCCGCCGGATAGATGCCGTCCTGGCCGCTGGTGTAAACGATCTGTCCGGGCTGCACGTCGATGCTCCCTGAGACGTATCTCATCTCGACCACGTTCTTCCGGCTGGTGCCGGAAACGACACCGAGTGCGTTCGATTCGCCGATCTGCCCGACGATCCCGCCGACACCCGATTTGTCGCGCGTCAAAAGGTCAACCTGCGCCGTCAGGGGCCCGACCGCCGTGATCCTGCCCACAAGGCCGCCGTTGGTCACGACCGGCATGTTCAGCTTGACGCCGTCCAGGCTCCCCCGGTTCACGATCGACGAATCGAACCAGATCGAAGGATCCCGGCCGATTATCCGCGCATTCAGGACCTTGTAATTTGTGTTCTCTTTCAACCCGAGCAGGTCGCGCAGCCTTTCGTTCTCGGCCTCGAGGTCCTCGCGGCCCTTCAGCTCGACCTCAAGCTCCTGGATCTTCTCTTTGAGTTGGGTATTCTCGTCCTGTGCCGAACGGAGGTTTGAGATGGAAGCGAAGTAATTCTTTACGGCGGCCGTTACGGTCGTTACCGGCGATTGAACGAAGTCGGCACCCGTCTGGGCCCAAACCCGGATGATGCGCTGGCCCGATGCCACTTGCCGCGCGTCGAACGCCATCAACAGGAAATTACCCAGCAAAAGTATGATCACCAGCCAGGGCGTGATCCGCCAAACATCCTTTTGACTTCGCTCGGCCATCCTCTTTAAGTTTCGAGTTCCGAGTTTCAAGTTCCAAGTCGGGATCGTGACCTGGAACTCGGAACTTTGAACTCGGAACTTGGAACTCGGAACTAACTGCCTGTCATCAATGAATTGTCCCACTTGACGCGTTTGAGCAGCTCGAAATCGGACAGCATCTTTCCCGTACCGAGCACGACCGATGAAAGCGGGTCATCGGAAATTACCACGGGCAGGCCTGTCTCTATCGTGAGGCGTTTATCGAGATTCTTGAGCAGTGCTCCGCCGCCGGTGAGGACGATGCCGCGTTCGACGATGTCGGCCGAAAGCTCGGGCGGCGTGCGTTCAAGAGCGACGCGGACCGCGTTGATGATCGTCGAAACGGCGTCCGAAAGTGCCTCGCGGACCTCCTCGTCGGTCATCGTGATCGTCTTCGGGATCCCCTCGATCAGGTTACGCCCGCGGACGTCCATCGAAAGCGGTTCGTCGAGCGGGAACGCACTGCCCAACGCGATCTTGATCGCTTCCGAGGTTCGTTCGCCGATCAGCAGATTGTACTTGCGTTTTATGTACTGTGTGATGGCCTCGTCCATCTCGTTGCCGGCGACACGCACGGCACGCGAATAAACGATGCCCGAAAGCGAGATAACGGCGATGTCGGTCGTTCCGCCGCCGATATCGACGACCATGTTCCCGTGGGGCTCGGTGATGGGCAGGCCGGCACCGATCGCTGCCGCCATTGCCTCTTCGACCAGATAAACTTCACTTGCTTTTGCCCGGTAAGCACTATCCTCGACCGCACGCCTCTCGACCTGCGTTATCTCAGACGGGATGCCGATCACGACCCGCGGCCGCACCCACGATTTACCGTTATGAGCCTTGCGGATAAAGTGCTGAAGCATCTTCTCCGTGACCTCGAAATTCGCGATCACCCCGTCCTTCATCGGCCGGATCGCGACGATGTTGCCCGGCGTGCGGCCGAGCATCTCTTTTGCATCGCGGCCGACGGCTTCCACCTGGTTCGTCACCTTGTTGATCGCGACGATCGAAGGCTCGCTCACGACGATGCCGCGGCCCTTGGCGTAAACAAGCGTATTGGCCGTGCCCAAGTCGATCGCAAGGTCGCTGGAAAATAAACTAAACAATGATTTTAATGCCATTTTATGTAATCAATCGGCTGCCGTGAATAAAGCAAACCAAACCGCATTGCCTGTATCGAAATCGCCTGACCACATCTCAAAAGGGGTAGATCTTAGGAAGTGAAATCGCGCCGAAACAACTAACCTATTAGCATACACTCAACCCAACGCAATTTTCTACTGGAAAATTGCAGAAACTGCCGTTTTATAAAGATTTTTGAGAGATCTTCCGCCGCCTCTTGTCAGTACCGGGAGCAATAGCGACCGGGTTCTTTCGGTTTTCGGTCTTTGGCTTTCGGCTATCGGCTTTCGGCTCTTGGCTTTTGGTTTTGGAATCTGGAATCTGGAATTTGGCTTCCTGTCAGTACCGGGAGCGATAGCGACCGGGTTCTTTTCGGCTTACGGTTTTGAAATCTGGAATTTGGAATTTGGAATCTGGACTCTTGTCAGAACCGGGAGCGGTAGCGACCGGGGTCTTCCGATTTCGGAACTCACAACTCGGAACTCGGAACTCGAAACTCGTTGATCCGTGCCGAAGGCACGCCGGAAATTAGCCCGATGCGTAGCGTGGGGTGAGTCGGCGAATGAAGATCGAGCCGCCGAAGCGGGCGACATTTCGCAAATCAATGTGTCAACCGTTTCACAGGGGCGAGACAACTATGACGAAAAACTGTCCCCGTCCTTTCATAACCTCTAATAACGCTTTTCCGAAACCGACGTTTACGGAAACTCCGTCGCGACCCCCGGAGGAAGCCGGATCATCCGTTCCGGCTTTTCCATTTGCTCTAACTCGCGGACCGGCTTAATTACTTGCCAAAAGATTCGATATTCATCTTGCCATGCATCCTTATGAGATTTGAGAAAAGCGTTCCTTCGATGGTCATGCGTGTACTCACATTGCCCCATTCGACCCTCAATCCTCAACTGGTAGTCAATTATGCACTTGAGACGCCCCATGTCTCGGATTTTCACGCATGCTTCCTTTCTCAGCTTGTGCGCAACCTCTGGATCAAAACGATTAGAACAGCAAAAAAGATAACCGTCCTCGTATACGTGCTTGACGCCTATCATGTCCGGCAGGGGGTCGCCGTTATAATTGCAACCAATCATAGTAATGCTCTCCGAATGATGGAGCCTAAACAAACTGCCGTAGTTCGCAATGTCGATCGGAGCATCGTAATTTAAGTTTTCGTCCGGGGTCTGCGTGCCTTCGCGCTCTTCGCTCTTGTAGCTGCTTGCCCAGCGTATCGGAACCTCGCCCCCATTTATCCATGCGTCCGCCCACTCGCGTTTCGTTAGATAAAGATATTTTGCATCCCCAATAAAATAACGAAGCAAAGCTATTTCACCTCAATTCTATTTCCCTGACTTCCTCCGGTTGTCTGGCTTAGTGCCAAGGGTCGATGTGGTCGGCTTCCATATCGCTTAGATCGAAATGTTGGTCGCATACCGGGCAGATGCCCTTCTGTCGTTCGTAGGCTTCCCTTTTTTGACTTTCAGTAAAGCTCCGAAGGTTGAGGTGCGACTCGTCCCCGTCAAGAACATATTCATATATGCCGGATTTCCTTGTGATCTCGTCGTCCATCATCAGTTCTGCGACGCGCTTTTCCAGCTTGTCCGGGTTGAGTTGGGTATCTTTGTACTTATTGTGAAGCCTACCCCAGTCGAGGCCTTTCATTTCGCGGCGATAGTTGGGAAAAGTACGTTTCACCCAATCAATCACGCCGCCGAAGTAGTGCCACAGCTCGCTCGCGTCCTCGTCGTGCTGATGCTCGGACATATAGTCCTTGATGTTTCCGTTCGAGTGCCAATCGATCGCGGTTTCGAGATAGTCCTGACGAATAGGCGTACCTTTCATGTAATCGCTTGCAAGGCCATACGCCGGACAACCCGTCTTGCTGAAATATCTTTTTGCATCTGCGGTCCAGGGCCCTGCATACACGGCGTTCCGCATCTCCTGTTTGGTAAGTTCCTCACCCGCAATGTTTATCGTCTCGAACCATCCGAGACGTTCGCTTGGCGTTCCTTCGCAAAAATAGACCATCAGTTTGTAATTTAGTATTTGTTCCTGCTGGTCGTCCTGAAGATTGTGAAAGGCAAGGCCCCCTATTGAAAACCTTCCATCAACATACGAACATATCGAGATCGTTCTCTGCTGGCCGTCGATCACCTCAAACTTTCCGTCATTCCGCACCGACCAATACATCACGTTGAGCGGATAGTCTTTCCTGACCGTGTCAATGACCGCGTCCCGCTGCTTGTCCTTGTAAATGAACTCGCGTTGATACGGCGGGCGAATATCCAACCTCCCGCCATAACCGACAACTCCCGCTTCGTCGTTGTTCGTATAACCGTCGAACAATTCTCTGACAGTGATCTCGTGCAGGTCGATTTTCATTTTCTTGGAAGTACGCCTTCATTTATCGTTAACCGGTTGATGTCCGTAAACACGCAAAGATTAACTGACGCACGTTTGCCCGCAGTCGTGGAGCGGTTGTAGCTGTTCAACTTCGCCAATGCTTGTCCGAGGCCAAAATGTAGCTTCAATGCCTCTTCGAAGGACATGTGAATATTCAACGCTCTCGGGCTGCCCGGCTTTGGCTCAGGACTGATCCGAGCGATATCTAGCGTTCCGAATGTTTTCTTTGTTTTTATTTCCGATGCCATGCTAGTTCCTCCGTAGTTACTTTCCTGCTTGTTGCCTTTTTCGAATTAGGAGACGTGCGAATTTTCTGTTGCCGTTAACATAACCGCGGTCTAACTTTCCCTCCCAATCAGGCTTAACAAGGTCCGGCAGCAGGCCGAGTTTTACTTCATAATCCGAACCAACGATTTCAAACTGCTCTGGATTATATTTCTCAAGAAAGGTTATCGGCACTCCCATAATGCCGTCGTAATCATCAGGTATGGTTTTAAATCTCGTAACCTCTATAGCGCGATAGTTGTCGTATTCGGGGAATTCCCTCGCATCATAGTGGACGAAGAGCGGAAGTTCCTCGTGACGCTTCTGGATATCCATGTTCGTAAACCAGCATGCGTTCCCGAGGCTACGCCAGTTCGTGCCGTCCTCATCCCGCCAACTTCTAATCTCTCGAAGTTCGTAATCATCGGGTACGACAAACTTCTGCGGGTGCGAATTGCCGAGCCATATTTTGTTGTGTTTGATGAGACTGAAAATTTCTGGGTACGAGATTGCACCTTGGTTGCCGATGACGAGAAACTTCTTGCCGGAGTCAGCGAGGTGCGTCACATACTCCCTGAACAATGAGAACGGTGGATTTGTTACTACGATGTCGGCTTGCTTTAGAAGCTCGATGCATTCCTCGCTGCGGAAGTCGCCATCGCCTTTTAGGTCGTGGATTCCGATTTCCGCCGGGTCAGGGACGCGGTTTTGGTTCTTGTCGCCGCAATATTCGAGATAGATGCCCTTTTTCGACTCGTGCTTACTGAATAGATCCGGCTGGCTGTTTTTATAGCATGTCGTAATCAATTTTTTCAGGCCGAGCTTTTCAAAATTGTGTGAGAAGAAATGAAAGAAGTTGCTCACGCGCGGGTCGTCGCAATTGCACAGAACGACCTTGCCTTTGAAGTGGTCGGTATAGTGCCACAATTCCTTCTCAATATCGGAAAGCTGGGTATAAAACTCGTCCTTCTTCGACGCCTTTGCTGCGTGGAGGTTCCGATTCAGTGATCTGGTGCTCATTATGGTTGGGAATGCTCGGAAATATCCGAAACATTATGCCACGCTGTCAAGAATTTTCGGAAAAGTGCCGCCGCCCCCTTTTTCCAAGTCGCTCACACCGCCGGAACCGTAAACGAAAATCGTCACCTCCGAGCCGACAATTTTCGGCCAAAAACTGACGGCCGTGTCTGGGATGCCTGTTCTTGTTCTTGTTTTCTTGTTCCGTGTATTTTGTGGATAAATCCTTCTTCGGTCCACAAAGCAACTGTGTAAGAAGTCAAGCCTCTGACAGCCAGGGTACATTGTTTCGAAGCATGGCGTTAAGGATGACGAGCATTTTTCGGGCACAAGCGATGAGAGCGACCTTTTTACGTTTTCCATTTTCGCATAGGCGTTGGTAGAAGGTTTTGATGACGGGATTGAAACGAGTTGCGGAGATGACGGCCATATAGAGAACGCGGCGGACAGAGTTGCGGCCGCCTTTACAGAAGCGCTTACCGCTGAACTTTCCGGTGTCGCGTGGGAAAGGGGCGACGCCGACTAAAGCGGCGATCTTCTTGTGGGAAAGAGCCCCGAGTTCGGGCAGTTCGCTGATGAGCGTCGAGGCGAGTACCGATCCGACGCCGGGAACGCTGGTTAGAAGGTCGCGGGTCCCGCTCCAAGCATCTGATTGCTCTATGCAGCGGTCGATGTCGGTATTTACCTTTTCGATCTGACGCTTGAGCCAGGAGATATGTTCTTTGATGGTTTTACGCATCGACGGATGAGCGGTATCGACCCGGTTCTCTTCCATCAGCCGCATCTGGACGAGCTGACTGCGGCGGGTGGTGAGTGCGGCAAGCTCGCGTAACTCGTTTGATTCGAGCGGTTTGGGCTCGATACCGGCGACCCTGCCGTAATAGGCGATCACGCGGGCGTCGATCTCGTCGGTCTTGGCGATGATGCCGAGGCCGAGGGCAAGCTGGCGGACCCGTCTCGGGAACACGATCGCGAACGGCAGCGAGGCCTCGGTGAAAGCGATCGCCGCCTGGGTCTCATAGCCTCCGGTCGCCTCCATGACGATCAGCTCCGGCGAGAGCTTCTTGAGATCCCTGGCCAGCCGTTTCAGGTCACGCGACTGGTTCGGACAAACGGTCCTTCTAGAGGACGTATCGACGAAGACCTCCAGACTGTCTTTCGAAACGTCGATGCCAATGAATGTTTTTTGATTTTCGTTAAGTTCGATCTTTCTCATGGTGGTATATTGGTAGGTGCCTAAGATAGGTTCTCTCAGACTTGCAGTAATGCGGGATCTCTCATGGGTCCCAGTCAACTGTTCGAGATAACCTTCAGGGGTGAGAATGACGCATCGTGCTTTGTGACGGTTTCCAAAGAACCTCTACACGACCGAGCTGTCATTCTCACTCCATCCAGCCTACTACCGCCGGACATTTCGAACATACAAAAACACGAAACAGATCAAAAAGAAAAAAGAGCCCGGAACCTCAAATTTTGATCACTTGCAGCCGCATACAACGATCGTCCCATTCGGGAGACAATTGAAATGTCCACTTCCCGACCGGAACGGGTGCGAGGGGCAATAAATACGGGCCCGAGAGCAAATCTATTCCTTTCCGAGCCCGCCGGGGACGCGATCACGGATCGCAACAAACTCCAGAACAAGCTGAAACACAGGCCTTCAACCCCGGATCGGGCTCAGTTTCGCGCCGCGATGATCAAAAACCTTCGGCTGTCCCATGAACTTTTTCCGCGATCTCCGCGTCCGCACCTCTGCGATCTCCGTGTTTCAAATTTGCCCGCAACCCCAAGAGAACCAGACACTTACCTGAACTCCGCCCAAAATATCAAAAATGATTCACTTTCAAGAATGTATTATTGTCGCAACATATCCTAATCTATGATACACTAAGGTCGTCGCCCCGTCCACAGGGGCCGGATCTTTGAAAATTTGTAACGAGGAATTGGGCTTGCACCAGTCCCGCGGTGGGGAAAACGGCCCGGCCCGTCTCCCGATCTGTCCCGCGTGAAAAACACGTCAACGAAAATGTAAATGGTGCATTCACACCACTTAAACAGCGTTTGCACGATGTTTGTCTGCAAAACGTGTGGGACAAACACTTAAACCCTTGTCAGATCAACAGGTTAGAGGGTGAAAAAGCAGGCGGGACAAGGGCGGTCCAAGCCGGGACGAATCGCGTTCCATCTTGGGGACACTTTCACAAGTGCTTATTTTCTAAGGCCTTTCGAGCCTGAACAAGAACGCACCTGCATCCCCAATGCGGGACAACCAACCTGGGGCCCGATCTTACGGATCGCGGTGATGGCCGAACTACATCGGATCGGTATCAGGGTCTTTCGCCGCGAGCGGCTCCGACGCTTTTCGGCCGTTCCCGGGAACCGCCGTCGGGATCGGCTTGATGCCTTCGGCCGAAGGCTGGGGTTCGAGGGCCGCGGCGATCACATCGCTGATGTGCTTGGCCGGGATCACTTCCAGCTCTTTTCTGAGGTCTTCCGGGATGTCCTCGATGTCAGGCTCGTTCTGAAACGGCAAAATTATACGCCGAATGCCTGCACGGTGTGCTGCCAGCACCTTTTCCTTGACGCCGCCGACCGGAAACACGAGGCCCGAAAGCGTGATCTCGCCCGTCATCGCCGTATCCGACCGGACCTTTCGACCCGTGTAAAGCGACGCGAGCGCCGACGCCATCGTGACGCCCGCGGACGGGCCGTCCTTCGGTATCGCACCGGCCGGTACGTGAACGTGAACTCCGTTCTGCTTGATAGCCTCGGGATCGATGTTCAAATCTCCGGCGTGCGACCAAAGGTAGCTTCGTGCCGCCTGGGCCGATTCTTTCATCACCTCGCCAAGCTGGCCCGTGAGCGTCAGGCCGCTGCCGCCCGGAAGCGCGGTCGCTTCGATAAAAAGCACCTCGCCGCCCATTTCGGTCCACGCCATTCCCGTCGCGACGCCGGCCGGCAATTCCTTTCGGGCTTCCTCCGGATGGAACCGCGGCGGCCCGAGATATCCCTTCACATCGGCGGCAGCTATCGTGATCTTCTCGGTCGTGCCCTCCGCTACCTTAAGCGCAACCTTGCGGGCGAGGTTTCCGATGGCCCGCTCAAGCTGGCGGACGCCGGCCTCGCGGGTGTATCGCGTGATCAGCAGCATCAGGGCGTCGTCGGTGATCTCAAGCTGGCCCTCGGTCAGGCCGTTCTCCTTTATCTGCCGGCCCACCTGGTACTGCTTTGCGATGTTCAGCTTTTCGTGGTCGCTATAACCGGCAAGCTGGATGATCTCCATCCGGTCGCGAAGCGGCATCGGGATAGGCGCAAGCTGGTTTGCCGTCGCGATAAAGAACACCTTCGACAGGTCGAACGGAAGGTCGAGATAGTTATCGCGAAACGAGTTGTTCTGTGCCGGGTCGAGTATCTCCAGCAACGCCGCCGACGGGTCGCCGCGATAGTCGTTGCCGAGCTTGTCTATCTCGTCCAGCATCATCAGCGGGTTGTTCACGCCGACCCGGCGAAGTGCCTGGATGATCCTGCCCGGCATCGCCCCGATGTAGGTACGGCGATGTCCGCGAAGCTCGGCCTCGTCACGCATGCCGCCAAGGCTTAGCCGCTCAAATTCGCGGCCAAGTGCACGGGCGATCGACCGTCCCAACGATGTCTTGCCGACGCCCGGCGGGCCGACGAAAAGCAAGATCGGGCTCTTCGAATCCGGCCGCAGCTTTACAACGGCGAGCGATTCGAGGATCCGCTCCTTGATGTCCTCAAGGCCGTAATGGTCTTCGTCGAGGATCTTCCGGGCCTCGTTCAGATCGAGCTTTTCCTCGCTCGACTTTCGCCACGGCAATTCGAGCACATATTCCAGATATGTCCGGATCACGTGGTAATCGGGCGCCGACTGCGGGAGCTGTTCCATCCGCTTCAGCTCGCGTTCGGCTTCCTTTCGGACGTCGTCGGGAAGGTCGGCCGTCTCAAGCCGCTCTCGAAGCTGCCCGGCCTCGGCTTTTTCGCCCGATTCGTCCTCGCCAAGCTCCTTCTGGATGGCCTTCATCTGCTGCCGGAGGACGTAATCCCGCTGGGATTTGTCCATCTCGGTCTGGGCCTCGGTCGCGATCTTCGACCGGATCTGCATTATCTCGACCTCACGCGCCAGGGCGGCGTGAGTGAGCGTCAGAAGGTCATCGACGGTATCCGATTCGAGCATCTTCTGCTCGGTATCAACGCCCAGGTCGAGCACTGAGGCCAGGAAGTACGCAAGCTGCACCGGGTCCTGCTGCGACATTACCGCCATCCGGATCTCAGGTGGGATGTTGGGAAGCAGGGCAAGCGCCTGCTGGATCATGGTCTGGATGTTGCGTTTAAGGGCCTCGACCTCTTCGTCGTCCTCGGTGGTCAGGTCCGGAAGGATCTCGCACTTCGCCCTCAGGAAAGGCTCATCCTGAAGCCATTCGACCACCTTGAAGCGGTCAAGCCCCTGAACGATCAGCTGCATCACGCCCTCGTTTCGCATCATCCGCTTGATGTTCACAAGGGTGCCGACCTGATAAAGGTCTTCGAACTTTGCGTCGTCGCCGGTGACGTTCTCCGCTTTGGTCGTCACGCAGGCGATAAGCTTTTCTTCGGTGGACAGGGCCGCCTCGACAGCCTTCATCGAGCGGTCGCGGCCCACCGCAAGCGGAACGACCGTCTCTGGAAACAGCGTCGTGTTCTGCAGCGGCAGGACCGCTACCTCAAACACTTCCGGCTTCGGTTCATCGTTTTCGGGTCTTTGGTCCTCTTTACGTTCTTCCACCATCGCTTTCCCCTTTTCTTAGACGGCGTCGGCCTTCGTTTCTACTGCCTCTCCTCTTTTCAGCCGGATTATCAGCAGGCCGTTCTCAAACATATGATCGAGCTTGACTCCTTCGATCGACGCCGGGAATTTCAGCGTCTTTTCAAAACGGCTGTAGGTTATTTCCATCTGCTCATAGGATCCGCCGTAGCCGCACGAGCGGTCCTTGCGGCACCCGGCGATCGTGAGCACGTTGCCCTGAACGTCGATCTCGACATCCTCGACCGAGACGCCGGCCAGTTCGACCTTGACCACCCAGCCTTCGGGCGTCCGGTAAACATCCGCCGCCGGATACCAAAGCTGCCCCGACCGCGCGTTCTTCGACGAGCCGAGGAACTGAAAATAACGATTTGTCGACTTGGCCATGTCTTAGTACGACAGACTTTCCAGCCTGACGCCTGCAATAACGAATTCAATTCCAGTCCAGGTCACAACGAGCTGTAAGGACAGGCCGGAAAGCCTTTCCTACTTCTTTCCCCAAAAACCGGCACCGCTCGAGATCTCCTCGAGTGTTTCCGCTATTTCCCTCTCGTCTTCCATTTCGAGCGCGACGTCGGCCATCGCGATGATCCCAGCGAGCTTGCCGTCTTCATCGACGACGGGAATGCGGCGCACCTGTTTGTCGCCCATCAGCCGGACGGCCTCGAAGGCAAAGTCGCCGGGCTTGACCGAGAAAATGTCGGTTGTCATCGCCTCTGCCACGCTCGTTTCCGGCCCTTTTCCCTCGGCGACCGCTCGCACAACGATGTCGCGGTCTGTAACGATCCCGACGAGTTTTCCGTCTTCGACCACGGGAACCGATCCCATGTCGCCCTCGCGCATCATCGCCGCCACATCGCGCAACGTATTGTCACGGGCAGCGGTCGTCACGCTGCTCGTCATGATATCGCGGCACCGGATGCGCGTTTTAGCGGTCGATTCGGTCATGCGCTTGCTCGAGACTCCTTTGACCTATTTTGTTTGACTATGCACGATAAAGCAAGAGGTTCGAAGACCTGGTATCTCAGATCTGAAATTTGAAATTTGAAATTTGCGATTTACGTTTTGAATTGGCGAAACTGAAAAAAATGCTGATGCCCTCGCATGACCAAGGGCAAAATGATCAACGGGCCTACGCGGCCCTTGCTTGAACGTAGGCTTCAGCATTACGTGAGAATGGGTAAACAAAAGGAAAATAAACGAAAGCCGAAGCGTGAGGGCCGACAGGTCACGGTCGGGAGGGCCGAGTCGGTCCCGCCCGGGCGTGGTGCGACCGTAAAGCTAAAGGACGGCTCCGAACTGGCCCTATACAATGTCGGCGGAACCTTCTACGCGATAGAGAACTTCTGTCCGCACAAGGGCTATCCGCTTGCCGATTCCCGCCTCTACGGGGGCATAGTCGAATGCAGCCTGCACGGCTACCGTTTCGACGTTCGCACGGGCGATTGCTTCACAAAAAAGTCTTGCGGTGTCGAAAAATACGAGGTGAGCATCGAGGACGGGATGATCAAGATCACCGTCTGATGCCCGTCCCCGATTTTCGCTAAAAGCGGAGTGTGACCGCCTGTCCGTCCAACACCAGGTCCGTACCCGTTAAGGAACGCATATTCCGCCCGCTGTACCTTACCTCGATCTCGCCGCTTGCGTCCGCGTTGCCCGAATTCTCGACCGATATCTTGACCGTCCCGCTGTCGAAATAGCTAAGTTTTCCGCCGAATCTGTAAGTTCCCTCCAGGCTTGAAACAGTCACCTCGGCGGTGCCGTCCGTTCTGACGGTCACGCTTCCGCGGATAAGGAACTGCGTGCTGCGATCGCCGATCTTGATCGAACCGGCTCCCAGCCTTGATAGGTCCAGCGACCGGCCGGTTATCGGTTCTGGCGCGTCGGCCGCCGACCTTAACACAAGGTCCACATTGTCCGTACGGTTTCCGCTAAGTTCGACCCTCTGGCCGGCATCGCTCTTGAACCGCAGCCTTCCGGCCGTGCGGATCTCAGCATACAGTTCGTAGTTCCGCTGGCGGTTTATGTCGCGCGGCTCGTAATCAAGCTCGAACGAAAAGGGCGGCTGCCGGTTGGCGGTCGAAAACGTGGTCTCAGCGACCGGGGTGCCGTTCCGGTCGGCCGAATCGACAAGCTTGACCATCACTTCCGAGTTCGCCGGCAGCGCAATGCGCTCGCGGAACGTGACGGTGCCGCGGATCGTCCCGCCCCTTTGTCCGGGACCGCCGCCGACGGGAACCACCGTTACCTCGACCGACCGAGGATTGCCTTGTGTAATGACCGGGTACCGCGTGTCGGTGATGAACAGCAGCCGTCCGCCGTCGCGGATCTCTGCCTGGATCGCGTAGCTGTTGCGTTCCTGGATCCTGCTCCGGTCATAAGCAATATCGAACGAGATGGGCACTTGCTTGCCAGCGGTCTCGATACGCTGCTCGGCAACCACCGTCGAAGAGACGTCCTGCCGCGAAACATCCACGATCTTCACGATCAGGACGGCTGTCCGCGGCAAAGCGCTTCGCTGGCGGTACGTCACCGTACCGGAAACGACGTTGTCCTGAGTCTCGACGACGCCCCCATCTCGGCACACGGCTTCGGTCCGGACGTCTTCGACACGGACCACGGGCCGAGCCCCGCTCGATATCGCATATTCGACAAAACTCATCTGCGAGGGGCAGCAAAGAGCGTCCTGCGACGTATATCTGGCAAACTCCGCGGTGATACGCGTCGGGCCAACAAGGTGCACGGATCCGATCGCACCGTCTGAACGTGCCCCGGCGGGAGTCGGCGACAGCGTCCCGGCAAAGCGGCTCCCGACAAAAACGAACGCATTGTAGTTGTTCGGTCGGCACATCCCGTCAACATCGGCCATGGCCGTCACAAGCGTCACCGGGCCGTAGCTCTGAGATGCTCCGAACAGGAACCATCCGGCACGCGTCACGGCGCGGTCGGCAATGCTCTCCGGCTGCCGGACCTGGTCCTGGCACACGCCTTCGATCCTTCCGACGTTCCGTGGGGCATTCGGGACCACGCCGTTCCCGCTGTTCCAGTTTGAATCGACCGGTCGGTCCAGCCACGATCTCTGGGCCGATGCGGCTCCTGCCATTAACACCAGTGTTACCAAAAAGATAGTAGTTTTTCTCATGGTCATCCCCCTTTCCATTTCCCTTGGTTTGTTCTCGTCCGGAAGCGCGCGGGGCTCCGGTCATGCGGTCCGTTTTATTGCCTCTTCACCGTCGTCTCCGATCGCCTCGACCGGACAAGCATTCATCGCCTCGACGCAAAGCTCGAGTTCCTCTTCTGTTTCCGGCTGCTTGTAAAGATAGGAATAGCCGTTCTCGTCGTTACGCTTAAAGTTCGCCGGCGCCGTATCGCGGCAAACGTCGCAATCTATGCATTCACGATCGACATAAAAGGGCCCCGGGACATTATCGGGAAGCTTGTCACTTACCTCGGCCATAAGAATCTCAACGCAAAGATGCTAAGAAGCAAAGAATCTATAAGCAAACTCTGCGTCTTCGCGTCTTTGCGTTTAACTCTTTTTCTCCGTCAGCGAGATCATCCGCTCCAACGCAATGTTCGCGTAATGCTTCGTCTGACCGTCCACGACGATCTCGTTCACGACGTTCCCGCCGCGGACGTTCTCGATGGCCCAGGCCAGGTTTTGCGGGGCGATCCTGTACATCGTCGCGCACATGCAAAGATCCGGCGCAAGCAGGTGGATCTCCTTATCGGGAAAGCGGTCCGCAAGTCTTTTTACCAGGTTGACCTCGGTCCCGATCGCCCATTTCGAACCTGGCGGCGAATTCTCGACCGTCTTGATGATGAATGATGTCGAGCCGTCCAAGTCGCTTTTTTCGACGACCTCTCGTGTGCATTCGGGATGCACCAGCACTTGCACGCCCGGCACTTCTTCGCGGATCTTATCGACGTGCCAGGCCTTGAATCGCCCATGCACTGAACAGTGGCCCCGCCAAAGTATCAGCTTCGCCGCCAACAGGTCCTCCGGCGAATTCCCGCCGAGTTCTTCGTGCGGGTTCCAGACCACCATCTTGTCGAGCGGAATGCCGAACTTCGCCCCGGTGTTCCTCCCCAGATGCTGGTCCGGGAAAAAGAACATCTTCTCGTAATCCCGAAGATAGATCTCGAACAGCGGGACAGCGTTCGACGACGTGCAAACGACGCCGTCGTTCCTACCGCAGAACGCCTTGATCGCGGCAGACGAGTTCATGTAGGTGATCGGCGCGACCTTTTGTTCAAGCACTCCGATCTCGCCAAGCTGCTCCCACGCGTCCTCGACCTGGTCGATGGAAGCCATATCGGCCATCGAGCATCCGGCGCCAAGGTCGGGCAGTATCACGCGTTGTTCCGGTTTTCCGAGGATATTCGCCGATTCGGCCATGAAATGAACGCCGCAGAAAATAATGGTTTCGGCGGCAGTCTGCGAGGCCATAACCGAAAGCTGGTAGGAATCACCGGTCAGGTCGGCATGGCGAATGACGTCGTCGCGCTGGTAGTGGTGGCCGAGGACGACGACACGTTTGCCGAGTTCTGCCCTTGCCGCGTCGATCCGCTCGGCGATCTCGGTCTCGGGCATCACCAGAAAATCTTCCAGCGGGCGGACCTGTTCAAGCACAGCTGACATTGCTATCTCCCGGGCCGGCCTAACGGCGGCCAACCCTCGCTCAAGTGAAAATCATTGCGCTTGGAATTCGAATTAGCAAGCACCGGCCCCGCCGGCCCCCGTCAGATATGGCCGGTCGCTTTTTCGATGATCAGGACGACACCGTAGGTCAGAGCCGCGATGGTCGCCGCCATCGGGATAGTGAGCACCCAGGCCCAGACAATTCGGCCCGCCACGCCCCATTTAACTGCCGAGAATCGTTTCGCCGAGCCAACGCCGACGATCGAGCCGGTTATAGTATGGGTCGTCGAGACCGGAATGCCGGTAAAAGTGGCAAAAAAGAGAGTTGCGGCACCGGCAGACTCGGCGCAAAATCCGCCGACCGGTTGAAGCTTTACGATCTTCGTGCCCATTGTCTTGACGATCCGCCAGCCGCCGGAGAGCGTGCCGAGCCCGATCGCCGTATGTGCAGAGAGCACGACCCACAGCGGGATCTCGGGCAGTTTCCCGTCCGGGGTCATTGCGTGGTAACCGCCGGCTACCAGCGCGATCATCATGATCCCCATCGTTTTTTGCGCGTCGTTCCCCCCATGGCCCAGCGAGAATGCGGCGGCTGAGAAGAGCTGACCTACGCGAAAGACCCGGTCAACCCGATTGATCGATACGCGATGGAAGATCCAGTAAACAGCCACCATCAACATGAAGCCGAGCGTCATGCCTATCAACGGCGACAAGACGATGAAGGAGATCGTCTTGATCCAGCCGGCCGCTTTTAGCACGGGCAGCGGGCTCGTTAGGCCGTAGTGCCAGAAGAACGAGGCGATCGCCGAACCGGCATAGGCTCCGACAAGAGCGTGGGAACTGGATGTCGGCAGCCCGGCGTACCATGTGATCAGGTTCCAGATCACGGCCCCGATCACGGCGGCGAGCAGCACGAAGAGCTGGTCGTCGCCCGGTATCTTGGCGATGTCCACCATGTCGCTGCCGATCGTCTTGGCGACGGCGGTCCCGAAGACCGCGAACGCGATGAAGTTGAAGAACGCCGCCCAGGCGACCGCTGCCCCCGGTGAAAGCACCCGTGTCGCAACGACCGTAGCGATCGAGTTCGCCGCATCGTGGAACCCGTTGACGTAATCGAAAACGAGTGCGATGAAGATAATGAATACGACCAGGCTGAAGGCTGCGGTTTGTCCGTCCATGGAACAGTGTGCAGAAGGCAGGGGTCAATTGGCAGAAACGCGTCGACCCGCGCCATGAGTACCGTTGGCGGTCTTACCGCCGTCTACTGAATACTGGCTACCGGCTACTGGCTCAATTGTGCTTGAGAACTATGCTTTCGATAATATTCGCTACGCTTTCGCACCGGTCGGTCGCATGTTCCAGGATCTCATAGATCTCTTTCATGCGAATGACGTTCAATGCGTCGCTGCCGTTGGAGAATAGTTCCTTGATCGCCTTGAAATAGATATCGTCAGCCTCATTCTCAAGCCGATGGATCTCAACGAAATGCGTGTTGATCGCGTCTGGTTTGCGAAGCATCGAAAGGGTCTTACTTATCTCTCTGCTAAGGCTCTGGATCACCTTTGCGAGATCGATCGTGTGATTGTTAGGTACGCCAAGGCTGTACATCACTATGGCCCGCGCGCCCGCGTCGATATAGTCGCAAATGTCATCCAGGGCGACTGCCAGATGATAGATATCCTCCCGGTCGAAGGGCGTGATGAACGATTTGTTCAGCTTCGTGGTGATCTTGTGGGTTATCTCGTCACACTCGTGCTCAACGTCCTTGATACGTTTAGTAAAGGTCGCGTGCTTCGAGACATCCTCCTCACACATCTGCACGAGAAGATCCGAACTCTGCTCTATCTTTTCTCCCATCTGAGAAAAGAACGCGAAATATTCGTCCTCTTTCGGTAAGAAACTGAATCCCATTTCGGACCTCTAATCTTGTTCTTTCGATAGTTGCTTGCTGTGTTTAATAAAAACGGCCTCGCGCAGATAGACATTAAGCTCACAGATATCTTTCACGTAATCGCCGATCCGTTCAAGGTGTTTAGCCACAAAAAGCAGGTGGGCGGCGCTCGTGGTCGACGTCGGATCGTCGATCATCAACTCGAGCAGTTCGCCAAAAGCGCGATGATACCCTTCGTCTATCTCTTTGTCACGTGCGATAACCCGCCGCGAGACGTCGGAGTCTTCAGTTGTGAACGCATCCAGCGCTGACCTTAACATTTCTGCGGCGACCTGCGCCATTCGCGAAAAGTCGAAGTGCTTCATGATCGGCGGCTCGGTGTTAAGTACAAGGGCCGATTCGGCGATATTGCAGGCGTGGTCGGCTATTCGTTCAAGGATCGGAGTGATCTTCGCAACGGCGATGACGAATCGAAGGTCGTGAGCGGCCGGTTGGTGAAGCGCGATGATCTCGATGCTCATCCGGTCGATCTCGAGCTCCATCTCGTTGATTATCTTGTCTTCGTCGAGCACCTTCTGCGCCAGCTCGCTGTTTCGTTTTGCGAGCGACTCCATCGCGCGGCTCAACGCCGTCTCCGTAGCTCCCCCGAGTAGAAGTATGCGGTCCTTAAGGCGGCCCAACTGTTGGTCTATGATCCTGTTTTCCATCGGTTGATAATCTAGCACACGGCAGGCATTCCACGCCCGTTTTGGTTAGCCGAACCTTCCCGTTATGTAATCCTCCGTGAGCTTCTCGTCCGGGTTGGTGAACATCTTGTCCGTCGAATTGTATTCCACCAGCTTGCCCAGCATAAAGAACGCCGTTTTGTCCGACACCCGGGCGGCCTGCTGCATATTGTGCGTGACGATAACGA
>JADJWM010000009.1 GCA_016716365.1 Chloracidobacterium sp. | reverse complement strand
GAAGGACTCGCCCATATTGATGAGATCGCCGCCAACTATACCGAGGACATCGGGACCAGTGCCGAGAGCCTCAAAAGATATCTGAAGGAGAACATCATTTACGCTCCCCGACGCGTCGATGCTCTCCGGTATGGAGCTTTCTTCGAACTCGCTTTCAAAAACGGCTTGACCATCGGAACCGCCCGACAGGCCTGACCGGCTAGCTCATTGGAATATCCCCGACTGGAAAAGCAGCAGCCATCCGGCCACGATCACGAAGATCAGAAGGCCGATGTCTGTGGTGCCAAGTTGTTCCTCTCGATTCTGCATCGCTCAATAGACCCCGTTCGATAACTCCTACATTCTTAATCGCGAAAAATATCAGCAAAAAGTGTCAAGATTGTTTGGTTAATTATTCGACGGGTCCGGATGTTTGGATTTGCCGGATTTTTGTCGTGAAGAACTAGAAGGCGGGACGCTTCAATTCTCGGGTGAGTTCTTCCTGAACGATCTTGCCCTCGTTCCGCTTGATGTGTTCGATAAAGATAAGGGCCGTGTGGATACGCTTATCGATGTCCTTGATCTTGCCGACGAAATAAAGGATCGAACGCTGTTTGCCGGCGGTGAGCGAATGGAAAAGCTTGTCGCCCTCGGGGTCCTGATTCAGGACTTCCTGAAGCTCTTCGGGCATCGGCAGGCCGTATTTGCTCTCGTCGAGCTCGATGACGACCGCGATGGTGTCGCCGGCAGCCATGCCCAGCCGGTCACGCTTTTCCTTGTTGACGATGATGGTGAAAATTTCGCCCCACGGGATCAACGCACACTGAAAAGTTTCGGTGCCGTTTATCGTGCAGACGATCCGGCGGGTCCCGTCCTTCTTCTCGAATTTCTTTCCGATCTTCTCTTCGACAGGAATAAAATGCCAACCGGAATCGGCTGGAGCTTTGGTGAGGATAGCTTTGAATTTGACCGGTTTCATCTTTTCGGATCACGATCGGTGCCCACCAAACAAGCCGCCCGCATCGCATCGTGCAAAATGTGATAATCGAATTTGCCCTCGCATTGCTTTAAGACCTGGATGCCGGTTAGCGACCTGATGATCCTCTTGTCCACGCTTTTGACAAAATCGACGAGCTTGAGCATCAGCCGCTGGTTACCCGGCGAAAGCGCTTCGAACATCCGCTTGCCCTCGCGGTCCTGCCTAAGCACCTCGGCAAATTCGGCCGGCATCGGCATGCCGTATTTGCTTTCGTCCTTGCATATGGCGAGCTCGATCGGGTCACCCGGCTCGAGCCGGAGTTTTTGTCTTAAGGGTTTGCTGAGCGTGATGAAATAGTCGTTACCCGCCGGGAACAGCGAACATTGGAGTGTCTCGCTGCCGTTGAGTTTGCAGATAACCCGCCGGAGGTTCCCCTTAAATCCAAACTGCGTGACCCGAAATTTAGGCACGCGAAGGATGTACCACGGTGGCGTGCTGTCCGTGACCTCGACCTTCGATCTTAACCTGACCGGCGTTGCCATTTTTGCTAAGATTATAGACGAATGGCCAGCAATATTCAGCCGATCCTGGACAGAGCGCTTGCGGGCGAAAGGCTCACCGCCGAAGACTGCACCGCGCTGCTCGGATCAAACGACATCGCACGCATGGGCGTCGCCGCGGACGAGATACGCCAACGGGAGAACGATCCCGGGGCCGTGACCTATATCATCGACCGCAACATCAATTACACCAACGTTTGCAACGTCGTATGCACGTTCTGCGCCTTCTATCGCCGGCCCGGTAAGCCCGACACTTACGTCCACTCGATAGACGAGATCTGTAAGCGGATCGACGAAACGATCGCTCTCGGCGGCACCGGCGTGCTGATGCAGGGCGGGCTGCACCCGGATTTCGGGATCGAGTGGTACGAAGATCTGCTGTCGACGCTGCACGCGAAATATCCGAAGTTTCAACTGCATTGTTTCTCGCCGCCGGAGATACACAATATCCACCTGATCAGCGGCCTGGATTACGAAACAATTATGCGTCGGCTGAAGGCGGCGGGCCTGAATTCGATGCCCGGCGGCGGCGGCGAGATCCTGGACGACGAGGTGAGAAAGCGCGTATCGACGAAATGCACCACGCAAGAATGGCTGGATGTGATGCGTGCCGTTCACAAGGTGGGGCTGATCTCGACGGCGACGATGATGTTCGGGATCGGCGACCGCATCGAGCACCGCGTCCGCCACCTCGAACGCGTTCGTCAGGTGCAGGATGAAGCTCTCGCGGCAAAAGAAACGGATCCGAATTACGGCGAATTTACGGCGTTCATCCCCTGGACCTTCCAACGCGAGAACACCGCCCTCGGCCGCAAGATCACCGAAGAGCCGACCGGCATCGATTACCTGAAGATGCTGTCGGTCTCGCGGCTGTTCCTAGACAACATCCAGCATATCCAATCGTCGTGGCTTACGCAGGGCATCCGCCTGGGCCAGGCCGCACTTCGCTTCGGGGCCGACGACATGGGCTCGATCATGATCGAAGAAAACGTGGTTTCCGCGGCCGGTGCCAACAACGAAGCAAACGAACGCGACCTCCGCTACCAGATCCGCGAAGCCGGATACCGCCCGCAGCAGCGGGATATTCTTTACAACCACATTAACCGCGACGACGCGGATTTGCTCGACCGCAGCGACTCGTTGAAACTGAAGCAGCTAAGCGTCGCGTTTGCGGATTAGATGCTCCTTGCAGTGACCGTTCGTTACGTGCTGATACGGCCGCGAGCTTTCCCTCGGCCAAGGTCTTTGGCCGAACATCGATTTAGAAGTAACATAAGGCGTTGCCGGAAGAGTTGAATTCACTGCTCTCGATCTCCCGCCAAATTTGAGGAGAAAACGATGGTTCGAACCGTTCTTTGCGACCTGCTGGGCATCGACGTGCCCATAATCCAAGCCCCGATCGGAAGCGCGACCGGGCCAGAACTGGTCGCGGCCGTGTCGAACGCAGGCGGCCTCGGGATGCTTTCGGTTACGTGGCGCACACCGGACGAGATACGCGAGCTTCTGCGGGAGACGTTCTCCCTGACGACCAGGCCGTTCGGGATCAATCTGGTCATCAACAATGACGTTCACGACAAATTGGAGATATGCCTGGAAGAAGGCGTCAAGATCGTCTCGCTGTTTTGGGGAGAGCCCGGCCGGTACATCGAAACGTCGCACCGTGCCGGTGCCGTTGTCATTCATTCCGCGGGCAGCGTGGCCGAAGCGAGTGAGGCGGTGAAGGCGGGCGCGGATATTATCGTCGCTCAGGGTTGGGAGGCAGGCGGGCATGTCCGCGGGACCGTCAGCACGATGGTGCTCGTGCCGACGATCGCCGATGCGATCGCTCCGACGCCGGTCATCGCGGCCGGAGGGATCGCGGATGGGCGGGGCATCGCGGCAGCTCTTGCCCTCGGTGCATCGGGAGCCTGGCTTGGAACGCGCTTCGTCGCGTCCGAAGAGGCCCGGGCCCACGAGATCTACAAACAAAGGCTCGGTTGGGCGAACGCCGAGGACACGGCGTATTCCGAACTTTTCGACGTCGGTTGGGAGAATGCGCCCCATCGCGCGCTCCGCAACAGCACCTACAAAATGTGGGAAAGCTCCGGCAGCCCGCCTTCGGGGAGGCGGCCGAATGAGGGCGAAGCCGTTGCCCAACGCCCGGACGGTACCCCGGTCGTTCGCTACAGCAGCAGCATGCCCACCGATTCGATGAGCGGTGACGTTGAAGCACTAGTGATGTACGCCGGGCAGAGCGTCGAGCTTGTACGCGAAACGAGACCCGCCGCCGCGATCATGGAGCAGCTCAAGACCGAATCCGAGCACGTTTTTGATAGGGCGGATAGCGAGCGTCAGTTTCTGCGGCACGCCATCTCGACGCTCGCTTATCGAGCGGGCAAGGTGCTGAGGGACGCACCTGCCGGGTTTGCTTCATTTAAGATCGGCGAGGCCTCGCGAACCCCGGCGCAGATCCTCGCCCATATGGGTGACCTATTCGATTGGGCACTCTCGATGGCGATCGGGGAGGAAAAATGGAGCGATTCGGAACCCATTGCCTGGGATGAAGGATCGGCACGGTTTTTCGAGGCTCTCGGCAAGGTCGACGGCCATTTGGCCTC
The DNA here is from genome assembly GCA_016716365.1 of Chloracidobacterium sp. GTDB lineage: Bacteria > Acidobacteriota > Blastocatellia > Pyrinomonadales > Pyrinomonadaceae > OLB17. Next base: position 142,752 of record JADJWM010000009.1, on the reverse strand, counting down.
GAGCCTTCCGCTAGCGTGCAGCTATGGCAAGATCTTTCAGGGGCCGGTCGCCGATGCTCTCACCCACGTCGGACAGCTTGCGATGCTCCGCCGGTTGGCGGGAACTTCCGTCCGGGGCGAAAACTATTCTCGGGCCGAGATCATCGTCGGCCGTGTCGGCCCGGAGCAGTCGCCGGGCCGGAGGGAATTCGACCGCGAAAACGAAACGGGACCGATAATTTTCGAGCGAAAGGAAACGAGCGAATAGTCCCGTTCTAAATTTAATTCACAAGCCTGACCCGCCGTCTGTACCCTGGGCTAAGCGGATGGTCGGCTGATCGGTCCATTTTTCCGAATATCCGCAACGGCTTGTTATCATCTAACTTGTCCCGCTAATGTCTGCTGCAACCAAGGTATCTCGAGAAAGGTTATTAAGATCGGCCGGAAAAGGGCTCGGGTTGATGGCGCTCCTTTCGCCAACGGTCGAAGGCCTGCTTAGGGATGTTCGAGAGGCCGGGACGCTCGTTGATGGCCTTACCCCGGCTGAAGCCGCGACGAAGGAGCCGTACTGGGCCCGGGTCGCGCACGCGTTCGCATTGGACAAACGTAATCTGAATCTCAACAGCGGGTGGACCAGTCCGAGCCCGCGTGTTGTGATCGAAGCCTACCGGCGTTATCGGAGTCAGGAAGATGCGACCGCGTTCACAATGTGGCAAACCCTTGCCCCCCAGGCGGAGACCATTCGAGCAGGGCTGGCGGAGCTTTTCGGCTGCGGGGCGGGCGAGATCGCGATCACCCGAAATGCTTCCGAATCACTTCAGATCCTATTATTCGGTGTCGATCTGAGGCCGGGTGATGAAGTGATCGCGACCTCGCAGGAATATCCGCGAATGCTTACCGCGATCCGTCAGCGGGAGCTACGCGAAGGCCCGAAACTCAAACTCATTCAGATCCCCTTGATGCCCAGTTCGCCCTCCGAGATCGTAACGGCGATCGAATCGGCCATCACGCCGAAGACCCGGCTTATCCTTATTTCACATGAGCTCTATGCTACCGGCCAAATAATGCCGGTCCGGGATATTTGCCGAATGGCCCGCATCCGAGGCATCGAGGTCGTTGTCGACGGTGCGCATTCATTTGCGCAGCTCGATTTCAAGCGGGACGATCTGGAATGCGATCTCTTTGGTTTCGCTTCATAAATGGATGTACGCCAAAGGGGCGGGGCTGCTCTACGTAAAGAAAGAAAAGATCCCGAGCGTGTGGGCGCTGATGGCTTCGGAGGATAAGAACCGGCACGACATTCGAAAGTTCGAAGAGATCGGAACGCATTCCTCGGCGACGCGCCTTTCTATCGGCGAGGCGCTTCTTTTTCACGATGCGGTAGGGGCTAAACGAAAGGAGGAGCGGCTGCGGTTTTTGACGACCTATTGGATGGATCGATTGCGGGGGTTTGACCGCATCACGTTCAACACGCCGCAAGACCCGAAACTTTATTGTGCAATTGGGAATTTTTCGATCAAAGGTGCTGATCCGGTGAAGGTCACTGACTATCTGATGTCCAGGCATCGGATCATCACCGCACCGATCGTGCACGACGATCTTTCGGGCATTCGGATAACGCCGAACATTTTCACGGGACTGCAGGACCTGGACAGGTTCGCCGATGCGATCGGGTCATATCTTCGCGGCAGCGGCTGAGGCCGGGTCTCGCTTCGTGCCACCGCTTCGGACATGCCCGATCACCTTTCGCCACGCCTGCAGCGTTGCGAGAAACGCCCGGTGATGGCGAAGAACGTTCTTATCGTAACGATCGAGCTCAGTGCGCACCTCTTCAAACTTCTCAGTTTGAAAGTACCTGATCATCTTCGGGATCGCGCGATCGAGCTTCCGCTTCATCTCGTCGAGGGTATGTCGGTAACGGTGCGGGTTGGTCAGACAAACGAGCAGGGGCTTATATCTTATCCACCCGACCGAGGCCCGGACAAAGCGTTGGCGAATGGCTGGCGAGAGTGCGTCGACACCTGATATGCGGGTCGGGAGTATCCCGTTCAAAAGACGCGGATACTCAAGAAACGCATCGTGAAATGTGAAGCACGGGACCTTCAGGACACGGAGGTCCGACAGGGTGGTGCTCATGAAAGCGTCCTCGCCGCGGGCGCCTGGCGGATTGTAAAACGCGGGAACGTTCTTGATGCGTCGAAGGTTCAGACAGAGGTTTGCTCCTGAAATGAACTTCATCCCGTTGACCTCGACAACGTCCTCGGCGCTCGCCTTTTCGATCACACGACGGTCGGCATAGGTCACTCCGTCGTTGCCGAATACGATCTCCTTAACGCTTCGCCAGGAGATAATGTCGTTGCTCGTAGCTTCGACAAAGGCTCGGAAATCGCTTTCGGTCAGCAAGTTGTTGAACTCGAATCGCGGGATCGGCGAGATGTATCCGCAATGATGCCCGTGTGTGATGTCAGCCTTATCGCTGTAACGCAGGTGCGTACCCAGGATGCTTTGGCCCATCCACATCAGGTTGTTCGGACGGTTGTCGAAGACGGCCAGGGGATACTCGTCGTCGTCGATGAACAAAAGGGAGTCCATTCCCTTTTGCACGGCAAAATATAAAGCGGCATTACGCTTTTTTGCGTAACCTTCACCGAAGAGAAGCTCGCCCTCCTGCTCGTCGATAACGCCTTCGTCGATCAGTTTGCGGCGTTCGTTTCTTAACGCCGTCCGCCCGTAGAAATTGATCGAACCGACCAGTGAGGACAACTCCGGCGGAACGCTGCGATAATCATCGGGTGTGGTGTCGGAATAGGCCGTATCGTAAACGACAAAGAGATGGAGCCGCACATTGCGGTCCTGGATCAACCCGTGTTCGAGCCAATTGTTAACGTAGGAACGCAGAACGACCTGAAACTGCTTGCGTCCGGTTACGAACGCTATTCCGACATCCCTTGGCATATACTGATTATAGCACCGGCCTCGAAGCGGGATGAACTTTTTCCCTGTGAGGCGAGGACGCCTGAGACCATCCAATCGCATGAGAAAAGGGGCAATGTGGTCCACAATCATAACCGGGGTGCTAATGACGCTCACCTCCATCTTGACGGCCTCATTCGCGTTTTTCGCATGGGCGCTGGCCTTGAACGGTTTTATGGGCCAGGAGCGTGCGGTCAATGCGTCGATGGTCACGTTCATAGTGCTCGCCGTAGTTTTTTCGGTTCTTTGTCTAGCCCTGAGCCTGCTTTCGGTCTATTATCTTTCGGTAAAGAGAGCCTGGAACGCGGCCCTGGCGGCAGTACTTTCGGTGGTCGTTTTGTCGGTCGCAGCCGGCGGCCTTCAGCTTGTTTCGGTCGTGATCAGCGTGATCGTGGCCGAGCAGATGAGAACAACCCGATGATCTCGAAATATTCGGAATTCTGGGACTTTTATGTAAAGGAGCACAGCAAGCCGCTGACGCGTGTGCTTCATTTTATCGGCACTTCGCTTGGGTTGGCACTGCTGGCGTGGTTTATCTGGCGGGGGACGTGGTACTACTTTCCGCTTTCGCTTGTCGTCGGCTACGCGTTCGCCTGGTTCGCCCACTTCGTGATCGAAAAGAACAGGCCCGCTACGTTCAAATACCCGTTCTGGTCCTTCATTTCCGACTACAAGATGATGTGGTACATGGTCACTGGACGGATGGGACGGGAGGTCGAAAGGGTGAGCGGGACCGCGCGATGACGGTTATTACAGCCCTGTTCCTGGTGATCGGCGGCGGGCTTTGATGGTCCGAGGCCGAAACCTCGGTTCAAAAGTCTAAGTTCACCATCCGTCACGAGGATTTTCCTCGACTGTCATCCCAAGAAACAAGCTCCGCAGGCATGTTTGCCTGACTCGTTTCAAACTCCTCAGTTAGCCTTTCGATCTGCCGGTCGAATAACGTAGAATCGGGCTTATATGGCCTCCGGCGATCTTGTAAACGTCAACCCCCAAGCCCTTGGTTCCACCATCGAGTTCCTGACCGCGATGGTCACGCCGACGCTGCTGATGTCGGCGACGGGATCGCTGGTCCTTTCGACCTCGACACGTCTTGGGCGTGTTGTCGACCGCGTCCGCGATCTGGAAAAGCGGCTGAGCGAGCTGATCACGATTGAGGACCACTCGGGCGTGCCGCTTTATGAAAAACGGCTCGATACGATCGTCAATCTGCTCGACAAGGTAACGAGCCGTGCACGGATTCTGCAGCGGGCGATGGGCGCGTTTTACTACGGTCTCGGCTTTTTCACGCTGACGAGCGTGACCATAGCGGTCGCGGCATTCTTCAACACGTATCGCTGGCTCCCGATCCCGATCGGGATAGTCGGGATAATGTGCCTGTTCTACGGAACGATCCTGATGCTGCTTGAAACCCGGATGGCGACCGCGACGGTCAATGCGGAGATGGACTTTACATGGGCTCTTGCCAACAAGGTCGCGCCCGAAGAGATCGTCCGGAAATACACATACAATGCTCATGGAAAGCGAAGGATCCGACGCAAGGTACTTGAAACTCTTGAAGAAGGGGACGCTCCGAAGTAGGGTCGAGGCCCTCGAGCGCTTCTTGAGTCTTGTACCGTTTGCCCAAAAGATTGCGGCAACGACCGTTTGCGCGACGAGATCGCGGCTTGCTATTCGGGGCGGCTGCCGATCGTGTCTTCGTACACAGCGCATTTCGGCGAAGAGCCTTGTTTATCGGGCACGCACGGTGCGGGCAACATTTTTTTCGGCAACTGCAACCTCCGCTGCGTTTACTGCCAGAATTATCAGATCTCGCAAACATGGAAGGAACAGCGTAAGAACGAGGTCACGCACGAGCGTCTGGCCGAGATGATGCTGGAATTGCAGGACCGCGGCTGCCACAACATTGGGTTTGTTTCGCCGACGCATTTCGCCCCGCAGATGGCCAGGGCGATATTGATAGCGGCCGAACGGGGTTTGCGGCTGCCGATCGTTTACAACACGAACGCGTACGATTCGGTCGAGGTGGTGAGGCTGCTGGACGGCATTGTCGACATCTACCTGCCCGACCTGAAGTACGCCGACTCGGACGCAGGTTTTCAGTATTCGAAGGTCCGCGATTACGCCGTCCATGCAAGGGCCGCGATCAAAGAAATGCACCGGCAGATGGGGGACGAACTCGTCTTCGATGAAAATGGGTTGCTACGGCGAGGCCTCTTGATCCGCCTGCTCGTGCTGCCGAACGATATCGCGGGCCTGGAAGAAAACCTCCGCTGGATCCGCGACGAGCTTTCCCCGAAGACCGCCATCTCGCTGATGGCCCAGTACTACGCGACCAATAAGGCCGCGACCGACCCGCGATATATCCTCTTGTCCCGACGCATCTCCGAGGGCGAATGGTTCCAAGCCGTTTCGCTGCTGGAAGACCTCGGGATGGAGGAAGGGTTTATGCAGGAGTATGAATCGGCATCGCATTACTACCGGCCGGATTTTACGGATAAAGAGAAGCCGTTTAGGGATATACGGGATTTTCAATGAACTGGGAACTGTATTTGGGTACTTACTAAATGACCTTAGACGACCTTGTAGATGCGACGTCGAAAGATTTGATAAGACGGATTAGCCGATCAGCCGCCCTCGGAGTTTTCGCCAAGCGACGGGCAAAGTTTGAAGGATGGTTAAAAGTTGAACTGGTCGACATATTGATTTCGAAAGGTTATGACGCGATCCCTGAGCAGGGGTTAATTGATGTCACGTTCCGCGATGTCGCGATTGAGTTAAAAACTGTCAATACCAATTACCGAGACGGTATCGCTGAGAACACGATAAGGCCGATCACAATGAATATTAACGCGGTCGTTCATGATATAAACAACCTTCGCCTAAATCCCGTCGAGACCAAGTTTGTCATCTTCATTGTTTTTCCATCAATCGACAACGATCGATGGAGAAGGCATCTTCAGAGGGTAAATGATGCTCTTGGTAGAGCGTGTTGTGGTAAGCATTTCAGGTTCAAATCAGGCGTGGCCGGTACGATCTATTACGGACAAGTGGCCTAGATCTTCAATGAGAGAAACTCAGAAAGAAAAATTGGAATCGTTGCGACGCGAGATTCAGAATGGTCTTGACGATCTTGAAGCCGGTCGTTTTCAGGACGGTCCAACGGTGATGGCTGAGATTAGGGAAAAGCTGCTCAAACTGAAGGCTGAGCAGGATGAGAAGTTCAAAAATGACCAGAATGTTCGAGCGGGTTGATCGCGGGTTAAGACGATTCGACATCAAATGAGACAGAAGGTACTCAACGGATTAGCTATTCTTACTTCGCTTTTCGGCTATCTGGAATGGGGTGGTGGGAATGGTGCGTTTTTGTTTCAGGCGGAATTGGAGGTGTTCGGCAAGCTTTTCAGCGATCCGGTCTCGGCGGCGCATCCCTTCACGCTGGTGCCGCTGCTGGGTCAGGTGCTTCTGCTGATCACGCTGTTTCAGAAGGAACCGAGCAGGTGGCTGACGTACATCGGGATCGCTTGCCTGGCTCTTTTGCTGTTGATGATGGTGCTGGTCGGCGTGCTGGGATCCAACTTTAAGATACTGCTTTCGACGCTGCCGTTTTTAGTGACGGCGGTTCTGGCGATCAGGGAGGCGAGGAAAAAATGAGCAAGATCGGCATCGGGAGTGAAGCACCGGATTTCACCTTGAAGGACGGCGAAGGCAGCGATTGGGCTCTAAGTAATTACAAAGGACATACAGTTGTGCTCATATTTTATCCGGCGGATAATTCGCCGGTCTGCACGAAGCAGCTTTGTTCCGTCCGCGATCATTGGTCGGAGTATCAGGCGACGGGTGCCGAGGTGGTCGGGATATCGACGGATTCGGTGGAGTCGCACAAAGGTTTCGCGGAGAAGAACGAGCTGCCGCTGCGATTATTGTCGGACCCGGATGGCAAGGTGTCGGCCGCCTACGGGATGAAGAGCTGGCTGCCGGGCCGTTCGGCCCGCGGTGTGGTCGTGATCGATAAGGAAGGCAAGATCGCATATCACAAGGTGCAGGCCTTGAGCCTCTTCCGCCCGGCGGACGAAGACGTGCTCGAGGCGATCATATCGGCAAATAACAACTTATGAACAAAGTCGTTGCGGGATCGATCGCAGTTTTCGGGTGGCTCGCACTGATCCTTCAGTTCGGGTTGGCGATGACAAACCCGGTCGAGCCCGAGCCCGGAGCCGTCGAACGCTTCATCCGATTCTTCAGCTATTTCACTGTCATGACGAACATCATCGTCGCCCTGACGACGACGGCGATAGTATTTTTTCCGGAATCGAAGATCGGCAATTTTACGGCCCGGGCAACCGTGCAAACGGCGGTCGCCGTTTACATTTCGATCGTCGGCTTGGTTTACAGCCTGTTTCTGCGATCCGTATGGGACCCGACGGGGTGGCAGGCAGTGGCAGACCATGCGCTTCACGACGTGGTCCCGTTGGCTTACGTGATCTATTGGATAATATTTGCTCCAAAGTCAGGCCTCGGCTGGTCCGAACCGCTCAAATGGCTTGTCTATCCGCTGGTTTACATCGCCTATTCGCTCACGCGCGGGGCGTTTGCAATGTGGTATCCATATTGGTTCGTCGACGTAACCAAGTTGGGCTATCCTCAAGCGCTTACAAACACGGGATCCGTTTTAATAGCTTTTGCACTTGTCGGGTTCGTCTACGTAATGATCGCCAAACTTTTTTCCCGGACTGCAATTGCCGCGTCGAACTGATATAACTCTAAATATCAGGAGCTCGTAATTATGGCATTATTCGGAAGCGACAAATTCAAATGCGCCCGGTGCGGGCAAAAGGGCGATCCGATCGGCTACGCCCCGGTGCCGACGGAGTTGGGAGAGAAGATCGGCAACGAGATGTGCAAGGACTGCTGGGCCGAGTGGCAGAAAAAGCAGATGCAGCTGATCAACCATTTCGGCCTGGACGTTTCGAACCCCGATTCTCACACGTTCCTTTTCGACAATATGAAGATATTCTTCTACGACGAGGGAGTCGATATGGCCGAGATCGACACTTCAAAGGAAGGGAGCGTCAATTGGTAGTCCGGTCCTTTCAATAATATGCACACCAGTCGAACACTTGCCGCCGCGATATTTGTTTTAGCCTGTGCGATTGCGGCATTTTCTCAGCCGCCGGCAAAAGTCGAAAAACATCCTGAAGTATCCTCAACAGAACGATCTATCAGGGAGTTTTTTGATTCCTACGCCGAGGACCTTCGGAGCCACAAACGCGAGGCCATCGCCGACAGGTATGACCGCCGTGGCGTTTATCTGGTAGGGAATGGTTCAAAGGCATTCATGCCTTTCGAACAGTTGAAGGATCGGTATTTGACTAAGTGGTCTGGGCCGAAGTCGTTCAAGTGGAAGGACCTGTCGGTTGACGTCATTTCGAAAGATACTGCCGTCGTGATGGGATTGTTCGAATGGCAAGATCAGGACGGTACCACATTCAACTATTCCTACACCGGATTGCTGATAAAGCAGGAAGGAAAATGGCGGATCCGCCTCGAAGACGAATCCACCGAACCATCAAAAGCAGGCAATTAAGCTCATTTCGCCTTTTCAAATTTCAACGCGGTCCCGTTAATGCAGTAGCGCAGGCCGGTCGGCTCGGGGCCGTCGTCGAACACATGCCCTAAGTGAGAGCCGCAGCGTGCACATTCAACCTCGGTACGGACATCGCCAAGGCTGCGGTCTTCCTTTTCAACGATATTCTTCTTATTCACCGGCTGCCAGAAGCTCGGCCATCCGGTGCCCGAATCGAATTTCGTTGCGGAGTTGAAAAGCTTAAGATGACAGGCGGTGCAGTAATAGTCGCCTTTCACCTTGTTGTCGTGGTACTGGCTTTTGAAAGGATAGTCGGTCCCGTCTTCACGCAGAATGTAAAACTGTTCAGGCGTCAGCAACTTTTTCCACTCTTCGTCGGAGCGTTCCAACTTCTGCCCATCGAATACGGCGTCGCTCGCGGCCGCGACCTTTGCCGGAGTTGCCGACACTTCGGGGCCCGGCTCTTCCGTCAGCGTGCGCGAGGCCGAGGAACTTCCGCAGCTCAACGCAAAGCCGATCGCCGTCGCCGAAAATACTATCGCGGGTAGAAAACCTGTTCGATGTTTCATTTCCTTAGCCCTTGCCGGGGTGGCCGGCACAGTCTGTTATAAGGGTATCAAACCTGAATTGTAGTTTATTCCAAGCTTGACGATAGAAGAAGGCCCTCGCCGGCGTGCCTTTTGTATGGCGCACGTCTTTAGAGGGCCCGTTATTTAGCAACTAGATACTTAATTCGGCAGAACGACCGCATCGATCACGTGAATCACGCCGTTCGACTGCTTGACGTCCGCGATCGTAACCGTTGCGCGGCCGCCCTTCTCATCCATCAGAACAACGTTCGATCCGTCGAGCATTGCGGTGAGCGTTCCGCCCGCAACCGTCGTGAACGAAGCCTTTCCGTTGCCTTTCTTGATCGCCTTAACGATCGACTTGGAATCAAAACTTCCGGCGAGCACGTGGTAGGTCAAGACCTTTGTCAGCGTCGCCTTGTTCTCGGGCTTGAGCAGGGTCTCGACGGTTCCAGCCGGGAGTGCCTCAAAGGCCGAGTTGACCGGTGCGAAGACCGTGAACGGGCCTTTGCTCTTCAGCGTGTCGACCAGCCCGGCTGCCTTGACGGCGGCAACGAGCGTCGTATGGTCGGCCGAGTTAACGGCGTTGTCGACGATATCCTTTGTCTTGTACATCGCGGCCCCGCCAACCATCGGGTTATCCGACTTCATCTGGGCCGAAACATTTACGTTTGCCCCAACCAAAACCGCAGCCGCGAACATAATTGAAAGCGCAAGATTTTTCATTTTTATTACCTTCCTTGTTATTCCCTTTTCTCGAAATTTATTGCCGCTTGGGCATTCACAACTGGTTTCGCATCGAGGCGTGGATCGGATTCAAAAAAACTTTGCGCGTCCGTCCGCCGAGGTCAGACGAACTAAAAGTTCGAGGTGCTTCTGCATCCAAGTAAATAATAGACGGCAGAGGAGAAGTTACGGCAAGGGGTTGCGGTTTCGTGCTAACCTGATGAGCATACCCGGCAGACCGATGAATAAAAGACTCGAGAGAAAGCATCCGCTCGCGATCCGGTGGCTGCACTGGATCAACTTTCCGCTGCTCTTGATGATGATCTGGAGCGGGCTGCTCATCTACTGGGCGAATGCCGTGTACGGACTTTGGATCTTTAACTACGAGGTATTTCATTTTTTCCCGCAATGGTTCTACGACGTCCTCGGTATCCCGTACCGCCTGGCCGAAGGACTAAGGCTGCATTTCTTTTTTATGTGGCTGTTCGCGGCAAACGGCCTGATCTACGTGGTTTATCTCGCAGTTTCGGGCGAATGGCGGGCGATCCTGCCGGTGCCCGGATCGTTCCGCAGGGCCGTCCGTGTCGCATTGCACGACGTGAAGATCGTGAAGAAGCTCCCGCCGCAGGGGAAATTTAATGACGCGCAGCGGATCGCTTACACGGCGGTTATCCTGATGGGCGTCGGGTCGGTAATTACCGGACTTGCCATCTACAAGCCGCTGCAAATGGCTTGGCTCACGTCACTGCTTGGCGGATACGGGTGGGCGCGATGGATGCACTTCTGGTTGACCATCCTGTTCGTGGTGTTCTTTTTTATCCACGTCGTTCAGGTCGCGATAGCGGGCTGGGCGAATTTTCGATCGATGGTGACCGGATACGAAACGGTTGAAGCCGAAGGAAAGCCGCCCGCAGAAGCCGCGGAGGTGAAAGCATGAAAGAAAAGGAGGAAAAGGTACTTCTCGAAAAAGTGCGGGAGCTTCAGAGCGACGGCGACGACACCCGCGAGAATACCGCCCGCATCCTGAACGAAAAGCGAGTAATTGGCCCGCCGCTTGACGAAAAGCAGGCGAAGGCCGAGATGTCGAAACGGTCGCGCCGAACTTTCCTGATCGGCGGTGCGGCCGCGATTACGGCTTTCTTCGGCTGGCGGTGGATGCCGGATGACGCGAAGATGAGCCTTCTTCGCCGTACGCTGGAATTCAACGAAACGGTCGGCCGGTTCTTTTACAAACCCTCGCGGCTCGCGCCGGAATTTCCGTCGGAGCGGATCTCGCCGCGGCGGGTGAACGGAATGATCGGGATGGAACAGGAACATGATCAGGCGGCATGGTCGCTGAACGTCGGCGGCGTTTACGGGGCGGACGAAGACCTCATCCTTTCGCTGGACGACCTTAGAGCCCTTCCCCGGACCGCGATGATCACCGAACTGATGTGCATCGAGGGCTGGAGCATCATTGTTCAATGGGCGGGGGTGAGATTCTCAGATTTTGCAGCAAAATACTCGCCGAAGACGATCGACGGGAGCCGGCCGGACGTAGCGGGCCGGCCCGACAAACTGCTGCCCTATGTCTCGCTCTCGACGCCGGACAATGGTTATTTCGTGGGTTGGGATACGGCAAGCATCCTCCATCCGCAGACGCTGCTCGCCTATGAGATGAACGGCGAGCCGCTGCTGCCCGAGCACGGAGCCCCGCTCAGGCTTGCTTCGCCGACAAAGTACGGCATCAAGCAGATCAAGCGGATCGGGCGGATAGAGTTTACGACCGAGCGGCCGCGCGACTATTGGGCAGAGAGCGGATACGATTGGTACTCCGGCCTGTGATCGCAGAAATATGAAAGAGGGAATTCAGAAACCGATCCTCGAGCATATGCTGACGCTGAAGGTCGGCCCCGACACGCTTGACGAGCTTTACGCCCTTGGCTGGCGCCATTCGGGCCTGGAATTCTATCGGTACAATCTGGCCCGATATAAGAGTGAATGGCGAAACGTGATCCCGTTGCGGATCCGGCTTTCGGAATTCAGGATGTCGCGGAGCCAGCGTCGCACCGCCAGCCGCAATTCGGATACACGGACCGTTATCCGGCCGGCCTACCCCAATTTTGAGGCCGATGAGTTGTTCATGCGGCATTCGAGCCGCTTTGACGAGCGGCCGCCCTCGAGCCTGGCGGAATATCTCTTTATCCCCGACCCTGCGCGTGTTCCGAGCGAAACGCTGGAGGCCGCGGTCTTTAAGGCAGACAGGCTGATCGCGACGAGCTATTTCGATGTCGGCCGCGAATCTGTTTCGGGGATTTATGCGATGTTCGAACCGGACGAGGAACGCCGCCGGCTTGGGATTTACACGATGCTGAAAGAGATCGAGTTTGCCATTGCCAGCGGAAGGTCCTTCTATTACCTGGGCTATACCTACGAGGGATGCTCTTTTTACGATTACAAGAAGCAGTTCATCGGGACGGAGGCCTTTGACTGGGAGGGCCGCTGGGAGCCGTTCGCACGACGCGGAAGCCAATAAATACGGACCGCCGAGAGTTTCAGTCATCAGGTATCCCCCGACCCCATCCTCCTGAAATTCTCGACGGCCCGATGCTATCTTCCCTCAGCCGATAAGATTCAATTCAGAACCCAACACCTTGTTTGACGGCGGGTGCGTGTTTGCCAGTGTCTCGGCAAACGCGGCTTCCATGAACTCCGGATCGGTGATCTCGACGTATCGTTTGGTCTGTTCGGGCGTCATAACTTCAAGCATAAAAGTGTTCTCGACCCAAACTTCGACCAGTTGGAATAGGCCGCCGCCGCGGTTGCAGACGAGCACACGCCAACCCTCGCGTTTTGCGAGTTCGCGGATCTCTTCGATCGATTTCTTCGTGCTGATATTCAGGTGCGTCGCGACATATCGCGGCACGAACTCGCTTTTGACGAACTGGGCCTCGAATTCCTCGGTCGAGGCGTCAAGGTCGTCCTCATCCGGCAGCCCTTCACCGGGAACAAGCACGGTGCCGGCAGGCGTGATCTCGACCGCGGTACCCTTGCCGTCATTTGCAAGGACGAAGAATGAATCGGGTGCCGGCGGGAACGGATACACGATGCCGTCCCAGATCTCGGCAAGAAAATTTGCGACCCGCTCGGGTTCATTAACAGCGATGGAAATATGATTGATCATTGCGTTTTACTCCTCACGTTTGAGTGTCCGGGGGGAATTGCCCCCACAACTCAAACGCGAAAACGCAATGCAAGATGTATCACGCCCGGAGCGGCGCCCATCCCTGCCGGGAACGCAGGCGCCCTCGCCTGCATGAGTGCGAAGGACGAATGGACCTGCTACCATCCGTCAATGCCTGATCCGAAGAAAAGTCTCCGCCGAAGAAAGTACACGCGCGGCTACCTGCCTCACTTTGACGATCACGAGTCAATCCAGTTCATCACTTTCCGGCTTGCGGACTCGATGCCGCGGACGTTATTGAACGCATGGAAACAGGAACTTTTAAGAGGAGCAATAACGGATGCCGGGCTTCGAAAGCGGATCGAGCAATATTTGGATAAAGGGCGCGGATCGTGCTATCTGCGGGACCGCCGGATCGCAAGAATGATAATCGAAACGCTGATGAAATGGGACGGCGACCGCTACGAACTGATAGCGTGGGTGATAATGCCGAACCATGTTCACCTGCTGATACGGCTCTTGGGCAAGAATGTGCTCGCGGAAATCATGCATTCGATCAAGTCGTATACCGCCCACGAGGCCAATAGAATACTGGTCCGATCCGGCCGGTTCTGGGCAGTTGAATCGTTTGACCGTTACATTCGAAACTCAGACCATTTTAGGAACACGATACAATACATCGAGCACAACCCTGTGAAGGCTGGATTATGTTCGAGGCCCGAAGATTGGGAGTTCGGCAGCGCATTCCCAAATGATCCTGCATGATGCGTGCAAGATCAATGACGCCGCAGAAACCGCGGCGTTGCAGGCGAGGGCGCCTGCGTTCCCGGCACGCTTCCGTGCGATCCGTTGAATCAGAGACCCTTCGTCCATTCGATGTATTTCGCTGAATCGAACTTCTTTCCCGTGCTGCCGCTTTTCATGATGCGGATCTTGCCGAAGACGTCGCGTTCCATCCACGGCCGGTCGTGTTTGCCGAAGCACCAGAGAATGCCTGCGTAGGAGTTGGGATCGCGGCCGTCCAGGCAGTATTTGTTGTTGAGATGGACGAGCGTCTCAAACGCGATCTCATAAGACGGCGACCACGCGATGACGTTCTTTCCCCAAAGCATCCGCACATAATTATGCATCTCACCCGTCGCGACCATTTCACGCTGAGCGGCGTTCCAAAGCTCGTCATGGGTTTGCGCGTTCTCTAGTTCTTCGAGGTCATAGATGTGTTCGCGTTCGTCGTCGGCGTGTTCGCGCATCGTCTCGTGGACCCAGTCGGGAAGTGCTTTGAGCGAATCGTAGTTTTTGTTGTGCCGCGTCATGTTGAACGAAAGTTCGCGGCGGACGATGAGTTCTTCCAGATACGCGTCTTTTGCATCCTGCGGGGCTTTCGCGTCCTTGACCGCCAACGCGATCTCGAGCGGCGAGATAAACCCGAAGTGCAGCCACGAAGACATTCGCGACGAACCGTCCTTCTCCGGCTTGTTTCGTGCTGCATCGTAATCAGGAAGGATCTCCTCGACGAACCGTTTCAACCGCTTGCGGGCATTCTTCGTGCCGCCGTGATAGTAGGGCGATGGTTTGACCGTGTGGTCGATGTCGCAGCCGGCGACGAGATCGGCGATATTGTCGGCGGTCACTTCGGTCTCGGGGCAATCGACGTCGAGGTTCGGCTTTTTTACGTCGACCTTCTCCATCTCGATCGGCTTCAGATACCGGTCGAGCAGTTTGTCGATCTTCGGGCGGATAGTATAGGCCGCGTACTCTTCCTTATCGAACTTCGACATTGGGATGACGCCGCAGGAATCGACGGCGTGAACGGCGATCTCCGCCTTCTTGCCCATCACTTCGTTATGGTGCGGAATGATGAAGCAGGGATAATCGTCAGTGACGATAAACGCGGCTTCTTTAGCGAGGCGTGCGACGGTCTGCTTTGGCGAGTTGTCGTTCTCCTGAAGATAGAAAACGTACCGGATGCCGAGCTTATCGCAATGCTCCCGCTTCTCTTCGACGCCTTCGAGAATGAACGTATGCAGCCGGTCGCTCGCCCAAGGGTAGTAATATTTCAGCCCTTCGTAAACCACCAGCGGCAGCTTCAGTTCGTTCGCCTTACGGATCGCCCAAATAAGTGCGTGATTGTTCTCCACACGCTTGAACATCTGCATCCAATAGAGAACGTACCGGGCTTTTTCGTTCACCGGCTTGTCGTTTAGCTGAATTACCCTTTCGTTGATCCGCATCCTGGATTTAATATATGCCACAGAGGCCACAGAGAACACCTAGGTCAGAACCGCCTGCGTGAGCGGGCGGCCGGTTCGCAAATGCCAAAACAACTATGACAGCAAAAGAACACCCCACTATGATCAGATTCGCTCAAGTCTTGAGACTGGTTTCTATTCTCTGTGTCCTCTGTGCGCGCTGCGGCAGTTCCCTCGCGCAGGATTTCAAGCAGGTCCACCCCGGGGTCGAGTACGCCCAAGTCGAGCACAAACTCGGAGACGACCCGGTGAAGATCAATCTTCTGCGGCTTGATCTGACGAGGGTGCGGCTCGACGTCCACCACGCCCTGGACAAAGCCATCGGACTGGAAACCACTTCATCCATCGCAACACGGAAAGGTGCGGTCGCGGCGATCAACGCGGGGTTCTTTCGGTTGGATAAGGGCGAGTGGGCGGGCGATGCGTCTGAGCTCCTGATGGTCGACGGGAGATTGCTCAGCGACTCTGTCAATCAACGTGTTGCGCTTTCAATTGTGAACACAAATAAACGAACCTCGGTCGATATCGGACAATTGAAGGTCGATGTGGGGTTACTTAACGACGACGGCCTCATCAGCCTAAACTTCGACGTGAACCGTGAGCGTAAAATGGGGTCTTTTGTTATTTACACGCCTGAGTTCGGGACAAAAACGCTCACGGACGACAATGGGGTGGAAGTGATCGTCCGCCCCTCCAACGGAACCCGAACGTCCGCGCTCGAACTAAAGGACGGAATAGGGAACACACGAATTCCGAATGATGGCTTTGTGGTTTCGCTCACGGGCAAGATCAGCATTGAGGCTGAGTACCTGCACTCGATGTTTTACCGTAAACAGAGGGTACGGTTCGCACCTGTGTTTAGCCGCGGAAACCTGTCGATTACACCGAGGATCGAGGATGCAGTAGCTGGTGTACCCCAACTCATCAAGAACGGCAAGATCGACATCACGTGGGAGCAGGAGAAGGCGAGCAGGGCGTTTGTCGAGACGCGGCATCCGCGGACGGCTGTTGCCAAACTCAAAGACGGCAAGTTCCTGATGATGACGGTAGATGGGCGTCAGCCGGGCGTGAGTGTCGGAATGTCGCTGCAGGAGCTGGCGGAGTATCTTGTCTCGCTCGGAGCGGTCGATGCGATGAACCTGGACGGCGGCGGATCGACAACGATGTTCCTGGACGGCAAGGTCGTCAACAAGCCGTCGGACCCGACCGGTGAACGTAAGATCGGCGATGCGATCGTCGTTACCCTGAGAAATAAGCCCGCGGCGAGGAAATGAACACACATCTCCTTTTCGTTTACGGAACGCTCCGACGCGGCGGCGAGAACGAGATCCCCCGGCTTCACCCGACGTCGCGGTTTGCAGGGAGCGCCTCTGTCCGCGGCCGGCTCTACGACATGGGCGGATACCCGGCGATCGTTCTGGACACGGACGGGGTTTCGGTCATTGGCGAGGCCTACGAGGTCGACGGCGAGACGCTTGCTAAGCTCGACGCATTCGAACTTGATGCGGCGTATGACCGGATCGCGATAGACATATCGATCGGCGGCTCGCCGCGTTCCTGCTGGATCTACGGGCCGGCAGCGGAGCTATGTGCCGGCAAACCGGAGATCCCGTCGGGCGACTGGATCGAATACCGGCGGTTCGGGTCAGGATAGGATCTTCTTCAAATATTCCCTCACCCCTTCGATATCATAGCCCTTACCGATGAAACCGATGTAGTTGTCCGGCCTTAGAAGCACGCAGAAGGTCGCGTCTGTATCGAAGATCTCGGCGATGTGCGGATAAAGCGGGATGGTTTGGACGTCCGCCAGGCCGTCAAGATCCTCGCTCATCCCGGCCTGCACGGCCGAGCCGTCGTTAAAGACGATCAGGTGGAATTGCGGTTCGTGCAGGCGGTCATAAATGCTCTGCCCGTCGACAAGGAAATACGGCATCCGGTCGCCGGCGCTCACCTTCACGGCCGCCGCGTCCTTGCTTAGCGACGACCGCCGATAGTTGATCCCTATCTGCGAAACGAGCGGGAAGACCATTCGCTGGACCCACTCCATCCTCGTCATAATGTTCGCGACATAAGGAAAGACCCGAACCCTAAGCCATGCCGTGAACCACTCCTCGCCGGCACCGAGCTCGAACATCCGGTCGGTCGTTTTCAGCAGCCGCTTTGCATTCGGCAGGCGTTCTTCGTTGTACGTGTTTAGTATCTCGACACTGGCTCGGCCGTTAAGCACCATCGCGAGTTTCCAGGCAAGGTTGTAGCCATCCTGAATACCCGTATTCATCCCCTGCGCCCCGGCGGGCGAGTGGATGTGGGCCGAATCGCCGGCGAGAAAGCACCGGCCGACCGAGAATTTATTCACGTGACGCGTGTGCACCTTATAGGTCGAGAACCAGTTGACATCGTGCACGTCCAGCGGATGCTTGAGTTCGTTTTTAATGACATCTTCGATCTCTTCGTAAAGAATTTCAGCTTCGTTCCTTTCGCTGCCTTCGGCCAGACTGCCCACGATGCGGTAGTGGTTTTCGCCGCCGGGCATCGGGAAAAAGCCGAGAAGCGTGTCTTTGGAAAGATTCAGGTGAAGGGCGTCGTGCGAATATTCCCAGTCTATCTGAACATCGGCGACGTAGAAGATACGTTCGAATGTTCCGCCGGTAAATTCAAGCCCCAGCGAATGTCGGACAAGGCTCTTCGCACCGTCGCATCCTACGAGGAACCCGGCCTCGACGGTCTCCGAAGACCCGTCCGCCTTTCGGATCTCGGCGGTCACGCCATCGGCCGATTGCGAGAACGAGATCAGCTCCGTCTGCCACATCACATCCTTGCCGCCGTCCGTGATGTATTCGTGAAGGATCTTCTCGTGCCTGCCTTGTTCCAGGATCAGCAGGAACGGATAGGCGCTCATCCCTTCGCCGAAACGGGACAGGTCGATCTCCGCGCGGATCTCGCCTTCTTCCATCAAACGGGTCTTGCCGACGATGGCGCCTTCGGCGACCGCCCTTTCGGCCAGGCCTATTTGTTCGTAGATCTCGAGCGTTCGGGCATGAACGCCGATCGCTTTTGAATACGGCGTCGTGCCCTCTTTCTTGTCGATGATGAGAAAGTCAACGCGGTGGCGGATCAACTGACAAGCCAGCGAAAGGCCCGTCGGGCCGGCACCGACGATCAAGACCGGTGTTTTCATATCCGTATACTACGCCTCTCGGCCGGTTCTGTGGAAGTTCGTCTTTTAGTTTCCTTCGAAGATAACCATCTTGAGCTAAACGGCGTAATAATGCTAACTTCGCTGTGCCCGAACAACTTCAAAATATGAAAACGATCATTTCAATCCTGACCGTTGTAGTCTGTGTTTTCTCTACCGCCATTGGGCAGGAGCCGGCCCGCAGATCGTTCGCGTCGATCGTCGAGCGAACCCAGAAGATCGACGGCTTTGTCCCCGTCTATTTCAACGCCGACGACGGAAAGATCTTCATGGAGGTCCCCGCCCTTAACAGCGAACTCCTTTATTTAGTGAGTCTGCCGACGGGCGTCGGGTCGAATCCGATAGGCCTCGACCGGGCTCAATTGGGACCAACGCGGATCGTTAAGTTCGAACGTTCCGGGAACAAGGTTCTGATGATCCAGCCGAATTACGAGTATCGGGCCATGAGCAACAACATGGCCGAGCGGAAGTCGGTCGAAGAATCGTTCGCGCGTTCGGTCATTTGGGGTTTCAAAGTGGAGGCGGTCGATGGAGGCCGCGTGCTGGTGGATGCGACGGCGTTCTTTGTTCGCGACGCTCACGGGGTGGCGGATCGACTGAATCAGGCCCGACAGGGGACTTACAACTTCGACGAAAGCCGGAGCGCGATCTACCTGCCGAATACGAAAGGCTTTCCGAAAAACACCGAGGTCGAAGCGACCGTGACACTTTCGACCAACGCAGAACCGGGCCCGCTTGTGCGGGACGTGACGCCGACCGCAAAACACGTAACGGTTCGCCAGCGTCATTCATTCGTCGAATTGCCGGACAACAACTACAAACCGCGAAAGTTCGATCCGCGGACCGGTTCGATCCCCACAAGTTTTTACGATTACGGCACCGACATCAACGAGGACTTGGAGAAACGCTGGATACTGCGGCATCGTTTGGAGAAACGCGACCCGAACTCGGCGACGAGCGAGGCGATCAAGCCGATCGTTTACTACGTGGACAACGGTGCGCCAAAGGCGATCCAGGACGCATTGATCGAAGGTGCGGCTTGGTGGAACCAGGCGTTCGAAGCGGCCGGTTTCCGAAACGCATTCCAGGTTCGCGTCCTGCCGCCTGACGCCGACCCGATGGACATCCGCTACAACGTGATCAACTGGGTGCACCGTTCAACACGCGGCTGGTCGATCGGCTCGAGCGTGGTCGATCCGCGAACAGGCGAGATAATCAAGGGCGACGTGACGCTCGATTCACAGCGGGCCCGGCAGGATTTCTTACTCGGCGAAGGGATGATCCCGCCTTATCGTGCGTCCGAGAACGCATGCGACTTCGGCCTGCTTCCTGATGCCAATTATTTGATGGCGGCCAAGTCGGCAAATGAGCTAACGGCGATGTCGTACGCCCGGATCCGACAGCTATCGGCACATGAGGTCGGCCACACGCTGGGATTCGCCCACAATTTTGCCGCCAGCACCTATGCCCGCGCTTCGGTGATGGACTACCCGGCGCCGATGGTCGAGATCAAGGACGGCAAGCTCGATTTTACAAATGCGTACGCCGTTGGGATCGGTACGTTCGACAAATTCTCTGCGCGATATGCCTACACGCAGTTTGGCGCCGGTGCAAACGAAGACCGCGAACTTGAACGCATCGTGAGCGAAGGCCTTGCCGCAGGGATGCTCTATATTTCGGACCAGGACGCACGTCCGGCAGGCGCCGCACATCCGCTGGCGAACCTTTGGGACAACGGCAGTGATCCGGTGGCGATGCTTCGGCACGAGATGCGCGTTCGCCGGATAGGGCTCGACCAGTTTGGCCTGCAGAACGTTCCCCAGGGCGTGCCGCTGTCGGAACTTGAGAACCGTTTTCTGCCGCTGTATTTGCACCACCGTTACCAGCTGACCGCGGCAACGAAAGTGATCGGGGGCGCGTATTACACCTATGCAGTGCGTTCAGGGAGCGGTCCGGCATCGGTCGTTGAAGTCGTGCCGGCGGCCCGCCAACGGGAGGCCCTGCAAGCCGTGCTCGACACGCTGAAACCGGAAGAACTGGTTATAGAGGACCGGATACTAAAACTGCTGCCGCCTGTCGCCTACGGATATGGATCGGGGCGAAGCGAGCGGTTCTCAAAGCGCACGAGCCCGCTTTTCGATGAGATAGGGGCGGCCGAGATCGCGGCCGAACTTGCCATCTCCGGGTTGCTCGAACCGAACCGGGCGGCGCGGCTGATCGCCTACAACGCACGGGACCGTGCGAACCCGCATTTCAGCGACGTTGTGACGGCGCTGGTCAAAGCGACGTGGGGTGCGCTTGTGCCCTCCGATGCGAAACAGGCAGCGGTCCAGCGTGCCGTTCAAAGCCTGACCGCCGCACGTTTGATGGACCTGGCGGCAAACGACCGTGCCCAACCGCAGGTCAGGGCCGTCGCGGTCGACGCGCTTCGTGCCCTTTTGGCTTCGTTGAAAAGGCCGATCGTGAACCGGGATATCGGGATTCACAATCGGGCAACGGCCGACGATATCGAACGCTTTCTTGCACGGCCCGCCGAGCCGCGAAAGCCCGCGACGCCGCTGCCGGCGCCGCCCGGAGATCCGATCGGGAATTGATCTGACGCAAAGCTGAGCAGAAAACACTCGACGCCCATCAAACTCTTGATCTTATGAGTAAATCTAGGTTTCGGTTCCCTTTCAGGATCCTGATCACATTGGTTCTTGTCGCCACGGTCCACGCCGACCAGGTCGACGACTACGTCCGTACGGTCCTGGCCGAACGTCACGCTCCGGGGATTGCCGTCGCCGTGATCAAGAACGGAAAGGTCGTGAAGCTAAGGGGCTACGGCTTGGCGAGCGTTGAATTCGGCGTGCCGGTCACGACGGAGACCGTCTTCGAGATCGGCTCGGTTTCCAAGCAGATGACCGCCGCTGCGATCCTGCTGCTGGTCGAGGACGGGAAGGTCAGCCTGGATGCACCGATCTCGACCTATATCGTGAACATACCCGACGCTTGGAAGGGCGTGACCGTTCGCCATTTGCTGACGCACACGTCGGGCGTAAAGAGTTATACGGGCCTGGACGGGTTTGAACTTTGGCGACGGTTGAAGACCGAAGATTTTATCCATAACCTCTCATCACATCCACTGGAATTCACACCAGGCGAACGGAACATTTACAGCAACAGCGGCTACACGCTGCTCGGGCACATCATCCAAACGGTTTCGGGCAAACCGTACATGCAGTTCATGCGCGAGCGCATTTTCACGCCGCTCGGGATGACCAAAACCGCCGACCGGGACCCGCAGTTCATCATCCCGAACCGAGCCGTCGGCTACGAATGGTCCATCGACCGTCTGACGGGCCGCGACGGCAACCTGACCGACCTGATGGGTGCGGGTTCGATCGTCTCCACCATCTCCGACATGGTGAAGTGGGACGCCGCCTTGAACGGGAAGAATTTTCTTAAACCGGAGAGCCGTGCCGAGTGGTGGAAGCAGTACATATTCACCAACGGCAAGCCGTCCGTTTACGGTTTCGGCTGGCGCATCTCCGAGATCCGAGGCCGCAAACTCATCGGCCACACCGGCCAAACCGCGGGCTTCGGCGCCGCGAACTTTCGCTACGTCGATGACGGTGTCACCGTCATCGTCCTCACCAACCTCGGCGAGATAGGACTCGGCGGGCAGATCGCCACGCGAATAGCCAAATTCTATGCCCCCGCGCTTTCGCTCAAAGCGGTTATTGGTAAGCCGGAGCCGGTGGCCGGCCTCGGCGAAAAGCTGCTCGCCGTTCTCCGGGCCAGAAACGAAGGCACGTTAGATCCAGCCCCGCTCACACCGCAGCTAATGCGGTCGCTATCGACCGAACGCGCGAAGGCGAATTACCGTCGCATCGCCTCGCTCGGTGCTCCGGCAAACGCGATCTTCGTCGAATCGGACGAAACAGGAACCCGACCCACCTACCGTTACCGCGTCGAAGCCGGCAAGCGAATGTTCCTATGGCGTGTCGCTGTAAACGACGAAGGCCGTATTTCGGATCTGAGCATGGAGGAGGAAGAATAAGGACACCAGCTTAAGCTTTGAGAAAATCACTCAGCTTTCGAAGGAAGTCTTCCCTAGTGGGATTTTCTTTGGTTTGGAACGAGTAGGAGAAAAGTATTTTCTCCCCGTCCTTAAAATTTGCCGACGAATTAGCCATGGTCGACTTGCTGAAGGGTACCGCATGGGGAGGAAGCAAGAACTCGTTGATGTATTCCTGAAGAATGATCACATTCTCTTGCGCGTGGAATGTGTACATGCCTGTAATTTGGAAAGTTATCAGGCGGATAAAATCACTACCTGTCCATTCTTCGACGTTTTGATCAAATAAATGGCACGGAAAATAAATGGGAAAATGGTCTCGGGTATTCGCCGTTTTTACAAATTTCTCAGGAATTCGTTTCCGGCTCTCCAAGAACCTTTCGTACTTTTCTAGTTCGTCGATCTTCATTCTTTGGTGAAATTCAGAGCAAGGCTCTTCTCCACAACATCAACCAACACGCTTCCTCCATTTGCCAACTTTCCGAACAAGATCTCATTCGCAAGGGGCAGTTTGATCTTGTCGTGGATGAGGCGCGACATGGGACGCGCACCGTAGCGGGCGTCGAAGCCGTTCTTGGCCAGCCATTCGCGGGCTTCTTCGGTCAGTTTCACGAGGACGCGTTTTTCGGCTAGCTGGCCGTTGAGTTCCTTGATGAACTTGTCGACTATCAGTTTGATGTGATCGATGTCGAGCGGCTTGAAGGCGACCCAGGCGTCGAGGCGGTTGCGGAATTCGGGCGTGAAGGTTCGTTCGATGACGCCCTTTGCGTTGCCCTTTGTGCTCGCATCGTTGCGGAAGCCGACGCCGCCCGATGAAAGCTCACGGGCACCGGCGTTGGTGGTCATGATCAGGATGACGTTGCGGAAATCGGCCTTTTTGCCGTTATTGTCGGTCAGCGTGGCCGAGTCCATCACCTGCAGCAGCAGGTTGAACAAGTTCGGATGGGCCTTTTCGATCTCGTCCAGCACGAGCACGGCGTGCGGCGTGCGCATAATCGCCTCGGTCAGCAGGCCTCCCTGATCGAAGCCTACGTATCCGGGAGGCGCGCCGATCAAACGCGAGACGGTGTGGGGCTCGGCGTATTCGCTCATGTCAAAGCGGATGAACTCGACGCCGAGGATCTCGGCGAGCTGTTTGGAAACTTCGGTCTTGCCGACGCCGGTCGGGCCGGAGAAAAGAAACGAGCCGACCGGTTTTGTCTGATGCCCCAAACCGGCACGCGAGATCTGGATCGCATCGACGATCGAGTCGATCGCATCGTCCTGACCATAAATGACCTTCTTGATATCGTCGCGCAGCGTCTTCAGCCGGGCCTTTTCGTCGGCCACGACCGTCTTCGGCGGGATCTTTGCCATGCGTGCTATGGTATTTTCGACCATCTGCACCGACACGCGCTTGGGCCGCTTGCTCGCAGGCATCAGCTTGACCGATGCACCAACCTCGTCGATCACGTCGATCGCCTTGTCCGGCAGGAATCGGTCGTTGATGTATTTGCCGGCCAACTCCGAAGCCGTCCTGAGCGAGTCGTCGGTATAACGAACACCGTGATGCTCCTCATAGAACTTCCGCAAACCTTTTAAGATCTGATACGTCTCATCGACCGTCGGCTCGCCGATATCGATCTTTTGGAATCGACGCGCAAGGGCACGGTCGCGATCGAACGCCGCTTTGTATTCGGAGTGCGTGGTCGAGCCGATACAACGCAGCTCGCCCGCCGCCAACGCCGGTTTTAGGATATTCGAAGCGTCCATCGAGCCGCCCGAGACCGAGCCGGCTCCGACGATCGTATGGATCTCGTCGATGAAAAGTATGGCGTTCGGCTCTTTTTTCAAATCGTTGATGATGGCTTTGAACCGCTGCTCGAAATCGCCGCGATAACGCGTCCCGGCGAGTACGGCTCCCATGTCGAGGGCAAAGACCTTTGCTCCCTGCAGCACCTCGGGCACGTCGCCTTCGCTGATCTTTAGCGCAAGCCCCTCGGCCAAGGCAGTTTTGCCGACGCCGGGCTCGCCCACGTAAAGCGGATTATTTTTCTTCCGTCGGCAAAGCACCTGGATGGTCCGTTCGATCTCGGCGGTTCGCCCTACGATCGGATCGATCTCTCCGTTGGCGGCACGCTCGACCAGTTCAACGGTAAAACTCTCAAGCGGCTTCTTGCGGTCCTGGCCGCCCATTCCGCCGAACTCCATATCATCGAATTCGCCGGGCATCGGGCTGTCGAAGTCCGGGAGGTCGATCTTTGAGATCCCGTGCGAAATGTAGTTTAGGATGTCGAGCCTTGTGACACCCTGCTGAAGCAAAAGGTAAACGGCGTATGACTGCTCGGCCTGGTAAAGTGCGGCCAGGATGTTGCCGCCATTGACCGCCGGCTGGCCGCTGCCCTCGGCCTGAAGCACTGCATATTGGATCGTAGATTGAAAGGTCGAGGTCAGCTCAGGCATATGCTTTGCGGTCTCGGGCATCTTTTCAAGCACGTCGGCGAAATAATCTTCAAGCGACGCCCCCAACTCTTCGAGTCGAGCCCCGCAGTTAAACAAAATGTCCCTCGCGGAACTGTCCTCAAGCAGTGCGTAGAGCAAGTGCTCGAGCGTCACAAATTCGTGCTTGTGCCTTACCGCCTGATCAACGGCAAAGCTAAGTGTCTCTTCTAACTCTTTGGTCAACATCCTTGACGAGTATTTTAGCAGTTTTGGGCGTTCGCGTGAGAGCGCTATTCGCGGCTCGCCGCAACACGAATGCCCTCGCGGGCAATCTCGGACACATAAGTGCTGAATAAGATACCCGTCTTTTGGAATGCGGTGCACATCGCTTTTTCAACAGAAACGGCCGTTTCCATCGAAGCGCTGAGCATGAAAAGCGACGGCCCTGAACCCGAGATGCCGCCGCCGAGCGCGCCCGCATCGAGGCAAGCGGCCTTCACTTCGTCAAAATTCGGTATCAGGGGCTTTCGAACCGGCTCAACGATCGCGTCTTCCAGTGAACGTCCGATAAGGCCGAGATCTGCTTTCGCAAGGCCGGCGACAAGAGCTCCGACGTTTGCCCACTGGACGATGGCTGCCCTCAGGGGTACCTCTTGAGGCAGAAGAGCACGCGCCTCCGAAGTCCTGATCTCGATCTGCGGGTGGATGACCGTGGCCCAAAGCTTCGGAAAGCTTAGTTCCACAATATCCAGCGGATCGGTCGTCCGGACCAGCGTGAAGCCGCCGAAAAGGCATGGTGCGAGATTATCGGCGTGGCGTGCTCCGGAGGCAAATGCCTCGCCTTCCATCGCGAAGCCGACCAATTCGAGCTTTGAGAATCGTTCACCGAGCAGATGGTTGATCGCGACGACCGCACCGCACGCACTTGCGGAGCTTGACCCTATGCCGCTGCCGGGTTTTATGTGTTTAGTTATTTCGATCTCGACGCCGAAGTCCGCACGAGCGGCGTCGAGGATGGCTAGGGCCGCCAGGCCCGCAACGTTTCGCTCGGGTTCTTCGGGCAGGCCGAACGTGTCGCGATGTTTTATACGGACACCCGGCTCGTCGATCTTGCGGACGAGCATTTCGTCAAACGGTTCATTGAGAGCAAACCCGAGGCAGTCAAAGCCGCAGACGACATTTGCGACCGTAGCCGGAGCCTTAACGCGAATTTCCTCCATAAGCTTCGATAATCCGGGACAACCGTAATATCATTACGGTCGTACGCCCGGCCGCGGGCCACGAACACGGACCTAGCTGCTCCGTGTTCTGTTCGTTAATTGATGCAATACTTTAGCACAAACCGCCGTTCGCCCGAGGTGGGCTTCCGCGAAGCCGTGCTGCGCGGCCAGCCGGACGACCGGGGGCTGTATTTTCCAGCTTCGATCCCGCGCTTGTCGGCCGATTTTGTCGAGAGAATGCACGACGGGACGGACGCCGACATCGCATTCGACGTGATTCGCCCATACGTTGGTGGGTGCATGCCCGATGAACGGCTTCAGGAAATATGTGCCGAAACAGTGAATTTCCAGTTCCCTTTGGTTCAAATTTCCGATCGTATTTACGCCTTGGAGCTTTTTCACGGCCCGACCCTTGCGTTCAAAGACGTTGGGGCGCGGTTCATGAGCCGGTGTCTTCAGTATTTCTCCGCCGAACGCGGGCGTAAGACGATCGTGATCGTCGCGACATCGGGCGACACTGGCGGGGCGGTGGCCCATGGTTTTCACAACGTTGACGGGGTCGAGGTCGTCATCCTATATCCGAAGGGCCGCGTCAGCAGGGTGCAAGAGCTTCAGCTCACGACGCTCGGCGGGAATGTAACTACATTGGAATTACGAGGGTCTTTCGACGATTGCCAGGCCATCGCCAAGCAGGCTCTCACCGACGCGAGCCTGGCGGAGCGTGCGTTTCTAACGTCGGCGAATTCGATCAACGTGGCGCGCTGGCTTCCGCAGCAGTTCTATTATTTCTTCGCGCTTAAACAGTGGGAGGGTAAACCTCCCGTCGTCTCGGTGCCGAGCGGGAACTTCGGAAACCTCGCCTCTGGTGTTCTCGCAACCATTTCCGGTCTGCCCATCGACCATTTCATCGCGGCGTGCAACGCGAACGATGTCGTGCCTGAATTCCTCGGGACGGGCAACTACAGACCAAGGCCCTCGGTTTCGACGCTTTCGAACGCGATGGACGTCGGTGATCCAAGCAATTTCGTGCGGATACTCGAAATGTTCGGCCGCGATAACGCTCAACTAAAGAGCAAAATGTCGGCCGTCAGCATTTCGGACGAGAGAACGGCAGAGACGATCCGGGAAGTACATCGTAATTACGGCTATGTC
Source organism: Chloracidobacterium sp. (assembly GCA_016716365.1). Taxonomy (GTDB): domain Bacteria; phylum Acidobacteriota; class Blastocatellia; order Pyrinomonadales; family Pyrinomonadaceae; genus OLB17. The sequence goes on along the minus strand of JADJWM010000009.1, from coordinate 115,457 downwards.
CTAGATCCCCACGGAGCTGTGGCGTTCGCGGCGTTGGAGGACCATTTGGATCGGCATCCGGACGAAAAGGGCATTATCCTCGAAACCGCGCATCCGGTAAAATTTGATTCGGTAGCGGGCATACTTGGTACCGAGTTGGAGGTGCCCGCAAGTGTTGCCGAATTCTACGATAGGCAGAAGTCGGTAACGGAGATCGATCCTGACTACAGCGTCGTCCGCGAGATCATCCTCGAAAAAGCAAGATGAAGGTAATGAAGTTTGGCGGATCGTCGGTAGCGAACGCCTCAAACATTGAGAATGTCGTTGAAATAATCCGGCGGGCCGCCGAGGAAGGCCCGTGCGTTGTCGTGCTGTCCGCCATGCAGGGCACCACCGACGACCTTATAGAGACCGGCCGAGCGGCGGAACGAGGCGACGACGGCTTCATTGCTCGGCTTGACGAGATCCGGGACCGGCATCAGGCTGCGATCGAATCGCTCTTCACTGACGGGGACGAAACGGACATTGCCGAATATGTCGATTCGATAGTTCAGGAACTTGGAAGCATCACCGAAGGTATAAGGCGTGTCCGTGAACTCACGCCGAAAACACTTGACCGAATCCTGAGCTTCGGCGAAATAGCTTCATCGAAGATCGTCTCCGCCAAATTGGCCGCCGACGGAATCGACAACGAATGGCATGACAGCCGGCTTTTGATCAAGACGGATTCGCATCACGGCTTTGCAGCGGTGGACCTTACTGAATCCAGCAGGCTGATCAAAGAGAAGATAGCAGCCTCTAGAACCAGGCTGCATATCGTTCCGGGCTTTGTGGCATCAGACGGCGAGGGCTATACGACAACCCTCGGACGCGGCGGATCGGATTACACGGCCGCTATCTTCGCGGCGGCCCTCGACGCGGACATCCTTGAGATCTGGACCGATGTCAGCGGAATGATGACCGCGGACCCGCGTTTCGTACGCAGCGTCAGGCAAATCCCTCGGATCAACTATCGCGAGGCGATGGAGCTTTCGCACTTTGGAGCCAAGGTAATCTACCCGCCGACGATCCAACCCGTGATGGCGAAGGAAATACCGGTCAGGATCAAGAATACATTTGCTCCGGATGACGAAGGTACCCTGATAGAAGCGGCCACGGCCGCGGACGGCGAAATGATCCGCGGAATCACCAGCATCGACAATATTTGCGTGCTTAGCCTAGAGGGCAGCGGGATGGTCGGAATCCCGGGTTTCTCGAAACGACTCTTCGATGCTCTTTCCCGTGCCGAGATCAACGTGATCCTCATCACCCAAAGCTCCTCGGAACATTCCATCTGCGTTGCCATCGAAGAAAAACACAGCGAGCTGGCGAAACGCGTCGTCGATCGCGAGTTCGAGTATGAGATCGGCGCCGGAAAGATCGAGCCGCTTAAGGTTGAAAGCGGTTTCTCGATCCTTGCCTTGGTCGGTGATCGGATGAAGGAGCACACGGGCGTCAGCGGGAAGATGTTCTCAACCCTTGGGCACAACGGCATCAACATTCACGCGATCGCGCAAGGTTCGTCAGAGAGGAACATCTCGGCCGTGATCAGTTCGAAAGACGTTCGGAAGGCCGTGAACACTCTGCACGAGGAGTTTTTCTCCGACGGACGGAAGCAGATAAATCTCTTTATCGTCGGCGTCGGGACCGTTGGGAGCCGTCTGCTTGAGCAGCTAAGGCAGCAGCACGAATATTTGCTCGACGATCTGCGTTTGAACGTCCGCGTGGTCGGCCTGGCGAACAGCAAGCGCCTCGTATTTGATGAGGAAGGCATCGATCTGAACGACTGGAGATCGCGGCTGTCCGGTGACGGCGGCGACGCGGTCCCTTCCGCGAAAACGGCCGAGGTCATCATCCAACAAAACCTCCGCAACTCTGTTTTTGCGGACGTGACGGCCGACGCGGGCATTGTAGAGATGTATCGGCCTCTGCTGGAAAAAAGTGTTTCGGTGATCGCGTGCAACAAGATCGCAGCCTCGTCAGGTTACGAAAACTATGCCGCGTTGAAGATGCTGGCCCGGGAATACAACGCTAATTTCCTGTTCGAGACGAATGTAGGTGCCGGTCTTCCGGTGATAAACACGCTTAACGACCTAATGCGGAGCGGCGACCGCATCAACCGGATCGAGGCCGTCCTGAGCGGCACGCTGAATTTCGTATTTAACAATTACGACGGTTCGCGGCCGTTTGCCGAAGTGGTGAGGCAGGCACAGGATGAAGGCTATACCGAGCCGGACCCGCGGCTCGACCTGAGCGGGACCGACGTAGCACGAAAGATCCTGATACTGGCCCGCGAAGCCGGACATCGGCTTGAAATGACGGATGTCGAGAACATTCCTTTCCTGCCCGCTTCGTGTTTCGAAGGTTCGGTCGAAGACTTTTATGCCGAAATGGCGAAGAATGAGGCACATTTCCGCGAGGAGTTGGACAAGGCTGCCGCGATCGGGAAGAAGCTCAAATACATCGCGTCGTTGGTAAACGGCAAAGCCTCGGTGGGGCTTCAATCCATTGGCCCCGAACACGACTTTGCCAATCTGTCGGGCAAGGACAATGCCGTGCTATTCTACACGAACCGATATTCGGAACAGCCGCTCGTAGTTAAGGGTGCGGGTGCGGGTGCGGACGTGACCGCCGCCGGCGTATTCGCAGATATTATTCGTGCGGCCAGATCTTAGCCGCGCCCGGCAAGGTTTGCCGGTCGATCCTTACGTTATGTTTAAGTTAAACTTTAAGTACTTCGTTTTTCTGCTGGCAGTCGCAGCTCACCACACGTACGCACAAAGTAATTACGTCCCGTCGCCTGGCAATTGGGAAAAGAGGACCGCACAGCAGGCGAACCTCGATCCGGTCAAATTGAAGGAAGCCGTCGATTTTGCCGTCGCTAGCGAGAACCGGGCACCGCGGGACCTCGAGGCCGCGCATCACCAATCGTTTGGCCGGGAGCCTTTCGGCGAGCCGATCGGTCAGTTTAAGACGCGCGGACCGGCGACGGGTTTGATCATCCGCGGCGGCTACATCGTCGCTGAGTGGGGTGAACCAGGCCGCGTTGATATGACGTTCAGCGTGACAAAAAGCTTCCTGTCGACAACCGTCGGACTGGCGTTCGACCGCAAAATGATCCGCAGCCTGCAGGACAAAGCGGGCGATTACGCGGCCCCGATCGCGGTCTACAAACCGGGACAAAAATTCGACGAAGCGGAGCGCTTCGGCACCTCGCCGTTCATCGACCTCTTCGGGACCGAACACAACCGCAAGATCACGTGGGAACACCTGCTTCGCCAGACGAGCGATTGGGAAGGCACGCTTTGGGGCAAACCCGAATGGGCGGACCGGCCGGACCGCGACGCCTCGACCTGGACGACCCGTGCGCGTAAGGAACCCGGCTCGGCCTACGAATACAACGATGTTCGCGTAAACGTGCTTGCTCTGGCCGCGCTGAACGTCTGGCGGCGGCCGCTGCCAGAGGTCCTTCGTGAATACGTGATGGACGAGATCGGTGCGTCGAACACATGGCGGTGGCTGGGCTACGAGAATTCGTTCGTCGTGATCGACGGCCGCATCATCCAGTCGGTAAGCGGCGGCGGCCACTGGGGCGGCGGGATGTTCATCAACGCCTACGACATGGCACGATTCGGCCTGCTAACGAGCCGGAACGGGAAGTGGGGGAACAAGCAGCTTCTTTCGGCCGAATTCATCCGCCAGGCCAGGACCCCCACGCCGGTCCAGCCGACCTACGGCTTTATGAACTGGTTCCTGAATACCGAGCAGAAGATGTACTCGAATGCGCCCGCCTCGGCCTTTGTGCACGTCGGCAACGGAACGAACATCATCTACATCGATCCTGAGAATGACCTTGTCATCGTGGCCCGGTGGATCGAAAACGGAAAGATCAACGAATTTATCGGAAAGGTGATGGCAAGCCTGCCAAGATGAGCTGTTCGATGATCGGCAGCAAAGCCGGGGCGGTTCCAAATTGCGGGCCTGATCGGCCGGCAAAAACAGAAAAGTCCCGGCTATAATTTGAGAAATGGATAGTCTAAGGAAACACCCAGCCTTTGAACTTGTTCTTATCAAGCCATTCGTCACCCTGGACCATCTGCGGTTTATTGGTGACCGGGCTGAAGACGAACCTATATTCCTTGCTAATTCCTTCCTCACGAAGCAGGCCCCTGGCACCGGCCGAAACGATATATTCCTCGGCATCGAACCATTGGGTCAGGACGCCGGCACCTTTCGTCATTATTCCTTTGCCGTGAGCATCAAGCTTGAAAGACATTAACTGCGTTTCGGCAAGGCTCAGACCCTGTTTCCTCAGTTCTTTCAGGCCGTTGATCAGGTCATCCTGCCGCGGCTTGTAATGTCCGCTCTTTGGGGTCATTGCGTGCAGAACTCCATTCTTGACAAAGAGTTCGCCGGCCGCCAGCACGGGTTTACCGCCCAGAAATGCAGCATGAAACCACCCCGATACGTCGTCATGATTGTTGCAATAAAGGGAGCCCTCCGGCGACATCACAAAGATGCACCAGCCCTTTCCGGCAAAATTTGTCCTATAGCCTGAGGTGTTAAAATCGGATAGAACGTCGGGGCTGGTCAGCTTTTTCAATTTGTTGCCGTCCACAAAGACCCGAAACTCTTCGCGGCCCGCTTCGGATTGATAAGATGTTGCCAATAACTGGTTGCCCTTCGTAAGGATCATCAGTTCGTCATCACTCAATGTTTCAAACCACCGATAGAACGACAAGTCGGTCGACTTTTTTTCATGTCTTAATTCGACCCACTTTTGAAAGACGGGGCTGTTCAAAGGGTGGTGCCAGTTGCGGTGAAGGGGATCGATCGCCTCGGTCCAGTAATCCTCGTGCAATTGCCGGCCGGATCCGAAAGGGCCGATGTATTGCTGCAGCCCTTTCAACTGTTTTGCAAGTGCGAGGAACTTGTCTTTGGTAGTGTTGGCGGCCTGCATCGGCGTTTTCGCGCCGACGCCGAACATTGCCGGAAGATTCCTTTCGGCACCGAGTACCCGGGCAAAATAATCCACTTTGGCTTCGGCCATTTTTGCCAAAGCCTCGGCCGCATCTACCTTTTGAGTTCTCCGGTTCGCAAGGAACTGGAGTTTTCCGGAAGTGTCTTTGTTTTTAGCGTAATTTTCAGCGACGAGGATAAGTGCGTTCAGCTTCCTGATCCTTTCTTCGATGTTGTGTTTCGGGACGTTATGGTAATTGTCGAGAGCCGTGTCGATCGCGCGAAGATTATCATGCCCTTTCGACCGGGCCTGGCTCCAATGGCTCGTTGCGGTTTTCCAGTCCCTGGTCGTCATGATGTCCAACGGCATAGTTTTCCCTCCAAAAATGAGACAGATTTGCTCTACCAGGACTTGCGTTCAGTGATCGAACAGCCCTCATAGGCAGTGCGGCCAAAATGTTTTGTGAATTGAGCGAAATTTAACATACTGCCGGGCCGCGCGCAAATCTGATGTTTGCGCGGCCCGGCAGATGGGGGATCAGTCGAGGTAGCCGAATTTCCCCTGCTGAAAGTCGTCGATCGCCTGAGCGATCTCGGCTTTTGTGTTCATCAGGAACGGGCCGTATTGTGCGATGGGCTCGTTCAGCGGCTCGCCGCTCATCAGCAGGAACACGCCGTCTTCAAGGGCGGCGACACGGAGAGTTTCGCCATTCCGTTCGAACAGTGCGAGATGCTTGAGCGGCAGTTTTTCTTCACCGTTCAGCAAAGCCGATCCTTCGACGGCGAGCAACGCCGTAGTGTAGCCGTCGGGATACGCGAGCTCGACCGTTTCGCCCTGCTTCATCTTCAGATTGTAAAGATGGACCGGCGTGAACGTCGTCGCCGGGCCTTTAGTGCCTTCGAACTCGCCGGCGATCACCTCGACCTCGCCGCCCAGGGGAAGTTTCACACGGCCCATTTCTGCATTCGTGATCGCCTGATATTTCGGCTCGGTCATTTTGTCCTTCGCGGGCAGGTTGACCCAAAGCTGCACCATCTGGAAGGGCCCGCCCTGCCGGTTCGATTCCTGCTCGTGAAACTCCTTGTGCAGTAGCCCGCTGCCCGCGGTCATCCACTGGACGTCGCCTTCGCCGATTATCCCGCCTCCGCCGCGGCTGTCGTGGTGTTCGACCTTGCCCTTGTAAGCGATCGTTACCGTCTCGAACCCGCGATGCGGGTGTGCCCCGACGCCGAACGGCTCTTCGCGCGGCGGAAAATTTGTCAGGGCGTTGTAATCGAGCAGGAAGAACGGGCTCATTCGCTCACCGGTCAGCGGCCCGTGCGGGAAAAATCCGTGAACGTTAAAACCGTCGCCCACCCAATGCCTCGGCGGCGGCGCTACGATCCTCTCGACCTTTTTGATCTGTTTTGCCTTCTGAGACTGTGCTGTCATCTTACATTCCTCCTTGGTTTCCTCTGCGTCTTTGCGGCTCTGCAAGAGAGGAAGTTTCCCGCAAAGACGCGAAGCCGCAGAGTTAATAGAAGAAGTGTAACGACTTACGGACGGAATGTAATCATCAATTGCGGTGGGCGGGAACTAATACTTCTGGGTGAGACTGCGCCGGGGGCTGCACGTCAGTTCTTACAAACCACCATCAACCCGTCCCTCACCGGCAGCAGGACATTCGACACTCGGTCGTCGGCGAGGACCATTTGGCTGAATTCGGCGAGGGCTTTTGCGTTCTCGTCGTCGCCGGGGTCAAGGACCTTCCCGCTCCACAGGACGTTGTCGGCGATGATGAAGCCACCGGGGCGGACCTTATCGAAGATGAGATTGTAGTAATTCGAATAATTAGGCTTGTCGGCGTCGATGAAGACCAGATCGAAGGGGCCGGACAGGTGCGGAAGGATGAAAATCGCGTCGCCCAGCCGAAGGTAGATCTTATCGCTCAGGCCGGCCTTATCGATAAATGATTGGGCGACGGCGTTGGTCTCTTCGTTCGTGTCGATAGAATAGACGATTCCGCCGGGGGCGAGGCCTTCGGTGAGGCAAATAGCCGAATAACCAAGGTAGGTGCCGATCTCCTGCACGTAGTTCGGGCGGATCATCCGCGAAAACATCGCGAGCAGCCGGCCCTGATAATAGCCCGAAAGCATCGCGGAATCTTCATAGTGCGCGTAACAGTGTTCGCGAAGTTCTTTAAGGACCTCGCTTTCCCCGGAGGTGAAGGATTCGGCGTATTCGGTGAGCGCGTTTTTGATCTCGTTCATAAAGATTTGAATAGTCCGTGGCTGATCCAATTGGACATAGGCTAACGGGTTCAGAACTGAAAAAACAACGGTCGCTACCGCTCCCGGTTCTGACTAAAGATCGACCCGCACCAGGCCCCGCCTGATCGCGGTCGTCGCGGCGGAAGTTCGGTCGGAGACGCCGATCTTGCCGAAGATATTCTGGACGTGGGTTTTAACGGTGTTCGCCGAAACTTCCAATGCAAACGCGATCTCTTTATTCGACATCCCGCCGACGATCATTCGCAGCACGTTGGACTCGGTCGGCGTCAATTCTTCTTTACCGAGGTTCTCGCTTAGGATCTGTGCGATCTCGTTCGGGATGAACTTCCGGCCGGCCGCGACGGTCCGGGTGGCCTTGACCAGGTCTTCGGGCGTCACATCCTTGCAGATATAACCCATCGCACCTTTTTTCAGGGCCTTGGTTATCTCGGCATCGCCGGCATGCTCGGCAAGGACGATGATCTTTGTTTTGGAGTTTTCTGCGAAGTAAGCGTCGAGGTCATCGATAGCACATGAGCCGGGGAGGCGAAGGCCTAGGATGGTGACGTCGGGCCGAAGCTCGCGAAACTTCGCGAAACCGTCCGAGGCGTTGTCAGTCTCACCGACGAGCTCGATGTCAGGTTCGCCGTCAATGACAGATCGAATGCCGATTCGCGTTAGCGGTTGATTCTCGATAAGGAGGATCTTGTGCATACAAGTCGGCCTAAGCAGAAATAGCCGCTGGTTAAACCGCTGTGTTTACCAATGCAACTCGTCTCCGACCTTCAACCACCCGCTACTGCAGGTGGTTCCGACAGCGATGCAGCAAACTCAACCAGCGGCTTTATCAGGTCCGTGTTGTAATTCGTTTTGACGTGCTGCATCACGGCGGTCATGCGTTCCAAACCCATGCCGGTATCGACCGACGGAGCGGGCAGCGGCGTCAGCTTGAAGGATCCGTCGGCTTCCTGGGTCCGGTTGTACTGCATAAAGACGAGGTTCCAGATCTCCATCGTAGTGTCGCCGGGGCCGTTCACCCAATGGGCTGAATTCTTTTCAGGGTCGGCCGGATCCTCACCCATGTAGTAATGGATCTCCGAGCAGGGCCCGCACGGGCCGGTGTCGCCCATCTGCCAGAAGTTGTCCTTGCGGTCAAAACCGAGCACGCGTTCCGGCCGGCCGCAGGCCTTTATCCATAGCTCGCGGGCCTCGTCGTCGGGCCCGACCTCGTCATCGCCCTCGAAAACCGAGAACCAAAGCCGCTCCGGATCGAGCTTGTAAACATTGACCAGAAGGTCCCACGCGTATTTGACCGCGTCTTCCTTGAAATAATCGCCGAACGAGAAATTCCCGAGCATCTCGAAGAAAGTGTGGTGCCGTGCGGTCTTGCCCACCTCGTCCAGGTCGTTGTGCTTGCCACCGGCGCGGATGCACTTTTGCGAGGTTGCGGCGCGTTTGTAGTCACGCTTTTCGTTGCCGAGAAAAACGTCCTTGAACTGGTTCATCCCGGCGTTGGTAAACAGCAGAGTCGGGTCGTTCGCCGGCAAAAGCGGCGAAGAATGCACGATCTTGTGCCCGTTACGCTCAAAATACTCCAAAAATGTGCTTCTTACTTCGTCGCCTGTCATTTTCGCTTCCGCGGGCCGCTTTTCACTTCATTTGTTAACGGCCGCAAAAGTTATTGTGCTGAAAAAAAAGGGGGTGGTCAAACAGGCCGCCCGGGCGGAAGCCTCTGCGGACACGCCCGTTCGATGGGTACTGATGGCCGCCTGAGTGGGTTACCGGCGGCGAAAGTGCCCGGATCGCGGAGACCGCTTTTTTGGACGCTCACGCGCCAAAAACATTGCCAAAATAGTAGAATCGCATGATACTTTAGAGCAATGCCGAAAGGATCCGGGGACGGCCGTGTCGAAACCCCGCTCCCGGGAGCGTTTTGTTCACCCAGTTGCGTTTTCCTTTTTAGATGCCTAAGACAAGTGGCGAAGAATTAGGCCCGAAGCCGGGCCATTATTCGGGTGTCGGCGATGTCGGGCCGCTCGGCCGGGTATTGTTCGAGCGCTTTCTCGTCATGAAGGACGTATCGGACCCCGTCTACGCCGGGTTCGTCAGGGCATATTTGGTAAAGGACCTCAAGGACTTTTGCCGGAAGGTGGTACTTCGCACGTTCCTGTGGGAGGACGAGAACAAGATCGATCCCGGGCCGTCCCTGCAGGACGTCTGCCGCATCCTGGCCAAGGAACAGCATCCGAACATAGAACCGGTCCTGGAGGCCGGGCATTTGTTCGACGGCAGCCCATTTTCGGTCACGGAGAATTGCGACGGGACAACGCTTGATCGCCTGATCGACGGGCCAAAGCGGCTCGAGCTCGGCCGGATCGCCGGGATCGTCAGGTCGCTTTCCGAAGCCTTAGCCTTTGTCCATGCAAACGGCCTGCTCCATTGCGACGTACGGCCGGGAAATGTCCTTTTGATCGGCGAGGCCGAATATGAACCCGAGGTCCGGCTAACTAATTTCGGGTGCGCGTGGCCGATCGATTCCCGAGGCGAAGGCCTCAGCCGCCTTCCCGCCGATGACGAGGCGATCTTGTACGCCGCTCCTGAGCTTCACACTAAACTCGGATACCGGGCACCGGCCTCCGATGTATTCTCGCTGGCGGTTTTGGCCCATCGTTTGATGATCGGCAGGCTGCCTTTCCGCGATCATGATAGGGGCGAACTTCTTTCACTGATGTCAAAGGGGCTACGCAGCTTCCCGTCGGACGAGAGGACGGACATCTCGAGAGAAACCGACAATCTTATTGCGGCGGCTCTTCAGTTCGAACCGGCATGGCGGCCGCAGGATATCGGGGAATGGGGAAACATGCTTGCGGATTCACTCGTTTCGCGAAGCCCGTTCCCGGTAACGATCTACACACCGCAATATACGGCCGCTCCGGCGAAGCCCGAGCTAGAAGCCGACGTGCCTTCCGTAGAATACGATGATCTATCGGCGCCGATGCCGACGCTATCGAATCTTACAAAGTCCGGCTCCCGGCATCGGACCCATCTGTCGGACCGGTCGGTGGCTCTTTCACTGATCATCCTGCTGCTCGCAGGGGCCCTGTCTATTCCGGTCGGGCAGATCTTTTTCTCCTCCGAGGAAAACGTCGGCGGGCCGCCGGCAGCCGTCCTGACACGCGAGCCCGAGCTCCGGGATCCTAAGCTCGTCCGGTTCTGGTTCGCATCGAAACAGGCCGGAACTTTTGCGACCGAGGCTGAAGGGGCGGCCTCGTTCGTCCTGGGCACCTCGGAACTGGGAATCGATGCCGAAAGGCCCGGAAGCCTGAAGGTGATCGCTGAGGTCTCGGATGCTGACGGCCAGATTAGTTACCGGCGGCTCTCCGTTTATGAATCAACCGACAGGGAAACGGGCGGAAGCGACGGCCCTGCTTCGGTCCGCGTTCGGCCGCTCATCGATCCTACAGCCGGGGCGGTGAACGCGGTTTGGATAGTCTGGACCTCAGCCGAAAAGCCGGAGCCGGAACAGATCGCAGGCGTTGACGATCCTGAAGCGGCGATAGTGGGCGAACCCGCTCGCCGCCTCAGGCATTTCCTCGAAAGGAACCGGAACGCACGGCTCGAGGTCGAACCGGATGCCACGGCAGGCGTTACAAAGCTTACGGGCCTCGGCGATCGCATAGTTTACCGGATCGATCTGGACCGGCAATAATGCGGGAGCAGTAGATATGAGAATCCTGACCCTATGCGCGCTGATGATGTCGGCATTCGTTGCGCCGGGCAGCTTCGCCCAGGCCGACGGGAGCATCGCCGCGATCCGGGCCGAGGTGAATCTGATCAACCGAAACGCCCGATCATACCGAAAGGTCGAGCGGTCAGTCGAAGGCATCTCGCTTGAGGGCACCGCCGCTACCTACTTCCTTTCCGGGAAAGGCCTCAAGAAGATCGTCGGAAAGATGTACGGGGAAACTTTTCGCGCCACTGCGGAGCTTTTCTATTCCGGCGAGGAGCTGATATTTGCCTTCCAGCGGCTAGAGAGATACGACACCCACGTAGCTGCCGATCCGCCGCCAAAGGTAGTTAAGGTCATTGAAACTCGGGTCTATTACGCCGGCGGGACCGCGATCAGGGTGATCGAGGATAAGAAGACGCTGACGAAGGCGTCGTCGGATTTCAGGGCGGCCGAAGAGGCTATGCTGGATCTGTCCGAAAAGCTCAAGGCCGCGCTTGATCCGCCCTAAACTCTTCGATGACCGATTCGCCGGAAGAATGGTCGCCGGAAGTCCACCGCCAGCTTTCACGGACCCGCATCCTGCCGTCGGGCAGAAGTTCGGGGGCCGACCTGCATATCCCTGTTAACAGCTCGCCATTGTCGTTGACGTGCTGATACCGGGCCTGCAATCGTCCCTCGGTATCGCAAATGCCGATCAGTTGGCCAAACCTTACCCCGCCGCCGCCATATTCCGCCCAAACGATGTCGCCGGATTGATGATAATAGAAAGTGGTCCCGCCGCTGACGTTGCCTGAAGCTGAATTCTCAACTGGCCTGAAGGTCCTGCCGTCGTAACTGAAGTTCATATCGATTCGCGATCACCTTTTCTGATATGGTCCATTCGGGCCCGAATATGCTCGTAGTCAAAACCGAGGCGAAGGAGATGGTCGAGGAAACGCCGCATTTCCTCGCGGCTTTCGGGGCGGCCTTTTACAGCGATGCGTTTGTCGATCGCCGCCTCGATCAAGTCCGATTCGGGCATTTTCTCAAAGGCGGCGTCAACAGCGTCTTGAATATCGTCGGATCCCAACCCCTTATTTGAAAGGGCCTGTTTGAGCCGCCGCCTCCCTTGTGGTTTTCGCCGCAATTTCGAAAGGGCGAGGTCGCCGGCAAATTTCTGGTCGTCGAGGTAGCCGTATTCCTTTAGTTTCTCGATCACGGCATCGACGATGGCCGCATCGGTCCAAAGCTTTTCAAGCAGGCGGGCCCGCAGTTCGCCGACCGAGCGCGGTTTGGCCGCGAGGAGTTTGACCGCACGGTTCATCGTCCGGTCCCTAGCTTTCACAGGATCGGCGACGATCCGTTCCCGTTCATCATTCGTATCGTGCCTTTTCCGCCACATTGCCCAATCGGTAAGATAGTAAGGCAATGGACGGCATTCTCGTAATCGACAAGCCTGAGGGCATTACCTCACACGATGTGGTGAACCGCGTGCGGCGGATCCTGCGGATAAAAAGGGTCGGCCACACCGGGACGCTGGACCCGTTTGCCACCGGCGTGATGGTCATCCTGATTGGCCGGGCTACGCGGCTTGCACGATTTCTTGACAAGGACGAAAAAGAGTACGAGGCAAGGGTCCAGTTCGGCTCAGAGACCGAAACGGGCGACCTGACGGGACAGGTGATCGCGGGATGCGGACTGCAGACTGAGGAGTTAGAAAGGAAAGTCTCCGAGATCGACTGGAACGAGATCTTCGCGCAGTTTAGGGGAGACTCGATGCAGGTGCCGCCGATGTATTCGGCAAAGAAGGTGGACGGCCGGAAGCTTTACGAACTCGCCCGGGCCGGCGAGGAGGTCGAGCGGAAGGCGGTGCCGGTATCGATCCGCAAAATCGAGCTGATCAACGATGACCATAGTCCGCGGTCCGCGATCCGCGTTCGGGTCGCGTGTTCAGCGGGGACCTACATCCGCACCCTGGCAGAGGACATCGGAAAAGCGGCCGGGTTGGGAGCACATCTCACCGAACTTCGCAGGACCCGAGCGGGGAAGTTCAGAATCGAGGACGCGGTGACACTGGACGAGCTTGAGGCGATGGATGATCGCCTCGGGCGGCTCGTTTCGATGAACGACGCTCTCGGCCATTTGCCGGAGGTCGAATTGAGCGAAGACAGGGCCGTAAAGACAAAGAACGGTTTGTCGTCTCGCATTGCCGGGCTCGATCTTGCGGACGGGACGCTCGTTCGAATGACCGACGGCGATGAGACGCTGATCGCGGTCGGCGAGTTTGCGGCGGACGAAAATAGCGTCCGGCCGGTCGTAGTTTTGGGTTAAAATCATCTATTAAGGGCACGGCGGCGCGTTAGCCGACCGCTGCCCGGAACTACCCCGATGAAGAAAAGTAATATTGCGATCGCGTTTGCAGGAGGCGTGGCCGTCGGCGTGGGCGTAAAGATGCTCACACGGCCGCGGACCGTGGTTTGGGACGAGGTTTACGAACTGGTTCCTCATTCAGACCGTTCGAATTTTATCAACGTCGAAGGGGCCCGGCTGCATTTTCAGGAGTTCGGCGACCGCACGGCTCCGACGCTGGTGCTGATACACGGCTACACGGCGTCGCTCTTCGTTTGGCATAAGGTGGCGCCGCTGCTGGCCGACGCCGGCTTCCACGTCATCGCCGTCGACCTGGTCGGCTTCGGTTATTCCGAAAAGCCGCGATGGTTCGACTATTCGATCCAGTCGCAGGCCCGGATGGTCTCCCGGTTCATGAACCGGCTCGGCATCGGGCGCGCGACGCTCGTTGGCAGTTCTTATGGTGGTGCAGTTGCTGCGACGATCTGCCTGGATTACCCGGAATATGTTGAAAAGCTGGTACTTATCGACGCCGTGATCAACGACGAGGTGCTTCGGCACCCGATCCTGCGGCTGGCTTCGATCCCGGGTGTGGGCGAGGTGATAACGCCGTTCCTTGTCGATTCGCGGGCGATGCTTCGGCATCGGATGAAAAAGACCCTGTCCCGCTCAAGCCGGCACCTTATCACGCAGTCGCGGATCGCCAACGTCCGTCGCCCCCTTTCGGCGGCCGATGCTCATCACTCGGTGCTGGCGACCTCGCGTGCTTGGGACGCAAACCGCATCGAGCAGGACGCCCACCTGATCAACCAGCCGACGCTGATCATCTGGGGAGAAGAGGATCAGGTCGTGGGCATAAACAATGGCTACAAGCTGCACGATTCGATCCTCCATTCACGCTTCGTCGTCCTGAAGAACTGCGGCCATGTCCCGGCAGAAGAAAAAAGCGAGATGGTCGCCGAACTCGTAGCAGAATTCTGCCGCGATAGGAAAGGCCGCATCAGCGAACGCAGGGCCCAAGGTATGCGGATCGCGAAACCGCGATGAGCCGGCGGATCGCGAATTAATGTGATGGCCCAATTGGCCTCGGTCTTTCCTGGTGTCACTCAACACAAATTCAAATGCAATGTTGTACGGGTCCGGCGTTTTTACGACGGCCGCATTCGCCGGCGGCGAGCCGCTGCTTTGGGACAAGCATTGGCGGCGTTTAATGCGTGATGCCGCGAAGCTCGGGATCGACGTTTCGGAGCACGACGAAGCGAGTGTATATCGAGCATTAGCCGAAGCGATAGACCGAAGCGGGTTGACGTCAGGCCGTGCACGGGTGACCTTCGCTGACGGCTCGGCGGCCGATTTGTGGCCCGGCGGTGGTGGGGGCAAAACCTCGCTTTCGATATTGGCCGCCGAACCTCGGCCGGTTCCTATTAATTTAACCCTCGCGATCTCACCGCACCTTGTGAATAGGACCTCGCCGCTCGTCGGAATTAAGTCCTGCAATTATCTCGAACCGATCTTGTCTTTAGACGAGGCGAAGGATCGTGGTTTCGACGAAGCGATCAGGCTGAACGAACGCGGCGAGATCGCTTCGGCATGCATGGCGAATTTGTTTTGGTTAAATGGCGAAATGCTATTCACGTCGAGCCTGCAAACCGGATGTCTTGCGGGCACGACGCGCGAACATATCCTCGAAAATCTCGAGTGTGAAGAGGTCGAAGCTGGCATCGACGCCCTACAGGAGGCGGATGAAATATTCCTCACGTCGGCCGGACTGGGTATCGTACAGGCAGCCGCTTTCGAGGGCAGGCCGCTGGGCAAACGGCAACACGAGATACTCGATCTGTTTCCCCTACCGGCGTAAGGACACACAAAAACACGAAACCGCACGGATAACTCTCCGTGCAATCTCGTGTCGATATTCGGCGAAACCTTTCTTACGCAGCCGTCTCGAACAGGGCGAGGATCTGCTTGCCTTCGTTCGACCGGGGATCGATGGTACGCAGGTGCTTTTGGCCCTGCATTTCCCATATGGCCGTTACGACTCCGTCCTTTTCGACGGCCTGGTAATGCACCTCGTCGGGCGACGGTTCCGGGGCGGCCTCGGCCTTTTCCTCGGCGGGCGATTCTTTTTCGGCGATCGTGATCGTCGGTTTTGCTGCTTCGGCCGCGGTCTCTTCCGCCGCCTTTACTGCTTCATCTGACATGTGTGAAAAACGTTCTCCTGATGGTCCAACTATTCGCTAAAATTCGGGGCAAACAAAGATTCTGTCATAACACAAGCGAAAATGTCGAGAATCGCGGGGCTATCTGACACGTTTTGGCGAAAGTTCGTAGAACCAGAAATCATTGTTCGGCTGGTCTATCTTCATCTCGTCGGTCTTCCCGTCTCGGCCGATCGTGAACGTCACCCACCCGCGAGGGAAGTTATACGCCACCGAAGGCCGCCACTTGATCAGGAATGTGTCGTAGTGCCAATGCTCGAGATCCGCCACGAAATTGGGCGACCGCGAGAAACGCATCACAAGCCGGCCGGACTCTTCCGCGATGTTGATCGCACCGTAGAGGTCGTCGCTGTACGTACCGGCATATTCCGATAGTGTAAGCGTCGGTTTCTTATTGGCAGCCCGGGCGGCATCATCCTTACTGATCTGTTCGGCGGCCGCGGTTTTCCTTGCGTTTGCCTGCTGTACGGCCTCGGCATTCCAATCGCGTTTCGGCGCGTTAACCATAACATCGCGGATCTTGCTCATCATTACCGCGAAGGCGGGATACTCCGAATTAGAAAGCACTACGAATCCGGTATTCTCCTCCGGGATGAGCACCGTGTAAGAAAGCATCCCGTCCAGCCCGCCGCTGTGATTTATCACCTTGCGGCCGTGATAGTCATAGACGAACCATCCCATCGCCACGCCCGAAAAATGCCGGGTCGGGTTTCCCCGCCACGCCTGCTCGCTGACCTGCTGGGCAAGATAGGGCTGGTGCATCTGCCAAGCGACGGCCTCGCTGAAGATCTGCTTGCCTTCGAATTTTCCTTTGCCGAGCTGTGTCCGGACCCACTTTGAAAGGTCGTTGACCGACGAATTCAAGGCCGCGGCCGAATAGCCGCTGTCAACATTCCCGCGGTGGAGTACGCGGAGCGTACCGCCCGATTCATTGTGCGGCATGGCCGCATTGTCGGGCAGGTCCTTGATGCTGCACGATGTGCGGTTCATCCCGAGCGGCTGCAGGATCCGCTCCGTGATAAAGCCGCACCAGGTCTTGCCCGAAGCCTTTTCGATGACCTTTCCGGCGGCGATGAACATCAGGTTCTGATAGCCGTAACGCGTGCGGAAGCTCGAGACGGGCTTGAGGTAGCGGATCCGCGATAGGATCTCGTCCGGCGTGAAATTGGCCTCGTACCAGAGAAGGTCGCCGCTGAACGTGTCCAGCCCGACGCGGTGCGTCACAAGGTCGCGGACGGTCAACTCGCTGGTCACCCAGGGATCGTAGAGCTTGAAGTCCGGAAGGTATTTCGACACCTTGTCGTCCCACGATAGCTTCTTCTCATCGACTAGGATCGCGAGTGCAGCGGTCGTAAAGGCCTTTGAATTGGACGCGATCGCGAACACCGTATCGGGGTTGATCGGTTCGGCCTTGCCGAGTTCTCGTGAGCCGTAACCCTTAGCAAACACGACACGGTCGTCCTTGACGATCGCGATCGCCATTCCCGGCCCTTTCCACGTTTCGGCAACGGTCGCAGCGTAGCTATCGATCTCGCGGATCTTTTCATCCAGCGTTTGTCCCGCCGCCGACAGCGAAAGGACGACGAAAAGTGAGAATAAAACCAAATACCTTTTCATAATTTACTTTGCACGGAGTATCCAGCCTTTCGGGTCGATCACCGGTGTTTTGTAAAAACTGATCGAGCCCTTTCCATTCTTCATTTCAACCCGTTGGATCTTGCCATCGACCTCGACCTCGACCGGCATCGGGAACGGCAGATCGTTCGGCACCTCCCACTCAAATATCTGTTTTTGCGGGGTTTCGCTCCCGCCCGAAACGATCTCGTTCCGGACATTTAGTTTCGGAAGCTTCGGCTGGCGGAGATAAACCTCGAAGAACCAGCCGAGGTCCATTTTGGATTCCTGTTCGGCGATCTTCCTGAAATCCTCGGTATCGACCAGGCGTGTTTGGCTGCCGTCCGTTCTCTTTTCCATTGCCGGCGTCGGGTACGCCATCCGCCGAAGTGCGCGGAAGAACGCGTCGTCGCCGATCAAATAACGCAGCGTGTGCAGGACCACGGCGCCCTTGCCGTAGATATCGCCGTCGCTGTTTACGTAATCCGGACCGGCGAGATAGACCTCGTATGAGAATTTTGCCCCGCGGGGAGCGACCGGCTGCATGTTTCTCGTACGCGATGCCCGTTGCCGCATCGATTCAAAATAGGCGTCCTTCTTGCCAAGATGCTCTAAATAGAGCGTGTCCATAAAGGACTGGAAACCTTCGTGGATCCAGAAGTCCTTCCAGTCGCGGGCCGTTACCAGATTCGACCACCATTCATGGCCGAATTCGTGAAGCTGGAGCCAATCATAACCGTGTTCGTTGTACTGGAACTTGTTTCCATAAGCCAGATGCGTCGAATGTTCCATCCCCAGATGCGGGGTCTCGACGATCCCGAGCTTCTCGGACCTAAACGGGAACGGCCCGAGATACTTCTCGTAAAACGCGTTGTATTTCTTGGTTTCTTCGATCAGTTTAGCTCCGTTCTCATAGCTTTCCGGCAGGATGTAAAACTCGATGGGGATGGTCTCGCCGGTGATGCTCTTAACGCTGTCTCTGATCACGCGGTAAGGGGCGGCGTCGAAAAGGATCGAGTAGTTCGGGATCGGATTGCTCATTCGCCAGACATAGGTCGAGGTGCCGTCCTTGTTCTTGATGGTCTCGACAAGTCTGCCTGGCCCGGCTGCCACCAGCGGGTCGGGAACGGTGATCCGCATGGTCGCCGATTCCGGCTTGTCCGACGGGTGATCCTTGACGGGAAACAACAGGTCGGCCCCGTCGTTCTGCATCGCGACAGAGATCCAATCGGCCCCGCTCGGGGTCTTTGCCCAAATGATGCCGCCTATCCACGGCGGCCGCGGAGCAACACGCGGGGTGCCGAAATAAGTGATTATCGTCTCGAAGGTCTCGCCGGGCTTTTTCTTTTCCCGAAAGGTGATGCGAAGCTTGCCGTCGGTGTGCTCGTAGCGTAGGCCCTGTTGAACGTCGGCACTCTGCGTATAGATACGGTCGACCTTGTACGGCGTATCTAGATGAAGCAGGATCGTGTCCGTCGCATTGACAACCTTTGCGATCATCACGGTAGTGCCCGAGATCGTTTTAGACTTCGGATCGACCTTCAACGCGACGTCATAAGACTGGACGTCGAACGCTGCCTGTTCCGGCAGCAGCGGCCCTCCGGTTTCGGTTGGGCGAACGCCTAATTCACGCTGGCCGAATGCAGCCGAAAAGAGTAGAAAGATCGAAAATGTGATCAGAAATGTGCGTTTCATAGAAACTCCGTCGAAGTGTCTTGGATCGGGCCCGGTCTGTATTGGTCTGGGCACAATATTAACATGGATGAGTCGAAGTATGTTCGCCGTTTACCCTTTACAGAGAACCGCTTTTTTCTGAGAATTGAAAAACAATGAAGTCTAGAACCCTTTATGTCGCTGGCCTGTTTCTGATTGCCGCGTCCGCAGTCGCAGGCCAGCAGCCCGAGCCAAAGGAACCCGCAAAGGCGAACAACCGGCCTGCTGCGGCTGCCGTCAAGTTCGAACCATTTGACAAGGCGGACGCGAAAACGATGGCCGGTCAATGCGTAACGTTCGACACCGAGCTTGGCGTGATCGAGATGGAAATGTTTCCCGAACACGCACCGGAATCAGTGAGGAATTTTCTAAATCTGGCCTCAACGGGGCTTCTCGATACCACGACGTTCGGGCGTGTCGTGCCGGGATTCGTGATCCAGGGCGGCGATCTCTATACGCGTTCTACGCCGGTCACTTACGAGATCGGGATGCGGGCCCGCCGGACGCTTCCCGACGAGCCGAACAGGGTGCTTCACGAACGCGGAATCCTTTCCATGGCCCGTGGCGATGAAGCGAATTCGGCAATGACCAGCTTTTTCATCCTCGTCGGCACGGGCGCGCACCTCGACGGCAAATTCGCCGCGTTTGGGCGAGTAACGAAAGGAATGGAAGTGGTGGACGCGATCAACAAGGCCCCTGCGTCGGATGAAAAGCCGGAGAAGCCTGTGAGGATCAAGAAAGCAAGCGTGGTTGCGTGCGCGGCAGAGGATCTGAAAAATAGCCCGAAGCCGTAAACTATAAGCAATTAGCTTCTTCTAATCGGCGAAATCCAGATCCAGCGTCATCCGGTATTCATTCGCCATCGAGGGGTGGCCGTGGGCCATCGAGACGTCGATCCCCTTGCGATAAGTCTCAATCGCCTTCTCCCGGTCACCGGTTTTCTCATACGCCTGTGCGAGCGTGCCATAGGCGTTGCCCTCGTCGTCGGCTTTGGCAAGATAGTCTTCAAGCAGCCGGATCACGTCCTCGTACCGTCCCTGTTTTTCATACTCTTTCGCCAGCCCGAACATAACCATCGTATTATCGGGATCGGCAGCAAGCATCTGCTCAAAGACTTGGATCCTGTCACTCATGTTCAACAAATTTACAGCTAACTGACCGTCCAGTGAAATGAAAAACGCCGCTTTGTCGAGCGGCGTCTTAGTTATCCTATTCGGCCGGGCTATCGCATATACATCCCCAAGGTATCTGAAAGTTTCTGGAGGGACCTCGGTGCATCGGTCGAAGGAATGGGCGGATTTCCGAGGATCTCCTTGACCGGCTTCTGGTAAACTGCCTGGTTCATGCTGTGGTCCTGCGAAATGACCACACCTTTAAGTGCCACTCCGGCAAAAAGCCCCTTGCTGCGGGAATACGTAAGGATTTCCGCGTCAAGCGTGGTATTGGTCGATGCCGCTGTCGTACGGCCGACCGGACCTGCTGCCACGCTTCCTTCGCCGCCCAGTTCGAACTTGTCTTCAAGAAGGCCCATAAGGCCCTTCTCATTCATTATGAGCATTATATAGTCGGTTTTCTGCCCGCCGATCTGTGGGCCGATACTTCCTCCCGCCATGTTTACAAACGCGGGAGCGCTCCATCCTTTGCCAATCCTTCGGACCGCAACACCCTTACCGCCCTGCCCGCCGACAATGAACGCTCCCTTGAGTGCACCCGGGAAAACGACGATCGCGTTTGCCTTCTGCAAAAGGTCACGAGGGATCGATTTCTCCGCGATCTTCATGACACCTGTTACAACTTCAGCTGCGTCATCGATGCGGTCAACGGCCGCCTTAAGCTCTTTTCCCTGATCCTTCTGGGCTGCAGCAACTGAAACCAGTGTCACAAGGCCGACCATCGTCAACACGATTAGATAAAATCTTGATCTCACAATTACCTCCCTGTTTGCTTGTGATTTTAGAAACTAGAATTCGAATCTGAACATCGTGAGCGGATATGATGTCAAAACAAATTCGGCTGAACGGAAACCGGTTCTTCGAGTGGCTTCGGTGCTTCGTGACCCTTAAAGCCAAGCCTCCGCACATGAAAATCGAACAATTTCTGGGTAACCTCCCACTGCTCGGTCATACCGGTCCCACGTTCTTTGTAGCTACGATGCCTCAATGTCCCACCGCGTTCGCGCTTTATTGTGTTTATTATCCTGGAAACGCGGCTTGCTGTCAGGCGTTCGTTCATCTTTTGGACGAAATAGTCTTCGATCGAGTCGGTATCGAGATGAAGCATCGACATAAAGGCCCGACTTGCCCCGCATTCTTTTGCACGTTCCAGCAAGCCGGGGATGTCGGGCTCGTTGTAGCCCGGTATCACCGGTGCAATGCCGATCCCGGTTGTAATGCCGGCGTCCGATAACTTTTTCATCGCACGAAAACGCGCCTCGGGCACGGGCGTGTACGGCTCGAACGGGTTCGACTTTTCCTTTGTCAGAAAAGGCATCGAGAAAAAGACCGACACCTTTGATTGTTTCAGCAGGACGTCGATGTCGCGTGTAACGAGCGGCGATTTGGTGATGACGGCTGTCGGAACGCGGAATTCGGCGCAGACTTCGAGGCATTGACGGGTAAGTTTGTACTCGGCTTCGAGCGGGATATACGGGTCGGTCGCGAACGAGAAATCGAGGTGCGGCATCTTGTCCCGAGTCTTCTTTAGCTCTTCACGAAGGATCTGCGGTGCGTTGGGCTTGACGACTATCTTCGTCTCGAAATCCGTCCCGGCCCCGTAGCCCAGGAATTCGTGATACTGCCGGGCGAAACAGTAAGTGCAGCCATGCACGCACCCGCGATAGCAATTCACCGTGTACCGCCAGCCGCCCTCCCAGTCGGAGGCGAAGGCCTTGGTGATGACCTTTTTGGTCGCGGTTTCTTCAAAAACCTCGAGTTTTGTGGGGGGCGGTTCGCCGACATATTCTGCCGAGTAACGGTCGTAGGGATTGGGAGGATTTTTGACGTGTCGCACAGATGCAACAATATCGCACCATCAGGAGAAATGCAATTTCTGCCACCGAGAACACAGAGAGCACAGAAAAATAATCGTGCGGGTGAAGGGATCTAAAAATGAACAGTAGGGCCGTTACCGTTTAGATTCTCTTTTTCTCGGTGTTCTCGGTGAACTCTGTGGCTAAAGTTCTCTTTGCATCAACAAATCGGTTTGGGGGTCGGTGCCGAGGACGAAGGTGTGTTTTCCGACAATGCTAAATCCGTTCTTTTCGTAGAACCGCTGGGCCCTCGGATTGTATTCCCAAACGCCGAGCCACATTACGTCGTGACCTTCCCGACGCGCCCGTTCGAAGCACGCGTCCATCAATGCCTGACCAACGCCCTGGCCCAGGTATTCCTGATGAGAATAGAGCCGATTTAGTTCGATCGGCCGCTCGGCCGTGATGCCTTCTTCGATGCTCCCGGTGATGAGTTTTGCGTATCCCGCGGCCTTCTCTCCGATCTCCGCGATGAGGAAAACGCTCTTCTCGTCCGTCAGCTCCGTCGTTATTTGCTCGATGCTGAACGCTTGCCGCATGTAATGCGCCAGATCGTCAGGGGCGTTCTTCGGATGATGGGCGAAAGCGTCCCAGAATGTTGTGTAGGCGAGATCGGTAAGCAGTTTGGCATCCGCCGATCCGGCCTGTCTTATCAGGGTCGCGGACATCTATTTTCCGCTCGTTATCATTTTCGCGATCGTTTGCAGCTGCATATTCGAGGTACCTTCGTAGATGGAGCCGATCTTCGAGTCGCGCCAGTACTTTTCGACCGGATAGTCCTTTACATAACCATAGCCGCCGAAGAGCTCGATGGCTTTGGACGAGACGCGCTCGGCACATCGTGATGAGTAAAGCTTCGCTATCGCGGCTTCCTTAATGAAGGGCTTGCCGGCGTCCTTGAGCCGGGCGGCGTTGTAAACCAGAAGGCGGGTAGCTTCGATCTCGACCGCCATCTCTGCAAGCTGGAACTGGACGCCTTGGAAGTTGTTGATCTTCTGCCCGAATTGCTCGCGTTCGTCGGTGTATTTGACCGCGGCTTCGAACGCTCCCTGGGCGATGCCGAGCATCTGGGCGCCGATGCCGATTCGGCCTTCGTTCAGCGTTTCGATCGAGACCTTGTAGCCCTTGCCTACCTCGCCTAAGACGTTCTCTTTCGGGACCTTGCAGCCGTCCAGGATAAGTTCGGTCGTGGAGGAAGCGCGTATGCCGAGCTTGTCCTCCTTCTTTCCTACCGAGAATCCCTCAAATCCTTTTTCGACGATGAAAGCCGTGATGCCCTTGTACCCGGCCTCAGGATCGACGGTCGCGAAAAGAATAAAGATCTCTGCCTCGTTTCCGTTCGTGATCCAGAGCTTTTGACCGGTTATCTCGTAATGGTCGCCCTTATCGACTGCGCGTGTGGTGAGTGCGAAGGCGTCCGAGCCGGAGCCAGCCTCGCTCAACGCATATGCCCCAACCCGCGATTCGGCCATCTGCGGAAGGTATTTCTTTTTCTGTTCGTCGCTGGCCCAACGCATGAATGCGTTCGTTACAAGGGTATTGTGGACGTCCACGAACACCGACACGCTCGCATCTACGCGGGCAAGCTCTTCGATCGCGACGATCGCGTTGAAGATCGTCGAGCCGGCTCCGCCGTATTCCTCGGGCGATTCGATTGCCATCAGCCCTAGCTCGAAGCATTGCCGGATCACATCCGGATCGAGTTTACCGGCGTGTTCCATCGCCTCGACCTTCGGGCGGACCTCGCCTTCGGCAAATTCACGGACGGAAGAGCGAAACAGTTCTTCCTCTTCGGAAAGGGTCGTCAATCCGGTGTTCGATAATGCGGTTCCTGCGGCTATGCTCATAATTTTAATTCCGTAACGGTTTTGTCTGAAAAATCAGGTAGGATACCATTTTATTCGCGCCCCCGCGCGTTCGCAAAGCAGTGAACCTCGAATCGCCGGCAGAAATGCCGGCTTCAAATAAGAATCAACTCTCAGCCAACCAACTAAACCGTTTGAAGGCCATCGGCGGCGTGCTCACGATCTTTGGCGTCTCGCTCTTTGTATTCTTTGTCTGGTCGGTCGGGCTTAATGAGGTCCTTTCGAATATTCAGAAGTTCGGTTTGCTCGGCTTTGCGGTGATCCTGATCATCTATCTTTGCAGGATCTTTCTTAGAGGGCTGGCCTGGAAGCTTTCGGTTTACGAACCTTACCGACTTGGCCTTCGCGACACGGTCCCCGCGGTAATGATCGGCGAGGCGATGAGCGCGATGATCCCCCTCGGGATACTGATCAGCGGCACGTCGAAAGCGGTCGCGGTGCGAAAGAAAGTGCCGCTTGTTATCGGACTGTCGTCGGTTGCGACGGAGAATCTCTTCTACAGCTTTACTACCAGCCTCTTCCTGACGCTCGGCGCCCTCACGTTCGTACGCAATTTTCCGCTCGATCCCGGCTGGACAATGACCATCGACATTCTGATCGGCGTTCTTCTGCTCCTTTTGATCGCAGGGATCGTGATGGTCATCAAGCAGTGGCACTTCGCCAGCGAGATCTGCGAATTGCTTTATCAGCGGGGCTTCGCCCGCGGCCTGCTCGAACGGGGCCGGGCCGACGTTCGCCTGTTCGAGAACTTTATCTATGGTTTTTACCGCAGACATCCAAAGCGATTTCTTCCGATCTCCCTTTGCGAGGCCGGATTCCATGCCTTGGGGGTTGTCGAGGTCTGGTTCATCCTCGGCCGGCTGATGGAAAATGCCTCGCCGCTGAACGCCTTTTTGCTTGAGTCTGTAAGCCGGCTGATCACCATCATCTTTAAACTCATACCGTTCCTGATAGGCGTCGATGAGGCTGGGGCCGAGTTTGTCGCCGAGACGGTCGCGGTCGGAGCTGGGATCGGAGTAACGCTGGCGATCATCCGCAAGGGACGGATCCTATTCTGGACGGCGGTCGGCCTGGCCCTGATCCTAAAACGCGGCCTTTCGCCGCGAGGCATCTTCAGGTCAGTAACCGGCTAGAGCGGCCAAAACACCGGTATCAGCAGCATCGAAACGATAAATACGACCACCGTCAGGATCGAGCCGATCTTTACAAAGTCAAGGAAACTGTAGCGGCCCGGGGTGTAGACAAGGACGCACGCCGGCTCGAGCGGCGTGATGAACGAGAAGGACGCTGCGAGCGTCACCGCGATCGCAAACGCACGTGGATTCAACCCGAGGGCGACGGCCGTCTTGATCGCAACCGGCAGGACGACGAGAGCGGCCGCTTGATTAGACATCGGCTGGGTCAGGATCACGGTCAAGACGAAAAATCCTGCAAGGATCGCGATTGGCCCGAACTGTCCGAAATAAGCCTCGATGAGGCCCGCAAGGTAGCGGTCGGCACCGGTGTTCTCCATCGCCACGCCAAAGCTCATCATGCATGCGATCAGCACGAGCAGGCGAAGGTCGATCATCGAATACATCTCAGAGTATCGGACCGTCTTTGTCGCCAGCATGATGAAAACTCCGGCGAGGACGCATATCGCTATCGGGATATCGATGCCGATAGTCACTTTTGACACCGAGAGTCCGAGGAACGTCAGGAATGCGGCGATCGCCCATTTTCGCTTATCGATCCGGGAGCTGGATTCCGAGACATCCTCGAGAAGGATGATCTCTTCACCAGCCGCCAGAGCGTCGACATCATCCTTCGAGCCCTGGACCAAAAGAACATCGCCGAATCGGAGCATCACGCTGCTCAGGCTTTCGACGATCGTCTCCCGGTGGCGGTTGATCGCCAGGACCGTCAAGCCGTAACGCTGTCGGAATCGGAGCGTTTTCAGCGTCTGCCCGATCAGGTCTGAGTCGCTCATAACGAGCACTTCGAACAGTTCGATGTCCCCGCTTTCCAGCACCCCGTCGTTGAGCTCGAAGTCGGGCCGGATCTCGAGCCCGACCTGCTCCTTAACCCGCAGAATGTCGGCCAGCTTGCCCTCGACGATCAGGAGGTCCCGCCGTCGGATACGTTCCCTTGGCTCGGGAGCGATGCGTTTCTCGTCGCCGCGGATGATGCCGATCACGTTCAGGTCCAGTTCGGTGTTCAGGTTGGCCTCGCCGAGCGTTTTGCCGACAAGCGGCGAATCCGGCAGAACCAGCAGTTCCGAAATATACTCGCGGATCTTATATTCGTCGGTCAGTGAATCGCCGCCGCCGGTGGACGGCAGCATGTTTCGGCCGATCAGCAGCATATAGATGATACCCATCCCGACCATTACGACGCCGATCGGCGTCAATTCGAACATTGAGATCGATTCAAAGCCGTAACGCTGCATCGCCCCGCTGACCGCAAGGTTGGTCGAGGTCCCGATAAGGGTGCAGCTCCCGCCGAGTATGGCGCCGAACGCCAACGGGATCAGGAGTTTTGAGGGCGGCATCTTTGGCCTTCGCGGCAAGGCCGAGCACGACCGGAAGGAACATGGCGGTCGTCGTCGTGTTTTTGAGCACGGAGGCCGAGAGCGCCGCCGTCGCCATTATCAACGCCGTTAGCACGAACTGGCTATCGCCGGCGATGCGGTGCATCCGCCGCCCGATCAGGTCCACAAGCCCCGTCTTTGTCAGGCCGCCGACGAGGATGAAGAGCCCGCCTATCGTGATGATGATGTCGCTTCCGAATCCGGCGACGGCTTCATTTACTGTAAGGATCTGCGTAAGGACGAGCGCGACCACCAGCAGCAGACCCACAACGTCGACCGGAAGTTTCTCCGTCGCGAAGAGGATGATCGCAACCGCAAGCAGGACGAGCGTGATCAGGATCGGCGACATTCAGTGGTCATAAGCATACAGGAACGCCGGGCAATTTAGAAGTATTTCGAGGCGGCCGAGATCGGGGTCGAAGAGAGTCGGGTTGCCGGCGCAAACATGTCCGAAAATGGGCAGATCGCAGGGGATGAGCCGGCCGCCCAGGCCGCATCAGGAAGGAGCCGCAAGTATCACATGCCCGCAAGTTCCGCGGCCTCGAGGGCCTGAAATAGAAGGCTCGAGCTTCACGGATATGCCGACGCGGTCTCGTCTGTTACGGCCGCAGGATGGCGGGTGCTCGCGATCACGGCGAGTTCTTGGCGGCCATTTCCTTAATGATGCTGGAATCGAGCAGGCGGGTCCGTCGATTATCAAAGCACTCGAAAAGCGAATTGATGCATGCCAGCACCTTCCCTTTGCGGTTGTGGACCTTGTGGATCGAGCCTGCCTTGGCCAGGAATTCGATATCCTGGAGATCCGTGTGGAAGAGCTCAGCCGCACGATCAAACGAGATAAGCTCGACCTGCTTCGAGCAAACAAGACAAAACGCGTGTGCCGACCGGCGCAGCTGCAGACGACCACGGGCCTTGCCGTCGTTTGACAAAGGTTCGGATCCGTTCATGAGCAGTCCTCCTTTAAATTAGTTAGGACACGATTCGAATTGCGGTAAAATTATTCTCATACACTTTGGCCATATTACCAATAGGGTTCTTTTGATTCTTTAGAAAATTCTGAATCTTTTGTGAAAAAATTCTGATCCGAACCGTGAGCATTTCGCAGCACAACATCTACAGATTCGCGTCGTTTGAACTGAATTCGGCCGAACGAACCTTGCGGCGTTCGGGCGAGCCGCTTCAGATCGCTCCGCGGGTTTTTGACACACTCCACCTCCTGGTGCGGAATAACGGGCATATTTTGAGCAAGGAGAGGCTGCTCGACGAGGTCTGGGAAGGAAGCTTCGTCGAGGAGAACAATCTTGCGCAGAACATATCGATGCTGAGAAAGCTCCTCGGCGATACAGGCGGGAGTAAGTTCATCGAAACAGTGCCGAAATTCGGCTACCGGTTCATCGCCCCGGTCGAGATCGGCGAAGTCGAGAACGAACCCGGGGGCAAAAACGCTCCCGCCACCGGCCAAGGCATGGGCTCGGGAACTCAGGAGGGATCGCCAGCGTCCGGGACCTTCCACACCGGACCGAAACCGGATACCCGCTATGTACAGAACGGGGACGTCAACATCGCCTACCAAGTCCTGGGCGATGGCGAGATCGATCTTGTCTTTGTAATGGGGTGGGTCTCGCATATGGAGTATTTTTGGGAGGAGCCGCATTTCGCGTCCTTTTTGCAGAAGCTTGCTTCGTTTTCCCGTCTGATACTCTTCGACAAACGCGGGACCGGACTTTCGGACCGTGTGCCGCTTTCGGAACTTCCTACTCTTGAGCAGCGGATGGAGGACGTCCATGCGGTGATGGACGCCGTCGGTTCGGAGCGGGCCGTGCTTATCGGCGTGTCGGAGGGCGGGCCGATGTGTTCTCTGTTCGCGGCCACTTATCCCGAACGGACCGCGGGCGTCGTGATGATCGGGACCTATGCAAAGCGGATCCGCGACGACGACTATCCATGGGGTGTTTCGTCCGAGGACCGCGACGCTTTTTTCGATCTGATGATGCGCGATTGGGGCAAGCCTGTCGGCATAGAAGAACGGGCGCCTTCACTTGCGGGCGACGCGGAATTCAGGGAGTGGTGGGCGACATACCTCCGGATGGGCGCGAGCCCGGGCGCGGCGGTCGCTCTGACCAAAATGAACGCCGAGATCGACGTGCGAAGCGTCCTTCCATCTATCCGCGTGCCCTCGCTGGTCATACACAGGAGGGGCGATCTTTGCCTCAAAGTTGAAGAGGGCAGGTATGTCGCGTCAAAGATTCCGGGCTGTAAGTACCTGGAACTGGACGGGATAGATCACCTTCCGTTCGTCGGCGAGCAAGGCGAGATCCTTGACGCGATCGAGGGTTTTCTAGCCGATGTCCAAGAAAAACATGAATACGACCGCGTGCTGGCGACGGTGCTCGGCGTAGTACTGTCGGCTGAAGCCGGGCCGGAAACTCTGGGTAAGCTCCGCGACCAAATACGCCGTCAGATCGGGCTTTTCAAGGGGACCGAGGTGAACGCCGGCGAGACGGAGTTGCTGGCGACGTTTGACGGGCCGGCCAGGGCCATCAGGTGCGCGGCATCGATAAACAGCGTGGGCGATCGCCGGGGATGGCCGGTCGGTACGGGCCTTCACACCGGTGAATGCGATCATTTCCAGGGAAATTACAGCGGTTTTGCCGTCGAGCTCGCCCGCCGCATCGCTTCGTCCGCCATGCCGGGAGAAACGGTCGTTTCGCGGACGGTTAAGGACCTCGTCGCCGGCTCGGGCCTCACATTCGAAGACATCGGCGTCGCCTCATTTGAAGGCATCGAAGGCGGCTGGAGACTTTTCAAAGTAGCTGGATGAGCCATCCTGCATACTCATTTTGATCCTCGTCGCCGGGGATCCGGCAAGCACTAAAGACCGCCAAATGGGTGGTTTCAGGCCCCAGATCCGGGTCTTTGCGCCCACAACATCGCACTAAATACTGTCAAGGATTTATGCTGTTGACAATGTATACTGTTAACAGTAATATTGTCGCATGATCCTTCGTCAAGAAAATCTTGGAGGCCCGGAATTCCACGGCGTTCGCGAACTCGCGGAAGAGGCCGAGAGGTATATTCGCGCCCACGGAACAATTCAGGAGAAAGGTACCGTCTCGGAATATCCGAATGAACGAACGGTTCGCTATTATCTCTCGGAAGGCCTCCTGGAACCTCCTATCGATAAGCGCGGCGTTGCGTCGGTATTCGGGTACAACCATCTTCTTAGCCTAGTTCTGATCAAGAAACTACAGTCAGAGGGGCTGCCGATAAACGTGATCAAGCTGTTGATAAAGGACAAGAGTAACGAGGAACTGGAAAAGTTGATCAGCGAAGAGGTCCGCCTTTTCACTTCTGTCGAGGACCTTGAAACTTACCGCGAAACGCACGGACACACGGACGATAGCGACGTCAAGGTAATAAAGGGATCGGGTGGAGATCTCAGGCTAGATCCTTTTGGACAGCATGGAAGCCGAGCAACAAATTATCTTAATTCCCTTCGAAGCGAGCGCGGCCGTGAGGATGAACCGCACCCGTCGAAGATGATGCCTCCGCTTTTCAGTCGACCGAATGAGGACCCGGGTGATCCCGACGGGGAGCCCCTGTTTTCGGTATCGCCGCTTCCAGCCGAAGAATGGCGGCGGCACGAGATCTTGCCGGGCCTTGAACTGCACGTCTCTTCGCGGTTCAGAACGCCGAAAAGTACCGATCTTAAGAAACGGCTTTTTTTGCTGATCGAAAAAATACTGGAGTCAGGACGGCGGTCCGACAAGGAATAAAACAACAAATATAAAGGAGTTAACACGAATATGCCGAACAATAATATTTCGATCCATGTATCACCGGGGAGGCCCGTTTTAAGTGCCGAAGCCGAGCAGACCGTTGATGTTCTGGTTAAGATCTGCCCGGTTTCGGAGCCGCGGGGAAATGGCCGCCGGCCAAAGCTGAATATCGGCATCGCCCTCGACCGGTCGGGTTCGATGGGCGGCGAGAAGATGCGTCGGGCCCGCGAAGCCGCGATATTCCTGACGAAAGAGCTCAGTTCGACCGACCGTTTCGCGGCCGTCATTTTCGATGATCAGGTAGATACCTTGATCACAAGCCAGCACGCTGAAAACAAAGAATTGCTCAGGCGTTCGATCGAACGGATAGAGGCAAGGGGTTCGACCGCGCTACATGAGGGATGGCGAAGAGCCGGCTTGGAGGTAAGTGAGTACATCGATCCGAGCGCGATCAACCGCGTGATCCTGATAACGGACGGGCTTGCAAACGTAGGTCTGACGGATCCGGACCGGATCGTCGACCATGCCCGAGGCCTGTCTGAAAAAGGCGTGACGACGTCAACCATCGGGATCGGGCGAGACTTCAATGAGGACCTTCTGCTTCGCATGGCGGAAGCCGGGGGCGGCAACGCCTGGTACGTTCAAGAGCCGGACGATATGGGCCGGATCTTCGAAACGGAATTAAACGGCCTACTCAGACTGATCGGTGAGATGGTGAGGTTGGAGGTTGAACCCGCCGCCGGTGTTAGGGTTGTCGAGGTCTTGAACGACTTTGAGACCGATGGGTCGGGCCGGTTCATTCTTCCGAATCTGCAAGCAGGTTCTCCGCTCAAGGTTGTGGTCCGTCTGTCGGTCCCACCCAGAGAGGCGGGCACCCCGCTTGATCTGGCGGCCTTTCGGCTTCGTTACACGCTCCAAGGAACCGATCAGGTCGAGACCGTTTCCGCAAGCTGCAGTGTCACTTTCGATTCAGCGGACGCGGCCGCAGCAGCACCGGAAGATTCGGCGGTGGTCGAGGCTGCGAAAATGTTGGATAACGCCAGGGCACGCCGAGAAATGGTGGAGGCGATCGATCGCGGCGATAGGGACGGAGCAGGGCAAGTTCTTAACATGGTCGCAACCTCGTCAAGAGATCTTGCCCGTCGATACTCGCTGCCCGAACTCGACAAAGACGCTGATGAGTTGGACGACATTGGCCGGCATCTGAACACCGCTGAGCGAGCCATGTTGGCCAGAAAGCGCGGCATATACGGACGAGACAGGATCCGAAAAGGAAAAGGAGCCTGATCCGTCAAAGGGAACTCCCACTCCCTATTATCATGAAAAACTCATCGATGACGGTTCAGGTCTCCCGCGCACCTGTGAAGATCTGAGCACAGAATTCGGGTCGCCTTACGGGCCCGAATCCAAGCCAAACCGTGCGGAGCCGTGACTTCGTTCGTCCCCATCGCCTGCGTCCATAGCCCATAACCATCAAGGTTCACTCCAGGTCCAGCGTTCCCGCCGCCTCGCTCGTAAATTGCCCGGTAATTTCGGTTTTGGTATCCTATGAGGTTACTGCCCTATTAAAAATTTTTATAACAAAAGGATCATAAAGAATGGTTACATCTGCGAAGAAGATCAACGGCAAAGGAGGCGGCGGCGATGACACCGCGGTGGTCGCTGAGCTTGCAAAGACGACTGAGGCCGACGGCTTTGTACCGGACACGAAAGTTCAGGGGACCGCTAAAGCCGATGCCGCCGAGACCGGCACCGCAAGATCGCGGGACCGTCATGGGCTCGATGAAGAAACTTTGGTAGGCCTTTACCGCACGATGTATCTTTCGCGCAGGATCGACGACAAAGAGATCCAGCTAAAAGGTCAGAACAAGATCTTTTTCCAAATATCCGGGGCCGGCCACGAAGCCCTGCTGGCGGGTGCGGCACTGGCGATGAAGCCCGCGTATGACTGGTTTTTTCCTTATTATCGCGATCGTGCCTTGATGCTGGGCCTTGGGATGACGGCCCAGGAGATGCTGTATTCGGCAGTCGGAGCGGAGAAAGATCCGAACTCGCACGGCCGGCAGATGCCCTCGCATTGGGGCAGCGTCAAGCTCAATGTTCCGTCTCAATCATCGTGCACGGGAACTCAGGCCCTGCATTCGGTGGGTGCGGCTGAGGCGAGCTATCGCGCATCGCTGGTCGAAGAACTTCGTGACAAGGTTACGGGCTTCAAGGGTGACGAGGTCGTCTATATGTCCGTCGGCGACGGCACGACCAGCGAAGGTGAGTGGTGGGAGGCCCTGAACACGGCCTGCAACCTGAAACTGCCCGTGATCTTCGTCGTCGAGGACAACGGCTACGCCATCTCGGTGCCGGTCGAGGTCGGCACAGCCGGCGGCGATATCTCGAAACTTGTCAGCGGGTTCCCCGGCCTTCTTATGCAGAAGGTGGACGGGACGGACCCGCTCGCTTCGTATGCGGCGTTCAAAAAGGCGGTCGAGTATTGCCGCGAACGAAAAGGCCCGGCCTTTATCCACGGCAAGGTGATCCGGCCCTATTCCCATTCTCTTTCCGACGACGAGAAGCTCTATCGCCCGGACGAGGAACGCGAGGCCGACGCCCGCATCGACCCTATCAAGACGTATGCCGAGTTCCTGATGACCGAAGGGATCGTATCGTCGGAACAGCTCGAGGCCCTGCGGAAAGAGGTCGATGAAGAGGTCAACAAGGCCGCCGACATCGCCATCGAAACGCCTCAGCCGGCCCCGGAATCTGCGTTGCGCAACGTATTTTCGCCGGACGTCGACCCGACCGACCGCCAGCTTTTCGACACCGAGAACGGGGCCGAACTTTCGGGCAATCCGGGCACGATGGTCGATCTGATCAACCGCTGCATGCACGAAGAGATGGAACGCGACCCGCGGATCGTGATCTTCGGCGAGGACGTGGCGGACTGCTCGCGAGAGGAATATCTGGAGCAGGTCAAAGGCAAGGGCGGCGTGTTCAAGGTGACCGCAAACCTCCAGCGGAAATTCGGCTCGGCACGTGTTTTCAATTCGCCGCTCGCCGAGGCGAACATCGTCGGGCGTGCCGTCGGCATGGCCATTCGCGGGCTTAAACCGGTCTGCGAGATCCAGTTTTTCGATTACATCTTCCCGGCGATGATGCAGATCCGCAACGAGGTCGCGTTGACCCGCTGGCGTTCAGACGGCGACTGGAAATGCCCGATGGTGCTGCGTGTGCCGGTCGGCGGTTACCTGAAAGGCGGTGCGGTCTATCACTCGCAATCGGGTACGACCCTTTTTTCGCACACGCCGGGATTGATGATCGCTTATCCATCGACGGCGCTCGACGCGAACGGCCTGCTGCGGACCGCGATCCGATGTGACGATCCCGTCCTGTTCCTGGAACACAAGCACCTCTACCGGCAGGTCTATAACAAGTCTGCCTACCCCGGCAGCGATTTCCTGATCCCGTTCGGCAAGGCGAGGACCGTTCGCGAAGGCACCGACGTTTCGATCATCACCTTCGGCGCGCTGGTCGAAAGATCCAATCAGGCGGCGAAACGCCTGGAATCACAGGGCATCTCTGTCGAGATCATCGACCTTCGCACACTTGTCCCCTACGACTGGGAAGCCGTCGCTGAATCGGTCAAGAAAACCTCCCGCGTGATCGTCGCTCACGAGGACCCGATCTCCTACGGCTACGGTGCCGAGATCGCCGCCCGCATTTCGAACGAACTCTTCGAATACCTCGACGCTCCCGTCCGCCGCGTCGGAGCCACCGACACCTTCGTAGCCTACGCCCCGCAGGTCGAAGACTTCATCCTGCCGCAGTCGGAAGACGTCGAAGCTGCGGTGCAGGATTTGATGAAGTACTGATGTTTATCGGTCCGACAAATGCAGATCCGAGATATCACAGTTGTGGACATTCGTCAGGGCAAGAATTGGAAAGTCTGCGACGACGAATACTTCGACTGGGAAAATGATCTTTTGGAAAACCTTCCGATCATCGACGCAACGGAATTTAGACCTGAAGACGACATAGTATACTCAGCGATTTATGTTACGGATGAAGGGGAGGTCAAACCTCTTGTATTGATCAAAGCAGTCGAAGACCTCGACTACGGTGGGGATTACTGCGAGTTCGTAAATGGTAAGTGGCAGCAAGTCGGATTTGTTCCTAATCCAAACGCCGCTCCCGGTAACGAATATGTAGCGAATCCGCTGGAACAAGATGGGTCATTCATTTCAGAAGATGATTACCGGGACTATCATCGAGAACACTTCAAGAAATTTGCGCAAAGACTCTAATTTGATTCCGTAGTCGGAACGTCTCCTATGCCAAAACACATCGGAATCGTCGCAGGAAGCGCTGAGGGAGCGGCGCTTTGTTACCGCACGATCTGTCTCGAGGCGCAGGAGTTTCTCGGCGAGCATAACCATCCGGAAGTGACGATGAACTCGATCCCGATGGCACGGCACATGCCTCCGATCATCGCGGACGATTGGAAAACGGTCGCTGACCTAATGCTCGAATCGACGGAAAAGGTCGTAAGAGCTGGAGCGGAATTCGCGATCTGCCCCGATAACACGTATCACCAGGCGTTCGAATTTCTACTGCCAAGATCGCCGATTCCGTGGCTTCACATCGCAAGCGTCGTCGGCGAAGAAGCACAGAGAAACGGCTATCGAAAACTCGGCATTCTCGGCACAAAATATCTCATTGAAGGTCCGGTATACTCGTCGCGGTTGGGCGAGCTTGGCATCGAGC
The DNA here is from genome assembly GCA_016716365.1 of Chloracidobacterium sp. Classification (GTDB taxonomy): domain Bacteria; phylum Acidobacteriota; class Blastocatellia; order Pyrinomonadales; family Pyrinomonadaceae; genus OLB17. The sequence goes on along the minus strand of JADJWM010000009.1, from coordinate 80,630 downwards.
GTGAGATTCCCGACGAAGAAGATCGCATCCGAATAAACGACATCATCTTCAAGGAACTCGTCAACGGCATATTCAGCGAATTCTCGCGACTTTATTTCAACGAAGTCACCGAGAAACTAAAATCACGCGGCTGCAACGCCGTGGTTCTCGGCTGCACTGAGATTCCATTGATCGTCCGGCCTGACGATTGCCCGCTCCCGACGCTCGATTCGACACGCCTGCTCGCACGGGCGGCGATAAAAACCGCGCTAGAATAAACCGCATGAAAATTACCAATACGGCGCTTACTGCGATCCTGGCGTTCTTATTTATTCCAGATATGATCGTTGGGCAATCTGCTTCAACGGCGGCTCGCGATTTCCGACAGGCAAATGAGCACCGGCTTTTGACTGACTATTTCAGACTGCTCGCGATCCCAAACGTCGCATCCGACACGCCGAATATCCGCAAAAATGCCGATCACCTGGTTGCCGAGATGCAGCGTCGTGGTTTGAAACCGCGTCTTCTCGAAGGGGCGGACAAAAAAGTTCCGCCTGTTGTTTATGGCGAATGGATGACGCCGGGCGCGACGAAGTCGGTGATCTTTTACGCGCATTACGACGGGCAACCGACGGATCCGGCGGATTGGGCGGGGAGCAAGCCGTGGGAGCCGGTGCTCAGGTCGGCGAGGCTGGATCAGGGCGGGAAGATAGTTCCGTTTCCGAAGGCCGGAGAAAGGATCGATCCCGAATGGCGGATCTACGCACGGTCGGCGTCGGATGATAAGGCGGGCGTGTTCGCGATCCTCACGGCCTTCGACGCGCTGATCGCAACGGGTATCAAGCCGACGGTCAACATCAAATTCTTCTTCGAGGGCGAGGAAGAGGCCGGTTCGCCGAACCTGAAAGAGATCCTTACGAAACACAAAGACCTGTTAAAGGCCGACGCGTTCATCGTTTGCGACGGGCCGGTGCATCAATCGGGCCGCAAGCAAGTCGTTTTCGGCGTTCGCGGCGACGTCAACGTCGATCTGACGGTTTACGGGGCAAAGCGGCCTCTGCACAGCGGACATTACGGCAACTGGTCGCCCAATCCGGCGATGACGCTCGCCCGGCTGCTCGCTTCGATGAAGGATGAAAAGGGCAACATCATCGTCAAGGGCTGGGCCGAGGATGTCGAGCCGCTCGGGGCCGCGGAGATGAAAGCGATAGCGGACGCTCCACAATACGACGAACAGCTGAAACGCGATCTTGGCATCGCTTTTACTGAAGGCGCCGGCAAAAGCCTGCTGGAGCGCATAAACCAGCCCTCGCTAAACATCAACGGGATCCGAAGCGGTGATGTCGGCGAGCAGGCCCGCAATGTCATCCCGACGATGGCGACGACGGTGCTCGACCTTCGTCTTGTGAAGGGCAACGACCACGTCCGCCAGGTCGGCAAGCTTCGCAAACATATCGAATCGCAGGGCTTCTACGTGATCGACCGCGACCCGACCGACGAAGAGAGGCAGAAGCATCCATTTATCGCCAAATTCATTCACGTGTCCGGCAGCTACAACGCTCAGCGGACGCGGATGGACCTGCCCGTTTCTTTGGCCATCATCGACGCCGTTCAGAAAACGGTTTCGGAACCGATCGTTCGAATGCCTTCGTTAGGAGGGAGCCTGCCGCTGTCGATCATCAGCGAGACGCTCGACGGGATGCCGACGATCACCGTACCCATCGCGAACCACGATAATAATCAGCATGCCGAGAACGAGAACATCCGCATCCAAAACCTTTGGGACGGCATCGAAACGTTTGCGAGTCTGATGTTGATGAAATGGACATAAGCTGGACCTAGGTCCTCCGAAACGCGGCCGGCGGCATCTTGGAGGCGGCAGCAGGTTTTAATAGTTGGTCAGATGTTCAGCCGGAGGCATTCGCAATGAGATCTATCGTCCTGTCGATTCTCCTAATTTTGGTTGCCGTTCATATTCCCGCTCAAAGCCCCGCCTCTTCCTCGCCGGAACCCGACCTGGAAGTCCTTCAAAAGAAATGGCGTGTTGACTATAAAAACAAGGCCCTCGAGCGGGACATCGTCTCAGAAGCTGCCGAAAGGGCGAGAGAAGACGCACAACGACGTGAGATCGAGAGAATGAACGAGATCTTGAGGGAACAAGGGATGCCGACCAAGGACATTCCGGTTCGGCCACTCAGACGGGACACCGGTCGTCCGGGCAATACCGTCGCCTATACTTATTCGGTGAAACTGCGTAATCGCGGGAAGATAGGCATCCGTGCGATCGAATGGGAGTATGTTTTTCTTGATCCGGGGACAAAGGAAGAGCTCGGACGCCGGCGGTTTTCAAGCAAATCGACGATCGGTCCCGGGCGGACCAAGAGTCTGGTCGTTCGATCTACGATCCCGCCCACAGGCACCATCGACGCGGGCAATGTCAACCAAAAGCGCGAAGACCGGTATTTGGAACAGATCGTTATCGTCGGCGTTGTATATGCCGACGGTTCACGGTGGCCGGCTTAACCCGTCTGCAAACAAAGTAGCCGGGAAGCCGCCTTGCAGCTTCCCGGCCTGAATAGCAGCCTTGATCACGGCTAATCCGAGTGAGAATGACTGGCCGGGTTAACGGCGAGCAAGGCCGGGAAATTGCCCTTCAGCTCACCGGCATCAACCTCATGGCCGCAGACCGAAAAGCCGAGGCCCGAATTGCGGAATTCGATCTCGTCGAGCTCCCTCCGTAGATCGAATCCGGGCAGCAGCTGGGCCGATAGAGCCGACGGCGAACCCTTTCGCGGCAGCCTTTCGTCCATCATCGCCGTGTTATAGGCAAATGCGGCCATGATCACCGACGATCGTTTTAGGTCCTGTTCAAGGATCCGATCCGAAACGTCCTGCGTGGTGTGCCATGAACGCGTGAAATACTCGATCGGGTCCTGGATGAATTGGAAGCCGGGCAGGCCGACGGCATCAAAGGCAAGGTGGTCGGTGCCGCCCGTGTTGCTGATCGTGACCGTCGATGCGTTCCAATCCTTGAACGGCGCCAGCCATTCCTTGAAGATCGTTCGAAGCTGTTCGTTCCCTTGCAGGTAAATGCCCCGGATCTGGCCCGTACCGTTATCGAGGTTGTAGTAGGCGGCGAACTTGTCGTGCGCCGGCTTCTTGTTGATCGTAGGTTTCCCACCGCCGAAAGCTGCAAACGCCGCCGCATCCGAGCCGTCGCCGATAACCCCAAGGTTTTTCGCCACGTAGCCGCGAGCTCCTAGCAGGCCTTGCTCCTCACCGGTCCAGAGGCCGATGCGGATCGTCCGGCGGGGCTTTAGGCCTGATGCCTGGATAATGCGGAGAGCTTCCATCGCGACCGTCGATCCGGCCCCGTTGTCGGTCGCTCCCGTGCCTGCATGCCACGAATCAAGGTGGGCTCCGACCATCACTACCTCATCTTTTAACGCCGGGTCCGAGCCCGGGATCTCTGCTATCGTGTTGTAGCCCTGAAGATCGTCTTCGTACCACTGGACCTGCAGGTCAACGGTCATCTTAACCGGAACGCCCTGCTTGATCAGGCGGACGAGCCGATTGTACTGTTCGACCTCGGCAACAAGCTGTGGGATCGTCGTTGGTGCGTTCTTCGAAGATACGCGAAGGCTGAAGTTCGGCGGTGTCCCGGGCGGGTTTGGCGGAAGGTTGGCTCCCATCACACGGATCGTGCCTCCGTCGACACCAAATCCGGAATCGATGACAACGGCCGCACCCTCGTCAAACAACATCTTTGTTTTCTTATAATTGAAAGCCTGGGCAGCCTTTTGCTGTTCGGTCGGCTCCGGCTGAGGTTGGGGCGGTCCCGCCGGCTTGGCGTTCTCCATTTTTGCCAGCTCCTCGTCGGTCTGCCGTGTCGCGGTCGGTTTGAAAATGTCGCTTACCGGCCGCTCGGGCGCGAGAAGGACGATCGCACCCTTCATCTTGCCTTTGAATTTTTCAAGCTCAGCCTCGTTGCCCGCATCGTAGTAGATCACGTCTGAGGTCACGGGCCCGTTTGTCGAGGGCGACCACGCTTTCGGATATGACCGAAAAGCGGTCGTCTGCTCACCGGCGGTGACCATGGCGGAAAAACGCTTCAGTTCCCACCCTCGGCCGAATTCGCCCCAAGGATCTACCTTGGCGTTCTTCATTCCCCATTTCTCAAGCTGCTGTTTGGTCCATTGGTTCGCCCTTCTTTGGCCGGGCGAGTTCGTCAAGCGCGGGCCGATCACGTCGGTCAAATAACGGATGGTCGCCATTGCCTGCGAACGGTTCATTCCTTCGTCCATGATCTTTGCGACCGCATCGGGGGCGGTCCCGGCCGTCTGGCCGAATGCTAGGGTTGGCGCGACCAAGGATGCGAATATTGCGATTACAATGCTCTTCCTGCGTAACATTTTTAGATGACTCCTATCTGGTACTGATATTTAGCTGTGATGCTTTGAGGTACTACGAGTAGAATATGCGCGTTGTTTCGGCTTTGGCGATCACAACGTGACGAGACGATATATTCCAGTGCCGAGCCGTTCGGCAAAACCCTCGTCGACGAGCTCGTGATTGGCTTTGCCCGCTTCCCAACGATAAAAGCCGAATTTTCCTGCGAGAGCGCCCAATTGGGTCTGGCCGCACATTCTAAGGTAGGCGCGGGCTATTTCGCGGACCGCGTCTTCTCTAGGGAGCTTAACGCTGAGCTCTTCGGGAAAGCGGGCTTCGGCAAGCGTCCAGATATAAGTGAATTTCGGTACATAAACCACTTCCTGCGGCACGACCTTCATTCTCTTTTGAAGCTCGTCAATGGCCTTGGTCAGGTCGGCTTTGTTCTTGAAGCCGCATTCCGCACGGAGGTCTGCGGTCGCCATTTCCCACTCCTTGCGGAGCACCTTCAGGACACGCTGAGCGTTGGTCGATAGTGCGTTCGCTTCGGCCTTCTTCGAGCATCCCCAGATCGTGTTAAACGCCGGTATCAATCGGGGGGCGACGAACCATGACTTGCCTTTGACGAGTTTCGCATAGTAAACACGGCCCCGTGCGATCACCTCATCCTTTAGGACCCATGTTTTGCTGGCCTCAGGGTCCTTTTGGACGTGCCTCGGCACAAAGGCGTCGCGCCGTCCGCAAACGGCTACATATATCGAAGGAAAGTCGGTTCTGGCGTCCGTCAGCCCGAGGCAAAACCCGAGGTCTTCGACCATCGCCTCGACCTCGTCAGCCGTATTGATCTGCAGAGCCCCCTCGCGACGCCATTTTCGGTCGCGATATTGTTCAATTTCTTCCGGCAAAGGCAATGGCATTCAGCTATTTAACCATATTTGATCCTGGGCAGCGGCCGGTTTAAGATCCCATCGATCGGGCGATTCGGGCACGCCGCCGCCCAGTTCTTTCTGTCGCCATATTTGATCGGGAAAAAAATTCATAGTTTGGGCCCTGAAGCTACAACTATTTGCCACTCCCACGAGTCTAAAATCTCAGTCTTGAACTCATCTTTTTGAGGATTTTTTGTGAAGAAAGTAATTTGGCTCCTACTTCTCGTAATTATAGCGGCCGCCGGAACCATTCATGCGAACGAGATCCGCAAGGAAACGATGGTCTCGCAGCGGAAAAACCGCTCTTACTACCTGTACGCGCCGCCCAATCTCGACCCCTCGGCCCTTCATCCGATGATTGTCGTGCTGCACGGTTCCGGCGACAGCGGCATGATGCCGGTCAAGCGGTGGAGGGATTATGCGAACCAGCAAGGGATCCTGATCGCGGGGCCGAACGCGCTCGACCGTCAGGCATGGCGGATACCCGATGACGGGCCCGAATTCATATATGAAATGGTGGAGTCGCTGAAGAAAAAGCATCCGGTCGACCCTCAGCGTGTCTACCTCTTCGGCCATTCGGGCGGGGCGACCGTCGCCACCTATCTAGCTCTTTTGCAGTCGGAGTATTTCGCCGCGGCCGCCATCCACGCCGGTGTGATGAATCCCGAAGATGGGCCGGTAATTGACCGAGCAAGGCGCCGGATCCCGTTCTCGCTCTTTATCGGGACCCGGGACACGTTATTTTCGGTCGATGAACTCCGCCAGATGCGAAGCATGCTGACCTCGCGTGGTTTCGTCGCGGAGCTAAATGAGATAAAAGGCCATGGCCACGAATACGGCGACCGGTCCGCCGAGATCAACCCGATGATCTGGGATTTCTTCAGGAGGCATCGGCTCGAAGGAGCGCCCGTCCATCAGATCTATAACTGGGACAAGGTCAAACCGGTCGTTTCGGAGATCCTGTTTATGGGTGAGGTCGAAAAAAAGTAAAAAGTAAAAAGCAAAAAGGAAAAAAGATAAAAGAGAGGGCCGGAACATTAAGCAAACTGTTGCTTAGTTCCGGCCCCGTTCCTGGCCCGGGATAGTTCGAACGTGGGCGAGAATTAGTTCTCGCTCACGTTCTCGTCTTTCTTAAGCGGCGAGGACGATACGACCGTCATCGTCGAACCTTTCTGTATCTTCACGTCGGTCCGGCCCTGAATCGCCACAGATCCGGCACCCGCACCGCCACCAATTATCGCCCCGATTGCAGCTCCTTTTCCGCCGCCGGCGATCGCCCCGATCAAGGCCCCGATCCCGGCACCGATTCCACCCCGTTTCACCGTTTCCTTGGTCTGGCTGTCGCCTTTCGCGGCGCCTTCCTCATCGATCTTTACGTCTTTGCCGTAAACATCCTGAATGTTCTGCAGCGATCCGGCAAAATCGTACGACTTTCCGTCGGCCAGGGTGATCTTCGTGAAATTGAAGGTCACGTTCGAGCGGCCCGAGATCTGTCCCGAGCGGCCGACACCTGAGATATACCCCTCGATAATGGCCCCGCGATATTCCTCAGGCGTCTGCACCGTCAGGCGGAAGCGGTCGTTATTTTGCGACACCTTTGTGTCGATGTCGTTTTCAAGCACGCCGCTCACAGCCACGCCGTTCGGGACGACAAAATCTCCACTCCTTTGGGTAACGACCGCCGGTGTTCTGCCGTACTGGCCCGAGGTGTCAGTCTGGTCGCTGCTTGAATAACTGTCGTCGTTCGACGCGGTCGTGCCGCCGTCATCGATGCCAAGCCCGGCCACGTTGTCCGTTTTGGTATAGACGCTCTCGGCAAAGATCGTTTCGTCTAGGTACTCGGTCGTTATCCGCCGCGTCACTTTGAGAGTGCGTCCGTTATCGGCGGAAACAAAGGTGATAGTGTAGTCCGTTTCGCCGCCGAGGCTCGATACGACAAGCTGCTGGCCCTTGAGTGTCGCTTTAAGGCGGATCTGCCGCCCGCCGTTGGTCTCGACCTTCTCCCGGCCATCGGCGTCGATGCTGACCGGTTCGGCGATCGATGAAGCGAGGGTCACCTGACGGCCCCTAACCAGAATTGCCAACTGTTCCGGGGCTTCGAGTTTCGATTCGAGCTCCCGGCGATGAACATCTGCGACGCCGGTCGAAGAAATTATGTCCGCTGCCTTTTCGCTGCGTGAGGGATCCAGCCGGTAAGTTCCGGTGAGTCCGACGGAAACTGTTGCCCGGACGGGCACGACAGTGTCCCGCGATCCGTTCGACATGCGGACCGACCAATCGGCTGCAACGCCGTATTCGAGAGCGAGCTTTTCGATGGTGCGCTTTGTTTCGGCCCACTGGTCGTTGATCGAGCGAAGGGTCCGGGCAGAAAGCAATGCGGCATCCACATCCTTTGCGGCGGTCACGATCTCGCTTATATCGCCCGGGTCCTCGCGACGGGCGTCAAGGTCCGATTCAAAGACCCCGACCTTGTCCTTGAGATTCTCGAGCCCGCGGCCCGCATCAGATAGGGCCACTGTTCCCCCGTTATTCCTCACCTCAAAATCTATGCTGTACTTCAGGTCGTCGATCTGCGTATCGAGCGAGCGGACGGCATCCCGCACGGCACGTTCGTTCCTTTTCTGGGCATCGGCCGCGGGAGCAAGTCCAAGTACGAGAACGGATGCGGCTGCGAACAAAAATAGCGGCTTAAAAAAGCGATTCATAATAATTTCTCCAATCAGGTCGAAAGAACGGCGGCACACTTATGCCCTTCGCGCCTTATGAAGCATTTTACATACCAAAAGTTGTTCGCAGGGTTCGGTGAGTCCCGCTATGGTAAAATGTTCGGAAAGTTAAACAGCCATCCGGGAGCCGTCCTAAATGTCAGGTAAGACCTATTCCGCGACCGTCCGTTATGTCGGCGATGAGTTGTTCCTTGGCACGCCGCCAAGCGGACATACGCAACTTATTGATACAAATGGGGATAGAAGATCGGCTCCTACGCCCGTCGAAATGCTTCTGGTTTCGGTCGCGGCGTGCACGGCGGCCGACGTGATCTCGATCCTGTTGAAAAAAAGGCAGCAGGTGACCGATTACAGGGTGGTGATCGAGGGGGTGAGGGCCGAGGACCATCCGCGCAAATTCCTGAGTTTTCACATCAACCATATCGTGCGCGGCCGCAACGTTTTGGAAAAGGCAGTCGCCGACGCCATCCACCTTTCCGAGTCGAAGTACTGCTCGGTCGCGGCGACCGTCCGCCCAACGGCCGAGATCACGACCAGCTTCGAGATCATCGAAGATCCGGAATGAACCGTCCCGGAAACCTTTCAATTATGAGAAAAACAGCGTCAATCATAGTTGTCTTCGCCGTTCTCTTCAGTTCCGCGGCCTTTGGCCAGCGGCTGCCTTCACCCGTCATAGCAAAATATCGTGTCCCGGACGACCTGCTGATCAAGATCACGAAGGCGGAAGACGCACGCGACGCGAGGCCCGTCATCGAAATGCTGAAGAACGTTAACACGGCCACGCGCTATCGGGCTGCCCTGGCGGCGGGGCGGATCGGTGACGAGGCGGCGGTCGGTCCGCTCGTGGAGCTCATGAAAGACGCTTCGCCCGAAGTCCGGAAGATGGCAGCATTCGCGCTCGGCGAGATCGAATCGATCAAGGCGGCGGATGCTATTCTCGCCGCATTGTCGGATAAGCAGAACCCGGATCCGGTCCGCGCTCGGCTTGTCGAGGCTGCAGGGAAGATCGCTGCGGCGAATCTGGGCCCGGCAAACGCGCCGCCCGATTCGCGGAACCCTACGGTCGTCGAGCTTGGCGAGGCGGTCCTCGACGTGCTTGAGGCCGAGGACATGAAACGCGAAAAGCAGAGCAAGGAGACGGTCAGGCTCGGCCTTACGGCGGCATTGCGGTCGCGGCCGGAAGGGACCGATGTGGTGACGGCACTTTTTCTGACAAACCTCGACGCCTCGGTCAGGGCCGATGCTGCGAACACGCTCGCACGGCTGCGAGCAAAGAACGCGAACCTTGCCCTGCGAGCAATGCTGATGAGCGACGACGACCCGATCGCAAGGGCGAATGCGGCACGAGCGCTCGGGGCGGCCGAAGACAAAGAGTCGCTAGGAATTCTCATCGATTCGGCCGCGACGGACAACGACAGCCGTGTCCGCGTTTCGGCGATCCGCTCGCTGGCCGCTCTTCGCGATCAGAAGGCGGTTGAACCCCTCTTGAAACGCGGCGACGAACTGCTGCAGGTCTATTCAAAAGCGAAACGGCCCAACTTTATCCCGATCGAGCACAGCGAGTTTATCGAGGTCTCCGTCGCTCTTAGCCGTATCCTGCAAAATTCCTCGAACTTGCAGGCCATCAGCCTGCTTGAACGTTTTCGACGCCTTGATAGATCGCGCACGGGCGAGGTCGAGGCCGCCTATGCGCGGATCGCCCCGTCGCGTTATATAAACTCGGTCAATTTAAGGATTGAGGCCGAAGGTTACATAGTACCCCGCGATACGCGACGGAAGCGGACGGCGAATTGGAAAGTTCTTTCGGCGATCTCGCAGGGCATCGGGACGGTGGCGAGCATGGATATCGCGGATCCCAAGGTCAAGGACAACGCCCGTTCATGGCTAGCCGGGATCCTGGAAGGATCAACAGATGAAAGGTATGACCCGGCATCTTTCACGCTTGCCCTGCCGGATGTTTTAAGGGCCTACGCGGCGTTCAAGCCGGACGATCTGCCGGAAACGCTATCTGAACACCTGCAAAGTCCCGACGTCTTTATTCGTGCGACCGCTGCGGGCCTTATCGCAGACCAGCCGGCGACACGCGGCACGGTCGCTATGCTTGAAAAGGCCTTCCTGAACGCCTTGGCCGGCGATATGCGCGAGAACGACGCCCAATTGGCAATGCTCGACGCGATGGCAAAGATCGACCGGGCGGCGGCCGTTGACACTATTTACAAAGCCTTGGACGCCCCCGATCTCCTTGTCAGACGAAAGGCCTTTGAACTGCTCAACAACGAGGAGCTATTAAAGAGGCAGCCGGGGGCGCGTTTTGTCGTTACCAACGCGATCTCCCAGGGCAAGGACCATGTGCTGGCGTACGACCCCGAGAGTGGAACGAAACTTGGGCAGGTGCTGAATGCCGACATCGATTACCGCCGGGCCCTTTCACGTAGGAACGGAACGACCAAGGCCGTCTTCACAACACAGAAGGGTGTGTTTACCATCGACCTTTTGCCCGAGGAGGCTCCGCTGACGGTGGATAATTTCGTGAAGCTGGCCCGTTCGGGTTATTTCAACGGTCTCGAAGTGCACCGCGTCGTCCCAAATTTTGTAATGCAGGACGGCGACCCGATCGGGAACGGAAGCGGCGGGCCCGGCTGGTCGATCCGCTGTGAGGTGAACATGGTCCCGTACGATCGCGGCGTTGTTGGTATGGCGCTTGAGCGGCAAGGACACCGGCGGATCGCAATGGTTCGTCACCCATTCGCCCCAGCCGCATCTCGATGGCGGCTACACCGTATTCGGCAAAGTAAACGAAACCGGAATGAAGGTCGTAGACAAGATCGTGCGCGGCGATAAGATCGTGAGCGTTAGGATCATGGGCAGATGAAGAAAGTTAGCCACGAATTCCACGAATAGCACGAATTTTTTTAGATTTGTGCGAACACCATTAGCCTGAACATCTTAATTATTCGGGTCCCAATTAGTGAAATTCGTGCAATTCGTGGCTAGAAATGAATTCGTGGCTAGTCCAAAACGATGGACGCGATCCAACGACAAAAACAAAGGGAGATCGAGGTCGAGGAGGGGCTTGAGAATCTGTCCCGTTATCTCGACGGGTTGTTCCGTATTCCCGGCACGACGTGGCGGTTCGGGCTGGACTCGCTAATCGGCCTTGTGCCGAACTTCGGCGATACGCTGACGTCGTTCGCGTCGTTTTACATCCTGCTCGCGGGTGTGCGTTATGGCGTGCCGAAGATCACGCTGTTGCGGATGGCGTTCAATATCGGGCTGGACTATGTGGTCGGGACGATACCGTTCATCGGCGACGCCTTCGATTTCTTCTGGAAGTCGAACAAGCAGAACATGGACTTGATCCGGGAACGCGCAACGGGAAAGGACAAAGGCACCACATCGGATTACCTTTTTGTCTTTGCGATCATCGGCGTACTGATCCTGCTGCTGATCGGCTCGATCCTTGTAAGCATGTACGTGATCTGGGCGATCATTTGGGAGATCGTCACGGGAAATATCTAGACGGGTTGGAATTCGAGGGAGCGTGCAGGCGTCGGCGTCCGCACGCTCCCTAGTCGCTTCAAAGGTTCTTCAGGACATCGAAAAGGACCTCGTTGTCCGGTTGGTCCAGTATCTCGTGGACCTTCATATAGGCGATCTTGCCTTGCTTATCGACGACAAAAAGGGCCCTTTCGGAAATGCCGCCGGCCTCCCGCCAAACCCCGTATTTCTTGGCCACCTCGCCGGTCGGGTGGAAATCGGCGAGCATGTCAAAACTGATCCCGCCGAGCGATTCGGCCCACGCCACGTGGCTCGGCACACTGTCGACCGAAATGCCCAAGACCTGGGCATCAAGGCTTTCGAAGCGTTCCTTTTCCGCTTCGAGGCCTTTCATCTGTACCGTTCAGACAGGCGTCCAGGCCAGCGGGTGAAACGCGATCACGACGTTCGATTCGCCCCGCAGATCCGACAATTTTACCGTCCGGTCCTTGTCCAGATGGCTCTTCAGCTCGAAATCCGGGGCCTCGTCTCCTACGTTCAACATCAAGATTTTCTCCTTCAAGATCGGAATTTTTACGACGCCGTCTAGGTTACCCTAGTTCAGCAAAGGTCTCAATCCGGCCCGAAGCGGATCGATAAGAGCCCGCGGACGGACACAAAAAGAGCACCGCGTCCGTGGACTGCCGGGACGACATCGCGGCGGTTATTTTGTACAATACTGACCAACTTATGGGTATTACTGCTGCGAAGGTGGATCCTTTAGCCGTTGATGTTGAATTCTCCGATGATGCGCTCAACGTTGGCCTCGCCGACGGACGGATCATTTCGGTTCCATTGAGCTGGTTTCCGCGTCTTGAAGAGGCCAACGGGAGCGATAGGAAAAACTGGCGTTTGATCGGCGGCGGGCTGGGGATCCGTTGGGCTTCGATCGACGAGGATATTTCGGTCGAGAGCCTGCTGCGGCTTCGCTGACCACGGAAGGAGGCCGCCTGATGTCCGCCAATACGCTCGAATGGCTGGTCGTCGCGATCTTTTTCGCATGTTTCTTTGCCTACACTTTCCTTGAAACCGGCTGGCTGAACAAAAAGAACGGCATCCCGTTCGGCAGGGCGTTGGCATTCTCTTTCGCGACCAATATTCTCTGCATCTCGGTCGGTTTCTTTATCTCATTTATCATTTTCGGGGTATTGCTTGCTCTTGCCTGGGACGGCACGCTGGGTCAGGTCGACGGGAATGACTGGCGGATCTGGGCGGCCTCGCTGACAGGGGCTTTTGCCCCATTATTGCTGCTGATCGTTGCAAAGCGTGTGGGCCTTAGGCTTATCGGTCCGAACGATCTGGGCCTTCCGTGGCTTTATTCGGCGGCCTCGTCGGTCATCTTCCTGCTTTTCGTCGTTTCCGTCCCCGTTCTGTTCGCTTACTTCTCCTGACCCTGGACCAAGAATGCATTTCATCGTCGGCACCGCGGGACACATCGATCACGGCAAGACCACGCTGATCAAGGCCCTGACCGGCACCGACACGGACCGCCTTCCCGAAGAAAAGAAGCGCGGCATCACCATCGACCTCGGGTTTGCCGAACTCGATCTTGGCGAGCACCGGATCGGGTTCGTCGATGTGCCCGGCCACGAGCGGTTCGTGAAGAACATGCTCGCCGGGGCTTGCGGCATCGACCTCGTGCTGCTCATCATCGCCGCTGACGAGGGCGTGATGCCGCAGACGCGCGAACACTTCGACATTTGCCGCCTTCTCGGCGTACAAAACGGGCTGATCGTTCTGACAAAAAAGGACATGGTCGATGACGAACTTCTCGATCTTGTCCGGATGGAAGCCGCCGAATTGGCCGAAGGATCTTTTCTTGAGGATGCTCCGGTGATCGCGGTCAGTTCGACGAACGGCGACGGGCTTGACGAATTGCGTCATGCGATGGCGATCGCTGCAAACTCGGTCAGTGCACGCCGCGAGGATCAGGTCACTCGGTTCCCGATCGACCGCAGCTTTGTTATTAAAGGATTTGGCACGGTCGTGACCGGCACGCTCGCAAGCGGCGAGATCCGCGAGGGTTCAGAGCTTGAGCTTCTGCCCGAAGGCCGAAAGGTCCGTATTCGCGGCCTCCAGACGCACGGCCGCGAGACCCAACACGCATCCGCCGGCCAAAGGGTCGCGGTGAATCTTGCGGGCATCGACCACGACGAGGTTTCGCGCGGAATGACCCTGGCCGAACCGGGTACGCTGGAGCCCGTGCAGATCTTCGATGCCCGAGTCGAGGTATTGAAGAGTGCCCCGCGGCCGCTGCGTTCGCGGCAGCGGGTCCGCGTCCATATCGGCACGGCCGAGGCGCTGGCCCGGATCTTTCTGGTGGATCCGCAGGGCGAGATAGCCGCGGGCGGATCGGGCCTGGTCCAATTCCGGCTCGAAGGTCCTGTTGCGGCCGTAATGGGTGAAAAGTTCATCATTCGGAGCTATTCGCCGCAGACGACGATCGCGGGTGGCACGGTCATCGATCCGTTGGCGCCGAAACACAAAAGCCGGGCGCGAGAGGCGGCCCGCACCCTGCTCACCGCGTTGACCGAGGCCGACGGCGATCATCAGAGAACGATAGAGATCCTGGTTTGGGACGCGGGTGCCGACGGCGTTTCGCCTGATCTTTTGCAGCATCGGACGGGATGGCGTTCGGACGTGATCGCTTCCGCCCTGACGGCGATCACCGGCAGCGGAATGATCCTGGAAACGGGCGGAAGATGGTTTGCAAAGGAGACCGTCGATGAACTGAAAAAGTCGGTGCTTTCGGCGGTCGGTCGGCACCATGAACGGGACGCCCACTCCCGCGGCATCCCTCGCGAAGAACTGCGCGAGAAATTGTTTGCACGAAGCCCGGTCGAGATCTTCAAGTTTGTGTTGACGGCCTTAGAGAACGAAGGAAAGATCGCCATCGAAAAAGGTGTGGTGAGGTCGAAGGGCCATTCGCTCGAACTGTCCGGACCGGAGGCGAAGTTCCTGGAAATCCTCGGCGACAAAGTTAAGGCGGCCGGACTCGGCCCCGCCAAGATCGACGAAGTGATCGCGGAAGCGGCCGCGGCTGCCGGTATCCCTGCGGCCAACCTGATCAAGCTGGTTGGCGTCGGAGCAGCCGGCATCGGGCTGGTGAAGGTTTCGGACGAATTCTATTTCAGCCAAGAGGTCATCGAGAGCCTGGTGGGATCGCTCCGGGTCCGTGCCGAGTCGCTGCCGAACAGGTTGATCGATGTGCCTTCGTTCAAGGAACTCGCGGGCGTTTCGCGGAAATACGCCATACCGCTGCTTGAATACTTTGACCGCGTCGGCGTGACGAAACGCGCCGGTGACAAGAGGATAGTTATGTAAAACAGGCCTTTCAGCCTGTTTTGTTGGAATCCCGTTCAAGGGCGGGATCCTTCCGGAATGGTAATATCCTGAAATTCTGGTTGAGTTCTGCCGCGGCACAGGCGACAGGCTGGAAAGCCTGTCGTACCATGTAGCGATAATGAAAAAATTCCTTACGGCAAAATGGCACGACCTGATAATGGCGAATTACGAGGTCGATCCCGCGTTGCTCGAACCGCGAGTTCCACTCGGGACCGAGCTCGATCTGCACGAGGGCAAATGTTTCGTCAGCCTTGTCGGGTTTATGTTCCTCGACACGCGGGTTCTGGATTTTCTGGTGCCCTTTCACGTGAACTTTGAGGAAGTGAACCTGCGTTTTTATGTAAAGCGGGAGGCCGGCGATGAACTCCGCCGGGGCGTGGTTTTCGTAAAGGAGATCGTGCCCCGCGGTGCCATCGCCGCCGTCGCACGCATCTTGTACGGTGAGCCGTATGAACGCTGGAAGATGTCGAATTATCGGGACGAAAAGAGTGTCGGTTACGGCTGGTCGCGTGACGGATGCGAGAACAAACTGAGTGTCATACGCGGCGAGAATCTCGGCGTGCCGGCAGAGGGCTCGCATGGCGAGTTCATCATCGAGCACTACTGGGGCTACACGAAACGCGGCGACCAACGCACCGACGAATACAAGGTCGAGCACCCGAAATGGGAGCTGTTCTCGGTGGAAGATCCAAAGATCGATGTCGATTTCGGAGCGACCTACGGTGACGAATTTGCGTTTCTGTCTAACGCGGAACCGACTTCGATCTTGCTGGCGAAAGGGTCAGATATCGCGGTCTACAAAGGGTCCCCGATCACCTTCTGAATATGGCAATTATCGGCATCGTTGCAGTCGCGGAGAATCTGGCCATCGGCAAGGGCGGCAAACTGCCGTGGCATTACCCGGCGGACCTCAAATTTTTCAAGCAGACGACCACGGGCAATGCGGTCGTGATGGGGATGAACACCTGGCGTTCGATCGGCCGGCCGCTGCCGAAACGGCTGAATATCGTGTTGAGCCGCTCGGCGCAGATCGACCGTGCTGAGAATCTCATTTTCTTGCGGAGCGAGAAAGAGGCGATCGACCTTTCGAAGTTCCTTAATTGCGATCTGTTCGTGATCGGCGGTTCCAAGACATATGCGGAGTTTGGCGATGCGATAAAAAAGTGGTTGGTGACTCGAATTCCGATCGCGGTTGATGATGCCGATGTTTTCATGCCCGAAGATTTTCTAAGCGGGTTCGAGGCGGTCGAGTCCCAGGAGTTGGGCGACGGGCTGCGGGTCGAAACATTTCGCCGCTAGGCCGAACTTGGTATAGAATCATCCGAAACCGAAAAAGGAGATCACCATTATGATGGGCGGAAGGACCTGGGACGATTGGATCGAAGAATACTCCGCGGGACACCAGCATCCGGTCAACCGGCTGATGCACAGCTTCGGCATCCCGATGATCGCGTTGTCGCTGCTGCTGATCCCGGTGTGTTTCTTTGTGGCAGGACTGTGGCGGATCGCCTTGGGCCTGTTCGTAGTTGGCTGGATACTCCAATTTATCGGCCACTATTTCGAAGGGAAGCCGCCTGAGTTTTTCAAGGATTATCGCTTCCTTTTCGTGGGCCTTCGCTGGTGGTTCAAGAAGATCGTCGGGGTGGGCCGTTAGGCCGCGGCCTGCTCGGGAGCAGGCGAAAGGACCGCCTTTGCGGTGGAGCGTCGGACCATCAGTTCCGCGACGATCAGATTCGGCACCCAGCAAAGCCACGCAATAATAGGATAGGCCGTGCCGAACTTGATCCCGAATCCCGCCAGAAAAAGCGGAAGCCAAATTCGCAGGGTCACAGCGGCGAATGTCAGCGAGAAATTCCTGATCATCCAATTTCGGTGTTCGGTGATGTCAACCCTTCGGATCGCCGTGTAGGCACGAAAGTTCGAGTACATCCACGCGATGGCCAACGCCGCAAAACCCGTCTTTGCGAAGATGCCGCCAGCGGTAAATACCGCGATGCCAAGTCCGGCGATCGACGAGACAAAGACACTTGCGACGTAGATCTTTCCGAACGTCCTGTGCAGGGCGGTGAACCGGTCTCGAAGGCTTCCAAAGAACTGAAATCCGCCGATCAGCAGGGCGATCGCACCGAACGCAACGTGCAGATAAAATCCTGCTTGCCAGAGCGGGTTCGAATAGATCCAGTCGGGTTTGTCCGTAAGAATGTCGGTCCGTTCGAACGAAAAATAGCGAAGAGAGATAATCGCGATCAAGACCGAGAACAGCGTCAACAACGCCAGCGGGAGCCGTGTCATTATCTTGCTTTTCATCGCGTGCCGCCTCTTGCGGTCTTTGCTGTATCCTCGAAAAGAACGATTCGCCTGATGCGTAAGTTTCAAAAATTCCCTAGCGATCACAGGAGGAGCCCGCAATCTTACCGAAAGAATTGATCCTATCGATCGACATTGGATCGTCAAGTGTCCGAACTGCTCTATTCGACTCGACGGCCAGACTAGTCTCGAAGACCTTCGTCCGCCACGAATGGCGAAGCGAGAAAACAAACCAGAGTGCGGCCGAGATCGATGCAGATAAGGCGCTCGACCAGGTAGGCCGGGCAATCGATGAGATGCTCCTAAGGGCCGAAGACGTTAAGGGCGAGATCACACACGCGGCCGTAAGCTGCTTTTGGCACAGCCTGGTCGGCGTGGATGAGAAAGGCAAGCCGACCACGAAAGTCCTTGGCTGGGCAGACACGCGCGGCCGCGATGCAGCGGTTGCTCTCAGGCGGAAGTTCGACGAATCGGAAGTTCATAACCGCATCGGGGCCCGATCTCATTCGAGCTTCTGGCCGGCAAAACTGTTGTGGCTGAAGAAGGCGTTCCCAGCCGTTTGGGGGAAGACCGCTCGGTGGCTCAGCCTAAGCGATTATGTTTCGCTGCGGTTTTTCGGCGAAGCATCTACGAGTATTTCGATGGCCTCGGCGACCGGATTGTTCGATATCAGAAAATGCGAGTGGGACCGAGACCTCCTCAAATTCCTGAAACTCAAGCCCGAGAGCCTGCCGCCGATCGCCGCTGACGATGCGACATTTAGGCTGAATTCGAAATTCGCCAAACGCTGGCCGCGTTTGAAAGAAACGCGATGGTTTCCGGCTATCGGCGATGGGGCGGCGAACAATATCGGCGCAGGCTGCACGAAGAAGGGCAGGGCGGCGCTGATGATCGGCACATCCGGAGCGATGCGTGTTGCCTACAAGGGCGAGCCGCCCGAAAAAATTCCGCCCGGGCTTTGGTGTTACCGCATCGACCGCGAACGCGTTATCGTGGGCGGTGCATTGTCGGACGGCGGAGGGCTGTACGAACTGCTGAAACGAACACTGCTGATCGAAGGGTCGGACGCCGAGATCGGGAGAGAAATGGCCCGCCGCGGGGCCGATGCACACGGCCTTACCGTGATGCCGTTTTTCTTCGGCGAACGAAGCACGGGATATCACGAAAACGCGTCGGGGGCGATCTTAGGGCTAAATGCCTCGCACGACGCGATCGATATTCTGCAGGCCGCGATGGAAGCGGTCGCCTTTCGGTTCGCCGAGATCTTTGACCAGCTCAAAATGGTCGCTCCCATCCGCGAGATCGCCGCTTCCGGCGGTGCACTTGATTCGTCGCCGGTCTGGCGGCAGATCATTGCCGACGTCCTCGGCCGCGACCTGCTGGTTTCCGGCACCCGCGAAGCCTCAATGCACGGTGCGGTTTTGCTTGCACTCGAAAGTCTTGGCAAAATAGACTCCATCGAAAGGTTTTCGAATAGTTACTCAAAACTAAAATTTCACCCGAATTGCCACGCGACGTATAAGATCGCCCGCGAACGGCACGTTTTCGAATATAACCAACTAATTAAAGACAGAAAATGAGCACTTCCGCACGAATGAAACCGGCCACCGACATCGACCAACTTTGCATCAACACCATCCGCACGCTTTCGCTTGACGCGGTGCAGAAGGCGAATTCCGGGCATCCGGGGCTGCCGCTTGGGATGGCCCCGGCGGCCTATGTACTTTGGACCAAATTCTTAAGGCACAATCCGAAGAACCCGAAGTGGTTCAACCGCGACCGCTTTTTGCTGAGCGCCGGGCACGGCTCGATGCTGATCTACAGCTTGCTGCATTTGACGGGCTACGAACTTTCGCTCGACGAACTGAAGAACTTCCGCCAGCTTCATTCGAAAACGCCGGGGCATCCCGAGAACATCCTGACGCCGGGTGTCGAGATCACGACCGGGCCGCTGGGTCAGGGTTTTGCGAACGGCGTCGGGATGGGGATCGCGCAAAAGCATCTGCAGGCGATGTTCAACCGTCCCGGCCATAACATCATTGATCACTTCATTTACTGTATCTGTTCGGACGGCGATCTGATGGAAGGGGTAAGTTACGAATCGGCTTCGCTCGCCGGTCATCTGAAGCTCGACAACCTGATCTATCTTTACGACGACAACAAGATCACGATCGACGGCCCGACAGATCTCGCCTTCAGCGAGGACGTTACGAAACGGTTCGAATCGTGCGGCTGGGAAGTGAGCGTGGTCGAGGACGGCAACGACCTGCGTGCGATCGAAGAAGCGATCAAAGCCGCACAAAAGAGCACCGGCAGGCCGAAACTCATCCGCATCAAGACGATCATCGGTTACGGAATGCCCAAGCAGGGCACGAGCAAGGCCCATTCGGACGCGCCGGGGACCGACGCCGTTAAAGAAACCAAGCGGAATCTCGATTGGCCGGAGAACAAGACCTTCTTTATACCGAAGGAAGTGCTGTCTCAATTCCGCCAGGCTCTTAAGAATGGCCCGAAGCTCGAGAAGGAATGGGAATCGGGCGTGAAGAAATACTCAAAGGAGTTTCCGGAACTTGGTAAAGCGTTGAAGCAAACGCGGAGCGGATCGCTTCCCGAGGGCTGGGAAAAAAGCTTGCCGAAATTCGACGGCGTCGAGGCAAAAGCGACGCGGGCTTATTCGGGCGAGGTGATCAATGCGATCGCCGAAACGATCCCGCAGCTGATCGGCGGATCGGCAGACCTGACACCCTCGAACAACACATTCATCAAATCGTCCTCCGACCTTCAGGCCGACCGCTACGCCAACCGCAACATCCACTTCGGCATCCGAGAGCACGCGATGGGCTCGACGATGAACGGCATGGCGCTTTACGGCAGTGTGATCCCGTTCGGCGGCACGTTCCAGACTTTCTCGGATTATATGCGGCCCGCGATCCGCTTGGCGGCACTCTCTCACATCCAGGTGCTGTTCGTTTTCACGCACGACTCGATTGGCCTCGGTGAAGACGGGCCGACGCACCAATCGGTCGAACACCTCGCCGCCCTGCGGGCGATCCCGAACCTCGCCCTGATCCGACCCGCCGACGCACACGAAGTGCGCGAGGCGTGGCGTGCGGCGTTGACTAGAACCGAAGGCCCGACCGCATTCGCACTCTCGCGGCAGAAGGTGGCCCTTATCGACCGTAAGAAATACGCCGACGCAAAGGGCCTGCACAAAGGCGCCTACATCCTGTCCGAAGCAGCCACGGCCAGCGGAAACGCGGCCGAACCGAAACTGATCCTGATCGCAACGGGCTCCGAGGTCGGCCTCGCCCTCGCGGCCCGTGAAAAACTGCAAAAGGCCGGCACGCCGACCCGCGTCGTCTCGATGCCCTGCTGGGAGTTCTTCGACGCCCAACCGGCACGTTATCGCGAATCCATACTTCCCTCATTAGTTTCAGCCCGGCTGGCCATCGAGGCCGGCGTCAGTCTGGGCTGGGCGAAGTACGTCGGCAATGCAGGAGACACATTGACGGTCGACCGCTTCGGTGCCTCAGCCCCTGCGGAAGATGTGTTCCGGGACTGCGGATTCACCGTCGAGAACGTGGTCAAAAAAGCAAGGAAGCTCCTATAAGTGATAGATCCCATCCTCCGATACGGTCTTATTTTCATACTCATCGTCCTTGCGGCGGGGGCGCATGCCCAGCCGCCGACCGTCCCCAGCCTTTCGCTTTCGGTGTTCAAGGCCGCGACCGACAACTATGAAAAGGGCAACTACGACCTGGCGATATCGGGGTATTCCAAATACATCGCGATGCGGCCGAATGACCCGGCCGCCTGGTTCAACCGCGGGCTTGCGCGCTATTACAGGGCCAGGAAAGGTGCGGCAGAGCTGGGCTTTCGCGAGGCGATCGCCGATTTTTCCCAGGCCATCAAGCTGAATCCGAAAGAGGCCGAATATTGGCACGTCCGGGGCGGCGTCTATTCGTTCATCATGCCGATCGACTTCGCACTTTCGCGTGACCGGGCGATAGCGGACTTTACCCAGGCGATCCGGCTAAGGCCTGATTATGCGGCGGCTTACCGTGAACGCGGCGTAGTTTATGAAAGGGTGAACCGTCTGAACGAAGCGATGTCCGATCTAAATACTGCCATCCGACTTGAGCCCAACAACGCCGTCGCTCTTTACACACGGGCGAAAGTGCACGGTTTTCGAAAGAATTATGCCGCTTCGAGGGCCGACCTTCAGGCAGCGCTGCGGGTCCAACCCGGGTACGATGCTGCCGAGATATATCTGAAATATATCAGCGAAGAAGAATCCAAGGCGCGCAAACAGACGACCGTCGCGACGCAACCCCCAAGGCCTCGCACTACCCCGACCTCTGCCGTCGTACGGCCTCCCGCTGTTTCTAATGCACCATCATCGGGCTCGACCGGGACCGGCAAAATAAAGGACGCCGGCGACGGATACGCGCAAACCGAAGCCGCGATCAAACGAAAAGACTTTGCCGCGGCCGTTCCCATTGCGACCACCACGATGCAGATGTTGCCGAAACCTGGCACCAGCGACCTTGTCAACGACACTATGGAGGGCGTCCGGATCTCGGTGCTGCTGATGCGAGCCCTCGCTTACAGCCGGACAGGCAAGTACAACGAATCTGACGAGGATTACAAGGCCGCGGCTCTTGCAACGATGGATCAAATAAACGCACGTTTGAAGGCGGCGGTCGATCGGTACGGGCCGAGCGGGTCGCCGTCGGCCGGTGCCCTGTTGATGGCCACACTCGACTCGAAATTGGCCGTGACCTCGTGCCAGACTGGATTCAAAGGGGCGATGGAGTGGATGGACGAAGTGAAGCGCACAAGGCCGAATGATTCGCTGGCAAGCATCAAGGCCTCGATCACCGCGATGGGCGTTCGCGAATCGTGTTCGATGGCATATTCAATGAATGGCGGCCAACTTTACAGCGAGACTTCGCTGCCCGGCGGCGACAAGACCGCTAAACTAAACGAATCCGTCCGTTCGTATACCGAAGCGATAAAGTTTACGCCGAATGCCCCCAAGCCTTACGCCGGTCGCGCGAAGGCTTATCGCAAGCTCGGCCGAAACGATCTGGCCGCGGCCGACGAGGCAAAGGCCCGCGAATTGCAGACGAAGAAATGAAGCCGGCGTCTGATTAGGTTGGGCGAAGTACGTTGGCGACCGAGGCGATACACTCTGGGTCGACCGTTTCGGCGCCTCGGCCCCTGCGGAAGATGTGTTCCGGGATTACGGCTTCACCGTAAAAAATGTCGTAAAGAAAGCGAAGAAGTTAATCTAACGGATGAAATTGCACTCTGACTTTCATGACTACTACGACCATGCAATCGGCTATGGTATCGATGAAAAGGTGCATTACAACCGGTACGCAAAGCCCGTAGAAATAACTCTGAAGACGGAATTTGACCGACCGCTCCACCCGCGTTCCGGATTTCTCGGATTCTGCGGAAACCTCTTCCCATTTGTTCAACTCAGCAGGTACGACAAGAAAAGAGATTACGATTGGGAAGACGAGTACGACGGGCGGATCGTCGAAGACTTTAGTGCATTCTCGCTTGATGAATACAAGGAAAAAGAAGAGGCGTGGGACGAATACAGCGATGATATTGGCTTCTCTAGTGACATAAGGCTGAAGCAGTTTTTCGGTGACTGGCGGATGCATAGCGACGCTCTTTTTGTCGAACTGCAATGTCCCGTTTGGATGATGCTGTTTTACCAAGAATCGCCCAATGGAGTGCTAAATCCTCGGCTGAAAAACTTAGGTTTCGAGCGAATTAGAGATGCGTTCACGGCGTTTCAAGAGATTTCAATGTATGTCGCAAATATTCTCATCGAGCAAAAGGAAATCGGCATTGTGGACGATAAACACCGGATCGAACAGCATGGCTTCGATTTCAAGCAGAGTTTCCGACATCGGAAATAAACAGCCCCCATGGAATTCGTCGATATCAAAACACCTTCGCTGATTTTAGACATCAACCGCGTACGACTTAACGCCGAACGGATGAGCGATGTTGCCCGCCGTGATCATGTTCGCCTGCGGCCGCACATTAAAACGCACAAGTGTATCGAGGTGGCCCGGATACAGACGGCCGGGCATGACGGGGCGATCACTGTGTCGACGCTGGCAGAGGCACGGGCGTTTGCGCGGCATGGGTTTTCGGATATTACTTATGCCGTGCCGATCGAACGTGGGAAATTCGCGAGTTCGATCGAGATCCTGAAAAGCGGAGTCAAGCTGAACCTGCTGACGGACGATGCGGACACGGTGAAGGCGTTGGATGCTGCGGCGGGTGAAGCGGGCGTGCGATTCGATGTGTTCGTAAAGATCGACTGCGGTACGCATCGCGTCGGCGTCGAGCCGCACACGGAGGCGGCGGTCGAGATACCGCGAACCATTTCTGACGCAGCAAACCTGAGCTTCGCCGGCATTCTTACTCACGCCGGGCATTCGTACGATGTGAGAGGGCGTGACGCGATACTCGAGGTCGCACGACACGAGCGCGACGTGATGGTTGCGTTGGCTGAAAAGTTGCGAGACCAGAGTATCGAAGTGCCGACGGTCAGCATCGGCTCGACGCCGACGATGTCGACGATCGACCATCTTGATGGCATCGACGAGATCCGCCCCGGCAATTACATATTCTTCGATAATTTTCAGGCCACACTCGGCAGCTGCACTTTCGAGGATACGGCGTTGACGGTGCTCGCGGCCGTCATTCATCGTGACCTTTTCCGCAACAAACTGGTGATCGACGCTGGTGCGATCGCACTTTCAAAAGATCGGGGCCCCGTCGGTCTCGACCCGGGCTGCGGTTACGGGCGCGTGCTCGACCTGGACGGTAGCGAGACCGGCCTTCGCGTCACGGGATTGTCGCAGGAGCACGGCGAAATTGAAGCGGACGACGGGGCGACGATCAGCCGGTTCAAGGTTGGCGACCGAGTCCGCGTGCTCGCGAACCACTCATGCCTGACCGCCGCCCAGCACACCCATTTTAATGTTTTGGAGAATGGCGAGATCGTGGACAGGTGGGAGATCCACCGCGGGTGGTAGCGATGCTCAAAGAAACTCTTCTGCATCAATTTGGTGTCTGCTACGACCAAAACGGATGGTTCGTCGCGGTAAAGAACGCGATCGATGGTCTGACAACGGAGCGAGCGACGTGGAAACCTGCGGGCACTCAGCATTCGATCTGGGAGCTCATAAACCACCTCAGCCATGACAACAACGCTTTGCTCCAGCGTTTTCAGGGAGTTGAATATGGATCGCCCGCCGCGAACAACGATGAAACTTTCCTTTCCCCGAGCGGAAGCTGGCCTGCGGATCTTGAACGCTTCGAGGCGATAATGTCCAGGTGGCGTGATCTGCTTGAAACCCTAGACGAAGCAAAGCTCGCCGAGCGGGTGCCGCCGCGTAATGAATTGGCACTGGTCGAGATAGCCAACATGAACGC
Organism: Chloracidobacterium sp.; assembly: GCA_016716365.1. Lineage (GTDB taxonomy): Bacteria > Acidobacteriota > Blastocatellia > Pyrinomonadales > Pyrinomonadaceae > OLB17. Next base: position 55,948 of record JADJWM010000009.1, on the reverse strand, counting down.
TCACAATGCTTACCACGGCGGGCAGATCTTGCTGCTTAGAAAGCTTCAGGGTGTTTGGGATCCCCAGAACGGCGTCAGTTAGCTGCACCGCTGTATTCGGAATTGGTAGAAGGTGATAATTGAGATCTCAGTTATCACCTTTTCATTATCAATTCTTACTTGATTCGACGGGTCTCGGGTCAGAATAACGCAAGGATGTGGTTTCTGAGGCGCGAGACGACGTTCTTTGCTGGCGGGGTTCCATCCGGGTAGATCACATTCGTGTTGAAGACGATGATCGACGCCTGTTTTGTGGCGGGTTCGAGCTCAATATAACTAAGAAACCCGTTCTGGTCGCCGCCGTGGCCGACAAAGGTTCGAGCGTCTCGCCGATTGAGGAAAAAGATCAGGCCGATATCGGTCGTGAAACCGCTGTTGCCGTTGGCGTCGACGAGGGCCGGAAGATTCGGCCGCCACATTTCTTCGAGTGATGAGCGTTTGAGGACGGTTTCGTACATTCCCCGGTGGCTATCGGTTTCGTACGACAGGCTTTCCAGCCTGTCGCGCTCCGCAGACTGGAAAGTCTGCGGTACCGCAAGACCCCGGTCGCTACTGCTCCCGGTTCTGACAGGGGAGCTGGCGATCAAAAATTTCAAATACTTCACCATATCCGCCACGGGAGCGTTCAGCCCGCTGTTCGAGACGGTGATGCCGGTGTCGGCGTCGAATCGCCCTTCGGTCCGCCTGCCGTCGCGGATGTAATAAGAATGCGAACGATGCTTTAGCAGGTGCGGCGGAGTGGTATCGAAATAGCTCCGCGACATCCCGAGCGGGCGGAAGATGTTCTTTTCGATGTAGGTCTCGTACGCTTCACCTGTGATCACCTCGATCGTTCTGCCCAGGTAAACGATCCCGGGATTGGAATAGCTGAACTTCGATCCGGGCTTGAACAGCACTTCCGTGAAAGGGAACATCGCCACGAGCTGCGACCATTTGGTCGGCTCGAACGGCTCCCAATCCTTGCCCTGCCGCCACGGCCAGGTACCGCCGCGAAATCCGCCGGAATGGGTCAACAGGTGGCGGATAGTGATCTCGTCCATCGACCCGAACCGGTTGTGAATTTCACGAAGTTCGGGCAGGTACTTCGTTACCGGGTCGTCCAATTTCAGGAGCCCGCGATCGCGAAGCTGCATTATCGCGATGCCTGTGAAAGGCTTCGTGTTTGATGCCCAATGGTAGATCGTATCCGCGTCGACGGGCTGCTTTTTCTCAAGATTTGCGGAACCGAGGTGGACCTCGGCCACGATCTTACCGTCCTTCATAAAGACGAAGCTGCTGCCGACGACGCCTGCTTCGTTCAGTTCTTTGACGTAGGAACTGCGAAACGCCGCGAATTTGTCCTGTGCATGCGTTGCAAGGGGCATAAACGTGATGGAGAGGCAAAGTAAAGCGGCCGTCACCGCACGGTTGATGTTTGCGGGAAGGCGCACGTTCAGAATTGTTCCCATTCCGGAAAAATAAGGTCTGAAGTTTGTAAACAAAATACCGGATTCAAGCGATGCGAAAGATCTCCCGGTAACCGCTGTCGACCAGGTCCATGTAGCCCGCCATTGCCGCCTGCACGTCTTCTCGCGACCCGTATTCCTGCATATTCTTCGCATGTGCGGCCAGATCTTCGACCTCGGTCTCGATCACGACCGTCCAAAACGACGCGACCTCATCGACAAGGATCCTTTCGTTTTGGATGAGCCCCGCGTCGCTCATCAGTTTTGTCGCGCCCTTGAACTTTTCGATCAGGGACTTCGCCTTACCCGGCTTGCATTTGAACACACTCCTGACAACGAACATCTGGCACCTCCTGTTAAATTGAATTTGAGGATTGTAGCACAAATCTGCAGTCCCAACGCGATAAGTTTCCGTCGTGCAACTTGCCGGAAAGGGTGCGAAAATGCCGTAGAAAAATGAAATGGTTCCACCTCATTTTCGGCTTACTTTTGTTCGTCGTCTTCCTGATCACGGGCCAGTTCATGCGTACCGATTTTCCCGACAAGGAGGCGATCGGACAGGACCTTCGGCTTCTGATGCGTTCGCGGCATATCTATATTCTTTTCAATGCCCTGATCCACATTTCATTGGGAGTTTACCTGCAAATGCGGCCCGCTCGATGGCAAAGGGCCTTTCAGTTTGCCGGATCCGCGGTCCTTGTCGCCGCTGCCGTTTTCCTCGTCCTCGCCTGGCGATCCGAGACCTACGAACTCCAGCAATTCTCCGGCCTCAGCCGTGAGGGCATATATCTTTCGCTGGCCGGGGTCATTCTTCATCTGATAGCCGCCCTTGGGCCGAAACAAGAGCGGTAGCGATTAAGCCGCGTCAATGTCTGATGTCGATAGCCAGCCTCGTCGGGTTCTTCAGTTCGATCACGCGGTATCGATTTGGCGACGCGACTCCAGCGACCCATGTGACCTCGGCCTCGAAATCGCAGGTTATCTTCAGGTCTTTAACAATTGGAAGGTTCGGCGAACGCTGACGGTCTTTGATGGTCGCATCGCCTTCGGGAGCGTGGGCCTGGGCGTCGGTGAAGCGGACCTCGAGCCAGCCGTCGCCCGCGAGCGACACCACGTCGCCCGAACCACACGAACGGACCGGTTTGTCGATGTACTCGATGTGATATGTCGGCATATTCGGGCCAAGGAATTCGAACACCATCCGGTCGTAATTTGCGTGGCGGGCCGTGCGAACGTCGCTCATTATCGCGACCGCGTTGATATTCGGGTTTTTCTTTTCGGTAACGCCCGCAGTACCTGCACTGTCGGCAATGTTACCTATCTCGTCGTCGAGCGTCGGCTTCGTGATGGAACCGGACTGGTCGGCCGGACCGTCGGGTGGTGTCTGGTTGTTTGTAGCTTGATCTTCTGGCCGCGGCGCACTTTTGTCGGTATCTAACCGCTGCGGTTGATTGCCGCATGCGGAAATAAAGATCACGAAAGCGATGGCTAAAATGACTGAATGCTTCATCCGATGTTCCTGCAATGCGTCTGGCCCGATGTTTACAAGACTGTGGGCTTATGAGTGTTATACAATTCCGAAAGAATGAGCGTTTACGAAAGTCTATCAGAATCTCAACAATTTGCGTGCCGCGTGATCGCCGACCACGCCCGCTCGACCGCGTTCGCGATCGCGGACGGCATACTTCCCGGCAACGAGGGGCGCAATTACGTGCTGCGAAAGATAATGCGTCGGGCCATTTACCACGGCCGCGAGCACCTCGGGCTGAAGGATCCGTTCTTCTACAAGGTTTGCGACCTGGTGGTGGAAAATTTTTCGGGTGCGTTTCCGGAGCTCGCCGTTCAGCGGGACTTTATCGGGAAGATGGTCTGTCTTGAGGAAGAGCGTTTCGGGAATACCGTGACCGTCGGCCTCGGTAAGCTGAGCGACCTGGAAATATCAAAGGAAACGCCGCCCGAGACACTGTTCGTCCAGGTCGCAAAGCTTTACGACACTTTCGGCACGCCTCGCGACCTGATCCGGGTTTACCTAGAAGAAAAAGGGATCGGGTTTGATGAAGACGATTACAACGCCAGATTCGATAACGCCCTCGGAGAACTGCAAAAACAGTCCGGTATCGGCCAAACGCAGCGGAAATCGGAGATCAGCCCGCTTTATGCTGAGGTGCTCGGCAAGGTTGGGACGAACAAGTTCCATGGCTACGAGACGACCTCACGGGAAGAGTCAAGAGTCGTCTCGATCCTCAACGGCGACGGCCAGTTGGATTTGCTTTCCGAGGGCGAGCAGGGCGGCGTCGTGCTCGATGAAACACCGTTTTATGCCGAGTCCGGCGGGCAGGTCGGAGACACGGGTATTCTTGTCAGTACCGCAGGTGGTACCGGCTTTCAGGCGATAGTAAACGATACCTATTCGCCCGTTGCGGGATTGATCATCCATAAAGTGAAGGTTGAAAATGGTTCGCTCCGCGTCGGCGACACGGTCAGAGCCGTTGTTGATGCTGAAAAACGCGATGCCACTCGCCGCAATCACACCGCGACGCATCTCGTCCATGCCGCTCTCAAGGAGGTCCTTGGCACGCATGTGAAGCAGGCCGGTTCGGTGGTCGCACCGAATTATCTGCGGTTCGACTTTACGCATTACCAGCCGATGACCGAGGCCGAGATCCGCGAGGTCGAGGACCTTGTCAACCGTTATATCCTTCAGAATGAACCGGTTACGACGAACATGATGGCTCTCGAAGAGGCGATGCGTAGCGGGGCGGTCGCGATGTTCGGTGAGAAGTACGGCTCCGAGGTCCGGGTGCTGAGCGTCGGCGACGGCAAATTCTCGATGGAGCTCTGCGGCGGAACTCACGTCCGGGCGACGGGCGACATCGGCAGCTTTAAGATCACGTCTGATGAGGCCATCGCATCGGGCGTGCGGCGAATCAGGGCGATCACCGGCTTCGACGCTTTCGAGCGGTTCCGCGAGGACGAGGTGCTCATTTCGCGAAGCCTGGATGTATTGAAAACACAACGAGACCAGTTGCCGAACGCGATCGAGCGATTGCAGGACGAGCTTAAACGCACCCGCCGCGAGATCGACGACCTCAAGCTGAAAATTGCAACCGGTGCGGCCGGCGGGGCGTCTTCAAATGGGGAGGAGGCCCGTGACGTGTCCGGCATTAAGGTGGTCGGCAAGATCGTCGAAGGCCTCGATGCCAACGGGATGCGTCAGCTTTCGGACACGCTTTTGGCCCGGTTAAAGTCGGGCGTGGTCGTGCTCGGCCGCAAGGACGAAGGCAAAGCAAGCCTTATCGTTCGTGTTTCGGACGATCTAAAGGACAAGGTTAAGGCCGGAACAATCGTTAAAGACATCGTTCCGATCCTCGGCGGCAAGGGCGGCGGCCGTCCTGATATGGCCGAAGGCGGCGGCCCCGATGCCGAAAAGCTCAGCGAAGCGATCGACGCGGCTTATCAGGCGGTCTCAAAAATGATCGAATGATCGCTGGTTCGCCAGGATAAACACCCCCGGATCGGCCTCCCCTCGAATGAAGTTTTTCTGAACAGGGCAACTTTTCACCTGCCTGAAGCGTTTAATGAATGATCGGTTCTTTGAACGCCGCTAACGGAAATGGACTTTGTCACAAGCGAGTTTCGCGCGGTGTTTCTTTTCCAGGGAAGGTGTCGGATACGATCAAATGTTTGCGGGAACCCATTTTGGACGCTATGAGATCCGGTCGAAGATCGGCGAGGGAGGCATGGGCGAGGTCTATTCGGCCCGCGATACCGAACTCGACCGCGACGTCGCTATCAAGCTTCTGCCCAACGAATTCCTCGACGACGATGAACGCCGCGGCCGCTTTCGCCAGGAGGCCCGTGTCGTTTCGGCCATCAACCATCCGAACATCATCACGATCTACGAGATCGGCGAGAACGAGCACGGCAGCTTTCTCGCAACCGAGTTCGTTGAAGGGCGGACGCTTCGCGAGATAATGCGGAACGAGTCGATCACGCTCCCGCGGATCCTCAAGATAATCGAACAATCTGCCAACGCCCTGGTCGCGGCCCACGCCGCCGGAATCATTCACCGCGATATCAAGCCGGAAAACATCATGGTCCGGAGCGATTCGATCGTGAAGGTGCTCGATTTCGGCCTGGCAAAGCCGCTCATCCCTGCCGGTGCTCTTGAGAACGATCCGAGCAACAAGACCGTTCCGGGGACCGTGATGGGAAGCGCCAGGTATATGTCGCCCGAACAGGCCCGCGGACGAGAGGTCGATGAACGGACCGACATCTGGAGCCTCGGTGTCGTCCTCTACGAGATGCTTTCAGGCAATCCGCCTTTCGACGGCGAGTCGACCGCGGACACGATCGCATCGGTCGTCTACAAGGAGCCCCTTGCGCTCAGCCTGATCCTGCCGAACGTGCCGCTCGAGCTGCAGCGGATCATCCGCAAGGCCCTGCAAAAGGACCGTGAAGAGCGGTATCAGAACGTTAAGGATTTTGCCCTGGATATCAAGGACCTGCTTTATGCCCTTGAACATGCCAACAGCGGCGAGCGTGCCGCGCAAGTGATCTCGGATCCCGCATTCACCGAGAATCCGACGATGATCCACCAGACGGTGAGCGGGAATCACCCGACCGGGCTGAATACGGCCGCTGTCTCGTCGCCGCAGCATTCGTTTATCGAGTCGCGTACCGCTTATTTGATCCCGGCCGGTGCCGCATTGCTCATAGCGTTCATATCGGTGGTCGGGGTCGGAGCCTACTACTTTCTTGCCGGTTCCGAGCGGCTTGCGGAGACCGCTTTTGTAAAACCCCATATTTCGCGGGTTAGCACGGACGGGCGTGTGATGCAGCCCGCGATCTCGCCCGACGGCAAATACATCGCCTATGTCAGCGGCGAGATCGGAAGTCGAAGCCTCGTCGTCCGGCAGGTGGCGACCGATAGTGTAATCACGCTTGTCCCGCCGACCAATTTGAATTTGCAGTCGGTCACTTTCACCCCAAGCGGCGATTACGTTTACTACACGCAAACGAGCCCCGATGCGACCGTCAGCACCCTCTACCAGGTGCCCGCACTGGGCGGTACGCCCAAGCTCGTCGTCGAGGATGTCGACAGCCCGCCGGCATTTACTCCCGACGGCAAACAATTCGCTTTTATCCGCCGCGTTCCGAAATCGAACGAGGACCATATCATCCTCGTTAACAGCGAAACGCTCGAGCAGACCCAGTTCCTAGCCACCACGGCCACGAATTATGATTTCTTCGTGATGCGCCTCGCGTTTTCGCCCGACGGCCAGCGTTTGCTTGTCGGTGCGGGCACCCGCCAAAGCGGTTTCATCAACAAAACGGACATCGTCGAGGTGGGCATGAAAGACCGGTCGCTCAGGCCGCTGAACCGGCGGGAGTTTCTTTCGGTCTCGAATTTCGCCTGGCTTTCCGATGGCTCGGGCTACGTATTTACCGCCCGGCAAACGCTGAACGACCCTGTCCAGATCTGGATGGCATCGTACGCGACGGGGGACCTGCACCAGATCACGAACGACCTGAACGACTACGTCGATCTCGGCATTTCCGCCGACGGCCGGACGATGGTCACGATCAAAGGCGACCCGACCGGTTCGATATGGCGATACGGGATCTCGGACAAAGCTTCGACCCAGCTTACATCGGACGGCCGAAATACCGAGGGTCGCTCCGGGTTGCTTCAGCTGCCTGACGGGTCGATCGTGTTCTCTCGCAACGAAGGACGGACCGCACAACTTTGGGCGTCGGATGCGGACGGCCGCAATCCCCGGCCGCTTTTCGAGGAAAACGGTTTTGCGGTCGACCCCGTTCTTTCGGCGGACGGAAGGACGATCGTTTTTAACCTTCAGAAAGACCGCCGGTCGCGCATCTGGAAGGTGAACGCCGACGGTTCGAACGCCGTTCCGATCTCCGAGGACAACCCTGACTTCGCCGATTTTAGCCCGCAGGTTACCGCGGACGGCCGCTGGGTAATTTTCCAGCGGCAGGTCGCAAACGAAGAACGATACAGGCTGATGCGGATCCCGATCGAAGGCGGCCGATCCGAGGTCTTTTATGAAGATCCGGCCCGAGGCGTCTTTCACCCGCGTCTCTCGCAGGACGGCAAGCGGATCGCGTTTGCAAGCTACGACCTAGTCACGTTCGGCAAGCAGCTCCACATCGCCACGCTCGATGGCCCGGCATTCGGGAAGATCGAACAGACGGTCGATTTCAATCTGATCAACGGTTTTGTCTGGGCCCCTGACAGCCGCGAACTGACCATTTTGAGCAACCGGAACGGTGCCCTCAACCTTTGGCGGCAGCCGATCGACGGATCGCCCGCAAAACAGATCACCGATTTCAAGGCCGGCCGGATCTTCAATTTCCGCTGGTCGAACGACGGCAGGTCGATGCTTCTCGCCCGGGGGACGGTCAACAATGATCTGATATTGATCCGCGATGTCGACCCGTCAGACCCCGCGAGCGAGGCTTCGGCAAAGCGAAAACCGAGGACCCTCCGGCGGCAATCCATCTAAACGCTTGCGGCGATCTCGCCGACCGCTTCAAGAAGACGGTCAACCTCCTCCGCTGTGGTGTAAACACTTATCCCTGCACGAACGAAGCCCTGCTCTTCGATATCGTACCGTTCCAGCACCGTTGCTGCGTAGAAATCCCCGTGTGAAAGGAAAAGTCCTCGGGCCGCAAGCCAGCGGCTGACCTCGGCCGAGGGAATCTCGCCTATTGTGAACGAAACGAGCGAGGTGCGTTCTGCGTCCGGCCCCGGCCCATAGACCCGGACATTCGCGATCGAGGCAAGCCCGGTCCAGAGTTTCCTGGTCAGATCGTTATCCTTCGCGTGCATGCGTGCGAACGCGCTCGCAAGCCGTTCGCGGCGGCTGCTTCCGGTGCCGATCGAGGCGATAAGATCGACTGCGGCGGCGGCACCGGCGATGGCTTCCTGGCCAAGCGTTCCGGTCTCGGCTCGTTCGGGAGCTTCATCCGGCGACGGCCGCAGTTTCGGAAAATCCGTACTCTCAAGGAGTTCCTTTCGCCCGAACATGATGCCGATGTGCGGCCCGTAAAATTTGTAGGCCGAGCAGGCAAGGAAGTCGCAACCGATCGCTTTGACGTCGATAAGGTTGTGCGGGGCGAAATGGACGGCATCGACAAAGGAAAGCGCTCCCGCTTCGCGCGCCAGACGGCAGGCATAGGCCGCATCGTTGATCGTGCCGATCGCGTTCGAGGCGGCCCCGATGGCAACGATCCGCGTCCTTTCATTGATAAGGCCGGGAAGTTTGTCGAGCATCAACTGGCCGCTCTCGGTATCGAAAGGCAGCACTCGGCACACCATCCCGCGGTCCCGTTCAAGCGATCTCCAGGTATCCACATTGGCGTGATGGTCCAGTTCGGTCACGACAAACTCGTCGCCCTCCGCCCAACCTCGTCCCAATGCATGAGCAAGATGGAACGTGAGCGAGGTCATATTCTGCCCGAAAACGATCTCTTCCGCCGACGCGTTGAACATCTCCGCAAAGGCCGTGCGGGCATCCGCGATGATCGCGTCCGTCTCGTTGCTGGTCGGATATTCCCAGTGCGTGTTGGCGTTGTGGTTGAAAAGATAGTCGGTCATCGCCTCGGCGACGGCTCGCGGGACCTGGGTCCCGCCGGGGCCGTCGAAATAGGCGACCGGAAAACCGTTGTGTTCCCTCAGCAACGCGGGGAACTCGCGCCGGATCTCTTCGATCGGCAGTTCATTCGAAAGGGCTGTCTCCATTGTTCAGGATCTGTGCAGACGGCTGGGCAAATTGTCTCAATCACACTTTAGCCGACCGCCCCGATTTTCGCCAACCCGTGCGCAGAAGGGGCTTACAAATTTTCCGCCGCTGGGTTATGCTGAAGGCTGATCATGTCTGCACCGCTTGCATCTATCTCCGCCGCGAACGAGATCGTCTCGGTAAACCCTGCGACCGGCCGCGAACTGGGCCGCGTCCCGGTTCACAGTGAGGAAGAGGTTCGGGCGGCGGTCGAGCGTTCACGGGAAGTTTTCCACAAGTGGAAAACTACGTCGTTCGCCGAACGGAAGGCTCTCGTGATGCGGGCCCGCGAAGCGGTGCTCGACGAAATGGACGCGATCGCAGACCTTATTTCCGAAGAATCGGGGAAACCGATGGCCGAGGCCCTTTCGATGGAGATCGCTCCGGTTCTCGATCTGATGCAATGGATCGCGCGACGTGCCGAAAAGATGCTCAGGCCTCGGCGTGTCGGCATCGGGCTTTACTCGCTGCTCGGCCGTTCGTCGAAGATCGTATACAAGCCGCTGGGCGTGGTGGGCATCATCCCGGCGTGGAATTACCCATTCTCGATCCCATTGGGCGAGGCGGCGATGGCGTTGATGGCCGGGAACTCGGTGGTCATCAAGCCCTCGGAACTGACCCCGCTGGTCGGCCTGAAGATCGGGGACATTTTTGAAAAGGCGGGAGCTCCAGCCGGCCTTGTCCAGATAGTCACCGGTGCCGGCGAGACCGGCGGCGCGCTGGTCGATGCCGCCCCGGACAAGATAATGTTCACCGGCTCCGTCGCTACCGGCAAGAAGATCCTTGCCGCGTCCGCCGAGCACATGACGTCGGTCGTGCTCGAACTAGGCGGCAAGGACCCGATGATCGTCTTTGACGACGCAAACCTGGAACTGGCGGCCGGTGCAGCCGTTTGGGGGGGCGTTTTGCAACGCCGGCCAGTCGTGTTCCTCGGTAGAAAGACTCTATGTGCAGGAGGGTGCCGCGGCCGAGCTGACCCGCCTTATCGTCGAAAAGGCGAAGGATCTGAAGATCGGGCCGGGCGACGAGGAGGATGTTTCGATCGGTGCGATGTCGTCGGAGCGGCAGGTCCGAATTGTTGAGCAGCACGTTCACGATTTTCGCGAGGCGGGCGCGACGATCGAGATCGGCGGCGCTAGGATTACCGACTTTAGTCGGCTTCATTCCGGATCTCAGCCGCCTGAAGGCGGGACTCCGAACCTATTCTACGAACCCACGGTAATCACCGGTGCGACGAACGAAATGCGCGGGATGCAGGAAGAGACGTTCGGGCCTACACTGCCTATCGCCACATTCAATACGGAAGAAGAAGCTGTTCGCCTTGCCAACGATTCCGAATTCGGGCTGACGGCAAGCGTCTGGACCCGCGATCATACAAAAGGCCGCCGCGTGGCGGAGCAGATAGAAGCCGGCACTGTCTGCATAAACGAGGTGCTCTACACACACGGCATCGGCCAAACGCCGTGGGGCGGCTTCAAGAACTCCGGCCGCGGACGCACCCACGGCCTCGAAGGAATGATGGAACTCGTTCAGCCGCAGCATATCCACACAAACCGCCTCTCGATACTCCCCGACGCCTGGTGGATGCCTTATTCACCCACTGCCGTCGAAACTTTCCGCGGATTTGCCACGAAGTTCGCCAGCGGGTCACTCATAATGACGGCTACGCTGGTGCCTCAACTACTAAAGCGGATAAAAGAACTTCGGCGAAAAGGATAGATGGGCTATTTTGGTCCAAGGTATTCCGAAACCAACACAATATCCTTGATCACTGTTTGGTATTCGGCGTGGGTCTTGTGTTCGTCGGACTTCCACAGCGTGCCTTCGTTTTCCTTCATATAGGCGTGATATTCGGGGGCGCCGGGGAATTTGATATTGTCGCCGACTGCGATGGAGCCGGGATGAAGCCAGCCGCGTTCGACGATCATTTTGATGTCCGGAAGATAGGCTTCCTTGGCGTGGTCCAGGAAGACGAGATCGATGGAGCCGGAGGTAAATCCGTGCTCGGTTTCGAGCGCGTCGGCTGTCTTGCCGCCGTCACCGAGCGTGCCGACGATCACGGTTATCTGGTCGCCGACGCCGGCGTGGCGATGTATACTGCGGGCAATCTCGGCATTGTCGGGGTTGAACTCGATCGAATAGATCTTCGCGTCGGGAGCGGCGGCCGCCATCCGCATCGCGCTGTAGCCGCAGTAAGTTCCGAGTTCGAGGATCTTCTTGGCCTCTGCGCGGCGAACGGCGTCGTCGAGGATCGTGCCCTTCTCGTCGCCCACGTTGATAAGAAAGCTCTCGTTGTAGGCGTATTCATCAACGACCCTGATCGCGTCGGCCAGGTCGCCGGGTTTCGCATTTTTTGTGACGTATTCGACGAGTCTTGCCTCGCGTCCGTCGCCTACCTGCCACTCGGTCGTCAGATGCTTCATCCCGAACAGGATCCGCCAAAACGACCAACGCAAAAACGGTATTTTCTTCCAGCTCATGGGGTATCGGGCCTCCTGTCTCGGGATGATCGTGGGACGTGAACGATGTTAGCCCGATTTGATCAGGCAGACAAACAGAACCCGGCGATGGGCCGGGTTCTTACTGATGCTGAATTGCGCGGTTCGGCCGTTAACCGACCCGAATATTCGGTAAAAAGCCTATGTATCGGAACCGGACTGCCGACCGACAAACCACCACGCTAAAAGCGAAAGGACGACCAACTGGCCCAGAGCTGCCCAGATGCCGGGAAGCATCGCTGCGACGATGTAGTTGCCGAAGGATTCGGGCACGGCACGCGTCGAGAAAACGATCGCAAGAAAAACGATCCGGCCGCCGATCAAGGCCATTGCCGTCGCCGCTAACCAGTTCAGTCGCAGGTACTCTCGCCCAAAGCCGGCCAGGAATCCGTAAGCCGCAAGTTCGACCGTCATCGACGGCAGAATGTGCGGAAGCGGCATGCCCGAGATAAGGAAACTCAATACCGGGGCCGCCAATCCGATTATGGCTCCCGACCGCCATCCGTAACACAGGCCCGCAAAGATCACCGGCCAATGCATCGGCAGCAGCGACCGCACCGGCAGCCCGAGCGCGTGCGCCCCGGCGGGCAAAAGAAATGCGGCGGCAAACAGCAGAAGAAGCTGTATCGCCACGGGTTTGGTGCCCAATGCCGGCAGCACGAATTCGCTGCGAGCGTCATTTGTCGAGACTGCGGAGTTTCCCATCTTAATCTTCCCCAAATTCTATTCTAGTGGTACAGGAGAGATGGTAGGACAAACTTCAGGAAGTCACAAGGGCCGCGAGCCAACACGGATCAGGCCGGAAGTTCGCCCGCCGGTTCGGCCGGGACCGCCTCGGCATCGGGCCGATAGGTCTTGATCATCAGGAGGTGGATCGTAACGCCGGCGGCGATCGCCAGAAGCAGGAGGGTGATCCAGAAGCCGCTCCCTGTGATCCAGATGCTGAACCCGATCGACAGCCAGAGCACGCCGATAGTGCTCACCTTTTGCCTGACCGAGATCCCTCGACCTGACTTGTAATTACTTATGTACGGCCCACAAAATCGATTGTTGAGCAGCCAGGTGTGGAACTTTTCGGAACTCCGCGAATAGCAGTATGCCGCCATCAGGAGAAACACGGTCGTCGGCAGCAGAGGGAGGAACATGCCCAAAACCCCGAGGGCCACGAAAAGGGTCCCGGCGAAGATCAGAATTGCCTTTCTAAGGTCCATAAGTCCGTAACACTTGGATTATATCAATAAGCGCCCCCAAATTGTACATCCCGAAAGGGCTCACGACCGTTCGGCCGATTCAAAAGCGTTCAGTGCGGACGCCCGCGAAAAACGGCATCCGTTCCGTATTCTAACGCGAAAAACATATATTCAACCGATCAGCCGGTCCTCGAACGCCGGGCCGCAATGGAGTTTTTGGTCATTGAATGTAAAACTATCAGGATAAGAAAGGAGGTAAACGAACAGTGGGAGATAAGATCAGGATACTTGGAATTTCGGGGAGCCTTCGTAAAGGCTCGTACAACACGGCCGCGCTTCAAGCCGCCGCCGGGCTTGTGCCGGAGGATGCGGAGATCGAGATCTTCGATATTTCCGGACTGCCCAATTTCGATCAGGACAGCGAGAAAGACCCGCCTGCAAAGGTGACGGAGTTAAAGCGGAAGATCCGCGAGGCGGATGCCGTGATTTTCTCGTCGCCGGAGTACAATTATTCGGTCCCCGGTTTCCTTAAGAATGCTATCGATTGGGCTTCACGGCCCTACGGCGATAGCGCTTGGGACGGCAAACCGGCCGCGATCATGGGGGCCTCGCCCGGGGCCATCGGGACGGCCCGCATGCAATATCATCTTCGCCAGATCATGGTGTTTCTCAACATGCATCCATTGAACAAGCCCGAGGTGATGATCAACAATTGCACCTCTAAGTTCAACGAGCAGGGCGAATTGATCGACGAAAAAACGAAAGAGTTCATTGCCGACATGCTGAAGAAACTTGTTGATTGGACGGTAAGGATCCGCCCCGGTGAAAGATCGGCCGGTTCCGCTTAGCCGCCTGAGAATATATGGCAACGGCGAAGTTCCTACCGCTTGAATTTACCCGGCTAGACGAGACCGAACAATCGGATCGGGCCGGGTCATTCCATGATCTGATGCAGCGTCGGCGCACGGTCAGGGATTACTCTGAGAGGGACGTCCCGTTCGAGTTGATCGAAAAGGCGGTCGCCACGGCCGGCACGGCGCCTTCGGGAGCCAACATGCAGCCGTGGCGATTCGTCGTCGTTCGCGACCCCGAGGTCAAACGTAAGATCCGCGAGGCCGCCGAGAAGGAAGAACACGAAAGCTACCACGGCCGGATGAGCGAGAAATGGCTGCGGCGTCTTGCCCCGCTCGGCACCGACGAGCACAAGCCGTTCCTCGAGATCGCACCCTACCTGATAGTAGTTTTCCGCATCACCACTATCCAGGAAAATGGCGGGACCGAGCCGACATATTATTCGCAGGAGTCCGTCGGCATCGCCGTGGGGATGCTGCTTGCCGCCCTGCACAATATGGGCCTGGCGACGCTGACGCATACGCCAAGCCCTATGAAGTTCCTTCAGGAAATATTGGGCCGCCCGAAGAACGAGGTGCCCTTCGTACTCATCCCGGTCGGCTATCCGGCGGACGATGCGAAGGTCCCTGATATCGAGCGGAAACCCCTAGCCGAGATAATGCTGACCGTCTAACCCTTTACACATTGACCGTCACGCGCAGGAACGTCGCCGGGATCGACAGGTTGTCATCGGAGCCGGACCGATTCTGGGCGGCGAACAACTCTTCCAATTCCAGCTTCAGTTCCTCTGACCGGCCATTGGACCCGGCTGCGTCGAATGCGTTCATCGTCGGGCCGTAATAGGTCCTGAACAGATCGACGTATTCGGGCGCGTTCCCCGGGAACTCAAACGTGTAGGTATCGCGGCTGAAAGAGATGTTTTCTTTCGGGACACCTGCCGCTCCGAATCGCTCGACGACGTTATCTTCCACACCCCAGGTCATCGGGCTTATAAAGCCCTCGGGCGGCGGGGGCGAATATGCCGAGCTGATCTTCAGGATCTGGGCAACGAACGTCGGGTCGTTCGGTATCCAGTTGCCCATTACCACGCGGCCGCCGGGTTTGGTCACCCGCACCATCTCTTTGGCCACATCGAACGGCTTCGGCGCGAACATCGCGCCGAAGATGCTGATCGCCAGGTCGAACGTGTCATCCTCGAGTTCGTTCAGGTCGGTTGCGTCACCCTCTTGAAAGCGAACGTTTGAAATGCGCAGGTCCGCCGCCCGCTTCTTTGCCGCTTCAACGAGGTTGCTGGCAATGTCGACCCCGAGCACGTCGGCCCCGCGTTTTGCCGACGGGATCGCCGTATTGCCGTCGCCGCACCCCAGGTCGAGCACCTTCATTCCTTCGGTGACCCCGACACGTTCGATGACCTCGTCCGCACTGTTCCTCATAGAGTCCGCAATACGTGTAAAGTCTCCCTTTTCCCATAACGCCTTGTTTGGATTCATTAAAATTGCTCCTTCAAATTATCTGATAACCACAAGAATGTGATCTTGTCCGCTACTGTTAGACGGAGGCCGAGGGCAAATGCGGACAGAAGATCTCTGTTTTCGGTGTCAAATATGGCCGCAGGCGGCATCATGCCGATCCGACCAGCTTTGCAAAGGCCCCGCGGATGGGCGACACTGGGCCGCCTTCGTAAAAACTTAGAAGTTCGGCAGGTGTCGTGCCGGCACGATAGCACGCCAGCAGTTCTTCAGGGTCGTATTCAACGCCTATCGGATTCGCATCAAAGCGGGTCGCCATCATCTTGCTCGCGTCCTCGCTCGAATCCATCAGGTCTACCTGGAATTCCATCTGGTTCCCGTCCGGGTCCGCATAATACATCGCCAGTGTCATTCCATGATGAACGCACCAATAGGGCGAGATGCCCTTTTCCCTGAGTGATGCGTAATTCTCCAGCAGGTCACCCACCGAGCCGAGCGTGTACCCAACATGGTCAACACCGATAGTGTCGCTAATTTCGGTCTCGCTGCCGTCCGGCTGCAAAACACTCATATCCGCGAATGCAAAACGGTGATGCTCATCGTCATAGGTCATAAACGCAAGTGCCGGGTTCTTATATTGAACACGAGCACTAAAAACCGTCGAGTACCAATCCAGCATCTCCTGAAAACGCCGAGTGCGGTAAACGATATGAGCAAATTTCGTAGGTGCGGTAATTGCCATTTACTTGTCCCTCACAAGGTGTGAATGTCATCAACGGATCAGCATGTTCAGCGAATTCACATTGAGCCCGGCGGTCCGTTCCTCCGGTAGTTGGGCGGCCATTAATAGACCTTATTTCGTCAACTGCCTATCCAGCCTTATCAAGCTATGAAGCAGCACGTTGGCACCGTTCGTGATATCCGACGGTTCGGTAAATTCATTCGGGCTGTGGCTTATGCCTGAGCGGCTGGGAACAAATATCATACCGACCGGGCATATATCGGCAATTTCCTGCGCGTCATGACCGGCACCGCTCGGCATTGCCAGAGTTGTCAGTCCCAAGGCTTTTGCCGAAGCGTCGATCGCGGCCTTGAACGCCTCGTCAGCGAGGGCGGGATTGGAGGATGCCGTTTCCTTAAATTCGAAATTTGTACCGGTTTCTTCCTCGATCAGTTTTACCGACTCCCGTATTTTCTTGAGCACTTCCTCGATCTTCGCCGGATCCAGATCGCGAACGTCGAGACTTGTAACGACCTTGCCCGGAACGACATTGGTCGCCCCTGGAAACGCCTGGATCTTTCCGACGGTGGCTACCTGTGCTCCCTGGATCGACCGTGCTGCTCGGTTTACGGCCTCGATGTACTTCGCCGCGGCAAGTAGTGAATCCTGCCGCTGGCCCATCGGCGTCGTACCGGCGTGATTTGCGAAGCCGTTTATCGTGATCTCAAACCAACGGAGGCCTACAATGCCCTCGACAACTCCTATATTGATCTTTTGCTGATCCAACCGGCCGCCTTGCTCGATGTGAAGCTCGAGATAGCCCGCGAGATCGCCCTTCGCCAGGAGCGGCTTTGAAAGCTTGTCGGGGTCGCCGCCGATAAAACGGATGCCCTCGCGCACCGTCTTCGTGCTGTTCGACACCGAGTCTAAGGTCTTGGGCGTGAGGCCACGGACCATCGCGGAGCTGCCCATAGTGCCGCCCTCTTCATTTTGGAAGATCACGACAATCAGCGGATGTCTGAGCACGATATTCCGTTCGGCGAGCGTCCGGGCTACCTCTATCGCACCCATCGAGCCGACCTGCCCGTCATAACGCCCGCCCATCGGGACAGAGTCGATGTGCGAGCCTATCATGATCGGCTTGAGTGACGGGTCGCTGCCGGCCCGGCGGCCGATGATGTTTCCCGCAGCGTCTATCGATAGATCGAGCTTTGCCTCGCGCATCAGTCCCATTACGTATTGACGCGCAGCGACATCCTCGGCTGAATACGCAACGCGGTTCGTCCCGCCCTCCGCGGTCTTGCCGAATTCGGCCAGTTCACGGAGGCTCGCGTTCAGGCGATCGCCATTAACTGCCGGTCCCACCTGACCGAGGCAAGCGGGCGCCAAAATACAGATAAGAGAAAAAGCTTTTATAAATTTCATATCTGATAGGTGTCCTGCGTTGTGCTAAGGGCGCAATGTCTGTTCGCTGTATTACTACGGCTTAATTGCGGCCTGCTTGACGCCGGACGGCTTTTCCGGGTTTGACGCCGTCGACGAGCTTCTCGTCACGTACGACAAAAACACCGCCGACCATCACGTGCGCGATGCCTGTCGAGTACTGCGCCGGGTTTTCAAATGTCGCGCGGTCGATGACGGTCGTCGGATCGAAGACGGTCAGGTCAGCATCCGCACCGACCTTGATCCGTCCTTTGTTCCGCATCGCGGGCACGACCTTTTCCAGGCGTTGCGCAGGCAGCAGCGACATCTTGCGAATTGCATCCATTAACGAAAGAACCTTTTGCTCGCGAACATACCGCCCCAGCACGCGAGCGAAAGTGCCGACTCCTCGCGGGTGGCCTTTTCCGTTCTCGATCCGTCCGTCGCTGGCGACCATCACCCGAGGGTTGGCGGCGGTCATGCGTGCAACCTCTTCCGGGATCGCATGGCCGATGACCGGCCCGCCCTGCTTGCGGTATCGCTCGAATGATTCGGCCGTCAGCCTTTCGCCTGTAGCCACCCACTGCAGATCTTTGTAGGTGATGCCGAAATTCTCTTGCCACCCATCGTTATAAAGGGCCGATTCGATCCGCGTTTGCGTGGCTGTGTATGGATAGGCTTCAGTTGTTACGTCCATGCCGAGCCGGGCGGCGCCTTCGACCATTTCCAGGCATGTGGCTGTTTGCGCCAAACACATGCTGTTTATGTGTACGACGTGAAGCGAGGCTCCCGTCGCGGCCGAGGCCGCCAGGATCTCCTGCAATCCTGCGATACCGCTTCCCGGCTCCTTCGCTCCGGCGAAGCGCATGTGAACGTAGTTGGCAACACCGCGTTCTGCCGCGAGCGCGAACAGATCGAATATCTCAGCCCGCGTCGTTGTCGGCACGTAGTTGATGCCGAATCCGATGCCGAGGGCTCCCTCGTCAAGGCCTTTTTTGATCAGGTCGGCAATTTGGCGGACCTCGTCGGCCGTAGAGGGGCGATTGATCGCGTTATCACGAGGCAGGAATGCCCCGGTGTCTTTCATCACGGCCATCTTAGCCGGGATGTGACCGACAGTCGCGCCAAAATTGATAAGCGATCTGCCTTCGCGCGCGGCATACCATGGATCGACCGGCGACACGCCGACCTCCATTTCAAGCGCTGTCGTAACACCGTCGCGCGCCTGGTATCGATTATTCTCGTCATCCTGCCCATGGGCGTGCAGGTCGATAAAGCCGGGAGCGATGACAAGGCCCTTCGCGTCAATGACCGTCCGCCCACGCAACGGCCGCGTCGAGATCGCCGCGATCTTCCCGTTGCGAATGCCGACATTTCGAACCGCATCGAGATTAGATTCCGGGTCCATTACTCGTCCGTTGGCAAAGACAATATCGAAGTCAGATGCCTGCGCATGTACCGGAGTCGAAAACAGCACCATTGATGCGCTCGCGAGCGCCGTGATAAGCGTTGAGGACAAGATCTGCTTGCAGAGGGTCAGTTTCATTACCGTTTCTCCGTTTTGCCGAGTGTTATCTGATCGCTATTGGGTTGATTATCGCCTGCACGCCGCCGGTTATGCGCGGTGCGCCGAGAGTGAACAGGAATTCCCACGCTTTGTCACGCGCCAGTTCTTCGGTGTTCATATTTTCAAGAATGTAAATGCCGTTCATCGCAAGCAGGATCTGATGAACTTCGTAAATGCCGGCGCCGGTCTCAAACGGGATCACTTCAAAGTTCGAAGTGTCCATACCGACCATAGCGACATCGAGCGAAGCGAGATAACGCGCGCCGTCACGACCGAGTCCCGGTCCGGATGATATGAATCGCTTGTTATCCTTGCCGATAAGCTTCTGCCAGCCGGTGTAGAAAAGTACGACGTCGCCTCTTTCGATCGACTTGATTCCCTGACGGCGCATCGCACCTTCGATCTCGGCTCGGTTGAAGGCCGTGCCCTCTTTCACAATGTCGGTGTTGAAGTAACCAGCCATATCCAGAAGTACGCCTCGCGTTGCGATCGCCGGGACGTTCTCGATGCCGAACTTTCTCAGTCCATCAGGCGCGACAAAGTCGGCGGCCTTGCTGCAATTGAAATAGACATGATCGATACCGGCGTGACCCAAACCGTCGATCTGCGACCCGACCCTTACCCAGCCAGTGATGATGTCGTCGTTGTAAGTTGTCTTTGTCGGGCCGAGTGACGCTCCGCCAACCTGATCCGGCTGCAGCACGGTGATCGAAAACTTCCGCGTACCGTAAGCCGGCGTATCTTTATTCGTCTCGATGCCGAGGCGATAGGCCTTGCCAGTTGTGACAAGTTTGCTCGCCGCAAGCGTCTTCGCCGGCGTGATGTGGCGGACATTGCCGAGTTGGTCGTCGGGTCCGAACTTCGACGCGTTCGGGCACGGTTTGTCCTGAGCCGCGGCCAGGCTGGAAAGGCAAAGACCCCCGGCGATGCATGCGAACAGAAGGGAACGTGTTCTTGATCCTATTTTCATCTTATTTCGTCGCATCGGACTGTGTCTTTATCAGAAGCTTCATCTTAGCCTTCAGATCTCCGACCGTTTTTGCGGCAGCGGCCTTGCCGATCTCTCTCGCTTCCGCATTCTTGCCCTTAAAGGAAAACGCCGAAGTGCGCGCCGCGACTTTCAACTCCTGAATCTTTGAGAGTGCATTGAGCAATTCTTCCGCAAGTCCGTCGCAGAAATACTCGTTCTCTTCGTCGGCGCTTATATTGGCGAACGGCAGCACGGCGATCGAGTTTCTAACTGAATCGGAACTTGAACTCGACGTGAGTAAAACCGCAGTTGCGGCCTCGGCGCTGTTTGGAGTCCCATTCAGTATCGCTGTCTGCGGTTCGTCGAAGGACTTCGGACCAAAGAGCAGCTCCGACCCGTCGTCGAGGCAAAAGCTCAGCGAATCGTCATTGTAATCTCGTCCGCATTCAGGGCATCTCTTAATAATTTCAGCAAGGCAGGATAACACGATCAAGATACCATTATTATGCCAAACCGAAGTTCGTCCGAAACTTCTATCTTCCTCAGCAACCCCGCGCACTTAAGATCATCTTCTCCAGGAACAAACGTTCGCATCTTAACGCTTAAAGATTTACAATTGCCGAGATTCCGACAATTCTGAAATAGATTTTCGAAGGTATCTTATGAAATCAAAGATCTTTATAGGGCTCTTGTTGTTGAGCCACTATGTTATTTTTGGCCAGGTACAGACGACCGAGACGCCTTTGGATCCTGCGATCCTTAAGGAATCGGGAGCATCGGCAAAGCGAGCGATACGCCGGAGTATTCCGCTAACGAATTCAATTGAAAAGGCTTATAGGGCCGGCACGAGAGATACCTCCGGCCGTCCCGGGGCGAAATATTGGCAGCTGGAAGCCGATTACTCGATAGAAGCCAGTCTCGATCCCGCAACGCAAACTATCACCGGCAGCGAAACGATCTCCCTTCATAACAATAGCCCCGACAGTCTTGACCGGATCGTTTTGCGGCTCGACCACAATATCTATCGGCCCCGCGTTCCGCGCGGTTTTTCCGTTCCGGCGGAAACTACCGATGGAATGGTCGTTACCCGAATTAAGATCAATGGCGTTGAAATTGATCTGAGATCAAGCCCGCCTGGGCAACGTGGCCAGCAGGCACCTCAGAAGATCGAAAAAGCATTTGTCGTTGGGTTAGATCAAACGGTCGCTACTGTAAATCTCGCAACACCGATCGAGCCTCGCAGTTTAGCAACCATTGAAATTGATTGGCGGACAAAACTACCCGGTGGCGAGGGTGGTCAGGGGCATCGGATGACCCAGCGTTGGGAAAGCAAACTTTTCCAACCGACACAATGGTATCCGCGTCTGGCAAAATACGATGATCTGCGTGGATGGGAGACAAATCTTTATCTCGGCCCTTCGGAATTTTACAACAATTACGGAAAGTTTGATGTCAAGATCGAAGTTCCCGCCGGATGGATCGTCAGCGGAACGGGCGTGCTGCAAAATGCCGGTGAGGCAGTCGCTCCCTATGTTCGTGAACGCCTTGCTTCTGTCTTAAAGGCCGACGAAGAAGTAATGATCGTCAAGGAAGACGAACGCGGAGTGGGCAAAGCTCTATTGCCACGGGAAAAGAATGTTTGGCATTTCATGGCGGAAAAAGTCAACGATTTTGCCTGGGCGACCTCGAATGAATTTGTCTGGCGTAGCACACGGGCAAACATTCCTACAAAAGGGTTTATTCCCGTTCATATGTTCTACCTCCCCGAAAGGGCACGTTTCTTTGCAAACGCCGGGAAGAATTCCCGCCATGCTCTGGAGTTTTATTCTAAGCTCTTGATCCCATATGCCTTTCCGCAATTGACCCTGCAGGATGGCCCAAGTGCCGGAATGGAATATCCGATGGTTATCAACTCAAATCAAGGAGCCGCCGATCACGAGACTTTTCATCAATGGATACCGATGATGGTGGGAACTAACGAAACACGTTACGGCTGGATGGACGAAGGGTTTAATCAATATTCGAATATTCTCTCGAATGCTGATACGCGTGGGAGACCTTTTGACCTTGATCGTTTGGGTCAGAATTACGGAAGGATCAGCGGCAACGAAGACGAACCGATGATGATGTGGAACGCCAACTATGGCGGCACTTTCTATGGTTTTCAAACCTATAACAAAGCACCGTTGATGTTTTCGATGCTGGGCGGAATCGTCGGTGACGACGCGATGAATGCGGCCCTAAAGAAATATGTGGAAACGTGGAAGTTCAAACATCCGTCGCCCTGGGATTTCACCTTCTTTATGAACAAAGAGCTTGGCCGTGACCTAAATTGGTTCTGGTATTACTGGCTCTTCACCACAGAGAGCGTTAACGGCTCAATTAAGGAGGTAGTTTCGCAACGAGACAAGACAAGAGTTACGGTCCATCAAGCAGGCGAAATGCCTTCGCCTGTTGTGCTGAAAGTCGAATTTGCCAGCGGTAGCGAGAAGATAAAAGCAATGCCGAACGCGAAAATGACTGACGATAAAACCGCGATCGTAAGGTGGGATGAAGATGTCTGGTTTAACGGCGACCGCGATTTTCAAGCTGTGCTTGATCTTGGAAAACGCAAGATCATCAAAATTACTCTGGATCCGTTTGGAAGGTTTCCCGATTCAGACATTAAAGACAATGTTTGGACCAGCAAAAAAGTAGAATAGACTTATTTTCAAACGTCTATTTGGAGAGCCCGACTCGCTTTACCAATTCCTTAGATCGCGGATCGTCTTGCCGGGCGAAGCTCTCGAATGATGCATTAGCAGGCCCTCGAGCAGCGCATTTCCACCTTCGAGACAATACAGCAGCGTATCGACGTATGATCGCGCCTGCTTCAGGGCAGCGTTTTATAAGACTCTATTCCGGTAGACCCATCCGTCTCAGCAATCCAACGAATCTTGGATCGTCGCGAAGAGGTTCCGACGCTGGGGACCATCGAAATTCGGCGAGCCTTGGATTACGGGCAGAAACATCCTTTTCCAGCCATTCGAATGCCTTATCCTTGTTTCCGAGTGCGGCATAAACAGTCGCAATATCAGACCCATTCGCTTGTTTCTTCGCGTGCTGTTCCTCCAACTCCTTTAACAAAGCCTTTGTTTCGGCACTTCTCCCTGACACTGCCAAAGCAACTGCAAGTTCTGCGAGCGAAGTTGAATATCGTCCATTCAATTCGACCGCCTTTTGGAATTCGGCGATGGCTTCGTTATTGCGCCCGGTTTTCAGATACGACCACGCTATTGCAAAATGGCAGCCGGGAAAGTTTGGATCGAGGTCAATGATCCTTTGGCAAGTTTCAATTGCCGCTTTGTGATCCCCTTTCATGCGGTACGCCTGTGCAACATTCTGACTAATGATGCTTGACATGGGATCGAGTTGATGTGCCCGCATTATCGCGGCCTCTGCCTCGTCGTTTCTTCCCAGGCTAAAGAGGAGAACCGCATACCAATGATACGCAGTCGGGTAATTCGGATTGAGTTCGATGGCCCTTTTGTATTCAGATTCGGATTCCGCCCATTGAAACCTGTTGTAGTACACATTGCCAAGTGTCCCGTGTGGCTCGGCCAATTGCCCGTCGATCGAAATAGCGCTCTTGGCATAGGCCTCCGCTCGCGACATAGAATCTGCCGGAGCATTTACCGAGTAGTCGCGATAAATTGAATAAACATCAGCAAGGCCGGCAATTGCCAGGGCATAATTCGGATCGCGTTCTATCGCCGCCTGAAACTGCTCGATCGCCTTATCCAAACTCTCGCCTGTACGCCTATTCCAAAGAAAACGGCCGCGAAGATATGCCTGATATGCTGCGGGATCAGTTGTTGCCTGCTTTGAGACCTTGGTCTCGTCAGCCCCGGAAAGCCGCGGCATCAGCTTAGCCGAAACGTCCTTTGCGATCTCGCTCTGGAGTGAAACCAGATCCGCCTGTCGCCTCTGATACTGCTCGGTCCATATGACCCGATTCCTTTCAACGTCAACAAGTTCGAGGCTCAATGTAAGCTGATCACCGCGCTCCGTTACGCGGCCGGTCAGGACTGCCTGAACATTTAACTCTTTACCTATCGTGGTAATGTCAGTGTCTTTGCCCTTGTAGCGAAAGACCGCAGACCGAGGCTTTACATCCATTTCAGGAAGAATCGACAAGCTCTTGATCAGCGTCTCGGTCATTCCGTCCGAAAGATATTCAGCATCAGCATTTTTGCTTTCATTGACAAACGGCATCACGGCGATAGATTCGATCTGCTTTGAATTTGGTGACGAAAAATATCTGTAGCCTAAGAATCCGCCAAGTATGACCACGGCAATAGCAGCAACTACCAGCAGCGGCTTCACCGCTCGATCTGTAATACGGCTTGGCTTTTCCGAAGGCTCGCTTAAGTTACTCTGCGGCTCTGCCGCCGTCGTATGTATCTGCGCACGAGTGGCAGCCTCGCCCCGTGCGTCCGTCGAATGCAGGATCGCCGTCTGCGGCTCGTGGCCTACCACCTCGTCAACAGAAGCGGCCGCCACTCCTTCAGGAGTACGAGGAGAGCCCGATCCCGGGCCGTAGAGCAATTCGCTCCCGTCATCGAGACAGAAGCTCATCGACAGGTCGTATTCTCGTCCGCATTTCGGGCAGCGTTTCATAAATGAAGCTCAGCGAGACAAACTATTCTTCCGGGTGCAAGTAAAAGACCTTGCTGATGATCTTCCACTCTCCATCGGTCTTTAGAAGCGTGAACATGTCGGTAAAGCGGTGGCCGCCCCAGTTGTGGCATTCGGCCCGGACCGTCGCGATCGTCTCGCAAAGATCGACGGCGGCGACCTCGCCGGTCAGTTCCGATGCCGGTTCGTTCTCATCGATCCAGTCGAACAAAACCTGTATCGGCCCGGCGATCAGGTCCGCCCCGAGATAACCGTGGATCGTGGCATTTTCGTGAAAAGCGGACTTCATATCGCTGCTTTTTCCCGAAACGCCGCCGTCGATGTAGGTCTGGATCACGCGCTCGATAGCTTCGCGGTCGCTAGATAAGACAGGTGCTTGTGACATTTGTTTTCTCCTTTTCCTCGGGCGAGGGTGCATCAATTCTATTCGAATGTGGAACTTTGGCAATCCACTAAAAAATTCGCTTCAGTTGTTGAAAAACAAAAAAGCGGGCAGCAAATGCCGCCCGCTAAAGGAGGTCCGTATCAACGGATCACGGTTCGATATTGTAATCCGGCCAGCACGATGTCGGATTCAGATAAAGCTCAAGGAACCGCATCGCGAACTCGTCCGCGGCCGAAGCTCCCGGCCGGCCAGCTTCTTTAGGATCGAGGATCTTCGCGATCTGGTCCTTGGTCGCTTCCAGGTGGATGCGGGTCGTCCGGTCCGTCGTCTTAGGTAGGGCCGCGTCGATCATCGCCGAAAGCTCGCGAAGCTCCGCACGATAGAACGCACGCTCGTCGCCGCTCGAAACGAACATCGCCGCGAATCCGGCCGGCAGCCCCTGCGGAGGGGTGGCGGGTGCCGCGTTCAGTTTGTTGTTCGCGATGTCCAAATACGAACGCTGCAGGTTCCGACGGTAGGCGTCGATAACCGGCGCGCTTGATCGAAGCTCCGACCACACGCCGTTCCGCACGTCTGCGAGAAAATCGCCCGGGTGGTACGCCGCGTCGCCGTCAAGCGTTTGCTGTTCGATAAGCCGCGCGAACCGTGTGCTGGAAAGCAGGTTATTCAGAACGCTGTTCTGAGCATTCCGAACCCTGTTCAATGCACCGATCGGTTCGATCCGGCGAAGGATGTCCTTGTTGATCGCCCACGAAGGCGTGGCGAAGGCATTGTCGTTCAGGAATCTGACCGCGTTGCTCTGCCTTACCTCCGGGATCAGCTCAAATCGGACGCCGTTCTGACCAATGTGCTTTTGCTGCGAATTGTATCCGCCGACGATGGCGGCTACGTGGTTCAGTTCGAGCGTCCACTGGCCAAGCATTCGCCCGTAAAGCTCGCTCAAGTCGCTGTACGGCTCGCCTTTCTCGGTCGTTGTTGCGGGAACGAGAAGATTCGCCACCCGCTTTAGGTTTGCGATCCCGAGCGTCGTAGAAGCGACTGCATCTCCGTCACCAACCGCTTCGGTGAGTTCGCCGGGGTCGCTGCCGGCCGAACCCTGCGTCGAGAATCGGAACCATGGCGTGGTGTCCTGCTCACGGGCCCACGTATCGAGCGTCGGTTTTTCCTGATCGGGCGTTTCCGCCGTCGGGATCGGTTTGTATCCCCACATGGTCGCCCAAACGTCATACGGCCCGATGCCCGGGACGAGGTCGGCCGGATCGATGCGATCTTCGGGCTGTGCGACGTAGTTGAACCGTGAATAGTCCATCAGGGTCGACACGTGGCCGTTCTTCTTTACCCATTCGCGGTCGCGGACCTTGTCAGCCGGGTACATCGAGCTCGCCTTCATGTTGTGCTGGAACCCGAGCGTGTGCCCGACCTCGTGAGCGACGACGTACTCGACAAGCGTTCCCATCAGGTCGTTGGGCATCGGAAGCTTATGGACCCTCGGGTCGAGCGGCCCCGCTTGCAGGAAATACCACGAACGCTGAAGGTTCATGATGTTGTGGTGCATCTGGATGTCGGTCTCAAGGATCTCGCCGGTGCGGGGGTCGTTGATGTGCGGCCCCGAAGCGTTCTCGACCGTTGAAGGAAGCCACCGGATCACCGAATAGCGTGCATCTTCCGGATCAAAATCGGGGTCTTCAGCTTTTGACGGCGCCAACTTCGCGATCACGGCGTTCTTGAAGCCCGCGGCCTCAAAAGCTTTCTGCCATTTCTCGACACCGCGCTTTGTGAACGGCACGAGCCACGCCGGAGTTGCACGGTCGATGTAATACACGATCGGCTTTACCGGCTCGGACACGGCCGCATTCGGGTCCTTCTTTTCCAAACGCCAGCGGGTGACGTACCGCCGCTGCTGCGCCCGGTGTTCCGGCCTGCCGTAATCCATCTGAGTTACAGAGAAGAACCCAACGCGCTCATCGAAAAGCCGCGGCATCATCGGGTTCTCCGGCAGCTTGACCATGCTGTAATGCATGGCTACGGACGCACTTCCGGGCGGCATCCCCTGCTGCTGTCCACCGCCTCCGGGTCCCTGCCCGCCACCGCCTCCGCCTCCGGGCGTCGGGTTCCGCGTGTAGGTGTGCGTCGCACGCGTCTCGATGTTCTCGGGAAACGCCTTGATCCTTTCGATAAAGGTCCTCGACGCATCCATCGTGTTCGCGTTCAGACGCTGACGTGCGCTGATCTCAAGGATGTCGGTCGTAAAAAGACGGCCAACGTCGATGACCGCCGAATTCTCTCCCGGTCCCCAGGCCGCTACCGGAAACGCCATCAGGATCGTCTCATTATTAGCGTTCCTCACCGCTTCGGCGATCGGCAGCCTCGAGTCCGCCACGATGCTGTAATTTACGTTCCTAAGAAAGACCCGGTTATCGTTCAATTCCCAACGGACAACCCTTCGTCCGAGCGCCTGGCCGCCATGGCCGACGCCGAACGTCGTGCTTGCGATCTGGGTCACCCACAGAAATTCCTTGCCGAATTCCGATTTCGGGATCTCATAATAATGCTTGTCCTTTACCTGGTGAACCGTGAAGATGCCTTTCATCGTCTTGGCGTCTTTGGTGATCACACGGTCATACGGCTGCGGATCCTGCGACGCCGCACCGGCACCGCCCGGCCCTCCGGGCCTTTGTCCGCCGCCGGGACCCGCGGGAGGGCCGGTCGGCGTTGGCGTCGGATCCTGGGCCGGGACGAACACGATGCCCGAGGTCGTAAAGAGCAAGAGCAGCAGAAAACCTGATATGGTCCTTCTCATTCGAAAAACTCCTGAATTTTAATTTTGTGATCGGATGAATGCCGCCTTCGCGGGCCATCTGGCCCATGCAAAAAACTGAACGGAATTCAAAAAATCAGATGGAGCGATATTTATAACACCGTTCCGGCGTCGTTTCAACGCAGTTTTTGTCAAGATTTGTAAAGGCTGTTGCCGGAATGGGATGCGGCAAGAAATCGAAGGATCAACGCCGGACGCGGACCCGATCGCCGATCGCCACAGCGCCGCCCTCCAGGACCTTCGCATTGATCCCGCGGAGGCAATGCGCACGCCCGAAATCTGAGTTGGCGAACTTCATCGCCTCGATCCCGAATCGTCCGACGAATTTCTTACAGCCTAGATGCGGGATCGCGGTCACCTCAATTACCGCCCCGCCGATCTCGAGCGTAGTCCCCGGCGGGAGGTTCGCCGGGCTCAGGTCGAGGTCAACGTAAAGTTGGTCCCCGGCAAGCGGCACGCGTTCGCGGCTGCCCGCGATCAAGTGCGCAAAGCGGTAGTTCATCACATTCAGCTGCATCTCAGGATGGCCGCGGCCGTCGGTCGTTCGTGAACTCCCTCGGGTCAGCCAGTTGTCACCGACGAGGCCGTTATCGACCTCGAGCGATCCTCGGCTGAGCACCTCGCGCTCGTCGACCGCCGGACGCCGGACGATCATTTCGAGAACGCCCTCGTTCTTCGGCGAAGCAAGGACACTTTCCATGCCTTGTTCAAGCTCGGCTAGCGTCAGGTGGATAGGGAATAAAGTGTCGGGCATAGCGTCTGGAGCGTTCTTCAAACGGCGAATTCGGCCACGACCGGCGCATGGTCGCTGGGCTTCTCAAGGTCGCGGGTGGAGCGGTCGATAACGCAATCGGTGCATTTTTCCGCAAGTGCCGGCGACGTCCAGATGTAGTCTATCCGCAGCCCTCGGTTTCGCTGCCACGCGCCTTCGCGGTAATTCCACCACGAAAATTCCTGTTTTCCGCCGTTGATCTTGCGAAAGGTGTCGACGAATCCCCACTGCTTAACGTTATACATCGCGGCCCGCTCGGGTATGGAAAAATGGAGCTTTCCTTGCCACTGTTCGACGCTCCAGACGTCCAGGTCCTCCATCGCCACATTGAAATCGCCGCAGAGGAGCACCTTGTCGTCCAATTCGTATGCTGCGTCGAAAAATCGCCGCAGCCGCATCAGCCAGTCCAGCTTAAAGGTGAACTTGTCCGTCCACAGCTCGGTCCCGTTGGGGATATAGGTATTCACGATCCGAACGCCGTTGACAGTCGCGGCGATCAAGCGTTTCGGCGCTTCCTCATCGTCGTCGCTAAACCCCTTTTGGACATCACTTATCTCGTGTTTCGAAAGGATCGCAACGCCGTTGTATGACTTCTGCCCGAAGAACGCGATCTGAAAGCCGGCCTCGCGAAGCTGATCTGCGGGGAAATTCTCGTCGACGCACTTCGTCTCCTGCAGGCAAACGACATCGGGATCCGCGCGCTCGACCCAATCGAGCAGCTGCGGCATCCTCACGTTTATCGAATTTACGTTCCAAGTGGCGATCTTCATCTAGAGATTTTTATCACAAAGGCCTAAGTCAGTACCACCTGCGGTACTGACTGTTCCGCTCCCAGAAAACTCCGTCCGCAAAGCCCTGAATAGACGGATCTTTTTCCGCAAGTTCGAGTCTTTTTGCCGCAAGCAGGCAAAATTGCTCGTCGGATTCGATCGCGATGAACCGGCGGCCGAGTTTCTTTGCAACGACGGCGGTCGTTCCGCTGCCGGCGAAAGGGTCAAGTACAAGATCGCCCGGGACGGTCGAAGCAAGGATGATCTTCGCCAAGAGCTTTTCGGGCTTCTGCGTCGGATGATCGGTATTTTCCGGCATCGACCAGAACGGAACGGTGATGTCGGTCCACAGATTTGACGGATGCGTATCGCGGTAATTCCCGTCTTCCGACTCGTTCCAATCCTTGGGCTTTCCGTTTTCCCGATACGGCGCGATGACCCGCCGACGCTGTTTGACCGCGTCGAGATTGAAGGTGAACCGGTCGGAAACCGTAAAGTACCAGATATCTTCGGCCGCGTTCTTCCAGTTCGCCTTCGCCCCGCGTCCCTTTTCGCGTTCCCACGTTATCCGGTTGCGAAGCTTGAAGTACCTGGACCCTACTCTCTGGATCGCGGCCGATGACCGCCAGTCGCCGCAGATATAAACGCTCGCCGTCTCCTTCAATAACGGCACGCAAAGGCCCAACCAAGAATCGAGCCAGGCTTCGTAGTCTTCGCCGGTACGCTCACGAAATATTTCTTTTCCAAACTCTTTCGTCAGATTGTACGGGGGGTCGGCGAACAGAAGGTCGAAGCTCCCGGCTTTCAACGAGGGCAAACACTCGAACGCATCCCCGCAGATCAGTTGGTCGGCAGTCTGCGGCGTGATCGGGCCGTAAACCAATCTTGATCGAAGGCTGTCTGCCTCGGCCGCGTCGAGGTCCAGCGTGCGGTTTCGCGGAGCACGCGTCCCCGAGTCTTTGTTCTTGGGTTCCATCGTTTCAGGTCGTCTAAGGAATATACAATGCAATGCTGCATTTTCGTGAAAGATCGACCTGCCAATTATACCCGTTCTTAAAACTGCACGATCTCCGCTCGGGCAGATCCACGGTTCAGCTCAATTGCCGCATTCGCCGTCGTTTTTCCAAACCATAGGCACGGCGAGAAACTCGAATTGCCTTCAGATCGAGTTTCGGTGGTCGGAGATCCGGGAATTCTCGCGGCCGTTTTTCTTTAATAATCTGTGCTTACCCGGCATCTTGGCCTTTTTCCAGCGGAATGACGGTTATACTCCCGTCGCGTTCGAGGAATGCGGTTTTCACGTCCTCGGGTTTTTCGACGCCGCCCCGTTCGCGGAGCGCCTGCAGCAGGTCGTCGTCCGAGATCTTGCTTTTCTCCATAGCTTCGCGGATCACCTTCCCGTCCTCGATCAGTTTGCGCGGATCGTTCTCTACCGTTCGCTCGAATGCGGGCCAGTAAAATGAGATCGTCGCGGTAAGCCAGTGAAGGCCCATCAGCACGACGACGATGATGATCATGTTCACCAGGCTGATCGCACCGGTGACCGCCCTTGCCATTACGGACCCGACGATAAGCCCGAGCAGGATGTCGAACGCCGTATAATCGCCCATAAAGCGCCGCTTACCGACGCGGATCAGGACGAGCGCGATCAGGAAGATCACTACCGTGCGGACCGCCACCTGCACGGGCGAGATATTATCAAACTCGCTCCCGACGCCGACTGCCCATAAGAGTTCGTTCCACAACCCGCGTGCCATCCCGCAAATTTACAGTATTTTCCGATGAGCGGGAAAGCCCCCGGCGCTTGCTTGACCGCCCAAAACCCAGGTGATAATGTTGTATGTTTTGGGATAATAACGATAAAGGACCGTCTTTTACATAACATTTTAAGATATGTTTTTGCTGGCATTTGCCGAATCGATCCAACTATTTCCTGACGGCACCATCTTCATCCACATCGCCCTGATCCTGATCATGATCTGGGCGTTGAACCGCACCTTTTTTAAGCCGATAAATGCGGTGATCCAGAAGCGGTCAAGGCAGAAAGTGGGCCGGGGCGGCGAGGCCGAAGAGATCCTGGAGGACGTAGCGGCCAAGCGAAAGAAGTATGAAAAGGAGATGTTGGCCGCTCGTACCGAAAGCTACGAGATCATCGAAAAAGAGCGGCTCGCGGCGGTCGAGTTGCGGCAATCCAAGATCAATGAGGCCCGTTCGGAGGCGGCCGCTCTGATCGCCGCTGAAAAGGAATCGCTCCGCGACGCCGTCGCCCAGGCAAAGGTCGAGATCGCTCTCGAGGCCGATAAGATGGCCGAAAAGATCAGCTCAAACATTTTGAAGGGTTAGTATGTTTGCTCTCTTTCTCAAACTTGCAACGTTCGCAGCTGCCGCCTCGCCCGGACAGGCGGGCGACGGCGTGCTTGCCCGGATATCGCAGTTTTGGAACGATTACCTGAATTACCCGGGCTTTGAGCTTTGGAAGTTCATCAACCTCGCCATCTTCGTCCTGCTGATCACATATTTCCTAAAAAAACCGCTTTCCGAGGCTTTTAAGGCGAAGCGTGAAGAGATCCGTGCCGAACTGATCAAGGCCGAAGAGGCGAAAAAGGCGGCAATTGCCAAACTGACCGAGATCGAGGCGAAATTGGCCGGCGCCGATGCCGAAAAGGCGGCCATCCTCAGAGAGGCCCGCGAGGAGATCGAGGCCGAAAAGGCAAGGCTCGTCGCTCAGGCCGAAGCCGAGATCGGCAAATTGAAAGCTCAAGCCGCCGGCGAGGCGATACGTATCGGCCAGGTGGCTAGGCTCCAACTCCGCCGCTTTGCGGTCGAAGAGAGCATCCGGCGTGCGGAGGAGAAGCTCCGGGCCCGCGTCGACCAGGAGACCGATTCAAAACTTATCAGTTCCGGCATTCATGCGATCGGAGGTATCAACTAAATGGGAGCAGAGACGGTCGCAAGACGATATGCAGCGGCGCTCGCCGACGTTGTCACACATTCCGGCGAAACTGAAGCGGTCCGTGAAGAACTCAGGCAGTGGGGCGAGATGATCGCGGCCAACCAGAATCTGGCCGATGTTTTAGCTAACCCTTCGATCGCCCATACGAAAAAGGAAGGCGTTCTTGAATCGCTGATCAAGCGAACGTCGCCGTCGAAGACCACGGCAAACTTCCTCCGCGTGCTTCTCAGGAACGGCCGGCTGACGGATCTTTCTGCCATCGACGAGCGATTCGAGTCCGTGGTCGAGGAACGCAGCGGCCGTGTGCAGGCCCACGTTTCGTCGGCGCACACTCTGAGCGAAGCGCAAATGAACGAGCTTCGTGCAAACCTCGAGAAACTGACCGGAAAGAAGGTGCAGCTGAATTTTGAGACCGATCCCGAGCTGATCGGCGGCGTCGTCACACGGGTCGGTTCGACCGTTTACGACGGCTCCGTCAGGACGCAGCTTGAGCATTTAAGGGAACAACTTGTAACTAGATAACTGTGGACAGTGAATACCAGATCGTGGATCGTGACGATCGTTTACCGGTCGGCGTTCACCATACAACATTAATAAGATGGAAGCGATAAAAGCTAACGAAATAAACGAACTTATCCGTGCGCAGATCGAGAATTTCGATACCAGCATGACCGTCGACGAGATCGGGACCGTCATCAAAGTGGGTGACGGCATCGCCGAGGTTTACGGCCTCGAGAAGGTCATGGCCGGCGAGCTGCTCGAATTTCCGCACGGCGTACGCGGGCTCGCTCTGAACCTTGAAGAAGACAAGGTCGGCTGCGTGCTCTTCGGCGATTTCCAGAAGATCAAGGAAGGCGACGAAGCAAAGCGCACCCGCCGGATCATGAGCGTCCCGGTCGGCGACGCGATGGTCGGACGGGTGGTCGACGCCCTCGGAAATGCCATCGACGGCAAAGGCGAGATCATCACCGACACCTACTTTCCCGTGGAACGTATCGCTCCGGGTATCATCGACCGCCAGCCCGTGAAAGAGCCGCTGCAGACCGGTTTGAAGGCCATCGACTCGATGGTGCCCATCGGCCGCGGCCAACGTGAGCTGATCATTGGCGACCGCCAGACGGGTAAGACAGCCGTCGCGATCGACACGATCATCAACCAGAAGGGCAAGGATGTGATCTGCGTCTACGTCGCGATCGGCCAGAAGGCTTCGACCGTGGCCCAGGTCGTGAAAAAGCTCGAGGATTACGGCGCGATGGATTACACCATCGTCGTATCGGCCACGGCTTCGGACCCGGCAGCCATGCAGTTTCTCGCTCCATACGCCGGCTGCGCTATCGGCGAGTATTTCCGAGACAATGGCCGCCACGCCCTGACGATCTACGACGATCTTTCAAAGCAGGCCGCCGCTTATCGCGAGATCTCGCTTCTTCTTCGGCGCCCGCCGGGCCGCGAAGCCTACCCGGGCGACGTGTTTTACCTTCACTCGAGACTTCTAGAGCGTGCGGCGAAGATGTCCGATGCACGCGGCGGCGGTTCGCTGACCTCGCTTCCTATCATCGAGACGCAGGCGGGCGACATCTCGGCGTACATTCCGACGAACGTTATCTCGATCACCGACGGCCAGATCTTTCTCGAGTCCGACCTGTTCAACTCGGGCGTCCGACCGGCCATCAACGTGGGTAACTCGGTCTCGCGCGTGGGCGGTTCGGCACAGATCAAGGCGATGAAGCAGGTCGCCGGTACCCTCCGTATCGACCTTGCCCAGTTCCGCGAGCTGGCGGCCTTTGCCCAGTTCGGCTCCGACCTCGACAAGGCTACTCAGTCGCAGCTCGAGCGCGGAAAACGTCTGACTGAGATCCTGAAGCAGCCGCAGTACCAGCCGATGGAGGTCGAGGACCAGGTCCTGATCATCTGGACGGTAACAAAGGGGTATGGCGACGACATAGCCGTTGACGATCTGAAGCGTTTCGAGACCGAACTTCTCGACTTCATCAAGAACGCCCATCCGGGCACGCGAAACACTCTTCGCGAGAAGAAGACGATCGACGACGCCCTTGCGGCCGAGCTAAAGGAAGCCGTTGAGGACTTTAAGGCGACCCGCTGGAACAAGGAAGAGGCCGGGGCTGCCGCGGCCTAGCAAGTTATGAATTTCGGATTTCGAATGATGAGTAGATCCTGAAATTCATCATTCATCATTCGAAATTCATCATTCGAAGATATGGCAAGTCTTTTGGACATGCGCCGGCGGATCAAGTCGGTCAAGAACACACAGCAGATCACCAAGGCCATGAAAATGGTCGCGGCGGCAAAGCTCAAACGTGCGCAGGACCGCGTAACGGCCGCGCGACCATTCGCCCAGAAGATGTCCGCAGTGCTCGGCGGACTTAGCTCCAAGGTGTCCGAAGAGTTTTCGCATCCGCTGCTCGCACCGCGAGGGGATGAAAACTACCTCGTAGTGCTTGTCACGGCGGATAAGGGCCTGGCTGGCGCGTTCAACGCCAATGTGATCAAAGCCACTCAGAGTTTCTTGGCCGAGAATTCGACACGGAAAACGAGCATGATGGCTGTCGGCCGCAAAGGCCGCGATTTCTTTAAGCGGCGTTCCATCTCGATCGCCGCTGAATACGTCGGCCTGACGGGCACCGGCCAGGTCCGCTACACGGACGCGGCCGATATTGCAGAGAACATCATCAAGACGTTCACCGAGGACGAGTCGATCGACAAGGTTTTTCTCGTCTACACTGAGTTCAAGACCGTTCTTTCGCAAAAACCGGTGATCGAACAGCTTCTGCCCATTCCCGCGATCTCGCACGGCGACGCGGAGGAAGCGGGCCCCGAAGCCGAGTACATCTACGAACAGCCTCCGGCGGAGATCTTCGGCAAGCTGCTCCCTAAGCAGGTCGTTACACAGGTTTACCGCGCGATGCTCGAATCGGTGGCTTCGGAACAGGGTTCGCGTATGACGGCGATGGACTCGGCCTCGAAGAACGCCGGCGAGTTGATCGACTCGCTCACCCTAAACATGAACCGGATCCGCCAGGCGGCGATCACAAAGGAGATCATCGAAGTGGTTTCCGGAGCCGCGGCGGCGTAACAGAACATTCGAAGAACAGGCGGCTTTTGGACGTGCCGCCGGGATCACGCGTCAAATCAGCAGGCAGCAGGGAATTGAAATCAGCGGTGATTTCATATATGCTTTGCCTGCTTTTCCTTTGGATCAAACAAAATTTTCGTGGAGGATCAAATGGGTATTCTCGGTGTTCTCGGCGGTATTCTTGTTTTGGTAGGCTGGATCTGGGCGATCGTGATCGCATTCAAGACCAGCGGGGCATTGTGGGGTATTTTGAACATTATCCCGATCCAACCCCTGATCGGGATCATTTCAGCGGCAATGAAGAAAACGGCCTGGCTGCCGGTCGGGCTGATGATCATCGGCGTCATCCTTTACTGGATGGGCGGCGGCATGGCAGCGATGAATCCTTAAGCTATTGAATTCACCAGAAAGTGTTAACCTGCAGCGTGCGGGGCGGATAGCTTTCACGCTGCTATTTTTGTGGGCTGCCGTGATCCTCCTGCTTGGCAGCGGCCAGGGATCGATGGCCCAAACCTCCCGTTTCATCCGCCCGCTGATCGAGTTTTTCTTTCCTGCAGCCGCCCCGGAAACGGTGCTGTTCATTCACGCCTTCGTCCGAAAATCGGCCCACTTCATCGAATATTTCATTTTCTCGCTCCTTGCCGTTCGGGCATTCTCATTCGCCCGGAAAAACGCTGTTTCGGAATGGCGATTTCCGCTTGCCGTGGGGGCCGCATTTCTACTTGCGGTCGTTGACGAATCACTCCAATCATTCAACGTGTCGAGGACAAGTTCTCCCTTCGATGTGCTGATCGACCTGTCCGGTGCCGCCGCGGCGGCCGCGGTCTATTGGATCTTTTCGGCGCGCGGGCGAAGGCCCTCTACCGGCTCAACGGCCGTCTGAAATTGCATCTGCAGGCCGCTCCGCATCGATCGCCGATTACTTCCAATTCACTAAACTTTATGTCATATTTTATCGTTAAGTATTTCAAAAGGAGATCAATAGATGAGCATTATCGACAAGGTCAAGGAAGCGGCAATGAACCAGTTTATCGAGGTCATCGAATGGCTCGATGAATCGCGTGACACGCTTCTTTACCGGTTTCCGGTCTATCAGCAGGAGATCAAGAACGGCGCACAGCTGATCGTTCGCGAATCTCAGGCGGCGGTTTTCGTCTTTGAAGGCCAGGTTGCGGATGTATTTACGCCCGGACGATACACGGTTGACGGCGGCAACACGCCGATCTTGTCGAAGCTTGGGGCTTGGAAATACGGCTTCAACTCGCCCATCAAGGCCGAGGTCTATTTCGTTAATACTAAACAGTTTACCGACATGAAGTGGGGTACCTCCAACCCGATCATGCTTCGTGACTCGGATTTCGGCATCGTTAGGCTCCGTGCCTTTGGCGCCTACAGCCTTCGTGTTGCGGACCCGGGCGAGTTCATCAAGGAAGTCGCCGGGACCAACGCCCATTTCCAGACCGAGGATATCGACGGCCAGCTTAAGCGAGCGATCGTCACCGAATTTTCCGATGCGCTCGGCGAATTGAAGATACCGGCGCTCGACCTTGCCGCTCAGTACAAGGAGATCGGCGACGCGATCCGCGGCAAGATAAATGAAGATTTTAAAAGCTACGGCCTTGAGGTAACAAAATTTTACGTCGAGAACGTAAGCCTTCCGCCAGAGGTCGAAGCCGCGATGGACAAGCGAGCGTCCATGGGAGCTCTCGGCGATGCTCAGAAGTATATGCAATTTCAGGCGGCTGACGCCCTTCGCGATGCTGCCCAGAACGAGGGCGGAGGCGCCGGATTGGGCGCCGGCCTCGGTGCCGGATTCGCCGTCGGCGGCCAGATGGCTAACGCCTTTGGTGCCGGCCCTCAGCAGAGCAACGCGGGGACGATGGCAGGGGCCTCGCCGGCCACCGCAGCCTGCCCGAACTGCGGCAAACAAAACGCCGTTGGAGCCAAATTCTGCGCTGATTGCGGCGGAAAGATGGAAGTTGCCCAGGTACCGTGCGTCAAGTGCGGAGCTAACCTCCGCGAGGGGGCCAAGTTCTGCTCGGAATGCGGCTCGTCGCAGGAAAAGGCTAAGTGCACCGGCTGCCAGGCTGAACTTTCCGCCGGGGCGAAGTTCTGCCCTGAGTGCGGGACGAAGACGCCCGAAGCCGCCTAAAGCCGAAACATTTTTTATCATTGGGCGTACTGGCTGATGGTCGTACGCCCATTTTCGTTATGGTCAACGCAGAGCCTTCAAGGCGGGAATTCTGTGCCACGCTTCTAGGAAGCCTGCTCACTTATTCGCTTCTTACTGCCTGCTCGAAGCCACAAGTCGTGTCCACCGCGGTTGTGCCCGTGGTGCGTCATTGGGCGATCGAGCTCAATGAATACTGCAGTGACCTGAAACTCGGCCGAATTCCCCAGTCCGCGTGGCAGGAATCGGTCGAGCGGCTCTTTTCGCGAGTAGATCTCGACGACCTGCTGGGCTTTATCGATTTTGAAACGCTTGAAAAGGGCTTGAAGTACCCTGATCTCGGTGTCGCGACCGAGAACGTAAGGCTGCCGCCGCTCGATGGGCTCCCCCGGGATGTCGCATTCATCAAGAAGATCTTTGGAATGCGAAAGGGACGGGCGATCATTCCTCACGGCCACAGCAATATGGCCTCGGCTCATCTGGTGCTCGGCGGCCAGTTCAAACTCCGCCATTACGAGAAGCTTTCGTTGGACAAAGGGCACATGACTATCAGGCCGACGATCGATAAAACGGCGGCAACGGGCAGTGCGTCGAGCATTTCAGATGAAGCGAACAATGTCCATTGGTTTGTGGCCGAAAGCGACCGAGCATTTACATTCGACGTGATCATGTTAGACATCGCAGGCAAGCGATACGACATTCACAATCTTGACCTTGATCGGGCCGAGCGTATTGGCGGCGACACGCTTCGCGTCCCGGTAATCGACGTTGACACCGCTCTCAAACGATACGGAAAAGCTGCCATGCATTGAGGTCTTATCCTCTTCCCACTTCGGACGATTTCCCTTAAAATTCCTTATTATGCCGATAAGCCCCGAATTGCTTGAAATACTTCGATGCCCGAAGTGTAAGTCGAAGGTCAAGATCAACGGCGAGCAGACCTCGCTAACCTGTGAGAACAAAGATTGCCGTCTGGTTTACCCGATCCGCGACGAGATCCCGGTCATGCTTGTTGACGAAGCGACGCAAGCGAAGCAGTAGATGGACGAGGTCGCGAACTATAACCGTGAAAGGTGGAAAGCGCTGAACGCTGCCGACGCACTTTTCACGCGCCCGCAGTTGGAGCTTGATATTCGATCGGCCGGTTTGCAGGCCGATCCGCATCAGAGATTGGGCGACATTCGCGGCTTGAAAGTGCTTTTTCTGGGCGGAGGTGGCGGAAAGCAATCGGTTGCTTTCGGCCTCTTGGGTGCGGATGTGACGGTCGCGGACCTTTCGCCGGAACAGTTGGAGGGTGACCGATCGGCTGCTGAACGGCACGGCCTGGCCGTAAGGACCGTTGAAGCGGACATGCGGGACCTTTCGGTCTTTGCAGCGGATTCGTTCGATATTGTCGACCAGCCGTACTCGATAAATCTTGTTCCGGACTGCCGAGAGGTTTTCAGGCAGGTGGCAGCTGTGCTGCGGCCAGGCGGATGGTATCGTGTGGTGATCGCGAATCCGTTCGGGATGGGGGTGCGTCAACGCGACTGGAATGACGGCGGATATTCGATCAGTGAAGCGTACATCGACGGGGCCAGGCTTACCTGGGACGATCAGGAATGGGTCTATGACCGCGGCTTGAAAGCGGACGTCCCGAAGCCGGTAGAATATCGGCAGACCCTCGGGCGCGTGCTTAACGGCCTGATCGACCTCGGCTTTCGCGTAGAACATTTCTCCGAAACGATCGATATTCACCCGGACGTTAACGGCGAGCCCGGCACCTGGGACCACTACGTCGCTTTTGTTCCGCCGTGGTTCAGTATCCTTGCGAGGCTTGAGAATTGAGAAAGATCGACTGGCCAAGTGTCAGGAAGGTGCTTGTCGTCCGTCTGCGTTCTATCGGCGATACGGTGCTTTCGACACCGTCGCTGATCGCACTCCGTCGCTTTCTTCCCGAAGCGCAGATCGATGTCCTGCTCGAAGACTGGGTAGCTCCGGTCCTGGACGGATTCGACGCCATCGACCGAATTATCATCGCCGGGAAGACCTCGGCCGAGCGAATTGGGACCATTCGGGAGCTCAGGCGGCGCCGCTATGATATCGCATTCAATTTTCACGGCGGAACGACTTCGGGGTTTCTCGTATTTGCCAGCGGGGCACGGTACCGTATCGGTTATCAGGAACATCGATATTCCTTTCTGTTGAGTGACCGGCTTTCGTCGTCGTCGGAATTCTGGGGCAGGGAAAAGACGCATTCCGCTGAACAGCAGCTTGCCCTGCTCGGCTTTGTCGGCGTGCCGGTTGAAGACAGGCCGCGAAGCCGCCTTGCGGTGACCGAAAAGGCAAGCTCATCCCTGAAAGCGAAACTAAAGTCGATAGACTTCAAGATGGACGGGCCTTTCGCGGTCATACACCCGCTCGCGGCGTTTGCGTCCAAGCAATGGGCACCGGAAAAGTTTGCCGAGGTAATCAATTACCTGCATGGGTTGGGGATCAAGGCGATCGCGGTCGGCTCAAAAAGTGAAGCGGACGAACTCGAAGCACTTCGAACGCTCTGCCGAAAACCGTTTTGGGTTTCCGGCGATATCGACTTGACCGAAACGACCGCACTTCTTTCGAATGCAAGCTTGTTTGTCGGAAATGACAGCGGGATCGCACATATGGCTGCGGCGGTGGGAATACCGACGGTTGTCATCTTCGGCTCGATGAACCGCGACCACTGGTATCCGTGGACCGACGCTCCCGCCGAAATGGTCTTCGAAGCCCTGCCTTGCCAGCCATGCCCTGGTTATGAGTGTAAGGTCTTCGGCGATCCGAAGTGCATTCTCGCCGTTCCTGTCGAAAATGTGACCGCTGCCATCGACCGCGTCCTCGAAAAAGCCGGATCGAAGCCCGCAGTGTGAATCTGTTAGAATGCTTCTGAATGAAGAATTCGCTCACCAGGGGCCTTGCCCCAAGGGCCGCGTTACTCATCGCCATACTCGTTTGCTTGTGCACATCGCGGGGCGAGGGCCTTCATTTGCTTCCCTATTCCGCAGCCGTCGATAGCGATCCTGCTGAGGCCGTTGTCTCCGCTCCGTTTCCGGGGCTCTACCAGCTCTCAAAAGCTCCCGAGGATAGAGACGAGCTGCTCGACGGGGCCGGTCGACCGTACGATACCCCGGGCAAGTCTTCGATTTTGTCGGCTCGCTTTGGGCTTCAGGATCGAGCGCTCTGGCCGCCAGTTGGTCCGGCCCTGCATGAGGATCTTGAGGTCTTTTTCCACCCTCGTTGCTTGTTGACCTGTTCGTCCGACCGTTCGCCCCCGCTTTCCTGACTTTCGCCGAAATTAACGATGATCTCTCCACGATGCGCGGCCGTTTCCCGGTGCCCTGGCCGAACTGACTGCAACTGCACCGAACCCGGAGGTTAAGGAACCATGAACACAAGTCAAGACAATATTCACAACACGATCGATCCGAACAGCCTCGATCACCTGCAGGACCCCATCCTTAAATATGTTCGTACCGATTTTCCACGGATCGACGTGTCCTTAACGGTCGAGGGTGCTCTTCGCGTGATCCGCTACCAGGGCATCGGCGAACGCATCGTTTACTTTTACGTCCTCGATGAGGACGAAAGACTGGTCGGCATTGTCCCGACCCGTAAACTCCTGACCTCGATGCCGACCGTCCCCGTCCGCGAGATCATGTCAACGAACATCATTTCGCTTCCCGATACCGCTAAAGTGATCGACGCGTGCGAGATGTTTGTCCATCATAAGCTGCTCGCGTTTCCCGTCCTCGAAGAAGGGGGGCACATTTGCGGGGTAATCGATGCGGGGCTCTTCACCGAGGAAACGCTTAGCTTCGCCGAACGACATCATTTCGACGATGTCTTCCAAATGATCGGTTTCGGCATTTCTCAGATCAAAGGCCGTTCGGCGTTTGGAATCTTCCGCTTTCGGTTTCCCTGGCTTATCGCAACGATGGCCAGCGGCCTTGCTTGTGCCGCTCTGACCGGATTTTACGAAGCTACGCTGGCCGAGACGATCGTGCTTGCATTCTTTATGACGCTGGTCCTCGCTCTCGGCGAGAGTGTCAGCATTCAGTCGATGACCGTCGCACTTCAGAACCTGCATTTTGGGACACCGTCGCTTTCCGGGTACTTCGAATCGCTCCGCCGCGAGGGGGCGGCGACGCTGCTGCTCGGGCTTGCATGCGGTGCGGTTGTGGGCTCAGTCGCCCTTCTCTGGCGAGGAGAGCCACAGGCGGCCCTGATCATCGGCCTGAGCATAACCGCCGCGGTCACCGCCGCCGGGCTGATCGGAATGAGCATCCCGACGCTGCTCCACGCCATCCATGAAGATTCGAAGATCGCCGCGGGCCCGATCACTCTCGCCGCCACTGACATCATGACCCTCGTGTTTTATTTCAACATCGCGATGTTCGTGATGGGGTGAAACCGTCGCCAGGTAGCAGTTTTCGGTGGTCATAATACTGAGACTCAGGTCCAAGATTTGAGATCAGATGACGGAAATTCAACGTCTGGAGTATGAAACATGAAACAGAAACAGAAACAGAACGC
Organism: Chloracidobacterium sp.; assembly: GCA_016716365.1. Taxonomy (GTDB): domain Bacteria; phylum Acidobacteriota; class Blastocatellia; order Pyrinomonadales; family Pyrinomonadaceae; genus OLB17. Next base: position 13,783 of record JADJWM010000009.1, on the reverse strand, counting down.
AGGAGCCTTAAACATGAAACAAAAGATTCGGCGTGCGGCGTCCCCAATTCGCCCCTCGATCGCCCGCCGATCGGCACTTGTGTCCTTCCCCAACTAACGGTATTATTTATGGTTTCGGCTCTTGAGGGGAAGTTGCGCCTTCCGAGCCTGTGAATATGTTCGAGTCACTATCCGACAAACTCAAGAAAACGCTGCGCGACCTTCGCGGCAAGGGCAAACTTACGCCCGAGCATGTCGACGCGGCGCTTCGTGAGATTCGGATGGCGCTGCTCGAAGCTGACGTTAACTACAAGGTAGCAAAAGAGTTCGTTGAATCGGTGCGGGCGAAAGCCGAGGGCCAGGACGTTTGGCAGGGCCTGAATCCGCATGAACAGGTCGTAAAGATCGTTTATGACGAACTGGTCGACCTGATGGGCGGCACTTCGTCCCGCCTGGTTTTCACAAAGCAGATCCCGAACGTCGTGATGATCGTCGGCCTGCAGGGCTCGGGAAAGACAACCTCAACGGGAAAGATCTCCCGTTGGCTCCGCGATAACCAGGAACGCAAGCCGTTGCTCGTCTCGGTGGACGTCTACCGTCCGGCCGCACGCGAACAGCTTCGAGTTGTCGGCGGTGCCGTCGGCGTGCCTGTTTATCAGGATAAAGAGACAAACGATCCGCTGATCCTCGTCCGCGGGGCCATCAAACACGCCCAGGACACCGGCTTCGATACACTGATGATCGATACGGCCGGCCGTCTTCACATCGATGACGAGTTGATGGTCGAGCTCGAGCAGATCAAGGCCGAGACCAAGCCGATCGAAGTATTGTTCGTCGCGGACGCGATGACCGGCCAGGACGCGGTAAACTCGGCCGAGGTCTTCCACGACCGTATCGGAATTACAGGGGTCGTACTGACGAAGATGGACGGCGACGCCCGTGGCGGTGCCGCACTATCGATTCGCCAGGTCATCGGCCAGCCGGTGAAATTTGTAGGTGTTGGCGAAAAGTACGACGCCATCGAACCGTTTTATCCCGACCGGATCGCTCAGCGCATTCTTGGAATGGGTGATGTCCTGACCCTCATCGAAGAGGTCCAGGGCAAGATCAACGAAGAAGAAGCCCAAGAACAGCTGCTGAAAATGACGCGTAATCAGTTTACGCTCGAAGATTTTCGAAGCCAGTTGGGGCAGTTCAAAAAACTTGGTTCGATGTCGAAATTGATGAAAATGCTGCCGGAGCAAATGACTGGCGGCCTCGCGCTTTCGGACGAGCAGTCGGCAGAGGTCGACCAGCAAATGAAACGGACCGAAGCGATCATAGATTCGATGACACGGACTGAGCGGAACGACCACAAGATCATCGATGCCAGCCGTAAAACCCGCATCGCAAAGGGTTCCGGCAGCACCATCGCCGAGGTGAATCAGCTGCTTCGACAGTACGAGCAGATGCGGAAGATGATGGTGCAGTTAAACAAGGGTGGTTTGTTTTCCGGGCTTGGTCGGAGAGTAGCTGGAAGTTTGACCGGCGGGCTCGGCAATCTCCTGGGTGGAGGTTCCCCGATGGGCGGGATCCCGGGCGGGCTGACAGGCCTTCTTGGAAGCGGCGCAGCAGACGGATCAGACGACGAACCGAATGGTTCAAGTTCAAAGAGTATAAAGAAGAAAAAGAGGCACAAGAAGCGACGTTAATGCTCCGATAGATCCGGAACTTAACCTCTCGACAGGAAACTTATGTTAGCAATCAGCTTGATGAGAATGGGCGCAAAAGGAAAACCTTTTTATCGCCTTGTGGTAAAGGAAAAGCGTTCGAAGCGAGACGGTGCGTACATTGAAAATGTCGGCACCTATGACCCAATGACGGATCCGGCCGAGGTGAATCTTAAGCACGACCGCATTCAGTACTGGATCGGTGTCGGAGCTCAGCCGACCGAGACTGTAAAGAGCCTGATCAAGAACAATCCGGTCCAGACCGAGGAAGAAAAGGCGGCGGCGTTGAAGGCCCGCGCCGAAAAGAAGGAAGCTGACCGGCTTGCTCGGGAAGAGGCCAAACGCGCGGAAGCGGAGAGGCTTGAAGCCGAGAGGGTCGCAGCGGAGAAAGCAGCTGCCGACGCGGCCGAAGCCGAATCTGCGGCCGAAGAAGCCGAAGGCGCCGAAGCGGCCCCGGTTGAGGGCGGCGAACCGGAAACCGGGGCTGAAGAAGCAACGGTTGATGCGGCTCCCGCGGAGGAAGCGGCGAAAGAAGGCGATTAGTCAGGTCCTTTGTTCTCAAGTGGGCAGGCAACCTGCCCGCGGCCGGCCGTAATGAAAAACGCTATTGAAAAGGTCGTGAAAGCCCTGGTCGGTTCGCCTGACCTGGTAGAGGTGTACGAGCAGGCGGACGGCAAGAATGTACGGCTTCGCGTGCGCGTCGCACCGGATGATTACGGCCGAGTGATAGGACGTGAAGGCCGCACGATCAAAGCGATCCGAAGCCTACTTTATGTAAGCGGGCAGAAACACGGCCGGCGGTACCACTTCGATCTCGAAGAGGACTAGACTTTGAACGAAGAGCTCGTTGCGATCGCCAAAATAGCCAGAACGCGTGGTTTGAAGGGTGAGGTAGTTGCAGACATCCTGACCGATTTCCCGGACCGATTCGAGGGGCTTGAGGAAGTTACGGCCTTGCGTCCGAACGGATCAAGGCGGGCATTGAAAATTGAATCGTTCTTTTTTCAGAAAGACCGGATCGTGCTTAAGTTCGTCGGGATCGATTCGATCGACGCCGGCGACGAACTCCGTGATGCGGAGATCTGCATCGACGAATCTGACGCTGTCGAGCTTAGAGACGACGAGTATTTCGATTGGCAAATTCAGGGATGCGAGGTCGAAACGGTTGAAGGCGTGAATATCGGAAAGGTTCGTGAGGTGATGCGGACGGGCGGAACCGAAGTGCTTTTGATAGACGGTTCGAGTAGAGAGTTGATGATCCCATTTGCGGAATCTATCTGCATTGAGGTCGATGTTGACAAGAAGCGGATCGTGGTCGATCCACCCCAGGGCCTTTTGGAATTCTAGCGAATGGTCAAGGCTGCGGTAAAAAAGATTTACAGGGCAGTGCCTCTAAAGCGGGAATTGTTCGGCCTTCTAAAAACGGTTTGGAAGCCCACGGAAAAAGTTTATAAACATCTTTATTTTTATGGTGATTTTGTAGTGAATACCGATGAAGGAAGGACTTATAAAATAAGACATCACGGGTATTCGCTTGAGAACGAGCTATTTTGGGAAGGCGAGGAAGATGGACCTGAGCGCATGTCTCTTTCGCTATGGAAAAAGTTAGTACGACATTCCGAAGTGATATTGGATATTGGGGCAAATACAGGACAGTATGCATTAACTGCTGAAACAATAAATCCCTCTGCCGCTATCTATTGTTTTGAACCTTTGCCCGAGACTTGTAAAAAACTCGAGTTAAATCGTGAGTTGAATAATTATAAGTTCTTCATTATTGACAAAGCGTTGTCAGACTATTCGGGTGATGCGTTAGTTTACATGGATGCAGGAACCGATTTTGATTATTCGGTAGCAGTGAACAAAAGACTAAACCCGACCCAAGTTGTTAAAGTGCCGATAAAGGTCGTAAGGCTTGATGAATTTATTGAAACTAACGACATAAAGAGGGTCGATCTGATGAAAGTCGACGTAGAAACACACGAAGCAGAAGTACTTGAGGGAATGGGACAATATCTGGATAGGTTCAGACCAACCTTATTGATCGAGATATTGAATGATGAAGTAGGAAAAGCAGTAGAAAATATTGTCCGGAATCTGGGCTATAGTTATTACAATATTGATGATGGAGTCCGAGCCATAAGAAAAGTAGATCGAATTACGAAAAGCGATTTCTATAATTATCTTTTTTGTACTCCAGAAACAGCTGAAAGCATAGGGTTGGCAAGCTAAGAAAGTGAAAATAGACTTGCTTACAATCTTCCCCGAATTTTTCGGGCAGGTCTTTGATTTTGGGATAATTCGCCGGGCTAAACTGGCCGGGATCGTGGAAATAAACGTCTACGACCTTCGCGAGTTCGCTACTGACAAGCACAAGATGACGGACGATCGGCCATTCGGCGGTGGCGACGGGATGGTGATGAAGCCTGAGCCGATCTTTGCCGCCGTGGAGAGTTTGCTCGGCACCTGTGACCGGGATGCTTATCCCAAGGGAGCCAAAGTTGTTCTGCTTTCGCCGCAGGGACATCCTTTGAAGCAGTCCCGAGTGCGGGATCTGGCTGAAACCGTCGATCGAATGGTCATTTTATGCGGTCGGTACGAAGGCATCGATGAACGCGTAAACGAGGCGCTTGTGACCGACGAGATCTCCATCGGCGATTACGTTCTTTCAGGCGGCGAACCCGCGGCGGTCGTCCTGGTTGATGCGATGGTTCGCTTGTTGCCGGAAGCCTTGGGCAGCGAAACGTCTGCCGAGAATGATTCGTTCTCGAACGGGCTGCTCGATTGCCCGCATTATACGCGGCCCGCGGAGTTTCGCGGAATGAAAGTGCCCGAAGTTTTGTTGAACGGCAATCATGCCGAGATCGAGAGTTGGAGACGCCAAAAGGCGTTGGAAAAGACAAAGAAGTTTAGAAAAGACCTTTTAGAAGGAGCAAATGGTGAATGTGGGTAAGACAGTTACTGAGCTGGAGAGTTACAGGTAGTTGCAGAGAAAAAACAGCTGCCAACGTAACTTTGTAAACAGTGAAACTCTGTAACTTTTTATTGACCTCTGGCCGAAACTAGTATGAACAGATTGGATCTGGTAGAGAAATCACAACTGCGGGAAAATATACCCGCATTTCAGGCGGGCGATACCGTAAAGGTGCACGTCCGCATCAAGGAAGGAAATAAGGAACGCCTTCAGGTGTTTGAAGGAATAGTTATCGCCCGTAAACACGGCGGTGTCCGCGAATCCATAACGGTCCGCAAGGTGAGCTTCGGCGTGGGTGTTGAGCGTATTTTTCCGCTTCACGCGACCGTAGTCGATCATATTGACGTGGTCCGACGCGGAAAGGTCCGCCGTGCGAAGTTGTATTACCTGCGTGAACTCCGCGGTAAGGCTGCCCGCATCAAAGAAAAGGACACGCGCAATAAGGCACAGGCCGGCGGTAAGAAGTAACTAAACGTTGAATAATGAAAATTGGGCGTCGCGAATTCGTCGTTGTATCAGGAACGGCGGCCGCGTACGCCCTTTCGACTTCTTTCAAGGTTCACGGAGAGAGCAAGATGTACGGATTGATCGGCAAGATGCTTGCGGCAGAAGGAAAGCGTGACGAACTGATCAGAATTTTGCTTGAAGGGACGGACAAGATGCCCGGCTGTTTAAGCTACGTGATCGCGAAGGACCCTTCGAACAAGGATGCCGTCTGGATAACCGAGGTTTGGAAGGACAAGGAGAGCCACGCCGAATCGCTCAAGTTGGAATCCGTGAAGGCTGCGATCGCAAAGGCACGGCCGATGATCACAGGATTTGGCGAACGATTCGAGACGGAACCGGTGGGCGGATCCGGGTTAACCTGACCTTGGACAATTACATTTCAGGCTCCGGGCGGATATAATTCGTTTCGTGAACGGATTTAAGCTTCAGGCCGATCGTTTTGAATGGACGATCGGCTTTGATTTTGAAGATCAGGCCCGCGAAGAGGGATTCAGTTTTATTGCGGGTGTTGATGAGGTCGGACGAGGCTGTCTCGCGGGCCCGGTCGTTGCCGCGGCGTGCGTTCTTGATCGCTCACGCCCCGTCCCTAACGGACTGAACGATTCGAAAAAACTCACCGAAAAACAGCGCGGCAAGATCGCCGCTGAACTTCGCGCTACAGCCCTTGCGTACTCGGTCGGCGTGATCGAGGCGGACGAGATCGACCGCATCAACATCCTCGAGGCGACCAAGCTCGCGATGATAAAGGCGATCGAGGCGCTCAACCCGGCCGCGGACCATATCCTCATCGACGCGCTCCAGCTCAAGCACCTCCGCATCCCGCAGAAAGCGATAATTAAAGGCGACAGTATTTCGTATTCGATCGCAGCCGCGTCGGTATTGGCCAAGACCTATCGCGACGACCTGATGAAGCGATACGACGAAGAATTTCCCGGTTACGGATTTGCGGGCCATAAGGGTTACGGTTCGGCCTCTCATCTGGAGGCAATCGCAAAGCACGGCCCGTGTTCTATCCATCGGAAAACCTTTCGCGGAGTCTTGCCCTCTAATCCGCCTGAGGAACCTATTTTTGATGAAAGGCGACGAGGCTGAATCCCACTCATTCGATTCCCGAAGGCCGCGGGCGGTCGAGACGATCATGTTGGGCGGTCTTGCGATCGGCGTGCTGGATTTCCTGGATGCCTCGATATTCTTCACTCAGTATTTCGGTATCGAGTTAAGCAGGGTTTGGCAGGGCGTGGCGGCTGGCCTCCTGGGACGGGAGGCAGCGACCGCCGGTGGATGGAACACTGCTGCATTAGGGATCGTCCTTCATTTCGTGATCTCGTTTCTGGTTGCTGCAGTTTATTTTGCCGGCACGAGGTTCACCGGATTTCTTATACGCCGGCCCATTGTCTCAGGTATCGCTTTCGGCGTAATTGTCCATTTTGTGATGCAATACGCCGTCATTCCGCTTTCCGCGGCCCCGGGCACTGCGCCGTTTCGATGGGGGCCTTTTCTCAACGGCGTTATCGGCCATGCGTTTCTGGTTGGGCTTCCGGTGGCGCTGATCGCCAAATGGTCCGCCGGCAGAAAGAGAATTTAGCTCGTCCTAAAGCCGGTCAGGCCCTGAAAAAAGACTTGAACTAAATATGACCAAAAGCGTATTCTGGTCATTATTCGATCTTTGTGAGGAAAAACGGATGTGCAGATCATTGACCAAACTAGCATTTTTCATACTGTTTACAACACTTCCCGTGGTTGCGGTCGCCCAGCCATCGTCGGCCCAAGCAGCAGCCGAGCGTCTCGCCCGATCTTTAGCCGGACACATCACCTCCGGCGACCAGGCCTCTTTTCGGAAGTTCGTTGATGAGAATTTTGAGGCAGGGTTTCGCCAGAGGGCAATGAGTGCCCACTTCGGATTCTTCAACTCAATGCATGATCAGAGCCGAGGATTGGAGGTGATCGAAGTACAGGATTGGGAAGAAAACGCCGTCACTCTTCTGGTGAAAAATAAGCTCACCGGGCTTTACGACGGTCTTTATGTCCGGATCACGAGAGACGCCCCCTATAAGATCGCCGGGATCGGCTTGAGGCCCCCACGCGGAGAGCCGTCAAGCGCGAAAGCGTTAAGCGTACGCGAGATGGCCGCCGAACTTGCGGCTTTCGGAAAAAAGCTGGCTGACGTAGACGTATTTTCTGGCTCGATACTGTTGGCCAAAGACGGTCGAGTGGTCTACAAGGGTGCTTTCGGGATGGCGAACAAGGATTTCAACGTTTCGAACAAGATCGACACAAAGTTCAACCTCGGCTCGATGAACAAAATGTTCACCGGCGTCGCGATCGCCCAGCTGGTCGAAAAAGGAAAGCTTTCGTATGACGATCCGCTTTCGAAGTTCATTCCCGATTTTCCAAACCCGGAAGCCGCAAAGAAGATCCAGATCAAGCATCTTCTCACGCACACGGCTGGATTGGGCGGCTACTTTTCGGAGCGTTACTGGTCATCGTCGCGAGATCGGATCCGGACAGTGGACGACATGATGAAACTCGCCCGCGAGGATGAAAAGGATGTGCGTTTCGAACCCGGGTCGCGTTGGGCGTACAGCAACACCGGCATGATGGTACTCGGCAAGGTGATCGAGGTCGTCTCGGGGCAGAGTTATTTTGATTATGTTCGCGAGAACATATACAAGCCGGCCGGAATGACGAACACGGACTGCTACGAGCTGGACAAAGTAAACACCAATCTCGCAGTCGGCTATGACAAACGATTCACCGATAACGGCATTGAGTGGGGTAACAATATTTTCGCCCATGTAATGCGTGGCGGGCCCCAGGGCGGCGGATACTCGACTGTCGAGGACCTGCTGAAGTTCGACCAGGCACTGCGTTCAGGCAAGCTGGTCAGCCCGGCAACATTCAAGCTGATCACTTCGCCGAAACCGGAATTGAACTCGCCGGAATACGGCTATGGATTCGGCTTCGACGCCGGGCTCAACGTAACAGGTCACAGCGGCGGCTTCCCGGGGATAAGCTCAAATTTGGACATGTACCTTGGCAGCGGCTGGACCGCGATCGTCATGTCAAACTACAGCCGTGGCTCGGGGCCGATCACGCAAAAGATGAGGCAATTGATAGCCGCAAGCACTGAGAAATAGTGATCAAAACCCGATCCAATCAGTCGGTTCTTTGTGGCTCGACAACGTGATCTTGGTTTCGGCCGGAAACAGGGGGGCGCGCATCTTAAGTGCTGTTTCAGCCGTGATGAGTGCGAGGTGTGTGTCGTTCGCTTTCTGCGAAAGATGGGCAAGGACGATGTGTTTCGCGGCGCCGTCGAAATCGTTCTGAATCCAGTCGGCCAGGTCCTCATTTGAAAAATGGCCGTGACGGCCGGCGATCCGCTGTTTTAGCGGCCAGCTGTAGACAGGACACGTCCGAAGCATGTCGCGGCTGTGATTTGATTCGATGATGATCCCATCGCACCCGTCGAGTTTCTCTTTCATCAACGGCGTAATGTGGCCGAAATCGGTCAGGGTCGCAATACGTATCCCGCGATTCGTCGCGACAAAGCCGAAATTATCGGCCGCATCATGCGGAACCGTGAACGGCTCCAAGTCGATGTCGCCGATCTGAAAACCCTCATCAGATTTGATCTCGACGGTTCGCCCACGGATCGCGTCACGCCGTTTGATCCCTTCGTCGCCGCCGTTGCCGTTCCTGCTGCTGTAGGAGAAATAAGCATCTTCGGTCGCACGCGAAATGTAAACGGGCCCCTTGATCTTCCCGACAAGATTCCTCAAACCGCCAACATGATCACTGTGTTCATGGGTGATCAGAACCGCATCGAGATCCGCGGCGTCCAAGCCCATAAGGCCGAGCCTCCGCACGATCTCGCGGCAGCTAAGTCCGGCATCAACAAGGATCTTGGTTCGCTCGGTAGCGATCAGAATTGCATTACCGGTCGAACCGCTTCCAAGTACGGTAAATCTCATAAGTAGGAATGCGGGTTTTCACGCCCACATATGGGCTGAGGCCCCAATAACTTCAAGCCGGTCCGATGGGCCGAAAGCCCGACGCCCGATCCGCTCGGCCGCAGATCAAGACTTCTGGAATTTGCCGCGCATGCCCCGCGCCAATACACGTGTAATCAACGAATTCGGGGCAAAATTCACACCGGACGCCACAAGCCAGTTGGTCCAACCGGAGACGATCTTTGACCGACCTGAGCCGAGAGCTCTCATTGCCGTTTCGACCACCTGCTCGACTGTTTCCTGGCCCTTAAATCCGAGGGCACGATCCATGCCCGCGGCGGCGTGGAAGTTTGTCTCGGTCGAGCCGGGGCAAAGGGCAAGTATTCGAACGCCGAATGGCCGGCTCTCCTCGGCGATAGCCTCGGAAAACGAGGTGACAAACGCTTTGGTTGCCGCATAAGTCGCCATAAACGGTATCGGCTGGAAACCGGCAGCCGAGGAAACATTGATTATAGTGCCCTGTCCACGGTGACGCATCCCCCGAAGAAAGCGATGTGTAAGGGCGACGAGACTTCGGACATTCAGGTCGATCATACGAAGCTCGCGATCCAGTTCGAGATCGGCGAAATCGCCCATCGACCCAAATCCGGCGTTGTTGACCAGCCAGTCGACGACAATTCCCCGCGTTTCGGTTTCGTCCCAAAGCCGTTTGTCTGCGTCGACTTCTGTAAGATCAAGCGGGACGGGTACTGCCGTGATCGCGTGCTTGCTCTCCAGTTCCTCGGCAAGCGTGCCGAGCTTGTCGGCCGATCTCGCGACCAATACGAGGTTGTGTTTGTCAGCAGCAAGGCGACGGGCGAAAGCTTCGCCGATGCCGCCCGACGCACCTGTGATAAGCGAAGCCTTCATATTTCCTCAAACTCCTGTATCGGAGAATGAAAGGCGTGGTAGATCGAAAGGACGGCTGCCGCAGCGATCGTCAAAGTACCGGCTGTGCGAATGATTCCCGCGACGATCTTCGTCGATTCCAGCAGGCCTAGCCGCGTAAGCATGTAATTCCAGTCGTGGAAGCTTCCTTCGCTGCCGGTCAACCCGCTAGTCAAGACAAGCTGCATGACCACGGCATCAGCGGCATAAATATATACGTTAATTATGCTTTGCCCGACCCAGAACAGCACTATCGAAGCAGAATAATATTTCTCGTTCCACCAAAAATATCCGACAAAGACGATCGGCACGATCACCTGGAACAGAGAGCCTCCCGCTATCATCATGAATTCCCCGAAGAGCCTGAACAGCAGGTGCCCGGTTTCGTGTATCGGGAGATCGACCAGATCCAGAAAACTCCCGGCCATCGGGTCGAACGCGATCCACAGAAAGTAGATCGTGAGCAAGATCGCGAAAATGAGCTTCGGATAGCTGAGGGTCATATGGGTCGGTCATTGGCCCGACAAGCCTGAGTAAATTATCTAGCGGTGACAGCTAAATCGTACCGCGTGCAGAAAGAAGGGAGCGGCCAATGTCTGGTCACAAAAGACCGTTGCGTGCGATGAACAGCCGTATCTGCTCGTTGAACTCGTTTGGCTTTTCCATGTGCAAAAAATGACTGACGCCGTCCCATACATGGTAATCCGTTTTCGGCGCGATCGCCTTATACCGCCCTTCCATTTCCGCCGGCCACATTGGATTCGCGGCCATGATCGCAAGCACAGCCACGTCTATCATCCCGTGAGTCGCATACGCGTCGTCGAGCATCAATTTCATTGCGCTCGTTCCAACGTGTTCCGGTGTGGTCAGCATTGACGTGCGGATGAAGGATCGCAGGTCAGGCTTGACGGTTTCAGGCAGCATTCCGTCTATGAACGCCGGAACCCCGGTCTTGTAGTCCTTGAAAAGCGGTACAAAGAACTGCTCGACCTGATCGCGTGGTCCGAAGGGCAGCAGGGCTCCGTCAACGACTATCAAACCTGCAGTTTTTTCCGGAAAGAGCTTGTAGTATTTGCGAATGATCGGCGTGCCCATGCTATGCCCGGCAAGCACCGCTCGCTTGACCCCGGCCTTTCTCATTACCGCGTCTACCGCCCGCGCAAAAAACTCCATAGAGTACTCGACCTTTGGCTTATCGCTTTTCCCGTGCCCTGGAAGGTCCATAGCAATTACCCGATAGTTCGGGAAGGCGAGGTACTGTTCTTTCCAAAACTCGACGTTACAAGTCCAGCAGTGTACCAGGACGAGTGCGCTGGCGGATCGTTTGTTGCCGATGTCGTAATAGTGGATCTTGTTCCCGTTAAAGTCCGCTTGCAGTGACTGGGCTTTTGCCTTCCGCTCTGGTCTTGATCGGCCTTCAGGTTGGGCACTAACGGCGGTAATGATCGCAAACGTCAGAGTAGCCACGATCGTTAGCACTGATACACTCCTTACTCTCATACCATCTGCACTCCCCGCAAAAATTCCTCCCTTGAGATCGCGTAAGATCGGCATTCCATCCCGTAAGCGATTATCATCTTCTCGAAATTCATTCCGCATTTTTCCATGATCCGCCATGAGCCGATGTTTTTCTCATCGCAAACGGCGACGATCCTCTCGAGCCCGGCCGATTCGAAACCATATTTCAAACACGCGTAGGCCGCCTCATAACCGATTCCCTGCCGCCAGTACTTCTTTTTCAGGCTGTATCCAACTTCGATCTCGCCGGTGTCCTCCAGCGGCTGCAATCCGCTCCCGCCTATCGTCTCGCCGTTCTCTTTGAGGACCATTGCCGACATTCCGAAGCCTAATTTCTCATAGGACTCGGTAAAATCTAAAAGCGCTTTCTAATTTCGTCCGGGTTCTGTCGTTCAAGCCCGCCTAAATATCGGTAAACATCCGGATCCGAACGCATCTCGATCAGTTCATCAAGATCATCGAAGGTATATGGGCGTATAAAGAGGCGTTCCGTTTCAAGCTGCATAAAAAATGGAAGAAACCGATGGATCGGCCCGTCTAATTATCGACAAAACAGCCATAGAGGACAATAGCTATGATCCAAACCAAACGATCACGTCGTGAGTTTCTCTTGACCGCGGGCCTGAGTGCTGCTTCGCTGCCGCTCTTCCTGAACTGCAGCGGCCTTGCACAAGCAACCGACGATGGAGACTCGATTTTGGCCCGAATAAGGAAGAATGCACGGCCCGATGGAGCCGAAGGAATGGGTGCGATCAATTTTCCCGCGAATGTTGGTACGAAGTTCGACCTTGCATCTGACAAGGACAAAGGCGAGTTGATGAAGATCAGTGGGACCGTCTTTCAACCCGACGGGAAAACACCCGCTGCAAATACCCTCATATATCTTTATCACACCGATATCGAGGTTACGGGCCGCACGGCTGATGTGCATAAGCACGGGCGGTATCGCGGCTGGATGCTCACCAACAAGGACGGCCGCTACGCCTTCGTCACGGTCGCCGGCCCCGTATCCGGTCCAAAGGTTTGCGGCTCACATACATATGACAGTGATTACCCTACCGCTCGCGAGGACTGGATCGATTCGATATTGTTCGAAGGCGACCGTCTGATCTCGGCTCGTGAACGCGAAGAAGCGGGCCGGCGAGGCGGCTTCAACCCCATCCTGAATCTAAAGAAAGGTGACGGTGGGTTGTTTTATGCAACGAGGGATATAAGGCTCATGGCTTAGGACGAAGGAGAAAAGAAATGTTGATCGTTATTCTATTTATCGCAATGTTCTCACCTGAAACTGCTGAAGCCGGTTTGCGAAAGCCCGCCGGATGCGATTTTTTTACCCGGGCGAATGCCGAGAAGATCCTCGGCAGCGAAGTGACCTGGACAGGGACCGATGCGACCGGAGCGACCCAGAAATGGACTTGCACCTTTGTTTCGAAAACGGCAGCCGATGGGCGGAAGGTACACTTCGGACTGATCGAGTTTAGGTCCGAACAAGCCGCACGGGACGACTTTGACTCGATAGTCCGTTCGAATACGGAACTTAAAGGGTTCGAAAAATGGTCGGGCATCGGTGAAGATGCTATCGTCCACACCGATGGCCCTAACTTTCAACTCATCGTAGTGCGAAGAGGCCAGCGGAGCTTTCGGATCAAGGTAAACCCTGCCGGTTCAACGTCGATCGAAGACGTTAAATTCGTCGCTCGCGACCTCATCCGAAAGATGATCGGAACTCGATGGAGGAAATCGTAATGGGGGCTCCTGATATTGACCATCATCCTCGGCATCTGCTTGATACGACAGAGGGCGTCCAAGATCATAAATGGGAGCGGGTCACATCGGCAGCACCGTATCAGCAGGGATATAACTACCGGTATTTGTTTTAGGGGACAAGATGGTCGCGTTCAACAACGGGGCATGGCTGTCGAAGGATGGCAGAAACTGGACCAAGACCGAACTGCGAAAGCGGCTTGAACTCAGCTTGCCAAGAGTTCGCGCAGTTTAAGGGTTCAATCTACGCCCTCGGATCGCTGACCGGCAATTATGAGCGGTTCTCGATAACACCTAAGATCCTCCGTACGAATGACTTCAAACGCTGGGAGACCGTTGCCGAAAACTCGAACCTGCCGCAGCGAATCTTTTACGGGCTCGTCGTCTTCAACGACAAAATATGGATGCTCGGCGGATTTGACGGTACCCGCTATTACAACGACGTTTGGAATTCG
>JADJWM010000008.1 GCA_016716365.1 Chloracidobacterium sp. | reverse complement strand
GGTTGCAACGTCACCAGATTGTGGCATCTTTTTGAACAGCACGCCTCTTTTTCGGAGTAAATAATAATGTACGATCGAACGGCCATCCCGATCCTTTCGCATTGGTCTTGGTATTTCTCCCGGGGCTGGCAGTGAACGCCCAGGTAGACATTGCCCGAAGAACGACGGCTATTACTTTTTCCCCGCTGGACGAACAGGTGTTCGTGCAATTCAGGGGAACGACCCGTTTTCCCAAGATGAAGGGTGAGGCAAAGATAAGGCGGACAAGCCGGAACGGGCACCAGAGATCGACTTGAGCGTTTTCAAAGATGCCTCGCCCGTTCGAACTCGGCGCTGATATGCGACCTACGTGTCGGGCGATCTCGCCCGACGGCCAGGTGGACAATCTCGGGAGATCAAGCGTCGCGGATTCTTCGAATTCGATTCTCGTATCGAGGTCAGCAACGAAGCTCCAGACCTTCGCGCTCGATCACGGCCGAGCCTCATTTTTTGGTCCCAAGGCCGAGCCAGGAGATCATGCTCGAGAATCTCAGCCCCTACGCACGGTCCGGAAAGACGATAGACACCACGCCGTCGACATCCAATATTTCGGCAATTCGAGCGAATTTTTCCGCGACGCTTCGCACGCCGGAGCATCGCCGAGGTCGATTATGCGAAGACGCCGTCGACGATCCTGCAGGCCAAGCAGGCCGTCGTTGGCCCGGTTTGCTGGAGCCGAGCGTGACGCAACCGTCGAGTTTGCAGGAGGCGGTCGCGCTAATGACGAACGCCGAAGACACTCTGGCGGGCCGATCGGCCTGAAGAATCGACGACATCGCCGCACGACAGGCAATAAGCGCGGCGGTCAGAGCGGAGACAACCGCAATGATGAGGGCGAAGCCCGTGCCAAGCGAATGAACAGTCGCGTACGGACGCCGAGATGAGGGGGCCGCGGAAACCGTTATCAGGATGCGCAGGACGAAATAAACAACCTTAAGAGCCAGTTGGCGGCCGAGACCCGCAACCGGGAGCTTGCCGAACGCGACAGTCTGAATTACGCAGGCCAGGTCCGCGAGCTACGGGCCGAGAAACGGCCGGCTCAGGAAGAACTCGGTAGGACCCGCGTCGAGGCCGATAATGCGAAGTCCCGTTTGGAAACGACTCGAGAACCAGCAGCGCGCCGCCGAGGAACAGCGGCTCCGCAGCAGCGCATCGATGGATAGAGGCTGCCCAGCCTGAGCCGATGCAGTCATTGAAGAGGTTCGGTGCCGTGCCAAGAACGAACGAGGACCGTGCTTACGCTTCGAGAATTTCTGGTCTTCGATCCGTTCGTCGAATTTCGCGCCGAATGCCGACCAAAAACTCAGTTCGATAGCCTGCCCCTTCTGATAATCCTGATTACCGGCCGACGATCGAATCGCACACCGACAACCGCGGCACTGCCGAGGAGCTTATGGACCTGACGCGTCAGCGGTCAGGAGCATCATAGGACAGCGATTGGCGGGTTTTGGGGTTCCTGCAGCGAAATGTCGAGGCCAAAGGTTTTGCAGGGACGACCCGGTGGTCCCCGAATACGACCACGCGAACCGTGGGAAGAACCGCCGTGTCCAGGATCTTCACACCAAACATTTGAGGCTGTACACTGACGATTAAAAATTCAACCAGATCCAAAGGCCCGGAGCGCTGTTTCCGGGCCGAGCTGTATACCCGATCCGCCTGTGTGTATGGAATCATCTAGAAAAGGTGCGGAGATTATGGTAAATTAGCGTTTTTTAATGTTCAGACTTAAATTTACTCGGGGTAGGAGAATTTTGGGAATGGGTATTCTTGTGAACGGCCGCAGCGTTTTGGCGGCCATCGTAATTTCCACGAGCATCTTGACGGTTTACGAGGACCTCGTGGTCGAGCGTTCTTCCGCTTACGCCGGTCTGCCGACCGCACAGGCAGTGGAGGATTCTAAGTTGCGCGGCTCGGACTCCGTGAGCCTTGCCATTCGCAATAATTCAAAGGTCTTAGCAAGGATCTCGGTCGATAGCGACGAGGCCCGGCAGAAGGCAGGGAAGCTCGGCAAAGATCGTCCAGGACTACGGCAGGTTCAGCGATCGTCGCAAAGAACCCCGGTGATGGCTGACACCGTCGGGCTGGATGAGCAGACCGTCGAGACCACTGTAAACCTTCCAGGAACAAGCTTTGACCCTGCTCAAGCAGGCACTGACGGGATCACCCGGCTGGGCCCCGGAACGGCGTCGAACGGGAAAGATACTATATTGTCCAGTTCGGCGGCACCCCGACGGATGAATGGCTGAACGATGTCGGCCGATTCGGCATCGAAATACTTCAATACGTCCCCATCAAGCCTATTTCGTTTACGGCGACGGCGACGCGATCGCTCGGTTGGCCGACCACTGCGCGTCCGCTGGATCGGCAGTTACACCCGATCAAAAGCTATCGAAAGTTCTTGTCGACCAGTTGGAGAGCGGCCAGAAAAGGGAGTAGGCCTGAACGCGATCAGCGGCATCGAAACCTCCAAGGGAAAGACCGGAGTTTTCGACATCGCTGTTTTTTCGAGAGCAGATCTCGACAGGTTCGTCGAAGAATTCCGAGGCCACTTTTCCAAAGGCTTCCTGCAGGCAAGCCGACTGCCTAGTAATTATTTCAATGTGGTCCAGGCCGAAGTGAGCCTGACGACATCGAGGTTATCGCTGAACTGCCCGATGGGTCGTATCGAGGCACATCAGGCGTCCTGAAACGAGGACGAGCGAGCCGCCCGTATCCTTGCCGGCAATTATTTCGAGCCGACCATCATACACGGTCCGGGCTACGATCCAATGACGCAATTCGGGGCGGACGGCACCAATATCACTGTCTCGGTGGTTGACGATGGCATCGGGATTCCCGGTGACGGGGGCTTCTATCTGACCTCACTCAACACGGTAAACGGGCCGTCGCGGGGGACCACCGCAGGAGCGTCGGGCCACGGCCATTTCAATGCAACGCCGGTCGCTTCATCGACGCTGTTCGGGCCGCTCGACGGACTTTTTTACAATCTATGGCCGCGGCATAGCGCCTCGTGCCGGAATCGTCAACATACCACGTAATAAGGGCGGTTACACGGGTTCGAACGCGGACGTTTATAACGACAGCATTTCGACGCCCGGCCCAAGCGGCACGCATGCCTTGATCAGCAATAACAGTTGGGGAAGCGGCGTAAATGGAAACACTTACGGCCTGTTGGAGGCCCAGTTCGACGGTTTCGTCCAGGATGCCTGGCGGCCGGAACGGTCGATCCGGATCACGTCGATCTTCTCGGCCGGCAACGAAGGGGCGGTCGGCCTTACCCAGCCAAAAGCGGCAAAAACCTGATAGTCGTCGGGAATTCCGGAAAGCTGGCGTACGATAAAGGTGGAGCTTTGCCGACAACATCGACGACCTCGCGGTAGATTCGAGCCGCGGGCCGACGGCCGACGGGCGCATCAAACCGGATGTCGTTGCTCCCGGCACGGCGGTAACCGGCGGCCGTTCAGGCCCGAACACGTTGAACGGCAACATCGATTCGGCCCACCGATGGAGCAGCGGACTTCATTCGGCCGCAAACATCACGGGTGTCTCGGCCGTGTTTGCAAGTTGGTGGTATGCCAGCAATTTCAACCAGCGGCCATTCCCGTCTCTTGTCCGGGCCGCGCTTATCAATTCCGCACTGGACATGAATGGTGCGAATGCCGGTGCCCGGATCCCGAACGGCAGCGAAGGCTGGGGCCGTCCGAACATGAAATTCATGCTGAACACGGGCGTCGGGATGAAGCGAATGAACGAGGAAGTTGTCTTGCCGGAAACGGGACACGGTCCCGGATCACCGGGAGCGTTGGGTGACGGTTCCAAGCCGCTTCGCGTCACCCTGGCTTGACCGACCTGCCCGGAGTTTCCGATCCCGCATTGGTCAATAACCTGGACCTACAGTGACCGTCGGCGGGGTGGTTTATAAAGGAAACGTATTTTCGAACGGGTTTCGGTCGGCGGCGGCACAGCAGATAATAAGAACAATGTCGAGAATGTTTTCCTCCCGGCAGGAATCCCTGCGGGAAGCGCGATAACCGTTACCATCACGGCAACGGCACTGAACGGCGACGGCGTCTTGAATAACGGCGATCCGACCGACCAGAACTTCGCCCTCGTCATCTACAATTACTCGGCCGACCCGGGCCAGAGTTTCCACACAGTATCAGGCCGGGTCACGTCGACGAACGGACGCGGCATCGGGATGGCGAAGGTGCGAATGACCGGGGCCGGCGGCGTAGTTCGCGAGACACTCACCAATCATCTCGGCTACTACACGTTCACGAATGTCGCCGGGGGCCAAAGCTATATCTTCAACATCTCTGCAAAGCGGTATATCTTTGATCAGAAATCGGAATCTGTGACGGGAAATACGAGCAGCCTGAACTTTGTTGCAACGAGCGGCGGGCCCTGACGGTTCGCCGCCTTCGATCTTACAGCAGAATTATTCGCTCCGGCGGAAGCCCGAGAACGCATTCATTCCCGACGTCCAGGCCGACGAGCCGGCGGACAGCAACGGTGAGTGATAAGCCGTCCGCATTGCAATCGACGAGCGTCTCGGAACCACAAAACCTGATGTCTTCGAGGACGGCTTTTAGGCTGTTGTCCTCGGGAAACGAAGCCCCGAACGCTATCGAGATATTCTCTGGCCTGATCCCCAACTGAACATTCCGATTTAACGGCGCAAGCCGTCGCCCCTTCGGTCTTTCAGCCGTGATCCGGTGCGAGCCCACGATCGTTTGAAATTCCGGATGATCGTCCTTGGACGAGCTCAAACGCCGAGCCTCGATCAAGTTTATACGGCCTGTTGTTTCGGCGACCGAGGCGTTCTCCGGAATGTTGTAAAGCTCTTCGGGTGGGCCGACCTGGATGATCTCGCCGTCGGAGAGGACGGCGATCCGGTCGCAAACCTCCGCAAGCAGTTCAAAACGCGATGATGAAATGACAATAACCTTTTGCGCTTCGGCAGCGGCCGCCCGAAGCGCACGAAACTGCTTTCGCGATTCGTTTGGGCCAAGGCGCTCGAAAATCTCGTCGAATATGATAAGCTTTGCCGGAGAGCGGACGGCCTCGTAGGTGGTTTTGCTAACCTCGTCGGGCGATAGGCGCCGAGACTTGCCAACCCCAAATAAGCGGCCAAATAAACCTGCTTCGGAGCGATCGTCAGAAACATAAAAGGGTTGGTTCGACGAAGAGTGACCTGAAGGTTCGTCCGGGAGGAGAACGGTGCTGCCCCCGCTCGGCGTCAACTTTCCGGCAATGATCTTCAGCAGGACCGATCTTCCGCTCCCGGCCGGTCCGCAGAACCCGAAGATCTCGCCGTCGGCGGCCTCAAAGGTCACGTCTTTCAGGGCCCATTTATTCGAAAAGCGTTTAGAAATAGTCGAGACCTTCAGAGGCATAACCGACGTATCGAGGGAACTTTCCGGGAAAAGAAACGTGCAAATCTGAGTATGCTGTTGTCATCTCAATAAAGCAAGCAAAGACCTTTAACTGATGGCAAAGAAAAAACCAACTCTCGCACGGAAGGTCGTGCATGCCGGCGGATGGCAGATCGCGAAGCGGACCCTTAAGATGGTGCCGTTTGGCGGAACGGCCGTCGTCGTGATACTCGTCGGCTCAGATATTCGGCAAAAAGGGCTGGTCGGCGGGCTCGCGAATTCAGGGCTTGACGCGATCCCATTCGTTGGACTGGCAAAGAACGCCGTCGAGTTGTTCAGGGGCGATTTTATCCCTGACAAGGACTCGAAGGAGGCTTAACGATATGAAAAGTACTGGAAAATCCCCGAGAACCGGATCGATCATCGTGTCGGCCGCCTGTATGTGCTTTATTCTCTCCGCGGCCGCTATGAGCGGACAGGGAATGCGGGCAGAGCGGACACCGGCCCTCGTTCCGGCCAGCACTCCGACACCGACGCCGAGCGAGGCCCAGGTGATAAGCAGGGCTTCGGATTTCCCCGATCTCGATCCGAAACAACCGCAGAAGCCCGAGGATCGCGATCCTGCCGCCGCTGAGAACGCCCGGATAATTACGGAACTCCGCGCGAGGATCGAAGGCCTTGAAGCCGTCAAGAAGAACGATCAGGATGAAAAACAGAAGCGGCTTCTGATGAATCTGGATATCCTGAACCGGGCCGAACAGCGGTCTGAGTCGCTTCGAAAGCAGCTTTTCGACATGATGGAGAAGGAAAATACCGTCAAGACAAAGCTCGACCTGATCGAAACCAACATGCGGCCGGAAGCCATCGAGCGCGAGGTCGCCTTTGCTGGGTCTCTTCGCCCCGAGGCTCTCCGCGACCTGAAAAAGAAGCAGCTTGAGGTTGAAAAGACCAACCTTCAGGCGTTCCTCGCCGAGATCCAAAAATCGAAGCTCACACTCGACCAAAACCTGCAGCGGTCCGAGAGCCTTGTCGAACGGCTAAGGGTCAAACTGGAAAAAGAGATCGAGGCAGCGCTGACCGACCATCCGGACAAATAGATCAAAGTTCCGGGACCGAACTTTGCGGACCGGAGAAGCCGACAGTTCGAGTTTGAAGGGCCCGTTTTTTGCGGGCCTTTCTCGTTTTGGCGGATCGGTCCGCAACAATCCATGCAAGCGGCTTGCAGCCCGCGCGTTCTCTCTTTGTCAGTCGATCTTATACGGTCAAACCAAAAATGCTCTCTCCGGGGAAGTGTCTATGAAATCTTGTGTGATCATCCTGTCGTTCCTTGCTGCTTTTCTTACTGTGATCCTGCCTGCGCAGGCCTCTGCCCAAGGCGTGATCGTTCCGATCGTTTGCGACCGGCGTCCATGCCGACCGCCGATAATGCCGAGGCCGTTACCGCTGCCGGTGGCTCTTCCGGTGAAGTCGATCACTTTGGACACGAAGATCGTCGGCCAGGTCGCCACCACTCACGTGGAACAAGTTTTTCGCAACGACACGGCATTCACTTTGGAGGGGACTTACTTCTTTCCGCTGCCGTCGGACGCTTCGATAGTGGAATTCGCGATCTGGGAAAACGGGAAACGGCTTGCTGGCGAAGTAAGGCCGCGTGACGAGGCCCGCCGGATCTATGACGAGATCGTGATGCGCCAGCGCGATCCCGGCCTGCTGGAATACGCGGGCAAGAACCTTCTGCAGGCTTCGATCTTCCCGATCCCGCCGCACTCCGACAAGAAGATCGAACTTCGATACACACAGGTGCTCAAAGCCGATTCAGGCACGATCGCCTATCGTTATCCGCTTGGCACGGGCCGGAACCTTTGGCGCCGCGGGCCTCGCGAGATCGAAAGCCGCCGGCCGGCTCCGCCGCAAAGTTTCGGCACCATCTCCGGCAAGATAACCATCGAGGCCAAGCAGCCGGTTAGGAATATCTACTCGCCAACGCACAAGATCGAAGCCAAACAGGGCAGCGGGGAGGCGTCGGTCGTTACTTTCGAGTCCTCAGACAACGACAACGATCTCAGCTTGTTCTACGGGCTCGGCGGCGAGGAACTGGGTATCTCGCTTCTGACCCATCGGGAGCCCGGAAAGGACGGCTACTTCATGCTGATGCTCTCGCCGAGGGCCGAAGATGCCGACGCCAGACGGATAAGCAAGGACATCGTGTTCGTCCTGGATACGAGCGGGTCGATGTCGGACGAGGGCAAAATGGACAAAGCCCGGGCAGCCCTGCTTTTCGGCATAAGGTCGCTCGACGGCGACGATCGTTTCAACGTCATCGGCTTTGCGGGAGAAGAATCGCTGATGGAGAGCGGGTTGGTGCAGGCCGATGCTGCGGGTAAGCGTAGGGCCGAGGAATTTGTGTCGAAGCTTCGCCCTTCCGGCGGAACAAATATCAACGACGCCTTGGTCGCGGCCGTTCGTCAATTCACGGACAGCGGCCCACCAGGAATGTTAGTTTTCATGACGGACGGCTTGCCGACGGTCGGCGAGCGGAACGTCGAGAAGATCCTTGAAAATCTCCGTTCGTCCAAAAAAGCGGACATCCGGATCTTCCCATTCGGTTTCGGTTACGATGTAAATACGTTGCTTCTCGACAAATTGGGCTCCGACAATTCGGGGATCTCCGATTACGTCCAGCCGAAGGAAGACCTTGAGGTGAAGGTCTCGAATTTCTTCGAGCGGGTGAGTTCGCCAGTGTTGTCCGACATCGAGATCGATCTCGGCCGAATAGATGCCGACCTGGTCTATCCTCGGAAACCCGGCGATCTCTTCAAAGGGATGCAGATCACGATGATCGGGCGATACCGAAATTCGGCCGACCTCGACGACGCCGTCATCCGTCTCACGGGCAGCGTCGGCGGCCAGTCGAAGACCTTCCGTTACCCCGGCCTTTCGATCCCTATCAGGGCCGCCGAGAACGAGTTTCTTCCGCGTCTGTGGGCGAGCCGGCGTGTCGGATGGCTGGTTGAACAAGTGAGGATCAACGGTGAAAGCAAGGAGTTGAAGGACGAGATCATCGAACTCGGCCTGCGATTCGGGCTTGTGACCCCGTACACGTCATATCTCGCCACCGACGGCTCAGTCACATCGGTGACGAACCGCTCCCAGCTCAGCGACCTTGCGGCCGCCGCTCCGGCGAAGATGGCCGAACGCAGCGGTGCGGGTGCCGTGACGATGAGCGTCAGACAGAATGCTATGCGGACCAATTCAACCATTTTTGAGGAAAAGAAAAAGGACGCTCGCGAAAAGATCCTGATCGACGATTCCGAGAATAACCGCTTCTTTGGGAGCAAGAATTTCGTACGTAAAGGAACAGTCTGGGTCGATTCCGCATTCGAAGAAGGATCGAAATTGCGAGAGGTGACAGTGCGATTCGCGAGCCGCGAATATCTCGACCTTGCGGCCGAGAATCCCGAACTGGCGCGGTATCTGTCGATCGGCGAAGAGGTCATCGTCATCTGGCGGGGAACGGTCTATCGCGTTGTCAAATAACGCGTCGGGGGGGCGGGCCGGCCCCAAGACTGGCCCCGAGGATGAATCCCGGCGAAAAAAAGGTTATCCTTTTCTTTAAGACATCAGATAAAAGGAGGACTTGCAGTGCCGTTGTGCAGGGTATTTCTTTTCGCCGCTTTTCTCACCACAGTTCTCTCGCCGCAGGTCTTTTCGCAATCGTGGAAGGTCCACTCGACCGGCCACCGTGGGGACCTGATTGCGATCCACTTTACGAGTTCCTCCAAGGGCTTCATCGCGGGAGATGATGGTTACCTGGCATCCACGGTCGACGCCGGCCGGACATGGCAGTCCTATCCGCTGAAGACGACCGAGAACATCAACGAGATCTACTTCCGCAATGAAGATAACGGTTATCTGGTCGCGGGACGAAAGCTTTTCATTACGAGCGACGGCGGCAACTCGTGGATGGAAACGCGTATCGGCACGCCGGCGATGTTCGGCCGGGGGATACCTGAATACCTGAGCATCCGGTTTGCGGATAAGAAACGCGGCCTGGCCGTTGGAGCCCTGCTGGATGAGAAAGGTGAGTACGTCCTCGAGTCGCTTGTAATGCGGACGGACGACGGCGGCGAGACGTGGTCCCGGATCGCGGTCCCGACAAAGGTCGAACTTTTTCACCTGGATTTTGACGGCAACTCGCGGGCATGGATCGTCGGCGACAAGGGAACCGTCCTTGCAACCACGGATGGCGGACTGAACTGGCGCCTGCAGGAGACCGGAGCCGACCGCGCCCTTTTCAACGTTGACTTTCGCGATGACGAACTTGGATTTGCCGTGGGCGGCGGGGGCACCATCCTGAGAACTGAGGACGGCGGCCGAAACTGGGTGAAGGTAGAGACGCCCTTCACCGAGACCTTGAAGCGGGTCGACTTTGCTGACGACAAGAACGGGTGGGTCGTCGGGCACAAGGGGACCATCCTCCGATCGGCCGATAAAGGCCGCACATGGGTGCGGCAGGATTGCGGGACCGACGACGATCTTTACGGCCTATATATTGTAAAACGCTACGGCTGGGCGGTCGGAGCCAACGGTACGCTGGTCGAGTATCTTCGCTAAAAAAAGATCCTTCCAAAAAAACGCTCTCCACAGTTAACACTTCAGCAAAGTTGTGCTATCTTACATCAAAATTTTTTCTTGATAACTCCGTTCTCATCAGGGCCATTTATAGATTCGATAATTTTCGGAGGAGTAAAAATGATTGGAAAGCCTATCGCGATCGTGATGCTTTTGGTTGGGTTGCTTCTTAACTTTGACCTGTCCGTTTCGGCACAGGGAACAACAACTCGTGTAACGGGCACCGTCGCCGACTCGGCCGGCGCTGCCGTTTCAGGTGCGACCGTCGTGCTCAGGAACGAAGCGACAGGCATCAGCCTTTCGACCGAGACCAACAGCAACGGTTTTTATGTGTTTGACCTGGTACAGCCCGGGAACTATTCAGTTACCGTTGAAAAGGCTGGCTTCAAGAAGTTCGTTTCGTCGAACAACAATGCTCAGGTCAATATCCCCATCGCCGTTAACGTGATTCTCGAGGTAGGCGACGTGGCCGAGGTTGTCACCGTGGAGTCATCGGCCGAACTGGTTCAAACGGCAACCTCCGGCAACGTCGGATCGACACTCGGACAGCGAGAGATCGAAAGCCTACCGATCGTCGGTGCAAGAGGCCGAAACCCGTTCGATCTGCTGAACTTTCAGCCTGGCGTCACCGTCGGATCGAACACGGGCGGCGGGATCCACGTCCACGGTGCCCGCGACCGGGCGTTCAATTTCACCCTCGACGGCATCGACATCAACGAGTCGACGGCGGGCGGCTCTAATTTCACGCCGCTTCGCACCAACCCCGAGTCGATCCAGGAACTGCAGATCGTGACCAGCAATTTCACTGCCGAATTGGGCCGTTCTTCGGGTGCCCAGGTCTCGCTGACAACGCGTTCGGGCTCGAACCGGTTCACCGGCAATATTTTCGAGTTCTATCAAACGCCGGATTTCCACGCAAACGAATGGGAGTTCAACAAACAGGGTATCGCCAAACGCCAGTTTGTTCAGCACATCTACGGCGGCAGCGTCGGCGGCCCGATCATCAAGGACCGCGCGTTCTTTTTCGTAAACCTGCAGATGCTCCGGGCCGCTGAAACCAGACTGCAGACTTTGACAGTTTATACTCCCCAGGCCCGGGCTGGATTGTACCGTTACGTTCAAGGCGGCCGTAATGCACCTTTTGGGACGGTGCAGTCGTCGACTTTTCCGACTGGCTCGGCCGTCAATGAAGACGGCTCACCGCGATTTCCGGCCTGTGGCCCCGGGGTTCCAAACCCTTGTATCGCGACTTACGACATCGCAACCGGACGCCCGATCACCATTGATCCCTTCATCGTCAGTTATCTTGAATTACAATCTGCTCCCAACAACTTCACGGTTGGTGACGGTTTGAACACCGCGCGCTTCCAGTTCGTCGCGCCGCAGATCGAGAAGCAGTACGACTTCGTCACGCGATTCGATTTCAAGCTGAACGATCGGAACCAGTTTTACGTCCGCTACGCCCAGGGCGAGCAAAACACCTTTGGGGATATCGCTAACTCCGGGCTCCAGCGGATACAGGACGGGCCGAGTTGGGTCGACACGTTCCGCAACCCGAAGAATTTGGCGATCAATTATCGTTGGTCCCCGACGGCGAGGTTCGCCAACGAATTCATTTTCGGGCTCAACACTTTCGGCTTTAAGTTCGAGTACCCCGCGTCGAATTCGCAAGTACCGTTCATACTGAATAACGTCACCGACTTCGACCGCAACTTTGCCTACAACGCCCGCAGTTCGCGGACATGGCAGTTTGTCGACAACATGACCTTCGACCTTTCGCCGCACACGCTGAAGTTCGGGGTCAACTTCCGGCTTGGCAACCAGTTCGACGACCGGTCGAGTGCCGGCGGCCAGATCGAGCCGCAGGTAACGCTCGGGACCGGCAACAGCAGTTTTACGGGCTGGGATATTCCGGTCGCAGGTTCCGCAAGCATCAACACGACCGATCGTTCGAGGCTTCTGTCGACGATCAACGACCTGATAGGCCGCATCGGCGGCTACACACAGGGATTCGTGGTCGCCCCCGGCAGTCCGAATGAGTGGGCACCGGCAGGTACGCGTTGGAACTGGACGGCCTATTATCCGGAGTACGATTTTTATATACAGGACACATGGCGGTTCCGTTCGAACCTTACATTTGATCTCGGCGTTCGCTGGGAAGCGAAGCTCAGCCCAAGCTCTAAGGACCTTCCAGTCCTAACCCCGTCTCAGGGATTTACCTATGGATCGACTCCGACGAATACGCTCCGTTGGGAGGAGGGCGATCTCTACCAGAACGACTACGACAATTTCTCGCCGTCGGTCGGTCTTGCGTGGGACCCATTCAAGAGCGGCAAGACGTCGATCCGGGCGAATTACCGCTTGTCATATGACCGGTTCCCGTCGCAGGTCTTCGCGAGTTTCGTTTACCAAAATGCCCCGGGCAATACTTTCCAGGCCTCAGTCCCGGGCATCGGCAGCCAGAACCTCCTGATCAGGAACGGCCTGCCTGACCTGACCCCGGCCCAATTGCCCGACCAGCTTCGGCAGCCGCCGGCCTTCGCAACGACCAGCATTGTTGCGGTGGACCCGGATATCCAGTTCCCTGAAAGCCATCAATGGTTTGCCGGGATCCAGCGTGAGATCTGGGCAGGGAACGTGCTTGAGGTCAATTACATCGGCCGCAGGGGCGTGCACCTTTTTGGCGCTTATAACGCTAACCAGGTGAACATCTTTGCCCAAGATCCACGCTGCAATCAGAACTTCCTCGAAGCATTCAACGCGGTTCGCGGCGGTTCGACCAGCGAATGTTTGATCAATTACCTGTTCACAGGCAACAACGACTCGAATGCCGGAACGACCACGTTCAGAGGGCTCTCGTCGATCGTGCCGACCCTTTCGACGGGGACGACCGGTGGAAGTGTTGCGACTGCCGCCCTGGTTGTGTCACAGCACACGACGGGCGGCGTCCAGACGATCGGCCGTGCGAATGCGTTCAACAACCCATACTTTTTCCAATCTTTCCCGCAATTCACGGGCGGCTTGAACGTGCTCGAGACCAACGACCTATCGCGGTATAACGGCCTCGAGATCATCGTTAGGCGGCGGTTTTCTCAGGGGTTGAGTTATCAGGTAGCGTACACCTATTCGGTATCGAAGGATACGCGTTCGTGGGACCCGACCTTTGCGACGGCAAACGCGGGAAGCGCGCAGTCGGCTTCGAGCACGCCGTTCGATCTGCGTGACCGTTCGTTGAACTACGCCTGGTCGGATTTTGACCGCCGGCACGTGATCCAATCATTCTTCACTTACGAATTGCCGTTTGGACGCGGCCGAACGTTCGGCGGCGACATGCCGCGGGCCCTTGACTGGTTTGTCGGCGGTTGGCAGATCTCCGGCCTTATCAATTTAGGGTCGGGGCGGCCGTACACCTTCTATTCGGGACGCAATACGCTCAGCAATGCCGTGCAATCACCCGTAAGCTGCAACGGCTGTCCGCGAACCCTCGGTACTCTTAACGAAGTGAACGGCATTCCGGTGTGGTTCACCGCCGAGCAGCTCGCAGGGATCACACAGCCGGAGCCGGGAGAGCTTGGCAACACCGGCCGAAACTACTTCATCGGGCCCCGATCGTACACGATGGACGGTTCGATCTCGAAGAAGCTTCGGTTCAGCGAACGCTGGAGCCTTGACCTGCGAATGGACGCGAAGAACCTGACCAACACTCCGACGTTCGGCCTGTCGGATGCGGCGATGCTCTATACAAGCTCGTCGGTAGGCCAGATTAACAACACTGTTTTGAGTTTCTCAAGGAGGGTTCAGTTCTCAGCGAAGCTCAATTTCTAACTTTTTCAATAGGTTACGGATTCTGCGTGCCCCTCGGCAGGGGCGCGCAGAATTTTTTTCGCGGATGCAACCGATTAGGCGAAAACGGCATCCTTCAAATTGGGTCAGAAAGTCTTCTTGCCCGATAACCAGTCGAGCTGTCAAGGGTCTTTCTAATTCCTCCTGTTTCTACCTTTGCCCGCCGTGAATTTGACTCGGCGGGTCTTTTTCTTTTTCCCGGCGTGAGGCGGCCGATCTCTGTGCGTTCGCGAAAAGTATCGCGGCCCTTTCGGCCGCTGCTGCGGCACGTTTTACCTGGGGGTCCGACCGCACGATGTGGTTCCGTGCCTCTTCTGGGCCCGCCAAAGCCATTGCAAAGTAATAACCGATCATCTTTTCGACGAACTCCCGGTTTGCGGCGATCGAGGAACCGGTCTTGGCCGGGGCCACGTTTTCTTTAAGGAACAGGTCGAACAGTTTCGCGGCTTCGCGTGAGATCGCGTCCCCGGCGGCGTCGCTGACGGGCTCCTTAAAGGATTCCCGAGCCTTAAAGGAGTTCCGGACAAAGGGAAATACGAGGTCCAGCAAGCTGATCTGTTCATCGGTCACCGGTTCGGGGGCCGAGGGCAGATCTGGCGTGATCCCGTCGCCGCCGTACACGACGCGCCCGGTCGGCGTTTTGGCCGCAAACAGGGGTATGCCTATCGAGCTGTCGCGTCCGCGATCATGGTAATAGTCGTAAATGCCCTTTCCGGCATATTCGCGTTGTATCGAACGTCCGGTCGGCAGGTAATATCTCGCGGCGGTCAGCGTCAGGCCAGCCCCGGCGGGAAGGTCGAGAACGCTCTGGACCAAACCCTTTCCGAATGTCTTCTGCCCGATCAGTACCGCCCGGTCGTTGTCCTGGAGCGCGCCGGCAAGCACCTCGGCCGCCGACGCCGTGTCGCGGTCCACCAAGACCACCAAAGGGAGTTTTTCGTATTTGTTCCTTTCGGCCCGCCAGACCCGGTCCTCCGACGGATATCGGCCTTTCTGAGAAACGATCGTCGAACCTGCCGGCAGGAACTTCTCCGCGACCTTGACCGCCTGCTGGAGGATGCCGCCCCCGTTACCGCGAAGATCGAGGATCAGCGACGTGACGCCTCTACGCCGCAGGCCGCCGAGGGCCGCTTCAAATTCGTTAAACGTCGCGTTGCTGAACCCGTTCGTCAGGTCGATATATCCCGTGTTCCGGCCCAAGACGATGCCGGCGGGGACGGCCGGTTCCCTCACAAGTTCACGCCGAATCTCGAGCTTCTCGATCTTACGGCCGTCGGCGCGCTCGACGGTCATTGCGACACGGGTCCCGCTCTGGCCGCGGACGGCCGCACGGACGGCATCGGGCGTACGGCCCCGCATGTCCTGGCCGTTCACCTCGAGGATCCGGTCACCGAAGCGAAGGCCCGCCCGCGCCGCCGGCGAGCCGGGAAAGGTTGAGATGACGAACGTTTCGACCCGACCTTCGATCAGAAATCCGGCGATCGACGATCCCGTTCCCGAATATCGGCTTTCATGTTCTCCGAGCAGGTCCTGGAATTGTTCCGGCGTGTAGTAGTTTGAATGCGGGTCGAGCATTCTCAGCATCGACTCGATCGATGCGTCGGTCAATTTCCTGCCGTCCAGCATTCCTGAATTCACGTGGTTCGACAGCACGGTCCGCAACGCCTCGTGAAAGTCTGAGTCGATGATCGCGGTGCTGACGCCACGGCCCGAGCCTGTTCTTCCGCCAGATGATCCCGTCGATGCTGAGAACGAGCTTCCGATCGAGATCGCGAACGGATCGGCCCCGGAGGGTTCTGCCGGGACCTGTGCGAACCTCGGCTCCTGTTGGAGGGCCGGCAACGCGGACAATGCGATCGTCAGGGCCAGGGTGATGGCCGATCTTGAAATGCACATAGATCATGCGGCCGCGACCGTCCGCGGCTTGACTCGGACACAAGCTGCTTCTCTTAAGCGTTTGGAAGTCCAAACGGCGAATAGGCCCGAAATTCCAGCCGGGTCCGGGTTTGGGAAAGGGTTTGATAAACGATGCGATATCGGCGAGAATCACAGAATGCCGCCGACGGACGGAACAAACCTTGAAGAAAAACTTGGCCGCTTGATCGAAACGATCGACGTCGCGAACATTTTGACCGAGCCGCTGACGCGGTCGCTGACCCGTTTGCTTGAGATCTCGGCCAGCGAGTTGAATTCGGAAGAGGCGTCGGTGCTGATCCGCGAAGGCTCCGATGGGGATCTGCGATTCCTCGCCGCTATCGGCAAGGTTGCAGGCCAGCTTATAAACATAAAGGTCCCGGCGGGGAAGGGGATCGCGGGTTTCGTGATGTCATCGGGCCAGCCGATGGCAGTTTCTGACGTCGGTGAAGAGACCTCGTTCTACTCGGAGGTCGACAGGACCACCGGTTATTCGACCCAGATGATACTCGCCACGCCCCTAAGCCATAACGGTGAGATCATCGGCGTGCTCGAATACATAAATCGCCGCGGAACGCCCCCTTTCGAACCGTTCACGCCGGAGGAAATGGACCGGGCCGCCCTTTTTGCCGAGGCAATAGCTTCGCTTGTAAATGCTTATGAATCGGCCAAGCTGTTTCGTGATTTTGGCGAGAGAGTGCTTGGCGGCGATGGCGGCCACGATGTCGGCCTGGTCCGAGAGTGGCTGCACAAGCTTCGCGGCTCGGACGATCATCGTGAAATGATGGACCTGGCGGTTCTTGTCCGCGAAGTCGCGAGCCGCGGCGACGCCGAACGCGATCTGTGCCGGTCGATACTCGAATCGGTCCTTCGCTACTCCGATAGCCGGACCGACACCAGTTACCTATCGCTCTGACATCACAGATGGATCTCGAACAACAATTAGGGCAGGCCGGCGTCGGACGGCCGAGCTTCGTCAACATCGACGACGAATGGCGGTCGGCCACCGGCAGCGGGGTTCGCGTGGCGATAGTCGATAGCGGCATCGACGTCAGCCATCCCGGAGCCTCAAGGGCCGTGTCGTCGGCTCGGTCGAGGCGCGGCTCGAAAGCAGCCGCGTCGTTTTCGATCCATCGGCCGCGGGCGATTCGGCCGGCCACGGGACCGCTTGTGCAGGCATAATCGCGAAGATCGCGCCTGACTGCAAGCTGTTTAGCATCAAGGTCCTTGGGGCGGCTGGGCTCGGCGACGGCCAGGCTTTTCTTGCCGGGCTCGAATTCGCGATCAAGGAGCGGTTCAAAGTGATCAATCTAAGCCTTGGGACCACGAAGCCCCAGTTCTTCAATCCGCTTCACGACCTGCTCGACCGCGCCTATCAAGCCGGCTGTATCGTTGTCGCGGCCGCCAACAATCTTCCCCACCCGAGCTTTCCGTCCGTCTTTTCATCTTCGCTGATCTCAGTGATCAAGAGCAGCGAGACCGATCCGCTCAATTTCGGCTTCCACTTCGGCCAGGTGATCGAATTGACCGCGCCCGGCGTCAACATCCGCACGCCGTGGCTCGACAAGGGTTATCGGACACTTACAGGGAACAGCTTTGCATGCCCGCATATCGTCGGCATAATCGCCCGTCTCCTTGAGAGATATCCGGATATGACGCCATTTCAGGTCAAGTCGGCGCTTTACGCGATCGCCGGTGAAAATCAAGGCCGGATCGAAAGTCCTGAGGCCGGTTGAGGCGATGCGGGCCGTCATTTTTGCAATTTCGAGGACAAAGTGATTTGATAAATTTCGGGACAGCCGAATGGCCTTTGCATCGCGTCCATGATGATCATGTCTGATACTTTCAAGATCCCACCGCTCGAGATCGAGCAATATACATTACCGAACGGCCTTCGGGTCGTCCTGAACCGCGAGACCTCGGTCCCCGTGGTCGCCGTGGCCGTCTATTACGATGTCGGTTCACGCAACGAGCGTCCCGGACGGACGGGTTTTGCCCATTTATTCGAGCACATGATGTTCCAGGGTTCCGAGAACGTCAAAAAAGCCGAGCACTTTCAATACATCATGAAGGTCGGCGGGACGATGAACGGCACCACGTCGAGCGAGCGGACGAATTATTACGAGACACTTCCTGCGAGTGAACTACCGCTCGGGTTATGGCTAGAGTCCGACCGCATGCGGTCGCTCGCCGTTACTCAAGAGAATCTCGACAACCAGCGAGAGGCGGTCAAGGAGGAAAAGCGGCTTCGGTACGATAACCAGCCCTACGGCCAGATCTTCGACCTGATCTCGGAGATGGTGTACACGAACTTTGCGAACGCCCACTCGACCATCGGGTCGATGGAGGATCTTGACGACGCCTCGGTCGAAGACGTTCAGGAGTTCTTCAGGATGTACTACGCTCCGAATAACGCGGTTCTTGCGGTGTCCGGGGCGTTCGAGACCGAAACGGCAAAGCAACTCATCGAATCCTTCTTCGGCGATATTCCGGGTCAGCCGGTGCCTCCGTCGATCGACGTCGAGGAATCGCGTGAAGTGGCTTCGCGATACCGCGAGTGGGAGGACAAGCTGGCGCCTTTCCCGGCTTTCCTGATCGGATGGAAGGTCCCGAAGCGCCGTTCGCCTGAATTCAATGCGCTCTATTTGGCCGGAAAGCTGCTTTATGACGGCGACAGCTCCCGGCTTTATCAACGGCTGGTAAAGGGTGAGGAAAGCGTGATCCAGTTGTTCGGCTTTACCGATGAACGCCGCGGCCCTTCCAGTATCTACGTCGGTGCGATACCTAAGCCCGAAAAGGACCTCAGCCGGATCCGTGACATCATTATGCATGAGATCCGCCACATCGCGGACGAGGGGCCGACCGCCGATGAAATGCAGAAGCTCCATAATCAATTGATCAATGAGAGCGTCCGGCTCCGCCAGTCGTCGCAGGGGCGGGCTCAAAGTGCGGCCGAGTATGCCCTCTATGACGGCGACCCGACGCTGATAAATTCAGAGCTCGAAGAGCTTATGTCAGTGACGGCCGAGCAGATCCGGCGAAATGTCGGCGAGTATTTGAACACCGATAATCGGGCTCTCCTCGACATTGTCCCGGCCGGAAAAGGATGAGTTTGAGTGACTGCGGCTTGATCGTTTGGTAAGGACGCTTCGGCCCGCTTTTTATGAACAGTTTTTCGAGAAAATTGCCTCCACCCCCTCTTTCGCCGGTGCCGTTCCAGCTTCCTCCGGCCCATTCGCTCGAGCTCGAGAATGGTCTCCGGGTCGTGATCTTCGAGGATTCAAGGCTGCCGCTGGTCAGTTTCAGGCTAGCCTTCAGGTTTGGCGATGCCGACGACCCGGCCGATCTCGTCGGCCTGACGAGCGCGGTCGCCTCGATGCTGACCGAGGGAACGGAGAATTATTCCAGCCGCGAACTCGCTGAAAAGGTCGAACGCCTCGGTGCCAGCCTCTCGGCAAGCTCGTCGGACGACTTCACGATCGTTGCGGCGTCGGCACTGGACCTATACGCATCGGAGATGCTCGACCTGATCGCCGAGGTGGTGTTCCGACCGACGTTTCCCGAAAAAGAACTCGACCTCTACCGCCGGAACACACTCGAACATCTTAAGTTTCAGCGGTCGCAGCCGAGTTTTCTCGCGAACGAACAGACATCCCGGATCGTTTATCAGGACCACCCTTATTCGCGCATCTCGCCGCGGGCAGAAGACATCGAGAAGCTCACCCGCGAGCGGCTCGCGGACTTTCAATCCAGGGCGTTCGTTCCGAACAACGCGGTGCTTGTCGTTGTCGGCGATATACAGCGTGAAGAATTGCTCAAGGAGATCGACGGGCACTTCGGCTCCTGGGAATCCGGGCCGATCCGTTCGAGGAAGGCGCCGTCGCCCGAGCCGCTTACGGCGTCGAGGCTTTGCGTGGTCGATCGTCCCGGGTCGGCACAGGCGAACATCGTACTCTCGAATATCGGGATAAATCGGGACCACCCGGACTATTTCCCGGTGCTTGTGATGAACCAGGTGCTCGGTGCCGGTGCTTCGTCGCGGGT
This sequence comes from Chloracidobacterium sp., assembly GCA_016716365.1. GTDB lineage: Bacteria > Acidobacteriota > Blastocatellia > Pyrinomonadales > Pyrinomonadaceae > OLB17. The sequence continues at coordinate 4,310 of JADJWM010000008.1, read as the reverse complement.
CTTCATGAACCTCCGCGAAGAGAAGGGATACACCTATGGTGCATACACCCGCTTCGAGATGAAAAAGGACTTTGGCACCTTCGAGGCTACGACCGAAGTGCGGTCGGCGGTGACCGGCGATTCGCTGAAAGAGTTCTTTTATGAACTGGGACGGATCCGCGACGATAAGGTTCCTGACGACGAAATGGACGATGCGAAGAATTTCCTGACGGGCGTTTTTCCGATCCGGGCCGAGACTCTTGACGGATTGACTAACCTGATCGTGATGCAGGAGCTGTACGGGCTGCCGGCGGACTATCTGCAGACCTATCGTTCCAGGGTCGCCGAAGTCACGCCCGATCAAGTCAATGATGCCGCCCGCAAATATATCCACCCGCAGAATCTAGCGGTCGTCATCGTCGGGGACGCCGGTGAGATCATCCCGCAGGCTCGCGGATATGCATCTGAGATCGAAGTGTTTGACGTCGACGGAAACCGCATCGACCCGGCGAAGTATCACGAAGTTGATGGTGCCGAACCGCACGATTTCAAAGGCGACTGGGCCCTCGACCTCGAGTTTCAGGGACAGGTCGTTCCGGTCCAGCTCAATGTGAGTCAGGAAGGAACCTCTGTTTCGGGCACGCTGAATACTGCGTTAGGGAGCGGTGCATTTTCCGAGGGGTCGGTCACAGGTGACAAGTTCGTCGCAACGGCCGTGACCGACATCCAGGGCCAAAGCATCGAGTTCCTGATCAAAGGGTCGCTTTCGGGCGAGATAATGGCGGGGACGATCTCCGCGGCGATCATCCCCGATTCGCTTCCATTTACCGGCCGGCGAAAGGCCTAAGCGGGCTGAGTGAACTGGATTATCGCGAAATCCGCTCCGGACGGGTCCGCGACCATCGCCATCCTTCCTACGCCGGGAGCATCGAATACGGGCACGTTGACTCGCCCGCCGTTCGCCAGGATCTTTTCGGCCGTCTCATCTGCATTGTCGACGGCGATGTATGCGGCCCAATGCGATGGCGGCGGCTCCGGTCCCCAGCTCTCGTCGATAGCCATGACACCGCCGATCGACTTGCCCCCGACAACGATCTCTTTGTAATCCATCTCCGTGACCTTCGACTGTTCCAGCGACCACCCAAAGAGCTTCGTGTAGAATTCCATCGCGGCCGCCGTGTCCTTAGTTCTCAATTCAGCTAACAGATCTCCCCGGCGCCCGGGACTTCATATTCAGCCATTTCTTCCTCCTCTCAGCTCTTCATGGTGAAGGTCGCGAACGCGGCCCCGGTCGGGTCCTGGATTATCGCGAACCGGCCTGTATTCGGGATGTCCATCGGGCCGCGCAGTACCTTGCCGCCCAATTCTTCGGCCAATTTCGCATTGGCGTCGACATCATCGACGGCAATATAGTTCAGCAGATGCGGGGGAGGGAGCGGTCCCTCGCCGCATATTTCAGCCGTGATCTCATAAAGTCCGCCGGCCGGATACCCTCCGCCAGTCGAGAATTCATGATAAGCGAAGGCTCCGTCGGTTGCGTCGCTGTCCTTGAATTTCCAGCCGAAAACATTCGAGTAGAACTCCTTGCATTTCCCCGAGTCGGTGCTCGCTATTTCGGTCCAGCAGAACGTGCCGGCTTCCGGGCCGGCAAATTCGGCCATCTCGCTTGCCTCTTGCGACATAATTTCTCTCCTATTGTCTAGTTAAATGGTTCCCCTTGATCCTGATACTACGCACCCTGAGCCAATGTGGTTCTCGGGTCACGGCGATGAACGCCTTGAAATTTAGTGGCTGCTCATATGCATCGCGGCGATCTTCCAACCGGCCTCGGAACGTACGAGAAAGACCGTTCCGCGTTTGAGCAAAGTCTCACCCCCGGGCCCGTTCGTTTCAAGCAGGCGAAAAGTGTAGATGGCCGACGCGTCGAATATGACGATGGCGTCGTCGCTGTTTCTTGAGAGCGTCGCTCGGGCCGGTGCTGCGGGCATTTCAAAAAGGGCATCGCGGCTTGCGCTCACGCTCCCATCCGGCTCTGTCGAGACGAAATCGGCGGTCACGGCCTGTTCCGCCTTAGCCGAGAAAGAAGTGGAACCACCGGTCCGTGAACGGACAAGCGAGTTGATCAGCCCTCGTATCTGCAGCTCGCCGTCGCGGTCGCTGTTCACCGGTCGCGAAGGTTCCGGCATGCCCACCAACGCAGGATGCGTCGGATGATAAGGTTTAGACTCGCAGTGAAAGTTTGTCGCATGGCTTGCAGCTGCCCGCCATTCACCTTCACGCTTGATCCAAAGTTCGGTTGCCTGGATCGATGTGAGGCACTTCCGGTCACCGTAACGCCAATGGTTCTTTTTTGAAGCGATCACGATCGCCGTGTTCCCGTAAAGTCTGACGTCGATCTGCGTGTTTTCATACTTCAGTGTCTGGAAGTCCAGCCGTTTGCCGGCTTTCAGCACTTCGGCGTCGGCGTGGACCATCGCTATCAGCTGCTGACGCATATCGAATTCGGGCTTGTCGCGGATCCCGACGTAATTTGTAAGAAGGATCGTTTCGAAGGGCCTGGGATCGCGGCCGGCATAGGCTTCGGCCGCCTCGTTCATGACCTTGACGACGGCGTCGCGCTCGGCATTGTCGTTGGTTGCCTGGCCCGTTTGGCCAAAGACGAACGGGTAGGTAAGCACCGCGAGAGATCGCTGTCGCTCTACCGCTTTCATTCCGTTTCACCTCCACTTCCGGCGGCCGCTTCTTCGGTCCGGATCAGGGCCTCGTAAGATCCGTCTCGACCGCCAACTCTTCGTCACCTTCGGGGGAGACATTGTACATCACGATCCGCAATGTACCGTCGCCGGGAATAATCTCGGTCCGCCAGCCCCAATCGGGATGGCCCTCGACCTTATAGAACCCCTTTACTGAGAACGTGCCGTCAGGGGCCTTTTTGCCGTCGCACAGCATTAATACATTTCTGTTGTGCCACGAATCGGTCCAGACGGCCTGAACTGCGTCCGATCTTTCGTCGCTCCCGAGAACAAGAAAGCCCTCCTGCAGTTCACCCTCGTACTCCCAGGTGTAATCAAAGGCGACAAACTGCCCGTTTGCCTTGAACGAGACCGTCAGATCAGACGGCGACAGCTTCTAGGTCCTCAGGCCCCGACAAATACAGGATATTCGTGCCATGCCAACGCCCCGCATGTCCCTCGAATTCAGACTGGATGCTCATATCGACAGTTACCTGGAACTTTTTCCCGAAATGATATCACCGGCAGGCCTGGATAGCGAATATTAGCCCGGAGGCAGGAGTGGGGTTTTGAGTTGCGAGTGAGGACGGCACGGTCTGAAACACGGGCGACAGTGCCGGGCGGAGATCGCAACTCAAAACTCTTTGGCGGAGGGCCTTCGCGGGAACTTTAGCCGGCTCGACGAAGCGGAAGCTCCGCGGCCGTTTTCTGTGCCTTTTGGAGATGATCGATGAATGCCGAAGCCGCACGCCGCGATAGCTCGGCCGTGCCGCAGCGAAGGACCAGGCCGCATTCTGCCTCGACGTCGATGCCCGACTCGCGGCCCAACGCCGGATCATCCCGAGCTGTTTCGCCGTCACGAGTTCCGAGAGCGTTGCCGCCACCGGCTCGGCAGGGAAGCCCTCCGCAGCCGCGGGTAGGGCCTCGAGTCGTCCGCCTTCGTCCTGGATCTCTTCGAACTCGCGCTTATACAAGTCACGGGCGATGCCGAACTTCACCGCGGCACGCTTGAGTGCGTCGTGCCCGGCCTTTTTGATGCCGGTCTCGGTAGCGGCCGGCCCGTGCCGAGGCCTTCACGCGTAACGCCGTCGATCGTGATCGCGACGGTGATCGTCATTATGTCGCCGATCTTCCTGATGTCCTTGATAGCGTGCTCCCAATTGGGTGCCGTCTCGTCCAGGATGTCGGCGACCGTGTGCCATTCCACATATTCCACCAATCGGACGTTTCCGTTTCGCCCTCGATGCGATTCACGCTTTCTTTATGGCTCCGGATGACGGTCTTGCGCTTGTTCAATGTCGTGCCAAAATCGAGGATATTGTCAGCCGAAATATCGGGTGACTGTGCTGCTGTCTTCTCTTTCATCTTCTTATCTCCTAATTCATTCAAAGCCCGTGCCTGCTTGAAGCTATTCGCCGCTACCTGATCTTCGGTTCCACTTGCTGCATCACGGTCTCCTGTCCGCAGCGGTTCAGGTTTCGCTGCTCAGTTTGTTCAAGATGGAAGCTCATGTGCCATCTATGAAACATCGTATCAGATAAATTTATTTGTTGCAAACATGAAACGAGGTGTTGCATTCAAAAATTTTGTGTGTTATGT
>JADJWM010000007.1 GCA_016716365.1 Chloracidobacterium sp. | reverse complement strand
TTTCCTCTGCTTTTTACTTCCGTCCGCAGGACCGCGAACGAAGTGATTTCGCTAATGGATGTTCAAACTTTTGAATTTGGTTGCTTTGGGGGCAATGACTCAACGAGCTCCCTGTATCATCAATAAAACTGTTGACAAACTACGCAACACACGAGATAATGTCGAACCCGTCTGCAGAGAACGGAGTTCTTTGACAATATATTACTGAGAGACCGAAATTGATGTCCGAAAAGGGGCTCCGGATCCTGTCCGAAGTGTAAAGGAGCGGTCCGCTGACGCAACATCCGCGTTCGTTGAAAACAAAGGAGTTAGCGAATTTCGAAAAGTTTTCTTAAATTTTGCCGGAACGCACCTTTTCGACGATGTAAATGCAATGGTTTCAATGGGTTCCACGTTCCACCGATGTTTGGACCAAGGCTGGACCAAGGTGGACCAAGGCAAACAAAAAAATGGCGGCTATGCAGCCGCCGTTCAAACTGATGACCGGAAATTCTGCAGATCAGCCGTTTGCTGCCGAAACGACTTTTTCGGCGGCGTCGCTCATCGTGGTTGCGGGAATGATGCCGATGTCGGAGGCTTCGAGAACGCGTCGGCCTTCTTCGACGTTTGTGCCTTCCAACCGGGCGACGATCGGGATCTCGACGTGCAGGTTCTTTGCGGCGGCCACGACGCCGTTCGCGACCATGTCGCAGCGGACGATGCCGCCGAAGATGTTGATCAGCACGGCTTTGACGTTCTCGTCGGCCAGTAGGATCTTGAATGCCTGTTCCACGCGCTCCTGCGATGCGCCACCGCCGACATCGAGAAAGTTGGCCGGTTCACCGCCCGCCAGCTTGATGATGTCCATCGTGGCCATCGCCAGCCCGGCCCCGTTGACCATACAGCCGATGTTGCCGTCCAGCTTGATGTAGTTCAGGTCGAACTTGGACGCCTCTATCTCGAGCGGTTCTTCCTCGTTCAGGTCGCGGAGGTCGGCGTAGTCCTTGTGGCGGAACATCGCGTTGTCGTCGAAATTGACCTTGGCATCGAGAGCGATCAGGCGGTTGTCCTTAGTCAGCAGGAACGGGTTGATCTCAACCAGCGACGCGTCCATTTTCTCGTACGCGTCGTAAAGTGAGAGCATGAATTTCGCCGCCTGATTGACCAGATCGTTCGGGATGCCCAGGCCGAACGCGAGCTTCCTTGCCTGGAACGGCCGGAGCCCGACCGACGGGTCGATCTTCTCTTTCAGGATCAGCTCGGGAGTTTCCTCGGCAACCTTCTCAATGTCCATTCCGCCCGCCGACGACGCCATAAAGACGTTGCGGCCGGTAACGCGGTCGAGCGTGATGCCGAGATAGAATTCCTTGTCGATGGGAAGGCCTTCTTCGATCAGTAGGGTCTTGACCTCGCGGCCTTCGGGGCCGGTCTGATGGGTGACAAGCATCATCCCGAGCATCTCGGACGCGATCTGCTTGGCTTCCTCGGGCGACTTGGCGAGCTTTACGCCGCCGCCTTTGCCTCGGCCGCCGGCATGGATCTGGGCCTTGACGACGACAACGTCCGTGCCCAATTCCTTTGCCGCCGCCTCGGCCTCATCGGCCGTCCGTGCGACGATGCCACGCGGGACCGGAACGCCGTATTCTTTCAGGAGTGCTTTGCCTTGATACTCATGGATCTTCATAGAATTCGTGATAGGCTTTCCGGCCCTTCGCTGCCGACCGCGAACACCGGCAACACGCCCCGAAAGCCGCAAAAGAACAGACTGGAAAGTCTGTTCAACGTTTGGACCGAAAGACCAATTTTAACGGCGGCCGCGGCTAAAGGCAAAATGCCCGTAGCGCGGCCGCCCGTTGAGATGGCTGGTCATTCGCCCAAAAGCTAATCCCGGGTGTTGACCTCTATGGAGATCAGCTTCCACTCCTTGCCTTCCGGGATGTACTTCAGGTCGAAGTTCATCCTCCGCGGCGAGGTCTCGTAATAGCCCTTGATCTGCAGGTGCCTTACGCCGGACTGGCGCTGGATCGAGGGCGACGGGCTGAATGTTGCCGTCATCGTTTTCACGTCGCTGAAATCGGGCTTCGCTTCAATAAAGGCCTTGAACGCATCCTCCATCTTTTCGGCCGATGCCTGCCGCTGGAAAGGCTTGGAAACGTTTCCATGAAACGTCGAAAAGTCGCCGCTCTGGATCGCGTCATTGAAATCAAGTATCGTCTCGCGTGCCAGCATCTGTGACTGGGGGTCGCTCGGCAGCTCTCCTTTAGATGCGTCCGGTCTTGAAACCGTCGGGATCTCATCCGCCGGCTTGGTCGTGTTAGATACCGTCGTCGAATTTGAGCTGTTCGTATCGGCGAGGTCGCTTGCCCACTTGTTACAGGTGCAGCCGAGTGCGACGGCCCCGATCAAACCCATTGCCACCAGGCCGGTCACGCGGCCGTCCTTTCCGTTAATTAGCTCCGAGATGAGTCTTTTCATACCGTTTCTCCGATCAGAATAAGAATATGGTTCAAGCTTTTCGCCAAGGCTCGAGCAGGCTCACCCAGCTCTCGACGGCCCGCCTGAATTCACCCTCGCATCTCACCGCACGCTCCTTCGGAAGGTAGCCGCCTTCGACGATACGCGAGTGCTTCTCCGGATCGGAACCGTAGATCATGCAAAGTGAATTATAGAAACGCTGCTCGCGAAGCAGATGTTCGTCCGCTAAGTTTCGTTTTGAATTGTCGCCTTGTTTCGACTCAATAGCAAATGCATCGGCCGCCGCGTAGACCGCGCGTGCGCCATCTTCGCCAAGTTCCTTCAAGTTGACGTACGCGGAACAGCGATCAGCGGCGTCTTCCTCATTACCGGCGACCGGAAGCTTATATTGGTCGATCAGTGCATGTCCCAACTCATGGACAAATACGAACCGCACGGCATCGTTCATTTTGTCGTATGCTTTTTCATCGCTCTCACCCGCAGACTTAAAGATCCGGTAGAAATGGCCCATCAATTCATAACAGATCGTGATCGAGCGGTCATTTGGGTCGTAGAAGGCATTAACTTCTTTGCAGTCCTTTGTCCGCAGGAAGACATCTCGGGGCAGGCTCAGCGATCTATTGAGCTTCTCGGCTGCGTCCTCCAAAAGCCGGGAACTCCGGACATGCCGGTCGAATTCCTGGTACGCGGGCGATGTGACGTCGAGGTGCTGGACGATGAAATCGCCCTCGTCCCTCCGCTTCGCGGGATTGACCGGCTGCGTCGATCTCGGCTGATTGGTCGCGATCGCGTTTACATTTTCTTCGGCAGGCTCCGCCGGATCGTCAACCGAAGACCGTTCACTGCTCCAGAAACAAGCCGAACCGGCAAACAGGATCACGACACTAAGCGTCATATTGGCCAGGTTCTTTCTAGAAACGAGGTTCATTTAGGTCTGTCGTCGAGGATCTCGAGGCCTTCGTTAACGGAAAGCTGCGAATTAGACGTCCTGCGGCAAGCCATTTTGCCGAAAAGGGCCGATAAATGCAGAGATTTACCGGCCCGTGTTGGAAATTGCGGCAGTGCCGCCCTACTGGGACTTTTCAACAAGGGAAACGAGTGTTCGGATCGCAACGCCAGTCGGGCCCTTGGCCTGGTGGGGTTTCACCGTGTCACACCAGGCCGTGCCGGCGATGTCCAGGTGCGCCCATTTGGCCTTATCAACAAATTCCTGAATGAAAACAGCACCCATGATCGTTCCGGCCTTGCCCCGGGGGCCGATGTTCTTGATATCGGCGATATCGGACTTGATCTGTTTGCTGTACCCCTCACCAAGCGGGAGCTCCCAGAACCCCTCCCCGTTTTCCTTGCCGAGCGAGATTATCTCCTTTACGAGCTCGTCGTCGTTCCCCATGATCCCGGTGTTCTGGTCGCCGAGGGCGATGATCACAGCACCCGTCAGCGTGGCCATATCAACGATCCGGTTGGCACCCTGCTTTTCGGCATAAGCGACGGCGTCGGCGAGTATCAAACGGCCTTCTGCATCAGTGTTCAGGATTTCGATGGTCTTGCCGTTCATTGCCGTGACGACGTCGCTGGGGCGGGAAGCCTTGCCGTCGGGCATATTCTCGACGGCCGCGACAACCCCGAGGACCGGGATCGTCGGCTTCAGCATTGCGATCGCACGCATCGTGCCGATCACGGTCGCTCCGCCCGACATATCGTACTTCATCGCATCCATGCCCTCGCCCGGTTTAAGCGAGATGCCGCCCGTATCGAACGTGATGCCTTTCCCGACGAGCGCGAGCAGGTCGCCTTTTTTTCCCGTGTTCTTAGCCGGCGTGTAGCGCAGGACGATGAGTTTCGCGGGCTGTTCGGAACCCTTCGAGACACTTAAGAGCGAACCCATCCCCATCTTCGTCATTTTCGACTCGTCGAGGACCTCGTACTTCAAGCCCACTTCCTTTGCCATTCTTTGAGCACGATTGGCCATTTCCGTCGGGGTCAGCACATTCGGCGGCTCATTCGCGAGGTCACGCGTGAAGTTCATTGAATCACCGATGATCTGGCCCCGGGAGAGCCCGTTCTTCAGATCGGCAGGTTTCGCTCCGTCGATGCAAACGATGACCTTATTGACCGATTTATTCTTTTTGTCCTTGGTCTTGTACTTATCGAGCTCAAATTGGCTCGTGACCGCGCCCTGGGCTGCTGCCTGGGCGATCGCGATAGCATTTCCCTCGCACCTCGGCATGAAGGCGAAGCTCTTGAAACTGCGCGTCCGCAGGTAACGCGTCGCGGCGCCCGACGCCGCGGACACGTCCGAGACACGATAATTGGCCCTTTTACCCGCGCCGAGAAGCATGATCGCCCTTGCTTTGACTTTGCCCGAAGGCGAGAATCGCAACAACGCGGTTTGGCCCTTCTCGCCTTTGAAATCTTCCGACTTAAATACAGCCGAAATGCCGCCGCCGGTCAATTTGTCGAGCTCGGCCAACGATCCCGAGCCGGCGTTCTCGCCGTCAAAAACGACAACGGCCAGTGCCTCTGCGGACGCATGTGAAAAATTACCCGATATGCCAGTAAACTCCATCAATTTCCTCAGTTATAAAATATGCTTATGGACTTGAAACTCGTTGTAATACCTTAACTTATCTCGCCTTTTCTTTCAACTGCTGGCGGGTTTCTTTATCGATGGTCCGCTGCATCTCAGCCTGCCGTTTGTCATAGAGCTTTTTACCCTTTGCGACGCCGATCTCGAACTTGATCCGGCCATTCTTCCAGTAGATCGAGGTTACGACCAGCGTCATGCCCTTCTGGTTCGTTTCTTTAGTTAGTTTATCGATCTCCCGGCGGTGTAGGAGCAGCTTTCGGCTCCGCAGCGGATCGTGATTTTGCCGATTACCGTGCGAATAAGGTGAGATATGAGCGTTGATCAGCCAGACCTCCCCGTCCTTGATCGTTACGTAGGAGTCCTTCAATTGTATCCGGCCGGCCATGATGCTCTTCACCTCGGTCCCCAGAAGGGCGGCCCCGGCCTCGTACTTGTCCAGGATGTGATATTCATGGAACGCCTGCCGGTTTGTAAGGATCCCTTTTTCGCTCGACATAAGGTTAGAAATTAGAAAGTTAGGCCCTGAAAGTCAAAATCATGGAACCTCGCGGCGAAATAGTTATCGTTTGACAACCCTCGTTTCCGACACGTAAATTATTAAGGACGCTGGGAGATCGTCTAATGGTAGGACTCCAGATTCTGGATCTGGCTATCGGGGTTCGAATCCCTGTCTCCCAGCCAGTTTCCTCAGTATGCAGTTGGCAGAATGCAGTAGGCGTTCAGTTTAAGCCGCCGCTTGCGTACCGCCTTCAGCGTGCTGCCGACTGTTATGGACGGCTGGCATGAAACCGAGATCCGGGTCCGATATGCCGAGACCGACAAGATGGGCATCGTCCATCATTCGAACTACCTGATCTGGTTCGAAGCCGGCCGAAGCGACCTTTGCCGTGCCCGCGGCTTTTCCTACAAAGAGATGGAAGAAAACGACAACGCCTTGATGGTTGTTGCCGAGACCTACTGCCGGTACAAGTCACCCGCATTCTACGAAGACATTCTGATGATCAGGACCCGCGTGGCCGAGATCCGCAGCCGTTCGATACGATTTGTTTATGAGATCTTCCGTCCCTCGGACGGGACACTTCTGGCGGAGGGCGAGACGCTTCATCTCGTTACCGACCAGAACAAGAAAGTTCGGCAGATCCCGGAAACGTATCGCGAGCGGCTCGCCGCCGAGGAACCCGAAAAAGCCGAGGCGTTTCCGGCGAATCAAGCGCCCCATTAAATTCCGCACCGATCTCGCCACACTATCCCAAACCAGCGCTTTCGCTCAAATTGGCCACGCTCGCGCACCCGATTCTCCCGGCAGCCTTAGGACCTTTGTAGGTACCGAAGTTGATTAACTTGAATCTGCGATACCTAGCGCCTAAACTGAACATATGCCGGAGCAAGCAGCCGCTGAAGTGTATTTCATCGTCGCGATGATGATATTGATCCTTGCGGTCTGTATTGCTGCCGTGTTCTTTTTCTTCAGGCAGTACCGAAAAGAGATGCGCGAAAAGGCGGCCCGGAACGGGGGAAAGACACGGCCGGGCGACGGCCCAGCGAACCGGCAGGAGGCCTCAAGCTCCGATTAACACCCAAAAAGAATGAGTTTTTCGAGATTGTTGTCAGTAGACGGCTGTGTTCTGATGGTCGTCGATATGCAGGAGGCTTTTCGAGACCCGATCGGAAATTTCCCTTCGATAGCATCCCGTACCGCCACGGTGGTTTCTGGGCTTCGGATTGCTTGGTGTTCCGATCATCGTGACCGAACAATATCCCAAAGGCCTAGGGCCAACTGCTGAAGAGATCCGATTCTCGCTTCCCGAAGGTTATGAGCCGATCGAAAAATCGACCTTCAGCGCATTTTCCGCAGAGGGAATCAAAGCGCGATTGGATGAACTGAAGCCGCAAAATGTAGTCCTGTGCGGCATCGAGACCCACGTCTGTGTGAATCAAACGGCACTCGAACTTGTTGATGCGGGCTACAAGGTTCATCTGCTCACCGACTGCGTCGGATCCCGATTCGAACACGACAAACAGGCCGGGCTCAGACGCATGTCGGCGGCGGGCGTTATTTCATCGAGTGCCGAAATGGCTCTGTTCGAACTGATGCGCGACTCGCGTCACGAGAAGTTCAAAGACGTTCAGACACTGATCAAATAATGGATCTGCTATCCTCACTAAATCCCCAACAGGCCGAGGCCGTTACAACCACCGAAGGCCCCCTTCTTGTCCTCGCGGGTGCGGGATCTGGCAAAACGAGGGTCATCACCGTTCGCATCGCTTATCTTATTGCCGAAAAAGGGGTTCCGCCGCACAATATATTAGCCGTCACTTTTACGAACAAGGCTGCGGGCGAGATGAAGGCTCGTGTCGAACGGCTTTTGAAGGGCACCAAGCTGAATTCGTTCCCGCTCCTTTCGACGTTTCATAGCCTTTGTGTCCGGATCCTCCGTCAGGACATCGAGCAGCTCGCGGAAGGCTACACGCGTTCGTTCACGATATATGACACCGACGACAGCCAAAAGGTGATAAAGGCCTGCATCAAGGACCTCGGCCTAGACGAAAAGCAGATCGTCCCGCGGGTCGTTCGTTCGGTGATCAGCGCAGCAAAAAACCGAGGCGAGGATGTTGAATTGTTCAGCTCGTCGGTTGAACTTACGGACGAAAAGCGGGCCGCATACGCTAAGGTCTTCCGCCTCTATGAAGAACGGCTCGGCCGCGCGAACGCTCTAGACTTCGACGACCTTCTCATAAAGACTGTCAAACTGCTCAGGACTTCGCCGGAGGTCCGTGAAAAATACAATGACCGGTATCGTTACATCCTCGTCGACGAATACCAGGACACGAATCCGCTTCAGCTTGCTCTTGTCACGTTCCTGACCGAAAAGCAGCAGAATATCTGCGTTGTCGGTGACGATGCACAGAGTATTTACGGCTTTCGGCAAGCGGATATTCGCAATATCCTCGAATTCGAAAGCCACTTTCCCGACGCAAAGGTCATCCTGCTTGAGCAGAATTATCGATCGACGCAGACGATCCTCGACGCGGCCGATTCGATCATCGAAAAAAATCTGAATCAGAAGAAAAAGAAGCTCTGGACGAGCAAGGACGGAGGCGAGCGAATCTTCTATTTTCAGGCGTCCGACGCCGACAGTGAAGGGAGATTTGTCGCCGCCCGGATCGAGGAACACCGCCGGCGGGACGCCAGCAAGCGAGTTGCCGTCCTCTATCGGACAAATGCTCAATCGCGGGTGTTCGAAGAAGCACTTCGACGTTTGAGGATCGATTACAACATTGTCGGCGGGTTCTCCTTCTATGAACGGGCCGAGGTCAAGGACATAGTCGCGTACCTGAAGCTTGCGTTGAATCCGCGAGACGATATCGCCTTGGCACGGGTTATCAACACGCCACCTCGCGGTATCGGAAAAACAACGATGGACGCCCTGCAGAGCGAGGCGAAAGCCAGAAAGACCAGCCTTTGGGATGTGATCGAGGCCGAGGCCGATCGCGATGCCGACCCAGTCCGCGGAATTTCAAGCAGGGCTTCCAACGCCATAGTCCAATTCAAGAAGACGATCGATAAGATCTCGGCGACGGTCAAAGATGCCTCGCCTTCCGGCCGTCCGGTGAGTGAAGCGGTTATCTCGGCGATCGACGACAGCGGCTACTCGAAAATGCTCCGTTCCGAAAACACGGACGAGGCCGAGGGCAGGCTCGAGAATCTGGAGGAACTCGTAAATGCGGCAGCGGACTACGACCAGACGCCGGAGACCGGCCTGCGCGACTTTATAGATCACGCTGCGTTGACCTCGGACACCGACAAATACGACGGAAATGCCGGCGTGACTTTAATGACCGTCCATTCGGCAAAGGGCCTCGAATTTCCGACCGTTTTCATCGTTGGCCTCGAGGACGGCATTTTCCCTCACTCGCGCAGCTTGAATGACCCGAAGGAACTGGAGGAAGAACGACGGCTCGCCTATGTTGCGATAACAAGGGCCGAAGAAATTCTATATCTTACCCATTCGATGCGACGTCGTGTGTATGGCGAGGACCTTGCTGCGGAGCCTTCGCAATTCCTCAATGAGCTTCCGTTAGAATTGATCGAAGATCTTTCTCGTGGGCCATCCTGGCTTTCATTCGCGCGCGGATCAGCAAAAGGCAGGCCCGGGGTCAGGACGGCCGCCGCAGGCTCGTCCCATGAGGTGCAAAAACCCCGGAACGTTTACACAGGCAAAACGTATGACAGTGCTGACGCGGTCGCTGAATTCTTTAATAAGAAGAACGCCTCGTCGGCCGCCGGAGGGGGGCCCGATGTTCGGCCGACAGACACTGACGACCCGCGTTCTGGCCTGGACAGGTTAAAAGCGGCCGCATCCGGCACTTCGCCGAGTGGCGCCAACTCGGACAACGGCCCGATCGCAGCAGGCAATCATGTGCGTCATTCGAAATATGGCAAGGGCCTTGTTCTCCGACGCGAAGGCTCCGGCGATAATGTGAAGCTGACGATCAGTTTCCCTGGTTTCGGGATGAAGAAGCTGATCGAAAAATATGCCGATCTGCAAAAAGAGTAAGGCGGAGGCGTCAACCGAATTGGAGGTCTGAGGAGGCGATCGATGAATAATATCAAGAACAAATTTGCGGCAGCAGCGGCCGGGGTCCTTTTGTTAAGCGTTCTGGGCTGCAGTTTCCTCCGCTCAGGCGACCAGCCTTCGTCCGGAAGCAATCGGACGACGGCCGATGACGTGGTCGATTCGACCGTTGGCAAGAGCAACACGGGAATCGTTGAATGCGACCAGGTGCTCGACACGATCGAGGCCGAACTCCAGAATCCCGACGACAACTTCATCGTCAAGGCCGCAAAGGCCACGATCCTGAATCAGATCAAGGACGCGATCAAGCAGTCGATACAGGAAAATCCTGCTGACAAAGAACAGCTTGCCAAGGGCTGTAAAGAGTTCAAAACTCAGGTCGATAAGGCGCTTGCCGAACAGAAAGCCAAGCAGTGACTGCCGATCTGCACAAGATCGAAAATGCCCGCATTCATTTCAAAATGAATGCGGGCACGTTTTCGAAAAATTACCAATGGATCAGAGGCTCATTACCTCGTGTTCTTTATTCTTGGCCAGCTCGTCGATCTTGCCGATATAGGTGTCCGTTAGCTTCTGGACTTCGTCGAGCCCGCGGCGTTCGTCGTCTTCGGATACTTCCTTGTCCTTGAGCATCTTCTTTAACTGGTCGTTCGCGTGATGGCGTAAATTACGGACCGCGACCCGGTGCTCTTCGGCGATCTCATGGATCTGTTTAGCGAACTGTTTTCTACGCTCTTCGGTCAGGGCAGGGATCGAAAGCCGTATGATCTTTCCGTCATTCGACGGATTCAACCCAAGATTAGCTGCGATGATCGCCTTTTCGACTGCACCGAGCTGAGACTGGTCCCACGGCTGAACGGTCAGCAGCTGCGGTTCGGGGACCGCAACCGACGCCATCTGGTTGAGCGGTGTAGGGGTCCCGTAATAATCGACCACTACCGGATCAAGGATGCCCACATTCGCCCGTCCGGTTCTCACGTTTGCCAGCTTTCGTTTGAAATCCTCGATCACGGATTCCATTTTAGGCTTGGTTGTGCCGGTCACGCTTTCAACGCTCATAGTTTCCTCATCTCCTCACCTTTTCTATCCCGCCGCCGTCACGTTCCCGCCGACCGACACAAGAGTTCCGATGTTCAGGTCGCCCTCGACCGCTTTGAGAATGTTGCCTGATTCGGTCATGTTGAATACGAGGATCGGCAGGTTGTTATCCATGCACAGCGAGATCGCCGAAGCATCCATCACCTTGAGCTGTTTTTCGAGGACCTCCTGATAAGAGATCTTCTCGAATCTCGTCGCCGAAGGGTCCTTCATCGGATCGGCTGAGTACACTCCATCCACTTTTGTCGCCTTAAAAATGACGTCGGCACCGATCTCGCATGCCCGCAGGGCGGCCGCTGAGTCCGTTGTGAAATAAGGATTCCCGGTACCCGCGGCAAAGATCACCACTCGCTTCTTTTCTAGATGGCGGATCGCCCGCCTTCGAATAAACGGCTCGGCGAGCTGCGGAATATCTATCGCAGACATCACCCGCGTGAATACGTCAACTTTTTCCAGGGCGTCCTGCAGGACGACCGCGTTCATAACGGTCGCCAGCATCCCGATGTAATCGGCGGCGCCGCGATCCATGTTCCCGGCCGATTTTGAAACGCCCCTGAATATGTTGCCTCCGCCAACCACAACGGCGACCTCGACACCCTGATCGTGTACGGCCTTGATCTCGCGTGCTACCGACTCCGCAACTGCGGTATCAATACCGTAATTCTGCGAGCCCATTAGCGCTTCACCGGAAAGTTTGAGGAGGATACGCTTATACGCCATAGTTGCAGAATCGCAGAGTTTCGGAGTTGCGGGGTTGCTGAGTTAAGAACGAAAAACTTCGTAACCTGGCAACTCTAAAAGCTCTGTAACAGTTAACCAACCATCGAAGCGACTTCGGCCGCGAAATCGTCCGTCTTCTTCTCGATCCCCTCGCCCATTTTGAAACGGGCAAAGCGGCGGACCGTGATGTTTTCCTTGATCGACGCGATCTTCTCGGTAACGAGCTCGCCGATCGTCTTGCTCGGGTCCTTAACGAACGGCTGATCTAAAAGGACGTTCTCTTCATAGAACTTGTTCAGTCGGCCTTCGATGATCTTGTTCAGCACATCGTCCGGCTTTCCGGCGTTCTTCGGATCGTTCTTTAACTGCTCCATCAGGATCTCGCGTTCCTTGTCGAGTTCAGACGCGGGCACCTCGCCACGGCTATTGAATCGCGGATCGGCGGCGGCGATATGCATCGCAACGTCCTTTACGAGCTGCTGGAATTCCTCGCCCCGGGCGACAAAATCGCTTTCGCAATTGATCTCGACCAACACGCCGACCTTTCCGCCCATGTGGATATAGGAACCGACGGCACCTTCGGCGGTAACACGCCCTGCCTTCTTTCCGGCCGTTGCCACCCCTTTTTTCCTTAGAATTTCGATCGCGGCCGCCTCGTCGCCGTCTGCTTCGACCAGCGCGTTCTTACAATCGATCATCCCCGCACCCGTCTTTTCGCGAAGTGACTTAACCGCCCCTGCTGTTATTTCTGCCATATATTACTCCAATATTTCTCTTCGCCGGCGCAAAACCGGCCGATTTTGTCCCTTACCGATCAGTTTCTGTAAAAAAACGCAGCCTGTTCGTTGAAAACGGAAACGGCTACGCTCGAAAAAGTTAAAAAGATTGTCTAGCTCGCGGTTGCTTCCGTCGATTCTTCTGTATTTGCCTCCGCATCGGTGCCCGATTCAGCAGCAGGCGCCTCAGCAGTCGTTTCCGTCCCCGGAACCGGTTCCGCAACGGCCTCTTCGACCTGGTGCGTGGCTTCGGCGGTTGCAAATGATTGGTCGGCCACGTTGACCTCAGGTTCCGCCGGAGGTGCCAGGGCCTCGCCGATGTCATTGACTCCACTCTCTTCTTCCGCAGATCCGCCGGCCGCGACTCGTCCTTCGGTCGCGACCTGCTGGCCTTCGAGGATCGCATCGGCGACTCGCGACGCAAAAAGCCGGATCGCGCGAAGAGCGTCGTCATTACCAGGAATAACCTGATCAATACCTTCCGGTGAGCAATTCGTATCGACGACGGCGACGATCGGGATACCGAGCCGATTCGCTTCTTTGACCGCGATATCTTCCTTTCTAACGTCGATCACGAAAAGCATGTCCGGGTGGCCGTTCATGTCCTTAATGCCGGCAAGGTTCTTCATCAGACCTTCGTGTTCGCGGTCCAGCTTGAGTCTTTCCTTCTTGGTCAGCTTTTCGTAGCGGCCGTCTTCCCGCATCGTTTCGATCTCTTTAAGTTTATTGATCGATCTTTTGACGGTCTCGTAGTTCGTGAGCAGTCCGCCAAGCCAGCGGTTGTTCACGTAATACATCCCGCAGCGTTCAGCTTCTTCCTTGATCGCGTCCTGAGCTTGACGTTTAGTGCCGACGAAAAGCACCTTTTGGTTGGGCCGTTCTGTCAGCGACTCGGTGACATAATTCAACGCGTCGCGAAACAGCTTCTGCGTCTTTTGGAGATCAATGATGTAAATGCCGTTGCGCTCGCCGAAGATGTACTCTTTCATCTTCGGATTCCAGCGGCGGACCTGGTGTCCAAAATGAACTCCCGCTTCGAGGAGTTCCTTCATCGTAACTGTAGCCAAAACAAATTCTCCTTTCCTTACTTAGGTTTGTGTACTCGCCGGAAACTTTTTGACAAACCAAGGAGTCCCGGCAATGGATTCGTAGATCGTGACAACGCAAAACGTGCAAGCATCATGCTGTACACGATTTACGATTCACTATTTACTAGCGTTTCGAGAACTGGAACCTTGCACGCGCCCCCTTCTGTCCATACTTCTTGCGTTCCTTCTGACGCGGATCGCGGGTGATCAGCCCGGCCTTCTTCAGCGTCGGACGAAGGTCGGCATTGAACTCCATCAGGGCCCTCGTAATTCCATGACGCACTGCACCCGCCTGCCCGGCGGCGCCTCCGCCGCTGACGTTGACCAGAATGTCAAATTTACCGGCGGTGTCCGTCAGCCGCAACGGCTGCCGTATGATCATCTGCAGGGCTTCATTCGGGAAATACGAGCCGAATTCTCTCCTATTAACGGTGATGTTGCCCGTTCCCGGACGCAGGTAGACCCGTGCGGTCGACGTCTTTCTGCGGCCCGTGCCTAGATACTGTATATCTGCCATATTCCTTTGATTTCAACTTTTGATTTCCACATTCAGATCACCGCTCAGGGGTCTGGAACCTGGAATCTATACTTCCACCGCTTCAGGCTTCTGGGCTGAGTGCCTGTGCTCGCCGTCGGCATACACCTTTAGTTTCTTGGCCATCGACTTGCCGAGTTTCGTTTTCGGAAGCATCCCTTTCACCGCCAGTTCGATCACCTTTTCAGGTTTCGAATCGAGCATTTCCCTCACCGACTTTTCTCGAAGGCCGCCGGGATAGAGAGTGTGATGGCGATAAAGCTTCTGCTCGCCCTTCGAGCCTGTGAACTTGGCGTGGCGTGCGTTTATCACGATCACATGGTCACCCATGTCCATAAACGGCGTCCATGCCGGGTTGTTCTTGCCGGAAAGCATGCGGGCCACTTCGGTCGCAAGCCGGCCGACCGTCTTGCCTTTTGCATCGACGACGAACCACTTGCGCCCATCTGCCAAACCTTTTCCACTCGGAAAATAAGTACTCATATTCTGCTCACACTGCTAGCTATCTTCGCCAGAAAGCGAACTCACAGAGTATCGAAATCGGGCCGTCAGGTCAAGCCCCGGGGCTCAACAAAAACGTGTATCCAAAAGCTCTTAGTTAGGCGCATCGCGGCACGCCAACACGACAAGTGATTATTAAAGAGAACCGAGCAACGTGCGTTCCTTCTCCGCCGTGGCACCGACAGCCATCCCACCACCGGCTTCCCGGTCGCTGGCCTGCTTAGCCTGGCTCCGCTGGACACCATCTTATGAGAAAATGTTTACTTATGTTTCTATTTTCTCGGCCCGGACCCGCCCGAATTAATGAGTTTCTCATTCGAGCATCCGGCGAGACCTTCTCGTATCAGCACATTGGCAAAACTAGAGAGCACCCGCCCGAAGATTGGGCGGTCGACCACAATCGAGTGCTGATCGGGCAAGGTCTAGGTGATTGGGAGCAGGCAAAGGAGGCAATTCGAACGTGGAAAATGTTCGATCTCGGCTGGGTCGAGCTATGGCAGCCGGACACGCCGATCCAAACTGGAATTACCGTAGCCGTACTAGTGGATCAACTCGGTTTCTATTCACTGAACGCTGCCCGGATCGTTTACACGATCGACGAAACCGCCCGTTTTGGCTTCGCCTATGGCACATTGCAGAGTCACGTTGAATCCGGCGAAGAGCGTTTCACGGTCGAACGCGACCCGGAAACTGAAGAAGTCTGGTATGACCTTTTCGCATTTTCGAGGCCAAATTCCCTGCTGGTAAAGATCGCTTACCCCTATGCCAGGCGGCTGCAGAAGCGGTTTGCGGCCGATTCTCTCGCGGCGATGAGTCGAACCGTCGCCGATCCCTGAAACTTCGGATATCTCAGTACTCGATTCCTGCCAAACGCTACGTCCAGCCCGAGGTCGAGGTCCGCGTTTAATCCTCGGCAGTTCGGCGGTTGAAGAAGCCCAGGACTACTCCGGCGGTTGCACCGGCCCCCGCACCCAGAATGATCATCACGATCAAGTGGACTATGACCGGGGCCAGGGCTTTGTGAAGATTGAGGAACGCATAGAAATCGAGGTTCGTCGCCAGACCGACGAGGAACATAATGATCGCCCCGGTCTTGGCCCCCTCGGCCCAACCGCTCAGTTTCGCCCAATGGTCGAGGACAAAGGCGATCAGAAATGCCCAAACAATATTGAATACGAAGATGGCCCAGAATACCGGGGGATCTTTCATCAAACCGGCATATTGGACCATATTCTCTTGAAAATAAGTTGCAAACAGGACCGCATAGAACAGGAAGCCCAAAAGAAACATGACGATGCCGCCGGCCAAGCCGGCTGCGAAAGTTGCTAGCCTCATCCCATTTATTCTCCTTTAGTGTTGGCTGGGCCGGCGGCGATTCGCCCCGGCGCGTCAAATCATATTCCCTTGGGACGATTTGTCAACCGGAAATGCGGTTTGAGCGCGGATCACATCTCACGGCCCGAACCAGCCATCCGCATCAGATCTGCGGAAGGACGAAAGGTCCGATATGCGGACGTGAAGTATTCAGGCAGGTTTGCAAGCACAAAATGAGGCTTTCGCGTAGGTTTTCGGGCGTGACGATGGCATCGACAAGTCCACGGGCGGCGGCATGCTTGGCGTCGAGTTCACGGTCATATGTTTCCCGGACCTTTTCCATCTCCACCAGAAGCTTCTCATCGGGCTCCGTCCCTTCTTTTTTGAGTTTTTCGAGTTGAGTGCCGAAAATGGCCTGAACGGCCGAATCGCCTTCCATCACGCCCATGCGGCCGGTCGGAAGCGAAAAGATGAAATCGGGATCAAAGCCCTGGCCGGCCATCGCGTAATAGCCCGCCCCGGACGCGTGATTTACAGTCAGGACGATCTTAGGCACCTTTGCCGTGGCCATCGCTTCAACGAACCGTGCTCCGGCGCGGATGATCCCGCTGTGCTCGGCTTCGGCACCAACCATGAATCCGGAAACATCCTGGACGAACAGCAGCGGAGTATCGTGACGATCGCAATTTTCGATGAAATATGCGGTCTTCTCGGCGGATTCGGTGTAAACGATGCCGCCGAACCGGGGCGGCTCACCTGGTTTGCCTTTGGACATCCCGCGAGAATTGGCGATGACGCCGACCAGGATCCCGCCAATCCGGGCCATGCCGCAGATCATTTCCTTCGCGAAATCAGCCTGGAATTCGTCCACACCGCCCTCGTCAAGAAAAGTATCAAGCACGGCGTGCATGTCATAGGGTGCACGATGGTCTTCCGGCAATAGTTCGTAAAGCCTATCACTTGAGGCCATTGGCTGACGGCTTTCTTCAAGCGAAACCCGGGATCGTTCTTTCTCGGGCATTTCGCCCACGAGTTCCCGGATCTTTGCCAGGCACTCGGCGTCATCCTTTGTGCGGTAATGGGCGACGCCTGAGATAGCATTGTGGGTCATCGCCCCGCCGAGCGTTTCGTTATCGATGGTCTGGCCGGTCGCACCTTTTACGAGATTCGCTCCGCCTAGGCCCATGAACGACGTCCCCTCCACCATCAGGATCACGTCACTGAGTGCCGGAAGGTAAGCTCCGCCGGCAACGCACATCCCCATCACGGCGGCGATCTGCGGCACTTTCAAGTAGCGGCGCATTATCGAGTTGTAATAAAAGATCCGGGCCGCTCCGTATTGGCCGGGGAAAACGCCACCCTGGTATGGCAGATTTACGCCCGCGGAATCGACCAAATAGATGATCGGCACGTGGTTCCGCATTGCGATCTCCTGTGCCCGGAGGATCTTCTTGATCGTTTCCGGGTACCACGCCCCCGCCTTGATGGTCGCGTCGTTCGCGACGACCACACACTCGCGCCCGTTTACCTTACCGACGACGGTGACAACCGCCGCCGCCGGGGCTTGTCCGTCGTACTCGTCGAATGCGACAAGAAGCCCGATCTCCTGGCAGAATCCATCGGGATCGAGGAGTTTCTCGATCCGCTCCCGGGCTGTCAGCTTGCCCTGCTTATGGATCCTATCGATCTTTTCGGGGCCGCCGCCGAGCTTGAGTTTGTGCTCGAGGCGCAAGTAGTCGTTGGTTAATTTTCGAAGCCGCGAGGGGGTCTTGGTTTCGGTCATGGGTCAAGCGATCGTCAAAAACGGCAGAACGGAGCTACTGGGAAGTCGGCCTATCTGTCGGAGACAAGCCAGAGATCATCGGTCGGCGATCACAAACGTCGGCACCATGCCCCCGCCCGCGGTCACATTTGCCAATTCATTCGACGACAGCCGCGTGAATGCCGAGCCGACGATGCCATTAAACAATAACGGGTCAAGATCGACTAATTGCTCGACCATGCCCCAACTGCCGATCTCGTCAAATACCATCGGGAACGTTTCCCTAGCCGTTCGGACCCTTTCCTGTACAAGGTAGTCGCCATCTACGAGGGCGGTTTCGATAGCGTCGTCCCATTCACCGGCATTAAGGCTCCAGCCAATGAATATTCCGTGTCCACCATAATCGTCGTTCGGTTTCAGCACGAGCTTTTGCGAATTCGCCCTTGCCCATTCGACAAGGTCAACCTCAATGTGGTCCTTGCCGGGAGCGTCCCTGATCTGGGTTCGCTCTTCGCGGAATTTTCGAGTCCAGGGAATATGAGCCTCTATTGCCGCCAACTCGGCTTCGTCAAATAAATGAGAATATCTCTCGTTTGAAAGAATGGCGAAAATTGCCTTCTTATGGACGAGCTTTCCCCGGAAGCTGTTGACCATACAGATCGCACCGGCCCGATAAGCGTCTAGCAATGCGGGACATTCATCGATTATCGGCAAGTACTCATTGACCAGCAGCCGCTTGTAAACGACGTCGATCTTCAGACTTCCATAATAAAGGCGCCCGTCGGCGAATTCGAGGTCCTGCGGCGAGCAGATCACCGCATCTAAGCCCTTCGACGCAAAGTAGTCCCTGAAGAGCTCAAATTCCTTCTGCGTCGGCAGGTCTTTGAGGTCGACGATCGCGATCACCGGATCCCGTTCGGCCTTGCCGCCGCAGAACTCCCGCCAACAATTTTCGAGCACTTCGAGCAGCCGCGGGCTTCCCGAAAAACCCGACACCGAATAGCGTTCCGCGAATTTCTGCATCACCGGCAGCTCAAGAAAGATCTCGGTCGCAGAATCCGCGTAAGCGATCCCCGCCGGGCTTTCGCCGTTCAATTCTACGAACGAGTATGCCGCGTCCGTGAGGAACGAATCCAGCCGGGCAGTCGGCGAAACCTGCCTGTAACCCGGATCGATCCGGACCAGGTCTTTTTCTGTTTCGGAAAAGCCCAGCTCATCCAGGAGGGTGCCGTCACGGATCGCCTCATCCTTGACTTTCTGCAGCGCGCCCCAAATGGTCTCGCAAACCCCCTTTACGCGTAACCAGTCGGTCTCCGTGATGAAATGCGGCCTAAGATACGGTGAGAGCGGACGGCCGCCGAAAATGAGCCGCTTATGCTCCAGGCCGTCGTGGAGTGCCTTGAAACTCTCAGCCGCGAGTTTCTCGTCGCCAAGTAACTCGTGGTAATAGTCCACGGCTACTTTCAAAAGCGACGTCCGTTCGGTGGCTTCAGGGGCTGCGTTCATTGCCATATTATTTTGACATTGAGATTATTTCGTCGTATTCGGCTCGGGTTATCGGGACCACCGACAAGCGCGACAACTTCAAAAGGGCAATATCCTTCAGTTTCGGATTGGTCTTGATATCAGCCAAACTTACCGGCTTCGTCAGCGGCTTTCCCGCCTCGATCTCAACCGCGATCCACGCCGTATCTTCCGAGGTCGGGTCCTGAAACGCGGTCTTTGAGACCTTTGCGGTGCCGACGACCGCCTTCTCCCCGCCGGAATGGTAAAAAAAGACCTTGTCGCCCTTCTTCATCGCAGCGAGATTGTTTCGAGCCTGGTAATTCCGCACGCCCGTCCAATCCGTCCGACCTTCTTTCTGAAGGTCGTCGAATGAATACGACGAAGGTTCTTGCTTAACGAGCCAATAGTTCATACAACTTCGGGATCCGGTGTAGAAACCTGACGTGGTCGACCCGACGGTCCCACATTATTTCTTCTGAGCCTGTGCGGCTTTCTTGTTGAGCCATTTGGCCCAGCGCTCGACCACCGGCCGCAGCGGTTTGAAAAGTTTGGCACGAAAACTGTTGGCATTCTGTTTCTCGCTCCAGGCACGCAGGTTCTTCTCCGCATATTGCCTGATCTGTGGTTCCAGGCCCTGTTTTTTGACCGAATGTCTGAGAGTAAGATAGTAATGCTGGCCGACGAGTGAGAAGATCAGCCCCGCAAGATTGCTCTTAAAAGACGTTTTCGCCATCCAACGTTTTGCAAACCCCTCGGTCGGCTGAAGCAGGGCGCCCATGGACATTTCCAGCCAGGCAGCTTGATTCCCCTGTTTTGGATGATAAAGGCCCGGAAGGTCGCCTTTCATCGGAACGTCAAGGTTCTTCAAGCGCGGGTCGTTAATAAAATCGACCAGCCTGACCTTATCGAGCCCTCTCAGATGCTCCACCGGCACATGATCCAGAATACGCTCTATCAATTCCTCTGCGCCTTTCGGCAAGGTCAGGGTCGATTGGTCCTCGACCCTAACCTTTGTGACTTTCGCGGTCTTTTGACCGGCAGTTTGAATCGCCATATTTCTGGTAAATTGTAAAGCGTAACTCCGCAATAGTAAATTGTGAAGCCGGGCCGTCGCGCTGGTGCGACGAAGAATGGCTGAAAAGCAACACTTCAGACCCTGACGCTCCGATTCCATCGGCCTAATTTCACCATCCGCCTCCGGCACGGACTTTGTATGACCGTATGGTGTGAAGCAGACCACAATCAGTCATCACGTTCATACCCGCGGCGTGGGGCTCCACACAGGGGCCGCGGTCGAACTTACGCTCAGGCCGGCTCCGGCCGACACAGGTTTTGTTTTTGTCCGTACGGACCTCGATAATTTTGAGATACCCGCATCGCTCGAGTTTGTTTCGCACTGTAGTTACGCGACAACGCTGATGCGTGGCGGTGTCGTCCTCTCGACTTGCGAACATCTTCTTTCGGCACTTCGCGGAAGCGGTATCGACAACTGTTTCATCGACCTCGACAACCTTGAGATCCCGATACTTGACGGTTCGAGCGAGAATTGGGTCGAACTGATAGCTCAGGCCGGTCTTAATAGACTTGATGCCGAGAGACGAGTACTAAAGGTCCTAAAAAAGGTCGAATTGGACGAGGATGGGCGGCGGATGTCGGTTGAACCGTCGGATCGGTTCGAGATCGAATGCGTTATCGACTTTCCGCACCGGTTTATCGAGCGTCAGTCGTTCCATTTCGTGATGGACAACGGATCGTTCGGCCGCGAGATCGCTTCTGCCCGGACATTTGGGTTCACCAAAGAGATCGAGATGCTCAGAAAGGCAAATCTTGCCCGCGGCGGATCGCTCGACAATGCGATCGTCCTGACCGACGATGGGATGCTCAACGAAACACCGCTCCGCTTCAAGGACGAGTTCGTCCGGCACAAGATCCTCGATATCATCGGAGATGTGGCACTTCTCGGCATGCCCCTCGAGGGCAAGATCACCGCCGAGAAAAGCGGACATGCAGTGCATGCCGCTTTGATGAGCAAGTTCTTGAAGACCGAGGGTGCCTGGGAGATCAGGTAGCTGCCATGTCCGGTCTTCGACCGGGCCGGCTGAGCCCCCAAAGCAGGGCCACGGCGAGGAACAACAAGAATCCCAATCTAACGAGGCTCAGTGTTTCCCACCTTTGAGCCCGATCTGTCAGGCCGGGATCCACTGTCTGGGTGAACGCAGTCTGGGTCAGAACCATCAATTCCGGAACAAAAAATAGGAACGTTGTGATCAGGACCAATACGTAACCACCCAAAGTAATTACGATGAAGTTACGCCGTTCGCTCCGCCAATTCAGCAAAAGGCTCGCCGCCATCAGGAGGAGCGTGACCGGATGGATCGGGATCCAGAAATTCGCCGCGGCCAGGCCGTACGGGGGCTGAAACATAGAGAGAGACGCCGGAACGGCCGACGCCCAGACCGGTACGACCGCTAAATGCTCATAAACCGCACCGCCGATAACGATAACAAAGCTGATGCAAGCCAAGATCAATGCAAAGGTCCCGATCATCGTGTTCTTCTCGTGGGGGCAGTTTCTTCCTACCCGATCAGGATAATGGCCAGATAACGCCCCCAACTAAAGTTCGAATTGCTTGAGTCTCGCCATCAATCATTCACATTTCCCAATCATCGGTGTGGAAAGTCCCCTCTCGGTCGATCCTCTGGTAAGTGTGAGCGCCGAAATGATCCCGCTGAGCCTGAATGAGGTTGGCAGGCAGCCGCTCCGTTCTGAACGACGTAAGATAATTTAAGGTCGCGGCAAAAGCCATCGCCGGGATACTGGCCGAGAGCGTAACTGTATTTACGGTCCTCAATGCATCGTATCCGGCATCTAGTATTTCTTGAAAGCGACTTGATCCGATCAAGTTGCTAAGCTCCGGCTCGGCCTCAAAAGCCTCTCGGATGTCGTCCAGCATTGCTGCACGAATGATGCAGCCGCCCCGCCAGATCTTCGCTATCTCTGCAATATCAAGTTCGTACTTCGTCTCTGTCGAGGCCGCGTGCAATAGCGACAATCCTTGAGCGTAAGCCAGAAGGAATCCCGCATATAATGCATCCTTCAAATTATTAATTACTAATTCATAATTATTGATTTGCGACGGAGCCAATTGTCTTGCGAGAGATTCTCTTAGTTGTTTGCGCGCCGATATCTGCCGCATCGTGACCGCCGAATCGATCGATGGTATCGGCACGCCGAGATCCATTGCAGCCTGCGAAGTCCATCTGCCAGTGCCCTTTTGGCCGGCGGTGTCAAGGATCATATCTACAAGCGGGCGGCCAGTATCTGCATCTTTTTTCTTGAGAATGAATGATGTGATCTCGACAAGGAATGAATTCAGCTTGCCTTCGTTCCAATTTGCGAAAAGATCGCCTATCTTGTCCGAATCCAACCCACAGCCGCGTTTTAGCAGATCGTAGGTCTCCGCTATCAACTGCATCATTGCATACTCAATACCGTTGTGGGTCATCTTCACAAAATGCCCCGCCGAACCGCGGCCGACCAGAGCCGCACAGGGTTCGCCGTTCACTTTGGCCGACGCGGCTTCGAAGATGCTTCGAACCATTGCATAGAATCTCGGATCGCCTCCGGCCATGATGCTCGGCCCGTGCCTGGCGCCCTCCTCACCGCCGGAAACGCCGACACCCAAGAAGCCGATCCCACGCCCGCCGAGATCGGCCAAGCGGCGTTCGGTGTCGAGGAAATGAGAATTTCCTCCATCGACCAGAAGATCGCCCTCCGCCAGATGAGGAAGCAGGTCGCCGATGACGGAGTCAACCACCCGTCCCGCCGGAACCAGAAGCATTATCTTTCGCGGCACTTCAAGGGCGGTCATGAACCCTGCAAGGCTGTCGAACGCGGCCAGCCGCGTACCCGCCGCTGCCTTTTCTAGCAGCCGGCATTTTGCCGGGTCGATATCGTGGCCCGCCGCGGAAAATCCGCGCTCGGCAATGTTGAGCAGAAAATTCCTGCCCATCGTCCCAAGCCCGACCATTCCGAATTCGGCTTTTGACATATCTTCAGTGGCCAAGGTGTTTCACGAATGCGGCCTTCAGATTCTTCTCGATCTCATCGTGAATAGGAAGGTGGCCGTGCGGATTCGTCTCGGATTCCGCAAAAATGTGGTTGGCACACTTTCCGCAAAGCATGTAGCCGATAAGAACACCGTGTTCGCGGTAGATAAACGCATTGAGCGACATCGCCTTTTTCTTTTTCCACTTGGTCGCAGTGATCTCCTTGCCGCAACCGGGGCAGCCGTCGCCGTCGTGGAGCCATCGACCTTTGATTGCGCTTCCGTACTGCAGTTTCGCCTGACTGTAAATAGCGTCAAGGACCTCGAAGAGCGGATGTTTTTTCATATTTAGTCCGTGATCCCTGAGATTATACTTCCCAAATATCGGCAAGAGCCACTTCGTTATTGTATTGCTCCGGCATTTCATCGAACGTCCACCAGGCCCCGATCACCATGCCTGCGAAGGCGGCCTCGCGGATCAGCCGCCCGTCGATCGCAAATGCCTTTGCGAATTTTTCGGCCGCGGTGAATAAATTCTCTTTGACTCCCGGCTTTCCTTTTTGCCACCAATGCAGGTTGTTCAGAAATACGGAAATGTCATAAGCCAGGTGCCCGATCAAGCCTTTTGGATCGATCACTACAAAGCCGTCACCGGAACTGACGATGTTACCCGGGTGAAGATCTCCGTGAATATAGAATATCCCGCCGGTATCGTTTCGAAGTTTCTCATAGATCGTTGCTGCCCGTTCGCCGTAGTCCTGCGGGAACGCGGTCTCGCGAAACCTCAAGAATCTTTCGAACCAAATGTCGAGCGATTGGACATCAACCTCAGAAGACGGCGGTGGCAGGATTATCGCCTTTAATACATCGATTGCCGGTTCGACGCACGCAAACGGATCGTCGGCAAAGTGCACATCCATTGAATCGCCCGGGCGCTCACGTTCAATGAGGATCGCTTGATGCTCGCGGTCGACGTCCAGGAGCCTCGCCGCTCCGCTGCCGCCGCGTGCCCTTAGAAACTCGGCTTCGGCGAAGATCTCGATCGTTCGGTACGGTGGGCTGATCTTTAGGACCGCATCGACCGTCGCCGAACGTGCCGGCGCGACATAGTTGAACTCGCCCTTCTCGAACGCGGCCTCGGTCTTCACGGACCATTTTTCCTCGAGCTCGGACACGATCCGCGGCAGATCGGCGAGCCACGCCGCACCGGCATCAACGCAAATCGCGGTCACGTGCGTCACCAACTCGGCCGGCGGCTGATACGGCTTTAGATCGGTCATCGAACTTGACGAGTTTAGACCTCTTATTTGAGACTTATCAAATGCTTTCGCTGCTTGAGGCCATACGGCCGACAATGTCCATTCGTTCGACAAAACTGATCGATCATCTAGGCCTCGACCTGACCATTGTTTCAGAGGCATTCCAGCACACCGGCAGCTTTAAGTTTCGAGCGGCTTATAATCTTGCGTCGAGCGTGCCCAATGACGAGCTACTTACAGCGTCGTCGGGTAATTTTGGGCAAGCCCTTGCCTATGCCTGCAAGCTTCTGGGAAAGGAATGTACGGTCGTTATGCCGGAGACGTCGGCACGTGTGAAGATCGAGGCGGTTCGCGGTTTCGGGGCCGAGGTTGACCTGATCGATATCACTAAGGTCGGCCGTTCTGAGCGTGTCGCTCAGCTCGCGGACGAAATGCCGGACGCCTATATCGCCTCGCCGTACGATGATGAGCTTGTGATCGACGGGAATTCGACGCTGGGCGACGAGATAGCGGACGAGGAGTTCGACGTGGCGATCGTCCCGGTTGGCGGCGGTGGGTTGATCTCGGGAATTATCAGATCGTTTTGCCGTAACGGCGTGAAGACCGATGTGTTCGGGGCCGAGCCGCTGCTTGGCAACGACGCAGCGAGATCCTTTCGTGCCGGGGAGCTGATCGCGAACGACTCCGAACCGAAGACCATCGCCGACGGCGCGCGGACGGTATCTCTCGGCAAGCTCAACTGGCCGATAATCAAGGAAGGTGCCGCGGATTTCATCGAGGTGTCGGACGAAAAGATCGCCGAGTCAGTGAAACTATACTTCGGATTGGTGAACCTGAAAGCCGAGCCGACGGGGGCTCTGTCGCTGGGAGCTGTTTTGGAGGATCCGGAAAGGTTTAGGGACAAAAAGGCTTGTGTGATCGTGAGCGGCGGGAATGTCGATGCGGATGTTTACCGGCGGATGATATGACCGAAGGATCGGCCGCCCGGCCGGTCACTTCCACGACTTTTTCTTCAAATACACCCCTGAAAAGCTCACGTTGACCCCGCCGCAATTCAAGTTATCTGTGACGATTAGAAAATCACCGATGAGCCGCATTGAGGCCTTACAATCATACTCGCTGTCGCCGTCGGAATAATTCAACAGCCCGTTCTTCGCCTCGAACCTTCCGTCGAGTTCGCCCACGTGGATATTGTCGCCGACGCCCTTCCAGAACGCGCTTCCCGTTACATTCAAGAAGCCGGGGAGCTTGTTGTTTGTGAACGAGATCGAATTCTCAGCATAGCCCCATTTACCAAGCCAGGGCGAAAGGCCAGCGGTCAGCGGAGTTTTTACCCACACAAGATCGGCGGTCTCGATCCAGCCTATCGTTGGGCGGCCGCGAACAGGGCTAAACCAAACGCAGGAAAATCGACCGTATTCGCGATTCACGACGACCTTGTCATTATTTATAATGTACGCCTTGGATTTGCAGGAAGCAGCTCCCGGGCAGCCCTCACCGTCGTCGTTGTGAAAATATGCCCTTGAATTCCCGGCCTTCTTAATGATCCCGATCTTGAATTCGGTCGAATCGCGTGTAAAGAACCCTTCGCGGCACCAATTCTCGGGGTTTCCGGCTATCTGCGCGGATACAGCGATCGCATGTGCTAATAGCAGCAGGACGAGAATTAGAGAACTCTTCATAAATAATTAGTAATTATCAATTAATAATTATCGGCCGAAAAGTCCTACCTGATCTCCTCCACGAACGTTACGCGGTTTATCTCGTAGAGCGTCGTCTGGCCGTTGAATACCTTCTTGACAGCCGATTCTCGCAAACTCGACAGCCCTTCCTTTTCCGCCTGCCGACGGATCTCGGACCCGGGGCGTCGTTCGATGATCATTTCGCGGATCTGGTCGGACATATCCAGAAGTTCGTGTATCGCGGTCCGACCGCGATAGCCGGTGTGATTGCAGGCGTCGCAGCCAACATTACGGAAAAAGATGCGGTCGGCCATTTCCGATGGGCGAAGCCCGGACTCGAATAATTCCTCGTCGGTGGGTTGGTACTGACGTTTGCAGACCGGGCAAAGGAGCCGCACAAGCCTCTGGGCAAGCACGCAGTTCAACGAAGACACGAAGTTATAAGGCTCGACACCCATGTTCAGAAAGCGGCCGATAACGTCGATAACGTTGTTTGCATGGACGGTCGTGAATACAAGGTGGCCGGTCAACGCCGATTGGATGGCGATCTGGGCCGTCTCTTCGTCACGGATCTCACCGACCATCACCTTATCCGGGTCGTGACGGAGTATCGAACGCAGTCCGCGAGCAAAAGTTAACCCTTTTTTCTCGTTGACCGGGATCTGCATGATGCCCTGAAGCACATATTCGACGGGGTCTTCGATCGTGATGATCTTGTCTTCATCGTTCCGGATCTCGTTGAGCGCGCCGTAAAGAGTGGTCGTCTTACCGGAACCGGTCGGGCCCGTCACAAGCACCATCCCGTACGGCTCCTTGATGTAAATTCGGAACCTTTTGAGGTCGTCGGCATCGAAACCGACCACATCAAGGCTGAAATTCTTAAATTCTTCCGAGATCTGTTCCTTGTCCAGGATACGGATCACGCAATTTTCGCCGAACGCCGAAGGCAGGATCGATACGCGGAAATCTACGGTACGCCCCTTATATCGCACGCGAAACCGGCCGTCCTGCGGGATCCGCCGCTCGGCGATATCCAGTTCCGACATGACCTTGATACGCGAAATAAGTGTCTGGTGGTAAGCGATGTCGATGGGATCGACCTTCGAATACAACGCACCGTCGATGCGGAACTTAACGCGGACGTCGCGGTCGCCCGCCTCAATGTGGATGTCGGACGCCCTTGATTCCATCGCGTTGTAGACGATGGTATCGACCAGCTTGATGATCGGCGACATGTCCGAGTCGGTCGCCAACCGGTCGAGATCGAGCACCTCTTCACCTTGTTCGGTCTCTTTTACGAGCGAGATCTTAAAGGTCGAGGCTGCCTCCTGCAGGACGCGCTGTGTGGCGTCGCCCTTTTTAAGCACAACGTCGATCGCTCCTTGCGTTGCGATGTACGGTACGATCCGGACGTTCAGAACGTTTTCAAGCTCATCCAGCCGCTCGAGGTTCGTCGGGTCGGCCATCGCCGCGTGAAGTTCGCGACCCTCGCGTTTGAGCGGCACGAAATGGGCCCGGAGCATCAGATCCACGGGAACCTTCGCCAATTCCTCATAATCGATCGGCGAGGGCTCGTCGGCCGGCAGCAGATCGATATAAGGGAGCCGATAGCGTCGAGCCAATTGCTTGGCCTCGACAACCTCGGGCGGCTCATTGTCAATGAAATCCGAGAGTTCGATCTTCGGTGACGATGTGTTTGTTGTGACCGTATTCATCTTTTTTCTGCCGATCGGGTGTAAAAATTCTAACGCCCGCTCATCGGTCCTGCCGAGATCGTTTGGATGATCGGCAGGTAGATCGCCAGCAGGATCACGACGACCACGCCGGCCATGAAGACCAGGATCAGCGGTTCGAGAAGTGTGGTGAGCTGTTCGAGCCTGACCTCTGCCTCGGCATCGTAGAAGCTGGCAACCTCATCGAGCATCTCTCGAAGGCTGCCGGATTTCTCGCCGATCCCGATCATATCCAGAGCCAATTCGGGCAGCCAGCCGGTCTGTTCCAAGGCCTGCGTGAATCCGTGCCCTTCGCGGATCAGGTGCGAAACTGCCTGGCTTCGCTGCCGGAGTTCAAGGTTGTTCAGCGCCTGAGCGGCGATCTCCCAAGAATCGGGCACCGTAATGCCGCCCGAAAGAAGCGTTGAAAGAGACCGCGAAAGCTGTGAGGTCGCCATGTTCCTGATCAGGACGCCGCCGACGGGTATCTTCAAGAGTAGGCGATGCAGCATAAGCCGGCCTCTTTCGGTACGAAGCCAAACAAAAAGGGCCCCGGCCGAGACCAGAATAAGCGGAGCGATCCACCAAACGTTCGCAGCAACCCCGTTCGAAATGGCCAGGACAAGGACCGTCACGGTCGGCAGTCCCCGCTGTGCACTCAGGCTGTTGAACAGCTCTGACATTCGCGGCACGATGTAAAGCGTCAGGAAAGCAACCATCAGGCCCGAGGCGACAAGAAGGAACGCCGGATAGGCAAGCGCACCGCGGAGTTTTCGCGAAACGCCGACGCTCCGGCGAAGGTAATCGACGAACCGCAGCAGCACGTCATCAAGTGCTCCGCTCTTTTCGCCCGATAAGATGGAGGCCGTGTAGATCTTGGGGAAAACACCCTGAGCTTCAAAAGCGTCAGAAAGCGGCACGCCGCTCTTGATCTTTTCCTCGACATCGGCCAGTACGGCCCGAAGGTTGGCCGAGCCAGAGCGCGACTTTAGAAGGCTGATCGACTGAAGGACGGGGATGCCGGCTCGGAGAAGGGCCGATAGCTGCTGGTTGAAAAGAAGAAAGTCGGCCTGTTTGATCCGGCCTTTCTTTGAGCCGCCGAACGGGAGCACAGACGAGAGACCTCCGGATGCATCTGTGATCTGGAAGACCCTGAACCCGTCCTTTTCCAGCTGGACGCGCGCATCATCGGCAGCCGTGGCCTCAACGATACGCGTGACGATATCGCCCGAAGGCGTTCCCAATCGGCAAATAAATTCGGACATTGTTTAATTCGATCGAGTGCGGCTTATGTCGGCGCATCCCAAAATGCTTTCACGCCGAATACTCAGGAAAGTTGCGCCCATTTGGAATCATACAAAAACGAAGGATGCCGAACAACCATTTTCTTTTACGATACATCGAAAAATTGTCTTGCGAAAAGTCGTTTAGGTCACCTAATATTGATTGTGATCCAATGAATGAACTCAGTTACTCCTCGGGTCGTTTCTTCCCGACCATCCTAAAGGCTTTGAAGGAGGCGGCCTGGATGTCGCTTGTCCTTTTTTGCGTGTCGGGCGTTGCAGTCTCGCAGACACCTGAGCCCACGCCACCTGATGACGACATCACAAGGCCGATCCCGATCCGGACGGACCTTGTCACGCTCACCCTGACCGTTACGGACCTTTACGGGCGCTACGTTTCCGGTTTGACTAAAAGTGCCTTCACGATAATTGACAACAATCAGGAACAGGAGATCACCTTTTTCAGTGATAGCGACGCCCCGGTCTCGATAGGTGTCCTTTTTGACGTTTCCGGTTCGATGAGTGGTCAAAAGGTCCTTAGAGCAAAGAATGCATTAAGTAAGTTTGTGGCTTCCAGTCACCCTTCCGATGAGTATTTCCTGATAGCGTTCAACAGCCGGGCCCAACTCCTGCTCGACCGAACCCGGGACGGCGACGCACTGCTCGACAAACTCACGCTGGTTCAGCCTAAGCAAAACACTGCTCTCTACGACGCCGTCTATCTCGGCATCGAACGCGTCACCCGGGGCGCTCATCAGAAGCGTGCCCTCCTGATCATCAGCGATGGACAGGATAATGCCTCGCGGTACAATTTCGGCGAAGTAAGGCGTTTGATGAAGGAATCGGATGTTGTCACTTATGCCGTCGGGATCCTCGATTCGGGCGATGCCGGCAGTTCGATCGGCATGCAAGGCCAGGCGTTTCTTGACGAACTGACCTCGGTGACCGGCGGAAAAGCGTTCTATCCTACAAGTAACGTCGAAATGGAAGAGATCTTCGAAAGGATCGCCCTCGAGCTGCGCCACCAATACTCGATCGGCTATACTCCAACCGATTTTCGGCCCGACGGGAAATGGCGTAAGGTGAAAGTTCGCGTCAAACAGCCACGCGGTTTTCAGCGTCTAAGTGTGCGAGGCCGCGAGGGCTACTACGCGACACCGGCCTCCAATTACAGATAGACGGAACAACGGCCATATGAATCGTTTTCTCTTTATACCTGCCCTTTTTTTCCTCATTTTAGGCGCGGTCCTGATCGATAATTCAATTCGAACCTCAGCTCAGAGCAAAACAGGGGCAAATACGGCGTCGTCCGCCAAGCCAACTCCAACTCCGCCGGTGATCAAGGAAGAAGAAGGCGTCATCACCGTCGATACCGAACTCGTGAACCTTAACGTGCGAGTCGTCGACCGAAACAATCGGCCGATAACGGGACTGGCTCAGAACGATTTCAAGATCTACGAAGATAACGTCCTCCAGCGGATCGACTTCTTCTCGTTCTCGGAGGTCCCGACCAACTACGGCCTCGTTATCGACAATTCAGGCTCCCTTCGCCAACAGCTTGAGAAGGTGATCGAGGCCGGCAAGATCCTCGTCGGGGCCAACAAACCGATGGACGAGACGATCGTCATACGTTTCGTAAGCCGCGATAAGATCACGATCGAGCAGAATTTCACGACTAATAAGTCCTATCTGAACGATGCACTCGATAATCTGTATATCGAGGGCGGCCAAACCGCGATCATCGACGCGGTGTATCTCGCTGCCGAAAAGGTAAGCGAGTATGAGAAGGAGCGAGGTAAGGAAGATAAGAAACGCCGGGCCCTGATCATCGTTTCTGACGGAGAAGACCGGGACAGCTATTACTCCGAGGCTCAGTTATTCGAAATGCTTCGCGAGTCGGATGTACAGATCTTCGCGATCGGGTTCGTCAACGACCTGAGTAAGGAGGGTGGTTTCATATCGAAGAGCCCGCAGTCAAAGGCGAAGGCATTCCTTCAGCGGCTTGCAACCGAAACCGGCGGCAGGGCCTATTTCCCGAACGCGGTTTCCGAACTGCCCGGCATCGCCCAGGAGATCGGTTCCGAATTGCGTCTTCAGTATTCGATCGGCTACATCCCGACCAATGATAGAAAGGACGGCACCTACAGGAACATAAGGGTTTCCATCGATGACGGTCCGGGTAAGCAGAAGAGGATCGCGATCACGAAGGCAGGGCGAACGGCTGAAAACGAACAACCGGCCGCAGCGACACCCGCAACGACCAAGCCGAATTAGTGGGCGTTCTGCCGGCCTCAATTCTCATTCTCAAAGGCAAGAAAGTAAAAGGCCGCCGATAACGGCGGCTTTCTTGTTACTTTTCAGGCACCGAACCCGATATTTTCTTTCGATTCGTTTCGCCTGTCTCGATGACCGGGATGCCCGACGGAACCTCGCTGTGAGGCCTCGGGATCACGTGCACCGCGGTGACGGTACCAACCTTGCGGGCCGCGGCGGCACCCGCCTCGACCGCGGCTTTGACCGCACCGACCTCACCGCGAACTATCGCGGTCACCAACCCGGCATCTACTTTTTCATAGCCGATAAGCTCTACGTTGGCGGCCTTGACCATCGCGTCCGCCGCCTCGATCATTGCGACGAGTCCAAAACATTCGATCATTCCGAGTGCCTGCATAAAATGATGGGCCGGCAGCTATTTTCCTCTCCGCCTGGCCAGTTTGTAAAGCACGATGAGTGCGGCGAACAGCAGCACGCCGCAGAGGATCGCAAGAAAGAAAACGCCGATAGCAATTTCCATTGGTCGAAAGGCTACTTCAGGACCACTGCCGCCAACAGCATCAACCCGACAAAAAACGCGAGAACAAGGGCGGTTATCATTAATCGGATCGACGGGGACCTTCCGGGTTCTACCCACTCGATCTCGATCTTTTCATTTCGACCCGGCCGGGTTTCCGGTCTAGTGGCAGCGGGCCTTTTTCTCTGTTCGGGCCTCCCTGGTCCGGCCTTGATCAGACCGTCGGAGGTGGCCATTCGTTTTGGAGCCGACGGACCCCGAAGCCGCGTCCCGGGCGGCCCGATCGGCGGAGAGTCGATCGGTTCGTCCGGTTTTAGGATGGCGGGTGGGGGAGGCCCCGAACCAACCGCTTCACCGCAGTTGTAACAGAACTGGGAACCCTCGCGTACGTCGGAACCGCAGGATGAGCACAACTCTTTTTCAAGGATCGCTTCGGGCATCAATCGCTCGGGTCAATTACTCCTTATCGCACTGATCACGCCCTCGACGGCCGTGGGGACCTCTTTCGGGGTCTTCGGTACAAACTTCGCTCCGTTCGTTTCCTTGATCATTCGGTCGATCAGCTTCGGGTAGATCTTTTCGTCGTAGAGCCCGAGTACCAGTACTCTGATGCCCGAACTCTTCAGCGCCCGCACCGCCTCTTCGATCGATGCGGTGCTCCCACGTTCATCGCCGTCGGTAATGATCAAAAGTACCCTTGGGACCTCGGCCGACGGCTTTGTATGTTCATCGAAGTAACGCGTTGCGGACATCACGCCGTCGATCAAAGCTGTCTGTCCGCCCTCAATGAACATATTTTCGACCGCGTCCCGCAGGTCCGCTTTATTTCCGGTGATATCCTGGCGAACCACGATCTTCGGCGTATCGACAAAGGTAATGACAAAGGCCTGGTCACTCTCTTTTAGTTCTTCTATGATCGCATTCGCGGACTTGATGACCCGCTCAAAGATAGAACGATACGATCCGGAATTGTCGATCAGAAGCCCGACCGTGACCGGATCCGGGACTGCCGGCACCGCTGTCTGGGCCGCAGGCTGCATCCCAAACACCGAAACAAAAGCAATGAGAACCAACACTCGTTTCATTTGATCCTATACCTTTGCAAATACCTCCTTTTCTTCGCCAAGGTCACGGGCCGCGGGCGTAAGGATCGTTTTCGACGTGATGTAGATCTTCTTTCCGCGTTCGATCGCCTCGCGGACGTCGCTCTCGCTGACAAAATCGACCGGTTCGCGTTTGGTCCCATTCTCATCGGCCGCGATCGGCCTCAACTCATGGATCACTGTGCGGACCGGGGACGGCGGCTCGCTGGCAGCCGGAGCCGAGGCCTTCGGCGGCTCCGGTTCCTCGGCGAGCTTCTTGCTCAGGAAACTGTCCACGATCGCCGCGATCTGCTCTCGTTTCGGCAAAGCGGCGGACGGTTGAGCGGTGCCTGCCAGGCCCGGCGACCGCTTTGCAGCCGCGACACCTAGCGGCTTTGATTCGAAAGCGACCCTCTTGATGTCCATTAAGTGAAGCGGGGAAATGTTGTCGGAAGTCACGTTCCCGCCCCACGACCCGCATCCGAGCGTCATGGACGGAGGGAGGTCGGTCGTAAGGCCGATCGCTCCGTGTGTCGTCGGCGAATTGATCACTACTCGCGCGGCCGGCATCTGCTGGCCGAAACGGATCGCCGCCGCCCGGTCGCGGGTGTGCATTCCGGCCGTGTGGCCCATCCCGCCGAACCGCAGGACCTCTTCGCAGCGGTTCGCTCCATTCTCTACGCCGTCGGCCACAAAGAACGCAAGTGTGGGCGACAGCTTCTCGATCGACCACGGGAAATCACGGCCAACGCCGCCGCAATCGGCGATCAGGCATCTTGTACCGGCCGGGATCGTGATGCCCGCAAGATTAGCGATATACTCCGCCGATTTTCCCACGATGCCGGGATTCAGGGTCCGCTGAGGCGTCAAAAGAACGCCGGCGACGGCATCTGCCTCCGCAGGACTTAAGAAATGGCCGCCCTGGGCTTTGAACTGCTCGCGAACTTCGTTGCTGATGGGTGCATCGACGACCACAGACTGCTCTGATGCGCAGATCGTCCCGTTATCAAAACAGGTCCCGGCAAGTATGTCCGAGACGGCCTTTTGAATATCCGCGGACCGCTCGACAAAGACGGGCACATTTCCCGGGCCGACGCCGAAAGCCGGCTTTCCGGATGAGTATGCCGCCCGAACGAGCCCGATCCCGCCGGTGGCGAGGATCACGGCCGTCTTCTTATGCTGCATCAGGCTCTCGGTGCCTTGAATGGTCGAGTTTGTAAGACAGATTATCGCCTCGGCCGGAAGCCCTTGCCTGACGCCGGCATCGCGCATGATCCGGGCGGTCTCGGCGATGCACCGCGCGGCCGATGGATGCGGCGATAAAACTATGGAGTTACGGGACTTGATCGCGATGATGATCTTGAAGATCGCGGTCGAGGTCGGGTTGGTCGAGGGGATTATAGCGGCAACTACACCGCGCGGAGATGCGATCTCGACGACGGTCTTCGATTCAGAGACGACACCAACGGTTTTAAGTTCGCGGAAGTAGGTCCAAACATCTTCGGCCGCGAATCGGTTCTTCTCCCGCTTGTCCTCGGCCTTTCCAAAGCCGGTCTCCTCATTGGCAAGCTGGCCAAGTCGAGCGGCATCGCCAAGGGCGGCGTGCGCCATCGCCTCGCAGATCTCGTCTATCCGAGCCTGATCGAAACGTTCGATGGTCAGAAAAGCCCGATGGGCAGCCTCTACGGCATCCCTGGCTTCCTGTTGTGAAGTGAGATCGGTATCCCCCATTGACGTAGAACCCGCTCAGGCGATATATCCGGTCGTCCGACTAAACGCCGAACGCAGCCGCTAAGCCTATTTGGTCTTTGATCTGGAGGATTGTGCGGTGGCGGCCGCGCCTGAGCTGGCGTCACCCGAGGTCAACTGACGTCCGCCGCCGGAAATGGCCTTTTCGTCGGGACTGTAGCCAACTTTTCCGCCTTTCGGGATTACCCGCTCAACCTCGTTGTGGGGCCGCGGGATCACATGGACGCTGATCAGTTCGCCGACCCTTCGGGCCGCCGCGGCACCGGCATCGGTCGCCGCCTTGACCGCACCGACGTCCCCGCGAACAAAGATCGTGACATATCCGGCGCCGATGTATTCCTTCCCGAGAAGTTGGACGTTCGCGGCCTTGACCATCGCGTCCGCACTCTCGACCGCAGCCACAAAACCCTTTGTTTCGACCATCCCGAGCGCTTCAGAACTCATTTATTTTTCCTCTCAATCAAAGCTTACGTGATTCTAATATAGCGGACCGTCAAACCAAAACCACAACCCCGATAAAACCGCGTTCCCAAAAGGCAATCATCAACGAACTGATTGACTTTGGAAACGGGCGAAAGCTATATTTTAGGTTTAAGGCCTTTTGGGAATTGCATTTATGCACCCTTGTCCGGTCATTTAGAATGTCGCAAACTCTCGGCGAAAAATTAAGGATCGCTCGTGAGGAACGGGGGATCTCGATCAGTGAGGTCGCAGAACAAACCCGCATCTCGCCCCTCTATCTCAAGGCCATCGATGCGGATGATTATAAGACCTTGCCGGGCGGGATCTTCAACAAGGGCTTCATTCGCTCATATGCCAAGTACGTCGGCGTCGATGAACAGGAAGCTCTTAAGGAATACAACCGCTTCGTAGCCGCTGAAGAAGCATCAGAAGAGGGCTCGCTGAAGAGCTACCGTCCGGAGGTCTTGACGGACGACCGCGCGGCGTCATCGTTCATTCCGACGGTAATTTTCGCGGTGATCATTCTTGGCCTCATGACCGCCGGGATCCTGGTCCTGGTCAACTACATTCAGAATCAGCAGACCGACAACCAGGCCTCCGTGAATTCGCCTGCGATCGGCAACTTGGCCGCCTCGAATACCGGAGCGAACGTTACAACCCCTGCCACGGGTGCTCAGGCCCCGACGATGTCGAACTTGAAGGTGGCCTTTTCGGCAGCGGGCGACGAGGTATGGCTTCGATCTGTAACTGACGGAAAGAGTAGCGAAGCATTGATCAAGCCTGGTAACTCGGTAACGTTCGAACCGAAGCAAAGCCTTAGTCTTCGCTACTCAAGATCGCGGGCACAGTTTGCCCAGCTTTCCCTGAACGGTAAAGAGATTTCGTTGCCCCAGCAACCGGCGGAGCCTAATCAGGCGAACATCGAACTGACCATTTCCGAGGCGAACCTGAATGAGATCTGGCTCCGAGGGCAGATAGATTTCGGAACCGAACCGGCCGCCGATGCGAACTCGGCCGCTCCAGGGACCACTGCGACCCGCGCTACGCCGCGGCCCACGGCAGCCGATCCGGCGCAGCCGGGTGATAGTGAGAATGCGAATGGGGCCGCCCCTGCGGCAAACGTCCCTACTATGACGAACCGGCCGACAATGTCCAACCGGGCGAATACTCGCCCGACTTCATCGCCCGCGGCGAACCGTTCGCCGTCGAATCGTCCAGCCGCAAATCGCCCTTCGGCGAATATCGAGAGGCCTTGATGATCTTAGATCTCAAAGCGGGGAAAGTCCCCGCACAGACCCGAACTGAACACCGCCCGCAGATCGAGTGCGGGCTTTTTTGCAACATCGCGCTCTGACGCCGATCAGCATTATGGACATTGACCAGATCAAAGAAGGATTAACATTTGATGACGTTTTACTCGTCCCGGCATTTTCCGAGGTGATGCCCGGTGAGGTCGACACGCGCACCCGTTTTTCGCGGGGTATATCTCTGAACATTCCCCTCTGCTCGTCGGCGATGGACACCGTAACCGAGGCATCGCTGGCAATAGCGCTTGCCCAGCAGGGCGGCATCGGGGTGATCCACAAGAACTTCCCGATCGAGCAGCAGGCCGAAGAGGTAGACAAGGTCAAGCGAAGTGAGTCCGGGATGATCGTCGACCCGGTCACGATTCACCAGGACGCACTCGTTTCCGAAGCGCTTTCGATAATGGGCAGGTACAAGATCAGCGGCGTCCCCGTCGTCGACGGAGAAGGCCGGCTTGTGGGTATCATCACCAACCGTGACCTCCGCTTTGAAACAAGATTCGACATCCCCGTGTCAAATGTGATGACGCCCCAGCCGCTGGTCACTGTCCCGGTCGGCACCACGCTCGACGAAGCGAAGGTGAAGCTGCAGAAACACCGGATCGAAAAGCTCCTGGTCGTCGATGACGAGGGCCACCTAAAAGGCTTGATCACGGTCAAGGACATCCAGAAGGCGATCAATTTTCCGAACGCTGCAAAGGACGACCTTGGCCGTTTACGTTGTGCCGCCGCGGTGGGCGCTACCGGAGATTTCCTGGAAAGAGCCTCGGCCCTTATCGAGGCACGCGTCGACGCCATTGTTATCGACACCGCTCACGGCCATACATCACGCGTCATCGAAGCGGTCAAGAAAATAAAGGCGAAATTCCCTGAGATCGAGCTTGTAGCGGGCAATGTCGCGACCGCCGAAGGAACGAGCGAGCTGATCTCTGCCGGTGCCGACGCTGTCAAGATCGGCATCGGGCCGGGGTCGATCTGTACGACCCGTGTCGTCACGGGAGCGGGCGTTCCCCAGATCATGGCGATCCATGAGAGCGTCCGTGCGGCAAAGGGCTCCGGCGTGCCCGTAATTTCCGATGGCGGCATCAAATTCTCGGGCGATGTCGCAAAGGCGATCGCCGCAGGCGCCGATTCCATAATGATAGGGTCACTGTTCGCCGGCACCGAAGAAGCGCCGGGCGAGGTCATCCTTTTCCAGGGCCGCAACTTCAAGACCTATCGAGGCATGGGATCGATCGGCGCGATGAAGAAGGGCTCGAGCGACCGTTATGCCCAGGAAGGCACGACGGCGGATTCCAAATTCGTGCCCGAAGGCATCGAGGGGCGCGTGGCCTACAAAGGATCGGTGGCCGACATGGTCACCCAGCTGGTCGGCGGCCTTCGCGCCGGGATGGGTTACACCGGGTGCAAGAACATTTCGGAACTGCAGTCCAATGCCCGCTTCGTCCGCATCACGTCGGCGGGGCTTCGCGAATCCCACGTGCACGATGTGATCATCACGAAGGAAGCACCGAATTACCGGCTGGAATCCTAGCCGTTACGGCATCTTTCGGGTTCCCCAGGTCGGCGGCGGAGGTTCGTTCGTCATCCTTTGAACAGGGTTCGCCTTCAAGAGCCGCAGTCCTTCCTCCACCGCCTTCTCAAGCTGCGGATCCCGGCCGGCGATCACGTCTTTCGGCCAATTTTCCACATCGATATCCGGACCGACGCCTTCATTTTCGACCGCCCATTTGCCGTCTTTGGTGAAAAATCCGCCGCGGGGGGCGATCATCGAACCACCGTCGATAAATGGCGGCGTGTCGGCCGTGTGGACCAGGCCGCCCCACGTTCGCTTCCCGACGACCGTACCTAGCTTGCGGAATTTGAACATATACGGCAGGTAATCGCCGCCGGAGCCGGCCATCTCATTGATGATCATCACTTTCGGCCCCCAAATGCCGGCCGCGGGTGCCGTAAACGGATACCGGTCGCCGGCAACATTGTTGAAGTACCCGTCGAACACTCGCTGGAGAACTTCGATAATGTAATCCGCCGCGGAACCGCCGCCATTGAATCGCTCGTCGATAATGGCCCCCTTCTTCTCCTGCTGAGAGAAATAGTAGCGGTTAAAGCTCGTGTAGCCGGGCTGTCCGGTGTTCGGAACAAAAACGTAAGCGAGTTGTCCATTCGAAAGCCTGTCGACAAGCCGCCGGTTCGATTCGACCCACGCACGCGTCCTCAGGCCCTGTTCATTCGCGACCGGAACGACCACGACCTGCCGGGCGCCGTCCATCGAAGGCTTATCGTTCACCGTCAGGGTGGTCTGGCGATTCGCCGTGCCGTCCAGAAGCCGGAAGATATTGTCGGGTGCTCTCAATTCGATCCCGTTGACCGCAAGTATATATTCACCGACATTCACGTTGGCACCGGGCACGGCCAGCGGAGAACGTAGGTCGGGATTCCAGCTTTCGTTGTCAAAGATCCTGACCACCTTGTAACGCCCGTTCTCGACCGTAAGATCGGCCCCGAGCAGGCCGCCGGGCGACTGAGGCACGTCGGGCATGTCGCCGCCGCGAACGTATGAATGGCCGATCGCCGTTTCCGCGCCCATCATGTCCATCAGATAATTCAGGTCCGCGCGGTGCATCACGTACGGCAGCATTGCGCCGTAAACTTCCCTCATCTTCGGCCAATCGGTGCCGTGCAGATTCGGAACGTAGAAATAGTCGCGCTGATTTCGCCATCCTTCGTTAAAGATCTGCTTGAACTCCGCGGCGGGGTCCAGATACATCCTCAGCGAATAGTTGAGCCTGCCGCTCCCGGCCTGGGGCGGATTCTTGTCGGCATCGACGAGGAACAGCGATGGGGCAGGAGCTTGTCCGCCCTGACCACCGCCCGGTCCGCCCTGGCCGCCACCGCCGCCGGCCGCACGATAAACCAGTTTCTTTCCGTCGGCACTGACCTTGTACTGGG
Source organism: Chloracidobacterium sp. (assembly GCA_016716365.1). GTDB lineage: Bacteria > Acidobacteriota > Blastocatellia > Pyrinomonadales > Pyrinomonadaceae > OLB17. The sequence goes on along the minus strand of JADJWM010000007.1, from coordinate 343,939 downwards.
CAACGCCGTTGACAAAGGTTGCGGCTCGACGATCGCTCAGCCGGTAACGGTGCAGCGTGTTGCCGCCGCCCGGCCCCTGGCCCGTGCCGGACGCTTCGAGGTAGAAGACCGTACCTTCGGGACCTGCTGAGAGGGACGAATACTGCCTTTCGGGCACGCCCGGGATCGAGATGATCCGCTTTCCTATCTCGTCCAGATCGACCTGTACGGTCACCGGCGATGCCGGGCGACGCCCGCCGCCTTCACCCGCGGGTGCGGCCGGAGTTCCGGCGCCCTTGTCCTCGTCGCTTTCCGGCAGCAGCGGGCTCGGATCGCCTTTTTTCAGGATCGCGAGATAGAGTCCGTATGTCGGATTGCGATCGTAAGACGTCATATCCAGCCATTGCGACCGAAGGCCGAAGTTCGTCGAGGCGAGGAACCAAAGATACTTTCCGTTCGCATCCCATACGGGCCATCTCGCGTCAGAGAGACCGTCGGTCACCTGTTTCGATTCGCCCGTTTCGACATTGCTGATAAAGATCGCGTGGTACAGCGACCTCAACCGGCTGGAATACGCCACCCATTTCGAATCCGGGCTCCACGTCGGATTCAGCGTCCGCTGCGGGACCATCCACTGCTCGCTCCCTACGATCTTTGCGGAACCGGTCGCGACATCAAGCACCCAAACCTTGACGTTCGTGTCCGTGAACATCAGTTTTTTGGAATCGGGCGACCACGAAGCGGTGTAGTAATGTGTCGGCTTCTGTAGCACGATCTCTCGCGGCGGCGTCAGGCCGTCCTGGGCCACGACATAAAGCCGATACTCGCCCGAACGGTCGCTGAAATACGATATGAACTTCCCGTCCGGCGACCACGCAGGATCACGTTCGGCCGAACCGCTCGAGTTCGTGATATTGCGAGTGTCGCCCTTTTCCGCGGGTATCGTGAAGATCTCGCCACGTGCCTCGACCAGGACGCGTTTGCCGGTCGGAGAGATCTCCAGATTCGTCATTCGGTTCGACACCGTCTCCCACCTCGGCATCATCCACGGAAAATCGCCGGTCGCGGTAATGTTCACCACTTTCGAGCGGCCGCTTCTCGGGTCCAGTTCGTGGATGTACCCGGCTTGTTCGAAGACGATCGCTCCGCTGCCTGAATCCATCGTCTTCACATCGAAATCGTCAAATCTCGTGACCTGGGCCAGCTTTTTGCTTCCCGGCTCATAGGACCAGATGTTCGCCACGCCATCCCTGTCGGAGATGAAATAGACCGTATTGCCGATCCAGACCGGATCGATGTCCTTCGAGTCGGTCCATGGCGGCGAGACCAGATCGTAGGTCTTCAGATCGACGATCCAAACGGGGCGATTCTGGCCGCCGCGGTAATTCCGCCGCTCGTCATCCCACGAATTGTTCATCCGATAGGCGATCTTCGAACCGTCCGGCGAGATCTTTCCCTGGAATCCGCGGGGGATCTGCATCGGTTCTTCGACGCCGCCCGCTGCCGGAACGGTCCAGAACCGAGGTGCTCCGCCGGGCGTCCACGATGCCCGCCCCGAGGCGAACATCACCGAGCGACCGTCCGGGGTCCAGCCCTGGACAAGGTCGCCGCCAGGATGCCAGGTCAACCGCTTCGGCTCGCCGCCGTTAGCCGCGACGATATAGACGTCCATGTTTCCGGCATATTCACCGCTGAACGCGATCCATTTTCCGTCCGGCGAGAACCGGGGATTGGTCGTGTCCCCCTGAAAGCTGGTGATCCGGCGTGCAGCACCGCCGGACCTGGGCACCGCCCAGATGTTCTGTGCGTACGCAAAGGCGATCTGATCGGCGCTTACGGTCGGTGTTCTGAGCAGCCGGGTACCCTGGGCATTTGAGCCGGCCGATGCCGCGAGGATCGCGGCCATAACAAGAAACACCGCCTTTATCAAAGCAGGACGAACCGGAACGGTCCGAGGACTTCTTCGGGACATTGAGTTTGCCTCCAATGTAAATGTGAATGACGTGCGAAGGCGATATTATCACGAACCCGCCGCCCTGTAATAACCGGGGAGCCGACTGGCGGCCGTTTGTGCCCGACACTGCCGAAAAAACCGCGTTGTTTCGCCGAAGGTCTGATCTAGAGAAGCCGGTTGCAGGGAGTTTGCGTTCCAGACACCCGGGTTCGGACCGGAACGCCCGAGTGCGGCCGCATCTCATTGTCGGGAAGGAGTTTACGAGATCCCCACCCGATCGAGGTCTGCGGTCCGGTCCCTTGATGTTCCGGGTTTGGTCCAATCCCGGGTGGACCATGCAAACTGTTGATAACACAACAGATATCGCCGCGATTTGGCCGTGTTCCGCAATTTTGCACAAAACTTTTTTCGAGCGGGTGTATCGTCCTGGAATTCATAATTCGATCTGTCAAAGAACCGGGCTTCGGAGAGCCCTCACGATACCGAGTGTATCATAGATCAGCACGTGTTGAATAGATGCAACATTTTTCTTGTGTTTTTAACTCGGCGGCGTACCCCCTGCTTCTACAACAGAATACACCGCATTCGACCACTTACCGTCTGAAACGGCGATTACGACAGCTCGATCAGGCTATTCTGCTATCGGCGACGGGCGGTGGGTGAAGAAAATTGCCGGCACCGAGGTGACGGTGTTCGTCTATAATGCCGGAAAGACGTTTATGGCGGCATATTCGACTGAGATCCATTGGGTATAGTGGTTCGATCGTTTCACGTCACTGGTTCAACAACTTTGAAAATAGGCTTTATTGCTCTAGCCCGTTACTATTTACAAACCAAAAGTAAAGAAGGAGACCCGGTCAATGAATATTGAGGCAAATCCGACCAAATCAAGGGTCGCGATCTCGGCACGCCTGATCGCGGCATTTTCTTATATGATCCCGGCACTCGGCGGTGCATTGAGTTCGTTCTTTTTGATAAGAGTTTTGCAATATTTAGAAGCCGCCGAAAATGCCGGAAGCGAAGCGGTCTTTGGAGCACTGACAGAAGCGATCCTGCCTTCGCTCGTTTCACTTTATTTAGGGGCGGTTGGCGGACTTATAGTGATCATTGTCCTGATAGCCCGAATGTTGATGCAAACGAAAACCGCTTCGCCTTCGGTTTGGTTTTTCATTCTCTGCGGGTTTCTTTTTTTGGTACCTGCCGGCTTATTTTTTGAAGCCGAATCCTTAATTATCGAAGTCTTAACTGATCAATCCTTTTCGATACGGATCGCGGATGTGGCTTCGAATATCTATCTGATATCCATTTTGAGCATTATTTCGGCGTTGGCCGTGTCTCTTCTTCTGCTCATTATGTCCGTTGTGCCGTTCTCAGCCCGCTCAGATCCGAGATGGAGCTCGTTGATCGCCGCCGTTTTTATCGAATTTTTGATCATCGCCCCTGTCGTCGCCTTTCAGTTAAGATTTTTGTGGTTATACAAAGCCGGATCTTTTGAAGGAGTGTGAACCGATCATGGAAAATAACGATCAACCCGCGCGTTTTATGAAGCTTTTCCTAATTTGGTTCGGTTTATTGATCTTTCTACTGAACGCTTCCGGGTGCAGTTCGGTCAGACTGCAATTGAACCAATTTAAGGAAGATAAGAGAGCGAATTTGCCCCGGAATATGAGATCCGCGAGCGAGGACATTGATATTACCAAAGAAAATTCATGTGTTATCACACTTGATAACAGCGGAAAATTCTTGATCGGAAAAGAGGAAATTGCTGAAGCGGGACTGACCGAAAAGATCATCGAGAAACTGGAGGATAAAACACCGGACAAACGCATCGTTTATATCGAAAGTCCCGTAAATGTTGGTCATCAAACCATTGTCAAACTATTCGACGCGATCCGGAAAGCTGGAATAGACCGAGCCGGCTTGGTGGCATATAGGGAAAATTACGACAAACCGGGCGTTAAGCCGAGTATGTTCGAAGTCAAGCTGCCTGCCGAACCTAAACCTGAGGACGCCGAAATTCGCAACCCGAACCCGTTGAGCCTGGTTGTTTCGATAGATAGAACCGGAAAGTTAAGTCTGAATAATGAGCCAATGGGCAATGTTAGCGATCCGGACGCTTTGACCGATAAACTGACTGAAATTTTCAAATACCGGACGAGTAACGGAGTTTTTCAGCCATTTACAAACGAAATCGAAGCAACGGTTTTCGTCAAGGCTTCGAAAAGTTTGAAATACGGCGATGTCGTCAAGGTAATTGATGCCGTTAAACTCGCCGGAGCCGATCCGATCGGAATGCAAATCGACGATCTCAGTGTCTAAAGCTAACGGCAATTTGGACTATTAACCTACACGTCCTTCGTTTTCAATTAAGAACACTTTTAGCGGTTCCACCGATATCTGGAACTGATGCTGATCTCGTATACTCCTACCCTGCAAATCGATAATTCTCAACCCTCAGGGCACGCGGCGGAGTTCGATGCGTTGGGTGCCTTTGGGGACCATTGTCGTGACGCCCTTGACGGCCGGTTTGTCGTCGGCGGTCAGGATCTCGTGTTCGAGGACCTCGCCGCGGAGCCGCATCGTCGAGATAAGCAGCGTGTCGTCGAACTTGAAGGTCGACACCATCGCGTCGCCGATCACGCGAACCGGGATGCGGACGCCGCCGCCCTCGTCGATGTAAAGATCGCTGACGCCGGTGCCTCGGCAAAGCTTGTAATCCTTTACGGTGTTTGCCTTGCCGGTTTCGGAATACGTCGTCTTCCACGTGGTGCATTGTCCGTCGGCCGACGGGAAAGGCCCGATCTCCATCGTCACCTCCACCTTCGGGGCGTCCGGTTTTGCAGGAAGATTCACCAAGTCGCCCTTCCACGTGCCTTCCCATTTGGCGATCATCGGTTTTGCCGCGACCGGCAGTTTGCGAACGTGTTTGTCGTACCAGGCGAGATAACGCTCATAACGGTCGCGGACGTAACTCGGCCGCTGGATGCCGTGATTCTCGTTCGGGTAAATGATCAACTGGGTCTCGACGCCCAGGCTGCGAAGTGCCTGATACATCTGCTCGCTGCCCGAGATCGGGACGTTAAAATCCCGCTCTCCGCCCAGGAAAAGCGTCGGCGTCTTTATGCGGTCGGCGTGCAGGAACGGGTAAGACAGTTTCTGATACGTCTCCCAGGCTTTCGGGTCCCAGGGCGGCCCGATCTCGTTGTCGTACTGCGTGATGTAGTGGTCCACGCCGTAATAAGAGACCGTAAAGGCCGTGCCCGCACCGCTGGTCGCACCCTTGAAGCGGTTGTCGCTAGCGATCAGGTAATCGGTGAGGATGCCGCCGTAGCTCCACCCGCCGACGCCCATCTTGTCCGGATCGGCGACGCCGATCTTGATGGCGTGATCGACGCCCGCATGAAGGTCCATCACCTCAAACCGGCCCCAGTTGGCAAAGATCGCCCGCGAGAATTTCTGGCCGCGGCCGGAGCTGCCGCGATAATTCACCGCCAGAACGGCATAGCCGTTTGCCGCGAAGAACTGACGTTCCGTGTTGAAAGAATTCTGGTCCTGACCGTTCGGCCCGCCGTGTATCCGGAGCAGGAAAGGCACTTTCGTACCCCGGACATAACCGACCGGATAGGTCAGCATCGCGCTGACCGGGGTGCCGTCTTTGCTCGTAAACCGAACCTCTTCGGTGACGGGCCAGTTGATCTCGGCAAACAGCTTGTCGTTCTGCCGGGATAGCTGGCGAAGGCCGCCGTTCTCGAATGCGTGGACCTCGTTCGCCTGGCTATTTCCGCCGGATAGCAGAACGACCTTGCCGCCGGCGTGATCCCAATTAGACATAACGACCGGCCCTGCCATCAGGCGGTCCAGCTTCCCGCTCGCCAGATCGACGCGAGCGGGATAAACGGACATGTCGTCAGTGACGAGGAAATAGACCGAACGGCCGTCCGCCGAATATCGCGGGTTCGAGACGCCTCGGTCCAGATCTTCAGCGGCCTTTACGCGCACCGGAGCCGAGCTCCCGTCCGCGGCGACCATCGTCAGATGGTTCATATTGTAGGCGCCGAATTTAAGCTCGTCCGCCTCCAAAAAGAGCAGCGTTTTGCCGTCGGGGCTCCATTCCGGGCGTCCGCCGCGGCTTGTGCCGGGCGTGACCTGCTTCTCGACGGCCCCGGCCTTCGCGTCCGCGACAAAGATCTGCGAACCCGGCTCGCGGTCGGGATCGGCCTTCCGATTGCTGGTGAAGGCGATCTTTGTGCCGTCCGGCGACCAGACGGGGTTTCCCTCGTCCGCCTTCCCTTTCGTCAGCCGTTCGAGCTTCTTCTCGGCAATGTCGTACAAATAGACGTAGCTCTTGCGGTTCGAAAGCAGATATCCCTGGCCGTCCTGTTTGAAACGGTAACGGTCGATGACGATGGGCTTCGGCGGCCTTGCTGACGACGGCGGCGTGTCCGGGGCGGGTGCGTCGGGGTCGGGGTCGCCGACGGTCAAGGCCAGCCGCGTGGAATCGGGCGACCATTCATAGCCCTGCAGCCGGCCCTTGAAATCCGTCATCTGTCTAGCCTCGCCGCCCTGGCGGTCGAGCAGCCAGATCTGGCTCCCGCGGTTCTGGCCGGGCCGCGACGACACAAACGAAAGGTACTTGCCGTCCGGGCTCCAACGCGGCTGGTTCTCGCTTTCGGTCGTAGTGAACGTGATCTGCCGGTGTGTATTGCCGTCGTAGCTCACCAGCCAGATGTCCGAACTCGAACGGTCAGCCTTTACATCGACGCTGGACACGACATATGCGATCCACGCTCCGTCAGGCGAAAGCTGCGGATCGGAGACGTTCTTGATCCGGAAAATGTCGTCGATGGTCAACGACCTTTTAGTCGATTGTGCGGATGCGAACGGGACCGCCAGGGATACCAAGATCAGTAGGGGAAGCAGCTTGCGAAACGCCATAGTATTTCGATCTCCATCCAGACGGCAGCAGCCACGCGCACCCGTACCGCCTGAAACTCCATTCTTAATGTTGTGAACAATCAGATTGTTGGTGTGTTTTGGCCGAATGTCAATCGACCGGAAGCGGCGGCGTGGACGATCTGTGCAGCCCACGGTCTTTAGATCATCGCCGCCAGCTTTTCCCATTCTTCGAACAGGGCTGCAAGTTCGGCGTCGACCGCGGCCTGTTCGTCAGCGAGTGACTTCAATTTGGCAAAATCTGCCGCTACCACCGGCTTGGACATTTCGGCGGCGATCTCGGCGGTGCGGGCCTCCAATTTCGGGATCAGCTTCTCGATCGCGGCTATCCTGTCGTCGATACGCTTTCGCTCGTTTTTGCTAAGGGTTCGCGACCGTGCGCTTTCGCCAGGCGTTTGCTCGGCGGCGGCCCGGTCGTTTCCGCCGGCTTCGATGCCGACGGCCGATATCGATTCGCTGCCCGATCCGTTAGAGCCCTCTAATTTGGACTTCAGCCCGGTTCCGGCCCGCCCGTGTGCGGCTTTCCAATCGTGAAACTCGGTGTAGTTTCCGTTCAGGTGAAGGACCGACCCGTTCCGCTCGAAAGAAAGGATCTGAGTTGCGATCTTGTCGAGGAAGAATCGGTCGTGGCTGACGGTGACGATCGTCCCGTCGTACTCGCCGAGGGCATCTTCGAGGGCCTCGCGGGCCGGGATGTCGAGGTGATTCGTCGGTTCGTCGAGCACCAGCACGTTCTTTCTGGAATAGATCAGCTTCGCAAGGCTCAGTCTTCCCTTCTCGCCGCCCGATAGGTCGCCGACCATTTTGAATACGTCGTCGCCAAAGAAAAGGAACCTCGCGAGGAACGACCGAAGTTCGCCGCTGTCGGCGAGCGGAGCGACCTTTCTCAGTTCCTGGATCACTTCGAAATTTGGCTGAAGATCGGTCAGCGTCTGCGAATAATAACCGATATCGACCTTCGTTCCCCATCGGACCTCGCCCGACAATTCCCTGATGTCGCCGAGGATGGTCTTCAAAAGTGTGGTTTTTCCCGTACCGTTTGCCCCGATGATCCCAAGCCGTTCGCCGCGAAGGAGTGAAAAATGAATGCCCGAAGCGAGCACCCTAGTCCCGTAACCGATGCTCAGCTCATCGACCGTCAGGACATTATTTCCGGTCCGCTCGACCTTTTTCAGCCCGAAGCTCCCGCCGGCTTTCTCGGCCGCGACGGCATCGATGCGTTCCATACGCTCGAGCATGTTTCGCCTCGATTTCGCCTGCTTCGTTTTTTGCCCTTCGAGGTTTCGGCGAATGAACTCCTCGGTCTTCGCGATCATCGACTGCTGATTCTCGTACTCCCGCATCTGCTGCTCGCGGCGAAGTTCGCGCTCGACGAGGTATTTTGAATAATTTCCCTTATAGTCGACCGCCTTTCCGTTCTCGATCTCGATGATCCTCGAAGCGGTCCGGTCAAGGAAATAGCGGTCGTGGCTGATTACCACATAGGCTTTGTCGATCTCCGAAAGAAACTCTTCGAGCCATTCGACCGCATCGACATCCAGATGGTTCGTAGGCTCGTCAAGCAAAAGCACGTCCGAGTTCGACAAAAGAAGCCGTGCCATCCCTAGCCGGTTCTTCTGGCCGCCGGAAAGAGTCGCAGCGTTATCCTGCCAGCTTTCGCGAGCAAACCCGAGCCCGATCAGGATCGCTTCGGCGCGTGCGGCGTAGGTGAAGCCGTCCGCATGTTCAAATTTGATCTGGAGGTCCGCGTAGCGGTCGAGGACCTCTTGCGAATGGTCGGTCTCCATCAGCTTTTCAAGGGCTCTCATCTCGGCCTCGATGTCGTGGATCTCCTGAAAAGCCGAAAGGGCGGCTGTATGCACAGACTCGCCCGCCTCAAAATCCACATGCTGGCCGAGGAGGCCGAGACGAAGCCCGTTGATGGAAACGACCTCGCCGCTGTCGGCTCCCTCCTGGCCGGTCAAAAGTCGGAAGACGGTCGTCTTGCCGGCACCGTTTCGCCCGACCAGCCCGACCTTTTCGCCCGGGTTCACCTGGAAGGTAAGGCCTCGAAGAACCTCTTGGCCTCCGTAGGATTTCTTTACGTTTGAGAGCCTGAATAACATCGACGAATGAGAAGTTGATGGCGGTCCGGCCAAAAACTATCCCGCCCGAATTTCAGGAACCGCATCAAGGGCGGATGATCCTGCGGATCCGGGCGGGACTTCGATCAAAGGTACCAAGGTTACGGCCTTCCCGTCGTCGGCGGTTTGCCGACAACCCGGGAGGCCACACTGTTACCGGGAATTATTCGCGTTCGCCGGCCGGTTAGAATTCGCATTCGATGCCGAGTTCGAAGCCGTCGAGTTTCCGGAGTTCGAATTGGCATTGGCCGGCGAATTAGTGCCGCCGTTAGCCGCCGAATTCGAATTAGCGTTCGCGCTCGTGTTCGACGCCGCATTCGTGTTTGCCTGCGGTGCCGGGCCTGGCCTTGCTCCGCTCAGGTCATTCGGATTTTCGACGACCTTACGTGCAAGGAAATTCTCGACCTTCGCCTCGTTGATCGCGACCGCGGAATAAGACTGCCATAAAAGGTTCTTTCGGGCATTGACCAAAAGTTCGTTGACACGCTGGCGTACGCCCGGGCTCTCGAGCGTCAGGTCCTCATCCTGTTCCTGCTTCCGCTGAAGCTTTACGATCAGGATCTTGCCTTCGAGCGGTATCGCGGCGGGGACGACCTGGCCGTTCTGCATCCGGGTCATGATAAGTTCGGTCACCTGCGGCCCCATCGTCTGCTTCATCTCGTCCTCGGTGAAGTAACGCCAATCGCCACCCTGAGAACGCGTTTGGAGGTCTTCGCTGGCCTCGCGAGCGAGCGTTGCGAAATCCGCACCCGCTTGTGTCCGGTTGTAGACCTCGGTCGCCTTGGCTCGTGCCTGGTCCTCGTTCGTGGTGAGGTCGCCCTGGCCGCTGTTCGAAGGGTCGATGACGATCGCCGCAAGCTGAGCCCCGCGCTTGTTCTTGAACTGCTCCTTGTTGCCGTTATAAAAGTCCTCGATCTCCTTGTCTTTTGGAGAAACGACCCGGCCGGTGATCTTTTCCTGCAATTTCTTCAGGGCAAGTTCCTTTCTAACATTCTGACGCCAGGTCTGTTCGGTTTCGCCGGCCTCTTTCATTTGACGATCGAATTCCTCCGCCGACAGGCCGCTGCCGGTCCGGCGATTGTTCATTTCGGTCGTCACCTCTTCATCGGTCGGTACGGATTGTTCCGCCTCCGCTTTTTGGAACATGACCTCGGCCTGGATAAGCTGTTGAAGGACCGTCAGACGGGCCGATGCCAACTCAAGCGGCGAAAAATTCAGTTCCTCGCCCTGTGCCTGTGCCTTGACGCCTTTCTCGACCTCCTCCAGCTTGATATCCTTACCGTTCACGCGGGCAGCCACCTCGTTCGGGTCTGCCGCCCCCGGGCCCGCGGCCGGGCCGGCCGGGTCGCCTGTGCACGATGCGATAAAAAGGACAAGAAACGCTGACGCACACGCGGCCAGCGACCGAAACTTGATTGAACTCACTTTTGACTCTACTCCTTTGACCTTATCGGATCCGATCATAGCTTGACTTCTTCTTTACTTCTCTGGTATAAAAACTGTTTTTGAGTTTTTAATAAATTCTTTTATAAAAAACCTCACTTGATCTATCAGGAGGCCTTCATCAATGGCAAAAAGGTGCGACATATGCGGCAAAGGGCCGCAATTCGGGAATAATGTTTCCCATGCGAACAATAAAACGCGGCGGCGATTCAATCCGAATCTTCAGCCCGTCCGCGTAAAGCTGCCTTCCGGTGCGAACGGCAGGATCAAGGCCTGCACCCGGTGTATCAAATCCGGCAAGATCGTCAAGGCCGCGTAAAATCCTTAGATAAAGCAAGCAATCAGATAGTTGCCAGGCCGCCGCCGAACAAGGGGCCTGGCCGTTCTTTTTCTGCCGGCCCTGCAGCCCCGATCTTCCAATTTCGTTCAAATACCTGTTGGCCGTCCGGCCTTGGCGATCGATCAGACAACCGCGACGCACTCGATCTCGACCCTTGCATTCTTCGGCAGTCCCGCGGCCTGGACCGTCGCGCGAGCCGGCTTGTTCGCGACAAAATAACGCGAATACACCTCGTTCATCGCGGCAAAATCACCCATGTCGGCCAGAAAAACCGTGGTCTTCACGACATTGTCGAGCGATGCTCCGCCGGCCTCGAGCACCGCGGTCAGGTTCTTGAACACCTGTTCGGTCTGCTCGGCGATCTCGTCGGAGACGAATTCGCCGGTCGCCGGATCTATCGGTATCTGCCCCGAACAAAAGATCATGTTCCCGGCCTTGATCGCCTGCGAATAGGGCCCTATCGCCCCCGGTGCCTTGTCGGTCGAAATTACTTCCGTCATTGATCCTTTTTCCTTTTCGTGCCGATAAACAAAAGGCAAATGATAACAGAAGAGGCCCAAAAATAAAAGCCGCTGAGAAAGAGCGGCGGGCATGGGGCGGCGTTTGCCGAACGGGCATTTTCAGTTTGGACGGGATAGAATGAACGATACTTCTACGCGTGGATGCGTTCGACGGCGATGACGCCGGGGACCTGAGCGATCGAACCGACAACTTTATCGAGGTGTTTCTTATCAAAAACTTCGACCGTGACCTCGATCAGGCCGCGATCGTCGCGTGAAACATTCGCCCGCGCATCACGGATACCGGTCTTGATCTCGGCGATCGCGTTGGTAATGCCGGCGAGCATTCCCGTTCGGTTCTCGGTCGTCGCAAGCAGCCGTACGGACTGGATCTCTTTTTGATCGCTCTTCGCCCATTCGACGTCGACGATACGGTCCTTGTTGATCATCAACTGGGCGACGTTCTTGCACCGCTTGTTATGGACGACGATCCCTTTACCCAGCGAGATATAACCGACTATGTCCTCGCCGCGAAGCGGATTGCAGCAGCGGGCCCGCGTTGTCAGGAAGTTGTCGACACCCTTGACGACGATCGCGTCCTCGCCAAGCCCGATGAACTTCTTGACCGCCTTCATTCCGCTCTCGATCCGCGTTTCTTTTCGCCCTTCGGGGTCGAGCTCAGCGAACTTTTCGGCCCCGAGGAACTTTGATAAAACGTTTCGCGGCAGCGTCTTTCCGTATCCGATCGACGCGAGAAGGTCCTCCGGCCGCCCGAGGCCGTATTCGTTGGCGATGCGCTTCATTTCCGTCTCGTCGTTTATCAGCTTTTTGGCCGAAACGCGAAATCGGTCGGACTCCTTTTCGAGGAGCTTTCGTCCGAGCTCGATCGAGTCGATCCGCTGCTGCTGCGAGATCCAATGGCGGATGCGGTTGCGGGCCTTTGCCGTAACGACGTGGTTCAGCCAGTCCCGCGACGGTTTCGAGTTCGTCGTCGTCAGGATCTCGACCACGTTGCCGTTCTGCAATTCCGTCTTAAGCGGCACGATCCGGCCGTTTATCTTCGCCCCGGTGCATGAATCGCCGACCTCGGAGTGGATCGCATAGGCGAAATCGATCGGTGACGCTCCGCGGGGCAGCTGGATCACCTTACCCATCGGCGTAAAGGCGTATACGTCCTTCGGAAACAGGTCCAGCTTCAAAGATTCAACGAAGTTCTCGGAATCGTCGTCGCCCTGATTGTCCTCGACGAGGGGCAGCAGAAGCTTTTCGACGGTCTTTCTCAGCTCGTCGAGGCTTTCGTCGTGCTCATGCGACCCGAGCTTTTTCTCCTTGTATTTCCAATGGGCCGCAACGCCTTCTTCGGCGACCTGATGCATCTCCTCGGTACGTATCTGGACCTCGAACGCCTGGCCGCCGTCGCCGACGACCGAGGTGTGAAGCGATTGATAAAGGTTATCCCGCGGAATGGCGATCCAATCCTTGAAACGTTCGGGAACGGGGGTCCACGTGTCATGGATCACGCTGAGGGTCAGGTAGCAATATTTTCGCTCGTTGGGCGTGATGATCCGGGCCGCGATCAGGTCATAGACCTGTTCCATCGTGATCTTCTGACGCTTTAGTTTCTTCCAGAGTGAGTAAAGCCGCTTGACCCTCCCTTCGACGGCGACGAACGGGACGTCGTTCTCGGTCAATCTTGCCCGGATGGTGGCCTGGATCTTATCCAGCGTTGCCTCGAGCTCGGGCCTCCGCGCATCTACCTCTTTGGCCAGCCGTTTATACTCATCCGGATGCAGATTCTGGAATGCGAGGTCTTCAAGCTCACTCCGAAGCTTACCCATTCCAAGCCGGTGAGCGATCGGGGCGTAGATGTCGAGGGTTTCCTGTGAAATGCGGGCCCGTTTCTCCGGTTTGAGAAACTTCATCGTCCGCATATTGTGAAGCCGGTCGGCCAGTTTGATCAGAACGACCCGGACGTCCGTGATCATCGCAAGGACCATCTTCCGGACGTTCTCGGCCTGCTGTTTCTCCTTGGATAGATTACTGATGTGAGCGATCTTCGTCAGGCCGTCGACAAGGCTCGTTATCTCATCGCCAAAATAAGATTTGATGGTGTCGAGATCGACAAGTGTATCCTCCACCACATCGTGGAGCAGTCCGGTCGCGACGCTGACCTCGTCTAGCCGCATGTCGGCGAGAATGTCGGCCACCTCGAGCGGATGGACGAGGTACGGCTCGCCCGAGGCCCGCTTCTGCCCGCGATGATGGAGCGCCGAGAAAAGATAAGCCCGCCTGATCAGGTCAATATCCGGCGACGGGCGGTTCACCTCGACTTTTGCGATCACATCTTCGATCCTGATCATTTCATCACTTCATTTATTGTAGCGTTTGTCGCGGCTTTAATTCCAGATTTAATTGAGCCGAACGCCTCCCGAGTGCGGAAAAGGCGATGCTCCTTAAATAGAAAGGAGCATCGCCCATAAACACTCTAAATGTGATCGACCCGCTATCGGGCCGGAGCCGCGGCCCCGTTGGCGTTTGCGTTCGCGGCCGCTTCGGCGGCGGCGGTGCGCGCATCGATCTCGGACTGGATGTCCTTCGTCTTATTGCTCAACGCGGTGAACGCTTCCTTAGCCTGATCGGACTGGGTCTTTAGCCGGTCTCTGTCTTCATTTCGCCCTTCCATCTCGGCCAATCTCGACGCCTGGATAAGGAGGCTCGCCCGATAGGAACGGGCCGACTCGAACGGTTTAAGAGCGTTCAGGTTCTGCCGCAGCTGTTCATCGGTCAACGCCTTGGGGTCGATGCTCGCGAGGTTTTTGACCGTGTCGTTCTCAAGAGCGACGGCTTGTTCGATGAGCCGGTTACCTTCTTCGACGCACGCCTTCATCCGCTGGAAGTCCGCCTCATTCTCCGGCTTGGAGTACTGATAGACTTCCTTGCCGTCTCGCTGGACCGTCTTCTTCGTCGCAGGCGTGTCCGAAACCTCATTGGCGCAGGTGTTCTGCTTTGCCGCGAGAGACGTCAGGGCTTCAGCCCGGTATTCCGGATCGATCGAACCATCATTGGCGCGGTCGGTCACCCATTGCTTCCATTCGTCGGTTCGCTGGAGGTTTTCAAGCAAACCGGCGATCGCCTTGTAAGAGCTTTGGTCGTTCTTGTTCAATGCAAGTGCCTTTCGGTACTCGGCTATCGCTTGTTCCGCAAGTGAGGTGTCCTGACGATTTCCGATATATCGGGAGTGAAGCGTCCTGGCCAGAAATACCTGGGCTATCTTGCCTTCTTCCGTTGCCCCTTCCGGATCGCGGGCCGCAGCCCTTCTGAAGAGGTCCTCGGCGACCTCGAACTTACGCTCTTTGTACGCCATCGAGCCGTCCACGAGGTTCTTTCTCGAGAGGATCCGATTGAAATAACTGCAATTTGCCGTCAGAAAGACGGTAAGTAAAAGTAGTACAAATATCCCTAAACGAGAAGATCTCATTTTTTCGACTCCATATGAACCCGGACCGATGGCTGTACGGCATCCGCACACTGCCAAGGCGCGATGCGGGCGTATTTATTCTGTCAGATCGTCAATTTGAAGCCCGATCGGCGAAGCACCGGCCAGTTTGGCGGCATCGATCACGCGAACGACGTCCCCATACCTTACGGACGTCGGCGACTTTATGAAGATGGTCTTTTCCACTTCATTAGTGCCTTCGCGGAACACGCCGTTATTCTCACGGGCCTTAAAGATCTCGTCCAGCTTGGCCGTCAGGGCCGAAGCATCGCTTACATCGCCGGCCGGTTCGTTGTTCAAGGTCACGCCCTTCGTTTCTTTATTGATGGCGACGACCAGGGTCAACGGATTCGGCTTAACCTCAAGATTCTGCTGGTTCTTCGGCTCGGCCGGGACCTTAGCCTCGAATCTGCTTGGTTTGACCGGCGTGATGACCATAAAGATGATCAATAGCACGAGCAAGACGTCGATCAACGGCGTTACATTGATGTGGGGTACTGCTCCATCCTTGGAGCCGCCTGATGACATTCCCATAGTTCAAATACTCCCTGAAAATGCGAAGTGGTCTGGCCGGTGGGGGCAGGGAGGCTACTGTGCCGCCTCTCCGCCGCCACCCTTTTTCTTATCGGCAACCAGCCCGATCTTGTCGATGTCCTGCTTTCGAATGACATCGATCGCTTCGACGACCGTGCCGTACTCAACGTCAACGCCGCTCTTGATATAAACGATCCGCTTATCCGGAGCCTTGTCTTTCATCATCGTCTGGATCTTTTCAGCCAATCCGCTGATCGGGAAAGGGTCCTTGCCGACGTAGAAATTATTATTGTCCGGGATCGAGATCACGACTGAGGTGTCCTTGGTTATCTCTGCGTCTTCGTCCGGCGTGATCATGTCACGCGGCAGGTTAACGGTCACGCCCTGCTGAAGCAGGGGTGTCACGATCATGAAGATGATCAGCAACACGAGCATCACGTCCACCATCGGTGTGACGTTGATCTCCGAATTATATTCATCGGTCCCGCCGATCTGTGCTCCCATGGTTGTTCTCTCCTTAACCTAAAACTCCAGGCAAAGCGTGTTTTAGCCCTTCAAGGCCTTGGTCCGCTGCTTAAGGAAGTAATCGACCAGCTCGGAAGCGGAGTTTTCCATTTCCACACCGAAGCTCGTCACCTTGTTGGTGAAATAGTTGAAAAGCCACACGGCGGGAACGGCCACGCCGATACCGAAAGCGGTAGCGACCAGGGCCTCGGCGATGGCGGCACCGACGGCGCCTATACCGGCACTCTCGGCCTGAGCAAGGGCGACGAAGGCGCCGATGATGCCCACAACGGTTCCGAACAGTCCGACGAACGGGGCGGTCGATCCGACCGTGGCCAATCCGGCCAGTCCGCGCTTCAGCTCAGCCGTTTTGACGGCGATCGCCCGGTCAAGAGCACGCTTTGACGCTTCCATCTCGTCGGCCGAGATCTCGGTTGTTCCTTGATGGGCCGCGAACTCTTTGAGGCCGGAGGAGACCACCATAGCCAAATGCGAATCTTTGTGACGGTCACTGATGTTGATGGCTTCGTCGATGTTGCTGTTCTTCAGGGCCATCGCGACCTTCGGGGCATACTGGCGGGACTGCTGTTTTGCCTTGTTATAGGTCAGGTACCTTTCGATCCCGACGGCGATCAGATACACCGACTGGATGAGCAGAACTCCGATAACGATCCAGCCCGGTATCGTCAAACTCTTCGCGATATCATAGATACCGAACGAGATCTTCGTGCCCTCTGCGGCAAGGATCATGAAAGATCCGAGCAGATCCGAGCCGATAAGGCTTGCTAAAAAAGTCATGGTTTTTCCTCCAAAGAAGTCAAAAGATTTTTATGATTGCGTTTTTTACGAACCGAGAGACGGCCTTCCAGGCCGCCTCTCGTACCCGTTAGCCCCGAGTTACGGGACAAAGTTATAAGTGATCACGCCTGAAACTTTCACCGGCTGGCCGGACAGAAGGGTCGGGCTGAACCGTGCCCCGCGTGCGGCCTGGACGGCTGCGGGCCTGAGCAGCGGGTGTCCGCTGACGGCCGAAGCCGAAATAACGCTTCCTGTCTCGCTGATCACGACCTGCACGCTGACCGCACCGCTCGCTCTGACCGCACGTGCGGCCGGCGGGTACGGCGGCTTGGGCAGACTGGTCGCCTTACCGTTAAGAACGCCACCTGAGATCATCTTCGGGGGCTCTTTCTTTGGCGGAGGAGGCGGAGGAGGCGGAGCGGCTTCACGATCGCCGCCGCCGCCGGGGGCTCCCGTGTCGCTTCCTGTTCCGCTTGTATTCACCGGCCCTTTATAATCGGGCGGCGGAGCATTCACTGCCGAGTAATCCCGGTCGCCCTTAACGGTGAACCGGTTCGGGTCACGCTCCTTTACCGTATTCTTGACCGTGCTGATCGTGTCCGGCGGTTTCGGCGGAGTTTCGGTCATCGACGCGATGATCTCCTTCCGGATATCGACGTTCGGGTCTTTCTGCTTTTCAGGCTGCTTTTCGGGTTCCGGTTCCGGTGCTTCCTCGATCACAGGCGGGGCAACCAGCGTTTCGAGCGAAAGCTCGTCGCCTCCCATCGCGTAATCTTTAGCAAACAAGCTGTAGAGCCAAGCGCTCAACAGCACCGTCACCATGACCACGAAAGTCGTAAGCAGAAGGCCGCCGCGTTTAGAGTCTTCGGCAGCATGGCTTTTTGATTCGACTAACTGATCCAACATCGTTACTTCCTCCCTTTCTACTGGTGCCAAACAAGGCCAAGGGTCACGAACCTTATCCAAACAATTGGATGATAAGAACAATTTCGCACGTTGTCGCCTTTCCGGAACAAGCGGAAACGGCACTATTACGTCCGATATCCAACCTTCCAGAATTGTGAGCTATTGAGTACCTGGTGCGGAGCAAATGAAAACCTTGCCGGCAACGGATACACCTAGAATCACAACGGCCCCGTCGAAGCCGAAGCGCACGACGTGACAAGCAAACACGAAATATCTAATTGACCAGCAACGAGAAGCAGTCTAAATACTTAGAAAACGAAAGTCAAGAATAATAAGCCCCTATTCGGCATAAATTTCAGGGCGGCCGAATGAACGACCCGCCCTGAATGAGCGATCTCTGGCGGTCGGGCTGCCCGTCAACGCGTGACCGGCCGACGCGTAACCGAACGCCGCGACGCCGATGCCAGCTTCTCCGTCGGCTTATCGATCGTCACTTCCTTCATCTGGCCTGCGCCGAGTTTGCTCTGCCACCAGATGGCGATCGGGCTGGCGATCGCGATGGTCGAATAAGTGCCGGTGATCGCACCGACGAACAGGGCGAGCGAGAATCCGCGAAGCACTTCGCCGCCGAAAAGGACGAGCGCCAGCACCGCCAGGAAAACAAGTCCGTTCGTCACGATGGTCCGCGACATCGTCTGGTTGATCGAATCGTTCGTCAGTTTGTAGATGGGCTCGTCACGGCGAAGCGTCACGTTCTCCCGGATCCGGTCAAAGATGACGATCGAGTCGTTCACAGAGAAGCCGACCAGCGTCAGAAGCGCCGCCAGGACCGTAAGGCTGATCTCCCACTGAAATACCGAAAAGAAGGCGAGCGTCACAAGCACGTCGTGAAAAACGGCGATGACAGCGCCCGCAGCATAGGTCCAGTCATACCTGAACGCGATGAACAAGAGGATACCGACCATCCCGAGAAGCGTCGCCTGGATCGCCTGCGTCCTCAACTGGGCACCGGCTACCGGCCCCACAGAATCGGTTCCAACGATCTTGTATGCCGCGTTCGGATCGTCCGGAAGAGCAAGGGTCGGATCGGCCTCTTTGCCAAATTTGTCCAGCGCGCGTTTCACATTCTCACGACCCAGTTCGACCTGGGTAGCCGAAACTGCTTCGCTGCCTTCGGCTCCCGGCGCCGCTTCGGTTTCCGCTCCTTCGATAAGCGGCACCTTGATCAGGACCTCGTCCTGTTTATCAAGTGAATCCTGGATGATCGGTTCCGTGATCCCGATCTCGTTCAACGCCGCCCTGATCTCGTCGGCCGCCGGCTTTTCCTTGAACTTTGCGGTGATCACCGTCCCGCCCTGGAAATCGACCCCGAGGTTGAACGCATCGGTCCCGCCCGGTGTTGCCTGCCGGGCCAATGCGGAAATAAGCCCCGCCAGGAGCACGATGATCGAAACCGCGACAAGCGGCTTGCGCCATCCCATCCAGTCGACATTGATGTTAGGAAGAATTTGAAACATTCTTTTTAATTTCGATCTGTAATTTGCGATCTGCGAACTCCTTTCATTCGCAAAGCGAAAATCTGAAATCGCAAATCCTCAAATACTTAATTTCTTCAGTTGCGGATTCCGCTGGATCAGCCAGAGGAAGATCGTTCGCGAAACGAAAACCGCCGAGAACAGGTTGATCAGCAGCCCGAGCGTCAGCGTCACGGCAAATCCCCTGATCGGCCCCGACCCGTAAAGATAAAGGATGATCGCGGCGATTATAGTCGTCACGTGCGTGTCGATGATCGTAATGAACGCCCTGTCGAATCCGATATCGACGGCCTTTATGACCTCCCTGCCGGCCCGAAGCTCTTCGCGCATTCGTTCAAAGATCAGCACGTTCGAGTCGACGGCCATACCGATGCCGAGGATAAGTCCCGCGATCCCGGGCAGCGTCAGCGTCGAGTCAAGCACGATCAGGGCCGCCAGGGTAAGGATCATGTTCAGGATCAGAGCGATGACCGCGTTGATCCCGGAACCCCTATAGTAAAAGAGCATGAAGAGCACCACGAATGCGAGGCCTGCAAGCGAGGCCGTAACCCCCGCACGGATCGAATCGGCTCCGAGGCTCGGGCCGACGGTCCGCTCTTCCTGATACTCGATCTTCGCCGGAAGGGCGCCGGACCTGAGCGTCAATGCCAGGTCGTCCGCGGCCGCCTTCGTAAACCGCCCCGAGATCTCTCCGCGGTCATCGATCCGGCTCTTGATGTATGCGACCGATTTGACCTGATCGTTAAGGACGACGGCCATGTAATTATTCAGGTTCTCGCTCGTCCACTGGCCAAACTTATCTGCGCCGGCCGGTTTGAGCGAGAACGCGATCTGATAGTCACCCTCGGTGCCCGTGCGGGAAACCGCGCTCGCATCACGCAGCTCGCTTCCGTCCACGACGGCCGGATACTCCACAACGACATACTGCTTCGGCCGCTCAGTTTCAGGCGTCACCGCGCCAAGGCGGTCATCACGTTCGATGTACTCGTAAACCTTCCGATTCGGGGGGAGCGCTCCGCCAACCGACTGCCGCGCGGCATCCTCGGTGGGATAGGTCTTGACCGGGGCCGGGCTCGGCGGGCTCACGACCTTCATCAGCTGAAGGTTCGAGTCTGCGTTCAAGAGCTTTTTAACGCGCTCCGGGTCGTCGACGCCGGGCATCTGGAGCAGGATCTGGCCCGAAGATTCGGCGCCGTGCCGCTGCAGCGTCGGTTCTTTCACGCCGAATGCGTTGATGCGGCTGTCGATGATCTTCAAGGCCTGCTCGACCGCCTGGTTCTTAAGGAGCGTCTGCATATTCGACGGCAGGCTCCACGTGACCGAATTGCCGCCGCTCGATTCGTTCCAATTGACGAGATCGACGTTACGCTTAACCGCTTCGATCAGGTTCGGAAGATTGTTCGCGTCCTCGGGAACCAATTCGATCGAATAGGTGCCGTCCGCCGTGACCACATTATTAGCGGCGACGTTAACATTCGCCTCCTGGGCCGCGGTCAACGCGGCGTTCGCATTGTTCTCGGTCAGGACTTTTAGGTACTCATCGGTCTTGACCTTCATCACCAGGTGGGAGCCGCCCTTGAGGTCGAGGCCAAGGTTGATGTTCTGCTCCAGGTTCTGCTTGATGCCAGTCCAGGTCAGATCCTGTTTTGTGAGCATTCGGCGTGGCCCTATCACCAGATAGATCCCCACCAGGGTTACTGCAAAGATAATTATTGCCCTGACCTTAAGATTCCGGTTTTTCATAACTGCTATGATGCGAAACTCGAACGCTTGTCGCCCTGATAGGCAACTCGCCCCAACGGTAGACGGCAGCAAAGGGTCTGCGGACCCGAACTAATCCGCCTTTTTACCGACGACGGCACTTTTTCCGATCTCAAGAAACGATTTCTCCGCGCTCTGGATAATGAAGCTTGTCTCCTTGATCTCCTTGATCTTCCCGATCACGCCGCCGTTGGTAACGACCTGATCGTTGATCTTCAACTGGGTGATCATTTCCTGGAGCTGCTGCTTTTGTCTCTTCTGAGGCAAAATGACGAGAAAGTAGAAGATTCCAAAAATAAAAACGAAAGGGAGCAGCGTCCAAAGCAGACTTGCCCCTCCGGCGTCCTGAAAAAACAATAGAAATGTATTCATCTATACTCTCGTCAAAAAAACAAAACTCAATAGTATACGCTCAATTTCAGTATATCAACCGTCTTGATCTTCGTTTTCCCGCAATTTGTCTAGGTATTCTTTTCGGAATCGAGCGAAGGAGCCGGATTTGATAGATTGCCTAACCCTCCGCATGCTGTCAAGGTAGAAAGTAAGGTTGTGATGGGAGATCAGCGTGGCGGCGTTCATTTCACCCGCCATGTATAGATGCCGCAGGTATGCACGCGAGTATCTACGGCAAACGGAGCACCCGCATTCGGGATCCAAAGGGCCTTCGTCCAAAGTGAATCTGGCATTGCGGATATTGAGCTTTCCCCTCGAAGTAAAGACGCCGCCGGTCCGGCCGTTTCGCGTCGGCATCACGCAATCGAACATATCTATGCCGCGGCCGACCGCCTCTATCAGGTCCTCAGGTGTCCCGACACCCATCAAATAACGCGGCCGCTCGGCCGGCATCATCGGCGTAATAAATTCCAGAACGCCGTACATAACGCTCTTTTCCTCGCCCACGCTTAGGCCCCCGATCGCGTAGCCGTCGAATCCGATCTCGACCGTTCGCTCAAGGCTTTCCTTTCTTAGTTGGTGGTGCCCCGCACCCTGGATTATCCCGAACAGAGCCTGACGGCCGGAAAGATCTGCGTGTTCCGGACGCCTTCATGGCTCCCTGTCCTTGCATTTTCCTCGTTGGTGACGGTAGGGCCCCGGTCGCAAGCGCTCTCAACCTGCCATCAGGCCCCTCATAGTGCCGTCAAATGCGTTTCGACCGCTTCGCCCACCGCGCGGTCAATTCGAGGCTTTTCCTTGTCGCGTCAAAACCGGCGTCGCCCGGCGGGCATTCGTCGAAAGCCATCACGATCTCCGATCCGAGCGCCGCCTGTACTTCCATCGAGACTTCCGGCGAAAGGAACTGCTTGCTCCCGTCGATATGGGAGCGAAACTCGACACCGTCTTCGGTTAGTTTTCTGAGTTCGGTGAGCGAAAAGACCTGGAAACCGCCCGAATCCGTCAGGATCGCCCGGTCCCAGGATGAGAACCGGTGAAGCCCGCCCAACTGCCGGATCACACCGACGCCCGGACGGAGAAAAAGATGATAGGTATTCCCGAGGATGATCCGGGCGTCCATTTCCTGCTCGAGCCACTCGAACCTAACGCCTTTCATCGCGCCCTGCGTGCCGACAGGCATAAAGACCGGCGTCTCGATCACCGACCTGCGAGTACGGATCACGCCTGCCCGAGCCCCGCCGTCGCGGGCCTCGACCTCCCAGTTGATCGCTTCGTCCATTCTGTAAGGAAATGCCTGTCTTGCCCTGCCGGCCGTCATTCGGGCCTGCCCCCGATCAAAGACCAGATATTTTCGGGACCGATCGCGGCCTCTGTCACTATCACGCCGGCTTCGTCGATCAAAACGGCGGACGGGACGCCCCGCATGCCGAGTTTCGCGGCCAGTTTATAATCCTTATCGACGATCAGACGAGCGTTTAGTTCGAAGTCCCTGCCGTCCGCCTTACTTCCATCGCTAAAAACGATCATCCCAAGGCCGTTGTCCCCGCCGCGGTTCTCCCACTCCCGAATTTCGTCCACCAACCGGGAACAGTGGCCGCAAGTCGTGCTGATGAACGCGGCAAGCGTTCGCCGGCAGACAAGGTCCGCCTTTGTAATTTGGTGCCCGAAAGGTCGGCTGACTGCAAACTCGGGGACCTCGGTCCCGATGTCCGGACGTTTCTGTCCGGTCAGGCCAAGAAAATAGACAAATTTCGCGTTTAGGTCCTTGAGCTTCATCTTTTCGATCAAGCGGCGGATCGCAACATCACCGGCGGCAAGATGGCTCGCGATATTTCCCTCTTTATCGACGAAAAGCACGCTCGGCGTCCACTTCGCGTGGACAGAATTCGCAAACTCACGGCTTCTCTCGATAAGGACCGGAACACCGAGGTCACCGAACTTTCTAGCGTTGACCGAGATATCTCCATGCGAGACGATGATAAAACGGACCTTTTCACCGAGGTCCCGGAGCCACTCCCGCATCTCAGGGATAAGCTGCTCACACGGGGCGCACTCGGCCCCGACAAAAAGGAAGAGAAACGGCTTGTCGTCCGCGATCAAATGTTCGAACTGGACCACCCGCCCGTCGAGGCCCGGTATGGCGAAATCGGGCAGCGGAGCCCCGATCGGAAGCCCGTCCGAAGGATCGCCCGCATCGTTCCTCTCGACCGGTCCGCCCTGTCCCGACGTCATTTCCAGCAAAGTCCAGCCGTTTTGCGAAGGTCGTTTTGTTGCGTGATCGGTTCCCAAACCGTTGTCGAACAGGTCTGCCCCTTCCGCTCCGGTACTGCCGAATACAACGGCCGCCGCAAGTATGATCAGAACGGCATTTCTCAAAAGGCTTTTGGCACCGACCGGTTCGCTGTGGAGCTGGCCGAAGCAATGGCAATCCGGGGCACGCCCCTGCCAAAGCTGCCAGAGCATCGCGCTGGAAAACACGATCAAAAGGACCAGCGCGGCCACCGCCCCGATCCTGAGCGACCATACCAATAGCAAACTGACAGCGATGGCTATCTCGGCCGGGAGAAGGACGTGGCCGGCCGCTTGCACGAGCTTTCAGGCACGCCGAACTCCCGGACCGCTGTCTGGTTCCCGGACGGTCCAGGAACTTCGTGATCGCCGAGACCGCGAAGACCGCGAAAAAAACCAATCGAATGATTAGGAGCAGGATCTCCATTTGTGACCTGTCAGTTTTCGGGCCCTTCAGGCTTTGGCCGCACGCACCTTATGCCGTTCCTTTAGCCGGATCGGCGTCGCAAAAAAGCCGAACGCGTCGCGGAGCCGGTTCTCGACGTACCGAATGTACGAAAAATGCAGCCCTGCCTTACTTCCGCCCGACGTAAACAGAACAAACAGCGGGGGCCGCAGGCCGCCCTGGGTAATGTATTGGACCTTGAGCCGCGAAATGCCTCCCTTCGCAGCGGCCGGGGCGGTGCCGCCCTTTGGCTGGTCTATGGCTTCCTCGAAAAACTTGTTCAACTGCGATGTCGGCACTCTGAAGTTTCTGGCCTCGTTCGCCTTGACGGCCATGGAGAGCAACTTCGACACTCGTTGTCCGGTAAGGGCCGACATTGAAACCAGCGGTGCCCAATCAAGAAATTTCATCTGCCGCCGGACCGTTCTTTCAAATTCATAGATCGTGTTCGTCTCTTTTTCCTCGACGGCGTCCCATTTATTCACCGCAATGATAACGGAACAGCCCGATTCTACCGCGTATCCGGCGATGCTCGCATCGAGATTAGCGACCCCTTCGACCGCATCGACCACTAGTACCGCCACATCCGCACGCTCGAGTGCCTTCCTGGCCATCACCACTGAAAGCTTCTCCGCCATCTCGGTCGTCTTGCCTTTCCGCCTGATACCGGCCGTGTCGATCAGCACGAACTTGTGGCCGTCCGCTTCGAATGCTGTATCGATCGCGTCCCGAGTCGTTCCAGCGATCGGCGACACGATCACGCGTTCTTCGCCCAAAAGGGCGTTGAGAATAGAGGACTTACCTACATTCGGCCGTCCGATTATCGCCAGCTTGATCTCCCTTTCTTCGTTCCGGCCGGTGTCCTCTTCAAAGGAAAGGTGCTCGAAGACCTTGTCGAGAAGGTCGCCGACCGACGTGCCGTGTTCAGCCGAGAGCGGGACCATTTCAAATCCGAAACGATAGAATTCGGCGGCCTCTTCTTCGATCTTCCGCTGCTCCGATTTATTCGCTGCGATGATCACCGGCTTGCCGATGTTACGGAGAAAGCCGAAGATCTCTTCATCAAGCGGCGTCGCACCGGCGCGTGCATCGACCACCCAAATGACGGCCTGGGCCTTTTCGATGGCAAAGCCTGCCTGCTTAAAGATATTCGCAGGGATGATCGCTTCGTCGTCGGGGACAATGCCGCCGGTATCGACAAGCTCAAAGGTGCGTGCGCGCCACTCGACCTCGCCGAAGATCCGGTCGCGCGTAATGCCCGGCTCATCGCCGACAATGGACCGCCGCGTCCCTGTCAGCCGATTGAACAGGGTCGATTTCCCGACATTCGGGCGTCCGATGATCGCAACGAGCGGTAAAGCCATTGTGAAGAGGATAATAAAGGCGTTTACAATGTACAAATAACGCCGCCCCACCCGAGGGACCGCCTTACGCACCAAATAGAATGAGTGACTTGGGACGTTCGATCCAGGAAACATCCGCAGGCCTTTTTTGCCCTGTTACAAAACTCCCGCTCGAACCAAAGTGTCCAAGAGCGAGGCCGAGGGGCAGATCGGCGGCCGTCTGTACGCGCGTCCCGATCTCGAGAACGCCCGCGGCGGAATGTCGAAAGCCGCCGGCGTCACGGATACCGTCATGCTTCGTGCAGACCTCGCGGCCGCATTTCCTGTCATTGATGACATACCCATCCTGCTTGCACCCGAGATTCTGGCACCCGTTGGGAAAGAACTTATTTTTGACCTTACCGACCCGCGATTTGCCGAAGCATATGAAGAAATGGACTTCTACAATGCCCGTGCGGAGAAGTCGGTCGAGATGGTGCAGAACCACGGGGCCATTTCTGTCCTGCCCACCGAAATGGCTGCAACTGACGATGAAAAGCGGATCTTTCCCCGGCCTGGGGCACGTTGGATCGATGCGGTCCACGACCTGGCCGCACAGTGGGACTCATACGAGTTTCTTTCGCCGGTCAGGGGCAAAAAGCTGCTGCAGCTTGGCGGTTCCGGAACGCATGCGTTAAAGTTTGCAATGGCCGGCGCCGAAGAGGTCTGGCTCGCTACGCCGATGGCCGGCGAGGCGTTGTTCGCGAAGGTTTTGGCCGAATCAGCGGGCTTCGGCGATCGATTCCGTTCTGTCGTCGCAATCGCGGAGGAATTGCCGTTCGGCGACAATTTTTTCGATGGCATCTTTCCGGCGGCGGCTGCACCATATGCTGACCGAGGCGGCTTTGCCGGGAAAGCAGCGAGGGTCTTGAGGGACGGCGGCAGATTCGCGGCCGCCGAACCGTGGCGGGCTCCTCTCTACGGCCTCGGGACGAAGATAATGGGAAAACGGGAAGACGCTTACTGCCGGCCGCTCGATGCCAGGCGCTTGGCACCTTCATGGCGGCCTTTCTCCGAGGTCCGGATCATCCATCACGGTGCGGTGACCCGATATCCGCTGATCGCGTTGGAGAAACTCGGCTTAAAGGTGCCGAAGGCTCTGCCCTGGTACTTAGGTAAAGGCGATGACGCGGTCGCCTCCCTTATCCCGCCGATCAGGCGGATGGGAAGCAGTATTGCCGTACTTGCAAAAAAATAACGGCCCGCTGCAGGAATTTCCCCGCGGCGGACCGTTTTAGCGAATCGTCGATACGGTCTAGAACCGTACGAGATCGATGATCGCTCCGATTATCGAACCGATGATCTGGTACTTGCCGTTCGAATAGTTGCCGTATTGGTAACGGCCGTAATAGCCGTCCTCGTAACCGCGCCTGAAGCCTTCACGGAAGTAGTAATTGTACTCGCTCAGATCGACGTAATAGCTGTCGTAACCGAAACTCGCGTCCTGATAGCCGTAGGACATGGTCGGGTTATAGCCCCAACCGTCCTGCCGGTCTGCACGCCCTGCTCTAAAGCCCTCTTCGTAACCCGCGTTTATCGCGTCGCGAAGCATCTGCGCTCCGTACTGGCTGGTGTAGTAATACTGCCCGCCGCGATAGTAGCGATAGTTGTTAAAGAGGTTGTTGTAGTAGCGTGCCTGCTGTAGCCTTATCCGGTCAAGGCGGATCCGGTCCCAGTATCGGCGCTGATATTCGAGATATGCTCGCCTCCTCTGCTGCTGAAGCTGCCTCTGCCGCTGGGCCTGGATATTCTGCCAGTTCTGCCAGCGTCGATCGTATTGGTTCAGCCGCTGCTGGCGGATCTGCTGCTGTTGCTGCCGCGTGATCCGGACCGGGTTGCTAACAACCGGTGCTGACCTGACCGGCCCGCGCACCTGCTGCTGCCTGATCTTATCCTGTTGGATCTGGTTTTGCCGGATCTGGTTCTGTCTGATCTGATTCTGCCGGATCTGATTCTGTTGCTGCTGCCTGATCTGGTTCTGCCTTATCTGGTTTTGCTGTTGCTGCCTGATCTGGTTCTGCCTTATTTGATTCTGCTGCTGCTGTCTGATCTGCAGTTCCCGCTGGCGGCGTTGCTCTACTTCCTGCTGCTTGTTCTGAAGCACCCTGTTCGGCTCCTGTCGAATAGGCGTCTGCTGTCTGACTTGCGGAGCTTGCCGAACAGGCGGCGACTGCCGGACGGGCGGCGTGATGACGCGCTGGGGCTGGGCCGGCTGTTGGCGAACCCGGCCTTGGTTCGGCGATGCGGACCTTTCCGGTCGGACCGGAGTGCGTTTTTCCCGTTCGCCGGCCTTGGTCCTCTCGACCTGCTGGCGCTCACTGCTTCGGTCGCGCCCGCGGTCGCGTTGCGCCGAAACGTCCCCGGCAGATCCGGCGAGCATCACGGCTCCGGCCGCGACGCCGAGCAAATTGCGTAAAAATTTCTGGATCATGGTTCCCCCTTCACTTGTGTACGGCCGTGGAGAGCCGACCACGTCATTACACGGCAAGAACCATTCCAATAAACAAATTACCGAAAATTAGCGCAAAAAATAGGCTCAAATGCCCGTCTACGGGCACGATTTCGTCTGCAAACTAACGGGATGGTAGGTTTCAGGCAGGTGCCCAACGACCGCTTAAACCTTGATGAATTCGTAGGCGATGTGGATGTTCACGGCCCCGTTTACGACTTCGTGCCGGACGCCCGACGCCTTCATTTTGATATTCGTGTCCTTCTGGACCGGGAGCATAAAGGAAAGTTTTTCGAGCTGGACGAGTTCCATCGGATTGATCTTCTTGTCGATGGAGCCTTGGATCATCTTGGCGATCAGGCCCGCCGCCCACGCCGCCCGTTCCATTCAGAGAGACATTCAACACACGGGCGCGGGCGATCAATCGCTGGTTCTGCTGGTCGAACTCGAGGTCGATGGCTGTCTGGGCGAACCCCGAAAACGGCACGCAGCCGATGAACGGGGCATCATAGCTCCCGGTAAAGGCGAGCGGTGCAAGTATTTTCCCTTCGCGAAACCGAACCGCCGAACGGACACCATTCCATTCCCGTACGATCTGGATGACTTCTTGGCACGCGGCCGTTTTCTCGTTCGTGTCGGAGGACCCCAAGCGAACTCCGGCTGTCGGTGTCTCCGGGAACTCTCGCCGATTTCGGCGATCGAGAACTCCAGCGGCGTCGAACTGTCGAAAAGTGCGCTCAACAGCGAATCGAAGAAAGCCTCGTTCAGCGAAACCGTAACTTCCGGCCGCTGTGCATTCACCGCGGAAATAAGAAACAACGCCAAAAACAATGTTGCGGCCGCTCTTTTCATAAATTCTTCCTCACTTGCCTGCCGGTCGGGAACCGGCCCGGAATTTTACAACGAATAGAGTTAAAAGCAGGTGTTTTGGTTGCTCGCGAAGTGCTTCAAAGCCCGCTTCGCACGATGTCGTGGAGCCGCAAAAGCCCGACGCAAGAACCGTTTTCGTCAACCACGGGAAGGACCGAGATCTGGGAAGGGCGGTCCTCCATCAGCCTCAGCGCGTCATAGGCAAGCGTCCCGAGCGTCACCGTGATCGGGTCCGGGGTCATCATTCTGGCCGCCGCGAGTTGTGAAAGCTGGTCCGCCGGAGTTCGCTCGATCGTTCTGCGGAGGTCGCCGTCGGTGACTATGCCGACCAGGCTGCCATCTTCATCGATGACGTTCACGGCCCCAAGCGAGGCATTCGATATCGCTTTGACGACCGCGAGCCAGTTCTCATTGACCGAGACGTTCGGGCTCGCGTGCATCAGGTCCGCTGCCCTCATTGTCAGGCGTTTGCCAAGGCGGCCGGCCGGATGGTTCGACGCAAAATCCTCCTGCGTAAGGCCCTTTGCGTCCATAAGCGTCATCGCTATCGCGTCGCCGACGGCCAGAGCAACGGTCGTCGAGGCTGTCGGGGCAAGGTTCAGCGGACACGCCTCGCGGTCCACACCGGCCTCCAAAACAACGTCAGACTGACGTGCCAGTGTCGAATCCGGCTCACCTACGATCGAGATGAGCATCACGCCGCGTTTCTTAAGAGCGGGCAGCATCGAGAGCAGTTCATCGGTCTCGCCGGAATTGCTCAGAGCAATGATCACATCCTCCGATGCGATGGCCCCAAGCCCGCCGTGAAGAGCGTCGGACGGGTGCAGGAATATGGCGACAGTACCGGTGCTGGTCAGGGTCTGGGCGATCTTCTGTGCGATAACGCCTGACTTGCCGATGCCCGTGACGATCACCTTACCCCGGCATTCAAAGAGTATTGAGACCGCCCTTTCGACGCTCTCCGGCCGCAGTTTTGACGCCGCATCCTCGATCGCCCGGGCCTCATGCCGGAGCAATTCGACGGCGGTCGCGTGAAATGAAAGCGGGCCTTTACCCGGCGCTGAATTCATTGCAAAAAACCGGCATTTATTTGGCCTTTGACGGCAGCGGGACGAGCAGGTCGGCGACGATCTGCCATTTCTTGTCCCTCATTTTCCAAACCTGGACAAAGTTTCCTCGTTCGATCTCGGCCCCCGTCTTATCCGTCATCACATATGGCCCGTGCACGTAGCCAAGGTCGCCCGCTTCGGTAAAGAGCTTTCTTTTCGAAAACTCGATCTTGCCCGTGTCCTTAAGCAAACCGAGCGCGGACTTCCGATCAAAAGCCGGAAGCTTGCCTTCCCTCATCACGATCACATCGTCTGCCATGAATGAACGATAGGCCTTTAACGGCCCGTCCTCACTCGCCGTAGCATAGAACTCGACCGAAGCGTCGGCGGCGGACATGCTTGCAGGGTCCGATGCCTTCGCGGGCGATTCGGGCGATTTCCATTCCGTCGGTTCGGAAGCCGGCTTCTCGTGGCTGATCCCGGCATCGAGTTCCGCTCGGTACTCGCCGTCGGCCTGCTTCATCCAAATGGAAATGTAATGGCCATAAACGATGTTCGGGTCTGTCTTGCCCGCGGCCATATATCTTGAGTTTCCGACGCTATAAGCGATCGCCCCGTTATTCGCAACATCGATCCAGACCGGGTTCCACGTCAGGATCGCCGGTGATTCCGGCCGCTTTGTCCACGCCTCGCGGCCGTTCACCGCATCGGGCTGGAAGATCACCCCTACCGGCGAAAGGTACTCGATAAATCCGCCGCGAATGCCCTTTTCCGCGACATGCTTTTCGAACGCTTTCTCTGTGTCGAAGATCTTCTGGCCCGGTTTTTGGGCGATTGCTGCGGCCGGAAGAATGAAGAGGAGAGCTAGGATGAGAATTCTCATACCCGAAGATACTAGCATAACTTTCCGGGTGCGAAAGCCGGGACGATACAGAAGGAGGGCCGTCCGTTTACGGCCCCCGAAATTGAACTAAGGCAGGCCCGGAGGCTTTGATAAGCCCCCGGGATGATCAACACTTACTCGACGTTCACAAAGTCGGTCCCGGTACGCCCGAAGGTTTCGGGATGATACATCTCCTCAGCCTTTGCCGGCGGCACGACGAATCGACCCGGCGTGGTCGCACGCGTGACGTAGGTGTAGTTGTAAACGCCCTCCCAGAGCAGCGAGCTGAAAGCCTCGGCCCGTTCGTCGCGGAAGTTCTGGTGCTCGAACCAATTCATCCGCCACCAATAGTAATTGCGGCCGAGAGATCGGCTGCCCACCTCAACAACGCCGGTATTGCCGCCGCCCGGGTCCGCCGGAATGGCTTCGGTTACGGCCAGCCCCGGATTCAGGATCTCCAGACCCGCGGGGAGTTGATCGACCAAGGCCACGTGATATCGCCGTGCCTGTGCGACCATCGTTAGCCGCACGCGGACACGGGCACCCGACTTGATCGTCCAACTTCCGTCGGCGTTCTGTCTCACGTCGTCCTTGTCGTCAACGGCCTCGTATTTCCTGAGGACGGTGAATCCATAGTCGGCCGGTTTGAGGTTCAGGTCTTTCGGCGCGTACTTCATTCCGATCCGGTAATAAAGACGCCCGGCACCCTGCCGGTCGATGATCAGGTTGGACGTTCCGCCCTGATCGACCAGATACGACATCGGAATATTCAAGACGTTCGAGTCAACCGAACGGCCTCGGAAGGCTTCCTCGCCTGCGTAGGTGTTGCCGAGCCAGATCCGTGTGACAAAGTCCGGCGTCACCTTCTCGAACGCATTGAAGTATTTGTCGAGCGCCAGGAGGATAAAGACGTTCTCCTGAGTCGAGCCCCAATGACCCTTCTTCCGGTGGGCAAGCAGGCCGCGGACAAGCTTCGGAATGAGGTCCTCGAAGACGGAACTAACAGCCCCACCCGCTACCGCAGGTGGTACCGACCGGGCCTTGATCAACGCCTCAAGCAGCACGCCGTCCGCCCGACGGTTCGAGTACATTATCAGCCACCCGCCGTCGCCGTAATTTGTGACGAAGTTCGCTGCGGCCGCGGTCTCGGTCGTCCGATTCATTAAGAACCGGACTATCGCCTCGACCTCAGTTCCCGAACCCTTGTCATCGGCGAGTACGGACAGGATCCAGCCCAAAGCCTCGAAGTTGAGCTTGGTGTTGTAGATCGCCGTCGATCCGCCCTCGGCCCCGGGTGCGTCGACACGCGCTTCGGTGAGTATCTTTTTCGCCTTACCCGCGTCCTTGTCCCCGATCAGATCGCGGACGTACAGTGCATAGGCCGATATAGTCCACCGAACCTGCTGCGAGGCCATATGCCATTGGTCCTTCATATGGTTCTCGATGTTGCTCAGGAACGGCTTCGTCTTGTTCAGCATGTCGTCGGGCACCTTGTAGCCCTTCGCCTTTGCAAGAGCCAGCGCGTGCGCCACGTGGACCGTCAGGAACGGATATTCGTACCGTTCGCGATCGCGGCGCCACAGCCCGAAGCTGCCGTCCTCTCGCTGACGCGACTGAAGTATCTCGATGTCCCGTTTGAACCGTGCCTCGAGCGCGGCCGCCGTCGGCATGTCCTTGGCCTTGAAGGCGTTAAGAACGTCGCGAAGTGCTGCTGTCGAGATCATCCGCGAAGCGATCTGCTCGGAACACTCATAGGGATAATTCGCAAGATAGATGTACGCATCGGTCAGCTCCTGAAGCTGCGTCGAGCTGGTCGTTACCTCGAGCCCGCCGAACTGCGGATATACGTCGCCGGGCGTCTGCACGGGCTGAATTATCGCCCCGTCCTGGTCTGTCGTGCCGTAGGTCGCGAAGGCCTCGGTCGTCGCGGGCGTCCAGACGGGCAACGAAATTTCTGCAGCGTCCGAGTAATTCCCGGAACTTGCCGCGAACTGGAATCTCGCGGTACCGGCCTTCACGGTCGAGACCGGGAACCGGACCTCGGCCCGGTCGTTGGCCTTTACGAGGACGCGCTTGCCTGGGTCGCCCGTCAGGAGCCTGCCGTCGGGCGGCGTTATTTGCACGCTCGTTCACACTCGCGTTTCCGCGGGTGCTATCGATAAATCGGCGTTCGTCGCCCGGACCGCGACATCGACCACCATATCCTGGTCCGTCTGGTTCTGGACCACCACCGGCAGCTCAACACGATCGCCGAAGTTCATGAACCGCGGAGCGCTCGGCCGCACCATCAGCGGCTTTTTCGCCGTGATGTTCGATTCCGATTTCCCGAAACGCTTGCCGTGATCGACCGAAACGGCGGTGATCCGGTAACGCGTCAGATTGTCCGGAAGCTTGACCTCGACGGTCGCGCGTCCGCTGGAATCGGTCCTGACCGAAGGCGACCACTTGGCCAACGCATCGAAATTCTCGCGGAGGTTGATCGGTGAATCCGCACCAGCCTCCTCCTTGGACATAATGTAGGCAACATCGGCATTTTCCCATCGCTTATTTTCAGCCGCTCTCCCGGCCGTTGGCAATGCCGAAACCTCAGCCGCCGCTGTGTTTAGAACTTCATTAGCCGGACGAGGAGGAGGAGGAGGCGATTTTGCATCCTCTGGATTTCCGAGCAGGACATCCTTTCGAAGGTGATGATCGGTGGTGCCGCTGCCCCGCTGAGTGTAGAAGACCTGCATCGGGTCGGTGACCGAATAACCGGAAAGGGCCAGGACAGCTTCATCGACGATCACTACGGCCACCTCGCTGTTTGCGACAGGCTCGCCCTGATGATCGTTCACCTGTATATCGACGATTGTCGTTCCGCCCGGAACAAGCGTTTTGTCGCGAGCATCCGCCGTTACCGCCAGCTTCCTCGACGCGGTCGAGACCGTGAGGTTGAGGCTGCCGCTGGCGAAAGCGGGCCGGTTCGCCAATTTGGCATCGACCTCGCCCTTATCGTTCTGCCGAGCCGCCGAGCCGACAAGATCGACCTGCGCGTGGATATTCGGCAGATATTTTTCGTCGATCGGGATCTTCAATGTGATCGACGAGTCATTTATCGAGAATCGCTCCGTTTTCACAATACCGTCGCGTCGGAGTGTCAGCACCCCTTCCGCCGGCGTGAACGGCGAGATCACGAGAAGTTCGGCAACGTCGCCCGGAGCATATTCCTTTTTGCTCGGGATGATCTGGACATCTTCCTGTTCAAGGTCCCGCTTCGGCGGCTGTTTTCCGCCCGGGACCCAGATGGTGAATTCGCTTTGGTTGAACCGTTCCCGGTCGTCCATCACGGTCGCGGTGACCGTATATCGCCCGCCCGCTTTGGCGGTGAAAGTGCATTTCGCTATGTGCCCGGCAACCTGGTCGCCGCTGCCGGTCTTTACCGAACAGGTCTGCTCATCGACCGTCACTTCTTTCCAAGAGCCCTTATCAAATTGCCAGTCCTTTAGCACCGCTTTGATCTCGATATCGCGGCCGGGAATCAGCTTGCCGTCGATGTCGGTCACGATCGATTCGACGACGATGTTCTCGCCCTTTTGCACGAAGGTGCGCGGCGTTCGGATGCCGACGTAAAGATCGGCAGGATGCACCAGGAGCGACGTGTTCCCCGCCCAAGTCTGGCGGTTCACGTCCTGCACGGCGGCGTTGGCCGTGATCGTGTAGGGCCGCGGCGGTTTGACCGAATCGAAATCTACTTTCAGCAAATGCCTTCCGCTCGCGTCGGTAACTCCTTTGAAATATTGCATCGTCCCGCCGCCGGGCCGGCCGAAATCGTAATGACGCCACCAGGGAACCCAGGTACCGAACGTGAAATCGCCACGGTTAGGAGGCGTGTAACTGGTCGGCGTAGCCGTCACCGTCCAGTTCGTCTGGGCGTTGGCAAGCCCGCCGCCGGCATAATATTTCGCATCGACCGCGAGCATCGCGTGGCCGCCGACAAAGTGCGGAGCTTCGGTCTCGACCTTGGCCGTGACCTCGAATTCCGGACGCCTGAATTCCTGTATTTGGAACTGGTGCGAATGGCCGCCGCCGGTAAGCGACGTGCTTGTCGTTAGGTCGATCCGCGCGTAGCCGAGGTTTGCGTTGTCGGGTAATTTGAACTTGAAATCGAACGCCCCGACGGCGTTCAGTGTGCCTTCACCCTTGGCTATCTCGTTGTTCCGCGGGTCTTTCACAGACCATGTCATCCCGCTCGCGGCATCGCCGAGGCCTTCAACGTCCCCGAGTTTTCCGCCGGTGACCTTTCGGATGTAGCCCTTGACCGAAACTTCCTCGTTCGGCTTGTACATCTTGCGGTCGTCGAAAACGAACCAGCGAAGCGAATCGCGGTCCGGTTTCTTGAACCAGTTGCCAGTGTCCTGCCAGTAATACTCAGTATTTTCGGGAAGAAATGCGGTGTCCCGGCCGCGTTTCGCGATCAGGAGGCTCATCCCCTTGCTCGAGGCAGAATCCGGCAGCGGAAGACGAAGAATGCCGTTTGCGGCGGTCGTGTTGGTCTGAGCGGGTTCGATGGCCTCGCTATCGACGGGTGTGCCGTCCGGTGCGAAAGACTCGATGTCGCCCGCACTCGGCCCGCCGGTACCCGTCAGCCAATCCCACGCACTCTCGATCCAGCCCTTCTCATCCTCTTCACGGATGTCGGTTGATTGCTGCTGACCGTGCTGGCATTCGGCCAGATCGAAAATTGCACACCGCCAAGAGCCTTACCGGTTCCAAGTTCGGTCGCGAACCCGACAAGCTCCTGATTGTCGACGAAAGCATCCAGGCCGATGTTGGTACCCTGCACCCATGTGAAAACGCGCGAGCGGTCGTACCTGTCCTTCTTAACCGTCGGTTCTATATCGAGAATGATGTTGCCCAAACCGCCGGGCAGTGCCTCGGATAGGTCGATACGCGTTTCCACCAGCTCATCCTGCACACTCTTGATCGGGACTACTTTGTCCGAGATCACCAGTCCAGGGATCGCCGGCCGCTGCGCGTCGTCGTAGTTCAAGCGCCGGTAGTACTGCGTATATTGGTGCCAATTTTCCGGCGTGACGCGATACATCCGCACCCGCGCATTCGAGTGATTCGTCGTGTAAATCGAGAATGTCGGCTTCGAGCCCGGGTCGAGCACGACCATCGACCCGCCTTGGGCGTAGAAATTCTGCGGGGCCGGCCCGACCTTGATCGTCGCCACCGCGGGCTGGGCTAGCTTCTGCCCGAAGGCGTCCGAAAGTTCCCGATCGATCGTGATCTTGTATGTGGTGTTGCCTTTCTTGTAGCCCTGGAAATAGACGTTGCTGCCCGAAGGGTAAATGTTCAGCCCCTCCACCGGCGGCTCGATCTTGACGATCTCTTTAGCAAAACTCGCCGCGTCGATTGGGTTGTTGAACTCCATGTACCAGGCATCGAACGGCGAACAATCCTGCTTCTGGACCCAGCCGCAGTAAGCGCGGTTAAATTTGAACGGGCCGTAGGTAGTGAATTGGAAAGATTGCCGTTCCTCGGTCGTGAGCGGCCCTTCGGCGGACGGTGTTCCCTTCTCGATGGCAACGGTTATCGTCGAAGCTCCCGGCATCGCGTCCTCGGTGCCGCCGCTTGAATTTACTGCCCGAAACGCGATCCAACGGCCCGGCTGGGCCTGTTTCGCGTGATAAGAAATGTTGCTGTCGGCACTGATCTCGGCCTCGGTAGCGAGTCGCGTCTGCAGCTTCCGCCCGCCGGCACTGACGCTGATCGATCTCAAAACCGCCTCTGGGTTGATGGCCTGGTCGAAGCGGATGAATATCAGCGCGTCGCGGCGGACGACCTGATTCTGCGGGATCATCTGCTCGGCCTTGGGAGGCGGCGTCGTAAACGTCCACGTGAATTCCTTCTCTAGCGTTTGGCCGGTAGCCGACTTTGTACCGGCCGGGACACGTGCCGTAAATTTCGTGGCCATCGGGAAGCGCTTGTCCGTGTCGAACATCAGCGTTTTGGTCCCTAGCCATCGCCATCTTCCTTCGACCTGCGGGGTAAATTCGACCGGCGCATACGCCGCGGCCTCTTCCTGCGAGGTCACCGCCACCATCGGATGGGAAAATGTGACGCTCAGGTCGGGCGCCAACTGGACCTTTCCTTCCGGGGAATACCGAAGGACCGACAAATTCGAACTCGTCTGCCCGCCGGTTGGTGGTGCCAGATCCGCATCCGCCGGGAATTTGACAGGCCGCCGCTCGCCCGTTTTCGGTGCCGGAAGCGTGCCGACACGCTTTGCGAATTCGGCCTGGTCGTTCGGGTCGCTCTTGATCGCGGGAAGCCGCGAGAGAAGCTTGCCCGAATCATCCGCAGAGATCGGGTCGGCAGACGCCGGCTCGCTCACCTGACGCGTCTCGTCACCGGACTTGCCCTCACTCAACCGGAATGTGAGCCCCGGAGGCACGTTTTGATCTTTGATCTCCATCGCCTTTCCTGAAACCTGTGCATTGGCCGTGCCGGCCAGAGGAGCGATAACGCTCAAGTAAACGGAAAATAGCAGAACCCACGTTACAAGTTTTTTCATTCTGGATCTTTGTGCGGCCGGGAGAGCGAAGGCCGAGCTCCTTAAGTCTATTTCGGCGAAAAAGCCGGTCCGTATCCTGCTTCACGCCATTCTTGGAACGCCCGCACCGACAGGAACTTGCATTTCCCTTAGTGATCTTCGAGTATCACGAGCCCCGTTTCCCCTCCGCCCTGGGTGACATTTACCAGCGAGCCGGGAGCAAGCCTTACCATCCCGCCTTCTGTCTCCCCGGAAAACAGGTACGGGTCGAAATCGACGGTCAAGGTCTCGATTCCCGCTTCCGCGTCGCCAAACACCGGGATCTCCGTCTTTTCGACCGGAGCCCTTTCCTGAACGACAAAATCGGAGCCGAGGGCCGTTTCGATCGCGTCATCCCATTCGCTCTCCGAACTCTCCCAGCCGAATACGATGCCCTTTCCGCCATAATCGTCATTCGGCTTGAGGATGAACCGGAACCGTTCGCTTCGAATGAACTTGAGCAGATCGACGGTCTGTCCGTGATGGTCGGTCTCCGAATCGCCGACGATCCGCGTCCACGGAATGTGCGCCCTTATCGACTCGATCTGCGCCGGAGTGAATAGCCGATGGAACTTGTCGTCGCTCAACACGGCAAAGCCGGCCTTTTTGTGCGGGATCTTCGACCGGAAAGAGTTGATCATGCAGACGTTGCCGTCAGCAATTGCCTTTCCGATCGGGTGTTTCTCATCGAACCTTTCAAGGAATTCATGGATGATCAGCCGCTTGTAAAAGATATCGATCTCGAATGGGCCCGCGAGCAGCTTCTCGCCGTTGTATTCGAGCTCCTTCGGATCACAAATGATCGTCCTGTAGCCCTTTGACTCAAAAAATCGGGCGAGGATCTCAAACTCCCCTGCCGTATCGACACCGGCCCAATCAACGATCGCGATGTTCGGCTGCCGCGACCTTCCGCCAAATTCACGATACGCGGCAAGCATGGCTTCGAGGAGTTTAGCGTGGGGACTCGGAACGTGGTGCGAATTATCGCGGAGAAACTGCCGAACAAGCGGGACCCGGTCGTAGATCTCCGCAAAGAGGGACTGGTCGCCGACACCGGCCGGCGTTTCGGCGTTGTACTCGAGAAACTTGAATCCGCTGTCGCTGAGGAACGTGTCGAGACGGCTTGTGACCGAAATGGTGCGGTATCCCGGCTCGTAGCGTGCGAAACGCTCCTCCGCTTCGGTCATCCCGAGCAGCGACATTATTTCCGGATATTCCAGGGCGGCCTCGGTCAGCGATTCGAACGCCCCGCTAAGCTCCCAGGCGGCCCTTCGGATCGCCTCATATCGAGACGCCCCGAGGAAGTATGGCCGCAGGAATGGCGAGATCGCCCGCTCTCCGTGCGTCAGTCCTTTCGACAGCTGAAACTCGGTCAGTTCATCGAAAAGTTCCGTGTCGAAACGGTGTCGGGCGATCAATTCGCGGTCAAGCCGCGCCGCCGCCGATCGTAAATTATCATCCATAGGAACAACCTCGCCGGCGCAGAACTACTGTAAACCACTCGACCTTAAATCCCAATGTGGTCCCCGGAGGCGGCAGCATTATTGCCTTTTCTAAAATCATTTTCCTGCTATACTTAAACCTGAATTTGCAACTTCCGGACTTAGGCGGTCGTAGTGAAATTGGCGAAAAGGGCTTTATTGGCAATTTTTTAGGAGCGGATAGAAAAAATGGGACTTTGGGCACGGATAACTAGGGTTTTCAGGGCAAGCACCGGGGCAGCACTCGACAAGATCGAAAACCCCGAATTGGTATTGCAGCAGACAATTCGCGACATGCGCGACCGTGTACCCGAACTGAATAACTCAGTGGCGCAGGTGATGGCGACCGAGCGGCTGCTCGCAAAAAACAAGGACAATCTGGCAAAGCAGGTCGTCGAGCTTGACTCAAAGATCAAGGCCTCGGTCAAGATGGGCCGGGACGACATCGCGACCGCCTACATCGGCCAGCTTCAACAAGCCCAGGTCGACCTCGAACGCACTGACGCCCAACTAGAGATGGCATCGGCCGCGTCGAAGAACGCCCTCAAGGCACGTGACAACTACGTGATCAACATGAAGAAGCGGACGTCTGAGGCGATGCAGCTTATCTCCGCCGCCAAACAAGCGAAACTTCAGGAACAGCTTGCCCAGACGATGGAAGGCTTCAACATCGGCGACGACGCTTCGACGTTCAATGAGATGCGTGAGAAGATCGAGCGGCGTGTCGCGTCGGCCGAGGCGAAATTGCAGCTCGGAACCAGTTCGGTCGATTCGCAAATGCAGGACATCGAACGAGAGGCGATGGACATTCAACTGCAGGACAAGCTCCTCGAATACAAACAGCAAATGGGGATGCTCGGGGCCGGTTCCTCGTCGCCGAGCAAACAGATCGAGGCAGGCACGCCCGAGGTTTCAGATGAAGACGTCCTCGATCAGGTCATCGTCAATGAGGTGAACGAAGCCAAGCAATCGAATTAGCTAGAATCGCATCGAAGTTGCGAGTGGACTTTGGGTTGGGCTGATCTTTATGGCGGATCTCGCGAAATATCAACAGCAAGTTACAAGATTCAATTCGAGCTACGCCAAGGAAGCCGCCAAGGAGCCGTTCAATTTTTGGGGTTTGGCCGGATTCGCCGTCGCGGCCGCCTATACCGGCAGCGTAATTCCGCTCCTGATCGCCCTTGTCTTTGAGGCGGCCTATATGCTCATCCTTCCTAATTTGCCGTGGTATCGCCAGCTGGTCCAAAGGCGTGAAAAGGAACGTCTTTTCCTTGAGAGCCGAAATGCCCGCGAGAAGCTGATCAAGACATTCACCCCCCGCGAACGAGAGGCCGTCGAATATCTTCGCTGGCTGAAAGAAAAGATCCAGGACAATTACAAGAAGTTCACGGGAGCAGGCCAGTTGCCGTCAAACCTGAAAACGCTCGACCAGCGTTGGGAAGATTTTGTCGACCTCCTCGACGTCTATCGACGCCGTAAGCAGCACCTTAAATCGATCAACCGCCAGGCCGTGCACAATCAGCTTTCGCAGGCCTACAGGGCCTCGGAGAGCGCGGCCGACGAAAAGACCCGCCGTATCCAGCAAACGAACGTCGAGATCCTTAAGCGGCGCGTCGCTTCGTTCGACGAGATCGAGCGAAGCGTAAAGCTGGTCGAGGGCCAGCTTCAGTCGATCGAAAACTTTTTCAGCTATCTGAACGACGAGATCGTCACGATGTCGACCCCGGAGAAATTCTCCCTGCTCGATTTCGAACAGCTTTCGGACTCGATCGCAATGACCAAGCAGATGCTCGACGCTACCGCCGATTCTGTCGGTGCCCTCGATTCCTACAATCGCGAGATGGGCAACTACGAGCTCTTACCCGAGGCGAATCGGTAAAACAGGCTTTCCAACCTGTTCCGATTGGATACCGGTCCTGAATAGACATCAATAGCTTTACGCTGCGAGGGACTCGAAAGCCTTTCGTTCCGTTATCGCTCCAACCCCTCTATCACCAAATCAGGCTCAACCACCGCTTCGGCAGGCGGCCTTTCTCCCTGTGCGGCCGGCGGCGGTGCACCGTCCAGGTCGCTCACCGCGAGGGCCAGATTGTTCGCATTCGTCGCATACGCCATCGCCACTTCCCTGGTGACGACGCCTCCGCGGATCATCTTCTCCAGTTCCTTATCGAAGGTCTGCATCCCTTCCATCTCGCCGTCGGCCATCGCATCGACGATCGAACGCCCATCTTTTTCACCTTTTTCTATGTACTCCCGCGTCCGTGAGTTGGACGCGAGGATCTCGATCGCAGCAATACGCCCTCCGCCGACTCGGGGAAGCAGCCGCTGTGAGATTATTCGGCGAAAGGATTGCGCCAGCCGTGTCCGAATAGCGGCTTCTTCCGCCTTAGGGAACACGCCGATAATGCGGTCGATCGTCTTTGCGGCGTCGATCGTGTGCAGTGTCGAAAGGACAAGGTGGCCCGTTTCTGCTGCTTCCAACGCGACCTCGATGGTCTCCCGGTCGCGCATTTCGCCTACCAGTATTACTTTCGGCGCCTGCCGAAGGGCCGCCCGCAGGGCCGATGCGAAATCCGGCGTGTCCGAATGGAGTTCGCGTTGGTGGATGGTACCGAGCTTGTGATCGTGCGTGAACTCGATCGGGTCCTCGATGGTAACAACGTGATACCGCTTGGTCGAATTTATCAGGTCGATAACCGCCGCGAGCGTCGTCGATTTGCCCGATCCGGTCGGCCCCGTCACCAGTACAAGCCCATTCTTTAGCTCGGCTGCCGATACGACCCCGGTCGGCAGGTTCAACTCCTGCCAGTTCGGCGGTTTCGTCGGGATCACTCGCATAACGATCGCATGCGTGCCCCTCTGCATGAATATGTTTACCCGAAAGCGGCACAACCCCGGGACGCTGTACGATATATCGGTCGATCCTTTTCGATCGAGCACGTCGCTGCCCTGTTCATTCCCGAAGAGCATCAGGTCGGCCATAGCCTTGATATTCGCGCTTGACAGCCGCTCGAGGCCCGCGATCGGGACGCCGTGCAGTTCGCCGGTCAGCTCGACCTGCGGCGGGCGGCCTGGCGAGAAAATCAGATCGCTTACTT
Source organism: Chloracidobacterium sp. (assembly GCA_016716365.1). Taxonomy (GTDB): domain Bacteria; phylum Acidobacteriota; class Blastocatellia; order Pyrinomonadales; family Pyrinomonadaceae; genus OLB17. The sequence continues at coordinate 302,197 of JADJWM010000007.1, read as the reverse complement.
TGTCCCCGGCGGCCAACATTCGCTTGAGCACCGCATGGAAAGACTCAATGTTCTTCGCCAGGGCCGGATTAACAGCGGGTTCGGCGGCACCGCTTTTGACGCCGCCGACGTTCGGAGACGCGGACCCGTTTATTGGAGCATTCGTATCCATAGTCTGAGAGGGAATCGTTAAGTTCATAGTTTGGTTCGGGATGTGCGTCGGCCGGCTGATCCTGCCCCGGCGTTCCTTGATAGCTGTAGGGGAATCGACTAAAATAAGGGATTTCAATCCCGGGGTTTTTCAACACCGTAACATTGGTGCAACAGGAAAAGGACTAGATTATTTATATGAAAAGAGTCGGTATCTTAGCGGGGCGGGAGATAACCTTCCCTGAATCAATTATTAACAGCATTAACGAAAAAGGCAATGGAAAAGTTGTTGCCGAGATGGTGACGTTTGGCGGTATTCGTCTTGACGAGCCGAAAAAATATGACATCGTCATCGACCGCATCTCGCACGAAGTCCCCTATTATCGCGGCACCTTGAAGCGGCTGGCGCTTGAGGGGACGTATATCATCAACAACCCGTTCTGGTGGTCGGCGGATGATAAATTCTTCAATTTCAGCCTCGCGGCCAAGCTCGGCGTGGCCATCCCGAAAACTGTGCTGCTTCCGCAGGAGAAGTACATTGACGGGATCGTCCCCGAAAGTCTTCGGAACCTCGAATTTCCGCTCGACTGGGAGGGAATCGTGAATTATGTCGGCTTCCCCGCCTTTCTCAAGCCCTTTGACGGCGGCGGCTGGAAGAACGTCTCTAAGGTGAATTCGCTCGAAGAGCTTTGGAGCGAGTATAACCAGACCGGCACGCTCTGCATGACGCTCCAGGAAGGCATCGAGTACGATCAGTTCGTACGCTGCTATTGCGTCGGCCAGGAGAAGGTGCTCATCATGCCGTACGACCCTTCGAAGCCGTACCTTTCCGGAATGCAGTATGTCAATGTCGACAACTACCTCTCGCCTGAACTGCATGCCCGGGTCGAAAAGGACGTCATCACGATCTGCAAGGCGCTCGGTTATGACCTCAACACGGTCGAATTCGCGATCAAGGACGGCGTTCCATACGCGATCGATTTCATGAATCCGGCGCCGGATGCCGAGGTCGCCTCGGTCGGTGAATACAACCATAACTGGATCGTGAATGCGATGACCGATCTGGTGTTCAAGAAACTCGAAGAGGGCTTTGAAGTGCCCGAGTATCGTTGGTCGTCGATGCTCGCGGGCCCTAAGGCGGCGGCCGAAAAAAAGTCCCCGGCCCTTAAGGCAAAGTCTGCGGCTCCGAAAGCAAAAGCCGCCGAGAAAAAGGTCCAAAGCAAGAAGGCATCAAGCTAGTGCCTTCCGCATAAGTACGAAACGAAGGCCGTCCGGACATGAAACTCCGGGCGGCCTCTTTTTTTGATGGTGCGATTTGTTGAATAACTCCCCCGGAGCCGTTGGCGTGGGATCAGGAATGAAGTCACGATCGTGGGCCGTCGGTCACTGGCGGAACCACGGCGGCTCAGAACGTCCCGGCTATTGAAAGCATATCGAGTTGATCGATCGGCACTAGTTTGACCAACGCCGGCGCCGGCAGGCTGCGAATGAGTTCACGTTTCGGGATCAAAGCGGCGGCACCTGTAAGCCATCCCTCGAATTCGATCTTCGACAGCGATGCCGTATCGATCAGCCGCGGCACCTGCATTAGGTGAGTTGATCTTTCCATCAAGCCCGTGTCGCACGTCGTTGCCGATTCAACTCCGTTCTTTGCGATCCAGTCGAAATACATCGGGTCGTAATTGCCGCTTGGATAGCAGAAATGGCTTGGTAATTTTCCTGTCGTCTCGAAGATCACGTCGCGGTTGTCGCTTATCTCCCGGTCAAAAAGGCTCTTCTCCGTCGGCATCCGGTGCCGGTGTGTGTGAAGTTCGACGCCGATCCCCGCGTCAGAGACCTCACTGATCTCCTCGGTTGTCATCAGGTTAAAAAGCCTCTCGCGGCAAAAATCATCGAAATCCAGCCCTAGCTGTCCGCACAAGAGCTTTAAGAGGTCATTCTTCTCTAATGCCGAAAGTTCATCGGTGAGCGAGAATTCATGGATCTTTGCATGCAGGCTCACTCTCACGGTTTCGTCGGATAGGTCGAAAGTTCCGCTTACGCAGTTTTGGATCTCGAGCTCGCACACCTTGTCCCGCGCCTTCCAGATCAGATATCCGACAGCGATCGGAAAAACGGGCCAATTCTTCAGGCTGTAATAAGTGGTGACGTAAACCGACGCCGGCACGTCGAATTCCTTCAGAATAGGCAGTGCGGCTTCGAAGAAATTATAGAAACCGTCGTCGAAGGTAATCGCAACTGCCTTTTCCGGGAGCGTGCCGTCCCGCTGCCGCCTGACCGCGTCCGAAAGCGGCAGGATGCTGCAGCCGAATTCCAGCATCGATTCAAGCCTTTCGCGAAACATTTGCTGCGGCATAAACAACGTCGGGTCCCATTCATGCTCATCCTTCAACGAGAGCCCATGGTATCCGAGTATCAGGAGCCGGTCGCGCCGCCAGGAACTCTTCGACAGCGCGTTAAAGCCGCCGACAAACTTGACGGTCCCGAGAACGCTCTTTTTCACCTGCTTCAGCATTAAGTGGCGGTGAACGGCCCTCGTCTTTGGCGAAAATGCTTGTAAAAACGGCGGGATAACTGCCGCTCGACGGCCGTCCAGTTTGTTAAAAAGGTGGAATCAACGTGAACCTTTAGCAAATTTCGTCAAAAAGCCTGGAAATTCGGCCAGTACAAGCATAAGTTAGCTGAATTTCAACGTTTCGTCAGTGAAAAAACGCCAAATATCAGCGAATCAGGCCAAGATCGGGTGCCGTTGCGATCCGAATTGCGTCCGGACGTTCGGAACCGACAAGGCCTTAACGACGACTTGCGTCCGGCTTATTGTAACAGCGATCGGCCGATCCCGGTAACTCATGCATGTCGCCGCATAACGGCCGGAAAAATGACGAAGGATCAATAACTGTCCTGTTCGGGAAGGATTATCCGGGGAGAGAATGCCCTGAGGCCGAGCTGTATAAGCACCCACAGAACGAGGGAGAGGGCCGAAAGTGTCCAGCCCGCGTTCGCGATCACCGCATCGTTGAGATACAAACCGAGCATGATGACCGGAAGGCCCATCAAGCAAAGCTTGAAGACAAAGCGTCGCCATCTGGCGAGCGAATCGAGAAGATTGACCCGGCCGAGTTCGAGTTCCATATATTCGGCATCGCTGCTCAGCCTTGAGAAATAGTCGGCCTCGGCGATGCTCCAACGCCGTGCACCGGGCGAGCTGGCCAACCGGCTCGCGGCGCCCAGATTGTGGACCACGTGGGCAAGCCGGCCCTCGAACAAAGAGACTTCGGCGAGTCCCCTGATCGACCGGAATTGCTCACCGACAGTTTCGACCGCTTTGCGAAATGCATTTATCGCACGGCGGCCTTCGCCGATCTGAAAATAGCTCTCGCCAAGTTGGGTCAAAAGCCTCGCATCGGTCCCAGCCCGCCTTTCGGCTAGCCTGAGCATCGCCGCTGCTTTTCTTTCGAGCCCGGCATCCCGCTCGACAACCGCCATTGAATATAGGCACTTGGCCGTATCTAGCAGTATCCACGGATCGTCCGGACGAAGCCGGGCCGCACGCCGGAACGATTCCATCGCCTGAAGGTGCGATCCGGCGAGCCTTAGCTGATTTCCCAGTACCCGCAGTGTCGGCTCTTTCTCCCTGCCGGATACCTCCGGAACATTAGTCTGAACACCGGAGCCGGACGGACGGCCCTTGCCCGGCCAACGCAGCGTATTCTCAAGCACCTCGGCCGACGGGATCCGCGCTTTCCTGGCCATCGATGTTACAAGCCTTGGCTCTCTCAAATAATCCCTCAATTCGATCGAAGCCGGATCCATTACGTCCTCAGGGATCGTTCCGAGCAGTTCGCGAATGAATCTGCGGTGCGAATTACCACCGGAGACAAGCGAGAATTCGAGCCCTTGACCGCGGAGCGTGGTCCTGTGCCTGAGGTAGACCTTGCCGGGCCGTTTCAGTGAAGCGCTCGACATCGTTTCGACCGACTCGACATCGATCGACTTCAGCCAAAGCCGTGAACCCTTAAGATAAGCCCAGAGATTCGGCATAACGCCGGTACGGAAGATCCGACGCCCGTTAAAGACAAGCCGGTCACTCAGGGCCAAAAGCGGCAGCAGGACCACACCCACGAAAAGCAGGATGTAGGAAATAAGGAAAACTTCAAGATAAGAGGCGAACGCGAAGAAGAACAAACAGACGAGGGAGGCCGTCAGATAACTTTCGGCAGGCACTCGGACCGAGACCTTCGTACGTTTTACGTCGCCGCGAGGCGGTTCAGCGATCGATGGTCCCGGGTTCATTGAATTCTTGGTCAGAGCTTCACGTTTACGGAATGTTTATCAGGTTGGGATCGGGGGTCGGCGCCGCTTCAGGTATTTCCTTGGCCTTTGCAGGGTCGAGCTTCTGGAGCTTGTCTTTCGCGGCCTGCGAAACAGGGCCGGGCGGCAGCGGCTTCCCATCGGCATCTTTGGCCTCTGCAGCGGCCTTGGCGATCTCGAAAAGGATATTCACCGCTTCCTGGGTCTTGCCTTGCTTTTCATAAACCTTGGCAAGCTCGAAATTGACCGAGTCCTTTGAAACAACGGCATCCGAAGCGTTTGCCAGTTCCGTAAGCAGCGTCGCGGCTTCGTCCAGCCGCCCGTCGTCGATGCGCGTCTGCGCGAGCGTGAACTTTGCCAGTTTGCCGACATGGTCATCCGAGCCTGCAAGCGCCTCGAGCTCGGCGATACCGACCGCCCTGTCCAGCGTTAACTGGTTTACGGCGATGAAGTATTTCGCTTTTTGAGCGATGTGACCGCCATATTGTTCGGCAACGAGCTGAAACTCGGGGATGGCGGCCTGCGCCCGTTCCGTCGCTGTCCGGAACTGCTTTCGGACCGATCCGGTCGGCGTCGGGTTGTTGCTCACCACCGCGTCGTGGTACTCGATCGCCCGTGCCAAAGCAAGTTGCCCGGCTGCTTCGTTGCGGGCCGTCCAGACGAAGTAGGCGATCACCGATGCGGCCACCACCACCGCGATCCCGAGCCCGTAGAGAAGGTTTCGCTTGTGGCCGCCGATCGTTTTACCGATCTCTTCGACCTTGTGACCCACATTTTCCTGGAATTTGTCCTGAAAGCGCGTTTTCTTCTTCGCGTCGGTCTCAGGCGCTATGGTAGTAACGATGCTTCTCTTCTTTCGTCCCATTACTTAAATTTGATGCAATTTTCGCTTGCTCTACCGTTGTATAATTGTGATACCGGTCTTTTTCCAAAAGTATTAAATTAACGTAAAAGTCCGGTTAGGGCAAATACATTACCGGCTAATGAGGGCCGGAACCGCGGCCCGGCGAGGGGCCGGGAAAACACGTTCCGGAAAAAATCCGGGAACAATTGGCCGGAAACGGTGTCTAAACCGTCAGTCCGGCATTACGGACTCTGAGAAATTGGTCCTCCCGGATGAATAAAGGCGAGGCGCAAAGGATGTTCTTCAGCAGGTCGATCGCATTTGACGACGAAGACCACATCGATGCCGTATCGGCGGCACGAGTGCCCTTGCCTTTTGAGACCGTCGAGGAGAGGTTCATTGAAAAATTGCGGGCAGGTGACCCCGAGGCGTTCGATCATCTCGTCGTCACCTTTTCCGGCGAGATCTTCGGTTTGCTCATGCGGTTGACCGAAAGCCGCGAGGAAGCCCACGACCTCACTCAGGAGACATTCCTGAGTGCGTTGACCGCGATCAAGGGTTTTCGCGGCGAGTCGGGCCTGAAAACCTGGCTTTATCGTATCGCGATCAATCACTCAAGGAACCGCCACAGGTGGTGGAAGAGGCGGCGGAGGGATGTCACTGTTTCGCTCGATGCGAACCTCAGTGAAAATCTGACTGTCATCGAGACGATCTCCGATGAAGGCCTGAACCCCGAGGATTCGGCGATAAACTCCGAACGGCAGAAAGCCCTGCTTGACGCACTTGGCCAGCTTCCGGCCCATTTCCGCGAAGCGGTGGTCCTTTGCGATCTTGAAGGCCTCAGCTATGAGGAAATAGCCGATTCGCTCGGCCTGAACATCGGGACGGTGAAATCGCGAATTGCCCGAGGCCGCGAAGAGCTTAGACGAAAGCTCAAGGATTTTTGAAAATTGGTTGAATGATTGGCTTACCCCGGTTTTTTCTTTGAAGACGAATGGAATCGGTGCCAAACGAGGTCGAAGAAAGCGAACTGCTGAATGTCGCGGTCCTTCGCCGGAACGGTTGTTTGAAATAGATCAGCAACATCTAGTCGGCCGTACCGGAACAAAAGGACCTTAGAACATAAGGTTAGCCGTTGTCTTCCTCGGACGGAAGACAGCCGGGGTTAGCGAATCATTCAGCCATTTGAAGGTGGCGGCGGGGCCTGGTACAGGCCCGGGAGTTCCGTAAACCTATGAAATGCAGTGAATTACAATTTATTCTGCCGGTCTATTCCGACAGCGTGCTGAGCGAGAATGAACAAATGCTCGCCGATGCACACCTGGACACCTGCCCGGTCTGCCGGCAGGAACTGGCCGACCTGAACGAGATGCGGAACGATCTCCGTTCGATCAGGAAACCCGTCATCTCCGCCGCAGGGCTTGAGAATTTAAGAAGCGTGATCGGCGAGCGAGTTGAAGCAACGTCCAGGCAGCCGATGTTCCAACTGGTCGGCGACCGCCGGCGGTGGGTCGACGTATGGCTGATGCCTTTCGCCGTCGGTTCGTTCAGCACGCTGATGATCGGATTCAGTCTTCTCTGGGTGATAGTTTCCAACGAGATACGTCCTCTGGACGGCCGGAACGACAGCGGAGCGAGCGTGTCCAATACGACCTTCCTTTATCCGTATCCCGGGCCGTCGGCCCCGGTCGGATCCGAGATAACCCCGCTCGAGTACGCGATGTCGCGTTCGCTCTATTCCCGCGAATCACCGAGCATAAATCCTAGCGGACCGCTCGTCGCCCTTTCCGAGGATCTCGTCAATGATTCGGACGACGAGGTAACGGTCGTGGCCGATGTGTACGGGAACGGATCCGCAACTATTGCCGAGGTGGTCGAGGCCCCCTCGGACGTCAAGGCAGTTGACCGGCTCGAAAAGGCGCTCCGGGCTCCGGCCGGAGATGCCGCTTTTGTTCCTGCCAGCTTTGACCACCGCTCGGACGCGATGCGGGTTGTACTGAAAATTCAAAGCGTCAGCGTAAATACCGACCTGCGTTAAACCGCCGCTTTCCCCGGCCCCAGGCTCTGCCTGAATCCGCCTTCCGCCGTTAGCCGAATTGCATCAGAGAGTCAAAGATTCGATACTTTGACAACCTAACATGCAATTCGACGATCTCTACACTTCATTTTTCCGGAACGCAGAAAGGACCGCATCTTCATTCTTCGACGCGATCGCGGATACGGTCGCGGGCGAGCCTGATCATCTCAGGGACGGCACCGAGTTCGACCCGGTTGTGCTTCCCCGTGACCTGGCCGCTCATCCGAACGTTCAGACCGAATGGTGGTATTACACCGGCCACGGCAGGGGCGACCGCGGTTTAGATTTTGGCTTCGAATTGGTCTTCTTCAAACGACGCACGGACCTCGACCGGTTCTCGATCGTCCCGCTGAGGCTCATCGGAAATCCCTACTACTTTGCACATTTCGCCGTGACCGACAAAAGCTCCGGCAAATTTCGATATGCGCACCGCAAGAGCTCGAATGGACTGCTCGACCTTCGGGCAGCGGCCGGCCGGTCCCATTATTATCTTTCGTTAGGCGACTGGTCGGCCCGCGAGGCCGGCGGCAGCCACATCCTCAGGGCGTCGCTCGATGGCTCATCCATCTTCGAAACATCTCTGACTCCGAAGAAACCACCCGTCCTTAACGGCGATAGCGGCGTTTCGTTCAAGGATGAAGGCCAGGCGTCCAGGTATTTTACATACACGCGGATGGAGATGGAGGGCGATATAACGATCGACGGAAGGCTCGAGCATTTCCGCGGAGAGGCCTGGATGGACCGCGAATTCGGCACCTGGTCGCCGACCGAGAACCAAAAAGGCTGGGATTGGTTCTCGATCCAGCTCGACGACAATTCCGAATTGATGCTCTATCAGATCCGTGATTCGCACGGCCTGCCGACCGGATATTCGATGGGATCGTTCAACGACTCGGACGAGTCGGTAGAGAAGATCAGTCCGGAAGATTTCGAGATCGAGGTTACCGGAACGTGGACGAGCCTCAGGTCAGCTGCCGAGTATCCGAGCGGATGGCGGATCAGCGTCCCCGCTCTTTCGCTTGAATTGGAAGTCGAGCCGGTCCTGGAGGACCAGGAGCTCGATACGCGGGGAACGACTATGATCGTCTATTGGGAGGGAGCTTGCCGCGTCAAGGGTATCAAACGTGGCGAACCGGTCAACGGTAATGCCTATGTCGAGCTTGTCGGCTACGACCGGACCCACGAAGCTCCTGACCTGAGCCGTTTCCTTTTAGGCGAACAGTTGGCCCGTTTCGGTTTTTGAGAGAAAAAGTCTCGATCGAACCTCAGCTACATCTTATCGATCTCAGCCTTCAGCCTTTCGGCAAGGTCCTTGTCGACCATAAGCAAAGCGTTGTATTGAGCCAGCGCCCCCTCCTTGTCCCGTTCGATTATCTTAATGATACCTATATTGAAGTTCGCTTTTGAGAACCGCGGGTTTAGCTCGAGACACTTCTTGTAAGCCTCGACCGCATTGTCATTCTCGCCGACCTCCGCATAAGCATTCCCGAGAAGATAATAGCCGTCGGAGTAAACCGGGTTCGCCCTTGTAAACTCCACCAGACCGGTGACCGCCTGTTTGTAGTAACGTTCCGCGTCGGCCGTCTTACGCATTTGCGTGTGCGCCCGGCCGAGATAAAAGAGCGTTTCGCCTTCGCCGGGCTTCAATCTAAGTGCCGAATTACAGGTGCTGATCGCGAGCTCAGGCTTTTTGGCTTCGATGTACGCACGGCAAAGGTTTGTATAGCCCATGTACTCCTTTGGCAGGAGCTGTGTGGCCGATCGGCCGGCAGCGATCGCATCGTCCGTACGGCCCGCAAGGCTGTAGAACCAGCTCAGGTCGGTGTAGATATAGCCGTCCGTTGGATAAAGCGCGAGCGCTTCACGCGAGATCTTGATCGCATCGTCGATCATGTTCTGGCTGCGGTAGAGTTCCGCCAACTGCCTATACGCCTGATACTTGTCGGGTTTTGAAGCGAGCGCCCTCGAATAGGCGTCGATCGCCTCCGGTATCCGCTTTTGAATGTGCCGGGCCTCTCCGATGATCAGCCATGCGTCCGAAAGGAATTGAGTGTTTCGCCGGATCGCCTCTTCAGCCGCCACAACCTGCCCGTCAACATCCCCCATTTTGGATTTCGCAAGCGCTATTCGGTAATAGACGTCCGCGCTGTTCGGCACACGCTGAACTATCCGCTGATATGCGGCGACGGCACCGGCGTAATCGCCCTTGTCAAAGCTCACGTTGCCGAGCCCTCGGATCAGGTCAATGTCGTTTGGATCGTCCTTCAATGCCGCATTTATATCGCGGAGGGCTCCGTCATAGTTCTTGGTTGCAGCGAGCGGGTACCAACGCGCCCGATACACGTCATTCTCCTTGTAACCGTTCCTCAGGGCCGAATCGAAGGATGTCACGGCCTGGTCGTACTGGTTAAGCGTGTAATGTGCCACGCCCTTCTTGTAATGAGCAGCTGCGTGATTCGGCACCAACGCGATGGCCTTGGAATAGTTCTCGATGGCGTTGCCGTAGTTGCGCTGCTGGGACGCCCGGTCGCCGTCGCGGACAAGCCTGTCGGCGGCCTCGCGGTCGGCCCGTGACTGGCCTTCGGCTGAAGAAGCGAATACGCCGATGCCGACCAGAACGGCTGCAAAGGCCATGTAGCGGATATTTCTATTCTTGATCATCTTGATCTCCTCTCTACGGGAGAACCGTCGGCCGCGTGACCGGTGTTCTCCGCGGGGTCGGCCGCCGTTCGGGCGTCGTAACAGGCCGCGGAGTGCCAACAGGCCTCGGCGTTGACCTCGGCCCGGTTTCGGCGGGCGTACGCTCGGGCGTCGGTTCGACCGTAAGATCGCTGTTCGAATCACTGTTCGAAGGAACCTCGGAATTCGTATTTGATGTATTCGAGTTGTCCGCAAGCCCAAAGTTCGGGTCTGGCGTCGGTTCGTCAAAGATGGTTGCCTCTGGTGTCGGTTCGGGCGTTGCTTCGGTGACCGCCGCGGCCGAACCGTATTTCATATACGCCCAGATCCCTCCGGCGAGTGCCGCACCCAACAGAAGGACCGCCGCAAGCCCGCCGATTATCGCGATCGCCTTTCCTGACGACTTCTTCTGAGGCCGTGCGGCGGGATGCGCATACGATGGCGCCGCAACGGCGGCTACCGGCGGCTCGACATGTTCAGGTTCGTCTTCTTCAGTGGGAGGGACAAATTCGGGGATCGACTGTTCCTGAACAAACTGCTCACCGAACGGTGCGGGAGCACCCGACACCTGGCCAGCATCCGAAGGCTCGGAGGTCGTGTGGTCGAGTGCGATGAACGGCACGGTCGCGTCGGCGAACGAAGGTTCCGCAGTAGATTCAGGCGGGATCACGCTCGCAGGACCTGCGTCAAATCCGTCTGGCTCCGACGGGATTTCCGATGCAAGAACCCCGTCCGACGTGCCTGTATCCGCAAGGCCGGCGGCCGCGAATGGATCACTCGAACCCCCGGCATTGAATACTTCAGTTTTTACGTCTGCCTGCCGAACACCGCTGTCGGATTCCGGCGGGGGAAATGCCATCGTCGCTTCAAGGTCGATATTCTCGTCCGGCTGGATGGCAGCCTCGGGGGACGATGCCTGTACTTCCGGAACCTCCGGCTCTTGTGACCGGTCGCCCGGCAGCGAGGCGGCTCCGGTAACGATACCCGCCGCTCCCGTCATCACCGCGGTCTCTTCCGCCGTAAACGCGACCGTCTGCGCGTTCGTCGCCTGCTGCATCTCACTGAAGGCCTTTCGCAGTACCCTTTGCATCTCGCGAGCGTTCGCGAAACGCTTCTCCTGACTCACCTCCATCCCGCGGAGGATGATCGCAGAAACGGCCGCGGGGACCTCGGGGTTCAATTCATGGGGCGGCTTTATCGGGTCCGGAAGTTCGTTCAAAAGAGCGTCGGCCCTTGTCAGAGCATCCACCGGGATCGTATTCGTCAAAAGCTGGTAAAGTGTTGCCGATAAGGAGTAAAGATCGCTTCGAGCACTTGTTCCGATCCCGCGGATCTGTTCCATCGGGGCATAGTGCGGTGTATATCCGACCACGCTGCCCGTGCTTCCCGACTGCGAGATGTTCGTTTGTCCTGTCGAGGTCTTCGAAAGGCCGAAGTCCAGCAGGATGATATGGTTCTCATCCGTCAGCTTCAGATTCTGCGGTTTGATATCGCGGTGAATGATCGGCGGCTCGTGCGTGTGCAGATACGACAGTGCATCAAGGAGTTGGTCGGCCCAGAAGAGCACCCAGCTTACCGGGAAAGGCTTTCCGGCAGAATCCAGTCGCTTCGAAAGATCGTCGCCCGAGATGTGCTCCATGACGAGGTACTGCTCGTCGTTTTCGCCGAAATGGTCGCTCACCTTCGGAAGTACCGGATGCCGCATTCGTGCAAGCGTCCGGGCTTCCCGTTCGAATGCGTTTCCGAGCATCTCGTCGCCGGCGAAGAATGTTCGTTTCAATGCGACCGCGCTGCCCAGACGCTGGTCAACCGCGAGGTAAACTTCACCCATACCGCCCTTGCCGATCCGGTGGACGATCAGGTAACGGTTCTGGATGAGTGTATTCTGTGCTAAAGGTTTCATTTATGATCGGGAGCACGCGGTTATCGTTTCCGACCGCAACCCCTCCCTTAAAGGTTTAAAAATGTGCAATGAACCGATATCCCCGCCCTAAATTGCGAAATAGAGGCCGGTTTTCTTTCAAACTCAGTAGAATTCTGTTTCACGCGCGATCTCGGACACATGCGGTTGGCCCTGATGCTGCCAGCACCTCGTCTTGGTCTTAACGCGGCGTGAACACGGCTTACCCTTCTTCGTCAGGGCACCGCAGAAGTATCCCTGAGAGGCCGAATCGGCCGGGCCGACTTGCCGTTCAACAGCCGGGCCGTTAGGAAAACTCGTTGAGTCCTTATCGGGCCGGGCGGCTTCGGGAAGTTCCGCGGCCGGTCCTTGAGAACGAAGATCTCCGCCCGTCGGGGCGCTCATCACTTGCCTGACCTGCGGGCCTTCAACGGCCCTAAACGGCACCGCGGTCGCCGGAGCCTCCGCGGTTCGCAGATAATTACCGGCACCGAAGACCCCGATCAGCACCCCGCCCGCTACGATCGCCCTCGGGAACCATTCAGTCCCCTGCCGTTCGATCGCACAAACGTCGCAAAAGCGGCGGCTGGTTAGGAGTTTCCACTCAGCCCGCTGGATCCTCTCTCCGCAATTGCAGCAGAAGTTAGGCCTAAAAAACATTCCGATGGTCCTTTGCCCAAGCCCGTCACTAAATTGCAACTACTTGAAAACCTATACAAACGCAGCCTTGAGTGAACGTCCCATTATAGACCAACTGCCCGGTAATGTTAAGAAAATTATGATGATAGCGTGGATGCAACCGAATTTTTCGAAACTGCGTCTGACTGTTAGACTTTTTTATGTTGAAGCGGTTTGCCCTCAAATTTTTACTGTGCGTTTTTCTCCTGGTCGGCTTTGCGTCGGCCCAGGTTGATGATCCCATCCGTGTGGACTCTGCGATCGTGCGTGTTAACGTCGGCGTGGTCGATTCTCGCGGCCGGCCGATCGTTTCTTTGAACCGCGACGATTTTTCCGTCTATGAGGACGGGGTACGCCAGGAGATAGTTCGGTTCGACACGACTTCGGCACCGTTCAGCGTCGTGATGCTTCTTGATATGAGCGGCTCGACGCGAAGTTTTCGCCAGAACATCCGGCTTTCGGCGTCCCGCTTTCTGGATGCCCTCGCACCCGATGATCGAGTCGCGGTCATCGAGTTCTATTCGAAGATTCGGCTGCTGAATAATTTCACAACGAATCGAGCGACGGCACTTAATTCGATCACTGTGGCGAACGGTTCCGGCGACACTGACCTTTACAAAGCTTTCGAATTCGCCATCGAGCGCCTGGAGCGCGAGGAAGGTCGCCGAAAAGCGATCGTCGTTTTGACCGACGGGGTTGACACGGACATGCGAGAGGTGGACCGCAAGGTCCTTGAGCAAACGCCGCCCGAGGCATTTGCCGACGCGTTGAAGCCCGAAGCAAGTGAGGCACTCGGCCGGATACTTTCCCGTTCGCACCTTTTGGGCGTTACCATCTACCCTTTAGCTCTTCCGACCGGCGATCCCGCTCGTCTGGCTGACCCAACGCCAATGCAGGTCGCGCTTTTTCGTGCCGCGAGAACCCGGCTCAACCTCGTCGCCGAACGGACCGGCGGCACCTTGAACACCATCGAACGGCTCGACCAAATGGCCGTTCTCTATGGTGCGGTGGCGGCCGACCTTCGCTCGCTATATACCATCGAATATCAGCCGACGAATTTGAAAAAGGACGGTAGATGGAGGGCCATCAAGGTCGAGGTCGCAAGCCCCGACCTGATCTCGCGCTCGCGGACCGGCTATTTCGCCCGCTAAGCGCGGACGTCTTGACACGGTAGTGCTGAACGAGCGGCGGGCCCGATCGTAGTATGCACGATCTCAAACGGCTTTCGGTCCGAATACTACTTCAGTTGATGGCTACCGCTCGGTTGTACGGTCGGGCCAAAACTTGACACCCGCTTTTGCGTTTATGTAGGCTAGAAGTTCTCTTGGGCACCCGTAGCTCAGCTGGATAGAGTACTTGACTACGAATCAAGGGGTCGCATGTTCGAATCATGCCGGGTGTACCATCTTTCTCGACTCCAAGGCATTTGTTTGATCGTCACGTGACCTCCTTCTACAAGGAGGGGTGGGCTTGGCCGTCGGTCAGCTCGTGATTGGGTGGTAAAGACGCGGAGGGGCGCTTCTTTCCCAATACAGGTCACCACCCCTGTCTCCGCGAGCCGCGGAAACGATCCCGACGTTCCCAATATTTCCTCGCCAAAATCTTCGAAACCTCGGCACTCGAAGATCTCCATTTTATCGGCATTTACAGTAGTGATCCGCAGGAACAAGTGATCCGATCGTCCTCGGCGTTTACCAAGCCTTTGACCACTTATTGCCCGCGATGTTGGTTTCGTCACGAAGCCGCGAATCGATCCCGGCGCGAACCTCGAGTAGCCGGCCGTAAAGCCAGATCAGGTCGGATAGGCGATTTACATAGGTGATCACGTTGGCAAGCTGAGGGCGATCATCCGTTTCCGTCAGCCGCACCAGCACCCTTTCGGCACGCCGGCAGACCGTTCGCGCGACATCAAATGCGGCTGCGGCCGGGAGGTCGCCGGGCAGCGACCAGTCGCCAATGATGCCTTCGATCGCCTCGATCCGCAAGACTTCTTCGCTCAGCCTGTCGATCATCGCTTCCGGCACTTCCGGCGGCGTCCGCTTGCCGTCAGGGACGGTGGCGATCACCGAGTTGACCAAAAACAGTTCTTTCTGAATTTCTTTCGCACGTTCGTTTACTTCGGCATCGTCGCATATCGACCGAGCGAACGCGATCTGGCTTCCCAGTTCATCGAGTGTGCCGTAAGCTTCGACACGAAGGTCCGATTTCGGAACCCTGGACCCGCCGATCAAATTTGTCTCTCCCTTGTCGCCTCGCTTTGTTGCAATGCTGCTCATGTATTCTTCCCAAGTATCGCCTTACACATCGACCCGTGAACTGCGGATCCCAACGGAATTATATAGCCGCCTTAACCCAAACATCTTACTATCCGTTGCAACTCCTTATGAATTCGCCCTCGTGACCGCCCGCTCTGATGGCAGTTCATCGAATTCGCAATGGATCCTACTTTTGAACTTAACCGATGCCCACATTCCGCTGCTGCCGCAATAGCAGAAACAGAAAGAACGGAGCCCCGAATACGGCCGTTATTATGCCAAGGCGAATCTCTTCGGGCCGCTGGATCGTTCGTGCAACTATGTCGGCAAAGATCAGGAACGCAGCACCGGCCAAGGCACTTGCCGGCAGCAAATACCTGTGTCGCGGCCCGATCAGCAGCCGAACGATATGCGGGACGACCAGCCCAACAAAGCCTACCGTTCCCGAAACAGCGACGGCACCGCCGGTCAGCAGTGCCGAACTTGCGATCAGTATCCGTTTAATCTTCTCGACGTCGGTGCCCACGGATAGCGCGTTTTCCTCACCGAGCGAAAGGACATCCAGATCCCTTGCATACAACAACGCAACCCCCAGTCCTATCAAGGTGGTTGGAAGCACCAGCCAGAAATGGTCCCAGGTTCGGTTGTCCAGTCCGCCCATAAGCCAGAACAGTATCTCCTGAGCAACCTCGTAACGGACCCATCGCATGCTGATCAGGAACGAGGACGCGGCCCCGACCAGCGCGTTGACAGCGATACCCGCCAACAGCAGCGTCGCAACTGGCGTACGCCCTCGCCGCGTCGCGATCGAATAAACGAGGAATAAAGCCGAAAGCGCGCCGACAAATGCGAATACCGGAAGGTAGAAAAGCGATCTTGTCGCAAGGCCCGTGGCCAGGGCCAAAACGGCACCGAGGGCCCCTCCTGAACTGCTACCGATGATATCGGGCGAGGCAAGGGCGTTGCGGAAAAGGCCCTGCATCTGAGCGCCCGCCAGGCCGAGGGATGCACCGACGAGTGCTCCGACCAACACCCTCGGCACACGCACAAGCCAGACAATCACCTGATTCGCTTCGCTAAATTGTGAATTATCGACCCATCCCGCCGGAAGCAATTGAAAGGCAAGGACCCTGACAACCGTCTCCGGGGCAATTGTCGAGCTACCGAACGCGACCCCGGCAACGATCGAAAAAACAAGTAGAAGCGGGACTGTCGCGAAAAACGCCAGGCGCGACGAATTCCACCGGCCTGCCGCCGGTAATGGATCCGGGCCTGCATTTACGGCCTCATTTGGCATTCGCGTTTCCGTAGAGTCCGCTGAAGAGGGCTTCGACCGCCCTGACCACAAAATGCGACACCGCCAGATAATAGCGGTTGTCGATGACGATCACATTGCCCATCTTCCCGGCCGGCGTCGAGGCGATCACAGGATCGGCAAGCATCTGTTTTCGCTTTTTCTCGATATCGGCGGTGTTGGCGCCGGCAACGATGAAATCCGGCTTCCATTCGGCCAGCTTTTCGCTGCTTATCTTTGCGACCCCATCGATCTGATTCTCGGCACTCACGTTGACCGCGCTGACCGCTCGTACCAGATCGTCGAAAGTGGTATTTCGTCCCGCTGTGTAACCGCCCCCGTAAGACATTACGCGCAATGGCCTTTCCATTAATGGCACGCGTGCCGCAAGGGCCGAAAGGTCCTGTTCCATCTTCGTGACAAGCTTCTCGGCCTCGGCATCGCAGCCCGTGGCATATCCAACGGTGCGGATATTCGCCTTGATGTCCTCAAACGTCGTGAAATTAGCAAACCGGAAGACCGGTGCACGCGAAGCCTTGAGCAGCTCGACCATTTCCGCCCGGCTGTAGCTTGCGACAAATATCAGGTCCGGCTCTAGTTGAAGAATGTGTTCCGCACCTTTCGTCGTGCG
This sequence comes from Chloracidobacterium sp., assembly GCA_016716365.1. Taxonomy (GTDB): domain Bacteria; phylum Acidobacteriota; class Blastocatellia; order Pyrinomonadales; family Pyrinomonadaceae; genus OLB17. The sequence continues at coordinate 285,399 of JADJWM010000007.1, read as the reverse complement.
TTCGGGAATCGCATTCGCAAGTTCGACCACGTTGCTGTAATTCGGGTCGTCGGCCAACTCACTAACGGCGACAATGCGCTTGGTGGAACAGATCGTCAGGAGGATCTCGTCCGTCGCAAGCGTCTGTGAAACGATCCGCTTCGGCGGTTCGGGTATCACCAGCTTTTCACCTTGCGCGTCGGTCAGTTCGCGTGGAAAAGGCTTACCAGCGGGTTCCGGCGGAATTTGTGACTGTGTCCCGGGGGCACCGCCCTGCCTGCGTGTCAACTCGATCCCAGCGACGACAACGGCGATCAACGCGACCAGGACCAGCCCGAATACAAGAATTCCTCCAAGACTTGACGTCTTTTTCATAAGTTCGCTCGTCCCGGACCTACCGGAAAAATATGCAATCCCTCGGCCTCCCGGCTGACGCGTGCCTTAAGGTTGAAGTGGCGCAATAGATTTTCTTCCGTTATCACGCCTGCAGGTGGTCCGTCGGCCGCGACCCGCCCGCCAGACAAAAGCACTACACGGTCGCAATACCTGGAGGCGAGCCCAAGATCATGGATCGCTGCGAATGCGGTCTTACCTTGCTGCGTCATCGACCGGATCATCTCGAGGGCTTCGATCTGATGCGTGAGATCGAGGTTTGCCGTCGGCTCATCGAGCAGAATGATCTCAGTGTCCTGGGCCATCGCGCGTGCCAGGTGGACCCGCTGCCGCTCGCCGCCTGAAAGCTCGGTCACCGGCCGGGCGGCGAATCTGTCTGTCTCGGTCTCGGCCATCGCACGATCTATTATCGAAGCGTCAACCGGCCCCTCCGGCGTGAACCTGCCCAGATACGGTGTTCGGCCCATCGCGACGACCTCCCGCACTGTGAAGGCGAAATCGATGTGCGTATCCTGCTGTACAAGCGTCGCCCGCTTTGCTATCTCGCGTCGGGCAAGCCCCAGTACGGGATCGCCTTTTAGGAAGACCGTGCCTGAACCCGGCCTGAGAAACCCGAGCAGTATCCTCATCAATGTCGTTTTCCCGCTGCCGTTGGCACCTATGAGCCCAACAAATTCTCCGGGGCGCAGTTCGAGCGAAAGCCCGTCGAGTACCGGTCCCGCTCCATATGAGAATGAAATGTTCTCTGCCCTGATCATCCGGTCAACCAAGCGCCGTCCCCCTTTTTCGATACGCGATCAGAAATCCCTAAACAGCACTTAAGACATGATACGTTTGCTTCCACCGACTCACAAAAAGAGAAGACGCGAGAAGGCCCTGGGGCCGCCGGACACGATCGAGCGTCTCAGGATCCTTGTTGTAAATGCGTTCGGATGATGCTATAAGTGAGGCGTCCAATCTTTCGAACAAAAACCAAGATCATGAACGCAATCGGAAAGGTCGTCATCCTTTTTGCCGCGGCTTCTGTTTCGGTGCTCGGTCAGAACGACTCGGGGCCGAAAAGCCAGGATAGCGGTGTCTCTCCTTCGCACGATCTCGGCGGGAAACGGATCTGCATTCCCGCACCTGAACATTTCACCAATACGATGACGCGCTTTCCGCAGATAGCCGGGCGGCTGCTTGCGAGCGAAACGCCGCTTAATGAGGTTCTTGCCGCCCATATCGACGATTCCATTCTCCCGCTGTTAAAGGATGGCGGGGAGCCGGACATTCCCTTTTATACAAAAGCGTCGGTGCCGAAGCACTTGAAGTCGACGGACATCAGTTCCGAGGAATTTCGGGCCCTTGCGGCGGAATTGAAGCGCCAGCCGCCGCTGGCGCTTCAGGCGGCCCTGAAGAAACAAGAGACCGACATGGACTCCAGGATCTCAGAATTTTGGGGCGTGTCTGCGAATATGAAAGTTGGCGAAACAAGAACGATCGGACATTTCAACGAGCAGCCAAATGCGATCAGTTCCCTGTTTGTGACTCATTCAGAAGCGTTCGGGCGACGCTTTCTGACAATCGGTTCCATGTCGTTGGTGCACGTAAACGATCGGCTTCTTTTTTTATACGTCTTCAGGACCACGGCCGACCCACAAGATCATTCCGCAGTTATCGAACTCACCAAGGGCTGGATCGCCCGAACGCTCGAGGCAAATCGCTGAACCAGGAGCGGTAACCCCGGCCTGCCCTTTAGCTTGCATCGTGTTCGAACACGTCTGCATCCATCTCGCAGTTTGAACAAACGAACCGTTCTTCGAGTCCTTTCTCGATCTTCTGCTCGATGCTCTCGCGGGTCGCGTCGTCAACAAAGCGCCGGTTGCACACGTCACATTTGATCTCGAAATGGTGGGTACCCGTCTTCACGTCGGATACCGCCGTCTTTTCTGCGTTCACATCCGCGTCGAATTCTTCTCTCAACCTAACTTGCATCATTTTCTCCCGTTGCCCGGCCCCGCTAAGCCACTCCCGGCATCGGCCGACTTATGATCGGCGACTTCGGGACGACCGGCGGAACCCCTGATACAAGAATTCTCACACGCAAACACCGTTCCGCCCAAATCGTTCGAATTTGCGAGATAGAACGCTAGTTATTGGATCGGTTAACGCGGGATATGACGCGATGGGTGCGAGAACAGCCGCATCCGGGAGCGGTCGGACACAAAAAGTGGCGATCCTCATTTGGGTCAACTTGAGGTGAGAAAGCGGTCGACAGCTTCCTACTTACGGCCGACTGTTGCCGGGTCGAGGTTGGCCCCCACGGAAGGAGCAAAACGGCCCCCCGGGCGGAGCCTCAGATCGCCGTTTGCGCGGTCTCGAAACCCGACCTCGTCGAGAGTTCGGGCGAAAAGATTCGGCTCTCGATACGTCTCCTTTTCGCCGCCAACGATCAGGTTTCCAGTTAAGGTCCCACCGGGAAAATACTTGTCGAGAGCGGGCAGCCCCGAACCCAGCCCGTCGCCGAAGAACCCGTATTCGTTTTCCTGCACGATATTGTTCTTGAAGACAAAACCGCGTACGGGCTTGTCGTATGCGACAGTTATGTTCCCGCTGTGAATTATCGTATTGCTTTCGAACATGAGGCCGTTCCAGTCCGTCACCTTCATGAAATGCCCGGCCCCGCCCCACTTCTTACCATCGATATCGTCAAAAATGTTGTTGCGGATGTTCAAACGGTGGCCGCCGGCTCCTTCGTTTCCCAGAATGTTTAGCCCGCCGCCGGAACCTCTCACGATGTTCCCGGTAAACTCGATATCTTCGATCACCGTCGCATTGCCGTTATCGGCCCGCGTCGTAAATAGAATGCCGAAGCCGTCCTGTCCCATCGCCCAGTTATTTGTCATCAGATTGTTCGTGACTTTGATCCGGCGACCATTCTTGATCTCAAAAAGGTTCTTCACGACCCAGTCAGCACCTTTCCAAGCTATGGGCTTCGACAGATGGTTTGAATCGACCAAACAATCGGTCGGGACAAGTTTCAGGAACGAACCCGCTCCACCGAACAAGATATTTTCGGCGGCCGCTTCGATGTAATTGTTCACAATCTCGACCGGGCCGTCGGTCGCCCACACGGCCACGCCCTGACTTTCGTCGCCTTCGCGTTTTATGTCTGAGATATAGCTGTCAACGATCCTGATATGGCGCCCGTTCGCGGCGATCCCACGCCTCTGGCCCTCGTCAGGGTGGCCGTGGATCCAGACCCTGTCGAATTCGATGTGGTGTGGAAGTTCGGCAACGGATCGCTCCTGTCCGGTACCCAGTTTGATAATGTCGTAAAGTCCGCCGATCGTTGGGCCGAACTCGACAGCGACAAACCGGAAATGATGTGCTCCGTCGACCGCAAGTAATGCGGGTTCGCCTCTAACGTTTGAGACCAGTTTGGGGAGCCGCGACGAGTGTTTTTTCGGATCGATCCTCTCGCCGTCGGCTGGAAGGTCCTTGTCCGGAGCGTTCGAACGGATCGTGATGAATTCGTTTCCAGGCTTGTTCGGCAGCTTGAACGACCCCGCAAACGTTGCGCCGGCTTCCAGGAGGATCGTATCGCCGGGAGCGGCCCGGTCGATCGCGGCCTGCAGGTCGCCGCCGCTTCTGACCGTAATGGTCTTGTCGCCGAATTCGAGACCCGAGCCCGAAACGTTGTCCGAGCATGCAGCGGAAATGATCGCCGCCAGCATGATGACGATCGAACCTGATAGTCGTCGAGTTTGAATGGACGTATTCATTAAACCAATCGGTTAACGGCCTCGTGCAGTCGGGCGTGCGCGGGCTCTAGACGCGCTCGGCGGGAAGCAGTTCACGGGGTGCTTCGGCCGTGTAAAGGCCTGTATCCACCGAGCCGTACGTTCTAAGAAGCACATCGACGATCCGTTCCGACGTCTTGCCGTCCCAAAATTCCGGAATACTTCCCTGCTTCCATGAGCCCTTTACGACCGATTCCAGATACGGCTTCAGCAACGCCGGGTCGGTGCCTACCAATTCGTTCGTACCAATGTCGACCGTTTCGGGCCGCTCGGTCGAATCCCTCAGCGTCATACAGGGCACGTTTAGAACGGTCGCCTCTTCGGTAATACCGCCGGAGTCCGTGATCACCGCCATCGCATATTTCAAAAGATAAATGAACTCAAGATAGCCGAGCGGATCGGTCTGCAGGAGCCGTTCATTTTGATAACCGAACCCTTCGAGCGTTTTCCTTGTCCGCGGATGAACCGGAAACACGACCGGAAAACCTTTTGTCCCGTCGAGGATCGCATCGAGGTAGGAGGTCAGTTTCTCTGGATCATCGACGTTCGCCGGCCGATGAAGGGTCAGAAGGAAATATCCTCCATTTTTCAATCCGTGAATATCCCAAAGCCCCGGCTTCTTAAGCCTTTCAAGGTTTTGATAAAGGCTGTCGATCATCGTATTGCCGACAAAGTGGATCCTGCCCTGATCAACGCCGTTCTTTTCCAGCAAGCGGTTCGCATGCCGCGATGTGGTAAAAAAGTGGTCACAGATGCTGTCGGTCACGATCCGGTTTACTTCCTCGGGCATGGTCATATCACCCGAACGGATGCCGGCTTCAACGTGGACAACCGGCACGCAAAGCTTTTTCGCCGCGATCGTGCAGGCCATCGTCGAGGTCACGTCACCGACAACCACGACAACGCTCGGCGGATTTGCCTGGAGTTCACGCTCAAACGCGACCAGAACCGCCGCCGTTTGTTCCGCCTGGCTGCCGCCGCCGCACTCGAGATTGATGTCGGGTTCAGGGATCCCGAGCTGCTCAAAAAACTCGCCGCTCATTTTTTGATCGAAGTGCTGACCCGTGTGGACCAGTCGAAAATCGATCTCCTCCCCGCCGAGCCTGGCAGCACGGATGGCCTTGATCAGCGGCGAGATCTTCATGAAATTCGGGCGTGCGCCCGCGACGACCGTAACTAGCATCTTAGTCCACTATTCCTTTCGGCCCATCGGTCCGCCGAAAGACCATCTCATTGCATCCGAGCCCGACGTTGTCGCACTTCATCGCGGTTACGGTAAACCCGCGCGCCTTGAAAAAGTCGAACAGCGCCGACGGGCCGGCAACTTCGTATGGATAACCGCCAACCCAATCGATAATATCGTGCCATCGGTTCATTCCGCGTGCATTTCGATAATTTCGCCAATGGGAAAAGTACTCGAGCGGCCGGCCCCTGAGCAAAGATGATAACAGCCGTTTCAACTCATCAGGCACAGAGACCATGACGGCAAAGGGCTTCTTAAGGAAAGAAGGCAGCCGGCAGTAGGTCCTTTTTATCGTCTTCCATCGCTCGGCCTGCGAGCCCGTGTCGTTATAGATGGCGATAAACAGCTTTCCGTCCGCCGCGACCCTGTCACCTGCATTGCCCAATGCCCGCCACATGTCGCCGGTATGGTGGAGAACGCCCCACGAATAAACGATGTCGAAAGCACCCAGCGATTCGACGTAGGCCGCGTCGAGTACGGAGCCCTGCTCGACGGTCCAATCCCCATCGTTCGCAAAATATCTCCGGCGAAGTTCCCGTGTGCAAGCGACCGAGTCCGAGTCGAAATCAAAAGAATGGACACGTGCCCCGAGCCTGCGTGCCCCCAGCGAAAAAAGGCCGCTTCCCGACCCGATGTCGAGGAATGTCCGCCCAGCCAGGTCGTCGACCTCGAGCATCTCCTGCAGCGACCGTTCTGCCCTCGCGATCCGATCGTCATCCAGGACGGCCAGAAAAGCGTTCCAGTTCTTCCCAAACTCGAAACGCTCGCCCCGCGCCACTTCACCGGCGTGGTTCAGGGCGGTCTCGTTCTCATTCACCGATGTCGTCAAGGCACTCATTTTCCAGACTCGTCGTCGATATCAGTAAAATAACCAATAAGCAGCAAACTTCACATACTCGCCCGCTACGGTCCGCACTCCTCTGGGCGAAAGCCACCATGTCCAGCGGTCAGGGTAACGGCGGTCGGGTTTAGCGATAGTAATTCCTACCTCCAGGCCCTTTGCCCGGGCTGCCGCAACTCTCTCAAAGGTCCACAATGCACGCCGGGAATGGAATTCGGAGGTTACAAGTACGACACGTTTGATCCCGTGCTCGTCGGCAGAAGCAGCCAACAGCTCGGCCTCGTCGATCGTGCCTGCGACTTTCCCCGGTAACTGAACGATCGCTTCGGCGGGGACGCCTCCCGCGATCAACTTGCGTCTGATCCGCTCGACAAAAAGGGGGTTACCCTTCTCTTTATCATCCCAACCGCCTCGCTGGCCGTCATCAGTGATCAGGACCACCGGCGCGACACCTCTAATGTATTCGGCTGCACCGGCGGCAGCCCTTTGTTCGTGATCCGCTGACCCGCTCAAGATCAGCAAAGCATCCGCATTATCGATTCGTTTTTCAACAATCAGCACGTCGGCGGCCAACGGCGCCATCAGCGACCAGGCACCGAGAAGGCCGATCAAGGTAACCAACGCAATGATCCTAGTCCGCCTGTCTTTCACCCCAGTTTTCAAGAAGGCCCTTCAGTTCCTCAACCTTCGCCTCCCAACTTTCGCCGCGGATGGAATCGGATATGATCTGCCGGTCGTTCGCAGAGGTGATCTGTTGCTCCACCCGTACGATAAAATCCTCGTCGTCCCGCCCTACATGACAATGCTCCAGCACCCGAACCTCCGGAATATCGGTCGAAACGACCGGCACACCGGCAGCAAGGTATTCACGGACCTTCAGCGGGTTAGCAGCAAGGGTTAACTCATTGATAACGAACGGATTAATTGCCACGTCGAATCCTTTGCAATATGCCGGAAGCTCCGAATATGGCTTACGCCCGAGAAAATGAACATTTTCGATCCCTTCGAGCACCCTGATCTTTTCCTCGGCATCGACCGCGATCTTGCCGATCAGTACGACCGAGCCGTCACGGAATCGTTCCGCCAGCTTTTTTATCAGCGGATAATCAACCCAGTCAGCCAGTAATCCATGAAAACCTATGATCGGTCTTGGAAGTGCATCGATCTCAGGTGGAATTTCGGTCGCCGGTTCAAGGGCCCTGCGGAAATGGGCCCAATCGGTCCCATGCCGGATCAAATGGGTGTTCTCGTTGAACTTCTTCTTCGAACGAAGCAGTTCTTCGGCGGAAACGATCACAAGATCGGCGTCCCCGAACAGTTTCTCTTCGATCTCTTTAAGCCCCTTCGAAGCGCCGGTAAATGCCGTATATTCATCTACGCAGTAGTAGATTATCCCGTCCTCGCCGAGTTTCCCTGCGACCAATCCGGCGGCAGGATTAAAGACCAAATTCAGCGGGCGTTTGAAACCTAGCCGGCGGAGGGTCCGCCGAACCTGCGAAACAAGAAACCGTTCGTTGAATTTACGCACCGCTTGATTGCCGTATGCAGGGACCGCGAGCGGATTCAATACATAAATATTCGGTTCGACCTCGACGACCGGTTTGGTAAACGATGCAAGCTTCCGATAGATCCTCGACAGGTCTTTCGTTGAAGCCGTCGGTGCCCGATTCGCGATCGCGTTCACCCAAAGGATCCGGTTATCGCGCGAAAGCACCCGGATCAAGTGCGTCTTGGATAGCGGATCGCCGGACCAATCGTGGCTGAAACAGATAATGTCGCGGCCCGAAAGCTCGGTTCGCGGCATTCTCTGCAAGTTTGTCCTGACCTTTGTCATCAAGCCCGATTTCCGACCACTGTCTCGCCCCATGCCTTCAGGCTGCGCTTCATCGAAGCCGGCAGCATTCCAAAGGCACCGCGTGCAAAAGCGGCAAATCGCTCGCGGTTGGTATGCATCCGCAAAAAGCTGCGGTCGGCCCGATACCTGTAGCCCGCGACCACCTCGCCGCCGAAACGACTCAGAAAAGGATGGGATGCTCCGAGGCTGAACTTAGTGAACCCTCTTTCGCACGCCCATTCTATCGCTCGCCATCCGAGCAATTCGTTCGCATGAAGGTGCTGAAATTCATCGAGGGAATTGTTCGCCGCGTACTCGACGATCCCGTTCTCGCAAAATCGCAAATAGGTCCCCGCGATGATCTTGCCTTCGAATTTGGCAATCAGGACGATGCGCGATGGGGACTCGAGCATGCCGCTGAAAACCTCGATCCCTTCCGATGCGATGCCTTTCTTTTCATTCCATAGGCAATGAATTGCGTAGAGCTCGGCGAGTTCCGATGCCGTTTCAAGTGTTTTCACCTGGACCTTACCGGTCCTTTCAACTTTTCGAAGCTGGGTCCGGCGGCGTGTCGAAAAATCGCGAAACAGGGCCTCAGGGCCTTTTGTCAGATCAAGCATCACGACGCGGTCGCCGCCCTCGCATTTCGATTCGACGAAACCGGAAGGCAGGCGGCCGCCTATCGGCTCCCAGGAATAAATGTCAACAAGGTCGATCTCGGGGCCGCCGAACTCTGAGATCCCGTCCCAGAACCGTGCAAAGATCTCTTGCTTATCGATGCCGTCCCTGAATGCGGATTGCGGCCGGACCGGAAGGCCGCACCGGATCTGACCTCCGTTTCTAAGCCCTGTGACTACGCCTACCGCACGACTATTTTCGAACGCAAGCACCGCGAATCGTTCGCCGCCCCCGAACAAAAGGATCGGTAAAAAAATCTGGGGTGGTGAATTGCGTCGCGTAAGGGCAGTTACGCATTAGCTCGTCCCAGACGGCGAGCGTTTCGCCCGTCGGGGCGTCGGTTAGAATGACGTATTTTGTCCCAGGCTCAATCATTCTCGCTGTCAATAAAACGCCTTTGCCAGATCTCTATGTTCAAAAGGGCCCAAAGCCGTGCCGAGTGGTCTTCGCCGGAATAATGGCTGGCAGCCAGTTTTCGGACAAAAGCGGCGTCAAAGATCCCTCTGGAAAGCGCACGTTCACCTAGGACCATGTCATCAATGACGTGCTTGAATTCGCCCCGGAACCAATCACCAAGCGGTACCGGGAATCCCATCTTGCTGCGGGTGAGCACCTCGTCCGGAAGGACCTTGGCCATTGCCTTGCGGAGGACCCATTTCGTCGTCTTCCCCCGAAGCTTGAATTTTTCGGGCAGACGGGCGGCAAATTCCACAAGTTTGTGGTCGAGGAATGGAACACGGCTTTCGATCGAGGCCGCCATCGACATCTGGTCCTGCTTCATCAAAAGCTCGTGCAGGTAGGTCTTCGTGTCGACGTAAAGCATCCGGTCGAGAGTCGAGCCCGGGCCGTTGGCGGCCAACCAATCGTGCATTCCCGAGAAAGGGTCAAGGTCGGCGATCCGGCCTTTTGTAGCATGCGAAAACAGATCACGCTGCATCGCACGCCCAAAAACCGCAAAATTATCGAAAAATATTTCGTCGAGATCCGCATTTCGGGTCAGGAACGTCCTCCCGAGCTTCCTGCCGAGGGTGGTCGGCAGCGAGTTCACGCCCGACCTGACGGCACCGCGGACCGCTGCGGGCACCATCGCCTCATACCTTTCCCCGTAGTCCAGCAATAGAGCCGCCTTCCGGTACCGTCCGTAGCCTGCCAAGGTCTCATCACTGCCCTCTCCGGTTAAGACGACCTTCACATGCTTCGCGGCCAACTTCGACACAAAATAGAGAGGCACGGACGCCTCAAAGCCGATCGGTTCGTCTTCGTGCCATACAAGATCGGGCAGCTTTTCAAAGAATTCCTCCGGCGTTATGGTGATCTCGTGATGGTCGGTCCCAAATCTTTCGGCCACCATTCGCGCGTAACGAAACTCGTTGGCCTCCCGTTCGCGAAAACCAACAGAGAACGTCTTGATCGGCTCGCTGACCATTTCCGACATCACGGCGGCGATGGCCGATGAGTCGATGCCCCCCGAAAGGAACATTCCCAGCGGAACGTCCGACATCAACCGAAGCCTCACAGATTCGCGGAAGAGGCTGAGCCACTCTTCGATCTCCTCGTTTTCGTCACCGACAGATTCCTTAGGTTCGAACTCAAGGTCCCAATATTGTGCTATCTCGACTTTCCCGTCCTTCCATTTCAGGTGGTGACCCGGTAAGAGCCTTTTCACTCCGGCGAAAAGGGTTTCGTCGCCGCTTGTACCCCGGTTCGCAAGCTGGTCAGGCAAGGCCGAATAGTTAAGTTCCGGCCTGACCGCACCGACCTTGAGCAGAGATTTGATCTCCGAGGCGAAGTAAAGGCTCCCATCGGGTAAATGGACGTAATAAAGGGGCTTAACCCCGAAACGGTCACGGGCAAGGAAAAGTTCGCGCCGCGCCTTGTCCCAGACAGCAAACGCAAACATCCCGCGCAGCCTGTGAACACAATCGGCTCCAAACTCTTCGTAGAGGTGCAGGATCGTCTCGGTATCTGACGTTGAAGCGTACCTATAACCCCTTTCGATCAGGTCGCCGCGATGGTCGGCATGGTTATAGACCTCGCCGTTATAGACGATCACGCGGGACCGGTCCGCGTTGAACATCGGCTGGTCGCCGGTTGCAAGGTCGACGATCGAGAGCCTCCGGTGGCCAAGGCCCACGCCACCATCGATAAATATCCCGGAACCGTCTGGGCCGCGGTGCTCAAGGACATCGCGCATCGCCAGAAGGTCGGTTTCTCTTACCGACTTTCCGCTTCGCGTTGTATATGCGATTCCGTTGATCCCGCACATCTTGATATTTGCTGCTTCAGGCAAGCCGGATCTTATTCGTGACCCTCAGTTCACCGGCGCCGACAAATCTGAATCGTAATTTCCTGGTATCGGTGAAGGCACCGTAGATCGGAGAAACTATCGCGTCCTCGATGTCCCAGCCCGTACAGTGGGCTTCTCCGTCGAATAAAGTCTCAATAACCAGAAGGCTCCTTTTTCCGTCAGGAGCCATTAAGTGGATCCGCTTAGACCCTTCGAGGATCGGTTCAACCCTAGGATCAAGCACGAAGGCCAGTTCAAAAGCGTTGTTGTCTTCGGAACTAATTTCGTCCGTCACGACCACATTACCGTCCCGGTGGAGACGGAACTCCCTTTCATAGGATACCTTGAACCGCCCAAAACCGTCGTGGTTTCCCAGAAAAACGATCTCGGGCCCATCGTCATTCCACTCGATCAACTCTGACCGGGCAGCCGATCTCCAGGAGAAAGGGCCGCACGGCTCTGAGGATGATTCCCCATTTACCAGGAGGCAGTTGTGGGCCGATGTTGCCCGCAGCCGGTCCCGGATGCCGGCATCCCCGGTATAGGAGCCGGTTCCCGAATCAATGAAGATGGGGATGCCGCCCGCAAACATGACAAAACCTAGCGCATCCGCGTGTGCATGGGCACCGTTCAAAAATCCGTGTTCGCCGCAGTCGATGAGCAGATGGCTCGCATCTTCGCTCCAGCCTGTCCTTAGCGAGAAGAGTCCCGTTTCTCGAAAGGCTTTAGACAGAGCCTTCGGAGCTCGCGGGCGAAGCTTATCGAATGAATCGAGGCGTTCAGGGCCGCAAACCCAAAGTACCTCCGGCGTGGGCTCGGCCGCCGCGAACTTGAGTTCCTCGTCCGCGAGCAATGCCGCACCGACAGCGATCGTCGAGCGAAGATCGTTCAACGGCCGCGCATCAAGGAAATGAAGCCGCCCCCCGTCTTCGTCACCGATCAAGGGTGTGGTTCCGTCCGGGTGTGCTGCGTGTTGAAGCAGGCCGAGCATCTTCCGGATCTTTCCGGCGGCCGCGTCTGTCACAGCCGATCCTTCGGGACCGGCAACAGCGATAAATGAGAGGTAGAAATCGGCCGTGTATCTAAGATAATGGATCGATTGTTCGACGTGGCCGCCATCCGGCCGCACCTGCCGTTCAAGCTCGGCGAGCATGATATCGCGGCCCTTGTTCTTCCAGCGGCGGGCCTCGGCGACCTCGGGCAAGAACGAACCCAGAAGGAACAGCCCCAATGCCTCGCCGGTAAGATGGGTGTTCGGGCTTGTGTAGGTAGAGAGGTGCCGTTCGATGTGGCGTCCTGCGAGGATGAGGACCTTGAGCATCGAACTAAGCAGTTTCGCGTTCAAATGACGAGACCCGGCAAAGAAGGATATCGCCCAGAGCCATGATATCGAACGGAACGAGATCTCGAGGCTCGACACCCAATTCACGCCCATCTTTGCCGGATTCTTAAGGATCCAGTCCTCGACGTGCGATGCGAACGCCTCCGCATATTTTTCGTCATCGGTAAGCCGGTACGCCGCCCCTAGCATCGTAAAATATTGATGCCGGTTCAATTCCCAAACGATCTTTTTGTCTCCGGTTTCGGCTGAGTCGGTTTCGTCAAACGCGCTCCAATGCTTCAACGGCGAACGCTTGCCGGAAACCGGTTCGAGATGCCAATCGGGGATCGGCCCTCCAAACCTGAGCGATTCGAATCCAAGAAGGTCAAATTCACCTTTGAGGACCCTGTCCGCTTTCCCGATCAGACGAATGCAGTCCTGTGGAAACCGCTCTTTTAATGCAGCAACCGTCGCCTCCATGTTCGCGAAGGAAGGGTAGAAAGTTGCTCCGGTCCTGCGTAGAAAATGTTCCGCGAGATCATCGATCGATCCCGCGTTCCCTTCGAACAACCGCAGCAGTTCCTCGTCGCCGATCTCGGGGCCGCGTCCGAGGCGGTTTCGTTCAAGGAACGCATTTGCCCCCTGCCGCCCTCGATCGGCGATCTCGGCAAGGCTCCTCCCTTTCAACTTCTTCAACTTTGAGATCATCCGAAAATAAGCTCTTCGTAAAGCGCGATCACTTTTGCGGCATTGCTTTCGGGAGCTTCACGCATACTGCCGTTCTCCCGGCCGACTTTGATCGCCTCGATAACTGCGGACGCGACCTGTTCGGGGCCGGCCGACGCCTCTACCAGCCGCGTCCCTTTGGGCCGCATTCCATTGTCGGTTGCAACAACCGGGGTCCCGAGGAAAAGCCCCTCCCGCACCGATATCGCATCGCCGTCGAAATCGGTGATACGAAGGAGCACTCCGGCCTTCGCGTTCAGATGCAGCAAAACATCGCGTTCAACATTTCCCGCAAGCAGCACGCGGCCCGCGTGGCCCCGGATATTGATCTCGTTCTGAAGCTCATCGCGCATAGGCCCAGAGCCCGCGATCAAGAGCCTGGCCCCGGGATGGGTCTCGATAATCTTCGACAAGGCCGCAATTGCGTCCCTGTGCCGGTATTCAGATTCCAGGGAACCGACCGATACGATCAGCGGCTCAGCGGTTTCGACGAAATCGCTAAGCGAGTGCGGAATGGACACGGATTCGTCAGGAGCCTTCAGTTCAAAAGGAACGATCATACGAATGCGATTCGGTTTGACACCGTATGCCACGAACATCCTTGTCATTTCGGGATTGACGCCGACAACGCGATCCTGCATACGGAATGCAAACCCCCTGATCGAAAAAGGTCTGGCAGTTTGCACAGCCGCCCGCGCAAAGCCCCCGGAATGAAAGGTTACGACCGAACGTTTTCCCGGAAGAAGGCCGCAGAAGATCGTCAGCAGTGCGAGTCGCAAGCTGAACTCCCCGCCGATGTGATAGTGGAGAACGTCGGCGTCGATCCGGGCCAGAAGTGCCAGGAGTCCCGCCGCCGACCTCGGTTTCAGAACGTAAGGCCGTCCCTCCGGCCGATTCCTGTCAGTGACATCGATGATCCGCGATTCATGCCCTTCCCGAACCAAGGTCTCGTGGATCGCCAGCATGTTGGTCGAAACGCCGCCGTGCGGCGGCGGCATCGGTCCGATCTGGACGATCCGCAATCTCTTTTCCGCAGCGGTCATTTGTTTTTCTTAGCGCCGATCCGTTCAAGTTCGCGCTCGTAAAGTTGATGGGTCTTTGCAAGCTGAGCTTCGATGCTGAAATGTTCGCTCGCTCGTTTTCTTCCTTTAGCTCCCATTGAAGTTGCGAGTTCGTCGTTCTGTAATATTTCGACCAGCCGCGAGGCAAGCAAAGCATTGTCCCCGGGTTCGATCAGATATCCCGTCTTGCCCGCTATCACTGCCTCGGCCGCACCGCCGACCTTTGTTGCAACAACGGGGAGCCCGGCGGCCATGTACTCAAGAATGGAATTCGAAAAGCCTTCGGACCTCGAAGTCAGCACTCCGATCGCACTGACCGAAAGCAGCTCCGGCACCCTGTCGCATCGCCCGAGAAAGTGGACCTTTTCACCGATCCCGAGCCTCTCCGCCAGATCCCTGATCGTGTCTGTCCGCGGGCCCTCTCCTGCCAGGACAAATGCGGCCTTCACATTACGGCCGGAAACGATCTTTGCCGCCTCCAGAAACGTCTCCTGGTCTTTTACCGGGTCACGAAGGTTCGCAACAATGGTCACAAATCGCAGATCGGGGTCGGCCGGCAGGCCGAGGTCGGCAAATATGGCAGCCTGGTCGCTTGTCGGAACCTCGAAACGGCGTAGGTCCAGGCCGTTGTGGATCACATCGATCTTGCGTTCAGGAACACCTGAGCCGATCAGATACTCCATCACGTTCGTTGAATTCGCCACGACCGCGGTCGAAAGGCCCATCGCCCGCCGCTCAGCATAAAGTTGGGCTTTAGAACGCATTCCGGTCTCGCGTTTTGCCGCGATCCTGACCGGAACCCTCGCGAGACGGGCTCCTAACATACCGAAAATATTGGTGTAAAAATCGTGACTCTGGACGATATCGATCTTCTTTTTCCGCAGGTATTTGACGAACGACGAAAGCTGGCGGGCCATTCTCGCATCGTAGAACGAGTCAAGTGCGAACTCGGGAATATCACCCGACGCAATTTGGCCGAGCTCTGAAAGCAGCGGACCATCCCGATCTAAACAGGCCGGAACGATATTATGCCGGCCGTCATCGGCCATACGCTTAACAAGCTGAACGGCCTGCCGTTCGGAGCCGCCCGACCGAAAGCTTGGGATCAGATGAAGTACATTCTTTCTCACACTCTTGAAGTCAGTCTCATGCATCGATGTAGGCACGAAACCAGAGTTCCAGCATCCAGAGCACCCAGAGGGAGTTTGAGTGGTCCCTTCGGCCCTCGGCGTGTTCTTTCCGGAGTATCTTGAGGTACGCCGGGTCGAAATAACCTCGTTCTATTGTTCGCTTATTGCTTAGGTCCTCGTCGATCCGGCTCCGAAGCTGCCGGTTTATCCACTCGCCCACAGGGACCCCGAATCCTTGTTTTTCGCGATAGAGGATCTCGTCCGGTACGAGGCCCTTCATCGCCTTCTTCAAAATGTATTTCGGATCGCTGCCCTTGAGCTTAAGATCGGAGGGTATTCTCGTCACGAGATCGATCAGCTCGTGGTCAAGCAGGGGGACGCGGGCTTCGAGAGAGCTTGCCATAGTCATCCGGTCGACCTTTGTTAGGATATCGCCCGGAAGATAAGTTTTGCAGTCCAAATAAAGAAGCCTTGCCAGCGGGTCCCGCTGCGGCCCTTTCTTGCTCAGTTCTTCAAAGATGCTCGCCGCCGCCGAACCGCTGCCATTCATCGCTACCTTCAGATCGCCCGTGTAAAGCTGGGACCTGCGGGCCTGGTTGAAGGAAGACACGCTATCGAGATACCTCTCGACCGGATCGAGTGAAATGTTGTAGATAAAATTCTTACCGATCGTTCCATGGGGAAGGATCTGGCCTATCGGACGCATCAGTCCGCTTCGTATAGCCCTCGGTATCGCGGAAAATCTGTCGCGGCTGCGTTCGATCAGGTATCTCGAATATCCGCCGAATAGCTCGTCTCCGCCATCGCCCGAAAGAACGACCGTCACGTGCTCGCGGGCCATTTTCGACAGCATAAAGGTCGGCAGCGAGGATTGGTCGGCAAAGGGCTCGTCAAAATGTGTGACGATCTTGTCGAGTACGTCGAACAGGTCGGGCGTAACGATGAATTCGTGGTGGTCAGTGCCGAATCGCTTGGACGCGAGCCGGGCGAACTTCAGTTCATCAAAGCTGTCTTCCTCGAAGCCGATCGAGAACGTCTTTACGGGCCGGTCCGACAACTGCGACATCACGCCGACGACCGTCGATGAATCGACCCCGCCCGAAAGAAATGCTCCTAACGGTACCTCCGAGATCAATCGGGCCCGGACGGCGTCGGTGATCTTCGCACGCACCATCTCGGCCCATTCATTCTCGTCCGGGCCGGGATCGGGATTCCCGAGCTCGAAGTCCCAATACTGCTTTGTTGTGATCGAGCCGTCTGCGAACTTGAGCCAATGACCGGGCTGCAGCTTCTCAACGCCTTTAAGAATGCAGAATTCCTCCGGCACGTAGCCGAACGTAAGATAAGCGTCGAGCGCGGAAAGGTCCACTTGACGCGGTGTCTGGCCGTGAACCAGAAGGGTCTTCAATTCGGAGCCAAAGACAAAGTCGCCCTGCGGGGTCCGCGTATAGAATAGCGGCTTTTTCCCCGCCCGGTCCCTCGCGAGGAAAAGGGACTGATCACGAAAATCCCAGATCGCAAATGCGAACATCCCGCGGAGCCGTTTTACGCATTCTTCGCCGAACTCTTCGAAGGCGTGGAGGATCACCTCGGTGTCGGAATTCGTCTTGAAATTGTGTCCGGCCGCCTCCAATTCGGGCCGAAGTTCCTGAAAGTTATAGATCTCTCCGTTGAAGACTATCGCTCGGCTTTCGTCCTCGTTGAATATCGGCTGCTGGCCCGTGCGTATGTCAATGATCGAAAGCCGCCGCATCCCGAGCGCCGCACGACCCCGAACCAGCGTTCCCTGTTCGTCCGGGCCGCGGTATTCAATGCTGCGGCACATCCGGTCGAGCAGGTCATCCCTTGCTTCGACGGATGCTTCGCGATCATGCGTGATAAATCCGGTTATTCCGCACATTCCACGTTCAAATTGCTCCGGCCTGAGCCCTGCGCCACGGGTTCAGCCGCCTCAGATAACCGATCGCCCGGTCCTTGTCGTCAGCTTCGATCGCACCCAGCGAGTTTGCGATAAGTAAATACGCAGCGGCATAAACTGCAAAGCATATCGACAGGAAAATGCTGCCGCCGACGAATTCCACACCCTTTGCTGTTCCAACTAAGCCCAGTGTTTTCTGACTCACGCTTAACGCCGCCGTCATCAGTACCTCGGCAGCTGCCAGATAAACAGCGAACAGAATGGCGGCCGCCGCCACAGCGGCAAGAGCTATTTTCGCGGTCGTCCAGAAGAGCTTCAGGTCTTCGAACCGGCCTTCGAGCATCCTTGCTGAGATCCAGCTGGCGGCGATCCTTTCGACCAAAACCGAACCAACCACTATACCGATCATCTCGACAAGTCCGAATCGGCCCAAGCCCGCCCAAAAGACCGCAAAAACCGCTATGAAAATACCGACCCTCACCTTCAAAAGAAATCTGCCCGCAGATGGGAAGGCCCGGGTGATCGGGTCCACAACAAAGCTAAAAAGGGGCAATGTCAACAGATTTACACGAAAGATCGCCGCGCTTGCCTGATAATCCCGGGTAAATAATGTCGTGATGAACTCATCCGCAACGATCATTAGAAATCCAAATAGAGGGAAGTAGAAAAATGTCAGCTTCTGCGTCGCCTTCACCGTTAATTCCAACATTTCACGCGTCCGGCCCTGATCCTGCAACTGGCTCATTTTCGGTATCATCACTGCACCGACGGATTCCCAAAGCATCGCGACGAGCGGCAGTTGAAAGCAGCCGACCGAGTAGATGGCGAATTCGGCCGCGCTGAAGCTGTGACTAACGAAATAGTTGTGAATGTCCGTTTGAAGAACATACAGCATCACCGAAAGCCCGAACGGAATCGCATATGCCATCTGCTTCCGAAAAAAGGGCAGATCCACTCTGGCCCAAAACCGAGGAAACCTCCTGTTCAGATACCAGACCATCAGTACGGCCTGAAGCGAAAAAAGCACTAGAACTGCATAAAGAAGTGAATCGACCGACTGGAAGTAAACGACGGCGGCCGTCATCAAAACGGTCTTCAATAGTTGTGTGAATACGATGAAACCGGCGGCAAGACGAGCCTCTTGCAGCGAAATCGCGGCCGTCTCCAGAAACCCGGCGAAGATCCAAACCCAGACCACGAGGCCGATCAGCGGCGAAAGCCGGGCAAGTTCCGCACTGTTGAACGTTGAACCGAGTATTTCGGGAAATAGGAAAAGGGCGACAAACGCGGCTGCCCCCATCAGGCAATTGAAGATGAGGATGTTCATCACGACCAGCGGATGCCGGTCGGGGTCGCGATTCAGGAAGTAATAGGCGCTCATCGAGAATCCGAGGGGAAGCACGAGTACCGCGTTCGAGGCGACAAGGAAAGACTGCCGGTAAACACCCACGTTGTCCTGCGTTAAATATCGGACAACAAGAAGCGGAAGGACCATGTTTAGGGCAAAACCGGTGACCTTCGCCAAGAGGATCCAGGCGCTCTGATTTATCAGCGATGACTGTTTCCGCTCGGTTGCGGTCATGATCCTATGAAGCGGGCCCGGCGTCCCGGATCGGGTCCCAGGCCGCGTAGCGCTCGCCCCTCACGAACTGGAAAAATCCTGCGATCGAGGCCAAATTCGCAAGCACAAAATAAAGCGGTATCCCGAAAGGCCCCGGTTTCAGGCCGATTTGCTCAAGCACCCAGCCGAAGGTCGCCGCCGCCGCGAACGCGGCCTGTGCAGAGACGACAACAAGAAACGCGGTCGAGGTTGATGCCAGAAATGCCGAGGCAGCGAACGCGATCACCAAAAAGACGGGCACGCTGTACCGCAATACCTTGTGCGAGATCAGCTGGACCGCAAAGAACCCCGACTTAAATGGGTTGAGCATGTCCCGGTTTCGCCATAGGTCGGCGATGGTCTGGGCAATTACCCGGATCCGCATCTTCATTTCCTTTTGTGATCGGCGGTTGGTCTCTTCGGTACAAACCGCGGCGGGTTCGTAAACCGTACGCATTCCCTGTCTGAACACTTCCGTTGCTATCAAAAAGTCAGAACAGGCTTCCGGATACATCGGCCGGTAGGCCGAACGTCTGACCGCATAAATACATCCGGAAACGCCGATCAGCGAACAAGCTGAGCTTTCGGCTTTCTTCAATAATGTTTCATAGCTCCAGTATGAACGCGCCCCGGAACCGACGGTCGAATCGTCCGGATCCACATACGACAGACGACCCGCGACGCAGCCCACTGTCGGATCGGCGAAATTCGCGACAAGTTCACGGACCGCACCGGCCTCGTAGATCGAGGTCGCATCCGAAAAAACAAGGACCTCGCCATTAGCGGCTTCGACTGCCAGGTTTTGCGCACTCGTCTTACCACCGCGTCTTTCAGCACGAACTAACCGAACGCCGCGCCCGGCAAATTCGCGAACGATGTCATCGGTCCCGTCGTCGGAACAGTCGGATGCGACGATGACCTCAAGCTTTTGCTTCGGATAGTCAAGCTGAAGGGTATTCTCAAGCTTTGCCCGGATGTCTTTCTCCTCGTTGAATGCAGTGATGATAAGGCTGACGTTCGGCTCGATCTCCGATCGTGCGACCTTCGAGGCTGCAAATCGGGCGATCAGCATGACCAGGACCGGATATCCTGCGTAAACATAAAGGACGGCCCCGACGGACACGAAGAAGATCAGTTTTGCTGTCAGGATCGGATCCATTGATATCAGGCCGTTGCTGTACGAAGGGCCGCCGCCCCGGCATTGTCCTTGCTTACGGTATCGCCCTCAAGCCTCAGTTGGTAGATCCGGCGAAGCCCGATCGCATAGGCAATAGGGTAATAAACGTACCAGTGATACGCGACCGAGCTAAAGAAACTGGCGACAAAAAAGCCGGCAATACTTGCCTGGATGCCTACTGAAAGGTAATAGAGCCAGTTGAAATCGCTTTCCGCGAAAAGCTGCCGTTCCATCAGGTCGAGCTTTCTAACCGGACTCAAAATAAGGATCATGTACGCGATGAAAGCGAGCCAGCCCAATTCTGAGGAAACCTGCGTAAACGCATTGTGTGTCCCTAGGTTTTGTGTACCGACGATCTGGAAATTACCGATACCGATGCCGAACGGATTTCGGAGGGTAACGACGATCGATCTGATCAGAAGCTCCGTTCGCTGATCGGATGATCCGACAGGATCCAGACTCGGGATGAAGATCGACAGGATCCTTAAACCATAGTTGCCCGGAGCCACGATCATCGCCGCGACCCCGACAACGCTTGCGATAAGCATTGCCTTTAGCCGCTGACGACGGCCAAACTTCCACACAAAGACCGCTGCGACTGCAACAAGGCCCAGAAACGCCCCGCGGGATTGTGTTACAAAGCTCCCGGCCGTCATCATCGCCGCGCTCGCATATAAGAAGTACCGCAAAAAGATTGACTTTGATGCCGCACCGAGCGCCACTGCTAAAGGGATAAAGATCACCAGATGGACGGCCATGTCATTCGGATTTCCAAACATTCCGCCAAAATCAACGGTCACGCGATAGCCGTCGGCCTTGAAAACACCGCGTTGGTAAAGGTCGAGTGCCTGCCAGCTCAGCATTATCCCGACACCGATCCCCAACCACATCAATCCCTTGATCCGGGCCTCGGTCCGCAACGTGTTCACCATCACGATGAACATAATGACCACACGGATAAAGGTGTCGTTAAAGGTTGCCCACGCAAGTGCCGGGCTTTTGGCCAATGGTATGGTCAGGATCGCCCAGGCCGTCATAAAGAGGATGCACTTGACCTCGATCGGCATCGCCGTCAGGTTGCCGTCGGCTGATAGTTGGCTAGGAACGAAGATCAAAAGCGTGGCCACGGCGATCACTAAAGCGATCGACTGAAAACCGGCGAGTGCAGGGATAAGCTCATAGGGCCTGAAATACAATACGAGCGTAAACAGGAAGATCCCCGCATACGTTAACGAATGGCCGTTGCGAAGCAGCCAATTATCGTCCGGCGTCCAAATTTCGACTTCAGGGGCGTCGGCAGCAGTACCAGCCGGAGGATCGATCTTTTCAGGGCTTCGATTGGCGTTATCCTTGATCTCCTCACTTGCCGCCTTGGCAGCGGCAGCTTTCTGCTCCCGTTTCTGAGAACTGAAGACTGAATTCTCCGTCGGAGGTCCAGGGTCCGGCCCTGCGCTTGAATACGTAGCTCCGCCCTCGATCCGGGCCTGCTTTGGTGCACCGTTCTTCTTCGACCTTAGCGTTTCGATCGACGGTTTTTTTTCTTTGGGCCTCTTCATCCGAAAGTCTCTAAAGACTGCGAATACAGCCAAATTACCGCATTTACGGTGTCTTTATCAGGATTTTTTCAGGTTTCACGTCCAATTACTGCAAACCCGGGAGGTTTGTCTGTATTCTAGCATTAGGTCGGCGGATGCATGGCCAATTGCCCGCGGGCGTTCATCAGGGCCATCCCCTGCGACCAGACGGTTTTTCAGCGCGTCGAAGTATCGGTGGTCCGGCCGAAACAGCTTTCAGAAATGAGAATGATCGCAATTTCATTGGCGTATCCGCCGCTGGCTTATCCACGGTCTATTCAGGTCGCGCGTTTGCTGAAATATGCTGGGATCGAGACCGCGTTGTTTTGTGCCGACGAACCCGATGCCCGGGCCGACGCAACTATTGAAGAAGAACCTGACAAATTCCTGGAGTATTGCGAACGCGTGCCGGTTCGACAGTCCGGCGTAAGTCGTTGGATAGACAGGCTTTCTTATCGTTTCTACAAAGCGCATTGGAAAAAGCGCAACCTGACCCCCGACCCCTATCTCGGATGGAAGGGCGACGTTCTCCGCTCCGTCGGGGAGTTTATTTCAAAAGGCGAGTTTCGACCTGACATTATCGTCTCGTTCGCACAACCCTTTACCGACCATTTGATAGGAATGGAATTGAAGCGGCGATACGGACTCCCCTGGCTGGCCCATTTCAGCGACCCTTGGGTCGACAATCCGTTCAGCCCCTACGACGAACAGGCAAAAGAGCACAATCTTGAACTCGAACGTGCCGTGGTCGAGGCCGCCGACCTCCTGGTCTTCACCTCCAGCGAAACGGTAGATCTTGTCTTTTCAAAATACCCGGATCAGTTGCGTGATAAGGCCCGCGTCCTTCCGCAGTGTTTTGACGGCGCCCGGTTCGGCAATTCCGGCCGCGACCCGGGCGGCGAGATCCTGATCCGCTATTTAGGTAATTTCTACGGCAACCGCACCGCAGGGCCATTGATCAGCGCGTTGGAACAGCTTTGTAGGCTCGACGCCGAATCCCTCAGAAACGTCCGTTTTGAATTGGTTGGCCCCGGAAACGCCGAAGAGGTCGGCCGGTTGGCCAGCGCCCTTCCTGACGGCCTTGTGAGTGCCCGGCCGGGCGTCGGCTATCAGGAAAGTCTGGAAATGATGTCCGGCGCCGATGGGTTGATGGTCATCGACGCTCCGGCAAAACTTAGCGTCTTTCTTCCCTCAAAGCTGATCGACTATATCGGTGCGGGTCGGCCGGTCCTCGGCATCACGCCCCCTGGAGCCGCACGGTCACTTATCGAGGAGTTGGGCGGCATGGTAACTGATCCGGATCATCCGGAAAGGGCCGCTGAAAGCATACGCTCATTCATTCGCGAGCTTAGTGAACGGCGTTCGCGGGGACTTGTCGACCCGTGGGGTGATCGGAAGGTTAGAGAACGATACAGCGCGGAAACGATCGCTTCCGGGTTCCGAAGTTTGGTCGAGCCGCTGGCCGCCGGGCCTAAGAACGGCAGCCAAACTTCCTGAATTTTTTAGTCTCCGGGTTTACGGAAATCCGGCCGTTTTCGGTCTTTTCAATTGCAGTGGATCGCCCGTTTTTATTGACTTTTGAACTTGGCGAAACGTACACTTTTAGCTTTTCGGGCAGTGGAGCATTAGCACCGATCGAGCAGATCGGCCTGATCCGCCTTTGTCCGCACTATTTATTTAGATGATCCGTACAGTCCTCAGATCATTTCGGAAAGCGGTAACCCCCGAGAGCCTGCCGGCGAAGGCGGCCGCGGAGAGGGACCGTGATCTTCAGGGCCTTCCTCGTGAAGACCCCGGCAACGAGCGCGTCTTGCCTGAGCTGATCGCCTGGCTCGGGCGGGCGCAGGACAACTCCCGACCGAAAGACGACGGTGTTGCTCGAGATTACAGCCTGATCCGCGGATGGAGTTCCTCCTACCCGGAAACAACAGGCTATATAATCCCGACCCTGATCGAATACTCACGCCGAACCGGCGACAAGGAGGCACGCGACAGGGCCCGAAAGATGCTCGACTGGCTGGTTTCGATCCAGTTCCCGGAAGGCGGTTTCCAGGGAAGCGTGATCGGGGCAAACGTTGTCACTCCTGTGACCTTTAATACCGGGCAGATCTTGATGGGCTTAACAAGCGGCACGCTGGAATTTGGTGATCAGTACCGCGACCCGATGAAAAAGGCGGCGGATTGGCTTGTGGAAACGCAGGATCCGGATGGCTGCTGGCGCCGCCACCGGACCCCATTTGCCGAGCCGACCGATAAGGCGTATGAGACACACGTCGCATGGGGCCTTTTTGAGGCGGCCCGGCTCGAACCTGAATCGCGGTATGCCGAAGCGGCGATCGCGAACGTGCGGTGGGCTATCAGTTTGCAGAAGCCGAACGGCTGGTTCAGCGATTGTTGCCTTTCCGATCCTAACCGCCCGCTGACACACACGATCGGATACGCCTTGCGGGGAGTCGTCGAAGCTTTCAGGTTCTCGAACGAAGTGGAATTTCTCGAATCGGCGGTCAGGACGGCCGACGCTCTTCTCGGGGCCCGGCGCAGGGACGGAGCTTTGCCCGGCCGGCTCAACCGGAACTGGCAGGCCCGGGCCGATTGGACCTGTTTGACCGGCAACGTGCAGATCGCGGCCTGCTGGTTTTTCCTTTACGATCTCACCGGTGATCGGCGCTATCTCGAGGCCGCCCGTGCCGCTAATGCCTACGTGCGCAGGACCGTTTCTCTGTCCGGCTCCGATGATGTCCGAGGAGCGGTGAAGGGCTCGTTCCCGATCTCCGGCGGCTACTGCACGTATGAATATCCCAACTGGGCGACAAAGTTCCTTGCCGATTCGATAATGCTGGAGCAGGATCGGGCCGATAAGGTCTAAACAATGGATAGAACGGTCTTTAGCGTCGAAACCGATCCGGCACATGAAGTGATCGGCCGGCTCTCCGAACTTGATCCCGCAAATCCTTTTTGCACATTGAATTACGCCCGTATACGGTCCCTTCAAGGCACCGAAGTCGCGGCCCTGCTTCTAAAAACGGATGGACAGATCTCTTCCGGCTGCCTTGCGTTTCGGACCGAAGGCCGATTGAATACGAGATTAGAGATCACTTCGTTACCGCTGGTTTCCGAGCCGACAATTTTCTGGGACGGGCTTATCGAACACTGCCGCCGATCGGGTGTGGAGGTGCTTAACGTCAATACCTTCGCCTCAGCCCCGAACAAGATCCCGGACCAGCCTCGCCCGATCTCAAAGGTTCATCGCATCGAGTACGTGATCGATCTTGCCTCCGCCGACCTTTGGTCCGCGATGAATCGAAGGAGCAGGCGGATGGTCACCCGCGCACGAGCGAATGGGCTGGCCTTACGCCGGGACTCGGGCCCAACGGCGTGCGCGAGCCACGTCGACCTTGTCAACCGGTCCTTCGATCGGCTGCGGTCACGCGGTGCTGAGATATCAGGCTCGATCACCGCC
This sequence comes from Chloracidobacterium sp., assembly GCA_016716365.1. Classification (GTDB taxonomy): domain Bacteria; phylum Acidobacteriota; class Blastocatellia; order Pyrinomonadales; family Pyrinomonadaceae; genus OLB17. The sequence goes on along the minus strand of JADJWM010000007.1, from coordinate 260,395 downwards.
GACGAGATCGAAATTTGTGTGGATCACGGCTTTGGCGAGATATTCCAAGTGGTAAAGGACGGCGAGGTCTTCAGCACATTAATGGTCGTCAAGGGGCCTGCCGGGGCCTATTGCCAAAGTTCCGGCACAAGTGACGAGGGAAGGGAGCTTGGATCATCGCATTTCATCTTTCATGAAACGGCTCTCAAGTTGAAGGATGAGGGTCTGTTCGTCCTCAATATAGGCGGATCGACCGATGAAAACCGGGGCCTGCACGAGTTCAAAGCCGGCCTTGGCTGCCGGACCGTCGAACTGGAGTCCGCCGACTATTACTTAGGAAGCGCGTTGAAGAGATTCGTGTCGAAGGGTGTCGAACTCCTTGGCCGTTGAGCGGCTCAAAGTGCGGAGATCCCGTCCCAGGCTTTCAACCAGTATTCAAGAACGATAAGGGACCAGATACGGTTCGCGGCAGGTTCGTTCCCGGACTTTGCGTCGGCGAGAACATTGAGGATCGCGGCCCTATCGAATATCGCCCCCGACGCCGATCCGGGGCCAAGCAGCGTATCTTCGGCCCAGTGGCCAAGCCCATCCTTGAGCCAGACATTTGCGGGATCCGGGAATCCGCGCTTCGGACGATCGATGATGGTCCTCGGCACACGTCCCTGGCAAAATCGCCGGAGGACGCTCTTTGTCTCATAACGGCTGCGGTCGAGCCGCTTCACTTTGACCTGATTCGGCTGACGGTTCGCCCACTGAACTAATCGATAGTCGAGGAATGGCGTTCGTGCTTCAAGCGAAGCGGCCATCGACGCCTTGTCCGCCTTCATCAGGAGGTCCTCTACCAGCCAATCCTTTTGATAGACCGAGAGCATTTGCTGAAGCGGGTCTTTTGAAAGCGCGCCTTCATATTGAGCGGCAAGGACCCGCAAACTGTCGAGACGTGTCTCGCCCGGCCAAAGTTCTTTTTTCTCTTGCTGGCCGAAGTTTATCGTGATGTGCGGAAGCTGAAGCCGGTTCCATCTTTCCAGCGGATCTCCAGCCACCTTTTCTGCTTTTCGATGTAATCCGGAAGGTCCGAATCGCGAAAGGCTCGCACCGATCCTCAGCGCGGCACCGGGGAGACGCTGGAGCCGGCGGACGCGGTCCCATGCCCGCTCGGCCTCGTCGAATTGGTACCCGGCGAGCACCTCGTCACTGCCTTCGCCGGATAGGACCACCTTCACATGTTCACGGGCGAGCCGCGACAGAGCAAGGACCGGAATGACCGAAAGATCGGCCATCGGTTCGTCGCACGCGACGACGATCTCAGGCAGCATCCTGAGAAAATCTTCCCTTCCGAGGACGATCTCATGGTAGCGGGCGCCAACATGCTCGGCGACCTGCTTCGCATAAGAGAGCTCAGAGTAATAACCGCCGGTGTCGAAACCGACGGAAAATGTGTGGAAATTCGAATGGCCAAGCTCTACAGCGGCGGCGGCGATAGCACTCGAATCCAGGCCTCCGCTTAAGAAGACCCCGACCGGTACGTCCGAAGCGACAAGCCGAAGCTCAACGGCGTCCAAGAACAACGTGGCAAATTCTTCGTCGGCGCGTTCCTCCGAAAAGGTCTCGTCCTCATCAGCGACGACGTCACAAAACCAGTAGCGCTCGATCTCGGGTTCGCCGCCCGCTTTGATCCTCATCAGGTGCCCGGGTTCAAGCCGGTATATGTTTTGCCAGATCGATTCGGTTCCGGGCACATATCTGTAGGTCAGATAGTCCCACATTGCCTGCTTGTTGATCCGGCGTTCGACAAGTCCCGACGCGAGGATGGCCTTTATTTCAGATGCAAAAAGAAATGTCTTCCCGTCCCAGTAATAATAAAGCGGCTTTACCCCCATCCGGTCGCGGGCCAGCAGAAGACTCTCTTTTTTAGGGTCCCAAAGTGCGAAACCGAACATTCCGTTGAGTCCGGCGATCCCGTCAGTACCGAAACGGACCAGGGTCTTCAGGACCACTTCGGTGTCGCTTTCGGTTTTCCATGAACCGACACCTTTGTCCATCAGATCCTTCTTCAACGAACGGTAATTATAGACCTCTCCGTTAAAAACGATCCCGTTGCCAGTCTTGTCGTCCCAGATCGGCTGCTTCCCGCCCGAAAGGTCAATGATGCTAAGCCGGCGCATTCCAAAGGCAAATCCGTCCTCCGCCCATGTGCCATCGTCATCCGGGCCGCGGTGGACGATCGCGCCGTTCATCCTTTGGACGGCCGCCATGGCTTCCTCACGCGAAAATTTACCTAAGATCCCTACGATCCCGCACATATTGTTCTGTCCGGCCCAATAGCCGCCGTCAACGCCCGTCAATGTCTGCGGACACGATCGTCCCGCCAAAACCGGCAGCGAAAGCCTTCCGGCCGACGCATTCCAACCGCCCGAGTCGATGCGGCGTCGGGCTAACAACAATACGCCAACGAACGCCGCCGTCATCCGATCTGATTATCGTACCCTTCTCGCCAACGGCGAAGCCGACCTTTCCGTCACAAAATCTCACGTCGAGCAGGTTTTCACCGGTGATCCGGGCCACCTGGGTCCAAGAACGGCCGCCGTTCGCGGTCGAGAGGATCGTACCGCCGTTACCGACGATCCATCCTTTGGACCCATCCAGGAAAAAGACCGAACTAAGGCGGATTTCCGCCAGCTCATTTGCCGATCGAGCCTGCTGCCAACTTGTCCCCAGGTCATCGGAAGTGATCGCCGTCCCGCCGCCGCCGACAAGCACGATCCGCGATGAGTTCAGCCATGCGCCGCCCAGCATCAGGAACCGCACCGGCAAGCCAAGAGTCGCGGGGAATCGCGAACCCGAAGGCATGCCCGCGAAGCCCCCTGCTTCCCCGATCGCAAACCCCTCGCCCGTGGAGGCGACGACCAGCCTGACCATTCGCGTGATGCCGGCGGCAAATTCCATTTTGGCCCAGGTTTTACCGCCGTCCTCGGTCTTCAACAGGTAGGATCGATTGAGCGGTTCGGCTGACCGCTGTTCACCTCGCTCACAAAGTAACCACCCATTCTTCGCGTCGACGAAGACGATGTCCCTGATCGTGTCGCGGTTCGGAAACGAGGCCCGTTGCCAACTCGATCCGCCGTCGGCCGTTACGATCAGGCTGCCGTTGCTGCCGCCGGCCCAGCCGCGTTTCTCATCCACGAATTCAAGCGCATAGAGCCACGCCAGCGTCCCCGTCTCAAGCTTCTTCCACTGTGCGTGAACACTTGTCGAGGCCAGAACGAACCAGGCTGTGATCATCAGAAGCCCCTTGAAACGAGACATTGAGGGCATAGATAGTGGATCAGAATGGCGAACCGAATAATACCCTGATCGCGCTCGCCCGTCCGACCGCGTCCAGGATCTTCGTCAAGCTCCAGCGCTTTTCTGGAACGATCAGCTGATCACCCGGAAGCAGGTAGGGCACCTCCGCCTTCCCGGCGGTCATCTTGTTAAGGTCGATGATGGTCTGCGAGAAGCCGCCTTCGGGCGTCATCCGGAGTAGAAGGACACGCTTGGGGTCGCCTTCCTTCGCGATCCCGCCCGCTTCGGCGATCGCTTCGTAGACGTTATACCTTCGGTTCATGGGTTTGATCCCGGGAGTGCCAACCCGGCCCAGGACGCCAAAACGCGCCGACCCGACCTTGTCCAATGTGACGGTCACCTGCGGATCGATGATGTATTCGTCAAGCCGTTTCTTTATCTCCATCGCGACTTCGTCGGTCGTCTTTCCACCGACAAAAACCCCGCCGGCAATAAGCGGGTAGGCAATCTTCGCCGTCGGAGGTATCACGATCCCGGTCTTCGAATATTTCGGCTCGCCGAACACGTCAACCGAAATCACATCCTCAGGACCGAGATGGTATGAACGCAGGTAATTGTTGTAATAAGGAAGGATAGCTGCCTCTTCATCCGATGGATCGCCCTTCGCCGGCTCCTGGGCGAAAGCAAACAGGGTCGAAGCGGCAACTACGGCCGCGAAAAGGATGAACCGCTCGAACATCTTAGTAACTCTCATCTTTCCCTCAAAATCCTTCAATTGTCTTATCGCCCTCCCTTACCGAACAGGACCGTCTTGACGGTCTCGAATATTATTATTGCATCTAACGCAAGCGATTGGTTCTTGATGTAATAGAGATCGTATTGCAGCTTCTCGCGAGCGTCTTCGACCGAAGCACCGTACGGGTATTTGATCTGTGCCCACCCGGTCAGCCCGGGTGCGACCAGGTGGCGGTGTTCGTAAAAAGGCACCTGCTCAGCCAATTCGGCCACGAAATGGGGCCGTTCCGGACGAGGCCCGATGAAGCTCATTTCGCCCTTAAGAATGTTCCAAAACTGCGGGATCTCGTCGATCCTGACCTTTCGAATGAATTTGCCGAAACGGGTCACCCGGTCGTCATCGGATGAGGCCCAAACGGGCTTGCCGTCGGCCTCTGCGTCCTGCCTCATCGAACGGAACTTCAACAGCTCGAACACGGCACCGCCTTTCCCCACCCTTTCCTGGCGGTAGAAGACATCTCCCGCGGACTCAAGTTTGATGATCAACGCGGCCACCAGAGCGATCGGAAGCGAAAGCACAAGCCCGATCAGGGCAAGAACGCGATTGATGATCTCGCGAAAGACGAGGATCGTACGCGTATTGCGATCGCGTCCGGAAAAGATCAGCCACGAAGGCCGCAGCATGTCCAGATGGACCTGTCCCGTCACCCGCTCGAAGAATGATGCACATTCCTCTATGTCGACGCTGTTCTCAAGGCTCATTCGAAGCAGCGATTCGGTCGGAAAGTTACCGCGCCTCTGAGCAAGAGCGACCACAATGCGGTCGATCTTTTTCTCGACGACGATACGCTCCAAGTCGTCGGAATTGCCGAGGATCATGGCTTTAACCTTCTCGGACCCTGAGTTTGGCGAATCTCCGTTCTCGACCCCCGGCACCGAAACAAATCCGGCGATGCGATAGCCGGCATCCCGCCTTTTGAAAACGATGTTCGCGGTGGCGGTCGCCGCGGCCCCCGCGCCCAGGATCAGGACCTTTTCGCCAAGATCGGGATGCCCGGTCAGGAAGTGAATCGCCATCCTCCAAAGGAGAAGCAGACCGAGGCTCAGCACGACCGAATAGATCAATGTTCCGCGGCCGATCATCAGCGGGGGGACCAAATAATACATGATCGCCAAAACGGTCCAGGCGATCCCAGATGCCTGGATCAGCCGCAGCAGGAGTTCGCGGCGGTGATGCATCACCCCGTAATCGTACAGATCGTAAAAATAGATGACGGTCAGACAAACGGCCGAGGCTAATCCGACTTTTGGAAGGGCGTTATTTTCGAGGATCTGATAGGTCGCGCCGTCCCAGCCCAAACGCATGTACAGAGCAAGCACTATCGCGAAGAAAATGATCGCGAGATCGGCCAATATCAGGCCAACGGTCCGTGGGCTGAATTTCGTACTCATCTATGCTTTTTCGTTCAAGCCTTGACGGTAACGTCCCTGTCATAGAAGCCATATTTGTAATAGCTTTCGTCCATTAACGGAACTTCGGACTGGTTCAAGATCGTACCGAGCATCCTCTCCCTGGGTAATGTGTCAAGGATCCTGTCAACATCTTTGTATTTAGTATGGTTCGCCCTTATTACGAGCATTGCACCGTCTGCAAGATTGATCAGCAGCGACGCATCCGTAAAGATCCCCAGCGGGGGAGCATCGATAATGATGAAATCGAAATAAGCCCGGGCCTCCTTCAATATCTCCGCAAAACGCGGGCCCGAGATCAGTTCCGCGACATCGCTTCGGGCAGAACCGCCGGGCAGAAGGTAAAGGCCCGAAGGCTGCAGCCTGACGATCGATCCCATCAGCGACGAACCGCCTGTCAAAACCTCCGAAAGCCCGACCGCCGACTCGATCCCCAGGTAGCTGGCAAGGCTCGGCCGCCGAAGGTCGCTGTCGATGATCAATGCCCGAACGCCATCCGTTTGTGCAAACAGCCAGGACAAGTTCAGAGCGGTGACCGATTTCCCTTCCGAAGGGCCAACACTCGCCACCACGATCGCCTGTAATTTTCGTTTCTTACTCTTATGAAGGACCTGCGTCCGTAGGTTTCTGTATTCTTCGCAATAGGCCGATCGAGGGTGCGTGATCGACACGACCCTTGGATTCACCAACGCCGGATTCACGACGATCTCCCTGCATTTCGGCATCCCGGGCTGAGCGAACGGGTCGGTCACCCGGACGGCCTCGCCACGGACCGGGTTCAATGTCCCATTCCCGTTGGCCGGCTTCGTCGGTGCTTCGGCATTCTGCGGCACCCCGATCCGAAATTCACGCATCGCAAGCAGGCCCGGCGGCTGATTCCGGTCCTCGCCTCCCTGTACGGAGTCCCCCGGGACGGGCGATTCAGCTTCGATCGCGCTGGGCTTCTCGCTTTCGTGCTTTTGAATGGTCTTGAGAAACTTCATTCTTCGTTATTATCGTCGCCCGGCTTTGGTCTGACCGAGCCATGTATCATCCAACCTACAAGCTCTATTTAACGTTTGCACGGCTGCGGTCCGTCAGCAGCTCTTCATGGCCGACCGGTGTCAGGACGCGAGCGGACCCGACCACCTCGACGGGACGGTCGCTCGGCAAGATCATATTCCGGTCCGGAAGCAGATCGAGGTTTTCGGCTACCGACTCGACCGTGCTCCGGCCGATCACCTGGTCCCCGGACGCATACGCGGCGATCATGGAATTATCGCAGAGATTGTTTATCAGCCGTGGGATGCCTTCCGAGCACTGGTACATATAGTCGATCGCGTAGGGCGAAAATATATTGGGCTGTTTCGCGCCGGCGATGAAAAGCCGTTCGGTCACATATCGTTTGACCTCGTTGACGCTCTGCAGGGCCGGCATCACGCACCGCAGGGCGATCCGCTGTTTCAGCTGGCGAAGGTGCGGGCGGCGAAGTGTTTCGGTCAACTCGGGCTGGCCCGTCAGGATGATCTGAAGATGCTTGGCGTTGTCAGATTCGAAATTCAGAAGCAGCCTGATCTCTTCCAGGACCTCGTCCGGTAGTTCGTGGGCCTCATCAACGATAAGGACGGTTCGAAGTCCTCTCCGGTGCCGATCCTCCAGAAGACGCGACATCTCGATGAGCAATTCCGTCTTGTTGTTCCATTCCGAGATACCGAGCATCTCGGTGATGTGATGATAGAACTCCTCGATCGAGAGATGAGGGTTGACGATGTAGGCGGCAAGCACGCTCGAATCCAGCCGCCGGATGATCCATCGAAGCGCCGTCGACTTCCCTGTCCCGACCTCGCCGGTCAGCACGATCAGGCCTTTAGCCATCTCGATGCCATAATATAGGCTCGCCAGAAGTTCGTTATAGCTCGGCGTAAAGACGATGAACTTCGGGTCCGGCGTCAAACTGAAGGGATACTCTTTTAGTCCGAAAAACTCTTTGTACATTTACCCCAATGCGGCCGCTTCCGGCCAACTCCTTCTCAACTCAATCGATCGATGATCCTGAAGAACTGCAAACCGATCACCAGTACCGGAATGCTCAATATCGCTGCGGCAAAACCGGCCGCGACCTTCAAATAATAGGTACGGTTTGCAGCGGCCATCTCCCCTTCCGTCAGAAGGTCGGGAACCGCCGCCAGGACCGGAAGGCCCGTATAATGCTTCGCGTCCTCGATGTTCCGGACCGTGAAAAGCTTCGGAACCTCAAATATCGCCGCCAACAAAAGACCGAGGGCAAGCCCGGCTGCGGCTCCTAACGCCAATAGAAACGGCTTTTTGGACGCATTTTCCGGAGTTTGCGGCAAATTTGCCGGATCGACCACCCTTATCGTCTCGCCCTGCGCGTTGGTTTCGCGTTCAACCTGCTGTTGGGCATTGTTGAATTTCTTTAGGATCTCGTCGTAAGCCGACTTTGCAAGATCAAGCTGATTTGAGACGCCCTCCAAGGCGACCTTTACATTCGGGATCGAATTGATCTTCGATTCGAGCAACGCGATCTCACTCGCGTTCCGCCTCAACTCCTCGTCCTTTAACCTAAGCTGCTCGTCGATCTGTGTGATCTGCCCCTCGGCTTTCACACGGTCGATCTCCAAACTCTTTCTCTGAAGCTCGGCTTTCCGGGTTCCCGCCTGATTCGCCTGTCTCACGCGGAGGTCGGTATTCCTCGCCAACTTTTCGAGTTCTTCATTGACTTTGGAGATCTCTACCTGCGTCTGAACGATCTCGGGATGCTTCGGCGTGTATCGCTGTCTTAAATTCTCGAGCTTGGCGCTGAGTTCCGTACGCTTTTGGACAAGCTGGGCAAAGGCCGGAGTGTCCTCTATGCGGGCGGCCTGTTCGACCGCTTGTTTGGTTTCGTTCTCGCCGAAATTCTCTATCAGCCGCATCTGGCTGTTCATTGCGCGGATGCTCTCCTGGATCCGGCCCTTTTCATTGATCAGCGTTTCCTTGTCCTTTGAGATGGTCGTCTCACGCGTGCGGAGCCCCTCAAGCTGGGCGATCAGGCCCTGTGCCGATTCCGGAAGGGTCTCGACATTCTGCATCATTATGTTCAGCCGCTCTTTTTCGAGGGCGTCCATATTGCTCTTCGCCTGCGCGAGCTGATTGTTAATGAATTCACGCGTGGTCTCTGCGCTCAGTTTGGACTCGACAGTCTGTGCATTGACGTATTTACGGGCAAGTTCGGCGGTGACCTCCTGGGCCGTCTCTGCCGAGCGATCACGAAAAGTGATGCGAAAACCGACGATCTTCTCGTTGTCGGCCTTTTCCGGGGTCACGTCGATGTTCCCCCTCATCCTGTCGACGATCCGTTCGACCGGCACACCGGCCTCGCGGTCCTGTGCATAAAGGTCAAATTTCTCCAGCATCGGCTCGAGCGAAGACCGGCTCAATACCGATTGGTTGATCGCCTGGAGCCGCTGCGAAAGATCGTCATCGGTCAGCGAAGGCGCCACTTTTTCCGAGATCGCCGGCGGGGTCAGCGTAAGCAGAGTAGTTGAAACGTAGGTGCTGGGCAGGCCCCGAACGACCCAGAAAACCGCGGCGAAAACCGCGATCGCCGGCAGCAGAATATGCCACTTCCGGTTCTTCAGCATCCGGAAATATTCGCCTGCGGACCTTTGTCGGAAAACGACACTCATACTAATAAAGCCTTTTATATCGCCAAGTGAACGAAAATTCGCCGTATGACACTATAAGTTAGTACGAAAGCATACAAAATTCTAGGAAAATCGTTTCCCCGGCCTTAATCCGGCAAGAATGCCCCGATCCGGTCGGCCACAAGTCCGGTGAGATCGATGGCAGCGTCAAGTGAACGCTGGGGATCCCGCCCGACCGGCGTCATTATTCTTACGATACCTCCGTCGGACCGTCGTTTTGTAACACTGTCAAAACTTGTAAATAGTTTATCGACATACTCGTTGTGCGTCGTCCGGCCCCGGCCCTGGTACCAGTAGATCAGGATCTCCCAATGCTCGCCCTGCCTGACCGTGTATCGGTTTACGAGGATCCGGCGGCCCTGCGGCGACGTGATCTCCATCAATTCGCGATCGACCATCTCCCAGCCGGCACCGGGAAGGCAGCTGAGCGGGCTGTGGTAGGTTGCACCGGACCGTTGTGACGCATAGAACCCGACATATAGATTCAAGCGTTTTCCGGGGCCGTAATAATCGCGCATCACATAATCGTCCGCACGAAGCACCTTCTCGGTCTCAGGGTCGAACCGTATGTCCGGGTTACGCTGCTCCCAGCCGCCGAGCACCGACGGTATCTCGCGAAGCGGCTTCCGCTCTGCGACGATCTCGCCACGGTATTGAAACCAGTTGACGAGCAAGCCGCACATTAGGATCGCGGCCAAAACGTAACCGAAGTGTAAAGTAGTGACCCTTGGATGATCGTGCGGTACGTCAGCTATGCCCCTGCCGTTCAGACCCAACGATTCCTCGTGCCCGAGGATCCGCTTCAGGGCCAGATTCAGGGCAAGAAGGAGGGCGAGAGCACAAATGAAAACGGCCGATCCCGAAAGATCGTGCCATGTGCCCTCTATCCCATCCGCCCCATATCGATGAGCGAGAACACCCGTGAAGATAACTCGTCCGGCATTAGTGATGAGTGCGATCGGGATCGCAGCGGCCATCAGAATGATCGTTCGGACAACATCACGGTCGAAGATCAGGGTTCGGAGGCTGTTGACGTACCGGTGCCTTCTCTCGCGGGTGAAATATCCAAGGATGAGCCCGAGCGTTATCAATGTCATCAATGACCTGATACCGCTGCATGCCTCGACGATCTCGAGGCTGACGATCTCGCCCCCGCCGATCGGCTGAATATCAATAACGTTCCCGTACCGGTCGGACGGGATCCCCAGAAATCCGATCCCGCGGTCCGCGATCTTCGACGCCAGGAGTTGAAGCGGGAGCGCGACCTTATTAAACAGTATCTGCGGCAGCGGGATCGCCAGGACCAGTAATACGAACGGGATCAGCAGCGCTTTGAGTAGAGTGCGCCCAAAGAAGAACGAAAGCACCCCGGCGGCCATCACAACAAGCGATAGTCGCTGAACATAGAGGACCGAGGCCATCGTCCCCGCCAGGAGCATCAACGCGGCGGCCGTGATCAGGGAGAACCCCAGAACCATGGCCGGTTCACCGGCAGCACGCCTGAACCTGTCAAATTCGAACCAAATGATGAACGCGATCAGGACCGGAACGATCAGGCCGTGTGAATAGTTGTCGTCGGTCCACCAGTCGGTCGCGAGCTTACCGATCACGGCGAAATAGGTGAACACGATCGCCGCGGTCACGGCCAACGGCCGCCACACCTGGCTCAGGCTGATCTCCGATTTCCTCATCTGCCGCTGATAATATACCCGAAATGATCGAAGCCGCAGGGTCACCCGCAAGCGACACTACGGCTCTCACGATCAAAATTTCTGAACCTGATCAAGTGATCAGATCGTTTCTTCCGACTGGCCAAACCGACGCCTTGCCGCAAAACCGATACCGGCCAACCCGGCAGTGAACAACAGGATAGAAACGGGTTCAGGTGTCGGGGTTGTTCCCGAACAGTCGCCGGTGGTCCTTTCCTCATCGATCGACTGGCTGTCAGCAGCGCGGTCGCCGCATTTCTTTTTATAGGGAACCGCCCCCTTCTCGGCCATTACGGCCGTTGCAGCTCCGCCGAGTAAGGCAAAGACCAGGGTCAGGGCAACGAGTATATTGCGAAGCTTGTTTGAGATCATATCTTCTCCACGATCCTAATTGGTTAGTTTTAACTAAAGCCGAATAGGTCGACCATTCCAGGTCCGTCCGGCACTACTTTTCCCGAAGCTTGTCGATCGGATCAGGTCAATGAAGAGCTATTGATTCTCTGACCCGGCCGGGACCGATAGCCCGCATACATAGTAAACGTCGCGATCGGGGCTTCCCGTTCGGCGGCGCCGCGAGCAAACGACGGCTGTCCAAATTCGGTGAACCTGTATAGCTTAGGCTCTGAGATCGAAAGTTTCTGTATTGTGGATTACAGAGATCGCGGTTTTTTTCCAGGGCAGATTTTCCAGGAATTTGCTCTTCCGGTTGCCCAAAGCCGCGGCGAGGCCTGCAGGCTTCACGGAAGGGGATCGCGTTCTGGGATGGGACCGGTTTGGGAAACCTATCCGGTTTCGCATCGGTCACCCCGTCATCCGATCTCGCGGCAGGATCTGGGTTGCCCGAAATGGACGATATTGGTGTCGATCCAATTCGGGTCTATAATTGGATCAAAAGCGAGGCTTCAGCTATGGATTTCTATTTCCTTCTTTTCTCGTTATTCTTCCCGCGGATAGTCCTCGTCGTCTACTTGCTTCAGGGGTGGTACCCGGCGAATCTCGTGCCGAACTGGGCGGACATCCTGCTTGGTGTCCTTGCACCGCGTATCCTGATCCTGATCTACATCTATCAGAATATGGGCTATGAGAACATCTGGTTCGCAGCCCATCTCGTGGTGATGATCCTGACCTATTTCGGGGGCGGACGTGAGACACACCGCCGCCGAGCGCGACGGAGCGCGGACTAGGCGCCGAACTTCATTCGTTGGCAATGGGCCGGCTGGGTAAGAGAGGATATTTAGGTCGGCCGACGATCTCCATTGAGGCAAATGTGCCGTTCAGGAAATATGTGTCAGGATCATCCGCGCACTGTATCCTGAATTACAGAACGACGGATTTTTTTATGTTACGCTTTTGATGCGAGCGCCCTGACGCGAAACGCGTATGGTTTTCTCTGCCTCCGGTATCCCGTTGTGTGTGTGGCGGGGAAATTCAAGGGCGTCGCAAAGAAAAACAGCAGAAAAATGCCCGGGATCAAAGTTTAGGATTGCCAACCAACGTTTTGATCCCGAGCCCAGTTGCTTTCGCGAAACCCGCAGCAGCCTGCGGGCATGCCTATTGAAAAAGCCAATCCTGGCAACATTCCATTTACAGCTCAATTTTCTGCCAAACGCACTCTTTTCAACCTGCGCGCCCTGCCTTCAGTCGTCTTATCCTTTGACCGCCGTTGTGCTAACATCGTCAATAAATTACAACCGTTGCGCCGCTGCCCGAATCGAATCCGATTGAAGGCCGGCCGCGAACAACCAACCTTGCCAAGGCTCCGGCCCGGAAAATAGGAGATAGAAGGATGCGTCGAAAAATCAGGAAATTAGGATCGATCTTCGTTTTTGCCTCGCTGCTCGGGGCCGGGATCGTCGCAATAAGTATGCAGTTGAAAAAGAATACGGTCCACGCGGACGGCAATGCGGCCGCTGCGGCTAATCCGCTGCTCGAGAAATGGACCGGCCCTTATGGAGGCGTACCGCCCTTTGACAAAGTAAACGTCGCGGATTTCAAGCCCGCTCTCGAAGAAGCGATGTCCAGGAACCTCGCGGAAGTGAACGCGATCGCCTCAAACTCGCAGCCGCCAACCTTTGAAAATACGATCGCGGCATTGGAACGGTCCGGCTCAGACCTTGATCGGGTTTCGACGATCTATTTCATCTGGGGGGGCAACATGTCCAGCCCGGACTATCAAAAAGTGCAGCGGGAAATGGCCCCCAAACTTGCTGCCTTTGGAGACCAGATCACGCAGAACGAAGCTCTATTCAAACGCATCGAAGCCGTCTACAATTCACCCGAAAAGTCACGCTTGTCGCCCGAGCAGCAACGCCTTTCCTGGGTTTATTACACAAATTTCGTTCGCTCCGGCGCGAAATTGAGTAAGGATCAGAAAGCCCGCCTTTCGGAGATAAATCAGAGCCTCGCGGGTTTGTTCACAAAGTTTGGGCAGAATTTGCTGGCTGAAGAGAATGGCCAGTGGGTCGAACTGAAGGACGAAGCCGACCTTGCGGGACTTTCGCAATCGATCCGTGATTCGGCCGCAGCAGCCGCCGCGTCGAAGAAAGTTGCCAATGCTAAGGGTATAATTTTGAATACCCGCTCTTCGGTTGACCCGTTCCTGACCTACTCGGACCGTAGGGACCTGCGAGAAAAGGTCTGGAAAATGTTCATCAACCGCGGGGACAATGCTAACCAGTACGACAACAACACAACCATAAGCGAGATCCTAAAATTGCGTGCCGAACGGGCAAAGCTCCTCGGTTATCCGACGCATGCGCATTGGCGGCTGGAGAACGCAATGGCAAAGACACCTGAGCGTACGATGGAGTTGATGGAGACCGTTTGGCCGGCCGCAGTCGGCCGAGTTAAGGAAGAGGTTGCGGACATGCAGGCCTTTGCTGACAAGGAGGGAGCAAAGATCACGATTGAGCCCTGGGACTACCGTTACTATATGGAAAAGGTCCGCAAGGAAAAATATGATCTTGACCAAAATGAGGTCAAGGCGTATCTCCAGCTCGACAAGATCCGCGATGCAATGTTCTTTGTCGCCGGCGAACTCTTCAATTTCAATTTCTCGCCGGTCACGAACGTGCCGGTATTTCACCCTGATGTCACGGTTTGGGAGGTAAAGAACAAGTCCAACGGCAAGCACGTCGGTCTTTGGTACTTTGACCCCTACGCACGCGACGGTAAGCGGTCCGGCGCCTGGATGAATGCCTATCGTTCGCAGGAGCGGATGGACCGCGAGATCACGACCATCGTTTCAAATAACTCGAATTTCGTTAAGGGAAAGCCGGGCGAACCCGTCCTGATCTCGTGGGACGATGCCTCGACAATGTTCCACGAATTCGGCCACGCTCTTCACGGCCTTTCGTCGAATGTCACGTATCCCTCGCTTTCAGGAACGAGCGTGGCCCGCGATTACGTCGAATTCCCGTCCCAGCTTCTTGAGCACTGGCTCTCGACACCGCAGGTCCTGCAGAAATATGCCGTTCACTATGAGACCGGCAAACCGATCCCGCAGTCGCTCGTCGATAAGATCGAACGGGCGGCGACCTTCAATCAGGGCTTCGCCACGACGGAGTATCTTTCGAGTGCTTTCATCGATATGAAGCTGCATTTGGCGGGCGACAAACCTATCGATCCCGACAAGTTCGAGAAGGAGACCCTCGCCGCCCTTGGCATGCCCGATGAACTCGTCATGCGTCACCGGACGCCGCAATTTGCTCACGCATTTGGCAGCGACGGTTATTCAGCCGGCTATTACAGTTATCTCTGGTCGGATGTGATCACAGCCGACGCGTTCGGTGCCTTCGTTGAAGGAAAGGGCCCTTATGACAAAGCTGTCGGCCAGCGGTTGGTCAAATACATCTTTTCGGTGGGCAACACAATGGATCCGGCCGAGGCCTACCGCAAATTCCGCGGACGCGACCCGCAGGTCGAGGCACTTATGAAGAAACGCGGCTTCCCAACCAAGCCGGAAGCTGCAAGGTCTTCGAATAAATGACCAATTGAGAACTAGGTACGAGAAGCCGGTGTCTACTGCACCGGCTTTTTTGTAAGGATTGCGGGTGCGTCTGCGGTCGTGAAGAATTCGGGCATGAATTCGATCGCGGTTACGGTACCCGCGACACCGGTTTTGCCGTCAGCCGATGGGACGTAGGTCAACAAAGCCACGTAACCTCGGTTTGAATACTGGCATCCGAGTTCCTTCATGTCGAGAGCCCTGTAGGTCTTTAAGAAAAGTCCTTCAAATCCTTCGCTATGAAGCCTGAGTCGACCCTGCCCGGCCGAAAAGGTGAACTTTACGTTCCCTTTTCGCTCACATTCGATCTTGGTCAGTTCCCCGAGCACACGAACCTCACTATCAGCAGGCTTCCGCAAATTCTTGTTCAGACTTACAAGCTTGGCTGAATGTTCAAGGGCGGCCAATTCGGCCTCTGTCGGAGCCGGCTCCAAATGCTCTGTGATAACCGGCAGCCGACCGGGTTCTCTCGATATCTTCGCGGCGATCACAGCGTCAAGATTTCGGCGAAGATTCTGAACGTTCTCGAGCACGTAGTCGGCATGCTGGCGGGCCGCCGGGTCTCGGCCCGTTTCCCGCACGCGCCGCGCTATATACTCCGCCTCGGAGAAATCTCCTTTCCTCGCGAGAATGCTGGCCATGTCCAAGTGAAGAAGTTCGTTGCCCGGTGAAAGGCCCTGCGCGATCTTTATGTATTCGATCGATTCGTCAAGCTTGTCGCTGCGGACGATGCTGACAAAGGCGAAGAGTCGATAGCTTTCGGGATATCGAGGGTTCAATTCGATCGATCTTGCAAGTGCATCCCGGATCTCCGTCGCTGTCTGTTCCGGGTAATACGAGATCCAGTTCCTGCCGGCCATCGGCTCGCGGCTGAGAAGATAAGCATACCGGTAATGTTCAAGATAGGTTGCTCCGGGCAGCGAACGAGCCTTGGCCAGGTACTTTCGCCCTTCCGGGTAGCGTCCTTTCTTCGTCAGCCACATCCCAAGCGAGGAATTTCCCGCGACCGAATCGGGATATTCCCTAACTGCCTCTGTTAAATGAGCATAGGCTTCGTCAAATCGTTCCGATCCGAGCAACAGATCCCCGAGAATAGCTTTCGCCTCGGCCGTCCTTATCCGGGCCGCTGAATTACCCTCATCGACCCGGATCGGGTCCGTGAGCGTCAACGATTGCGTACCAAACAAACCCTGCGCAATGTATTTTTCCAGTTGATCACCGAGATCGGTCAGTTCCGACCCGAATGCTCTCTTCGCAGCCGTTCCCACTGGCTCGCCTTTGATCATAAGGTCGAGGAAAGCCTGCAGGTCCGCGGCCCCATTTCGTGACCGGCCGTGCATCAGCATATGCGTGAACGCCCACGCCTGCGTGTAGTAGGAACTCGCGTCGCCCGCGGCCTGAGCGTGAAGCGTGTCGTGATCGACAGCGAGAAATGCTTCAAACGGCATCAGCTTTTTGGTTCGGAGCGATTCAAGGTGAGACCTGTTTGCCGAACCGAGAACGACCCGCGAATCACCGGAAAACTGCAGTTGGTCGTAGTACTCTGCGATGCCCTCGTTCAGCCAGGTAGGAATGCTGGTCCTGCCGAAACTATTGCCCAGGAGAAAATGGACGTATTCATGATAGATCGTCTGGTATGTTTGCTCTCGCTCGCGCTCGGCCGAAAGCACGATGTAGTTGGTATCGTCGCCTGACCTAAAATAACCCGCGACCCAGTCGGCCGGCTTGCCGTCCGCATTCAACGGCTTATAGGGGTGGAACGATCTTTCGTCCTTGAAGACGATGATCGTGGTCGGGACCACTACATCATGACGCAGCGAGGGCAGGAGCCTCAGAAAAGCTTCGCGAAACCGCTCCATCCGCATCGCGACCCGCTTGATCTCCTTCTCACCGGCATTTCCGACAAGCCGGAAATTTGCGGACTCGACCTTCGTCCATTTATCCTCCGCGCTTACAGCGTGTGGAAGAATGATAAAAGCCGCGATAGCAACGTAAACGAAATTTCTGAAACGCAATAGCTGCACTGCAAATCCCACCGGACCGAAATTGGCCCATCAACTAACGGTACTGATTCCTAGATTCTTCATCCGGCGATAAAGATGGCTGCGGTCGACGCCCATATCCTCGGCAGCCTTCGAAACATTCCCATCGAACTGGGCGAGCTTATGCTGGATGAACTCCCGCTGGTATGCGTCTGTCGCCGCCTTGAACGATTCGAACCGATAACTCGACGCCGCCTTCCCATCGAAGCCCATCCCAACTCCGGCAGATCGTCGGCCGTGACCTTTTGGGACGACACCATGATCACAACCCGTTCAACCGTATTTCTCAGCTCACGGACGTTCCCGGGCCAAGTGTGCTCCTTAAGTTTTTCGACTGCATCTACGGTAAAGATCTTCGACCGCTTGCCTTTGTCGGCGGAAAATCGCGCATTGAAATGTTCGACAAGGAGCGGGATGTCCTCGACGCGTTCACGGAGCGGCGGCACCTGGAAAGGGATCACGTTCAACCTATAAAAGAGGTCATGCCTAAAAGTGCCGTTATCGATCAGATCGAACAGCTGCTTGTTTGTGGCCGAGATGATGCGCACATCGACCTTCACCACCTTGTTGCTGCCGACCGGTTCAAATCGCTGTTCCTCGAGCACCCGGAGCACCTTCGCCTGGACAAGCGGCGACATGTCTCCGATCTCGTCCAGGAAAAGTGTCGCGCCGTCGGCGATCTCGAACTTGCCTTTCTTAGCCGCCGTCGCCCCGGTAAATGCACCCTTTGCATGGCCGAACAGCTCAGACTCGATCAGTTCTTCGGGAATCGCTGCGGAATTTATCTCAACGAATGGGGCCGCTCGCCTCTTTGACTGTGCGTGAATGGCCCGGGCGACAAGTTCTTTTCCGGTGCCGCTTTCGCCGGAGATCAGTATCCGCCCGTCCGATGGCGCAACGACCGCTATCTGCTTTCGCAGGGCCCGCATCGCCACCGAGTCGCCGACCATCACATACTCTTCGGCAAGCTCCTTTTGAAGCTGCTCATTCGTCCGCTCCAATTCCCGCTGACGCACCGCGTTCTTTACCGTTAGAACGGTGCGTTCCAAACTCAACGGCTTTTCGATGAAATCGAACGCTCCTAGCTTTGTTGACTTGACCGCCGTTTCAATATTTCCATGACCAGAGATCATCACGACCGCGGAATCATTTCCCTCTTCCCGTAGCCTTTTGAGCGTCTCAAGCCCGTCAATGCCTTTCCCCAACCATATATCCAGCAGAATGCAAGCAAAGTTTTGCTCCTTCGCCAATTTCAGACAAGCCTCACCCGTGGCGGCCGTTTCAACCGCGAAGCCCTCATCTTCAAGCACGCCCGTAAGCGTAGCCCGAATGCCAGGTTCGTCATCTACGATCAATATCGAAGCCATTGGTTATAAGGGAAACGCCCCCCCCCCCCCGCGACCCCCCCCCCCCGCCCCCGGCCGCTGGCGGGGCGCGGCTCCCCCCGCGCCCGGAACCACCCCCTAACCTCAAGCGAGGGTCGGGATCTCAACAATAAACTTCGCTCCTCCGGGTTGATTCGGCACCGCCCTGATCTTCCCGTGATGTTCCGTCACAATTCGATTCACGATCGCGAGGCCCAAGCCGGTGCCCCGGCCCTTTGTCGAAAAATAGGGCTGAAAGAGTCTCGGGTAATCGGCCGGATCGATCCCGCTACCGTTGTCGGAAACCTCGGCCACAAGTACGTCACGGGCCGCTTCAAAACGCGTCGAAAGGTTGATCGAACGCTCGCCGCTGCCGGGTGCCTCGATCGCATTGTCGATAAGGTTTACGAACACCCGCTTCAACTGTTCGCTGTCGATATTCGCCTGCGGAAGTCCTTCCGCAAGCTGCAGCGTAACAACCGCTTCGTCCGCACGATCGAGATACAAGCTTGCCGCTTCCCGAATGACCTCATTCAAGGCGCCGGGTTCGAGTTTCACCTCGGGCAACCGGGCAAAACGCGAAAATTCGTCAACCATCGCCTTCAGGCTTCGGACCTCTCGAAGGATGGTGTCGGTACCGTCCAGGACAACTTTCGAATTCTGGTCGTCCAGGAGTGTGCTCGTGTTCAAGAGCGGAATTCCCTGCTTTTGGCGGACCCCGCCGGCCAGGCTGGTCGGTTCCGGACTGAACCGTTTCGCTATCCTCTCTGCCGAGAGTTGTATCGGCGTTAGGGGATTCTTGATCTCGTGCGCCATTCGCCGCGCGACCTCCTGCCATGCGGTCGCGCGTTGGGCCGCGATCAGCTCCGAAAGGTCTTCCAGCACAAGTACCGCCCCGTCGATGTCCGGCAACGCGGTCACGGTGACCGCCGTTGGGACGGCCTCGCCCCCCCCTTCTGCATTCGACTTGGCCGGGCGCAGCTTCAACTGGTCCGAAGCATGCCCGATCCGTTTTGCCCTCGAAACGATCCGATAGAAAGTGCCGCGGTCGGTCTCGCTAAGAAGCTCTTTCAATTCAGCCCCGCGGTATTTTCCGGGCTCGAGCCGCAGGATGAGCCGGGCCGCCGGGTTGATCGTGTCAACTTTGTTTTCTGAGTCGATAGAAATGACTCCGGTGGAAAGCGAAAGGAGGACCGTCTCGATATATCTCCTCCGCTCTTCCAACTCTTCGGCGTTCGCCTTTAATTTCGAAGACATCTGGTTGAACGACGAAACGAGCAGTGCAAGCTCATCCTCGGCCAAAACCTCGACCCGGTGGCCGAGTTCGCCGGCTGTGATCTTCTCGGCACCCTCGGCCAGGGCACGGATCGGGACTGTCAGTCCACGGGCCGTATAGAACGCTGTCCACGTGGCTGCGAAAATAAGCAGAAAAGTGAGCACCCCGAACGTCAACAAACCGATCTGGCGGACCCAGACGTTCTGTTCCTTCATCCGGTCGAATTCGATCAGGGTCGAATCAACCATCTGCCCGACGCTTTCGACGTCTCTTGCCGCGCTGACGGCGAGGACCGTCCCGCCGTCAGGCAGGCGCGCTGTGGCTGCGTCGATCCCTGATCCGTCGGCCAGCGACGGATCGTCGAGCTGTCGCTCATTCAACGCCCCGAACTCAGCAAATTGCGATAGATCCTCGGCCGCCGAACTGGATGCGGCCACCCGGCCGTTTCGATCACGAACTTCTATGAACACGAGACGGCCTGCCGATGCCAACCGGTCAAGCTCGCCCTGCGAAACCTCTCTTTGCCCGATCGACACGGCGATGACATCGGCTAGTTCCTTCAGCTTGTCAAAACGCTCGGCGTTGGCCCGATTCTCGATCTCGAGCGGAGCGCGCACGACGTTTTCAGGGATGGAAGTGAACCACCGCTCAAGCGCTCGATTCATGAAAAGGTAGGAAAATCCCGCCATTGCAAAGATCGGAAGAAGGCTGATAGCGGCAAAGTACGCGAGCAGCTTTGTCTTTAGCTTCGAGCCGACTTGCGAAGCACGCCGTTCGCGGACCAGCTTGACGATGCTTCGCAGGAAAATGAAGCCAAAGACGACAAACGCAATGAAATTGAGGGAAGAGAGTGCGTAGAGAAGCAGCGTGTCCCGTGCAGTGTCTACAGAGAATCGCTTCCACTGGTTGGAGATCTGCAGCATCACCAGGATCGTGAACGAAAACGCGACCACCGTCCCTGCGATGGCAAGTCCCCATTTGCGTTTCGATCTCTTTGATCCTGTCGGCATGTAGCTAAGTTTAGCATAAACGTCTTGGCTGATTTGCTTCGTTTGTTCGGCGTTTCGTTCTTCGATAGACTCGCAAAAGACCCTATGAAAAGTTCGTATTTCCTATTCGACGCCATCGGACGGCTTCGCAGCGGATGGCGGGCGGCGATCTATGTCGGTTTGTTCGTTTTCGGGGGCGTCATCCTCGGATCTGCCGTTCTCATCATCGTCGGGCCTCAAATGGCTTCGGCCGGTGAAGGAAGCCCCGTCGGGCTTCTCATCAACAGTCTGATCTCGCTTGCCGTTGCGTTGGCAGCAGGTTGGTTCTGCGGCAAATACCTGGAAAAACTTCCGTTTCGAGCAATGGGCGCCTCATTGGTCAAGGGTTGGGGGAGCGGCCTCATCATTGGGCTGGTACTTGGCTTCATGGCCATTGCGACCGCCGCTCTTATCGGTCTAGCGGCGGGCGGGTTGTCGTTTCGCCTGAATGCCGACGCCGCATCCGGCGAGGTGCTCACGACCGCGGCCATTTCCTTCGCTGTCTTTACGGTCGCGGCCGCCTTCGAGGAGGTCCTGTTTCGCGGTTATCTGCTACAGACGTTTATCCGTTCGAACCTGACCTGGCTGGGCCTGCTGTTGACCTCGGTCCTGTTCGCGACGGTCCACAACGCGAACCCGAGCGCGACCTGGCTTTCATGGCTGAACACGATCATCGCCGGAGCTTGGTTCGGGTTGGCCTACCTTCGCACCCGGAACCTTTGGCTTCCGTTCGGGCTTCATCTTGCCTGGAATTGGGCCCAGGGATCGATCTTCGGCATCGAGGTGAGCGGCCTGAAAGAGTTGGTGCCGCATCCTCTCTTGAAGGAGATAGACAGCGGGCCGGATTGGCTGACCGGCGGGCAGTACGGGCTGGAAGGTGGCCTCCTTGCGACGGCGGCCCTGGCCGTTTCGATGGTGATCGTTTGGTACTTTCCAGGACTGTTTGCCAATGAGGAGCTGATCGCCCTGAACCAGGTCGATTCCGGACAGGTTAAGACAATAGACAGCGTGACCGAACCGTCCTAGAGCACGAACCAGCTTCTTCTCGGTTCCCACTCACCGGCCTAGGTCATGCAACTTGGATCTTGAAAGAGATATCGACGGCACGGGCCGAATGCGTGAGCCGGCCGACCGAGATCAGATCGACGCCCGCTTCGGCAAACGACCGCACGCGGTCGAGGTCCATCCCACCGGAGGCTTCGATCAGGACCGCAGGATTGAGGTCGCGGGACATCTGGACGAGCTTTGCGGCCTCTTCGGGTGTCTGGTTGTCGAGCATCACGATGTCGGCACCGGCATCGATGGCTTCGCGAAGCTGGGCCCAGTTGGTGACCTCGACCTCGATCTTGTGAAGATGGCCGACGGAATCTTTGGCTGCCTTGACCGCTTCGGTCACGCCACCGGCGAGGGTAATG
This sequence comes from Chloracidobacterium sp., assembly GCA_016716365.1. Taxonomy (GTDB): domain Bacteria; phylum Acidobacteriota; class Blastocatellia; order Pyrinomonadales; family Pyrinomonadaceae; genus OLB17. The sequence continues at coordinate 238,400 of JADJWM010000007.1, read as the reverse complement.
TGGTTGTCTTTGATAAGCACGCCGTCGTCGAGGCCCATTCGATGGTTCTTGCCGCCGCCGATCGTGACCGCATACTTTTCCAACAGACGTAATCCGGGCGTCGTCTTGCGGGTGTCGACGATGGCGGCCCCCGTTCCCTCGACCGCCCGTACATACTGGCGGGTAAGCGTCGCGACGCCCGACATCCGCTGAAGCAGGTTCAACGCGACACGCTCGCCCGTGAGAAGCACGTCGGCATAGCCTTTGAGCATGCCGAAGACGGTGCCCTCTTCGACCTCGTCGCCGTCGGAGAACGACGTCTCGATCTCGGAAATATCGGCGTCCAGATTGGCGAAAACAGCCTCCGCCACCTCCAGCCCGCAGATGACCAGATACTCCTTCGCAAGGAATCTTCCCACGCCGCGGACGTCCGGCGGGACCGTCGAAGCCGTGGTAATATCGCCGCGGCCGATGTCCTCCGCCAAAAATTGGCCGATCGCCGCCAGGGCATCGCCATTGTCGAGCCAGTTCATAGTCTCCTGCGGGCTGGGCCCGGTCGCGGTGCGGAAAGGCTCTGCCTTTCGTTCGCGGATGATCATCCAAAAGCCTGAGGCTCTGCCTCAGGCCAAAAGACTAGAGTAAGAGCCTCAAAGGATTCTATTTAGGTCGTTACGGAAAGGCAAAGCCTTTTTTCATTTTGGGACGGCCGTGCCGCTATTCGAAACCCCGCGTCGGATCTGCAATCCTCAGGTCTGCGGGTTCGTAGATGTATTTTGTAACTTGCGTGCTGCTCCAGCCGTCCGGTTCGATGCCGCCGCGGCGGGTTTCGGTGTATTCAACTATCGCCCCGGTTTCGTCGATCATGAATTTGATCTCGATGGACTTCAGCCGTGCCGCGTCCCGTTCGGGCACGCCAGAGTCGGTGAAGGAGGCACGCCGCGTGTAGACCTTTCGTCCGTAATTGTTCGCGTCAGGTTCGACGAAATATTCGTAATCGCCATCCGGGATCGCCATCATCTTACCGGCCTTCGCACACTCCTTGTCGGCCCGCTTCCAGGCCTTTTCGCCTTCCTTGCAAAAGTACTGGCCGTTGAGTGTCACATAGTTCGATCTCTGTTTCTTGCCGTTAAACTCTTCGACCACTTCCATCTTCTTGGCATCGTTCCCCGCGAAATCCGATATGACCTCTCGAGTACCGTAAACCTCTGTGCCGTTATAGAACTTCTCGTGGGTCAAGACCCGTCGGCTGCGCGAAGACGCGGCGTCGAGGGCTTTTGCCAAAGCAGCGCTATAGTCATGCTCGCTCAATTGTTCCTGCTGGGCCGAAACAAGAGTAGCCGAAGCCACCAAGGCAATAACTAGCGTGATAAAAATCGTTCTCATAATTCCTCCTCCACGATCAAGATCTCGTCATCGACCGACATTGAATTATGGTCTGAAACGGATCGGTTATTTTTCGGTTGCCACAGGAATGTCGATACGAATATTATCGTCATACTCATAGACCTCCACACGCCGCGAGTACCTCCCGGGACTTGGATTATGTATGAAAGTTATAGCCTCGCGCATTACAAATCGGCCGTGATCGTCAAACCAAACACTTCCGGTCCCATTATGCTCATAAACCAACCCGTCGACGAGGTTCAATGTCCTTGAATGCGATTCAATACCGAAACCAGCCGAACCTCCGTTTGGGGCATCGCTCTGATCGAGTTTTTGAATGTCAACTTCGGTCCCCGGCAGATATTTAACCGTTCCCCGAGTCACCACTTTCTTATCTAGTTGCCATGCTCCGTCATTCAGCTTGGAGTACCAGTTCTTTCCGATCCGGATCTTTTCACGCAATGGTTCGGCACATCTTCGCTGGTACGAACGATCAGACGAATATTCCAGTATGAAACAGCTATACGGCCTCCATTCTTCCACTTCAGTATTGCGAGTCTCGAACGTCAGCCGTATTCGATGTGGCCTACTGCGAAGAGCCTCAAGAGCCTTCTCCTCACGCAGCTTCATCGAATCGCGCGTCGGTGTTTTCGTCTGCGCCCTCGACTGAACAGCCAAAAAAGCAATACTCAATATGATAAGGATTGCCGCTCGCATTTCTCTGCGCATGATTACCGAACCCCCGAGGAATCTCACCAACTACTCTAAAGCAATAACATTCGCATTTAGAGTCGTAGTTTGATGTTCGATCTCATTCTTCCGCTCCCGCAACTCCTGCACCTTCTCCGCCGGAGCTCGCTCGACGAAATTTGCGTTTGAGAGCTGGCCGTTCAGACGCTGAAGTTCGGTATCGAGCTTTGCGATCTGGTTTTGCAGACGTTCGCGCTCTTTATCGAAGTCGATCAGGCCTTCGAGCGGGACGGCGATCTCTGCCCCGCCGGTCAGAACGGCTTTGGCCGAAGCCTTCGGCACCGCGAGCGAATCGGTTAATACTAGCTTATCAGCACGTGCAAGCTTTTTGATCTGCGCTTCGTTCGCGGCAAGGATTCCCTGCGTTTCGGCACTGCCGGCAACGTGGATTTCCACGCGATCGCTCGGCTTGATGTTCATCTCCGATCGGATGTTGCGGACGCGCTTGATGGTGTCGATGACGAGTTGCATCTCGGCTTCGGCTTGATCGTCGACAAACTCTCCGCTTTTACCTTGGGGAAATTCCGTCAGCATTATCGACGCCTCAGCATCACGATAGGCCGAATGGTGAAGGTCGTTCGATGACCCAGGTAGCTTCAGCCATAGTTCCTCGGTCAGATAAGGCATGAATGGATGAAGCATCCTCAATGCGATATCTAGCACCCAAAAAATATGAGCTGAGGCCAAGACGTTCCCCGCCGTTATTTCGTCTTTTTTTAGCTCAATGTACCAGTCGCAAAACTCATCCCAGAAAAAGTGGTAGATCAGACTTACGGCCTCGTGAAATTGATAGTTTTCCAGGGCCTTGTTCAGCGCCTTTGCCGTCTTACTTAGTCTTGAATTTATCCAGCGATCGGCTAAAGTGTGCGGACCTCGTTCCTCGTGGTATTTCTTTCGCTCAGACTCGTTCGCAGTTGACCAGTCAAAATCCGACTTTCCGGAGTTCATCAAACAAAATCGCGTCGCGTTCCAGATCTTATTCGCAAAATTGCGATAGGTTTCGATCAGCAGGTCGTTCCACTTGATGTCGGCCCCGGTGGCGATGGACGCGAGATATATTCGCGTGGCGTCGACGCCGAACTTGTCGAACATCTCGATCGGGTCGACGCCGTTCTTGCGCGATTTGGACATCGGCTTGCCGTCCTTGCCGAGCACGGTACCGGTCACGATCACGTCTTCGAAGGCCTTCTTATCGACGAACTTCTTCGTCAGCATGATCATCCGCGAGACCCAGAGAAAGATGATGTCGCGGCCGGTGACGAGGACGTCGGTCGGGAGGAAGGTGTCCAAGTCAGACGGAACGCGGACGCCCTCGTCCGCCCTCTTCCGTTCGGGCTCCGCCCTCATTGCGGACGGGGCGTCCGCGTTCCCCTTGCCCGTCCAGCCGAAGGTGCTGAAAGCCCACAGGCCGGATGAAAACCACGTGTCGAGAACATCCTGGTCCTGCTTCAGTTCCTTACCGCCGGCTTTCTCTTTAGCCTCTTCGGCGGTCATCGCGACGTACGTATTGCCGTCATCGTCATACCACGCCGGGATCTGGTGGCCCCACCAAAGCTGGCGAGAGATGGTCCAATCCTTCAGATTCTCGAGCCAGGCGGTGTAGACCTTTTCGTGCGGCACCTGCGGCGAGAAATGCGGCACGCCTTCGGTACGCATCAGTTCAAGGGCCATGTCGCGCATTTCGTCCATCTTCACGAACCACTGATCTGAAAGGATCGGTTCGACCACGGTCTTGCACCGTTCGCAAACCGGCAAGGTGATCTCATAATCTTCCACGCGTTCGAGCAGCCCGAGTTCCTCAAATCTCTCGATCACCTTCTCGCGCGCTTTGAACCGGTCGAGGCCGTCAAAATCGGCCCCGGCGGCGGCATTCATCGTGCCGTCGTCGTTCATCACCAGAAGCTGTTCGAGGTCATGACGGAGCCCGATCTGGTAGTCGTTCGGGTCATGTGCGGGCGTGACCTTTACGGCTCCGGTCCCGAATTCGGGGTCGACGTAATCGTCGCCGACGATCGGGATCTCGCGGCCGGTGAGAGGCAGGTCAACGATTTTGCCGATCAGGTGCTTGTAACGCTCATCCTTCGGATGGACCGCAACGGCGGTATCGCCGAGCATCGTTTCGGGGCGGGTCGTGGCGACGACAAGAAAGTCAGTACCGCCTGCGGTAGCAGGTGGGGATTTTTCGTCGCTAGGAACGGCCCCACCCGCTACCGCAGGTGGTACCGACAGGACCGGATATTTCAGATAGTAAAGCTTCCCGTCCTTCTTTGTTTCTTCCTTCACTTCGAGGTCCGAAAGAACGGTCTTGTCCTTCGGGCACCAGTTGACGATGCGGAGGCCCTTGTAGATCCAGCCTTCGTTGTAGAGCGTGACGAAAACGCTCCGGACGGCCGTGGACAAACTCTCGTCCATCGTAAAGCGGTGACGCGACCAATCGACTGACGCCCCCTCACGTCGCATCTGCTCGGTTATGGTGTCGCCGTACTGCTCTTTCCACGCCCAGGCCCGGCGGATAAACTCTTCGCGGCCCACGTCAAGCGGCGTCGTTCCTTCCTCTTCGCGAAGCTGTTCGGCGACTTTGCGCTGGACAGAAATTCCCGCGTGATCGGTGCCGGGAAGCCAAAGCGTGCGGAAACCCTGCATGCGTTTCCAGCGGATCAGAACGTCCATGATCGTGTGCTGAAGCGCGTGGCCCATGTGCAGGCTGCCGGTCACGTTCGGCGGCGGGATCACGATGGAATATTTGACCGCGTTTGGGTCCTCGTTGATCTCCGGGCGGAAAAAACCGCTCTTTTCCCAGCGTTCGTAATGATCCTGTTCGGCCTGTGCCGGGTCGTAAGCCTTTGGTATTTCCATACTGGTAAAACCTAAATAATAGAACAATTTCGGCCGGTTTTCCCACTAGAAAGAAAACCGGCCGGAACTCATAATAGAGTTTTCTATCAGGAACTTTGGGCAGAGTGGGCCTCGCCGGCCAAACCGCGTTCAGCGAGCCGTTCGACTACTTTGTCGACGATCAGATCGATGAGTTCAGGTGACAGGCTCGTGATCTCGGTGGAGCGCCCGCCGCCCATAGCCGGGAAAGCATGCGGATCCGGTGCCAGCGTCGGCAATTCGAGAAGGTCCGCATTGTCAAATTTGGCGGTTGTGTAACCGGTCTGTTCAACTGTCGGACTTGATAATTCCTCCGCTTGCGGCTCCGAAGCAACGGTGTCAAATGGCCCGGTATCATAACTGGCTGCGTCATCTTCAACCGCTTCCTGTTGAAGTGGTTGAATTTCGGTCGGATAGCTGGCGGGCTGGAATGAACCTTCGGCAAGATCTTCCACGGCGATGTCATCCGGCTGGCCCGTGTAATACTCGTCCTCTATCACGAATTCGTTTTCGGCGTCGACGTAACTGGTTTGGATCATCTCGTCGTCCAATCCGTTTTCAACAGCGGCAAACTCGCTTTCCGATCCCGCCGGCGGCTCGACCATGCTTTTCTCGTAAAGCGAATCAATGTCTGAAGTGTCGGGCAGCGGCTCATCAGAGGTCTCTTCGATGGTTGACGGTGCCGAATGTGCAAGCAGCGCATCGACCGTCGAGACCAGTTCCGCTATCGAGCTGAACGGCTTCGTCATGTGCCCGTTCGCACCGACGCGCTCGGCCTCGGCCCGGTCAAAAGGTTCAAAAGACCCGACGAGAAGCAGGACCGGAACATTTTGAAAGGCCGGGTCGCTTCGCATCATCTCGCAAAGCTGATACCCGTTCATCCCCGGCATGTTCACGTCCGCAAGCACAATATCGGGGCTGACGGCCGCAAGAGCTCCGGCGGCCGAATCGCCGTCCGCAAATGTCGCAACATCCATCCCCTGGTCCGCAAAGGTCAGGTTCACGACCTTTTGAACAGTAAGCGAATCATCAGCCAATAAAAGTCTGTGTCTAGCCACTCGTAAAATTACTCCTCTATAAAATGAGCTTTAGGGTTTGGATCTGAGCCCGATTATATATCACCCGTCGACGCCCGCAAAAAGGAGGTGAAATTGAGGTGCGGTCGTGACGATCAAACCGCTGCGTGCCTGGTTCGGGCAAGCTCGCCGGCAAGCAGGATCGCGGCCTTCATGCTCGACGGGTCGGCGATCCCCTTTCCCGCAATATCGAACGCGGTGCCATGATCGACCGACGTCCTGATTATCGGAAGGCCGAGTGTTACATTCACGGCAGAGCCGAACGAGAGCGACTTGACCGCGATCGTTGCCTGATCGTGATAGCAGGCGATCACTGCGTCGAACTCGCCATCATATCCCCGCCGGAAGATCGTATCCGGAGAATAAGGGCCCGAGACATTTATCCCAAGGTCGCCCTTGCAGGCCTGGATCGCCGGGACCATTTCATTGGCTTCCTCGTTCCCGAATAGCCCGCCTTCCGATGCATGGGGATTCAATCCCGCAACCGCGATCGTGGGCCTCCGGCCAAGCACCTTTCCGAGTTCGCGGTCGGCAAACGTGATCACGCCCTTCAACCGCTCGGCCGTTACCAGGTCGACCGCTCGCCTTAAAGGAACGTGCGTGCTTATGAGCAGGACCCTCAGCCTGCCCGCGAAAAAGCTCATCGCGAATTCCCGCGTGTTCGTGAGTTCGGCGATGAACTCCGTATGCCCGGGAAAGTCGTAACCGCCGAGTTTGATCGCCTTCTTGCTGATCGGTGCCGTCGCCATTGCGTCCACAAGTCCATCCACGCAGAGCGTGACCGCGGCCTTGACGCATTCCGCCGACGCCCTCCCGGTGCAAGCGGCGTCAACTCCGATCTCGAATTCCTCCGGCAACGGGCCGCTGTCAAAGACCTCAACAGCTTCCTCGCCCACCGGACCATTGCGGGCGAATTCGATGAACTGCAGCTCGGGGGTGAACTTGGCGGCGGCGCCCAACAGAAAGTTCCGGTCTCCGACCGCAACACAGCGCACGTTTTTGCGTACGGCCGCGTCCGCCATCGCCTTCAAAGCGATCTCCGGGCCGATCCCGGCCGCATCGCCAATGGTGACGGCAACGACGGGCCGTTCCCCGGCCGTTCGATCCTGGTTTGATCCGCTATTCAATTCGATTCAATGCTAGAACAAAAAAACCCGGCAATCCAACGGAACTGCCGGGCAATTTTTGTTTCAAGCGGACGGGAAAATCTTGTTCACCCGGCCCTAATCGGCCTGTCGGCGAATGTACGTCGGTACGTCGAGGTCCTCGCCTTTTACTACGGACTGGTTCATACCCGCGGCCGCGCTGCTCGCCGCGAGGGCCTCTACCGGCCTTGGCAATGGTTTGATCGCACCTACGGCGCTGTCGAATCCGGTGGCGATGACGGTCACTTTGATCTCGTCATTCATATCTTCCTTGACGACGTTGCCCCAAATGATGTCGGCATTATCATCCGATTCTTCCTCGATCATCGCGATCGCATCCTCGATCTCGGCCAGCGGCATGTTCACACCGCCGGTGATGTTGATGAGTGCGGCCTTAGCTCCGGTTATCGAATTCTCTTCAAGGAGTTTGTAATCCAGCGCTGAGCGCATAGCGAGTGAAGGAGCGTTCTCACCGTTTGCGGTGCCGATCCCCATCAACGCGACTCCCTGGCCGCGCATCACGGTCTTAACGTCGGCAAAGTCGAGATTAATTATTCCCGGCGTCGTAATAAGTTCCGTGATGCCCTGGACCGCCTGAAGCAAAACATCATCGGCACGGCGAAAGGCGTTGATCACCGTGATCCCCGGCTCGACCTCTCGAAGCTTGGAGTTTGGGATGGTGATGATCGTATCGACGCAGCCGCGAAGTTCGGCCAGTCCCGCCTCAGCCTGGGCCATGCGCTTCTTGCCTTCGACTCCGAAGGGCTTAGTGACCACGGCGACCGTAAGCGCGCCAAGCTCTATCGCCAATGAGGCCACGACCGGCGCCGCTCCTGTGCCTGTTCCGCCGCCGAGCCCTGCGGTGACAAAAACCATATCCGCGCCCTCAAGCACGTCGAGCAGTTTCTCGTGGTCCTCGAGTGCGGCTGCCCGGCCGACCTCCGGGTTCGATCCTGCACCCAAACCTCGCGTAGATTTGCCGCCAAGCTGGATCTTCATCGGAGCCGCTGAACAATTAAGAGCCTGAAGGTCCGTGTTCGCGACGATGAACTCCACACCCTGGATCCCCGCCTCGATCATCCGGTTGACGGCGTTCCCGCCGCCGCCGCCGACGCCGACCACCTTGATCCGCGCGCCCGTGATGGGCGGCTCGTCAATGAACATTTTTAAACCGCTGCTTTGCATTTGAATGCTGTCCGTATTCATTACTTTGAATCCCGTATTAGGTGATTTTCTATTAGATCGGGAAGATGCGCCGCTTCGAAACGCGTTGCCGGTCACTTACAACATATTGTATCGACGGGAGCAAAGCATACTATGATTTGTGGTGAAAATCCAGCCACGAACCTCGAATTAGCGAAATTTATCCCGAAAATTTTCGAACCATTCGGCGACACGCGACGACCGCCGTCCGCCTCTGGCTCTCTCGCGGACCTGGGCCCGTGCCGATGCAAGCGCGAGTCCGGCAGAAACCGCCCATTCAGACCCGTCGATCTGTTCGGCCAACCCGGCGAAGCGGTCCTTGCCCGGACGGCCGAGCCGTGTCGGCGCGTCGAACACTTGCTCGGCGATCTCGACCATCCCGCGGGCATTTGCACCGCCGCCCGTCAGGACGACGCCGCTCGATGTCTGCAGTCGGGACCGCGTCACCTCGTGCGCGATATGCTGGAGAAGCTCGACCGCACGCGGCTGCATGATGTCGCAAAGGATCTCCTTTGAAAGTGCCCTTGTCTCTGTCCGCCCGACCGGAAGGATCTCGATGTTCTCGAGCCTTTCTTCGTCATCGAGCAAAAAGGATGCGACACACCCGTACCGATGCTTTATCTGGTTCGCATCCTGGATCGACACGCGGAGTCCGACGGCGATGTCCTTTGTAAAATGAAGTCCGCCGAAAGGAAAGACTGCCGTGTGCTGGACGGCCCCACGGCCGAAGATCATCATGCTAGTGATCTCGGACCCGAGGTTGACCAGTGCACAGCCGTACTCTTTGTCATCGTCCGTCAGGGTCGCCTCGGCGGCCGCCAAAGGCTCCAGCATCATCTTTTCGACCTCGAGCCCGGCCCGCTTGATCGCCTTGGTCAGATTCTGCCGCCCGGCACTCGGGCCGATAACGATGTGCACCAGCGACTCGAGTCTCGCACCGCTCATTCCCACCGGTTCGGTGATCCCGTCCTGTCCGTCAATGATGAACTCCTGAGGAAGGCTGTTGACGATCTCCCATCCGGCCGGCAGCTGCATCGCGCAAGCGGATTCGACCGCCCGCTCGACGTCGTCCTCGGTGATCTCCCTGCCCGCTCCGGCAACGGCGACGACACCGCTCTTGTTCTCTCCGCGAAAGTGCTCGCCCGAGAGATTCACGTAGGCCGAGCCGACCTCGAGCCCGCTCATCCGCTCAGCATCCCCAAGGGCCTTTCGAACCGATTCGGCAACGGCATCGGTCGCCGTCACGATGCCTCGCCGCAGCCCTCGCGAATCGGACTCACCGTAGCCGACGACGTCCATCGGAGTGCCCTCGGCGGCGTGGCCAATTACGCACCGCACCTTGCTCGTGCCGATGTCCAGCCCAATTGCATGGATGTCATTGCTCATAGACTAATTCTGGTCCGGTGCCGATCTCGCCGCGGTTTTTCGCGAATTCAGGATCATGTTCGAACCGACCAGGTTCACACCGTCGAACTGGTCGCCTTTGCCGGCGATCGCGCTGATACCGTTCTTCAGGTGCTGCCCGAACGATTCACGGCCCACCTCGATCGTCACCGGAAACCCCGAATCCTGCGTCATCGCTCTCGGGGACCGAAGGTCGCCCAGGTCGACTGCGTTGACCCGTTCCACGAGGCCGAGTTCCTTCCACTCGCCGATCATCTTTTGGTATATCTTCACCCGCTCTAGATTGTCTTTGAACGCCTTCTCGGATTTGCCCTCGTGCCAACCTTTCAGGATCACCGGTAGCCCTTCTTCACGTTCATTGGGAGGGGCAAGCAGCATCCCCTCGTTGTCCACGAGCATCGGCCCGTTCGCTAAAGTCACGACGGCGATCGGCACCCGCTCGACCACCGCGACCCGCAAACCGTCGGGCAGGGCTCTGGCCACCGTGGCGGTCTTGACGAACGGGAGCTTTTCGACCCTTGCCCTGATCTCAGAAAGGTCGGCATTCCAGACGCCGGTCTTCTCCGACATGCTTGCGGCAATGCGCTCGATGTCGGTTTTCGAAGCCCGCTCGGTGCCGCTGACGCTTACCGACCTAACGTCAAAGAACTTGGACGCGGTCACGCTCTGCAGCCCTAGATAGCCGAGGACCGCAAGGCAGATCACAAGGCAAACGCTAAGGACCAGCGGCAGAACAAAGTTCCCGAAACGTCCCGCTGTTATCTCGGCCGAACGTCCGCGGGCTTTCTTTCGCTTGCTCGCGGTCCGCGGCGTCGGATCGCTGACTGGTTTTCTTCTTACTCTCGCACCCATAAATTTCAATTTCTGATCTCCGCGGCCGGCCGCGGCCCCTCACCCCCGGGATCGTCCGATCCGGGACGCAATGCTCTCCGATCTTTTCAGATTCCCCGCCCGGCCGTATTCGATTCAATTCTCATTTAGCGTTCAATTTCTCGACGATCTCGTCCGACAGCCGCGTGATGCTCCCGGCCCCAAGAGTTATTACGAGGTCGCCATCCTTCAAATTGGGCAAAACGGCATCTGCGGCCTTTTCCAGATCGCCGACATAGGTCACATTCTTATGGCCATATTTCTTTATATTTTCCGTGAGAGCCTCGGCGGTGATACCTTCGATCGGCAGCTCGCTCGCCGCGTAAATATCCAGAACGAAGACGACATCCGCGTTGTTGAACGCAAGGGCGAATTCGTCCATCAATTCCTTTGTTCGGGAATAACGATGCGGCTGAAAGACAACGACGGTCCGCCGCCCTCCAGCACAGTTTTTCGCTGCGTCCAGCGTCGCAAGGATCTCTGTAGGGTGGTGGCCGTAATCATCGACGACCATGATTCCCTTTGCTTCGCCCTTGAACTGAAACCTCCGGTTTGCATTCTTGAAACCCTCGAACGCCGCCGCCACTTTCTCAAAAGGTATGTCAAGCTCGATAGCGACGGCCGTCGCGGCGAGAGCGTTGTAAACGTTGTGCTCGCCCGGCACCGGCAGGTTGATCTCGCCAAGAACCTCGTGGCCCTTCCATACGGCGAATGTCGACCCGAAGGAATCGTTGTACCTAATGTTATGGGCCGAAATATCGGCCTGCGCCGTCATCCCGTAAGTGACGCGACGCCGTTTGATGTTGGGGATGATCAACTGGACGTTGGGGTCGTCAAGGCAAATGACCGCGGCCCCAAAGAACGGCACCTTGTTCACGAATTGCGTGAAGCACTGGACCACATCGTCCATCCCCTTGTACGACTCCATGTGTTCCTTATCGATGTTGGTAACGACAGCTATCGTCGGATACAGCATTAGGAATGAGCGGTCACTCTCATCGGCTTCGGTCACGAACCATTCGGAACTTCCCAGCCGTGCATTTGAACCAAGCGTGTCGACCACACCGCCGACCACTGTCGTCGGGTCGAACCCAGCGTACCCGAGGATCGTCGCCACCATCGAGGTCGTCGTCGTTTTGCCGTGCGTCCCCGAAACGGCCACGGCATACGGTTTGAGCACCATTAACTCAGCGAGCATCTCGGCACGCGGGATCACCGGAATGCCCAACCGTTTGGCCTCCACCACTTCGGGGTTGTCCTCCTTCACGGCCGAAGAGTAAACCACTACCTGCGCCGCTCCCACGTTCTCAGCCCTATGCCCTTCCGCGATGCCGACCCCGAACAACGACTCGAGCCGGTCAGTGTTTTTCGACTTTTTGACGTCCGAACCGGTAACGACGAAACCGAGATTGCACAGAACCTCGGCGATGCCGCTCATTCCGATGCCGCCGATCCCTATAAAATGGATCCTTTTCAGGTTTCTAAACATTCCGTCTTTCTTCAGCCAAAGCCTCGATCAGGTCTGCCACCGATTCGGCCGCATCGGCCCGCCCGAGCTTTTTCGCCGCGATTTCCATCTTTGCGATCACGTCCGGCGAATCGATCAGATCGCTGATCAGCGATGCCAGGCTTTCTCCGCTAAGGTCGGCCTGTATCATCATCCTCGACGCTCCGGCCTTTTCAAACGCCTCGGCATTCTTCCGCTGGTGGTCGTCCGCCGCCGTCGGCAGCGGCACCATGATCGAAGCCTTGCCCGCGGCGGCAAGCTCCGCACAGGTCGTGGCTCCTGCCCTGCAAATAACTACGTCGGCCTTCGCAAATTCCGCGAACATGTCAAAAATGAAGGCCTTCACCTCGTGGTCGCCGATCCGCGACCTTTTGTACAACTCTCTTACCCTCTCAAGGTCCGCTTCACCCGTCTGGTGCACGATCCGCAATCTGTCGCCCTTCCCTTCGAGCAGCGGCAGGGCGTTCATCATCGCGTTGTTTATGGCCCTTGCACCTTGCGAGCCGCCGAAAACGAGGACGTTCAGGACCTCGCTCCGCTGTTTCGGCTCGACCTGGAAGAACTCCTTTCGGACCGGATTACCGGTGACCGTGCCCTTTTCTCCGAAGTAGGGCGTCGCTTCTTCGAACGTGAGTGCGGCCTTGTCAATAAACCTCGCAAGCCGTCGGTTGGTGTAACCCGGAAGGGCGTTCGAATCCATTATCAAGGTCGGATAGCGGAGCAAACTGGCGGTCAATAGAACCGGCCCCGACACGTACCCTCCGGCTCCGACGACGACATCCGGCTTGAACTCGCGGATCAGCTTCGCGGCCTCGATAAAGCTGATCGGCAGAACGCCGAGGCCTTTCAGCTTCCCGATGATCCCGACGTTTTTCAGCCCGGCGCTTACAATCAGGGCGAGCTGAAATCCGTTCTCCGGAACGATCTTCTTCTCCAGCCCGCGTGACGTTCCTACAAACAGGATGTCCGCCGACGGGTCACGCCGCATCAGCTCGTTCGCGACGGCGATACCAGGATAAATGTGGCCGCCTGTCCCACCGGCAGCTATCAGCACCTTCATCTGCTGTCTTTCCCCGGTCGCGGTCCCGGCCCCGGTCCGGAGCTTCTCGAAATATTCAGCAGAACTCCGACCGCGAGCATCGTCACCAAAACCGATGTGCCGCCGTACGAAATAAACGGCAGCGGTATGCCTTTAGCGGGAACGATCGAAATTACCACGCTGATATTGAACAGAGCCTGGACGACGATCCCGGTGATGATCCCGATTCCGAGCAGCATCCCGAACCGGTCCGGTGCAAAGACCGCGGCACGCGTCCCTCTCCAAAGCAGAAGCCCAAAGGCCAGCACCACGCCCAGCGTCCCGATAAGCCCAAACTCTTCGCCGACAACGGAGAAGATAAAATCCGAATAGGGATAGGGCAGGTAGAACAGCTTCGCCTGCCCTTTTGCGAAGCCCTCGCCGATTATCCCGCCCGACCCGATCGCCATCAGTGATTGGACCACCTGATAGCCGGCCGAGTCCGAATGGCTGAACGGATCAAGAAACGCCATCAGCCGCTGCACCCGCCATGGAGCGACGATTATCGCAGCGATTCCGCCAATGACCATGATCGCCGCGACCGACGCAATGTGAAGGATCCTGGCCCCGGCTGCGAAATAGACCGTGGAGAAGATGGCGCAGAGCACGATCACGGTTCCGAGATCCGGTTCGAGCAGGACCAAGCCACCGACCAGCGCAAGGGCCGCGACGCAAGGGATCACGGTCGCCTTAAGCTCGCCCATCGACTTTTCGTTTTTCGCGAGAAAATATGCAAGGAAGAACGGCAAAGCAAGTTTGGCAAGCTCCGACGGCTGGAACGAGAGGCCCGCAAACCTGATCCACCGCCTGGCCCCGTTGATCGGCGGGAACGCGAATACCGAGATCAAAAGGATCACGGTAACCGCAAGCAGGGTGTAAACGAACCATGCGGAACGGTATCGCCTGTAATCGATCCTGCTGACTATAAACATCATCGCGAGGCCGATGATCGTAAAGGCGAACTGCTTATAGAAGTAGGTGAACTGGCTCTGCGATTCGCGAAGCGCGATCATCGCCGAAGCGCTGTAGACCATAGCCGCCCCAAACAGCGAAAGGGCCGCAACGATCCCGAACAATAACCAATCGACCTTAAGTTTGCTTATCTGCGTTGCCATCTACGTCGTTCTACTAAGCCTGACTCACTGAAAAACTTCCCTTTTTCCCGTTCGGTGCCGATCGGCAGAATCGGCGATGCAGCGGTTGGGCCGATGCTATGCGGAACGTTCCAGGCCCGCTTCCCCGCCGGCCATCTCCTTTACCGCCCTTTTGAATTCGTGGCCCCTTTCCTCATAACTGCCGAACATATCAAAACTCGCGCATGCAGGTGCCAGTAGGACCACATCACCGGCTTCCGCGATCGAATGAGCCTGCCGGACCGCGTCTTCCATCGTCGAACCGTGAACGATCATCGCCGCTCCGCTCAATTGGCTCTCGATATTGTCGGCGTCTTCGCCGATCACGACGATCGCCCGGACGATCTTTTCGACCAGCGGCCTCAGCGGTTCATACGGTGCGTTTTTGCCACGGCCGCCCAGTATCAGAACCACTTCGCCGTCGTTTTCGGCCATCGCCTCCAGGGCCTTGAGCGTCGCGTCGACCGACGTGGCTTTCGAATCGTTGTAAAACTGGACGCGGTCGACCTCCGCGACGAACTCGATACGGTGCTCGACCCCTCGGAAATTCCTGACGGTCTCCCTCATCGATGCAGGGTCGGCCCCGCACGCGAGCCCGGCCGCGAGTGCGGCGAGAACGTTTTCGACGTTATGCAGGCCCTTCAAGAAGATCTCATCTCGCGACATCAACACTTTCTCACTGCTGCCGGCGCGGCTGACAAGATCGCGTCCTCGCAGGAATAACCCCGTCTCCAGCTCACGGCGGACGCTGAAAAGAGTGACGCTCGCGTTGAGCCCGGACGCCCACGAAGACGTGATCTCATCGTCGGCGTTAAGGATCGCTGCATCCGACGCAGTCTGGTTCATGAATAACCGGTGCTTCGCCGCGGCGTAATCCTTAAACGAATCGTATCGGTCCAGGTGATTAGGTGTGACGTTCAGGCAGATCGCCACGTTCGGATGAAAATCCCTGATGGTCTCGAGTTGAAAGCTCGAAAGCTCGGCCACGATCCACGTCCCTTCATCGGTCGTGCCCACAAGATCGAGAAGCGGCGTCCCGATGTTTCCCCCCACACGCGTGTCGATCCCGGCGTTCTTCAATATTTCGCCCACAAGGGTCGTTGTCGTGGTTTTGCCGTTGGACCCGGTTATTCCCACGATCCTGCCGGAGAGAAAGCGCGACGCCAATTCGACCTCGCCGATCACCTCGCCGCCCTTACGGTCGATATATCTCGCCGGCACGGTCGCGGTTGGAACACCCGGCGATATTACGACCAACTCGATCTGATCGAGCAGCCAGGAAGGAATCTCACCTGAGATCAGGCCGACTCGATGACTGTCCTTGAGGGATCGGGCGCTTTCTGTCCATTCGGCGACGTCTTTCCGGTCGTGTAGCGCGACGATCGCCCCACGGTCCGCAAGAAAACGGGCCGAAGCGACGCCGGATCTGCCGGCGCCGAGAACAAGTGCCTTTATTCCTTCGGTCTGCATCAACTCAAGACTCTTCTATCCACATCATCGCCTACGGTCACGCCGTTGTTTCACGCATCGACTAGCGCAACTTCAGTGTGGACAAACTCAACAATGCGAACAGGATCGCCACGATCAAAAATCGAAAAACTATCTTCGGCTCTTTCCATCCGGCCAACTCAAAGTGATGGTGTAGCGGTGCCTGCAAAAATATTCGTTTCCCCACCCCGCTGTTTCGCTTGGTGAATTTGAAAAATCCGACCTGTATCATCACCGAGGCCGCTTCAAGTATGAAGATCCCGCCGATGAACGGCAGGAGAAACTCCTGCTTTGTCAAAATTGCGACGGTACCCAACGCTCCGCCTATCGCCAGCGACCCCACGTCGCCCATAAAGACGTCCGCAGGCGGCGCGTTATACCAAAGAAAACCCAGGCTTGCCCCCACCATCGCACCGCAGAAAACCGTCAGTTCGGCTGACGAGGGGTTATGCGTGATGTCCAGATAATCGGCCCACCGCCGGTCACTGGCAACATACGTCAAGGCGGTCAGGGCGGACATCGCCACGACCGTGATACTTGTCGCAAGCCCGTCCATACCGTCCGTCAGGTTCACGGCGTTCGACGAACCGAGAAGCACGAAAATGATAAAGATCAGGTAAACGCCGGGCCACAAATAAGTGATCCCCGTCGGTTCGGCAGTCGCCTTAAGGAACGGGATGCTCAGGTTCCACGTATAGTTCGTGAAAAAGTACAGGACGGCCCAGAAACCGATCGCGACCGCAAACTGCCCAAGTATTTTCTGCCGTTCAGTCAGCCCGAGGCTCCGGCGTTTGACGATCTTGATATAGTCGTCGGCAAATCCGATCGCACCGAACAGGATCGTCGCTCCCAATGCAAGCCAGAGAAAGACGCTGTCCAGCCGGGCCCACAAGACCGTCGAGATCAATACAGCGCCGATGATAAGGACCCCGCCCATCGTTGGCGTCCCTCTTTTCGCTTGATGCTCGGCCGAAAGCTCCTCGCGGATCTCCTGCCCAACCTTTAGAGCGACCAGCTTCTTTATCACCCGCTTCCCGAAAAACAGCGAGATAAGCAATGCAAAGATCGTCGCCATCGCGGTCCTGAACGTTACGTATTGAATGACGTTCAGGCCCTTGAAAAAATAAGACTCGCCGGCGGCTCCATACTCCCTGAAGATGAATTGGTAGAGAAAATGATAGAGCATCTGCGATCACGGCTTCCGGGCCCGCCGCCAACTTAAATCCCTGACGATACCCGATCTATCTCCTGGCGTTCCGTTGGATCATCCGGCCAGCTCAAAATCTTCGGCCAGCCTCTCAACGATCTTTTCAGTTCGGACGCCGCGCGAACCCTTTATCAGGATCAGATCGTCTTCCCTGACCTGGCCTGACAAAGCGTCGGCAGCGGCGTCCGAATCTGTCATGAACTCAGCCTCAAGGCCCCCACTCCGGGCGCCTTCGACAAGATGCTCCGCCAAACCTCTGACGCCGATCAGCTTGTCGACACCCATGGCGGCTATCTCCCGTCCCGCACGCCGATGGATCTCGGCCTCGTCCGCACCAAGTTCAAGCATTTCCCCGGCCACAACGATCTTCCGTTTTCCGGCTCCGCTATCAACAAGCGTCTTGATCATAGAGATCAACGCAGCAGGATTCGAATTGTAGGAATCATTGATGACCGTGAAGCCTTTCGCGAAGTTCAACACCTGTCCGCGTTGAGGCGGCGGCACGGCCGAGCTGAGAGCGGCCGCGATCTCGTCGGGGCCCATGCCCAATGCGTGAGCGGCTGCGGCCGCGGCCAGGGCATTTAGAATATTGTGCACTCCGTCGAGGTGAAAATCGACCGGGGCAGTCCCTTTTGGCGTGATCAGCTCAAATCTTGCTTTCCCCAGGCCTTCGGAGCGGATGTCAGCCGCCCGAACGTCCGCCAGGCTTTCAATACCGAACGAGACGACCGGCCCCTTGGCCAGCCCGGCCATCGCGATCACGCGCTCATCGTCAGCGTTCAGTACGGCGGTGCCGCCCTCCTTCATCCCTTCGACGATCTCGGCCTTTGCCTTTGCCACGTTTTCGATGGAGCCAAGATGTTCGACGTGGACCGGAAGCACGTTCAGGACGACGGCGATATCGGGCGGGGTGATACCGCAAAGCCGCTCGATCTCGTGCATCGGAGTCGACATTCCCATCTCCAAAACGGCCAGGTCATACATATCGTCCTTTGCGAGATTCAGCACCGTCAGCGGATGGCCAAGGCCGTTGTTGTAGTTCTTGATATTCTTCAGCACCTTCTTGCCCGACGCCGAAAGAACGTGTGCGGCCAATTCCTTCGCGGTCGTCTTGCCGGCACTGCCTGTGATCGCGACGACCGGCTTGTTCCAGGCCAAATAGACACCACGTGCCAGGTTTTGCAGTGCCCGGATGGTGTCGTCCACGAATACCAAACGATCCAGGTAAGGCTCGAGTTCGGTACGATGCTCCTCGAACCTGTCGTGCCTTACGACGCAGGCCGCGGCTCCATTTTCAAAAGAAGCTGCGCAGTATTTCGTTGCGTCCTCGAATTCGCCATTGAAGCCGTTGTTGGCATAATCCGGCTGCGACAGAGCGAAAAAGACGTCACCCGCCCCCACCTCGCGAGAGTCGATGACGATCGATGCGATCTCTCGGTCGGCATTGGCGGGATCAAGTTGCGGAGACGCAGCTCTCATGTATTCAATGGCCTTCGCTAGGTTCAATTCCGTTTCTTCTTTCCCTCCGCAGGTTCTTTCTTCTTTGCGGGTGCCCGGGATGCTGTCCGGGGCTTTTCGTCCTCTCGCGGACGCGGTTTTGCGGCCGGAGGCGTGGTCTTTGCAGTTTTTTCGACGGCCGGGTCTTTCTCTGGCGGCCTGCTCTTGACCGGTGATATTCTCTTTTCCGCCTCGGCCTCCGCTTTCACGGCCTTTTTCTCGCTGTCCAACGGCTGATCACTCAAATGGCTGACCGGGACGTTCGTAAGGGCGGCTGCGAAGTTATCAACGGCCGGCACGATCTGCGGGAGCAGGTCCAGACCGTCCTCGTCTTGCCGTTCGTCGGCCGGAACCTCTCCGGAATCCGGCCGGATATTCAGTTCGGGCAATACCATTTCGGCGATCTCGCGAAAGACCGGCCCAGCGGCTGCACCGCCGCCGCGTCCGCCGGTCTTCGGCTCATCGATGATAACAGCGATCGTGACCGCAGGATCTTCGGCCGGTGCCATCCCGATGAATGATGAAACATATTTCGCCGAGTTGACCCGCTTTGTCTCTTCGTCAAACTTCCAGGCTGTACCGGTCTTCCCCGCCGATGTATACCCGTTCAACTGGGCCCGTTTGCCTGTCCCTGAGAGAACAACTTCTCTCATCATTAACCTCAACGCCCTGGCTGTCTCGACGCTAACGACGCGTCTTTTTTCAGGCTGAGAGGTCCTCTGGAGAGCGGAGCCCGGCAAACGCACCTCTTTTAAGATATGCGGCTGGATATAGACACCGTCGTTCGCGATCGTCGCGAATGCCGCGGCCATTTGAAGCGGCGTTACGCCGATCTCATATCCGATGGACATCGACGCGAGTGAGTCGCCGAACCAACGGTCCGGATGACGGACGATGCCGTTGGTCTCGGCCGGCAATTCAATGCCGGTTCGTTTTCCAAAGCCGAAATCAAGCACCGATCGATAAAATCCTTCCCGCCCGACACGCATCCCCGTCTTGATCGCGCAAACGTTGCTCGAATGTGCGAAGGCTTTCGTATAACTCACCCGTCCTATCGACGTCGAATCCCGGAAACGGTGCTTTGCCACTTCGATCGTGCCGTTCCCGCTGTCGATCTCGGCCTCGGGCGAGATCATCCGGCGCTCAAGTGCCGAACCGTACGTGATCAGCTTGAAGACAGATCCCGGTGATATCACCTGCTGCACGGCGGCGTTCGAAAGGTTTTCGCTCGTTATCTCGTTCAGCTTGTTTGGATCGAATGTTGGATTGTTTGCCAGTGCAAGGACCTCTCCGGTCCTGTTGTCGATCACTATCGCGGTCCCTGCCTTTGCGTGCGACTGCTTGACCGCTTTTTCAAGTGCCTGCTCGACCATGTACTGGATCGTCGCACTTATCGTGAGAGCAACGTCCATCGGCGGTTCCTTTTCAGAGACAGTTTCGTCATAGACCCTGCCCAGCCGGTCGCGTTCCTGAATCTTTTTGATCACGGCGCCGTAGAGAACGTCATTCTGCGACTGCTCGATCCCGGCCTGCCCGGTTCCTTCCGAATTGCTGAAACCGATCACGTGAGCTGCCAGGGATCCGTTCGGATATTCCCGCTTTTGCTCTTCACGCCAATGGAGTCCCGTGAAGTTGGGCTCGTCCGACTTGCGCACCGAGGGGTCGTCAAGCGAACGGTTGATGCGATCGACCGCCGCCTCGTCCATTCCCTTTGCGATCGGCACGAACCGGCGTTCGTCGGCCTTGGCGTCAGTCAGCAGCGCGTTGAGTTCCTTCTCTTTTCCGCCCGTCGCCCGTGCGATCGCCTTCGCGGCCCCGGCTATATCTTCGATCTCCATCGGATCCGCAAACAGCGTCTTCACCCTCACGCTGATCGCAAGGGCCCGCCCGTTCCGGTCGTAGATCGTGCCACGGGGCAATTTGCTCTGTCTTACATCAAATCGCTGGCCGGCGGCCCGCTCGCGGAGCCACTCGTGTTTGGTGACCTGCAGGTGAACAAGGCGTGCGCTGATCCCGCCCATCCAAACGACGAGCAACGCTACGACCAGCATAAAACGCGTGAATGCCGTCTGGCCCGGGTTGTTCTTTTTTACACGTCTTGCTCGCTTTGACATGCGCGGAATTTATTTCTTGGCTGGTTTGGTTACTATGCGTTCGCGTGTCGGCTCGGTGACTGCTTTAGATATCGCCGTTGGCGGTTTGCTGCTTGGCCGGGCTGAAGTCGCGTCCGCCTTTTCCGGGGCATGCGCGGGCCGTTGATACGCGGTCCTCGTAATGACCGGCCGCGGCACTGAGGGCTCAGGGCCCGTCTTGATCACCGGGCCTGCAGGTGCCGTGCTCGAGGACGGAGCCGACGCGAGATCGGCCGGGGGTACCTGTGTTTCGAGCGCCGACTCCACAAAACCGAGCGATCGTGCGGTCCGGGTCAGTTCCACCGGCGAGAAGGCGATCTCCTTTGCAAGCGTTAATCGCCGCTTTTCTGCTTCCAGGTCCTCGAGCTGTTTTCTCAGCTTCGAATTTTTCATTCCAAGATCCATCGACACAAAGTGTTGTCGGGCAGCGAGGAGAAAGCCGGCTGCAACGATGCAGCCGCAGATCGCGATGACAACCAGATAGCTCCACGGCAGGGTTCCGATCTCCCGGGTCGAGAGATCTTTTGGGCGGGCGCTTCGAGCGGTTTTGTTTCTCATACTGTTGGATTCCTATGGGGTTTGCGATTGATCGGCTATCCGCTGTACGACCCTCAGCTTTGCGCTTCGGGATCTTGGATTCTTTTTCTGCTCGTCTTCGCCCGGTACGATCGGTTTGCGATTCACGAGCTCGATAACTTTTTTTGCCCCGCAGATACACGCCGGTATTCGGGGCGGGCAGGTGCATTTGCCCGTTAGTTTCCGGAAAGCATGCTTTACGATGCGGTCTTCGAGGGAATGGAATGTAATGACCGCGAGCCTGCCGTCCGTTTTCAAAATATCAACTGCGTCGATGAGGAAGCTTTCGATCTTTCCCAGTTCATCGTTGACCGCGATTCGCAGGGCCTGAAAGGTCCGCGTGGCGGGGTGGATCCTGTCCCCGCGTTTCCGCCCGAGTGCCCTTTCCGTCAAGTCGGCAAGTTGTTTCGTCGTCCTGATCGGACTGCCTTTTTCCCTTGCCTCGACTATCCACCGTGCGATCTTTCGCGACGCCCTTTCCTCGCCGAACTTATATATAATGTCCGCGATCTCCACTTCTGTTGAGGTTTCGAGCAGGTCGGCCGCGGTCTTGGAACCTGGAGCAGGATCCATTCTCATGTCGAGCGGGGCGTCGGCCCGGAAACTGAAACCTCTCTCCACGGTGTCCAACTGGATCGACGAAACGCCGAGGTCGGCAACGATCCCGTCCACTTCCGGGTAACCCTGGCCGGCGGCGATCTGCCGGATATCGGCGAAGTTTCCTTTCACCGGCTTGAATCGGCTTTTCCACTTCTTCAACCGTTTGCTCGCCAAGGAGATGGCCGCAGGGTCCTGGTCGATCCCGACCACCTGCGTTCCTTCGGCCGCTTCGAGGATCCCTTCGGTGTGGCCGCCGAGCCCCAGCGTCGCATCTACATAAATGCCGCCCGGCCGCACAGCCAGTGCGTGGACCGTTTCCTCCAAAAGCACGGTCGAATGCAGGTTTTCGAAAGCACCTTCCGTCATCTATCAAAGATCAGGGCCGTTTTTGACACACTTCACCTATCGGCCTTTTCATCCGTTTCTGGGTAAGTCAGGATTTCTTTTACGGATTCGATCCGAAGGAAACCAACTCCGAACACCCTTGTGAGCGTTAGGGATCGTCATTTCTTCGAATTCAAGAGCTTTTTCTAATGCGGGAAGCGCTTAATTCGTTTAAGCGCTTTCAAAACTTTCAAACTCCTCGCTCCAGCCCGTTATTGAAGCGTTTCTTTTTGCTAAAAGCCATATTACGCCTAACCCAAAAATCTTGTCAAGGGTAATTTCGGGGTTTTTAGAATTAATCACACGTTTAAATCCTCTCGTGCTTAATTAGCTCGGAAAGTCATTCGGATTTTCAGTTTTTGTTTCGTCGTAAATTGCGGTAAAGTCTTGACTTTGCAAAATAAATGGACTCGGTTTTCCTGCAATTACTGGCTTTCGGGCTGATAGCGGGCCTTGGCAACGTCCTTGGCGGCGCGATCCTGTTTCCGACACGATTTCGGACAAATTATCGTTCTTCGCTGAAGTATCTTCTTGCGCTCGGGGCCGGCTTCATGCTGGCCGTGACGTTTTTGGAGATCATCCCGAAGACCATCTCGCTTTGGCAGCGCTCGTTCCCATCAGCTAACGAGACCCTTTTTGTTCCGATGCTACTGGTTCTCTGCGGCTACCTTCTGACCCAGTTCTTCGAGCACACGATAGCCCCGCACTTTCATTTGGGCGAAGAACTTGACGAGGAGAAGGTGATCTCTTCACGTTCAGCTTATTCCGGGGTCGGCGGCCTGTTGATGCACACCTTTTTTGACGGGGTTTCGATCGCCGCCTCGTCTTTGATCGACGTCAGGATCGGTTTCCTCGTGTTCGTGGCCGTCCTGCTTCATAAGTTCCCTGAAGGTTTTACCATCGGTTCGATGATGCTGGCCGCGGGAAAGGGCCGACGAGAGGTGCTGATCGCGACGGCCCTGATCGGATCGGCGACCCTGTTTGGCGTGCTCGCTTTTTATTTTATCGGTACTAATATTGGCTTTTCAGTGGCATATGCACTTCCGC
Organism: Chloracidobacterium sp.; assembly: GCA_016716365.1. Classification (GTDB taxonomy): domain Bacteria; phylum Acidobacteriota; class Blastocatellia; order Pyrinomonadales; family Pyrinomonadaceae; genus OLB17. The sequence continues at coordinate 215,067 of JADJWM010000007.1, read as the reverse complement.
TGGCGTGCGGTGTAACTTTGTATGTTGCAGCCAGCGACCTGATCCCGGAGGTAAATCATCACGGCGGGAAAAAGCCGCTTGTTTCCTTGAGCGTCTTTGCCGGCGTCGCCCTCTTCTTCGGCATCCACTCCCTTGTCCACGAATTTCTGGCACACTGACGGCCGCCGGCTAATTGCCCGTGATCGAGCCTTTGTCCAAAAACTTTTGCAACAAATCCGAAAGTAATTCGTTATTAACTTGCGGAGGTAGATTGGAACAATGCGTGAACCACTGGTTGCCGGAATTTTGAGTCTCTTGGTTCCGGGCGTTGGACAGATTTACAACGGCAGAATAATCATCGGAATTATTTGGTTGGTTTTAACAGGGGTTTCGTGGATAGGATCCGCGGGGCTTCTCGGCTGGGTCGTACATTTGATCTCAGCGTGGTGTGCCTACAGCTACGCAAAAGATAACCCGGTGCGTAGTTAATAACTCTTCGCAATCCTCCTTTAAGCCCGGCGATAAGCGACGCCGGGCCTTTTTTCTTTTCGGGAACGCGGCTAAATCAAGTAAACTCAAGTACAAAGTTACCTGCGAGTCTCAAGGGACCGAGCCGGCACCGTTGCTTTTGCGACCCTGAAATCTCCGGAAAGAATCTTTTGGGTGTATGGTCCGCCGTCAAGGCGGCGTTCAGCTTGTTATGGCCAAAGAAGGCTTCCCGTTCGTTATTACGCCGATGATCGCGGCAATGCTGCTTGCATATCTCGGCATCTGGTGGGCCGCGGCGATACTCGCCCTCCTTGCTGGCTTCATGGCCTTCTTTTTCCGTGATCCTTATAGAAACGTTCCCGAAGAAGCCGGCATCGTCGTCGCAGCGGCCGACGGGCGTGTTACGCGGATCGACCGGAACGACGGCGGGCCGACCATCAGCGTGTTCCTCTCACCGCTTGACGTGCATATAAATCGGGCTCCGATCTCGGGCCGGATCACCTCGGTCGAATACGTTAAGGGCCGAAAAGGGCCGGCCACCAGCAATGAGGCAAGTTTTACGAACGAGCGGAATTCTATTACCATCCAAGATGGCCAAATAACCGTGATCTGCACCCAAATTGCCGGGATCCTTGCCCGGCGCATAGTTTGCTGGAAAAAGCAGGGTGACGATGTAGAACGTGGTGAGAGGTTCGGTTTGATCAAGTTCGGCTCTCGAACCGACGTCAAACTTCCGGCCGGCACGACGGTCACGGTCGAGGTTGGCGACCGTGTCACCGGCGGCGAGACGATCATAGCCCGGTTGCCCGAATGATCGCGGAAGCCGATGATCGGGTTGCATTCCGGACGCGAGGCGGGTCTTTTTCAGAACGCCCAACCCCCGTCAGGCTCCGTGATAAATGCAAGGGCTTATTTCTATGAGCGACGAAGAAACAAAGCCGGTCCATAAGGGTCTAAAGAAAGGCCTTTACGCGATACCGACGGCGTTTACCGCGGCAAATGTCGGAATGGGCTTTCTGGCGGTGATCTACTCGATCCGCGGTTTTCAGATCGTCGCCACCGATCCGGCCGGGGCGTCGAGCTATTTTAACTACGCGGCCGTGGCGATCGGCCTAGCCATCCTTTTTGACACGCTTGACGGCCGGGTGGCTCGGATGACGAAGACAGCCACCGAGATCGGCGTCCAGTTCGATTCGCTTGCGGATGTCCTGACCTTCGGTATCGCCCCGACCGCTCTTCTCTTTAGCTGGGGGATCGCTCCGGTCTTTGCCGAAAACAGCTCGCAGTATCAGCTCGGCGTCTTTCTCCTGTTCATGTATATCATGTGCGGCGCGTTCCGATTGGCGAGGTTCAACCTGCAATCGACCCGGCCCCGCGTGCTTGCCGAAGGGACGCCGAAGATCGATAAGAAGAATTTCGTCGGGCTGCCGATTCCCCCGTCGGCCGGTCTTTTGGCGTCGATCGTCCACTTCGCCCCCATGCCGCTTAGCTCCTACGGCGAAGGCACCGGAAGGTTCTACAGCCTTCTCATTCTTGCGCTCATCGCATCGCTTTGTGTTTTGATGGTCAGCACGCTGCGTTATTCGAGCATGAAGTCGGTAGGGACGGGGCGTCAGAATCTCTACCTGGTATTGCTGATAGCCGGAATAGGAATGTTGATCTGGCTGTATTCCCAGTACGTTCTTTTGATCCTTTCGGCCGCCTACGTATCGCACGGCGTCCTGTTCTATGCGGTGAGCCTTTTAAGGGCCCGCCCCCCCAAGGTCGACGTGGAAGCATAGCTATTTTATCTAGAGGTCCCGAGCCATTGAGATCGGCCGGGAAAAGGTGGGTCGGATTCAAAGGCCCGGCAGCGTTATGCCCGGGTCGTAGACCCTTCTCTTCTGCCATTCCGGGAGTACGACGTCGTCTTCATAACTTCTTCTGCACGCTACGATCAGGCCCATAAGGGTGATGAACATGATCGAGACCGCGGTGACATGCAAAACAAAATCGAAAACGCTGTGGACAAGCACTCCGAAGCATCCGGCCAAAGCCCCTATCGCCACGCCGCGTCGATATGCGTTTGCGGTATTTGCCGCCGCAAGCCCGTAACGGAATAGCCAGAAGAGGAAGAATAAGCCGACCGCAACTCCGACGATCCCGGCATCGGCGGCCACCTGCAGATAATCGTTATGGGCCTGCTCGACCCGTTCCATTCCGCTGTATTCATCGAAGGGCGTGTAGGCGACCCCAAATGCACCCAACCCAGCCCCGAGCGGGAGGTTATTGGTAATGACTTCGGTCGTTACCGACCAGATATGGACCCGGTCGGTCGTGATATCGCTTGACGTCGCCGTGTCTGCGATCCGCGTCAATGAATTTTCGCCTCCGATGAAGATCGAACCGACAACGATCGCGGCTATCAGAAGCGATGAGAATGCGACCTTCATCACAAGCCGCCCACGGCTCTTAGCACCCGTGGTAAGCATGATCAGGAAGATGATCTGTGCAAGAAACGCAACAAGCCCCCCCCGTGAACCGCTCATCAGAAGGGCAACGCCCATCAGCGCGATGCCGGTGACATACAGAAGCCGCTTGTCTTTGACAACGGCTCCCGCAAACAGCATCCCCAACGGCAGCCCGATCGTCATTTCCATATAGGCCGCGAAATTGTGGCGGTTGACGAACGACCCGAACGGCACCGCAAATCTTGTTTCGTAGATGCCGTAGATCTTCCCGGGACTTAGCACCGATTGGAGGATCGCAAAGAAGGCGAACGCAAACCCGAAGGCGCAGATGAATACAACGATCTTGCGGATGCGTGACGCCGAGTCGATCAGTACCAGCGTCGCCGAAAAGAACAGACCGAGGGCGAGGAAATGCAGTGCAGTGAGCTGAGTGGCGAACGGGTCATGAGATATTGTTCGCGGAATTCCGCTTATTCCCGCCGTCTCGGCGATAGTTCCGAACGGGATGATCTGTATGACGCCGTAAACTGCCGCCGCGTAGAGCGGCAATTGAAGCCACGACCGGTCGATCGGGAAAATCCGCGACCGCCAGCCGTCAAGCCCCCACATCACGACCATCAGCGCCACCAGCACGTAGAAAAGAGCGAGGACAGGCTGATGGACCGCGCCGTACGCCACCGTCGTTACAACGATGAGCACGAAGATCAGGGCAAAGGCAATTCGATTGGGCAATGTCATCAGACGCAGTGTGTCCGGTTTCCTTATTGATCCCTAAAGCCGTTCAATATTGAATGCGTCGTACCAGATCGTCCCTGAGATCGGGCAGTTCTCGCCGCATGATTCGCGCGTCGTCCGGATGGTCACGCCGTCGCATCCCTCCGGAACGACAAACTCCAGCGACCACGGCTGCCAATCCTGGGACCCGAGCGGAAAGCGTTGCGATCGCACGAGTGAAACGTCGTTCTTCGCGTCGACTATCTCGAAGATCGGCTCGCCACCGGTGCGAAGATTCTCGACCCGAAGCATGAACGAAATGCGGTAGCGTCCAAGGGGCTCGACCGCCACGAGCTGGCTTACGTTATAAAGCTCAGGCTTCGCATAGTTCTTGAATGTGATCTTTAGGCTTCTCTGGCCCTCAGCCCTCGCGGAGGAATCGGTGCCGATCTCGAGCTTGCTATCGTTCCGGTTGATCCTCCAGGAGAAGAAAACGTTCTCCGAATCGCCAAGAAACTTTTCAAATCCGGGGTTGCTGATCTTCTCGAATTCAGCGTCGGCGTCGATCCCCGCCTTTCTCGAGAATTCAAGCGTTTGCCTGTAAAACCGCTTCGAATAAAGGTATTGGACGATGTTCTTGATTATTTGCGGATGACGGGCTTGCTCGGCCTCGGGAATGGAATTCCAGACACGGATCGCATCGTCCGCGGCCCCGCGGGCGGCATAGAATTGCGCCAGTGTTACGCGGGTCCCGGGCGTATCGGCTGCCAGCCGCTCGACTTCCGCAGGGTCCTTGTCAAAATAATCCCAGGCCAGGGCAAACACTTGTTCGCGGTAAACGATGCTCTTCTCGGTCGCTCGTGTCAGATGGGCGAACGCCTCTTCGGCACGGTCCCGCCGCAGGTAAAAATTTCCGATCTGCCACTGCGGAAAAGTGTATGCAGGGGCTAGTTCGACCGCCCTCTTGAACGCCATTTCCGCTTCATCCAAACGTTCGGCCTGCTCATAGGCACGGCCTAATTCGATCCACCAGCGGTAATCGTTCGGTGAAAGCCTGACGACCTCTTCGAAATTCGCGACTGAATTCGCGATGCTTTCTTCGCTGAACTCCTCTTTTAGCTTAGTTGCATAAAGCGAACGCGCAAGGGGGTCACCGGGGGCCAGGCCCATCGCTGCGCTTGCCACTTCGAGCGAATTCGGTTGTGCGGGAGAAGTCAGCTCCCCGAGCATGTTGCCGATCTGCCACCTGACCGCAAACCATGTGAATACCAGGGCAGCGGCAACGATCGCGGCCATCGCCAGCCGGCCCTTCACCGAACCGGTTTCCCACTTGATAGTTCCTTCAGCCAACTCGTTCATCAATTCCCGTGAAAGAATTCCGCTATCTTGTCCACTACATATTCCTGCTGTTCGGTCCTGAGTTCAGGATAAACCGGCAGAGCAAGCGTCTCACGCGAGGCTCTCTCGGCTTCGGGGAGATCACCGGCCGAATATCCGAGGAATGCAAAACACTCCTGAAGGTGAAGCGGAACCGGATAATAAATGTCCGTCCCGACCCCGTTCTCGGCCAGGAAAGCTCGCAGCCGGTCGCGCACATCCTCGGCGACACGGACCACGAACTGGTTATAGATATGCCGGCCATCGGGCCGCTCATTGGGAGCTGAGACATGTTCGTTCAGTCCTTTTTCGGCAAATAGCAGCCGGTACCTTTCTGCGTTTTGTTTTCTAAGATCGGACCATGCGTCAAGATGCGGCAATTTAACACGAAGGACCGCCCCTTGAAAACCGTCGAGCCTTGAGTTCAGCCCGACCCACTTATGGAAATACCTTTCCTTCGAACCGTGGACCCGTAGGGCGCGCAGCATCTCTGCAAGCCCTTCATCGTTGGTCGTGATGAATCCGCCGTCGCCCATCCCGCCGAGGTTCTTTGATGGATAGAACGAAAAGCATCCGATCGCGCCCATCGAGCCCGCCCGCCGCTCTTTGTCCTCGGCACCGATCGCCTGGGCTGCGTCTTCGATGACCGGGATCCCACGCTCCCCGAAGAGCTCCAAAAACACGTCCATGCCCGCACATTGGCCGAACAAATGGACCGGCTGAACCGCTTTTGTACGTGAGGTGATCTTTTCTGCAGCCAGGGCGGCGTCCAGATTGTAAGTATCCGGATCAATGTCGGTGAGAACCGGTGTTGCTCCCAATCGAGTGATCGAACTGACAGTGGCAAAGAAACTGTACGGTGTCGTGATCACTTCATCGCCCGGTCCCACTCCCGCGGCCATCATCGCGAGAAGCAGGGCGTCACTGCCGGAGGCACACCCGATCGCAAACCTTGAATCGCAGTAATCGGCAAGTTCGGACTCGAGCGCCGCAACCTCGTCGCCGAGGATGAACGCGTTCGTGTCAAGAACCCGGCCCAGAGCCGCTTCGATCTCCGGCCGAAGCTTCGCATTTTGCTCTCTCAGGTCAAGCAGAGGAACATTCATCATTCGATCTGGGGCCCGCATCGCGGCCCCTGCAAAAACAGGATCCAAGGGTGACACTTTATTTATTCTGTGGGTGGATCGGCAACCTGCACCTTCCGCACCGCGCCCGGAGTGCATCGTCGGCGGTAAAGGAAAATGATAGCGAATTTGTGTCGGATTTGCATTTTCCGCTTCCGTTTTTTAGCCTAGTCCGAATGATCGGAGACACCGCAACACGATCCGCCGAGATCATCCGGAGGCTTAAAAAGACTTATCCCGATGCCCATTGCGCGCTCCAGCATTCGAACGCCTTTGAGCTGCTTATCGCGACGATCCTCTCCGCCCAATGCACAGACGAGAGAGTGAACATCGTAACAAGCACACTCTTCAGGAAATACCGCTCGCCGCAGGATTTTCTTGCTGCGTCTCAAACCGAGCTGGAGAACGATATCCGCTCTACCGGCTTTTTCAGGAATAAGGCTAAGAACATAAGGGCTGCCTGCGAGCGGATCGTCGAAGTTTACGGCGGTAAGGTGCCCGATTCGATGGAAGATATCCTCACGCTCGGCGGAGTCGCCCGCAAGACGGCCAATGTTGTGCTCGGCAACGCATTCGGCATCGCTTCAGGTGTTGTCGTGGACACGCACGTGTCGCGTTTGTCCCAACGCCTCGGCCTTACGGAGGCGAAACAGCCGGAAAAGATCGAGGCAGATCTGATGGAATTGGTGCCGAAGAAACATTGGATAATGTTCCCGCATTGGATGATCTTCCACGGCCGCCAGGTGTGCCAGGCACGCAAGCCCAAATGCGCTTCATGTGTGCTTGCCGATCTTTGCCCATATTTTGCATCGCTCGAGGTCGATACCAAGACAATTTCCCCGGCCGCAAGGCCGACGCCACCACAAGCCCTGACCTTTCTATGCGTCGAGCCAACTCTCGGCCTCGCCCATGCTCCGGCGCCCCCGCGCTGCGCCGCGCCCCCCCCCCCCTTCGACCGGCTAGCGCAATCGACAAGACCCCGGCCTGCCGCGGCAGCCCCCCCTCTTTTTTTCTGCCAATGAACGGAAACAATTGGTCGAACGAATATTCGCCGGTTACCGAAAAGCGAAGATAATTCACCTCAACTGATTTTTGGATCTCAATGCTCATCTTTAAGACTCCGGACCGGATATTTTGGCCGTGTTGATGGCCTCAAACCGGCGGCGACGGGAAACCGAAAACGCAAAACGTGGACCGATCAAAGATTCGGGTTATTCAGCCTCGGCATCTGCTCGGCGCTGAACCGTGGGATCATTTCGTCCATCATCGCGAGGTGATAAACAACTGCCGCGGCGACGATTGCGCTCTGTTGAACGTCCGCCTCGATGATCCGTTCATATGTATCCAGGTTCGTGTGCCAGGTGTGGGTCTGGTACTCGATCGGGTCGAGGGATGTCCCGATACCCGGAAGGCCCGCGTTGTTGAACGACGTATGGTCCGTCCCGCCGATGTTCCGGCTTCGGGTCATCGTTGCCCCTTCGATCCCCATGAAGGCAAGCGGCCCGACGATCCTTCTGAGCATGCTCGCCGCCTCGGGCGGACCGAAGACCGTCAATCCGCGGATCCGTCCGGTACCCGTATCGTGGTTGATGTAGCCGTTGAATTTCGACCACGCCGGTTTGGGATTCTCGGCCGTCCCGAAATGCTTGGCAACATAGGCGCGCGACCCGAGGAGGCCCTGTTCTTCTCCGCTCCAGAGTGCGACCCGGATCGTACGTCGAGGTTTGACGCCAAGGGCCTTTAAGATGCGGGCGGCCTCCATCATCACGGTGCAGCCAGTTGCGTTGTCGGTAGCTCCGGTCGCCGAATGCCACGAATCAAGGTGCCCCCCGAGCATAACGACCTCGTCCTTCTTATCGGTCCCAACGATCTCTGCAACCGTGTTGTAAGCCGTCGAGCCCTCCGGATAGATCTTGTTCCTGATGTCGAACTCCAACTCTACGGCCCTACCGCTTCTCAGCAATCGGACGACGCGACCGAAATCCTCGTTCCTCATCACAACGGTTGGCACTGTCTTCGTCGGATCCCGCGGGTTGACCGAGAAGGCACGGATCTGGCCGTGCTCGCGGCCCGCATCATTTACGCGGACCAGCACTCCGCTGTCGATGAAGAACTGGTTGACCTGGCTGTTGATCTGGCCGAACGGCAAAGCTCCTTCCTTTGCCGGCGGCGGCGTGAATTGCGGCCCCTGGAATTGCGGCGGCGGTGCGTCTGGATTCACGCGTCGTTTTGCCTCGTCCCCGTCGAGCCTCTTGGCCGGCGGATTAATATTGACCGGAACGCGGCCCGGGTTTCCATAGAAAACAATGCTGCCGCGGACGTCATTCCGGATCTTGTCGAAGTACGCTGTCAGTTCGGCCTGCGTAGGACGGTCCGGCAGGATAAAGTTAAATGCCTTTCCCTTCACCGCCCCGTTTGTACTGGGTGTCCATGCCAGCACCTCGAACACAAGCGAATCCTGGACCGGTGAAGTGATAAACCCGGATGCCCTCTCGCTTGCCCATCCGGGGCTCCCGAAGTCCCAAGGCTCGAGCGCAGCGTTTTCCATGCCCCAGCGAGTCATTTCGGCCGCTGTCCATTCGTTCGCGGCCTTCATCTGCGGCGAACCGGTCAGGCGCGGGCCGTAAACATCCGTTAAATTGTGAAGGATCCGCATCACCTGCGAATTCTTTGTGCCTTCTTCGCGGATCCGGTCGTAAATGTCCCTTTCCTGCGAGATAGCGGTTCCCGGAAGCAGCATTGCCGCCATCACTATCAGGATCGACATCGATCTGAAAAATTTGGTCGTTTTCATTTGGTCTGTATGGGGTGTCCGGTCCCTGACGGGATCGACATCCTTTCGTCCTGTCTATTTGGTTTTTAGAATGGTAAGAAGTAACTTTGGTAATACTCTAACACCGTAACGAAGGTTTCAGGAAAAGGGGTTACGGGATTTTGTGGTGTAACCTTCGGGCCTGCTTTCTATTCGATGAAAATACTGTCGCATGTCCTTACTTTGTTCGTTGTGATAGAACATCTGATGTTTCTTTTGCTGGAGATGTTCTTCTGGGACCATCCTATCGGCAGGCAGATGTTTGGTATGACGGTCGAGGCCTCAGCGGCCACGCGTGTGCTCGCCGCGAACCAGGGACTATACAACGGCTTTCTAGCCGCGGGCCTCGTTTGGGGAATTATCGCGCGACGGACCGAGGTCCGCTACTTTTTTCTTGGCTGCATTATCGTAGCCGGGATATACGGAGGATACACCGCCAAGGCCTCAATATTTGTTGTGCAGGCTCTTCCGGCCGCACTTGCTTTGGCCGCAACTATCGCCTCGCACTGGGGAATTGAGGGCGGGAGATCGACGTCCACTTGATCGGTTTGAATCAAGCTCCATGAGAAGATAGGAGCTTCGAGAATTGACCGACACTTAGAATGATGAGAGTAGAAAATGAACCCTCTTCCAACCTGATGCGCATTTTACTGTCTGTCTCGTTCCTTTGTTCCTTTGCGGCTGCGCAATCCATCGCTCCGGTCGAACAAAAGCTGCTCGAAAATGTTGACAAGAACGCGGCGGCGGCCGTCCGGTTTCTCGGCGAGATCGTAGATATCGACAGCCCGACCGAGGACATTCAGGGTGTCAAACGCGTTGGGGCTGCGTTCGCCCGCGAGCTCGAAGCGATGGGAATGAAGGTCCGTTGGGTCGATATGCCCGCGGGAACGGGCCGTGCCGGGCATCTGATCGCCGAGACCGCCGGTACCTCGGGCAAACGGCTCCTCCTCCTCGGCCATCTGGACACGGTGCTGAAAGGGGAGCGTTTTCGGCGGGAAGGCGACAGAGGATTCGGCACGGGGATCGCCGACATGAAGGGCGGCGACGTTATCGCCCTTTTTGCATTGAAGGCTCTTCACGAAGCCGGAATGCTCAAGAAAACTCGGATCATCTTCATGCTGACCGGTGACGAAGAGGACTCCTGCGAGCCCGTTTCTGTTTGCCGGGGCGATATGATCGAAGCCGCTGAAAGGAGCGACCTAGCTCTTAGTTTTGAGGGGTCGATCAGGGACACCGCGACCGTCGGCCGCCGAGGAGCGAGCTCGTGGACACTCGAGATCGAAGCCAAGACCGGCCACTCGAGCGGCATTTTCCGCGAGAGCATGGGCTACGGCGCGATCTTTGAGGCATCGCGGATCCTCAACGAATTTCGAAACCAGCTAGGCGGCGAAAAATACCTGACCTTCAATCCGTCACTCGTCGTCGGCGGCACTACGGCCTCGGCCAAAAATGCCGAAGGCTCGGCATCGGGCAAGACAAACGTGGTCCCTGCAAAGGTCGTAGTCGATGGTGACCTGCGTTTCATTAGCGAGGAACAGAAAGAGAGGGCACGTGCAAAAATGCGAGAGATCGTTTCTAAAGGCCTTCCGGGCACGACCGCGAAGATCACGTTTCTTGACGGCATTCCGGCGATGACGCCAGTTGAGGGGAACTATTCCCTTCTTCGCGAACTGGACAAGGTGAGCCGCGATCTCGGCTTCGGTCCGGTGGAAGCACTTGACCCCGGCGACCGTGGTGCCGGTGACATTGCGTTCATCTCGCACCTGATCCCGGGCCTCGACGGCATTGGCATCGGCGGCGGATCGAATTCCCACGCAAAAGGAGAATCCGCACGGCTTGACACATTGCCGATGCTCACCAAAAGGGCCGCCGTGCTGATCTACAGGCTCACGCGGTAACCTGAGGAAACTATGGAGATCATTTGGAATGAGTTAACGGGCGGCCTGACCGTGTCGGGCGATGCGGTCAGGGTCGTGTTCAGGCTCTTCGCGTCCCTGATACTGGGCGCCGTTGTCGGGCTCCAGCGCGAATGGTCCGGAAAGCCGGCCGGCCTTAGGACGCATATCCTTGTTTCGATGGGTACCACGCTCGTCGTCGTCGCATGCTTGTCGATCGACGTCGGCAACGACGGCATATCGCGTGTGATCCAGGGGATCGTCACGGGTATCGGGTTTATCGGTGCGGGGGCTATCCTTAAACAGAGTCAGAAGATGGAGGTTCACGGACTCACGACGGCTGCCGGCGTTTGGCTGACCGCCGCTGCGGGTATTGCGATCGGGCTTGGCAGGACCGGTATCGCGTTCATAGGCATCGCGGCCGGGATCGCCGTCCTTTCCCTCCTCGGCCGTTTCGAGGTTCGAATGGGCTGGGCCGACCCTCCCAACGAGGAAAAGCATCCTTCAGCTGGAACATAGAAATACTCTGTCCCCTGAAGAAATTCCCAGTCCTCCATCTGCAGCCGCGGCCGATCGAGATCCTGACATCCTGATCGCCGCTCTACTTACCGTGGCTGACACGCCAGATCTTGTTCCCTCCGTCGTCTGTGATCAGGAGGGATCCGTCAGTATGCACCAGCAGGCCGACCGGCCGTCCCCAAACTTCGTTCGAGTTCTCATCCGGCAGCCAGCCTGAAACAAAGTCCTCATAGCTGTTGCCGGCCAGCTTGCCGTTGTTGAACTTGATGCGAACGACCCTGTATCCGCTCAGCTTCTGACGATTCCAGGACCCGTGGAACGCGACAAAGGCGTCGCCCCGATACTCCTTCGGAAACATTTTGCCGGTATAGAACTGAATACCCAGTGAAGCAACGTGCGATTGGAAGATAACATCCGGAACGATCGCCTTCTTCACAAGGTCCGGCCGCTCGCCTTTCCGCCGGGGATCTTCGTTTTGTCCAAGATAACTATACGGCCAACCATAGAACCCCCCCTCCTTGACCGACGTGGCATAATCCGGCACCAGGTCGTCGCCGAGCCCGTCGCGCTCATTCACCGCAGTCCAAAGCTCGCCCGTCGCCGGGTTCCATGCCAGTCCGATCGGATTGCGGAGCCCCCCAGCGTAGATCCGATGGTTTTTCCCGTCCGGATCGTATACTGAGATCGCCGCCCGCCGAGGGTCTTCTTCGACACTCACATTTGTTGCCGAGCCGATCGAGACGAACAACTTTGTGCCGTCCGGCGAGAACAGGAGGTTGCGCGTCCAGTGCTGGTTGTAACCGCCGGGAGTCAGTTCAACCAGCCTTTCCGGTTCGCCGGCCGCCTCGGTTTGGCCGGGCCTGTATTGGAACCTGACGATCGAATCCGTATTTGCCACATAGAACCAGTTCTTATGAAATGCCATCCCGAAAGGCTGTGACAGCTTGTTGGAGAAGACGAACCTTTCTTCGGCCACTCCGTCCCTGTTCTTGTCGCGAAGCACATAAACCGTGTTGGCCCGCGAATCGGCAAGGAATACGTCGCCGTTAGGCGAAAGCGCCATCCACCTAGGTACCCGGAAACCGCCCTCGGCGAATACGTTGACCTTAAACCCCTTGGGGACGGTCAGTTTTGCCCCCGCCGGTGGAGGCACGACCCTCGACGGCCGTCGGGCACTTTCCGTATGAAACGGTGCCGGAAGCTTTGTCGGATCATATGACCAGACCTGCATCTTCTCTGCCTGCACGACCGCCGGCGTCGCCTGGGCGGCAGGTGACGGCGTTGCCTGGCAATTGGCTGCGGCTGCGGTACCGGCTGTAATTGCTAAAACAGCGGCCGCGTTTCTGATAGAATCAATTTTCATACAAACTCTTTCTGCAATGACCTCGATATTGCTAAAGGATAATAGCGTACCTTCGCGAATGACAAGGAAGGTGGGCGACCGCGGCGAATTGCTGGCCGCCGAATATCTCGTTTCTCAAGGTTATCGGCTCGTGATGTCGAACTTTTCGGTACCGATCGGACGTAACGCCATCGGGGCACAGATCACCGGCGAGATCGACCTCGTTGCGATCGATAACGGGATTCTCTGTTTCATTGAGGTAAAAACGCGTATGTCGGACCGTTTTGCCGGCCCGTTGGCCGCCGTCGACCTCAGAAAACAACGGCAAATAATCCGGGCGGCACGGGCCTATCGGAAGGTTTTCGGCATCGGTAGTTTCCCTTTTCGCTATGATGTCGTGACCGTTCTTCTCACGGACCCTCGCAAGCCCGTTATAGAGGTCGTTAAGGGATTTTGGAGTGAATCGAAATTCAAGAAAAGGTCATGGTCGGACGAACATTGAAAATTCGGCCGAACCCGCCCGACGCGAAAAGCGTATCGCTCGGCATTACGGAGTCTAAAATTATGAACAAATTAATGATCTCATTTGGCTTTTTTGTGCTTCTCCTTGTCGGCTCTCTCCCGGCGGCCGCCCAGTTGCCGCCCCTTATCGACCGGGAGGTCTTTTTCGATAATCCTGAATATGCGGGCGCTCAGATCTCGCCCGACGGCAAGTTTATTTCTTTCATCAAGCCGCTCGACGGAACGATGAACGTCTGGGTCAAAGGCATCAACGAGCCTTTCTCCGCAGCCCGCCCGATGACGAACGACCAGAAGCGTCCGGTTCGTTCCTATTTTTGGTCACGTGACGGTAAGTATATTTTGTTCGTCCAGGATAATGGCGGCGATGAAAACTTCAACGTTTACGCCGTGAATCCCACCGAAAAGCCCGCTGCCGGCTCAAAGGTACCTGCGGCCCGCAACATTAGCGAGGCGAAAGGGGTACGAGCGATCATCCAGCACGTCCCCGAATCCGATCCGGACTCGATCTATGTCGGACTCAATGAGCGTGACAAGGCCTGGCACGATCTCTACAAGGTAAAGATCTCGACCGGCGAGCGAACCCTCATCAGCGAGAACCGCGACCGTTATCAGGGAATGATCTTCGACCATATGGACAAACTGCGGCTTGCAGTCCGCTCCGCACAGAACGGCGACACTGAGCTGCTTCGGATCGAACCTGACGGCAAGGCGACAAAGATCTACGACTGCAATGCTTTTGAAGACTGCGGCCCGATCGCTTTTCACAAGGACAACAAACGTGTCTACATCCGAACCAACAAGGGCGACCTCGACCTGATCGAACTTGCTCTGCTCGACGTTGCCAGCGGCAAGGTCGAAAAGGTCGAAAGCGATCCGATGGGCAAGGTGGATCTCGACGGTGTCAATTTCTCGGATGTTTCAAAGGAGCTGATCGCAACGACCTATTACGACGACAAGCCCAGGATCTACTGGAAGAACAAAAAGTTCGAAGGCTACTACAATGACATCAAGAAACGCCTCGGTGACCGCGAAATAAATCTGCAGTCAGCCACCGCAGACGAGACCAAGTTCATTGTCGTAAGCTCAAGCGACGTCGATCCGGGGACTGTCTGGGTCTACGATACCAAGGGCAAGAACCTCTCTACACTTTATCAAGTCCGCGAAGGTCTCGACCGGAAGGCCCTTTCGCCGATGACCTCGATCCGCTATAAGTCGTCGGACGGGCTGGAGATCCAGGCTTACCTGACGCTCCCTAAGGGACTGCCGGCGAAGAACCTGCCGCTCGTGGTCAACCCGCACGGCGGTCCGTGGGGCCGGAATACATGGGGTTACAACACCTACGCACAGTTTCTCGCAAACCGCGGCTACGCCGTCCTTCAGCCGAATTTCCGGGCCTCGACCGGCTTCGGCAAGAGGTTCCTGAACGCCGGCAACAACGAATGGGGCGAGAAGATGCAGGACGACATCACCTGGGGTGTCAAATACCTGATCGACCAGGGAACCGTCGACCCGAAACGAGTGGGCATCATGGGTGGAAGCTACGGAGGCTATGCGGCCCTCGCCGGTGTTGCGTTTACACCGGACGTATACGCCGCCTCGGTCGCGATCGTTCCTCCGTCGAATCTTCAGACGCTGCTCGATTCGATCCCTCCATACTGGGAAGCGATCCGCGAAACCTTCTACAAGCGAATGGGCGACCCGCGGACCCCTGAAGGCCTTGCCCAGATGAAACGCCAGTCGCCTTTGACCGCCGCCGACAAGATCAGAACGCCGCTGATGGTCGTCCAGGGCGCGAATGACCCGCGCGTGAAGCAGCGAGAGTCCGATCAGATAGTAGTCGCCCTTCGTGACAGAAAATATCCGGTCGAGTACATCCTTGCCCCCGACGAGGGACATGGCTTCGCACGCCCGGTCAACAATATGGCCATGATCGCCGCTGCCGAAAAATTCCTGGCGAAACACCTCGGCGGCAGATTTCAGGGCACGACGACGCCCGAAGTAGCAAAACGCCTTTCTGAGATCACCGTCGACGTGTCGAAGGTTGCTATCACCGATCCGGCCGGCACAAAACCGAACGCCGGCTCGAACGGAGAAGCGGCCGGCACGGCATCGGTCGGCGGGCAATGGACCTTCTCGGTCGATGCCGGCGGACAGATCGTCGACCTCGCCGTCGAATTTAAGCAGACGGGTGCCGACGTTGTCGGAACGATGGCCTCGGGTGTAGGAAACGGTATCTTTGAAAAGGGAAAGGTAGTCGGAAACAAGATATCGGGTACGCTTCAGGCCGATGTTCAGGGAAGCCCGACGACGATCCAGGTCGAAGGCGTGGTTGACGGGAACAAGATGACGGGGACGATGAACGTGCCCGGCTTCGGTTTGCTTTCATTTACCGCCGTCAAGAATTAGGTGGTTTTCCACATAAACGAAAGCCCGCGGACCTTCTGGGATCGCGGGCTTTTCATTTGATCCTCGGAACGACGAGGTGAGATCCAGTCGGCTGTAACAAACGCTTCAGTAGCCGAAGATCGATCTGATCTTTTCTTGTTTTTCTTCTTTTGTGGATAATTCTTCCCATTTAGGCCGGTGGATCTCTCCACAAAACAGGAAAAATACACAGATAGGAGAAACGGAATTCTACTACCGACTCATCAGTTACACTTCACTAGGCTGCTCCGGCCGCCTCGATTCTTTCTATCTCCGCGACAAGCTGCCGCCATGCTTCCATCTCGGGTATCCCAGGCTTACGCTTGCCGAAAAACAGTGCCACGTTCTCGCCTTCTGCATTAAAGATCTCAAGGCTCGTCACGATACCGTCATCGGTCGGCTTCCTCACGACCCACGCCGAGCCGATATTCGACTGGTCGATGTGCAGATTGAACCGCTCGTCCATCACGTTGAACCATCCGCGGGCTTCGAGCACTTTCTCAACCTCGCCGGTATGGATCTGGATCATCCCGCCATTGCCGACAAACACCATTATCGGAAGGTGTCGCTCTGCGGCCGTATTCAGCACGAACTTGAATGAATCCGCCGGGACCGGATAGGCAAACTCGCGATCAGCCAGACGAAGCGCCTGTTCGCGGCCGACCTTGAATTTGCGGATCAACGGAAAGAAGTCATGAGTATCCTTCAGACTCCTCCAGGCATTGCGAAATCCTTCGACATCGATCTCCTCGTCCGGGAGTTCTGACGGTCGCGCCTCCCTTGGGACCACACTGATGCCGCCCGATTGGTCTTCGTTCATGAATTCGAGTACGAGCTCAACGTAGGCCTGCGTTTCGCTATCCTCGGTCAGGTAGATCTTGTGTATCGCATCGCCATGCCGGTCAAAAAACTGCAGGCTGTGCAGCGTTCCCTTTTGGCCCTCGCTCGTGACGGCAAACGCATGTGCCCACGACGAAAAGAAGATCCTCAGATCGATGTCGTCGCCGAGTACGAGGCCCATATTCCCGTGGCCGCTGACCGCCTCGAAGGTCCCGTAGGTTCCCTTGCGTTCGTGGACGACCTCCTGATTCCGCGTCAGGGCCATTACGCGCCCGAGCGAATCAAGCCGCCCGAAGATCTCTTGGAACTCCGGCCGCAGCCGCACGGCCGACGCCCCGACCTCGGTCGCAAGCAGTTCCCCTTCGGTCACCCGGAGCACCTCCGCAGCGTCGCGAATACGGATTCCCTCGCGCTCTTCCCTAACCTTTTTCCACCTCTCGGCCAGGTCCATACCCTCGATCTTTTCGACTGTTCTCATAAATTAAACCGTGATGCTCGACACGTCATCATTTTCGATACTTATCACCGAGACGGCCCGCGTGTCCGCGATCCAATTATTGTGTTCCAGAATGAAGTTATAGCAATTGAAATTCGATTTCAATAAAAATAGACATATACTTCGCCCGTGTCAAACCTGAGAAGAAGTATTCGGTAATTGGCGGCTATCTTTTGCTTCTCGGCTGGGCGGCGTCGGTCAGGATCACGAAATCTCCGATGCCGGTATGCTTCGCCGGGTCGAAAGTGCGGAACGCGGTTTCGTATCTCATCGTCACGACCGCTGCGCGGGCATTCTTCTTGTACTTGAACAAATGCTCAACGGTCCCGAGCCGCGATTCGGTATGGAACCCCCCGTTGAGGTGTACGACAAGTGCGTCTTTGTTCTTGCGAAGCGCATTGGCGATCCAGTACGCCATCGTCGCATCCCAAAGCGATTGCGAACTGAGAATATTGTCCAGGCCCATCTGGGCCTCGGCGCTCGGACCCATCAGCGCCTTGAATTTCTTTGAATACGCGGGCGAGGCTTCATTGTAAGGTAACGGTGCCAGCCACCGCTTGGCCGGCTTGCTCAGCTTATCCAGGGCCGACCGGCCGCCCCGGGAGACCATATTCACATAGCGCCTTGGGGCGTTCGCGGCAACAACGGCCAGTTTCTTTTCCTTTGCAAGCTCGACCAGCGGGCGATAGTCGGTCTTGTAATTGCCCCATGGCCGCGAACTCAGCAGAAAGTGCTGCTCCGAGATCAGCGAAGCCAGATATTCATCGAGAACGGTCTGCACGTCCCGTTCGAACATCTCCAGTGAGAGGATCACGGTGCGTTCGCCGGCGTATCTTTCTACGATCCGCCGAAACGCCTCGGCCTGGATCGCATGGCCGACGGCGTCGTCGTGAAGTTCGCCCAAAAAGACAACGTCCAGATCGGCGGCCGCTTTGACAATATCGTCGAGCCGCGCCGGATCGCCCTTCGCCGAAAAGGCCGCGAATTGTTCTTCTGAGTAGGGGATCTGTCCGATGGTATTGAGGCTGACCAGCATTATTGCCAAAAATAAGACAAATGACTTCATATTAAACCGATTATAGCCACGCCGCTCCCACTTTGGAAACGGGAGGCCCATGCTTCAAAACCTTACACCATTACTTTAACTTCTGTGTTTGGAAAATATACAGAAGACCTGACCCAGCGGGCTTGAGTGAAATCTCATCGTATCCAAAGTAATTGAAGCAGCTAAGAGGTTTAACTTTTTCGACAACGCTGAGGCACGGGGCTTGCGTCTAATCACCGGCGCAGCTTGGGGCTGCGTCAAAACTGAATGGGTAATTTTAAGCTTTAATAACTTAAATAAAGGCCGGGTTGGCAATTCCCGACCGAACCCATCTTTGATCCTCAATTGAGCTCCGTCTAGTCCGCGGAGCTTTTTTTTTTCGGTCTCCCAAGTCCCGCCTCAAAAAACCACTTAGAACCTAAGCCAGTACGTGCGCAGTACACGTGCGTGCAGGCTGTGGCGCGGATTACCCGGTTCCGACAGGTTTGGAATATAGAATTGTTTCGAGCCCCCGGGGCGTCTTGGGCCGCAACCCCTCCCAGCTGACCGGTGACCAGTCGATCTCGGCGACGCCACTTGGGCAGAAAGGCCGATGTAAGCCCGCTTCCATGTTCAGCTTGTTGTTTTCATTCCTGAGTTGTCCGAAACTTTCGGCATCCACCAGACCCCTAGTGGACCTCGTCGCAGCCCTCGAACCCCATGTCGGAATTCAGATAACGGCCCATAGGTTTGCCCCTGGATCCTGATCGGCATTATCTCGGCATCCCGACGAAGTCGATCCCCACGGCATCCTCGCCTGGGCTTACGACGATCGCGGGCACGTCGAAGACAAATCGTTTCGAGCTGACGCTCACCAAATAAGTTTCGCCTGCCTCAAGACCTTGGAATGAAAAGTAACCGAATGCGTTGGTCAGAGCCGATCGCGGAACCGCAAGGCTGCCGCCGGAGATGGTCACCATCACGTTCCTGATGCCCCGGCCTTCCGCGGTCGCAATCCGCCCGCTCAGCGAGACTTCGCCTGCCGTCGGCTCAGATTGGACCTCGTCGGCACCCACGTCCGGAACACCGTTAAACGGTCGCAAGTGGCCGTCTATGTCGACGGTAATGCCCGCGTTCGTCCCTGCGTTGATCGCCGGATTATTGCCGTTCGCGTTCAGATGAAGGTCGTTCCCCGAAAAGAACATATTTGACACGTTGAACGGCCCGACGCCGGAAAGGCTCGCGATCGAACTCACATCCTGTGCCGGGGGAGCCGACTTCCAGGAGTCGAACGTCATTGCCGTGCCGTCAAGATCAAAGAAAAGCTCGGGGTCGACCCCATTGCCGATGTATAGGTTAAAGTTCGAGCTCCAGCTTCCGCCCCTGGACGAATGGTCGCCGATCGCGAAGTGGTTCGAACCCGTCCGGCTGTTAAAAAATATGTTATTCACGAGCGAGACGGACGAATTCGCCCCGCTTTCCCGGAAATAGGCCCAGCTATTATTCCCGGCCGACGTTCCGCCGACGTGCACCGAATTGTGATGGAACGTAAGGCCGCCGGCAAGTCGCCCGTCCAACACGCCGTAAGCCGTCAATAGTGTCGGCGTCGTCGGCACGATCGAGAACATGTTGTTGGTGGCGATTATCGAGGCATTGGGATCAAGACCCGCTATCTGCATCGCAGCGAACACGTTCGATCCGCCGGTGTGCTCGACGTTGAAAACGCGGTTCCGTTCGACGTTGGCGACACCGCTGTTGTTCAGCAAATAGATCCCGACAAAAAGCTGGTCGGTCGCCTGGTCGCGGATGACGTTTCGCGAAATGGTGTTCGTGCCGGCATTCCCTGCAAGAAGGATCGCAAAGATCCCGCTGTTACGCACGGTCGTCTGATAGATCGTGTTGCGTGAGATGTTTGAGAACTCGCCGTTGTTGTTATATATCGCCGTATTGAGGAAATTGAACAGTTCCGTGTCGGCGATCGAAAGCCCGGAGTTTCGCTGTGCGCCGGTCAGGCTGGAAACCAGCACGAGGTTTGCCGGCACGCCCGGGCCGTCCGAGCGGTCTCGGACACGGCTATTGGATATCGAGATGTTGTCATTTCCGCTGCCGGCAGGAAGCCCTTGATCGACCAGGATGACCGCCGATCCGATGTTTGTCGTCCCGCCCTCGACAATACAGTTCAGTATCGAGTTATTAGATGAGTCATTAGCAAAGCGGATCGTGGCACCGGCCCCTGTGTTGCGTATCGTCAGGCCGAAGGGCCCAAATGCGAGCCCGCTGAACGTTACCCGGTCGGCCCCCGTCAGGTTGATCAGGGCGTTCGCATTCGAGCCCGTGATCAGTCTCTGGCCGCCGGACGCCTGGAACCAGATCGTGTAATTCCCTGCTCCGACCTCATTTAGCTGGTTCAGCGAATGCGTTCCCGTCTCGCCCGTCAGGTCGCTCGTCAAGTTGACGACGACGTTGCCGCTGACGGTCCCGGCGTTCATCATCTGGAAAAGTCCGCCGTCATTCGTGAGCGAAGTGATGGCTTCGGCCGCTCCCACGCTGACCGTCCCGCTGAAATCCGTCGCGCCACGCGAACCTCCGTCCCATGTGAGGACGGCCACAGTTCCGGCGTCCCCGGATGCCGCTGCCGCACTGGTGGGCCTAACATGATCGCCAAGAAGTGAAAGAGACAGAGCCGCGAATGCCGCGAGAAGGTGAGATCGCCTGCAAAACCGTTGTTGCAACAGCCGTTGGATCATATCGGTTGATAATCATCAAATGCGGTCAAAGACAGAATTCGAAGATCGGCTCGGGATCGATCCTTTGAAAACCGGCGAGAGAAAACAGTTAAGTATATTCATATGGACGGGCAAGTCAAAAAGGGCGTCGGGGCCCGTCCGGCCCGTTCAACTCATTCTGACACTTTTTGTCATCGGCCGGTTACCAAAAACTGTTAATGAAACGGCCCGGCAAGCCCCCCTTTGGCACCTGACTCTGAAAGCAACGCCATCCCTCCGGCTCCCGTAAATCACTTATTTTCCTACCTTTATCCTTCATCCTTCATCCTTCATCCTTCATCCTTCACTCTCTGGCACGGGGCTTGTAACTCCCATGGCAGCCTGGGAAAGGTAGATAGAAAACTTTTACTTTTAGGAGCTTGTGAAATAGAAATGAAAAATCAGAAAGGTTTCTCGCTTATCGAATTGCTGATCGTCGTTGTTATCATCGGCATCATCGCAGCCATCGCAATCCCGAACCTGCTGGCGGCCCGCCGCTCGGCGAATGAAGGTTCGGCCATCTCGTCGCTCCGCACCCTTCACGGTGCTCAGATGACGTATGCCGCTACCTCGGGTAACCAGCAGTTCGCGGGCATCACTGCAGTTGGTGCTCCTGGCGCAGCCGGGGTCGACCCGCTGACACAGCTCGCCGCTGTTAACCTGATCGACGCAGTCCTCGCCACCGGAACAAAGAGCAACTATAACTTCGCCGGCGAGCGCGGCCTCGGAACCGCGGGTGCTGCCGGTACGCCTGCTCAGTTCTTCTTCTCGGCCAATCCGACGTCGAGCTCGGGCCTGACCCAGACCGGTACGCGCCGCTTCGGCGTCGACACCCCGGGCGTGATCGTTGTTGACGCGACCGCCGGCTCACTTGACACGGTCTTCTCCGCTGCTAACATCCAGACCTGCCAAACGGCACCGGCCGCTTGCGCACCGCTTGCTAACTAACTCTAACGCTTCCATCGGAAGCTCGTCGGGCAGGAGATCTTCGGGTCTCCTGCCTTTTTTCTTGTTTAACCGCTCGATGATTTGTGGGTTCTGATGACGCTCCCGCCTTGTCTAAAGAGGGGTGGAGGCGCGTGCATTTTATCCTGCAGACGGGAAGGTGATCCTCCTAAACTCCCCTCCTTGTCTAAGGAGGGGTGGCAGCCGCTCCGGGTGACGGGGTGGTGACAGTGCTCTGGTTCCTCGAGAGTACATTTCGTATAAGGTTTATCACCACCCCGCGGCTGAAAGCCGCACCCCTCCCCGAAAAGTATGGCAGTTCTTAGGATCCAGATTCCGATCGAGATTCATCACCTGGAGAAGCACACCGATTTATCCATACCCGATGTCCGTTTTCGAAATGACCGGACCTCGGTCAAATTGACCGAACTGGCGTGATCGGGCGAATGTCATCGGATTGCGTAACATATTGGAGGAGCTGAGTTTACAGGACAGATGGACATCTGGCACAGCGATTGATTGGATTCTCATTGAGGATGCGGACGGCCAAATTCGGCAATCCAAAGATCGTCCGCCAACGGTGTTATGAAGGATCAGAAGGGATTCTCATTAATCGAACTGTTGATCGTCGTCGTAGTTGTCGGCGTCCTGGCAGCGATCGCGATCCCGAACTTGTTGGCGTCGCGCCGGGCTGCGAACGAAGGAGCAGCTATTTCTGGCCTTCGAACACTCCACGGTGCACAGATGACCTACGCGGCAACCGCCGGCAACCAACAATTTGCAGGGGACACGATCGGAGGCATTCCGGGAGCGCCGACCACGGCACCTTTGCTACAGCTGGCCAATGCGAACTTGATCGATCCGGTGCTCGCATCGGGTACTAAGAGTCACTACACGTTCGCGGGCGAACGCGGCCAGGGCACGGCCGGAGCCGGCGGATTACCCGCGACATTCTACTTTGCCGTTTATCCGAATCAGTCCACCGGGATCACTCAGACCGGTTCGCGACGTTTTGGGATCGACACCCCGGGCGTTATCGTCACCGACCCGACGGCGGCGACGCTTGGCAATTTCCTTTCGTATAACGAGATTCAAACCTGCCAGACGGCACCCGCGGCCTGCGCACCGCTGTCGAACTAGCACACAGTTTGCCCGCTATACCCTCCGAGCAAGGGGCTGTCATCTGGCGGCCCTTTTTCATTCTGTGTCGCCGAGCCGCTCTCGCGGAATATCACGATTTGGCCTTTGGTTTTTGGCCGTTGGTTTTTGGTTTTCGACTTTTCACTTTTTACTTTTTTCTTTTTACTTATTGCGGCTCATTCTCCCCGTAAATTCTCGACAATGCCCTGCCGGCCAAATCTTGCGAATTGAAGCCGCGGCTATGCTATAATTCCAACCGGCATTTCCTGCCGCGTTCGGTTCGATATTCACCTTCAGTTCGATCACCTTCTTATTGAATGGATAGAAGTCTGCACAGGATCTTCTGCGTTGCGAAGAATGCGTTTCGCGAGGCGGTCCGCGACCGCGTGCTTTACAACCTGATCCTCTTCATGCTGCTGATCGTGGCGTCGGCCATTCTGCTCGGCGACCTGACGGACGGCCAGCAAGACCGCACCATCGTGAACATCGGCCTTACGGCGATGCTCTTTTTCGGCACGTTCATCGCTATTTTCGTGGGCGTCGGGCTTGTGTCGAAGGAGATCGAGAAGCGAACCGTATTCGCTGTTTTCGCAAAACCGCTGCGCCGGACCGAATTCATGGTCGGCAAGTATCTCGGCCTTTGCATGACGCTTCTTGTGAATGTGCTGATCATGGGAGCGGGCGTTTCTCTTGCCCTTCTTTTCGCGGGTGGTTCGCGTCTGGCCCTTCCGATCTGGGGAGCGATCTACCTCATTTTCTTTGAGCTTGCGATCATCACGGCCGTTGCGATCCTGTTCTCGTCCTTTTCGTCGCCGTCACTTTCGGCCCTTCTGACGTTCCTCGTATTCGTGATCGGGCACTTAAGTTCGTCGCTGCTCGACCTTGCCCGCAGCCTTGGCTCTGTGGCCGCCAATTGGTTCTTCACAGCGGTCTATTACGTCTTGCCGAACCTTGCCCATTTTAGTTTCCGCACCGAGGCCGCCAACGGCATGATCCCGAATACCGCGATGTTCGCCGGCGCGACCGCATACGCCGTCGTTTATATTTCGATCCTTCTAATGATCGCCGCCGCGATCTTCAGCCGAAGGAATTTTAAGTAGCCGCCGGGCAGAACTGACCTTGATGAGCCGAAATTCAAAGACCAGCTTGATCTTGACCGCAGCCGCCGTCGGCGTCGGTTTTGCGGCCGTCTTTGGGCTCAGCGGCTTTATCGAAAGAAACAAGATCACGTTGAACGAGGACTACTATGATTCCGACCTCCTGCTCGAAGGCAAGCGTTTGAAGGGGTTCGCCCTTGGGACAGAAGGCCTTCTCGCGGACTGGTATTGGATGAGGTCGCTTCAATATATCGGTGACAAGCTTGCAAAGACCGAACTTGAAAACATCAACATTGAGGACCTGACGTCGCTTCGCCCGCGGCTTCTATATCCGATGCTTGATAACGCCACCGATCTCGACCCTAAGTTTCTCGCTGTTTACACCTACGGCGCGATGGTCCTGCCCGCGATAGACAAGCAGCAGGCGATAGCCCTGACCGAAAAGGCCGTCGTCAACAACCCGGAAAGCTGGCGGATGCTGCAGTATCTCGGCTATATCTACTGGCGGATGGGCGAATATGAAAAAGCCGCCGAGGCATACGAACGCGGGTCGCGGATCCCGGGTGCGCCGAAGTTCATGACGATGATGGTCGCGTCGATGAGAACAAAGGGCGGAAGCCGCGAAACCGCCCGGGAAATGTACCAGCAGATGCTCAACGAGGCACAGGACCAGCAGACGCGGAACAACGCCCAATTCAGGCTGAACGAGATCGATTCGTTGAACGAACGTGACGTGATCGACCGGATCCTCGGCGAACGGCTCGCTGCTACGGGCAGCTGCCCTCAGTCGCTTCGCGAGATCTTCCCGGAACTGCGGGCAGCTGAACTCCCGAACGAACGGACTTTTCAGGTTGATCCGTCCGGCGAGCTTGTCGACCCGAGCGGCGCCCGCTACCTGCTTGATCGAGATGCATGCAAGGCGCTTATCGACCCCGAACGATCGACAATTCCGCCCGGCTAACAAGATTATGGACCCGATCATCGAGATAGAAGGACTTTCGAAAGACTACGAGACCGGTTTCTGGAAGAAAAAGACGGTGCGCGCTCTCGACGGCCTATCCCTCACCGTCAGCCCAGGGCAGATCTTTGGTTTCCTCGGCGGCAACGGTGCCGGCAAGACGACGACGATCAAGATCCTGATGGGCCTGCTCTTTCCGACTGCCGGTTCGGCTAAGATACTCGGCCGCGACATCTCCGACGTATCGATGCATCGCGAGATCGGCTACTGCCCCGAGAATCCCTATTTCTACGACTATCTCTCGGCGATGGAGCTTATGACCTACTTTGCCGGACTGTTCGGGATCCCGGCAAGCGAACAAAAAGATCGCTCCTCCGAATTGCTCCGACAGGTCGGCCTGGCCGAGAAGGACTGGAACCGGCAGCTTAGAAAATTTTCGAAAGGAATGCTTCAACGTGTCGGCCTTGCCCAGTCACTTGTCAACGCGCCGAAGGTCGTATTCCTCGACGAGCCGATGAGCGGGCTCGACCCGATGGGCCGGCGCGAGATCCGCGAGTTGATCGCGGGCCTTCGCGAGTCTGGAACGACCGTCTTTATGTCCACGCATATTCTCTCGGACGTCGAGGCACTTTGTGACGAGGTCGCGATACTTCGCAGCGGCAGGCTCGCCGCCACCGGCAATCTCCACGACCTGCTCGCGCGCGGCGGTGAACGTCAGCCTTTTGAAATAGTTGCCGCCGGAGTCGATGCCGAGCGGCTTCAGGAATTTGCGAAAGCGTCGGGCTCGTTCGTCCGGCAGAAGGCGAACGGGATCGGACTGGAGGTTCCTTCCGAGGTGGAAATAGACGCCGGGATCAAGGTGATCCGCGAAAATGGCGGGCGGCTCTTGTCGGTCCAGCCGGTCAAACAATCGCTTGAAGAGCTGTTCGCGGCCGAAGTGGAAAAGTCCTAATTCGCTCCGGCGGTCTTTAGTGCCGTGACCTTCCAGCGAATATTCGCCCTGTCTGACCTGGGCTCGAATCCTTCCAGCGCAAGCGTGACCTCTACGGTCTCGTTCGGCGGGAGCGAGGTATGCTGCTCCGGCACTGCTAGCACCCTCTTTTCTTTCAGGACCTGATTCTGCTGGTCGACGACCGAGACATTGACCTCCAACGCGGTGATCGTTTTCGTACCCTTGTTCCTGACGTTGCCGACGATCGACATCGAAACGGTGCCGAGCCCGGTCCGCCATTCGATCGTTTTGTCGTCGGTCGAGATGACGATGTCCTTTGTCAGGTCAGCGAACTCGGGCGAGCCTTCGCGGTGAGCGGTCTCAAGCACCTGCGCCCGCTGATCTTCGACCGGCGGCCTGAGCGAGATCACCCAAAGTGCGGCCCCGACCAGGATCAGACCGGCTAGGATGCCGATCAGGAGCCCGTAATTCAGCCCTTTTTTTTCTTTCTTCTTCTCTTCGAGAAACGATTCCATAACCGCAGCCCCTCGGTGCTTTAGACATCCTTTTTGGCGGAAAGTTCCATTAGGTTATCATTTTGGTCATCGAAGAAGAAGCTGAAAATCCAGCCGAAAACCGTTATGTCGAGGTGGCCCTGCCGCTCCCGCTTCGCCGCACGTTCACATACGAATTGCCGCCGGGCCTCCGCGATTACGCCTTGTTCGGCACGCGGCTTCTCGTGCCGTTCGGCAAGCGTCATCTGACCGGTTACGCCGTCGAGTTCCATGCCGAGCTGGCCGAGGAACTCGGCCTCGATCCGTCGGATGTGAAGGAGGTCCTCGAGGTGATCGACGAGGTCCCCCTCATCACCGACGAGATCTTGAAACTTACAAAATGGGTCGCCGATTACTACGCCGCCTCGTGGGGCGAGGTACTCAAGGCCTCGCTACCGGCCGGCATCAACGCTCCGTCGGAATTGGTCTATTCCATTAATGAGAACGGCCGTGAGTTTCTCACATCAGCAAGCGGCCGGCCGAATGCCAAGCTCAGGGCACTTCAGTTCCTCGCCGACAACGGCCAATCAATTCAGGCGGCGGTCGAGCACGATGTCGGTCTTTCGTCACGAAAAGCTTTGCGGGAGTTGTCCGCGGCCGGCCTGGTCGATTCCTATTTTCGGACGGCCGCCTCAAGGGTCCGGAAGAAGAAGCAAAAGGCCGTGGCGCTTACCGGAGCATCTCTCCCGGATGGGTCGAAGCCGATCACAGAAATCCAGCAGAAAGTGCTGGATACACTGGCGGCGAACGGCGGCGAGATGCTTTTCGTGGACCTGGTCGAAAAGGCCGGAACCGGTGCGTCGCCGGTCAATACCCTCGAGAAACGGGGCCTCGTCCGCGTTTATGTGACCGAGGTGTTTCGCGACCCGCTTGCCGCGGCCCGCCTGCCCGAACTGGCGGAATTCGAACTGAACGCCGAACAAAAATTTGCATTCAATGAGATCGAAAACGCCCTCAGTGCAAGCCGATACAAGGCCTTTCTCCTGCACGGGATCACCGGAAGCGGCAAGACCGAGGTCTATATCCGGGCGATGAAGGCCTGTCTTCGTTCGGGACGATCTTCGCTGATGCTGGTACCGGAGATCGCCCTGACTCCTATTTTCTCCAGGCGGCTCAGGGTCGTTTTCGGCGATGAGGTCGCGATCCTCCACTCTAACCTGTCCGCCGGCGAACGGTTCGATGAGTGGCGGCGGATCCGCTCCGGGACCGCCCGGATCGCCATCGGCACCAGGTCCGCCATCTTTGCTCCTTTGGCGGATATAGGCCTGATCGTCGTGGACGAGGAGCACGACAGCTCGTACCGGCAGAATGAATCTCCCTTCTACAACGCCCGCGACACCGCGGTCGTACGGGCAAAGAACGCAGGGGCCGTCGTCGTGCTCGGGTCGGCAACGCCGTCGCTCGAGACTTTTGACAACGCTAGAGCCGACAAATATCAATACCTCCAGCTTCAGAAACGCATCGAGGACCGACCGCTTGCCCAAGCCGAACTGATCGATATGCGCGAGGTGTTCAAAAAGGCCGGAAAGGATGTCGTCATCTCGCCGCAGCTGGTCGAGGCCATCAGGGAGACCCACCGGAAGGGCGAGCAATCGATGATCCTCCTGAACCGGCGTGGGTTTTCCCAGTTCGTCCTCTGCCGGTCGTGCGGCGAGAGTCTCCGCTGCCGCAATTGCGACATCACTCTCACCTACCACAAAAAGGACCCGCGGCTCACCTGCCATTATTGCGGATATCGCACCGTCGTGCCCGATAAATGTCCGTTCTGCGCGGGCGAGTTCCTCTATTTCATCGGACAGGGGACCGAGCAGCTCCAAGGCATCCTCGAACGGCAATTCCCCGGCCTGCGCATCGCCCGGATCGACCGCGACACGATGGCACGAAAGGGCGACATGGCAAAGGCGCTCCTTGCGTTCGACCGCGGCGAGATAGACATGCTCGTCGGAACCCAGATGCTTGCCAAGGGCCACGATTTTCCGAATGTGACGCTTGTCGGTGTGATCTCGGTGGACACCGGGCTTGGCCTTCCTGATCTGCGCTCGGCCGAACGCACCTTTCAACTGATCACGCAGGTCGCCGGACGGGCGGGCCGAGGCGACCGGCGCGGCCGTGTGCTGATCCAGACCTACTACCCAGAACACTACGCCTTGCGTCACGCGGTCAAACAGGATTACGAAGGGTTCTTCGACGAAGAGATGCGGTATCGCGAAAGGATGGCCTATCCGCCGTTCGTCGTACTTGCCTCGATCCTCGTCCGGCATGCCGACCTTAAGACCGCGAATTCGATCGCCGCCCGCGTTCGCGAGGCACTCGACGCGGCCAACGCGGGCCGGGCTTGCCGGATCCTGGGGCCGGCACCAGCCCCATTGTCGCGGCTCAAAGGCGAGCACCGGATCCAGATCATCCTGAAAAGCGGCAGCCGCCGCAGTCTTCGCGATGTGCTCGATGCCGCCATGGCCGAGGTTGACGAGGCCCTGCCCGGCAGGCGTTGGATCCAGGTCGAGATCGACCCCGTCGACCTCTTATGATCCGCGGCCGGGCGGTCAGTTCACCGCTTTTGATGCAAACTGGGTCTGCGGGAATTTGATCTGGGCATACATCTCGGAGAGCGAGATCTTGCAACCGACTGAATCGAGCGAAACGACGTCATCCCTTTCGTTATAAATGCGGTAGAGCCATTGTTTCGCATTCTGCCGCGAATAGTGCTCGACCCGCATCTCGTCCTCTTTCAGCAGTAGGCATTCCTTGATGCAGCTCATTTCCAGAAAGCTCTCGACCTTCTTCGTTTTGTCCGACGTGTTCGTCGAGCTCGAGAAGATCTCGATGACGACCGTGGGATTGAGAAGTAGGTCCTGGTTCGGGTCCGCAAATTTCGGCTCGCCGCTGACGATGACTATGTCCGGATAGCAGAACAGGTTATTGGCAAGCCGCAGCCGCATGTTGCTGATATAGATCTCGGCCTTGTGGCCGTGCATCTTGCTGCCGGCGGAGATCGCCGTGTTTGCGACGATCAGATTGTGCCACCGGTTCGAACCCGAGCGGGCGATCAGCCGGCCGCTGCCCGTATCGCCGGCGAATCGGGAACGTTCGAGACCTGAATATTCCTCGGCGACGCCCTTTACGGACGGCCGCTCCATTGCTTTTTCACTCATATGCCTTATTACTCCGGGACCTTACTTCAGTGGGCGATGGTTGGGTGAATTCCTGTTGGTTTTGCTCGGGTGGTTACTTTTGTTAAAAATAGTGTTACACATCGACGAGTGGGTTTTCAAGGATTATTCTATGAAACTTTCCGAGCTTGCCGAAGCCACATTCTCCACCATCGAAAACGGCCCGCCGGAGCTTGAGATCAGCGGCGGAGCGGGCCTCGATATCGCGGGCCCCGGCGAGTTTTCGTTCCTGGCGAATCCGAAATATACGCCCCAGGTATCCTCGACGCGTGCCTCGGCGGTCTTCCTCGGCGAGGGCGTGGCGATCGAACGTGACGACCTCGCGGTCCTCCGATGCAAGGACGCTCATCTGGCCTACGCCCGTGCCCTGCGGCTCTTTCACCCGGAACAGCCTGCCGCGGCCGGCGTCCATCCGACGGCCGTGATCGACGGGACGGCCATCGTGGATGAAACTGCTGAGATCGGGGCCAATGTCGTGATCGGCACCGGGTGCCGGGTCGGTGCGGGCGTCCGCATCCTTCCGAACGTGACCATTTACGACGGCGCCTCGGTCGGCGAGGGCAGCGTCATCCATTCCGGCGTCTCCATCCGCGAGAAAAGCGTGATCGGCCGACGCTGCATCATCCACAACAACTCGACCGTCGGGTCAGACGGATTCGGCTACGCAAAGGACGAAGAAAAACGCTGGCTGAAGGTCCCGCAGACGGGCCGCGTGGTGATCGAGGACGATGTCGAGATCGGCTCCAACACTTCGATCGACCGCCCGTCGGTCGGCGAGACACTGATCCGGAAAGGAGTGAAGCTCGACAATCTGGTCCAGATCGGTCATTCGTGCACGATCGACGAGGACGCCCTCATCTGCTCGCAGACCGGCCTCGCCGGAAGTTCCGAGATCGGCAAGCGCGTCGTTCTGGCCGGCCAGGTCGGAATCGCCGGCCATTTGAAGGTCGGCGACGACGCGGTGATAACCGCAAAATCGGCGACCTCACACGACATCGAACCCGGCAAGGTCATCTCCGGCATTCCCGGCTTCGACAATCGTGATTGGCTGCGATCGACCGCCGCGTTCCGCCGCCTCGGCGACCTCGCCCGCAAGGTCCGCGAACTCGAGAAACTGATCGCCAACCGTGACAAGGGCTGACCAGGCCGAACACATTGTCCCGCTGTGGGGAGAACGATCTGAACTTGTCCAGGCCTGAAAGCTTTTGTAATCAGGCACTTATGACTTTGTCCCCAGCGAAAGACGGTCTTTGTCCCGGAACGTCCCGCCGCTGTCCCGGGCCGTTTTTTGCCGGTAACCTGTTTATTCACTAGGCTTTAGTTGGTTGTCCCACGCCTTTTGAATAAAAACATCGTGTCAACGGCGTCTAATTGTTTTAGGGACGGGCCTTACGCTTTTGACTGTCCGATCTTCACGCGGGACAGATCGGGCTTCGTGCCGGGCTATTTGCCCCCATCTGGGACTGGTGCACGTCTCGTTCCACATTATAAGTTTTCAAAGAGCCAGCCCCCGGAAAAGGGGGCGACGGTCCTATTGTATCATACATTAGGGGATGTTGCGAGAATAAAACGTGCGCGGATTCGTTTTATTTTCGGTATTTAAGGTGATGTTTGCGTAAATCGCTGGTCGGCTTAGAGTTACGGGCAGACATCAAACGCGGTGATCGCAGAGGAGCCGACGCGGAGGCCGCAGAGAAAGTTCATGCGGGACAGGGGCGGGTTTTCCGGGATCGAGGCTCGAAGTTGAACTCGATCCTTGGCCGAGAGCCTGTGTTTCAGCCTATTCGGAAGCCAGTTTCAACTTGTGATCCTGTCCCATGCGGGATCTGACGCGAATTTCCTGGCTCTTTGGCCCGGATTTATTGCCCCTCGCACCCGTTCCGGTCACGAAACGGACCTTTCGATTGTCTCCCACATGGGACGATCGCCGGGCACACCTGCAATGACCTGAATTTGCGTTTGTTGGGGCTCTTTCTTCTTCTTGATCTGTTTCGTGTTTTTTGTGGATAAGAAAAGATTTATCCACGAAAGACACGAAACAAGAAAACAAGAAAACAAGAAAACAAGAAACAAGAAACAAGAAACAAGAACGGGCATCTTAGACACAAGCGTCAGACTTGGGTGGGACGAAAATTGCCGGGTCCGAGGTGACGGTGTTCGTCTATAATGCCGGAGGGGTGCTTGCGGCGGAGTACGGCCAGAGGAGCGACGGCCTCGGCGGCGTGAAATATATCCAGCAGGACTGGCAGGGTGGCGTTAAGACGGTGACTACGGCACACCTTCAGCGTGCGATCTTTTGGGCGTGACCCGACGCTCCGCATCGGGCTAATCTCCGGGGTGCCTTCGGCACGTTCAGTAACAAGGAGTTTGGGAAGGGCTTAATTCATGAAGATTCGTAACTACTGGGACGGCCAGCGGCACTTTTCATGTATATCGATTCAACTAACCATGCTATGCGCCTTTTTTTGGGCAAGGAAGTCCGATTGCCGTCGACCGTGACCGAAGCCTCTCCGAAAACCGAGAGATTCGAGGCTGCTTCCGCGCTGATGATCCCGCACAGGAGTTTGCGCGCGACCTGTTGGGCCCTGACTCCTAATCCCAAGCCTAATTGCAAATCGGGGTCGCTTCAAGATTGGCAACGGAATCACTTCCTTACTTTGTACAATGCCGACGGATCGATTTGGTTTAGCTTTAGCGTTGATCCGCAGAATCCCGACCACTTTGTTCATCGCGCAAGCAAAGGGTTCAAGCCATTAGGACCAACACAGTTTACATACCCTAACGGGGAGGTTTTTGTGCCGAATCTTGTCGTACTTCGATTGTCGGGCGAATCACCGAATTGGTATCAGGTTGAAGTAAACGAAGATTCCCTAGAAACTAAGTTCGTATCAAAGGGTGACCCACGTTGGGCAAAAGTTGGTTGGGACGATGTCTTTAACATGAGCTTTAACGTTTACATAAACCCAGCAATCACACGGGTATTCGACAAACCCGAAGGAAATGCGATCTTAGAATGTTCCAAGGTGGCACCCACAGAACTTCAATTCGGGAAACTGGACGGCGATTGGATGTTAGTAAACGAAAAGTTTCCAAGCGATGAGACGTGTCGTGGCTGGATACGCTGGAGGAAGGGGCGTCAGATCCTCGTTGGATCCATCTTGAATGGGCGAAAGGCGGTCGAAGCAGAATCTAATTGAACGGCAGGTCCCTGCGCAAACACTAGAAATTAGAATGATCTTGTGGACAGAATCAAACTATTTCTTATAGATCGCGACCGCTCCCGGCACTTACAGCAGGCCGGATCCCAGATTCCAGAATTTCAAATTCCAAAATCATAATTCGACAGCTGAAGATCGAAAACCAAAAGCCGGAAGCCAAAAACCAAAAACCAACGACCAACAGCCAGAAACCGAATACCGAGATCCGCGAGTCACCACCCCGTCAGCCGGGCGAACGACGCCCGCCCGCCACCGTTCTTTAGACAAGGAGTGGAGGTTCGCGGCTTGGGGAGAAATAAGGCCGCAATTGAGAGGCGTTGTTCTTTAAGTGCCGAAGGCACTCGGGAAATTAGCCCGATGCGGAGCGTCGGGTTACAATGCCGCAAAAAGAATTGCACGCTGAAGGCGTGCCGCAGCCAATGCCGCAAACGCACCTGAGCCTCCATTACCACATCGTCTTCCATACAAAGGACAACCGGCCATCACTATCCGCCGAATGGCGGGATAGACTGCATGCGTTCATCGGTGGGTGCATAAAGACGGCCGGCGGCGTGCCCGTGGCGGTCGGCGGAACGGCCGATCACGCACACATCTTGGCGGGCCTGCGGGCAACACATTGCCTTGCCGAATTTGTTAAGGACATCAAGGTCGCTTCGTCCAAATGGGTACATACCGAGATCGGATCGCGGCTATTTGCGTGGCAGAAGGGATACGCGGCATTTACGGTCAGCCCCGGAAATTTGGAACGAGTCCAGCGGTATGTGCTCGAACAGGAGGCTCATCACCGTCGACGCACATTCAAGGAGGAATACCTCGATCTGCTCAAAGCCGCGGGGATCGAATACGATGAACGATATATCTGGTGAAAACCCGGCACGCCTTGAGCGTGCGGGCCCTTGGAAGGCATCGTGACCCGACGCTTCGCATCGGGCTAATTTCCGGCGTGCCTTCGGCACGGATGAGGGAGTTCAGAGTTAGCAGTTCCGATATCGTAAATCGTAAATCGAAGACTGAAAACCAAAAACCGAAAACCGAAAACCGAAAACCGAGATCCGCGAGTCACCACCCCGTCAGCCGAAGCGGCTGCCACCCCTCCTTAGACAAGGAGGGGAATTTGATGGCTCCGGCACGCCTTCAGCGTGCGATCCTTCGGGGGCACCGTAACCCGACGCTTCGCATCGGGCTAATTTCCGGCGTGCCTTCGGCACGGATGAGGAAGAACCCGTCCGCTCACGCAGACGGTACTGACAGGATGCAGCGTTCAGCGATCAGCAGTCAGCAATCAGCTATCAGCATTCAGCCATCAGCATTCCGCACTCCGCATTTCGAATCCCCGGTCGCTACCGCTCCCGGTACTGACAAGAGACCGAATCTCAAATTCCAAATTCCAGATTCCAAATTCCAAAACCAAAAACCAAAAACCAAAAACCAAAGACCCTAAGAACCCGGTCGCTACCGCTCCCGGTACTGACAAGAGGCCGGATCTCAGATTCCAAATTTCAAATTCCAGATTCCAAATTTGAAGAACGTAAAAAGACCCCGGCCGCTACCGCTCCCGGTTCTGACAAGATCGTGTAGTCCGGGTTTTCGTATTCACCACCCCGTCGGCCGAAGCGGCCGCCACCCCTCCTTTGTAAGGAGGGGAGCTTGAAGCCGGCGGCCTTCTTGGTAGCGGCCGATCGGGTCAATCGGCCTTGCACGCATCGCCGTTCCACAGGGCCCTTGTTTTACAAAGGGTTTGGGGGCCGATGCGGATGGGCGTCATCGGCTTCGCGCCCTTGTCGTGCATATATTCGATAAGGCCGTCGCCATCGACCTTCATCGTCGGGAACATTATCCCGACCGAATCGTGATCGTCGTTCGGGTCCTTGACGCCGTTCGGCAAAAGGCCGTTCAGGCCCGCCGCGTGGATCAGTTCGTGGACGACGATCACTTCCTTTTGCCGCTGGGTGGCTTTCTTCACTTTTCCGGGAAGGAAGACGACGCAGAAAAAGATCTCCATGCGTTTGCCGTCCACCAGCGTCGAAGCCTGGCCGTGCAGTTCGCCTGCATCAAAGTCGGCCTTCGCCGTGTCGCCGTAGTACTGATAGGTCTCCTTTCCGTCGGAGAGCTTTACGACGATGTTCGCCGACTTCTCTTCCGCTTCGGCAACCAGCGTCACCCCGAGCGAAAGCGTATTGAAGGTTTTGATGGCGGCCTCCACCGCCATCCGCCAATCGCCCGCTTTGTTATGGACCGTCAATTGGCCCGTTCTCCTTATTCTCTTAAGCCATGGTGTTGGCATCTCGTCCTCCTTGTTTTAACGGTCGTTTGACAGGTCCGGATGTTCGCCCCTTGCCGCCCTGTAAAAGTAGTATTCGGTCGTGTACGGGACCCGTGCTTCGTCGCCGACGTTCAGGCCGGCCGCGGCAGGCGGCACTCCGCCGGCCGTATTGACCCGCTGGATATAACTCGTTTTGCCGAAAATGCCGAACCCGCTGGTCGAGACCGTTTCGAGCAGGAGCCACTGGACCGCGGTCGGGTCCACCGTGCAGCCGTCCACTTTGCGTGCGACCACAAAGCTTCCGCTGTTGCTCTCCCAGGTCGGGCCCGCATAGTGAGTGCCGACCTGCCCGCGAAAACCGGGATCCGCGTAAAGGTTCGCCACCGGAGCGACGAACGCCCAGTTCGCTCCGGTCCAACGATAGACCTGGACGCCGGTCGCATAGGTCCGGAAGTGCAGCCGGTGGCCGTCGGGAACCGCGACTTGCGGGCATTGAACTGGGGGGCCTTTCAGTTCATCGTCCCCCGTGGTTTGGGCATCGAGGACGCCCGTGAAAAGTATCGCAATAGCTAATAGTGCAGAATTAAGTTTGATCGTATTTTTCATTTTCTTATCTCCAATCGTTCTTAGTTAGCCGTGCACGCTCGGACACAGGGTCCAAAAACGGGCCCACGCCGAACGGCCGTATGTTCGTCTTTCCGGCAGTATTGTGGGCCGCATAGAGGTTTGATCGACCCCGCTGCGGCCCGCACACACGCCTTATCAGCAGAATGCTTCGGAAACGGCGGCCACGCGGTCGCGCTGTTCATCGCTCAGCTCGCCCAGCATCTCCAGAAATCGCGGATGGGTCATCCCGGATCCGAGATAGGTCCAGCGATTTGCCTGATGCTGACTGTCGATGAATTCCTTTCGCTGCTCGTCCGTCAAGCTGATGCCCGAAGCGGCTTCGAGCGCTTCAAGCTCGAACTCCACCTGCTGCCCGAGCCCGCCGTCGATGAAAGCCCCTATCTCGAGGTACTCGTCAACGGCCCGTTCGATCTCTGCTTCGGACATTCCGTCGGCGAGCGACCGGACCATCAGCGTGTCGAGCTTCGCGTGCTGTGCTTCCTCCAGCCAGTGGTGTTTGAGAAGGCTCTTGAACAGCGGGTCGAGGCCCTCGTCGGTCCTGATGCTGTCGACAAAATGCCGCTGCGTCATCCACTCGATGTGAAGGATCAGCAAAGCCACGGCCAGCGGCTGATGCGAAAGGACCTTTTCAGCGATCGCCGACGGAGGCCCGATCACCGCGCACTCCGCCGGGAAGCCCCTGCGAAATTCGTCGGCGAAGACCTTGAAGAGCTGTATATGCTTCGCCTCTTCGCTCGCGAACTGAAGATATGCCCTGACCCTGTAATCGTCTCGGTCCAGCGAGGGCCGGACGTGATCGATAACGAACGGAAGGATAAACTCCTCGACCAGGCCGAATATCGAAAGATATGTGTGCCCCTTGATCTGGTTCAGTGAACGCTGTTCGCCGGCGGTCAGGAAACCCAATTCGCCGGTTCTGGCAAGCGACTCAGGCATAAAAGGCCGCGAAAAATCGAGTTTCCGCTCGCCCCCGATGATGTCCTCGATCCGCCAATTTACCCGCTGTGCGGCGACCAGCGTATTCCGGTAGCTAAAAGGCAGCGGCCGCGTGGCTGCCTCGTGTTCTATTGCTTCGACCAACATGTATTTCTTTCTCCTTTTCTTTCCTGTGTATGAAACGCGTCCCTGGCCCGGAAAGCCGGCCTGGGCCGATCCTATGAGAACAGTCGGTTTGTGTATCATCTTTGTTCCCTCGAATTTGCTGTCTATGCGTGCCGCATTCGCAGGCCGCCGAACGACAGCGTGATCTCTTCGATCTGGCCGCTCGGTGCCGTTACCCTATCGATCAGCACCGAGCTCAAATGAAACGCGATCGACCTGACCAAATGGCCCCGCGCATCGACCTTTTCGGTCGTGAGGACCGCTTCCCGGAAATGACGTCCTGCCGCGCTCGCGTGGAACAGCACCGGAGATAGCCGGTCGCGGGATTTCGTGACGGTGATGTCCGTGAACTTCGCGTTTCCGGGCCCGCCTGCGGTAGCCGTGATCGCCCCGTTGCGGCCCTCGAACTGAAAGCCGAGGAGTTCGATCTCGCCGATATGCCTCGGTGCGAACGATTCGCCGCGAATCCCGTGAAGGTATAAAAAATAAAGGTCCATCATCTTTTAATGCCCTCTCTTCTTCACGGTGCGGTGAACCCGCTGATCGGATTCCCGTAAAAGGCCTCGGTCTTCCACGCCGCGGCGTCCCATTTTTCGGTCGTGCCCATCACTTTGGCGGGCAAAAGGATGCGATGGTACGGCAGAAAGACCTGGCTTGCGTAGGACGGCGCAACGAACTTCCCGTCGGCTCCGACGGTGAACGCGACCTCGCGGATCTGCGTCCCGTTCCGGTAGATCTTGACCGTGTATTCGCCCGGATTCTTGTCCGCGTAATGAGCGTTCGGGTAGTAGTCACGATTGAAGCCGCCGTTGTTGTCCACCCGGAAGTTGTTCCAGGTGAACTGCCACCGCTTCCATCGCTTGTCGGGCGCGAACGGCGGGGCAAACTGCGTCATCCGCTCGTCGTAATCGCTGGCACCGCTGCTGCCGCCGGGGTCTTTGGTCGATGCGATCTGCTGGCCCTTGTAGAACACGCGGCCTTCCAGCTCGCTCGCCTCGACCGGCCCTTTCAGCCACACGCTGACCTCCGGCGTGATGCCGCCGATCTCGATGTCGCTGTGGTGAAAGCCGATCATCGCAAAGGGCAGCAGCCAGTCGTGCTCGACGTAGAAATCAAACTTGTTCTTGTCGGCTCCACCGCCGCCGGTGCTGAATTTGCCGACCTTGAACTTGCCTTGAAAAACGACTTCCTTCGTGTCGGCGTTCGTGACCTTGAACGAGAACACACCAGCCGCCGCGGTCGATTTGGTGTCGAGCACGCCGCTGTACGGGCTCGGGCTCTGGAAAAGCACCGTGCGATCGGCGGCCGAATTGCCCTGCTCCAGCATCTCGCTGTACCAGGCAGACCCGTCCGGATTGAAATACTCGGCCTGATAATTCAGCTTCTTCTCGTTGTTGTAGAAAGTGCTGAATCGAAGCTGCGGCACCCAGCTCGAATAGTTCCGCTGGTTCGGCATCTTCCAGTATTCGTTGTGGCTCTTTGCCTGCACATAGACCGATGTTTTCAGCAAAACGGGCGACGCCGTCGGCCTCTGATTCGCGTAGAGCCGGTCAGCCGAGGCCTTGGTCTCGCGGCCGCTGCTGTTCCCGGCGCCGTTTTCGCTGCGGCCGGAGTCCGGCTGCGGCTTCGGTTTGGCTATCCCCGGCAGCTTTGGCAGGCTGATCTTTATCTGGGCGGCCGCTTCTGATGCAGCGGACCCTGTCGTGATAAGGACAATTAAAAAAAGAACGTAGTTTTTCATAGTCTCACTCCTGTGTTTATTTATTGCGGCCCCGGAATCGAGGCACGTGTCGTCAACGGGCTTTCGGCCCGCCGCGGTACGGCGACACGACCGCCGCCGAACCGCTTTATCGCAGGGACCCGGTCCTAAATCGCGACCGAGGCCCATGTCAGATTGGAACTGGGAAGGTAAGGGTCTTCCGGATACTTTCCGGTCCGCCACCACGTCCCGAGGCCTTTCAGCAATCGCTCACCGGCCCCGTTCAGGTATTGCTCGACCGGAGCCGGATATTTGTGGGCTATCGGCAGTCGAATGTTCTTCTGGCCAAAGTCATAGAGCTTTTTGACCGCGTAGTAATGATTCCCTTTGGGGATCCATACCCACTGGTTGAACTTGACGATCTTCGCGTATTCGACGTCCGGCGGCATCGCCTTTGTCTGCAATCGGGCCCACATCGGGGTGAAATCGACCGTCCCGACACCGGCCGCGATCGCGGACGGCATCTTCATAATTTTTTCCGCGTATCGAAACCACATTCGCATCTCGATCGCACCCGCAAGGCCCGGGTTCCGGGTGACGGACGCCGGCGGCGGATACCATACAGGCGAGAGCAGCATCTTGCTGATCGCATCCGTGACCTCGCCGTTCGTCGGCACGCCGCCCAGGTCCTTTGCCTTTTCCATCAGCTTGAGGATCTGTTTCCCAAGGTGCTCGGTCGTATCCTTAAAGGACCTCTTGATCTGGTCCATCTTCGTTTTCATCGTTCCAATGTCCGGCCGGGGCGGCTCGATGCCTGAATCGACCCACGTGGCCAGCTTTTTCAGGCCGAGGATGATAGGTACCGCGATGACCGCCGGGCCGCCCGCCAACGCCATTCCGCCGATCACGATGTTGCCTCCGATGTCGACCGCATCAAGGGCGGTGATTCCCGGCGGGTTGGCTTTCGGCAGCGCACCCATGAAATTTATCGATGCTGTGTGAAAGTGGCCCGCAAGATCGTCGAACCTGTTCAGCCATTCGCGTTCCGCCTGGTCGAACTTTGCGTATAAAAAACTTACTTCGTCAAAAATGCTCTTTGCCATTAGTTCTCTGGTTCTCCTTCGTATATGAACTGCTTCCCGGCCAAACCTTTTATGCCCAAAAGGCGTATGGTATGATTCCGGTCAATCCGGGAATGGACGAAAGTACGTTTTTTGCGGTTTCTCGTCTTGAGAGTTCGTTTAGAATTGCTATTAGAAAGTTATTAGAAGCGGCGAAGTAGTTGAACGATAAGCACTTATACAAATTCGGGGCTTTTGAGTTAAGCGCCGATGAAAGCGTGCTTCAGCGGGACGGAGAGGCCCTTGCGCTCACGCCGAAGATGTTCGATACGCTCCTTGTCCTGGTCCGCCACCACGGGCAGATCGTTGACAAGGACACGTTCTTAAAAGAGGTGTGGCCCGACAGTTTTGTCGAGGAAGGCAACATCGCCTTTAACATCAGGCAGATCAGAAAGGTCCTCGGTGACGATGCCCAGGATCCGACCTACATCGAGACGGTCCCACGCCGCGGCTACCGTTTCATTGCGGATGTCGAGGTCGCCGCTCCCGAGATCACGCGGGCGTCAAACGGAGCAGAAAACCTCGCTGAACGGTTTGCCGGCCCCGAACCGCCTGGTTTCAAGCGGCCGTTCCATCCTTTCCTCGTCGCTTTCGTCGCTTTTATCGTTCTCATAGGAGCGGGGTTGGCATACCTCGCACTTAACCGGCCTGCAGCGGCCCTTCCCGTCCTTACAAGGGCGTTCGCTTCGGAAAAGCTTTCGACAAACGGCTCGGTCTTCGGTGCCGCCGTCTCGCCGGACGGCAAGACCGTCGTGTACTCGGTCAAGTCGGGCAGCAAGCAGAGCGTCTGGCTACGCCAACTCGATACCGGAACGAACGTTCCGTTCCTTCAGCCGGTCGAAGAGTTCTACTTCGGATTCAATTTTGCCCCCGACGGCAACACGATCTATTTCGCCCGCGGCAGCGGCGATCCGGTGCAGGTGGACGTTTACCGCGTCTCGATCCGCGGCGGCATCCCGGAAAGGTTGATAGCGAACACCTCGGGGCCCCATTCTGTCTCATCCGACGGGAGCCGGATCATTTTCGTCCGCTGCCCCCGGGAGCCGGCCGAATGGTGCTCGCTCTGGATGGCCGATGCGGCGACGGGCGGAAGCGAGCGTAAACTTATTTCTTACCCCGATCCGATCCGTATCTCTGACGCCGCCTTTTCGCCCGACGGGAAGAAGGTCGCGATGGCCGTCGGCCAGTCAAGAAATGCGGCGAATGAGTTCAGGCTGGTCGAATACGACCTTGAAAAACAGGCAGAACGCCCTATTTCCAGCGAACAATTCTTCAATATCAAGAACTTGGCGTGGCTTCCGGACCAAAGCGGGGTCCTTGTGACGGCCTCGCGGATCCCGAACAAATATTTTCGGATCTGGGGCGTTTCCGCCGCGACCGGGGCCGCCGAGGCACTCACTAAGGACTCCGAGGCCTACTCGATCCTGAGCATCGACCGCGCCGGCGAGGGCGTCGTTTCCACACAGATAAAACAGGATTTCCAGATGTACCGGGTCGAGTTGGACGGCGTCGCGAACAAGCGGCTTCTGGCCGCAGGGGTGCGGCCGCGTTTTGCTCCTAACGGCAAGCTTTATTTTTCTTCGGTGATGTCCGGCAACGACGAGATCTGGAGCATGGACCGGGAGGGCAACGACCAGCGGCAGCTGACGAACGACCTGGCGGGCGACGCTACGCCGTGGGTCTCGCCCGACAACAGATCGGTCTACTTTGTTTCCAACAGGTCGGGCGAAGCCCAGCTATGGAAGATGAACGTGGACGGCAGCGGCCAGTCTCAGGTAACAAAAGGCGGCGGCGGGCCTCCGCTGCATATTTCGCAGGACGGCAGGGTCCTCTATTATCATCACGCATTTCTCGGGAATGTCTGGTCCATCGACTTAGGATCGGGCGAAGAGAAGCTCATTATTGACCAGCCCTGGGTAAAGGTCGCTTTCGCCCCGAACGGCGACCTTGTCGCGTCTGTCGACGAGCGCACGCCCGATCGCGGCCTCGAGGTCGCATCGCCCGACGGCAAGGCACCCGTGAGAAATTTCCCGATGCCCCCGGGAAGGTCTAAGCTGTTGGACATCGGCTGGATGCCGGACGGAAAGTCGCTGATGTATCTGGTGACCGACCAGAATTATGCCGACGGGATGCTGTTTCAACAGTTCCTTGACGGCTCAGGGCCGCGGCTGTTGATGGACCTGAAGGACGAGGAACTGAGCGAGATAGCCGGGTTCGCGATCGCTCCGGACGGCCGGTCGATCGTTCTCGTGCTGGGCGGGTGGCGGCACGACGCGGTGCTCTTGCGCGGCCTGAAATAATGCACGCGAATTGGAATTTATTTTATTTGAACGGAATCTATATTATTAGTTGAGTAGACGTTCATCCGGAAGTGATACCATCGGAGGATATGGCGATGAGGACAGGAACACAAAAGGAACTTTCTTCGACCGGTTTTGACATCGTGCCGCTAAGCGCTTCGGAGGTCGAACGGCTTGCCCAAGACCTGAACGACGAGGAGTACAGGATCCTGCTTGACCACGGCACCGAGCCGCCGTTCTGCGGTACGCTCCTCGACAATAAGCTCGAAGGCACCTATGCCTGCCGCCTCTGCGGCCTGCCCCTATTCAACTCAAAATACAAGTTCGATTCAGGGACCGGCTGGCCGTCGTTCTATGCTCCATTCGACAAAGAGCATCTCACCTACGTCGAGGACAACAGCTACGGGATGCATCGTACCGAGATACGCTGCGCTCGCTGCGGCGGCCATCAGGGCCACGTTTTCCCCGACGGCCCGCCCCCGACCGGCCAAAGATATTGCCTCAATTCGGCTTCGCTGCAGTTCTTCGAAGAAGGGGACGAGATCCCGCAAAAGTCGTGAAGCGAGTTCACCGATGAAGGAACAGTTGACCGTTGCTTGCTTTAGCATTCTGGCGGCTATCCTTGCCGGATGTTCGGGAACAGAGCCGAATGCCGCTGTCGAAACTCCCAATTCAAACGAATTAAAGGTTGCCGCTGAACCTACCGCTGCACCTACTCGCACTCCGTTGCCGCCGAATGTCCGGAGAGATGCCGATGGTAATCTGATCAAGCCGGACGGATGGCCGATACAGGAAATAATTCCCAAAGAAACTGAAAAGAGGACGAAGACCGGCAAAACTCGGAAAGGAAGAGATGTTATCTATAACGTAACGTCGATCACGCCCGAAGGCCGGCCTGAAGCGGAAGCGATCTTGCCCTACTCAGAAGACGGAGTTCCTGAAAATTTCTATGTATGGCGAATCCGCCATGTTGACGAACTCTCGGGGCGTGACGGAAAGATATTTTGCTATGTGTACGGCGCAACTCTTTTTGATAGGGCTCACAACATTGGAGTGCCTACAGCCACTTCCTATCACCTTTGCGACTACAATGGCGACGGGAAATATGAACTTAAGGGTGAATTTTTTACGTTTGCAATTCCCGACTGGGTGAAATCACTGCCCGGCGATCCCGCCGCCATAGATAACAACGCCAACAGTCCGCAGGACTGTGGCATTCTTTGCGCCAAGTAGATGAGCTGTGTCCCTGAGGGGAGTTCTAACATATGATCGAAAAGAGAAATTGATGAATGACAACCCGGAATTATTTCGAATCGACTCCGTAGAAGGCGGTCCTCCAGGTTTCGGAAAGATCGCGCGTGCCGTAATTGCTTTTCTCCCCGCATTCTTTTCATTCTCTCCGTTTTGATCGGAAAGAATGGGCTCGGGGTTTTTCTCGTTTCGACTTTGCCTTCAC
Organism: Chloracidobacterium sp.; assembly: GCA_016716365.1. Classification (GTDB taxonomy): domain Bacteria; phylum Acidobacteriota; class Blastocatellia; order Pyrinomonadales; family Pyrinomonadaceae; genus OLB17. The sequence goes on along the minus strand of JADJWM010000007.1, from coordinate 171,715 downwards.
GTGTGGCTAAAGCAATTTCACCCGCCTGCCGGGCTTGGGAACTAAGAACCTAGAATCGAAAGCCAAAAGGCAAATAAGGAGTCAGAAGTCAGGAATGGAATGTGTAAGTCATATCTCAAATTCCGACTTCCTGCTGCCGGATAAAAAAGGCCGCTCCGTTTCCGGTGCGGCCTGACAGAGGATCATCGAAGAATACTTACGGACGTTCGGGGACGCCCCGGTCCTTAAAGCTGTCGAACAGCCTCGTATGCCGGCTTGTCAGCGGGATCATCCGTCCGTTGATGAACATGTAGCGGATGTTCGTCCTCGGCTCCAGGATGTTCCCGTCGGCCACGACGATGTTGGCAACCTTGCCGGCCTCGATCGACCCCATGCGGTCGGCGACGCCGAGTATCTCAGCCGGGCTCAAGGTGACCGATCGCAACGCTGCGTCGGGCGCTAAACCGAAGGCCCCCGCGATACCCGCCTGATACGGAAGGTCGCGGGATTCGGGCCCGACGTCGCCGGTGCTGATCGCGAATTTTACACCCGCGGATTCCATTTTTGCCGGAGCGTTGAACAGGTAATCATACGGATCGTCGTCGCGGACCGGATTCGAGTAGATGTTCGTGTAGACGACCGGTATGTTATTGGCCTTCAGGACATCGGCTGCCTTCCAGGCTTCCTGCCCGCCGATGATGATGCCCTTGACCTTCATATCGGCGACGAACTTGGCCACGGCCCGAATGTCCCGCTCGCGCTCGACCGTGAAAAGGATCGGCCGCTGTCCGCGGATGTACGGCCCCATCGCTTCCAGGGCAGGATTCGCATCTACATAAGGCAGAGACTTGTCACGGGAATATGCTTCTTGTGCTTTCAGGTGCGTTTCGGCGTCCCGAAAGATCTTCTTTAGGTCCTCAACCGCCTGATCGCGTCGCCTGATCAACGCATTGAAGTCGGCCTGGCCGCCACCTCCGCCGCCTCCTCCACCGCCGCCAAAGCCGCCCCCGGCTACGACACGCGGAAAGTTGATCACCAGCCCGAAGTCGCTGATCACCGCCATCTCGTCGGGCGTTGAGCCGTTAAGATCGATGACCGCTGCCTGGCCGCTGATCGTTCCGCCCTGCGGACGTGAAAGCACGGTGGTGATGCCGTTGACGCGGGTAACATTGATGTGGGCCGAGTGCGGATGAATGCCCTTGATCGCCCTAGTATGAGCGTTCATATTTCCCGTCTCTGCCAGGTCGACCGAGCCAGGCACGGCCAGCGTGATCTCAGCGAGGCCCATTCGGGTGTCGGCGTCGATCATGCCAGGGAAAACGCTGAGGCCGCGGCCGTCGATCCGCTCGGCACCGCCCGGGATCTGAACGTTCGTCCCCACGCTTGCGATCTTGCCGTTCTGGATCACGACCGTCCCGTTCTCGATCACCGGGCCGGCGACCGTATAGATACGGGCGTTTGTGATGACGAAGGTGCCGGCACGGCCGGTCTGGTTCTGTTCGGAACCGTCATTTTGGCCGAAGACGGCCATGGTACACAGGCAGGTAAGAACGAATGCGGCCGATCTTGCTTTGATCATGTTTAATTGTGAGGTCATCGGTCGTTACCTCCGTCTATGTCGTCATGCCCGCGCTCTTCGCGGCGTTCGGCGGGCACCCGCGGGGGTGTTCCGCCTGATCCGGGAGCCCGATTGACGTCCAGCTTTTCCAAAGCCTCGCGTTCCGCCGTCATTTTCGACCTCATTTCCGCATCTGCGGCACGGTCGAAGTATGTCTCGCCCTCGATCATCGTTGTTTCGGCCCTCGAAAACGCGCTGAACGGATGGCCGCTCCAGATCACGATATCGGCATCCTTCCCGACCTCGATAGAGCCGGTCCGCTTGCCGATCCCGAGTTGGATCGCGGGGTTCAGCGTGATCATTTTCAGCGAATCTTCCTCGGGAACGCCGCCATATTTCATCATCTTGGCGGCATCCAGGTTCAGACGCCTGATCCGCTCGCCGGAGTCGGAGTTGATCGAGACATTGACACCGTTCTTCCAGAGGATATAGCCGTTGTACGGAATGGAGTCGTAGGCCTCGAGCTTGTATCCCCAGCTATCGGCGAAGATCGAAACGCCCGCTCCGTGCTTCGCGATCTCGGGCGCGATCTTATAGGCCTCGAGCGCGTGCTGGAGCGTTCCGATCTTGAAGCCGAATTCCTCTGCCAATCGCAAAAGATTCAGGTGTTCATCGGACCGGTATCCATGAGCGTGGACCAACCGCTTTCCTTCGAGGATCTCGACGATAGGCTCAAGTTCCAGGTCCTTTCGGGGCTGAACGCGGGTCTTCTTAGCACGAAAATCATCCCACGCCTGCTTGTAATCGCGCGCCCGCAGGAAAGCGTCACGCATGACCTCGATGGTTCCCTGTCGCGTACGGGGATAGCGAAGCTGCATGCCGGGAAGCGGCTGCTGCGTCGTGCGGCGAACATTCTCGCCCATAGCGAATTTGATCCCCGGCGGAGCATCGGCGACCACCATTTCCTCGGCCGACTTGCCCCACTTGAATTTGACCACGGAGTTCTGCCCGCCGATCGAATTTGCCGATCCGTGCAGCAGGTTCGCACCGGTCACGCCGCCGGCCAACGCACGATAGATCGTAATGTCGGTGGGGTCCAGCATGTCCCGGATCCGGACCATCGACGTGACCGAATACGAACCTTCATTGATCGAACTCAGCATCGCGTGCGAGTGAGCATCGATGATACCGGGCGTGACATATTTGCCCGTCGCGTCGATCGTACGCACGCCCGCCGGGGCCGAAAGTCCCTTGCCGATCCGGGCGATCTTGCCGTTCTGGACCAGGATGTCAGTGTTTTCGAGGGTCCCGCGAGCGGCGGTCATTACCGTTCCGCCCTTGATCAGGACGCTGTTCTGCGACTGTCCGATGGCGGACAACGGCAGACTCCCCAAACCAAGAAGTAAAAGAACCAAATATGCAGTGATCTTTTTCATAACCTCTTAACCTTACGGGTTCTTGGTACCCGAGAATCCGGCGGTTCCGGCTGTAGAATCCATTGTTCCGTTGATAGCACTGCCCGTTACGCGGCCGGAGGCGTTAACCTGTATGGTCTGGCCCCCGAATTCGACGACCGTCGAAAAGCTGAATCCGTCAGCCGAGACCCTTCCGTCGCGGATCTGGCTGGTGCCGAAACTTGCCGACACCAACTGTCCGGTAAATGTATTTCCCTGTTGAATGAAGGTCAGCGTCGCCGGCGTCGGCTGCCCGGGAATATCGATCGTGATCGCGTACGAACCGGCGACATTCGGCACATTTCCCGCGGGCGGTGCACCCGCACCGGGAGCTCCTCCCTGATTTCCGCGGCCGCCGGCCGGGCGAACCGGTTCGCGGATCTCAAAGACCTTGCCGTCGATCACCACCTGCGGCACGAATTTGTCCCTTGCAAACAGGTCGCCCTTGACCAGCGTCAGGTTGGCGATCTTGCCGGGCTCGATCGAACCGGTGCGGTTGTCGATGCCGAGCACTTCGGCGGCCCCGAGCGTCATCGCACGAATGGCCGCATCGCGGCTCAGGCCGTTTTCGGTCGTCTTTGCGGCGTTTGCAAAGAAGTCCGCAAGAGTGGTCATTCCGCCCGACTGGAAGCCGAACTTGACGCCTGCCTGAGCCAGCCTGCCGGCTCCCTTCGGTGTTTCGGCCCTGAGCCTAAGAACTTCCAGCGACTCAGGGTCTGCATCCGGCGAAGCTGCCGCGGTGCGCTTTGGAAAATTCAGCGAGAGCAGCACCGGAACATTCTGCTCCTTGAGACGGCCCGCGACCTTCCAAGCCTCGGTGCCGCCGGCGATAATTCCGCGGATGTTCATCTCCTTGATGAGGTCGAGCACCCGGACGATCTCGTTCTCGCTGTTCGCATTGAACACGATCGGGACCTGGCGGTTGACGACAGGGATAAGTGCCTCTAGCGACCTGTCAACGGGCGGCCTCGGCATTCCCTTGGGGTCGGCCGCGTACGCTTTCTGCATTTCCTGCAGCCGCTGGGCATCGAGCAGCATCTGCCGCAGGGCAGAAAAGGTGCCGAGCAGGGATGCAGGATAAACGCCCCCGCCGATCGTCGTGAACGTAAAATGCTGAGCGAACGGAGCCTTTACCACCATCGACGAAACGCTATCACCCGCCAGATTGATGATCACCGACTGGCCGTTGAAGATCCCTCCTCGCCCGGTGGTAACGACCGTCGTGAAACCTGCATTACGGGCGGTCTCAAATGTCGATTCGGTAGCGCGAACCTCTTCCAGCACGTCGCGCTCGGGCCGGAGTCCGACTGGGTAACTGGTTATCGACTGCTGCTGCAATTGCTGCTGCTGTTGCTGGGCAGCGATCTGGGCGAGGAAGCCTCCTCCTCCGCCGCCGCCTCCTCCGCCCTGGCCGCCTGTTTGCGGGGCAGGCGTTCCGAGGTTCGTCAGAGTGTCGATCAGCCCCGGATAAACCGTAAGGCCCGTTGCGTCGAAGACCCTCGCATCGGCCGGAGGCTGGAGATTGGCCCCGACGGCCTGGATCAGCCCGTCGCGGACGACAATGGTCCCGCGGTCGATGGTCGCACCCGAAACGGTCACGATCTTTGCATTGGTTATCGCGTACGATTGTGCCGCACTCTCACCGGCGAAAACAGCGCCGATCGCGGCCAAAGCGAACAGAAATATCCTTAATTTCATAACGAAAATGATCGGATTGCTAAATTGTTTACTGTGACAAAAACGTGATACGCAAGAGAATAGTAAAAAAGTTTCAGATTGCAAAGCGAAGCACGCTACAATCTGAAACCTTTACAAAAACTTACGTTGGTGCCGAAACACGCTGGCCGGGCCGCGGCGATCCGATCAGCGTTGGATCGTCGCGATAAAGCAGCCGGCCTGCGCGTTCCTTAAATTGATGAACCGAACGGCCGGGTCGGCAAGGATCGCTTCGATCTGCTCATCGGCCTTTTCTTTCTCCATCGCGGTCCGTGAGATCAGGCGGCTTTCGTCGCCAAATGCTTCGAACAGCCCCGAGCCTAAGCCGCGATCCCCCCCCCCCCCCCCCTTTTTCCCTTTTTTCTCCCCCCCCCCCCCCCCCCCCCCCCCCGCCCCCCCCCACCACCCATTTTATTTTTTATTTTTTTTTCCCTCCCCCCCCCCCCCCCCCCCCCCCCCCCCCGCCGCCCCCCCCCCCCCCCCCCCCCCCCCCCCCCCCCCCCCCCCCTCTCCCTTCTTTTTTTTTTCTTCGCAACATTTTTTTTTTTTCTTTTTTTTTCCCCCCCTCCCTCCCAAATGGGTCTTACGCTGTAGTTCATATTCTTTTCTCCGTTCTCAGCTTTCATTTGCGAGCAGCTTCTTCTTTCTTTCGACACCCCATCGATAACCGGTCAGCTTCCCGTCCTTGCCGACCACGCGATGGCAAGGGATCACGACCGCGACCCGGTTATTGGCGCATGCCTGGGCGACCGCCCGCACTTTGTTCTTGTCGCCGAGCTGTTCGGCGATCTGGCTGTAGGTGACCGTTTCGCCGTACGGGATCTTCCTTAACAAGTCCCAGACTTTCATTTGGAACGCCGTCGCCTGAATGTCGATCGGAAGGTCGAGCCGTTTCTTTTCGCCAGACAAATGCTTCAGTATCTCGTCGACGAAACCCTTCAGAACCTTCGCGTCCTTGACGACCTCGGCGTTGGGATACTCCTTACGCAGATTTTCTTCGAGGCTCGAGTCGTCATCGGCAAACGCCACATTGCATAACCCCTTGATGGTACGTGCGACGAGTATCCGCCCGAGCTCGCAATCCGTGATCGAGTAATTTATCGTCACTCCCTGCCCGCCCTTTTTATACGCTGCCGGCGTCATCCCCATCCGCTCCGCCGCCTTTTCGTACAGGCGGCTGCTGGACCCGAAACCCGCGTCATACATCGCGGCCGTCACGTCGCCGCCCTCTCTTAATTCCTCTTTGAACCGCTCCATCCTCTTTGCCTCCGAATATTTTTTTGGGCTTACGCCGATGATCTCCTTGAAACTTCGCTGCAGGTGGTAGGGACTGAGCCCGACCTCCTCGGCCAGATCTTCCAGTGAGTAAAGATCTTCCGACTCCAGCAGCTCGCAAACCTTCAGCATCTTTTCGACCTGCGGATCCGCGGCGGCGGCGTTCTTCGGCTTGCATCTGAGGCAAGCCCGCAGGCCCGACCGCTCTGCATCAGCCCAGGTCGTAAAGAACGCAACGTTCTCCCGCTTCGGCGTCCGTGCCCGGCACGAAGGCCGGCAGTAAATGCCCGTCGTTTTCACGCCCAGATAAAAGGCACCGTCGAACCTCGCATCGTTGTCCCTGACCGCCCGCCAATAGATCTCCGTTTCCATGCTTGTGAGTTTAGACCCGGCGAAAAATGAAATCTATCCGAAAATTGCGGTAGAATTTTAATATGGGTGCGACGGTCTTATTCGACGGCGTATGCAATTTCTGCAACAACTCGGTCAATTTCATAATTGAGCGGGACAAGGCGGGTTACTTTAAATTCGCCCCGCTGCAATCCGAGATCGGCGAGGAGTTGATAGAAAAATACGGCATCGACCCGGCTGACACGGATTCCGTTGTTTTGATCGACGAAGGAAAGGCATTCACCCATTCGACTGCGGCGTTGAAGATCGCGAGAAAGCTGGACGGCCCGTGGTCGCTGAGCCACGGCCTGATCATCGTGCCGCGTTTCATACGCGACGGTGCCTATAAGCTCTTCGCAAAATACCGCTACCGGCTCTTCGGCAGACGCGACGCGTGCATGATGCCGACGCCCGAAATACGGGCCCGATTTCTGATCTAATGCAGAGGCCCGCACGTGAGCAAGGGCGTAAATCGACCGTTGAGTGTTAAGCCCTTGCTTACGCGCGGGCCTCCGCAAAAACTAGTATGAAAGCAACCTGGAATGGAGCAACACTTGCCGAAAGCGATGAAACTATCATCGTCGAAGGCAACCACTATTTCCCGAAAGACTCGATCAGGAACGAGTTTTTTCAGCCCAGCCAGACCCACACCGTCTGCGGTTGGAAGGGCACGGCTAGTTACTACAATATCGTTGTGAACGGCGAAACCAACCCCGACGCCGCCTGGTATTACCCGGAAACGAAACCCGACGCAAAAGAGATCGAAGGCCGCATCGCTTTTTGGAAAGGCGTTGAGGTGGCTGAATAGCCTAATTCTCGCTTTGCGACTTTTGCGGCTTTGCGGGAACGCGATCTTCTCCCGCAAAGTCGCGAAGACGCAAAGGAAGAAGGTGAGAAGATGTCATATTCGCTCGAAACACTCGAGTATGAACGGCTGCTCGAATTGGCGGCGCGGCACGCGCAGACGCCGATGGGCATCGAGCGTTTCGCCGGCCTGCGTCCGAAAACAAGCCGGATCGAGCTTGACGCCGATCTGGCCGCGATCAGCGAAACGATCGTCCTGAACGAAGAAAAGCAGGTCACGTGGTCGTTCAGCGGGATCGAAGACCCGGCCGATGCGGTCGCGATCCTGAGGATCAAAAACGCCGCCCTCGAACCGAATCTGCTGCTCGAACTTGCCCGCGTTTGCAGCCAGGCCCTTTTCGCCCGCTCTTCGATCCAGCCCGAAAAAGAGACCGCCCCGACGCTTTGGTCAAAAGTGGAGATGATCCCGCCGACGCTGCTTTCCGCGATCGAAAAGATCAACAAAAAGCTTCTGCCCGGCGGCGAGATCGATGATTCGGCCTCGCCCGAACTGGCACGGATCCGCCGCGAGATCTCTGCCCAACGCGCCCGCCTGACAAAGTCGCTGGAATCGGTGATGCGGGCGTCGGGCGATGCCATTCAGGACCAACTTGTTACCGTCCGCAACGACCGATTCGTCATCCCGGTAAAGGCCGATTTCCGCGGGAAGGTCGGCGGCGTTGCTCACGGTTTTTCGTCGTCGGGTGCGACCGTTTTCGTCGAACCGCTCGACGCCATCGAGGCGAACAACGAACTCCAAAACCTGAAGGGCAAAGAGGAACGCGAGGTCGCCCGGATATTGTTCGAGCTGACCGAACAGCTTCGCGAGCAGCTTCCCGCCATCGAAACGGCCGTCGACGCCGTCGCCGAGCTTGACTTCATCAAAGCCAAGGTCGAGTTTGCGCGAAAATTCAAAGCCGTCGTCCCGGAGATCTCTGCCGACAACACATTGGAGTTGGTCGATGCCCGCCATCCGCTGCTGGAAGAAAACCTCAGGGCCAATAGGTCGGTACCACCAGCGGTAGCGGGTGGGGCTTTTCCTCCGCGCCCTGTGATCTCAAGGGCGGCATCCGGCACCGCTCCTTCCGGTGACAGCCAGACCCCACCCGCTACCGCAGGTGGTACTGACATAGTCCCGAGCTCATTCACCCTCACAAAGGACCGCTCCGTGATGATCATCTCCGGAGCCAACGCCGGCGGAAAGACCGTCGTGCTCAAAACCGCCGGCCTGCTCAGCCTGATGGCGATATCGGGCCTGCCCGTGCCGGCAAAACAGGCGAAAGTTCCCTTCTATCGTTCGGTGCTGGCCGACATCGGGGATCATCAATCGCTGGCAGCCAATCTCTCGACCTTCAGTTCGCACATGTCGAACATCGCGGAGATGATGCGCGAATGTGTCGCGCCGTCGCTCGTCCTGCTCGACGAAGCCGGGACGGGCACCGATCCCGAAGAAGGCTCGGCGCTTGGCGTTGCGATCGTCGATCATTTTCGCCGAGCCTGCGGGGCCCAGGTGATCGCCTCGACCCACTACCGCGGCCTTAAAATATATGCCGCCAACGACCCGAACGTCATCAACGCCTCGGTCGAGTTTGACGAAAAAACCCTGCAGCCGACCTATCGCCTGCTGATGGGAATGGCCGGTGCGTCGTCGGGCATCCAGATCGCCAGCCGCTTCGGCATCCTGCCCGAAGTGATCGACAACGCCCGCGAAAATCTGGATATCTCGGCCCAGGAGGCGGAAGCCTACCTGCGAAAGCTCTCGACCGAGGCCAAGCAGGCTGAAGACCTCCGCGTCGCCCTTGAAGAAGAACGCGAGGCCGTGGCGATGAAATACGCCAAGCTCGACATCGAGGCCGGCAAGAAAGAAAAAGCCCGCCAAAAGGAATTCGAGCAGACCCTGGCCGAGACGGTCGATTCTTTCGAACGCCAGTCAAAGGCCTTCATCGACGGGTTAGAGGACAAGGCCCTAAAGAACAAGCTCGAAAAAGAACGCTCCGCGCGCAAAGCCGAGCTCAACCGGGCCGTCGTGTCCAAGGTCCAGGGTCAAACGTCCAGGGTCGGCGGCACCACATCATCACTAAGTGCGTCAGCGGGTGGGCACCTAGGCTCCCCTCCTTACAAAGGAGGGGTGGCACCCGCTTCGGGTGACGGGGTGGTTCTCCCCGCCGACGATGCAAAGATCGCCGTCGGCTCCCGGGTCATCACCTCCTTCGGCAACGTCGGCACCGTCGAGCGCATGGACAAAGAGGTCGCCGAGGTCCTCGTCGGCGGAATGCGCCTCCGCGAAAAGCTTGCCGACCTGCAATTGGCCGAGCAGCAGGCGGAAACCCGACCTGTAGGGAGGGTGTCAACGGAGATCTCCAAGCCCCTCGACGCCCCCGACGCCCCATCCGAACTCAACCTCATCGGCCGCACCACCGCCGAGGCCGAATACGAACTCGACCGCTTTATCGACGAAGCCTACCTCGCCTCGCTCCCCCGCATCCGCATCATCCACGGCTTCGGCACGGGGGCCCTGAAAAACTTCGTCCACCACACCCTGAAAAACCACGACCTCATCGAACGCTTCGCCTTCGCCCCCCCCGACCAGGGCGGAAATGGCGCTACGATCGCTGAGTTAAAGCTCTAGGTGTTCCAATGAGAGGAGTCCTCACATTTCTGATATTGATCTCGATCGCGGCGATCCCGGCCGCTGCTCAATCTGATCCAAAGCCCGAACTCATCGACGAATTTCCGGCTTCATTGTGTTCCGAAGACCTCCGCGCCCGAATCGACAATTTCTTTGCGACGATCTCTCAGCGGCCTAGCTCGGTCGGTTCTGTCATCGTCACGCCGGATAGCTCCATTCCGGGCAGGGCCCAGAAGTATCGTCGGATCATAGAGAACCATGTGACCCATCGGCAGTTCGACCCGAAAAGAGTTTTCTTTAGTAATAGGCCGTTCGGGGAGTCTCGCATCCAGTTGTGGATCATTCCGAAAGGTGCAGAAACAAGCAAACAAGAACCGGAACCGTTGCGAATTTCGGAAGCGACCTTGTTCGACGCGAGCGGTATAGCCTACTCTAAATGGTCTCGCGAAGTAATATTCGGCGAACTGCATGAAGAACCTTGCGATTTTGGGCTGAATTTTGAACAGTTTGCGAACGTCTTGAAGGCTGACAGTGGTCTCACGGCTCACTTGCTATTTACATCGGGCGGCGGTCTAAGTCGAAAACGAACCAATGCGGCCCTCAAGATCGCGGTTAAGAATCTTACAGACCTCGGCATCAGTCCTCGCCGGATAATATCCAAGTATGTCGGCGCCCGGAAGCATGCCGAAATGCAGCTCTGGCTCGTACCCGAAGGCGGTGCCCGACCGACTTTTCGTCAAGGAGCCGTTCCGAATTGAGCCGACCGCCTACGAATCGAAAACGGTGTTACAATGACTTAATTGATTCTGTGTTTTAGAAGGTACGCTAGTGATTTCACAAAAAGAATTAATTCGTCAGATCTCGAAGCTCCCGGTCCCGATCCAACGTGAATTGATCGAAAAGGTTTCGCGGAATCTGGCCGAAGCAGACAAAAGCGGCGCCCCCGAAGAGAATGCGTTCCAGCGAGAACTTAGCAAAGACGAGCGTATCGCTATCGCGAAAAGTCTGTCCGGCACATTTAAGCCTGAAAAGGGATATATGCCGATGACCAAAGAGGAAGATCGCGAACTGTACTACGAACACATCCTGGAAAAGTATCGCTAATGCGTGCTCTCATCGACACCAACGTCATACTGGATTACGTCCTCGAAAGACAGCCTTTTCATCCCGACGCCGAGAAGATCATTCTGCTTGTAGCTGCGCAGGATTTCGTGGGATAACTGTCGAGCATAACGCCCATCAACGTTTATTATACCGGCCGTAAACTCAAGGGTAATGACCACTCATTAAAGGAAGTTCGCCGTCTGGTTAGATTGTTCGAGATAGCAGCCGCTGATAAGCAAGTCCTTCAGAACGCATTCGACCTTGAATTCCCCGACTATGAAGACGCGGTCCAATGCGCCTCCGCGATCGGCGAGAGTTTGGATGCAATAGTGACTCGTGATACTGCGGATTTCAAGAATTCGCCGATCGCCGTGTATTCCCCGGCAGGATTTCTCGAAATGATGAACTCTGAAAGAAGGTCAAGCTCTTCATAAACATCGTGATCGCCGCATGAGTAGCCGTATCGACAGCCTGAGATCACGTGCCGATCTGGTGCTGCGCTTTTTTCTGCTCGTTGCACTGGTGTGTATGTTGGCTTTCTATGGTAAAGCACAGGAAGCCCCGAAGGCGGTTCTGATCGACGAATATGATCGTGGGCCATGTGATGATTTTCTAGGACGGCTCGACATGTTCCTCGCCGGGTTGCGAGCCAATCCGGAATGGCGTGGATTCATCGTTATCTACAACCCGCCTGAGCTCAGACATGAAAGTGTGATAATGGCCGAGATGATGCGGGAACACTTCAGGTGGAGAAACTGGGATATCAAACCGATCGAGATCGTACGCGGCGATTCAGGCAACGATCGCCTTATGCAATTCTGGAGGGTTGCACCAAATGGTTCACCACCAAAGGTCGAACGGCCTATTTGGTCATTCAAGGTTGCTGAATCGGTCCGAGAACCATTCATCCTCGCAACGGAAACCAAATTCGGCGCAGTTATGTGTCCTGAAGTCAACGAACGCCTGATCTTTGGATCTTATTTGAGGGAGAACCCAGGAGCCCGCGGTAACATCGTCGTCCGTGATCGTAACTTAGCAGGCGCAATACGCCGAGGCAACAGGATCGTCCGCGACCTCGAGAAGAACTATAGAATAAATCGATCGCGACTTCGGATCTTTCCCGCACTTTTCAAACGACCCTGGAACCACGACGAAGATGCCGTTGAATTCTGGTATCTTCCCTGATCGTATCGAGATCGCCCCGAATCTCCGGGACACTAACGCATTCCGACGACGACGCGAACGCTTCCCTCGCGAGAATCAGTTCCAGAGTCGTCAGGAGGTGCGATCCGCGCCAATATTGATCCATTTTCGCGGTTACTCTCTCTAACATGCAGGCGAATTATAATAGGGTCGAAATTTGGAAAACGGATCGAAAGCAGGTATTCACCGCTTTTGAGATTTGGAAGGGCAACATTTCCCTGACCATCGATGACCGTATTGGCAATTAATTTCCCCTTGAACTTACCAGAGTAACCGCGATGGAGACTCCCTTGACCGGCGTAGCAGGCTTTGTATCTTCAACCACCGTGCCGATTACTCGCGAAACTTCGAGGTCACTTCGGACGCACTGCCCATCAACTGAGAACCCGAGAAATAGAAGTATCAGGAGCCCGCCGACTGTACGCATCATCATTTCAAGTACCGATTTTATACCATTGCGGCATCTGTCGTAACATAACGATGATCCCGTGCTCTACGACCAATACTTCATCGACGACTTGAGATCACGTGCCGATCTGGTGCGGCTGATCGAGCCGTATGCACCGTTGAAGAAGAAGGGTGCGAACTGGATGGCGTGCTGCCCGTTTCATCAGGAAAAGACGCCTTCGTTCTCGGTGAACCCGGCCAAAGGCTTTTACAAATGTTTCGGGTGCGGCAAGGGCGGGAACGCGTTCACTTTCCTGATGGAGATGGAGGGTCTGAGCTTCCCCGAAGCGGTCGAACGGATCGCCGAGATGAACAGCGTCCCGCTGCCGAAGCCCATCGACGACCGGCAGTACGAGCAGAATAAAAAACGAAAGGCGGAAAAGAAGCAGCTTGCCGAACAGGTCATCGAACTGAACAAAATCGCGATGGAGTTTTGGGAAGCTGAGCTACAAGTCGAAAATAAGAAGGCAAAAGGCGAAAAGCGAAAGGCAGTTGAAGCCAAAGAATACCTTCATTCTCGCGGTATTACCGACGAGATCATCCGGCAGTTCCGGATCGGCTATTCGCCGGATTCGTGGGATTCGCTGCTCAACCTGCTAAAAGAAAAAGGCGCGGACGAAAAGCTGATCGAGCAGAGCGGCCTGGTTTCCGTAAATGAAGAAAAAGAAAGGGTTTTCGACCGTTTCCGCGGGCGGATCATGTTCCCCGTTCTTGATCTGAACGGCGACCCCGTGGCGTTCGGCGCCCGGGCGATGGGCGACGACCAGCCGAAATATCTCAACTCGCCGGAGACGCCCGCCTACGTCAAAGGCCAGCATCTTTACGGCCTTTTTCAATCGAAAGAAACCATCCGCCAGAAGAAATTCGCCATCCTCGTCGAAGGCTATCTCGACCTGATCGCCCTCTTCCAATTCGGCATCACGAACGTCGTTGCCAGCCTCGGCACCGCGTTCACGCCCGAACAGTCGAAGCTGCTCAGCCGTTTCACGAAAAAGGTCGTGATCAACTACGACGGCGATTCGGCCGGCATCAAGGCCGCCCGGCGGGCGATAGAAGAGCTGCTGCCGAACGACCTCGAGATCAAGGTCCTCGTCCTGCCCGAAGGCCAGGACCCGGACGATTTCGTCCGTGCCAACGGGGCCGAAGCCTACAACGAGGCCCGCGGCCGTGCCGCTCCGTTTCTTGCTTTCACGCTCGACGCCTCGATGAAGGGCCGCTCCATCAACGAACCCCGGCAAAAGGCCGATGCCATCGAAGACGTGATGCCGGTGCTCGGCGCGATCAAGAATCCCATCCAAAAACGCGAGAGCTTCGACCAGGCAATGGACTTTTTGCGCGTTGACGATGCCGGGATAAAACGGGATCTGTGGCGTGCCGTCAAGAACGGCCCCGGGGCCTCGCCCGAATCTGTCAAAACGCAGGCCCGGCTCGCCGCCCGCATCAAGATCACCGTCGCCGAACAGCATTTGCTGGAGCTTCTGGTCCACGACCGCGAACTCCGCGGAGAGATCCTCCCGCTGCTCGAAGAAAGCGATTATGGATCGCTCGCAACGGCTCCCGTCTTCCGCTCGCTCTACACGCTGGAAAAAGAGAACCGCGATGCCGACCTCGCCGCACTGCTCGAATTGACCGACGATGAGCACCTCGCAGCCGATTTTATCCCGCTCCTGATGCTTGGCGAGCCGAAACGAGCTCTCGGCGAGGCGCTCGACAGCGTCCTCCATGATGCCGAAAATTGCGTGCTTTCGCTTCGCTCGATGGCAATTCAAAACCGCATACACGAGGTCAGTCAGGAGCTTTTGTCGGCCGAGCGGGCCGGCAACACCGAGGCGGTCAATCAATTCGTCGCCGAACAACTGGAATTGTCAAAACTCAAGCAGACCTTGCTTACAAAGATCCGCGAACTCTGATATACTTTAGGATTTCGATGCTTGGACCCGCTCTGGAACATGATCGGGCTTGATTTCGTATATAAGTATTATTGTGAACAACGGTTTACGCCGCTTTTCATCCAAATCCCCAGGAGAGTATGCCCGATTACGACGAGAAAGAAGACCTGATGGACCGGCTGGTCGCATTAGGTAAACGAAAGAAATTCATTAGCCTGGACGAACTCCATCGCGAGATACCCGAGAACATGATGACCGCGGACGACCTTGAGGACGTCCTCGACCGCCTTGAAGGCGCAAACATCTCGGTCGCCGAAACGGACGCCCAGCTTTTAGAGCGCGCCTCACAACTGGCACTCGACGACGAATCCTCCACCGAAGAAGAGGACGAGGACGATATCGACCTCGATCTCTCTGCAGGTGCGCTCGACAAATCGAACGATCCGGTCCGCCTTTATCTTCGCGAAATGGGAATCGTGCCTCTGCTTACCCGCGAGGGCGAGGTGACCATCGCGAAACGCATCGAACGCGGTCAGATCAAGACGCGAAAGGCGATCTCGCGTTCGCCCATCGCGATCGAGCGGCTGCTGAAGATCGGCGACGACCTTGCGATCGGCAAGGCAAGCATTCGCGAAACGGTCGCCTTTTCGGAGCAGGCCGAGATCTCGCTCGAAGAGGACAAGGCTGAAGAGTACCTCCGCTGGACGCTCGAGGGGATCGGAAACATCCGCCAGAGCTACGCCGCGGCCCTTAAATCGTGGGCGGCGTTAAAGAAAGAGCAGAAGATCGCCAAGCCGACCGCCAAGGGCAAAAAGCCTAAGAAACTGCTTCGTTTGACGCGTCAAACTGCCCGGCTCCGGCTTGAAGTGGCCCAGGAGATCAAGAACCTGAACCTGACGGAGCACTCGATGCAGCTGATGATCTCGGCCATCCGCAAGGTGGTCGACGAGATCCAGAAAGCCGAGCGGGCGATCAAAAAGGCCAAGGATAAGCTTGCCAAGAAACCGGCGGCCGCCACCAAGCGTGAGCTGAACGCGACGGTCAACGAGAACAAGAAGATCATCGCGGAGATCGAAGAGAAATTTCACCTTCCCGCCGTCGAGATCAAGCGTTCGTATCAAACCATCAGCATCGGCGAGTTCGAAACGAACAAAGCCAAACGCGAATTGGTCGAGGCCAACCTGCGTCTCGTCGTTTCTATCGCAAAGAAATACACGAACCGCGGCCTGCAGTTCCTGGACCTGATCCAGGAAGGCAACATCGGCCTGATGAAGGCCGTGGACAAGTTCGAATGGCGTCGCGGATATAAATTCTCGACCTACGCGACATGGTGGATCCGCCAGGCGATCACCCGTGCCATCGCGGACCAGGCCCGCACCATCCGCATCCCGGTCCACATGATCGAGACGATCAACAAGCTGATCCGCACCTCGCGGCTGCTCGTTCAGGAACTCGGCCGCGAGCCGACGAGCGAAGAGATCGCGAAACGGATGGACATCCCGGTCTCGAAGGTCCGCAAGGTGCTGAAGATCGCGCAGGAGCCGATCTCGCTGGAAACGCCGATCGGCGAAGAGGAAGATTCGCACCTCGGAGATTTCATCGAGGACAAATCGATCCTGAACCCGGCGGAGTCGGTCACCTTCTCGAACCTTCGGGAGATCACCGACGAGGTCCTGGCGACGCTGACGCCCCGCGAGGAAAAGGTCATCAAGATGCGCTTCGGCCTAGGCAACACCGGCTCCGAGCACACCCTCGAAGAGGTCGGCCAGCACTTCGCCGTCACCCGCGAACGTATTCGCCAGATCGAGGCCAAGGCCCTAAGGAAACTCCGCCATCCGTCGCGGTCCCGCCGGCTCAAGGCGTTCCTCGAAGGGAAACAATAACTTGCTTGATTGAGCTATAATTGCAGGCATGAAGACCTTGACAAGAATCACCTTCGATCCAAAAGTTATGGGCGGCAAGCCGTGTATTCGCGGCTTGCGCGTAACTGTCGGAACGATCGTTGGCCTTGTTGCTGCCGGACATTCGTTTGCGGACATCCTGAAAGCCTATCCGTATCTTGAGGATGAGGACTTGCGCGAAGCTCTTGCGTATGCGGCGTGGCGCGTCGAGGAGATCGAAGCCCCGCTTGCCCCCGCATGAAGATCCTGATCGACATGAATTTGTCGCCCGATTGGGTAGCGGCCTTTGCGGCAGAAGAAATTGAGGCGATCCATTGGTCAACAGTCGGCGACCCGCGAGCCGAAGACAATGAGATCATGGAGTATGCGAGGAAGCTTGATCTCGTTTTGTTCACCCACGATCTTGATTTTGGGACGCTTCTCGCGTTGACCCAAGCGGAAGAACCAAGCGTCGTTCAGGTTCGGGCTCAAAATATTCTCCCGTCACATCTTGCTGGTACGCTGATCGCGGTTCTGCGAACAAATGAAGAATTGTTAAAACAGGGTGCGTTGATCGTCGTGGACGAAGGCCGAGAGCGAGTCCGCGTTTTGCCTTTGCAAAGACGGTCTTGACATTACACCGCCGTCAAGAGAAGTCCGCATCGATCCCGTAGGCTGAAGGCGTTCCTCGAAGGGAAGCAATAGACTTTTAATAAAGAATACCTTTTGGTTCGGATCCACAGATGGGTCCGAACTTTTTTTGCGCGTCTTCGTAATGGTCACCTTGAGTACCGGCGCCACTGAGAATTTTCACCGGAACGTTTTTTGCAAAAACTTTGGGAGCGCCCGTCTCTTACTTTTGATATGTCATGTAGTTCACAGGAAGCATTCATAATTTAGGGAAAACCAAATAAATAATAGGAGTCGGAACTAATAATAACTTTATGGACCCCAGCAAAGTCACAACTTTCAAACTGCCCAAACGCGCAAAAGTGAACATCATCTGCGTTTACCTCAGCAATTATTTTCTCAATGATGACCAGGGCGAGGTCGCCAAGGCAAAGTCGGTGCTCGACAACCACAATATCCAACTAGAGGTCTGGCCGCAGGGAGCGGCAAAGACAATAAACAATACACTAAATTATCCAGACCCGGTGCCGCACGATCCTTACGACGATGCCGTGAACAAGGTGACCTACACGGACCTGCTCACGCGGGCACGCAGCCTGGTCAGTTCGAAGGTCCCGTTCTCGGTCTTCGCCACCGTCGTCTTTGGCCAATTCAAGCACGTTGGAATTGGCATCACCCCGCCCAGCGTCGGGTTGGTAACGCCGCTCTGCATAGTCTCGCCGAACGGGAACAGCGACAAGATGGACGTGCTTCATGAGTTGGGCCATGCTTCAAACCTGCACCATGAGGACGGAATTGCCAAGAATTTCATGAACGGGACCAACGGACGTTCTGAGATGATGAGGTTCCAGGTCGAGAAGATGGCCAAATCCTGGTTCGCGGTCGCCTAGGGGATCAGACGGCTGTAAATTTGAGATCGTATGACCCGGATGCGTTTCGGCACAAATAGGCAAGGCCGCGAGAGCGAGCTCTTTGATCTTTGTCGGTACCGAGCCGACCGCCGAAACGCATCCGGTAGATAGAGATTGGCGGCTGATCGCGGCCTGTTCTAGCGAAGATCATCGACCGCGGAACGCCGCGGCCACAGGCCGGCGAGGATGAACCACAGCGGGACCAGTAGGTGGGCGATCGGGAAAAGGATCCCGGTGCCCGCGATCTCGAAAACAAAAGCCAGCCACATTACCGCGCCGTATGAGACGGCCCCGATGATCCCGATCCATCCGATCCACGGCGAGCCGAGCCGACGTTCCCGCTGACCCGTCCAGATCAGCCCGATCAGGGCGATCGCGAACGGCGTGAACGCCAGCGTCGAAAGCCATAGGTGCGTGGTCAGGATCGGCGTCGACATCCCGCCGTGAAATGCCTCGTGTGACAGCATAGCCGCATCCACGTAAGCCAGCGTGTGCAGCCCCATTTCCAATATCTGGAAAAATGCCAGCACGATCACTGCCAGCAGCCAACCGGCCATCGTCCGCGGCACATCCACCGATCGTCGATAGAGCACCAGGCCGGCCGTGATCAGAATGAACCCTACAAACACGGCCGTATGGGCCGGGACCCATGCGGAATCGACCAGCATCTCCTTCATCGTCATCCCGCGCGGATGAAAAACGATCCGATAAAGTACGAAAGTCCCCCAACAATAAAAAGGACACGCCAAGCCCAGCCTTGTGTGACGTTCATCAGACCACCTTTGTTAGATCGATCAGTGTGTGAATCTGAAGATACACCCAGAGAGAGTCGTCGGACAACCCCACCCACACGCGACGTGACCAACGGATAGTTATCCGGCCATTGGTTCAGACAGCCACCTTGGTTCCGCGAACACCATTCTTTGAGAATCCTGCACCCAGGACGCGCTTATCAAGTCCCAGGCCTATCCAATATGCGGTGGCATGAGCCGCAGCCTTAGAATTTCAAACGACGACGGATCATATAACGAAGGGAAGGTCTTTTGCCCGCCTTCCCCAATTTTCGCTCGGACAACTACTACTTTTTGGCCTTTGTGAGCGCCGATTCCGGTATTGCTCGCTGATAGCTACGCTTTTTGCCGTCATGGAGTACCGGGTTGCGGTTCGTCGGATTCTTGCGTGCCAACCAGAAAGGGTCTTCCAGACGCACGCGCGGATTGAACAATTCCGTTTCGATCAGTCCGTCCTTTTGGGCGAAAGTGGTATTTGCCTTGGCTTCGACGGGTTCGGGGATCGAAAAACCGCGATCCCTGAGCCGTCGGGCGCCTTCGATCTCGCCGCCCCGGTTGATCTTTCCTCGAGCCTGCTCGTCGGCCGGCCTTGCCAATTCTGTTGGCCCGACGCCGAGTTGATCGGCTACCCACAACACGCGGTCATAGGCTGATTTCGCCGAACCGACCGCGTTGTGATAGTCCATCTGACGGTATTCATTCAGAGCCCGCTTTGCGTCCTCATCCGCAGTTTCAAGGTGCCAGCGATACTGCTCCCGGTCCGGATGCGCCAGAATACCCGGCAGCAATTCGTTTGCCTTGTTGAAGCTTATCGCGGTCATCCACCGGTTCTGATTGTCGCGGTCGAACTGGCTAAAGTTGTTGCTTAGCCGCTGATAACTCATCACGCTGTCAGTGTTCAACGCCATCAGGATGAAGTTATCCGCGATCAAAACGCCTTCTTCGTAATCATATCCAATGAATGTGTGATTCTTTCCAAACCGATGTCCGATCTCATGGATCAGCGTATGCGTCAGCCCGATAGGCAATCCGTAAAACCCTCGCCCAGCTTCGTAGTTCCACTCATATGTGAAACCGGGGCCGTATCCAAGCAAACCGTACGGTGCGTCGTCATTCGTTACCGTGTAAACAAAATTCATTATTTGATCGTCGGCGTCGCCGGAACGATAATCGGTGATTCGGTCGCCGTGGAAGATATCCATGTCATACCGGCCCGGAATGGACCGTCCCGGATAGCAGTTCGTGAATTCAACCCACAGCCAGATCTTTGAACATTGATAGATCAAGTCATGCTCAGGTGTATAAGGAAGTTCCTGTTCATGCGAGCTAAACGTGCTGAACGGCTTCATCTTGCCGATCTCCAGCAGGGTCCGATCGGGTTTTACCTGATCTTGACCTCGATTCGGCGGATCGTTATTAAAGTAGATCAGGTTTGCCTGGATCGTGCTTGGCAACCTCTCGGTGTACAGTGCAGGATGGTAAACGGATGAGGTTGTAAATTGGGCGTCGATCGCGACATACCGAATAACGTAACTCAAATCCTCCGACAGGGTGTCGAACGGACGGTACCCTGACATGTTTCCGTATTCCCATATCGGGGGCATGCGATAGTCGTAGTAACCGTCTCCATTGATATCCGCGTTACTAACATCCCAATTCGACGTTGCCCATTCCGGGCCAGCCGAAACATCGTGGAACCAAACCCGACGCAGTTCTCCTAGTCCATTTTGTTCATCATCGGGTGTTGTGCCTCCCCATTGGCCGGTTCCCCACCCCTGATACAAAGCCAGGTTGGTCCCGGTATCCGGATCAACGTCCGATTGCAGATAGTTGTAATAAACGTGATGTTTGAAGTCGGGCCGACCCCACCAGTTTATGAAGAAGACGGTGTATTCGCTTGCATCGACCCCGAGTTGATAGGCATGGTCGGCAAGCCACCGTTCAGTTAGCGTTGAGTCGATGCAGGAGTTGTCAGGAATATCCAGAACTCCCGCCGGATCGGCGTTGTAGGCTTCCTGATAATAGTCAACCGGACACTCGACGCGATTGGAGTCCAGGAACGTGAAGAGACTGTTTTCGAATGCCTGTTTGGCGAAAACGGTCTTGTATTGAAAATCGAAAGAGTTTCCAAGAAACTCGCCTAAGCTTCCATCGCCCAGCGCATTCATGTCCCTCGAACGGTATCGACGGGGAAGGTAATCGCGGAATCGTCCTTCGTTGATCTGCTGATATCCGTTTCCGCGTTCAAAACCGATAAAAACGACATTTATCTTCAACCGCTGTTCGATCTCCTGAAACTGCCCGGGCTTCAGCGTCCGGATTCGAATCGGGCCGTTACCGCGAGTTGCCCCGTTCGGACCTAGAAAGATCTTGGACGTTTCTATTTGCTGCCCCCTGATGGGCAGGATCGTGAACAGCATCATCGTGACCAATGCAAGGGCACCGCTTTGCTTCATATTTTTTCTCCTGGATTCGTTTGATTTGCGGACGGAAGTGGTTCTCCGGGCCACGAAGCAATACTCGCGCACATGTCCCCGCAGACTCTTTAGGAAATTCTGAATTTCTTATGAAGATTTTCTGAGGGTGGGCGGGAGCTTACTTGACGCGAAAATTTCCAGTGGACAGGGCTCTCGCATGCTCCAAAGCTTGGTCGAGATCGGCAACGCTTCCGTCCAGCTGCATCTCATAGACCGCATCCAGGATCGTCTTGAAATCCGGGCCGGGTTTGAGGCCCATTTCGATGAGGTGCCGACCCATCAAAATCGGTTCCGGGGCCTTTTTTTCTATCTGCAGAGAGCGGACGCGTTCGATGAACCATTCCTGAGCGGCCGAATCGAAATGCTTCTCGGGCGGCAGCCAATCGGGGTTGCGGCCGAGGCTGTCTGCCTTGGCGACGCGGTAAAGCAGATCGGGCTCGACCTTGCGTGCAAGCCGGCGAAACGCCCCGTCGCCGACCGGATTCTTCGATTCGGCCTTGTAAAACTCGCCCGGCTTCAGGTGGTAGCGGACCAATTCGATCACCTGTTTGCGCACGTCGAAGCCGTTCAGCGTGTAGATCCCCAGCCTGTCCAGGAACGAGATGGTCGGCTCGACGCCCGCCTCGTCGTGCCCTCGCGAACGTATCCGCCCCTCGACAAATTCGGTCGTCGGCGGCTTGCCGAAATCGTGCGCGACGGCCCCGAGCATCACCGCCACCTGCCGTTCGTAAGGCAGATCGTCGATCAGCTTTCTCGCCTCGTCGGTCACCATCAAGGTGTGCACGTCGACGTCGCCCTCCGGATGCCAGTCGGGTTCCTGCGGCACGCCGACGAGTGCTTTCAATTCGGGAAAAAGCTGATCGACGACATCCAGATCGTAGAGCCATTTGAGCCCGATCGACGGCTGCCGGGCCTGAAGCAGCATCTTTTCAAGCTCGCCCCAGATCCGCTCCCGCGGCAGATCGGTCACGTCGATGGCCCTGCACAAATCGGCCGTCTCGGGTGCGATGTCGAATTCAAGCCTCGCGGCAAACTGTGCCGCCCGCAGAACACGAAGCGAATCTTCGGCAAAGGTCTCGGCCGAAACGTGCCGCAGGACCTTTCGATCGATATCTTCCCTGCCGCCGAACGGATCGACGATCTCGCCGGTCAAAGGGTCTTTCAGGATCGCGTTGACCGTAAAATCTCGCCGCGAACACGCCTCCTTGAACGACATGTCCGGGTCGCCTTCGATCACAAAACCGCGATGTCCGCGGCCGGATTTCCGCTCGCGGCGCGGCAGCGAAACATCAAGATCGCGGCCCAGCCGGTAAACCGCAAATGCCTCGCCCACAACGCTTATCGGAATACGGCCATGCCCGCCGTCGTCGGAGATAAGTTGATCATCCGGGCCGATCGCGACAACCTCGTCCCCGCTCCAACCGACCGCAAATTCCTCCAACAGCTTTCGCAGCCTTTCCGGCTCGACGCCGTAAACCTCCAGGTCCCAGTCCTTCGGCTCCTTGCCCATCAGCGCGTCGCGCACGCACCCGCCGACGAGCATCGCCCGGCCGCCGGCCTCCCGTATCATGGTCGCCAGCGACAGAACCCTCGCCGATATTTGGGTCAACTCAGTCATCTTCGTGCCGCAAGATCGAACTTTCCGAATGTCATTATCGCACGGCGCTTTCCGACAAACGACATTCGGCGAGGATGGAAAGACCGGATCATGCTCCCGTCGCCTCAGGCCCGGTCAAATCCGACGAGCGGCTGCCATCGGATGGTGCTTACCACGTGAAAAAGTTGAGACGGATGATCCAGGTTGGCTTACTCTCTGACGGCCATCCAAATGTCCGATTCGGATTTTTGTCTGGAGAAAGAGATCGTGCGGTCGTCCTTTGAAATGGAGACCGATTGAAAGCGGTAAGGTGCGATGGAAAATATTTCCCGAATTCTCTTTGTGGTCGTATCGGCGAGAAAGAGCTTCTCGCGATAGGTGAAAATGCAGCGCCTACTGTCAGAGAGCCAGACCGCACGATAGCCGAGATCGGCGACGGGTTCCAACCTCTCTGTCGTAAGGTCATAGAATTGTATTGCGGGTTCGGTCGCGTTGAAATCCAACCTATGGCCCAGCAGCTTACTTCCGTCCGGACTCCATGCCAACGCCATGAACCTGTGCCCTGTCTCGCCGTCTGCAACAGGCGGGGTGGCGATGGGTGTCGATTCCTTCGTCTCAAGGTCGAAGATGATCGGATAGCCGTACGAAGTATTGCAAAGCAGACGTCGCCCGTCGGGTGACCATATGGGCATCTGTGCCCAGTTGCCGTCCGGAAAATTTGATATTTTCTCACGTTCGCTTCCGTCAGCCCGCATGATCCAACATTCATATTTTCCGGAGGCATCCGACAAGAACGAGATGAAGTTACCATCCGGCGACCAACGCGGGCCGCGATCCTTTGGAACGTCGTTAGTTACCTGGCGTATCGAACCGCCGTCCGCGTCGGCGACGAACAGATCTTCCTGTGTGTCGCCGATCGAGTCAAAAACGATCGACCGTCCGTCGGTGGAGATGTCCGGATTGGTCGATATCTTTGAGCCGCGAGTTATCTCGAAGGGCACTTCGCCGGCAGTCTCGGTCCGGGGGTCAAAAGCAACCCCTAGCAAATTAGTGTAATTAGTGGTCTGGACGTACAAAAAGTTCGTTCCGTCCGGTGAAAATTGCAGGAACTTGCTGTATTTTGCGGGTATTCTGATAGCCTCGGGCTCACCTTCGACACGGCCCGTCCTTTCATCTATCGCGACCTGCCATAGATTCATGCTACCGTCGCGGTCGCTCAGAAAATACAAAGACCTGCCGTCAGTCGACCAAACCGGATTCCAGTCTGTCGCCGTGTCATTTGTGACCGGTTCTACCTCGCCGCCGTCGGCCGCGACCGTGTAAACGTCACGCTGGCCAGCGGAATTGATTCCCCAAAATGCTATGCGCGAGCCGGTCGGAGACCACCTTGGCTGAACGGCGTCGGAATTCGTGACCAAACGTTTCGCTCCGGTTGCGACATTGACCCGCCAAAGCTCACTCGGAGCGATGGTTCGGCTTCCGGGTTCGTCGAAATCATCGATCCCGAACGCGATCTCTCTGCCATCGGGCGACCAGGCGGGATGATAGCCCATCTCGGCAACGCGCCTGACCGATCCGCCGGCTGCATCCATCACGAAGATCCCGCCCCCGTCCCGATCCGACCGGAATGCGATGCTGCCGCCGTCGGGTGAGAAAACGCCCTGAACGTCGTGTACCAAAGACCCTTCGGTCAGGTTGGTCGGGTTAGCTTCGCCGATGCGCTGCATGTAAATATCCCAATTCCCGCTTTCCCTGCTGGTGAAGACAAAGCTCCGGCCATCGGGCGAAAGACTGGGGAATAGTTCTTCGCCGCCCTGGCTCGTCAACTGGTTGAATTTGAAGCTTGCGGCCGCAGCTTTCGGGGCGCTTCCGTCGGCAGAAATATGAATAGCGATGCGATCACGAGGATGAGGATCGCGATCAGAGCAGCCAGGGTTAAGCCGGGCAGCGACCGCCACATCCCCGGTCGGGGGACAGCCGGCCGCCTGGCGATCTCGGGCCGTTTTCCCGAAGCAAGACCCCGAAGGGCGTCGTGCAGTTCTGCCGCCGACCTGAACCGATGATCGGGGTCCTTCGCCATTGCGAGACCTACAACGCCGGCAAATTCTTGCGGAGCATCGGGTTTTAAGTCGCAGATACTGGGAGGCTCGATGTTGATGATCGCGTTGTAAACGGCCGCGTCACTCTGCCCGGCAAACGGCCGTTTTCCCGTCAGCACTTCATAGAGCACGACGCCCAGGCTGAAAATGTCGGTCCGCTCATCGAGGTCCGCGCCGAGGGCCTGTTCCGGCGACATATAGTGGATCGTGCCCATCACCCGGTTCCGGGCGTTGTGATCGCGAGTATCAAAGCTGCCGCTCTCGCCCGGCGGTGCGGTCAGTTTCGCGAGGCCGAAGTCCAGGACCTTAATATCGCCGTCGGGGCGGACCATTATGTTCGCCGGCTTGATATCCCGATGAATGATCCCGACGGAGTGGGCCGCATCCAAGGCGGACGCGATCTGCGCCCCGATCTTTGCGGCATCCTGCCACGGGATCGGCCCATCCGCGATCAGATCGTTCAGGGTGCGGCCGTCGACGAACTCCGTCGCCATGAAAGAGAACCCTTCTACCTCCTGGATCTCGTAGATCGTGATGATATTGCGATGGTTGAGGGCGGACACGGCTCGAGCTTCGCGTTCGAATCGCAATTTGCGTTCTTTACTCGACGCGAATTGGGCCGGAAGCAGTTTGAGAGCGACCTTTCGGAAGAGTTTCGTATCTTCGGCGAGAAATACTTCACCCATTCCGCCTGAGCCAAGCTGCGAGACGATGCGGTAATGATCGATCTGTTTCCCGACTATGTCATGGCCCGGCCGGTCGGCCAGGAGAGCCGCCGCAAGATCGTCCGGCGGCGTTTCGATGAACGATCCAGCCTTTTCGTCAAAGCTTAAGAGGGATTCGACCTCGCATCGCAATTCGGCGTCGTCACCGCAGCTCTCCGATAGGAATCGATGACGTTCCTCTTCGGGAAGATCAACGACCGCGTGGTAGATCTCTTCGATTCGCGCAAGTTCGTTCACATTCGGGTCTTCTGTAGATCTCAAACCGAATACGCCTTCTGGGAGAGGGAGTCAACTCATCCAAATAACCGCACTAAGGATCTCTGAGAGCGGATCGATCATTAGCAGGTCAGTTCACGCATCAGCCAGGATTTGGCAAAACGCCAGTCTCGCTGAACAGTCTGCGGCGAGACCTTTAGCACCGACGCTGTTTCGTCGATGCTCATTCCGCCAAAATACCGCAGCTCCACTACGCGGCCCTTCCTTTGGTCAAGCGTTTCAAGATTCGTGAGAGCTTCGTTGAGAGCCACAATTTCGTCTGTCCGCTCGATCGAGACCACCGAATCATCATCCAAAGTGACCCTGTGCCGATCGCCGCCGCGTTTTTGTGAACGTTTTGAGACGGCGTAGTTCACCAATATATGCCGCATGGCGAGAGCCGCCACGCCGAAAAAATGAGCACGATTCTCCCAATCTTTTTTCTCGCCGCCGGCGAGCTTCAAATACGCTTCGTGGATCAGTTCGGTGGTCTGGAACGTATGCGCCCGGTTTTGTCCGCTCAGGTACCGCTTCGCCATTACCCGCAGTTCATCATAGACGAGCGGCATCAGCTCTTCGAGCGCCATTTCGTCTCCGTCGCTCCATTTGTTTAACAAAAGAGTGACCTGATGCGGATCGGGTGCAGGCATACGACCTCAGCTAATTGCGGGTTCTCCCTCTCATTATGGACGAAAAGCCCCAAGAAATAAATGTCTTCCTTGATGGTCCTTTTTCGCCAGGAATCTTGTTTAGGTAAGTAGACAGAGATTTTGGCAGAAGGGTCCGAAGAAAAATGTTCATTGGAAGGTGATGAGCGAGACCTTTTTCCGGCAGCACTTTTATCAGATAAGGAGCGAACAGATGAAAAACAGCCGAATTTTGACGACGGGTTTTATCGCAGCGTTATCCATCTTTCTTACATTTACGGCCATGGCCGGGAATGCCCGGGGCCAGAGCCGAGAGTTGGCCGTTGCCGGTGTCCGGGATCCCGCGGTGCCGGCCAGTTCGACCGGATCAGAAAAAGAGAAGATAGAAGCGGTCATCCGCGAATATCTGCTCAAGAATCCGGCAATTGTCCGAGAGGCCCTTCAGGCCCTGCAGGCAGCCGAAGAAAGGGAACGCCGCGAGAATGCCGCGAAGATCCTTAAAGAAATGAGGCCCGCTATCTTTCACGACGCGGACTCGCCGAGTGCCGGAAACGCAGATGCGGATATGGCGGTCGTCGTATTTTTTGACTACAACTGCGGCTACTGCAAAAGCACCCTTCCGGGCCTGGACGCGGTGCTGTTAAAAGACCCGTCACTCCGGATCGTTTACAAAGAGTTCCCCGTACTCGGCCAGCAGTCATATGTTGCGGCCCGGGCGGCCTTAGCGGCGGGGCGACAGGGAAAATACCTTGAGTTTCATCGCGGGCTGATGGCGTCCCAAGGCACGGATGACGCAGCCATCAAGGGCATTTCGGATCGACTTGGACTGAATTTTGCAGCTCTGCAGCGAGATATGGCAGACCCAAAACTGGCGGAGCAGATCGATCGCAACATTCGCCTCGCGGCCGCACTCGAGATCAATGGCACGCCGGCTTACATCATCGGGGAACGAATGATCCCAGGGGCGATAGACGCGGAATCGCTGACCGGCTTGATAGCGTTGGAACGTGAGAAGAAAAGGGCTGCCACCGCTGCAAAAAGTGCCGGCAGTAGACAGTAACAAAAGAATCACGAGTATGGCGAAGATCGTTCGACATCGGGTGAGTAGGTCACGGAACTTGATCGCCGCCTTACGCTGACAGAATAGAGGAGAAGAACAATGAATATCCGATCAAATCAAAAAAGGTCCGTTCAGGGGGCGATCCGAACCATGTTTGCAATTCTCATGAGCATGGCAATACTGCTCGGCCCGTTCGGAACGTTGGTCCCGAAAGTTCGGGCGGAAATTGCTCCGGCCGTACAGGCCGCGGATGTCGATGCCGCGTTCTTTCACAGGGGTGAAAAAGTATCCTACTTTTTTAAAGGAAATCAGTATTATCGCTTGACCGGAACGAATGTCGATCCCGGCTATCCGAAGGCCCTTCCGGGCGAATGGCAGGGCCTTCCGGCGTCGTTTCACTCTGGGATCGACGCTGCGGTGCAGGATCCCTACTCGAACAATATTTACTTCTTCAAGGGAAATGCCTATTCGGCTTTCAATTCGGTGAACAAAACCGCGTACCCCGGATATGACAACGTTACTCTTCCAGGAGGCTGGCAGGGCCTGCCCGCCGCTTTCCATAACGGGATCGACGCGGCTCTTGATGACAACGGCTCGGTCATTCTTTACAAAGGCCGGCGCCACGTCGTGCTCAAGAATGAAAGGGTCGTTAGCGAAACGGACATCCCGGCGAGCGTACTAGCGGCCGGCCCGATAAGTGCGGCATTCAAATACTCCAACGGCAGAAACTACTTCTTTTCAGGAAGTAAGGTTGCTCGGGCGATCGGGTTTGCAGTCGAGCCCGGTTGGCCGAACGAAACCAAGGACGTCTGGATCGGAATCGGGGCGACAACCGCTGCCGCAACTTCAACAAGATCAGGAGAAACGAGTTCGTCACCGCCAACGGCTGCCAACCGACCGCCGCCGCTCACGGTCAATGAAATGGAGCACGTCATGCGCTGGATCTCGATAAAACGAGCGCGGTGAGACTTCCATTCTGCTGGCGGCAAAGCGTCGGAAGGACCGCCGGTCAGCCAATGATCTGTCAGCCGGGATACGTGCAGGATACCGCCGGGTTATGCTATAAGCCCTGCGGAAGTGACGAACGGGGTATAGCGACCTTCTGCTACAAGAATTGTCCCGCGGGTTTCCGCGATGACGGGCTATATTGCGGAAAAGGCGGGGCATATTCTCGCGGCGCAGGTTATGTAATTTGGGACCGGGCAAAATGTGAGAAGGAAAATCCTCAGGGCTGCGAGCAGGGCGGTGCTATTTGGTATCCAAAATGCAGAGCCGGCTTTCATGGGGTCGTAACCCAGTGTAGCCCGACTTGTCCAAGCGGATGGGAAGACATCGGGGTTTCCTGCAAAAAGCCAGCAACTGCCAGAGATGTGCAACCTCTCACGACGTGTCCTGCCGGTTTGGTGAAGGACGGCGCGTTGTGTTATCCGGCTTGCCAGAACAACTATACAGGCGTTGGTCCTGTATGCTGGCAGAATTGTCCTAGCCAGCAAAATGTGGACTGCGGTGCGGGATGTGCAACCACCCCGGGACAATGTGCAAAAGCTGTATTTACCATGACCTCGGCACCGATCATAGCCGCCGTGAAAATTGCTGCCTTGGTAGTTACGTTTGGCGGTTCTTCGGCCGCGACGGGTGGGGCTGCGGCTGCACAGGCCGGCGGCAAACTCGCCCTTCAATCACCCAAGTTGGTCAAATTGGCCAAACTTGCCGCCGATCTGCAGAGAATTTATAACGTAAACAAGGCCGCAATAACGGCAGCTACCAAGTCGCCGACTGTGATCAATGCGATCAAGGCTCAAACCGACCTCTTCGCGACGGAATTTGCAAAAAACTTTGGCGATATGACACACCCTAATATCGAAAAGGAGATCGACGTCAGATTCAGCAAGGAAGCAGCTTTCGAGATAAAGCGCGAGTGGGGTGTTCGCCATCTGGCGTTAATGATGGAGGCGAATGGAATAGTGACCGCAAAAAATGTCATCGACATCGCCGGTACCGCGGACCCGACGGGACTGGTTGGCGTGGTCAGTGCTTTTATCAATCCGCTTTGTAAGGACGACACCCCCTTCCCCAACGTGAATCCCACGTATTAGCCTCGGCCCAGTCGGCGAAGACCCGACGTAAACAATGAAGAGTGCCCCGCTTTGCAGGAAGCGGGGCGATCTTTTTTACATTGGATCATGCCGCCTGCGCCGTCTTCCCCGCCGCCGTCCGAGCATTTTTGCATTTCGGCCGACCGTACCTTATAACTACATTGCATCTATTCGAGTTCAGTTGGTCCCGCCGGTCTGACCCCCTCGCTCCCAAAGGTGAGGGTTCTGTTGACGGATCACCTGAGCCTCAAATTCGCGTGACTCAGGAGGATGATCTTGGATGAGCAACAAAGAAACGATTCAGGGTATTTATGAAGCTTTCGGGCGTGGGGACATTCCCGCGATCCTTGAGAGACTTTCGAAGGATGTCGAGTGGGAATATGGCATTGAAGATACCGGGGTCCCGTGGCTGCAGGAGCGGCGCGGACGCGAGAGCGTGACGGGCTTTTTCGAGGCCGCAGGCGGCTTGGAATTCATGAAGTTCCAGCCGAAGGATCTGCTCGAGTCGAACAACACCGTCGTTGCGCTGATCGATGTTTCATTCAAAGTTCGCTCTACCGGTCGAACCGTCGACGAGGAAGACGAGGTGCATATCTGGCATTTTGACGATGGCGGGCTTGTGACCCGATTCTGTCATCGATGCGATACCTACAAACATTGGCGGGCGACCCAGTCCGACTGAACAAATTCTCGGCAGCCGCGACCGGCGCTTTATCCCAAAAGTGACGAAAACCCATGCCGGGCCCTCGTCCTATCCTTTTTCTCGGGGACTGCGAGCCCGTTAGTGCTTCCTGCCTGCAAAATTAACATCCGGTTTTGCGATTAAGTGATATTCTTGGGGACGTATCCTGGAGGCAGATCGTGATGTTCAGTCGATGTCTTTTGTTTCCGCTGGTCCTTTTTCTCACCGTCACGGCCGGTGCGCAGATCGTTCCCACGCCGACGCCCACGCCGAAGCCGGGCACGCGGCAGGCGAACCCGATGATCGGCGATAACGCGAAGTACGACCGGCTGCAATCCGTCGAGATGATGCAGCCCAAGGATCGCCCCGATCATCCGCTTCTCGATCCCAAAAAGGGCATCTATCGCCGGCCGGGAAAGGAGGAGACCGCGGTGCTTGCGGTCGCCGAACAGCATCTCGCGAGATACTCCGCTTTTCTCGATCAGCCTGAAACCGGCATCGTGAAACTCAATGCAGACTCGTCGTGCATTTCCGATGAAGATCAGATCACGGCGTCCGAACAATGCCTTCCGTTCAAGATGCCGGGTGCGGGCACTTCGTTTTCATTTCGGACCGAAAGCTATCGTTTGCCGCGGATCGCGGACATCATCCTCTTCGACGGCATTTTCCGCACGGGCGGCGTTTATCAGTATGTTGTGATGGCGGAGATCGGCGACGTCCCGATAGAGGACGTCGCGTTCGAAACAAAGGGGATGAAGTATCTGCTTGATCTGAAGCCCGTGCGGGACAGCGCCGAATTCCTTCGATACAACGACGAGATCGTTAAAGGGATCGAGGCCGACGGTTTCCTTTATCGCAAGGGCCATCACGTCCGCGAGAACTGGACGTACATACTAAGATCGATCGCCTACCGCGGCCAGTTTTTCCGCTCCATCGGCGGTGTCCGTTATGACGAGCTCGATCTTGATCGGCGGCGGGATATCATCGTCGCGTTCCGCGTTGTCGAACGGGACTCGGCCGGCAACGTCACCATCGCATGGAAGGTCCTTAAGGACAACGAAGCCCCGAAGCTGAAGGTCGTGAAATGATCGGTTGTGTCTTGATCTTGAATTTTATTTATTGAGTTCTCTTTCGGATCTTGTTTTCTTCTTTCGTGTTTTTCGTGGACGTATCCCCTTCCACACTCGAACGACGTAACGGAAAATAAATGACTGGACCGCCTGATTCTATAGGTCGCGATCAACGAGCGACGCCATATTTCACAAGTTGAATGTAAGAAAAGGAACACCACGATCCCGGGCTTCCGTTCCGCCGAAAAAACTATGCACCGAGTCAGACTGATCGTCACCATCGCATTCACCCTCGCCCTCTTGTTCACAGCGTCAACGCATGCTCAGTCGAAGAATCGCGGCATCCTGCTCCAGGACCTGACGTGGATCGAGGCCGAAAAGCTCCTCACGCCCGACACCGTCGTCGTCATCCCGCTCGGTGCGGCCGCCAAAGAGCACGGCCCTCACCTTCGGCTGGACAACGATCTGAGCCTCGCCCGCTACTACACCGATCGCGTGCTTAAAGAAGCCGACGTCGTTATCGCGCCGACGATCCCCTATCATTTCTATCCCTCGTTCGTCGAATATCCAGGGTCCACGCATCTCCGCTTCGAAACGGCCCGCGACCTGGTCGTCGATATCGTCAAGAGCCTGGCCAATTACGCCCCGCGTCGTTTTTATATCCTTAATACGGGAGTTTCGACGATGCGCCCGCTCCGGGCGTCGGCCGAACTGCTGGCGAAGGAAGGCATCCTGATGCGGTTCACCGATATCCTGACCGCCGATGCCGACGCCGCAGAAGGGCTGCTGAAGCAGGAACGCGGCACCCACGCCGACGAGAGCGAGACGTCGATGATGCTCTATATGTATCCCGATCGCGTGAATATGAAACTCGCGGCAAAGGATGATTCGCCCAACAAACCCGGCGGCCTCACACGCAAAAAAGACGGCCAGGGCACCTATTCGCCGACCGGCATATGGGGCGACGCGACGCTCGCAACCCGCGAAAAAGGCCGCCTTCTGACCGAAGCGACCGTAAAGACCATCCTCAAGGACATCGCCGACATCCGCACCGCCGCGTTGCCGGCGGCCAACTGAAATCCTTGCCCGTCTAGATCTCGATCTGTTCGCCAAGCTCGACAACACGGCCCGGCGGGATGCCGAAGAACGACGTCGCGCTCCGGGCATTTCGCGACAATAGTGAAAAGAGCTTCTCACGCCAGCGGGCCATACCCGAATATTTTTTGGTCGCGATGATGGTCTCGCGTCCGAGGAAATAGGTCATTTCGTTCGGCGAGAGCCTCAGGCCCGCCTGCTCCAGGCCCAAAAGTTCCCGCGGGACGTTCGGCTCTTCCATATAGCCGTAGTAAAGCTTCACCCGCCAGAACGTTTTGCCCAACTGCTCGACCAACACACGCTCGTCCCGGTCAACATATGGGATCGGCCTTGTCTTGACGGTCACAAAAAGCAGCCGCTGGTGAAGTATCCGGTTATGTTCGATGTTGTTGATCAGCGCCGCCGGTGTCCGCGAGGCATTTCCGTTCATATAGACGGCCGTGCCCGGCACCCTCGGCACCTTCTTGCTGCTGATGTCACGCAGGAAATCCTCGAGCGGCGCCGTCTCGTCCTGGACCCGCTGTTGAAGGATGCTCCGCCCTTTCTTCCACGTGAGCATCACGGTAAATACCGCCGCCGCCAGCAGCAGCGGAAACCACCCGCCGTCGAGAACCTTAATGATATTCGCCCCGAAGAATGCCAGGTCGATCACCAGAAAGACCGAGCACAGAGCGATCGTCGGAAGCAGGCCCCAGTTCCAACGGTCCCGGGCCACAAAATAGAAAAGCACGGTAGTTATCACCATCGTCGATGTGACCGCGATGCCGTAGGCCGACGCAAGCCGGCTCGACGAACCAAAGCCGATAACGATCGCGATGCAGCCCGCCATCAGTGCCCAGTTCACCGCCGGCAGATAGATCTGCCCTATCTCGCGGCTCGAAGTATGCAGGATCTTGACCCGTGGTACGAAGCCTAGCTGCACCGCCTGCATCGTCAGCGAGAATGCGCCCGAGATCACCGCCTGCGACGCGATCACCGCCGCCGATGTTGCGAGCACGATCATCGGATAAAGTGCCCACGACGGGGCCAGCCGGTAGAACGGGTTCACCGCCATCGCAGGGTCCTCGAGCAGCAAAGCTCCCTGGCCGAAATAATTCAAAAGGAGCGCGGGCAATGCGACCGTGAACCACGCGAGCCGTATCGGCCTTGTGCCGAAATGCCCCATGTCGGCATAAAGCGCTTCGCCGCCCGTCACTACCAAAAAGACGGAACCGAGAATGATAAAGCCATGCCAGCCGTTTGCGACAAAGAACTGGACACCGTGAAGCGGATTTGCAGCCGCGATCACCTGCGGATAATGAATTATCTGGGCGAACCCGAGAATGGCAAGCACAACGAACCAAAGCAGCGTGACGGGGCCGAATATGCGGCCGACGCCCGCCGTCCCCCGGCTTTGAAAAAAGAAGAGCCCAACGAGGATGCCGATGGTCACCGGCAAAACGAAAAACGACAATTCGGGTGCTGCCACCGTCAGGCCTTCGATTGCGCCGAGGATCGAGATCGCCGGCGTCAGCACGCCGTCGCCGTAGAGCAGCGCAGCACCGAAGATGCCCAGGGCGATCAGGAACCACTTTTCCGTACGCCCCGACGGCTTGATCGGCGTCGCCAGTGCCGCCAACGAAAGGATGCCTCCTTCGCCGCGGTTGTCCGCCCTCAGGACGAACGTGAGATATTTTATCGAGATCACGATGACCAGCGACCAGAAGATCAGCGAGAGCACGCCGAGGATGTTCGCAGCCGTAGGAGCGATCGCATGCGGCCCGTGAAAACACTCCCTGATCGCGTACAGCGGCGACGTTCCGATATCGCCGTACACCACGCCCAGGGCCGCCAGCGAAAGCGTGGTCAGATAGCGCCCCGTCGGGGCCTCTCTTGGCACGTGGATGTCGGCATAGGTCGTATGGATATCCTGGGTAGTTGAATCATTCATAAAACTGATCGTCTTTCGGTTCCGGACTCTTGTCCCGCTCGGCTTCCATTCGCTCAACAAGGTCCATCAAATGCGAACCCGCAAGCAGCAGCGGGATCCCGACGATGGTCAGGACCGTGCCGACCGCCCTGAGCCGAGGGGCGTCGCCGATGATGGATTTAAGGATGAAGAGAAAAAGGCCGAGCAAAGGAGCAAGGAATCCCGCCGCGATCAAACCGATCGCCGCCAGCGGATAGACCTGCTCCTTACCGGCAAGCCGCTTGATGCGGGGCCGGACCGCAAGCTTTACCGAATGGGCATTAAGCGCCATACCGATCAAGTTTGTCAGCCTGGCCGTAAAAGGCGCGTAAGGCTTTTATAAGGAAGTCGTAAAGGCCAGGGCTGCTATTCGCCGCGGCCCGACGGGTCGAACCTGTAGCCGACCCACGGCTCGGTAAGAATATATTTTGGCGTTGATGCGTTCGGCTCGAGTTTTTTCCGAAGCTGCCCGATGAAGACGCGAAGATATTCGGTCTGCTCCGTAAGATCGCCACCCCAGACCGCCCCGAGGATCGAGCGGTGCGTCAGGACGCGGCCGCGGTTCTTGAATAAATGCAGGAAGAGGTCGAATTCGGTCGGAGTTAGATGCACTGGCTTGCCCTTCACCGAAACTTCGCGCTTCGCCGTATCGATGACGAAGTCGTGGTCTTCCAGCAGTGTCAGGCCCCCGTCGTCCACGGGCGACCGGCGAAGTGCGGCCCGGATGCGGGCAAGAAGTTCGTCGATCCCGAACGGTTTTGTTACGTAATCATCAGCCCCCGCGTCCAGCGCGTTCACCTTTGTCCGCTCGTCGCCGCGGACCGAAAGGACGATGATCGGCGTCGCTGCCATCTTACGCACTTCGCGGCAAAATTCGATCCCGTCGGCACCGGGCATCTGAAGGTCCGTGATTATCAGGTCCGGGCCCCAATCGCGAAACGTGTCAAGAGCCGATTCGGTCTCCGCCGCCGTGCGCACGTCGTACCGGTGCGCCTTCAGGCTTTGGCGAAGCACGCGGGTGATCTGCGGCTCGTCGTCCACGACCAGTATTTTCCGCGGTTCGCTCATCCTCTCGCCTCCGGAAACGTGACGGTCACCGCCGTTCCGACACCACCTTCGCCATCGTCGATCCTGATCGTGCCGTTCTGCGATTCGACGATGCCCTTCGCGATCGCGAGTCCCAGCCCGAGGCCGCCGCCCTTGCCCGCACCGATCCTCACGAACTTCTCAAAAACGCGCTCGCGCATTTCTGCCGGTATCCCGGGCCCGCGGTCCTCGACCGAAACGGCCACGCCCTTTTCGCTTCGTTTCGCACATATCGAGATCGGGCTCCCGGGCGGCGAGTATTTGCACGCGTTGTCGATCAGATTGAAGAACACCTCGGCGGCCGCGGCCGGGTCCGCCGAAACGTGCGGCAGGTCATTCGGGATCTCCATAACGATCTCGTGTCCGGTCCGGTTCGGCCTCGCCCGTTGGATCGCCGTCGTGACGGCCTCGTCGATTGAGCACGGCCCCGACGGCAGCTCGCGGCCGCCCGATTCGACACGTGCAAGCCGCACGATGCCCTCGATAAAACGATTCAGCCGGTCCGTTTCCTCGTCGATTATTTCCAGGAATTCGGCCCGTTCGTCGCTGTCCAATTCTATCGTGCGATGCCCTCCCTCGCTTTCGAGCAGCGTCGTGACCGACGCCTTTATCGACGTCAGCGGCGTCTGCAGGTCATGCGTTACGGCGTCGAGCAGCGACGACTTCAGCTTTTCGCTCCGGCGCAGTGCCTCGGCTTCGGCGGCGGCCTCGAAGGCATCCTGAAGCTCATCGTATAACTTACGTGATTCGCGGGCACGCCGCCGTGCAAATTCCGAAAGTTCTCCTGCGATGATCGCCGTCAGCGTGAACGAGGCCCACGCCACGAGATTTTGCGGGTCCGCGATCGTCCACGTGTAATAGGGCGGCAGAAGGAAGAAATTGAAACACAGCATCGCCGCGAACGCAGCAACGAGCGCCGGATTCCGTCCGAAAAAGGTCGCCGAGGCGAGCACCGCCAGCAGAAGGCTGAGCGCGACCGTGGTCGAATTCACGCGGTCGCGGGAACCGACAAAAACGGCGGCCAGAAGAAGGACCGCGGCGACCGAGATCACGTACCGCGCGGGCCCGCTGCTGCTGAAACTCAATAGACTCATTCTGTTTACGAAACGCTGTCGCCCCTGTCCGGCCGGCCGCTCACGCGATCTTGCCATTCACGATATCCATTATCTCGCTTTCCGCGGCGATCGCCCGGCGTTCGATCTCGGCACCGCGTTGCAGGATATCGTCGGCGAATTCTTTGTCTTTCAAGCCGGCGGCGTTGATCTTAACGTTCAGATACGCGCCCATCACGGCGGAGCGTGCGCAGAGCGCTCCCACGCCCGCGTCCGAAACGGAATTCGGATTGCCCGTTTCGGCCATCGCCCGGATGACCTCGAACGCGTCGAACGACCGCTCCATCGTACGAAACGGAACCTCGGTCGCGTAATTGGTCGCGTCCTGGATCGCGGCGGTCCGTGCCGCTTTTTCCTCATCGCTTCCCTTCGGCAGCCCGAACGCCCCCATCACGCGGTTGAACGCTTCGGTGTCCTCATCGACCAGTCGCAGCAGGTCTTCTTTGATCGCCTGCCCTTTCACGGCCCAATCGGAAAACTCTTCCCAGCGGTCGTCCCAGCCGGCCTTGTGCGAAGAAAGGTTTGCGACCATCGTTGCCAGCGACGCCCCGAGCGCACCCATATAAGCCGAGATCGAACCGCCGCCCGGGGCCGCCGATTCCGAGGCCGTCTCGTCGGCAAAATCGCGGCAGGTCATATCGACCAGCCGGCCCTCGCCCTTCTCTGCGATGACGTATTCGATGATCTTCTCCTGCGGGTCCCACGGTTTCAGGTCGTCGAGCCCCATCGACCGGATCGCGATCTTAACCTTTTCGGCCTCGGTGATGCCGAGCGAGCGGTTCTGCTTTCTGAGGTAATGATCGGCCGCGTCGATGATGGCGCTTTTCGGCACGAGGCCCACGATCTCCAGCCCCGTCACGCGGATGCCCCGTGCGGCCGCCTTTTCGCTCACCTCGTCGAACGCCGCATGCAGCGGGGTCGCGGCCAGGCTCGTGATATTCATCGAGACCTGCGCGATGCCGTATTCGTCGATGAACCAGCCGATCGCCTTTGTGCCTTTCAGCGTGCCCGGGATCATCACCGGGTCGCCGTTCTCGTCCACCACCGGCTTGCCCGTGATCGGATTGCCATCGCGTTTCGGGCGGCCCTTTTCGCGCACGTCGAAGGCGATCGCGTTGGCCCGCCGGGTCGATGTCGTGTTCAGGTTGAAATTCACCGCGATCAGGAAATCCCTGGCCCCGACCGCCGTCGCACCCGAACGGGCGACGCTCTCGCTGAACTCAGCCGGGCCGAGATCCGGCTTCCATTCCGCCGACGAGATGCGGTCCTTCAGGCCTTCATATTCGCCCTCGCGGCAATTGGCGAGATTCCGCCGTACTTCGGTCACCGCCGCGTTCTCGTAAAGATAGACCGGGATGCCGAGTTCCCCGCCGATCCGCTCGCCCAGCTTCCGGGCGTATTCCGCCGTCTCTTCCATCGAGATGCCCGACACCGGCACCAGCGGGCAAACGTCCGTCGCCCCGAACCGCGGATGGTCGCCCCGATGACCGCGCATATCGATCAGCTCCCGGGCCTTTTTCACCGCCTGAAAAGCCGCCTCGACCACCTCTTCCGGCCCGCCGACAAACGTCACCACCGTCCGGTTCGTCGTCGCCCCGGGATCGACGTCCAGCAGCTTCACGCCGTCGATCTTTTCTATCTCATCCGTGATCTGCTTGATCACGGCCATATCCCGCCCCTCGCTAAAATTGGGGACACACTCGATCAATTTATTCATGATAAGATTTTGGATCTATCTCAACTAAAATGAAAGTGGGTAAAGCAAAGCAAGGCGTCTAAGGGCCTATCGGGCTTCGGACAAGAGAACACACTCTCGAACATAAGTAACAAAAGCGCGCTCGGTCTTTTGAATCATGTGGTTCGATCTGATGAGACCTCGCACCTGTTCGAGGAGCTCGGGTGGTCCCGACATATTTTGCCTTGATAATAAGATTCTCCAAACGTATTATCAACGGCATTGGTGTTAATCAATAGTTAGACACACGAAGACAAGCATGTCGGAACAGCGCAAACCCGAAGATGAGATCGTGGCGGGTCTCGCTATCTCGTCGAACGAGCTGGCGGCGCTAATCGCAGACGCCCTCGTCGATGGCGGCGTTGTGAGGGAGGCGGACAGGGCAAGATGCGAGGGCATCACAGCGGAGGAGATCTGGATTCGGAAACAACTCGTTGATGCCGCCCCGAGGGACGGTGTCTAACAAGCCGATGCAGTCGGACGGCCCTTCGGGCCGCCGCTGATCGGCAAAGGCGTTAGCCCGCTTCTTTTGAAATGACAGTCGCAGAAATTCAAACTTTGATTGCTGGAATTGAAGCTGGCTTTTTAGAGGAACAATCTTGGCGGCAGTGGACTGAACTTGCTCTGCTTGAAGTTTCGCCTGTTCCGGTTTGGCTCGTCGAACTCTACGATGCTGAAAATACTGATGCGGCTTTGGCTGCGCTTTATCGCGGTTGGCGCGAAACGCAAAACGACGCGCCGCTAAATCAAAGCGAACTTTGTCTTGGTTTCCTTTATTTGCGTTATTTGGCTGGCAATCTTACATTGCAGAAACTATTGCTCGAGGCTGGCGACTTTTCTGATAAAGTGAACTTTGTCAATCCGAGTTGCGAGGCGTTTTATCTTTTGCTGAATGAATATGAAGGGCGCGAAGGTTCGCCGCCTTATGAATCAAAGACTTTTAGCGAACGAGTTGAAAGTTTATTTTTAAGTTTTGCGGAGCTTGCCAAGAAACGGTTTTCTTCTTTGCAACGGGCGGGCTAACAAATCAATGGAGCGAAGGCGGAAACAGCTACATTGTTATCAATCTTGTCCGTCAAAGGTTGGCTTTCGTGTTGGCGGTTTCCGCCTCGCTCATCTCAATCGTTCCTTCGCAAAATGTCCTGCTAGGTAATCTTTCGATCGATCGGCATCAATCCGCTCCCGCTCCCGCGTATCCCGGTCAACTATCGTGACAGCATCGTTTTACAGCGACTTGAGATCGATGGTTAGGAGTCAGCGGGCCGATCTCGTCCGTGATCTGCTTTATCACGGACATATCCCGCCCCTCGCTGAAATTGGGAACAAACTCGATCAGTTTTTGCATACAAATCCGTCGCATCGCAGTATGTTAGAATCGCTGATCATGGAAAGATCTCACGGCCCGCTGAGCTTGTTCGCTGCGAGTTCGCTGATGATCGAGGGAGCAGGATAAAATGGACATTTGATGCCAGGAGAATAGCAGGATGACGCTGGATGAAAAGTTTCGGGCGCTTGAGGCGGACAATGCCCCCGGCCAGGAGGTGCGGCAAGGCACGGATGATCTCGACGCGATCATGCGCGGGGAAAAGCTGGAGGGGATCCCTGTCGATTTCTCGCACGGGGATGTGGACGCCTTTCCTCCGACACCCGGCTCGTTGGAAGCCTGGCAGAATGGATTCGACAAAGGGGGCCGGCAGGCCTACACGGAGTATCGCGGCGACGCTCAGATCCGTGCCGGTCTTGCCAAACGGCTTGCCGGATTCACGGGCAGCCCGATCTCGGCAGACAGAGAATTGATCATTACGCCCGGGACGCAGGGAGCGCTGTTTTTGGCTCTCGGTGCGACGGTCACGTCCGGAACGAAAGTCGCGGTGGTTGAGCCAGACTATTTTGCCAACCGCAAACTCGTAAAGTTCTTCGATGGCGAGATCGTCCCTATTCCGCTCAATTACCTTGGAAGCCCGTCTGAAAATGGCCCCGATCTCGATCGGCTTGAAGAAGCATTCAAAGGCGGCACGAAGGTCTTTGTCTTTTCGACACCGAACAACCCTACCGGGCTGGTCTATTCAAGAAGTGTAATTAATTCGATCTCACAACTGGCGGCAGCTCACGATGTGACCTTGATCGTGGATCAGCTCTACTCCCGCATGCTTTACAGCGGCGAGGTCTATACGCATCTTCGCGCCTGTGATGAACAACCGGAAGATCTGATCACGATCATGGGCCCGTCAAAGACCGAATCCCTCAGCGGATTTCGGCTAGGAGCTGCGTTCGGAACGGCCAAATTGATCGAGAGAATGGAACGTCTTCAGGCGATAGTCACGCTGCGGGCCCCCGGCTACAACCAGGCCGTTCTCGATACTTGGTTTCAGGAACCGGCGGGCTGGCTGGAACAACGCATTCGTGAACACGAAGCGATACGTGATGAGTTACTGGAAATTTTCAGGGCCGCCGACTTCCCTACCGCGACGCCCCAGGCCGGGAGCTATCTTTTCCCGAAGCTGCCGCCGCTTGGTGTTGAAGCCAATACGTTTGTAAAGCTCCTTCGCCGCCAGGCGGCCGTCACAGTAACGCCAGGGACAGAATTTGCTCCGGGTTTCGGCGACAGCATCCGGCTGAACTTTTCACAGAACCACGCCGCAGCGGTCGCAGCCGCAGGCCGGATCGTGAAAATGGTCGAGCTTTACCGTAAAAAGGCCGGCGTGCTAAACGCCGACGCCGCGAATTAAGTATTAACCTGCGATTCGGCATGCAGACTTGATCCATTCGTCTGCGATCGTAAGTAACCATTAAGTAGACAATAGTTTTCCTAAATACGACATCAGCCGATCATTGGAGACCCTTTCCTGCTCCCACGTATCGCGATCCCGCACCGTAACGGCGTTGTCTTCGAGCGATTCGTGATCGACCGTGACGCAGAACGGCGTCCCGATCTCGTCCTGGCGGGCGTAGAGTTTGCCGATGCCGCCGGTGTCGTCGTAAACCGCACGCATCGAAGGCTGCAGGTCTTTCTTTATCCGCCGCGCCATCTCGACGATCTCGGGTTTGTTTTTCGCCAGCGGCAGGACAGCGACCTTGATCGGTGCCATCTCGGGCGTGAGTTTCAGGATCACGCGGGTCTCGCCCTTTTCGTTCGTCCGTTCGGTGTACGCATCCATCATCACGGCCAGCAGGGTGCGGTTCACACCGGTCGAAGGCTCGATAATATAAGGATAAAACCGCTCGTTGGTCGCCGTGTCAAAATAAGATAGGTCCTCGGTCGAATCCGGATTGATCCGCTTCCCTTCCGCGTCCTCAGGCTTTTTCGAATGCACGCGCAAGTCGAAATCGGTCCGGTTCGCGATACCCATCAGCTCGTCCCACTGCTTCGCCTCGTCGTCGCGTTCGGGGAAAAACCGGTAGAGGATATCCACCGTCCGCTCGCTGTAATGTGCAAGCTCTTCCTTCGTCTGTTCGTAATCCTTTATGTTCGAGTCCGAGATCCCGATCGAACGGATCCAGCCGTGAAAACCGTCGATCCATTCCTGATGAACACGCGGCGCGTCCTCGGGCCGGCAGAAATATTCGATCTCCATCTGCTCGAACTCCCGCGTACGGAAGATGAAGTTCCCCGGCGTCACCTCGTTGCGAAACGCCTTTCCGATCTGAGCTATCCCGAACGGAAGCTTTCGCCGCGACGTATCGAGCACATTTTTGAAGTTGATGAAAATTCCCTGCGCAGTCTCCGGCCGCAGGTAAGCCAGCGCCGTCGGGTCGTCATCGTCCGAGACCGCGCCGATCGTCGTGCGAAACATCAAATTGAACGGCCGCGGCTCGGTCAAATTCGTCGAACCGCAATTCGAACATACAAACTTCCCTTCGTCGTCCTGGTCCAGTTTGTCTTGACGCAAACGTGATTTGCACTCGCGGCAATCCACCAGCGGGTCGGAGAACGTCGTCTCGTGCCCTGAATACTTCCACACGTTCCGGTTCAGGATGATCGACGAATCGAGCCCCTCTATGTCGTCGCGTTCATAAACGACCCACCGCCACCAGCTGTTCTTGATGTTATTGGCAAGCTCGACGCCCAACGGCCCGTAGTCCCACGACGACCCCAGCCCGCCGTAGATCTCCGACGCCGGGTAAACAAATCCTCTGCGCTTCGAAAGCGATACGATAGTCTCAATATTTGGTGCTGACATTTACTAGTATTTTACCGTTTGAAGTCCAAGATGCGTTTCAAAGGGAATGAAATCCCTGTCATTATGAAGTAGTTGAAAACCGGACAGGATGCATTTGGTCGCGATCAGGGTATCAACCGTCTTTCGGATTGTGAATCCGACCGAACGTAAATAGACGAAATTTCGCGCAGCCTGAACAGCAACATCTCGCCCACCCATAGGCTGAAAAAGAAACGAGTCGAGGACCTCCAGAGTGGAATCGAAGTCCTTCTTGACCCTGAAGCCCTGAAGCACCTCGGTAACCACGATCTCGGTGACCACGATCTCGTCGACTCCGAGTATCTCATCAACCTTCCGCGTGTGGGGAAGATCCTCGCCGTTGAAGTAGTCTATCCAAACGCTGGAATCGACAAGGATCATTTATCGAGCCTCATATCCTCAAGATCGCCTTGCCAATGGACCTTCCCCCTAAGTTTTTTAGCAAGTTTCTCCTGACGTTTGAGGCGAAGAAGCGTTTCAAGACCCAGTTCAACCACCTCGCGTTTTGTCTTTAACCCTGTAGCCTTAAGAGTATCCTTTATCAATTTGTCATCGATCTCGATGTTCGTTCGCATGATGTGTATAAATGCCTCCGATCATACACATAGTATCCGGCGTCGGGATCGAAGTCAATTAAATGGAAAAGGACGGCCGGAACCGTCCCTTTCAACATCAGGCGCGCGCCTAAGGTTATTCGTCGCCGCCGCTTGAGGCCTTCGCCTTCTCTTCGGCAAGGATCGCCTTGCGCGAAAGCTTGACCTTGTTGCCTTCCTTTCCGATGCACTTGACCATTATCTGCTGGCCTTCCTTGAGCTCGTCGCGAACGTCTTTAACCCGCCGGTCGGAGATCTCGGAAATATGCAGCAGGCCGTCCAGTCCCGGAAGGATCTCGACAAAAGCACCGAAATCGACGATCCGCGAAACGGTTCCAAGGTAGGTCTCGCCTATCTCGGCTTCGGCCGTCAGCGCCTTGATCCGC
This sequence comes from Chloracidobacterium sp., assembly GCA_016716365.1. Taxonomy (GTDB): domain Bacteria; phylum Acidobacteriota; class Blastocatellia; order Pyrinomonadales; family Pyrinomonadaceae; genus OLB17. The sequence goes on along the minus strand of JADJWM010000007.1, from coordinate 128,154 downwards.
GCAATGGCGGCCTGTGCGGCTTCGCCGTCGGCGGTCGCGATCGAGATGGTGCCGTCGTCCTCGATATCGATCTTCGCACCGGTCTCCTCGGTGATAGAGCGGATGACCGAGCCGCCCTTGCCGATCACGTCGCGGATCTTGTCCGGATGGATCTTCATCGTGATGATCCTCGGAGCATACGGCGAAATATCCTCTCGCGGCTCTGCAATCGAGTCGGTCATTATGCCAAGAATGTGCATCCGGCCCTTGCGGGCCTGTTCGAGCGCTTCCTGCAGGATCATCGCGTTGATACCCGTGACCTTGATATCCATCTGCAGGGCGGTGATGCCCTCGCTCGTCCCGGCGACCTTAAAGTCCATATCGCCGTAATGGTCCTCGGCTCCGGCGATGTCCGAAAGGATCGCGTAGCGGTTGCCCTCCATCACCAGGCCCATCGCGACGCCCGCCACCGGCCGCTTGATCGGCACGCCGGCGTCCATCAGGCTGAGGATGCCGCCGCACACTGACGCCATCGACGACGATCCGTTCGATTCGGTGATGTCCGAAACGATGCGGAGCGTATATGGAAATTCTTCTTCGCTCGGAAGCACGGCTTCGATCGCCCTTCGTGCCAGATTGCCGTGCCCGGTCTCGCGGCGTGACGTGCCGCCGAACCTGCCGGCTTCACCCACCGAGTACGGCGGGAAGTTGTAATGCAGCATGAACCGCCGTTTCACTTCGCCCTTCTCGATGTCGTCCATGTACTGCTCGTCCATCTTTGTCCCGAGCGTCGATGTGACGATCGCCTGCGTTTCGCCCCGCGTAAACAGGGCCGAGCCGTGGACCCGCGGCAGCCAGCCTACCTCGCAAGTGATGGGGCGGATCTCCGAGAACTTGCGGCCGTCCGGACGCCGCCGGTTGCCCAGCATATCTTCGCGGAAGATCTTCTCCTTCAGATGCGAGAACGCCTTGCCGGCGGTGACTCGCTTTTCGGGCTCGTCTTCAGGATACGATTCGACGACCTCTTTCTTCAGTGCGTCTATCGCCGCATAGCTTGTCAGCTTGTCCTTTCCGGTCGTGTCGAGCGCTTCGCGGAGCCGATCGCCGAACTTCTTTTCGACGTCGGCGATGAGGGCCTCGTCGATCACCGGTGCGACAAACTCACGCTTTTCGATCGCCAGCGCCTTGCCAAGCTCTTTCTGCCACAAGCAGAGCCGCTTGATCTCTTTGTGCGCGAGCATCAGGGCCTCGAGCATGATCTGCTCGCCGACCTCTTTCGCCTCGCACTCGACCATGCAGATGGCCTCTTCGGTGCCGGCGACGATCAGGTTCAGCTGCGATTCACGCCGCTGGTCGAATGTCGGGTTGATAAGGTATTTCCCATCGATCAGCCCGATGCGGATCCCCGCTATCGGGTTGTGAAACGGGATGTCCGATAGATACAGAGCGCACGACGCTCCGGTGATCGCGATCACGTCCGGGTCGTTCTCGGCGTCCGACGAGATCACGGTTCCGACGATCTGCGTTTCGAACCTGTAATTGTCAGGGAAAAGCGGCCTTACGGGCCGGTCGATCAGGCGGCAGGTCAGGACCTCTTTCTCAGAGGGCCGGCCCTCTCGCCGAAAATAGTTACCCGGGATGCGCCCGGCCGAATAGGTCGATTCACGGTACTCGACCGTCAGCGGAAAGAAATCCAATCCTTCCTTCGCCTGCCTCATGCTTACGGCGGTGACGAGTACCATCGTCTCGCCGTATCTGATCACGACCGAACCGTCGGCCTGTTTTGCGACCTTTCCGGTCTCAACGATCAGGTCATTTGCTCCGACCTTGATCGATTCTTTCAAATATTTCTTATTTGCCATTATTCATCCTCGAAAAGCGAAAACGGCCAAAAAGCTGTTCGTGAAGCCTCGGCCGTTCCCGGATTCGTTTAATTTTTCAGGTCCCATTTGCAATTGGCCCAATTGCTGTCACGTTCAGCAGCCGCCCGCAAATTCTTCGTTAAGACCCGTTTTCCCAATGACCCGAAGCAGTCGTTTCGATGGTCCAAAGTCTCAAGTCTAAAGTCCGAAGTCAGCGACCTTGGGCTTTGGACCTTGGACTCGGGACCAGATCTTACCTTCGTAATCCTAATTTCTTGATGATCTCGTGATACTCATTAATATCACGGCGTTTGATGTAATCGAGGAGTTTCCTCCGGCGAGAGACCATCTTGAGCAGGCCCCGGCGTGAGTGGTTGTCCTTCTTGTGGATCTTGAAATGTTCCGTCAACTCGTTGATCCTCTGCGTCAGCAAAGCGATCTGCACCTGCGACGAACCCGTGTCCGACGCGTGCGTCTTGTAATCTCCAACTATCTTCTCTTTTACTTCTTTGACTGTTGCCATAAAAATCTGACCTTAAATAGTCTCTCCTTGCTCGCAGTAACTCCGCCCGTATTGCTGGCGGTAACCGCGAAAAATCTACATTGATCTTGATGTCGGTAAACCGAGCTAAATCACTCTAAATACTACAATACTGGGGTCTTATTATCAACGTGTCGATACCCCTGCCCCGCCCCCCCCCGCGCCCCCCCCCCCCCCCCCCCCCCCCCGCCCCGCCCCCCCCCCCCGCCCGCCCCCCCCCCCCGGGGGGGGGGGCCCCCCCCCGGCCCCCCCCCCCCCCCCGCGCCCCCCCCCCCCCCCCCCCCCCCCCCCCCCCCCCCCCCCCCGCCCCCCCCCCCCCCCCCCCCCCCCCCCCCCCGGCCCCCGCGCCCCCCCCCCCCCCCCCCCCCCCACCCCCCGCCCCCCCCCGCCCGCCGCGGCGCCCGCGGGCCGCCCGCACCGCCCGCGGCCCACCCCTTCGCATCAACTTACAACTCGAACTCTTCCATGAACTTGGTCGAGAAATCGCCGGCCTGGAAGCGCTTGTCGGCCATGATCTTCTTGTGCAGGGGGATCGTCGTTTTGATGCCTTCGACGACCATCATGTCCAGTGCTCGCTGCATCCGGTTGATCGCCAGTTCGCGTGTCCGGGCGTGGACGATCAGCTTTGCGATCATCGAATCGTAGTACGGCGGGACGACGTAGCCCGGATATGCTGCCGTGTCGACGCGGACGCCAGGCCCGCCCGGAATATTGAACGCGGTGATGCGTCCCGGGCTCGGCGTAAACTTCACCGGGTCCTCGGCGTTGATCCGGCATTCGATCGAGTGGCCGACTATCTGAACGTCCTCTTGCGTATACTGCAGATTTTCGCCAGACGCGATCCTGATCTGGTTTCGGACGATGTCTGCCAGCGTGACCATCTCGGTCACGGGGTGTTCGACCTGGACGCGGGTGTTCATTTCCATGAAATAGAAACTCCCATCCTCGTCCAGGAGAAATTCGAACGTGCCCGCGTTCGAATAGCCGATCTGCTTGCACGCATTGACCGCAACCGCACCCATTTCGGCACGCTGTTCGGCGGTCAGGACCGGCGACGGGGCCTCTTCAAGCAGCTTCTGGTGCCGACGCTGTATCGAACATTCCCGTTCGCCCAGATGGATGCAGTTTCCGTGTTCATCGGCAAGCACCTGGATCTCGATGTGCCGCGGGCGTTCGATGTATCGTTCGATATAGACCGACCCGTTCTTGAACGCCGCAAGAGCCTCGGCCTGGGCTGTTTCCAACTGGCCGTGCAACTCTTCGTGTTTCCGCACGATCCGCATTCCGCGTCCGCCGCCGCCCGCCGCCGCCTTGATTATCAGGGGATAACCGATCGACTCCGCCAACTTTGCGGCCTCTGCCGTGCTTTCGATCGGCTCCGGGCTGCCCGGAAGGATCGGCACGCCGGCGGCTTTCATCGTCCGCCTCGCCTCGACCTTATCGCCCATCATGGCGATCACTTCCGGCCGCGGCCCGATGAACTTGATGTTGCAGTCGCCGCAGATCTTCGCGAACGTCGCCGATTCGGCCAGGAATCCGTAGCCCGGATGGATCGCGTCGACATTTGTTATCTCGGCCGCACTGATGATCGAAGGGATATTTAGGTAACTCTGCGCCGACGGTGCTCCGCCGATGCACACAGCTTCGTCCGCATATCGGACGTGGAGCGCGTCGCGGTCGGCCTCCGAGTGCACGGCGACGGTCTTGATGCCCATCTCCTTGCACGTCCAGATTATCCGGATCGCGATCTCGCCCCGGTTGGCTATCAGAATCTTGCGGATCTCTCGCTTACTCATCGAAAATAGTAAATCGTGAATCGTCAATCGTAAAAAGAGGTAAATTCCTTCGATTTACGATTTACGATTCACGATTTACGCAGGTTATTTTCTTATCCCAAAAAGCGGCTGGCCGTACTCGACCGGCTGGCCGTTCTCGACGTAGATCTTCACGACCTCGCCCTCGGTCTCGGCCTCGATCTCGTTCATCAGCTTCATCGCTTCGACGATGCAGACGACGGTCGTCGGCCCCACCTTGCTGCCTTCTTTGACGTAGGGTTCCTTGTCCGGCCCCGCCGCACGGTAAAACGTGCCGACGATCGGCGATGTTATCTGATGGAGGTCTTCTTCCGGTGCACTCTCGGCAGGAGAAGGTGCCGCCGCTGCAGGGGCCGCGGCCGGTGCAGCTATGGCAGGTGCCGGAGCCGCATAAAAAGGCTGAGCGCCGGCCGCCGGTGCCGACGGCATCTTGCTCATGCGGACGCGGATGTTTTCATTCTCGAACTCGAAATCGGTGAAACCGTTCTCGTTGACCAGCTCCGACAGTTCACGAAGCTCGTCCATGTTGAAAGACCTTTCGCCGGCCGTCGATGCGGCCCGTTCTTTACCCTCGTCTTTTGTACCGCTGGCTTTTTCCATTTCTTTTGCTTTTGCCGAAGCCGAGATGTCACTCATAACGCTCCGCCTCCAAAGAAATCACCCTTTTGCTGCAAGTTCACGGGGGTTATCCACTAATTCTATCACTGCAAGCTCGGCGTTATCTCCGCTTCTCCGCCCGATACGGACGATCCGCGTATAGCCGCCGTTGCGGTCCTTATACCTTGCGCCAAGCTCATCGAAAAGCCGCTGCACTGCCTTCACGCCCGCGGTGCGTTCGATCGGGTCCTTTGCCTCGCCCTTCTTTCCGCGGAACCGGCTGGCAGCTTCCTTGAAGGTGCTGTTCCCCGCGTGGAAGAACCGGGCCGCCTGCCGCCGCAGATGAACTTCCTGCGCCTTGGCGTCGGCACCGTCGAGCGACTGGGCCTTTCGGGCCAGCGTAATCGCCTTCTCCACGAACGGCCTCAACTCCTTCGCCTTCTGGACCGTCGTTACGATATGCTCCTTTTCGGCATTTATCAATGACGTAGCCATATTACGAAGCATCGAAATGCGGTGCTCCGTCGTACGTCCAAGCTTGCGATGTGCTTTTCTGTGTCTCATTTTCTTAAAGGATAAAGGCGAAAGGATAAAGGAAAAAGGCGTCGCCGTTTTCCGGCTTCATCCTTCATCCTTCATCCTTCATCCCTAATCTAGATCTCGTCCGCCCGAACCCGGTATCGGGTTCCCGTGCTCATCAAAGTCCATTCCGAAATCCAGCCCCATCCCATGGAGCAGGTCCTTGATCTCGGTCAATGACTTCTTGCCGAAGTTCTTCGTGCCGAGCATGTCCTTTTCGCTCCGTTTGATCAGGTCGCGGATCGATCGGATATCGGCGTTCTTCAGGCAGTTATATGACCGCACCGACAGCTCGAGCTCGTCGACCGGCTTGTCGAGCAGGTCGTTCCGCATCAGCGGCGGCCGGGCGATATCTTCGTATTTGTATTCTTCTTCTTCCTCTTCGAAATTGATGAAGATCGACATATGGTCCTTCACCAGTTTCGCCGCCAGCCCGATCGAATCATCCGGCTTGACCGAACCGTCGGTCCAGACCTCGATCGTCAGCTTGTCGAATTCCGTGTTCGATCCCTGCCGCGTTTTATCGACGCTGTAGTTCACCTTCTTGATCGGCGTGTGAACCGAATCGACCGGAATATATCCGACCGAAAGGTCCTCGTCGTTGTTGAATTCGGCCGAAACGTATCCGCGGCCGCGCTTCAAGCGCATCTCGACGTTAAAACTGCCCGAGCCGCTGATCGTCGCGATGTGTATCCCCGTATCAAGAACCTCGACGTCCGAATCCACCTCGATGTCGGCGCTCGTCACTTCGCCCGAACCCTTCTTGCTGATGGTCAATGTTTTCGGGCTGCCGCCGTGCAGTTTGAACGGCACCTGCTTCAGGTTGAGGATGACGTCGGTCGCATCTTCGACGACGCCTTTGATCGAAGAGAATTCGTGCTCGACGCCCTCGATCTTGACCGCCGTAACGGCCGCTCCCTCGATCGAGGAGAGCAATGCACGCCTGATCGAGTTGCCGACGGTCGTGCCGAAACCGCGTTCGAACGGCTGTGCGTAAAACTTACCGTACCGCTCGGTCAACGTTTCGCTTTCGACGTTGAGCCGCGAGGGCATTTGAAAATCCGTCCAATTGTTGCTTGTTGTCATATTTGTTCTTTTTAACTGGCCCTAAAGGCCGGCTTTGTCCCCTGTGCGTCATAGTAAGAACGGACTCTCGACACAGGCTACTTCAGCCGACCCTGAAAAAAACTACTTGCTGTAAAGCTCGACGATCAACTGCTCGTTGATATTCGCGTCGATGTCGGCACGCGTCGGCGCGGCCGATATCGCAACGCTCAGATCGCGTCCCGCCGGTGCGATCCACTGGGGACGCCCGCGGCCGGCCGCGGTCTGCCACGCACCCTCGACATGCGGGTTCTTTTGGCTCTTCGGCTTGACCGTCACGGTGTCGCCGACCTTGACCTGGAATGAAGGAATGTTCACTTTGCGGCCGTTCACCTCGACGTGCCCGTGATTGACGAGCTGGCGTGCCTGGCGGCGCGAGGTCGAAAAACCCGACCGGTAAACGACGTTATCGAGCCGCTTTTCGAGCATGAAAAGCAGGTTCTCGCCGGTAACGCCCTTCTGCCGCCGGGCCTTTTCGAAATAATTGCGAAACTGCTTTTCGAGGATGAAATAGATCCGCTTTACCTTCTGCTTCTCGCGAAGCTGCTCGCCGTAACCCGCAAGCATCTTGCGGCGTGCCGCTCCGTGCTGTCCGGGCGGGTTCGTACCGCGTTTCTCGATCGCACAGGACGGCTTAAAGCACCGGTCCCCTTTCAAAAATAATTTTCCGCCTTCGCGGCGGCACAACCGGCACACCGCATCTCTATATCTAGCCATTCATTGCCTCCGAGAGTCCTGTCAGAACCACCTGCGTTAGCGGGTGGGTTCTTATTAGGCCCTTTATTTCCGGAAAAGTTTACAGGTGATCTCTCACCCTTCGTCCTTTCGATAAAAACTCTGATCCCACAATCAAGTCCCCACATTCCAGTCCGTACCAAATTTCGAACCTGAAATTTGGAACCTGGAATTTGGAACCTGGAATTCTAAACTCTTCGCCGTTTGGGCGGCCTGCACCCGTTGTGCGGGATCGGCGTGGTATCGCGGATGGAGTTCACCCGGATGCCTGCCTGCGCTACCGCGCGGATGGCCGATTCACGGCCGCCGCCCGGCCCTTTCACACGCACATCGACCTCGCGCATCCCGGCCTCGATCGCCTTTCGGGCCGCCTCACCCGCTGCCTGTTGGGCCGCAAAGGGCGTTCCCTTGCGCGATCCGCGGAAGCCGCGAGCTCCCGACGACGACTGCGCGACAAGGTTGCCCTGCGTATCCGTGATCGAGATCAGCGTGTTGTTGAACGAAGCCGAAATGTGAACGATCCCCATGGGGATGTTCTTCCGCTCTTTCTTCTTAAAGGTCTTCTTCTTTGCTGGTGCCTTTGCCATTTCTTTTCAGTTCCAAGTTCTGGGTTCCAGGTTCCAGGTTGATCCGAGAAACTCGGAACCTGGAACTTGGAACTCGGAACTATTTCTTCCCTGGTGCCTTCTTCTTCGCAACCGCGGCTTTTCTCGGGCCTTTGCGGGTGCGGGCGTTGGTCGACGTGCGCTGTCCGCGGACCGGCAGACTTCTGCGATGACGCAGGCCGCGGTAGCAGCCGATGTCCATCAGCCGCTTGATATCCATCTGGATACGTTTGCGAAGGTCGCCCTCGATCTCGCCCTGGCCGTCGAGGATCGCCCTGATCTTGTTCAGTTCGTCTTCGCTGAGGTCCTTGATCTTTGCGTTCGCGCTGATATTCGCCTCATCGAGCACCGCGGTCGCCCGCGATCTTCCGACGCCGTAAATATACGTCAGGCCGATCTGCGCCCTCTTGTTCGGTGGTAAATCAACTCCTGCTACACGAGCCATATTCTTATTTTCGAATGCCGATTTGCGATTTTCGATTCTCAGACACGTTCCGATCGAAAATTGAAATTCGCAAATCGCAAATTTCTACCCTTGTCTCTGCTTATGCTTCGGGTTATCGCAAATGACGCGCACGACGCCCTTGCGGTGGATCACCTTGCATTTATCGCACATCTTTTTGACCGAAGGACGAACTTTCATCTCAAACTCCCGTGAATCGTTAATAGTAAATCGATTATAGGTCTGAATAAGATCCCTCTATTCACCATTTACCATTCACCATTCTCTATTTATATCGATAAGTAATCCGCCCCCGTTTCAGATCGTAGGGCGACAATTCTACCAAAACCTTATCTCCAGGCAGGATGCGAATAAAGTTTTTGCGCATCTTCCCGGAAATGTGCGCAAGCACCTCATGTTCGTTACCGTCGATCGTCACCCTGAACATTGCGTTTGGCAGCGTCTCGAGAACGGTCGCGGTAACTTCGATCGCTTCCTCTTTCGACATATTCCCCTTGCCCACTTACCGTATAGTTGGACAAACCATTAGTTTATCGCGAAAACCGGTATGTATCAAGCTATGCGGCCGCACTTTCGCCCTGTTCTGAACGGAGCGCCTTCTTTTGCTCCTTCGTCAGAGTAAGTATTTCGGGGCCCTCTTGGGTCACGGCTACCGTGTGCTCGGCGTGGGCCGAAGGTTTGTTGTCAAGGGTCACCACGGTCCACTTATCCTCAAGCGTCCGCGTTTCGGCCGTTCCCAGGTTCAGCATCGGCTCGATCGCAAAGCAATACCCCGTCCGGATCCTCTCACGGGTCCCTCGGCGGCCGTAATTCGGGATCTGCGGGGCTTCGTGCATCCGCCGCCCGATCCCGTGGCCGGTATAGTCGCGGACGATCCCGTATCCGAACTTTTCCGCGTGCTCCTGAACCGCCCAGCCGATATCGCCTACGTGCCCGCCGGGCCTGCACTGCTCGATCCCGCGTTCGAGGCACTCCTCGGTCACGCGGATCAGCTGCTTCAGTTCATCCGAGACATTGCCGACCGGCACGGTCATCGCCGTATCGCCTACGAACCCTTCGAGCGTGCATGCCATATCAAGCGAGACGATGTCGCCTTCCTTGAGCGGCACGTCGTTCGAGAAACCGTGGACCACCTGTTCGTTCACCGAAGAACAGATCGCGAACGGGAACGGCACCATCCCGTGCGGCTTATAGCCGATAAAGGTCGGTATCGAGCCTGCGTCCCGCATCATCTTTTCCGCGGCGGCGTTCAGCTCAAGGGTCGTAACGCCCGGGGCGACCATCGCACGCAAGGTCTCGCGGACATCGGCGATCAGTTCGCCGACGGCCCTCATTTTCTCGAGATCTTTCTGCGATTTCGCGATGATCATTTTTTTTCCGAACAATACGCGGCTAATGCCGCTTATCAACCCGCCGATGGTCGAATCCCGCAACATCTCTTACATCAATAATGACTAATTATTGATGGAAAACGGCCGCCACGCCTTAAACGATCTCCTCCAGGCTTGAATAGATGTCCTCGATCTCGCCGGTGCCGTCCACCTTTTTCAAACGGCCGGAGCCCAAGTAAAATTCGAGCAAAGGTTTGGTCAGTTCGTCATATGTCTCCAGCCGAACCTTTACTTTCTCCTCCGTATCGTCCGCCCGGTGCAATAGTTCAGCATCCGGATGATCGTCGCAGCGGCCTTCGACCTTAGGCGGCTTCGAGTAGATATTATAGATCTCGCCGCAAACGGGACAGCTTCGCCGGCCCGTCAGCCGTTTCATCAGCTCATCCTTCGGGACATCTACCTCTATCGCAAGGATCTCTTTCCCCTGCTCCTTGGCCAGTTCCTCGAGCTGCTTCGCCTGCACCGCCGTCCGCGGATAACCGTCAAGAACGTAGGTACCGTCAGTGTCAGGCTTCGACGTTCGATCCTGGACCATTCGATAAGTAACATCGTCGGGCACCAGCGTTCCGGCGGCCATGATCGCCTGAACTTCGCGGGCAAGCGGCGTGTCGAGGGTTCTCATCTCGCGGAACATATCGCCGGTCGAGATCTGCGGGATCCCGCGTCGTTCCTCGAGCAGTCGTGCCTGCGTTCCCTTGCCCGCCCCGGGGGCCCCGATCAGTACGATTATCTTGTTCATCAAGAGAAACTAGCCACGAATTGCACGAATCACACGAATCAGAGATCCATTAGTGTAATTCGTGGAATTCGTGGCTAAAAATTCTGCCACAACTATCAACCGCGGCGGCCGCGAAGCCTCGAACCCGCACCGAGGAAGCCCTCGTAGTTCCTCATCACAAGCTGGGCCTCGATCTGTGCGACCGTATCCATCGCCACGCCCACAAGGATGAGCAGCGACGTTCCGCCGAAGAAGAATTGATAACCCAATCCGGTCGGTATCCAGCTCAAACCCGGCGTTGCCGTAAAGAACGCATCCAGGCTGTCGCCGATGAACGGCAGCCGGGCGACCCTGAAGCCGCTCAGAAGTACCTGCGGCGCGAAAGCGACGAACGAAAGATAGATCGCTCCGACCGTCGTCAGCCGCGTCAGGATGCCGTTCAAATACTCTGCCGTCGGAGCTCCGGGCCTGATGCCCGCGACAAAACCGCCGTGTTTACGCAGGTTGTCCGCGACCTCATCCGTGTTAAAGATGATCGTGATATAGAAGAACGTGAACATCACGATCAGAGAGATGAACACGAGTTCGTACCACGGGTCGCCGCCGTGAAACTGCTGGAAGAAGTTAAAGATCTGCGCCCAGGTCGAGGTGGTATCCGCCGGATCCGGCGGGAACGCCGCAAATAGCGTCTGCGGCATCGCCAACACCGACGATGCAAAGATCACGGGGATAACGCCGCCCATGTTGATCTTCAGCGGCAGTTTCGTCTCCTGTCCCTGGAAGGTCTGGTTGCCGACCCGCCGGCTTGCGTAGCTTATCGAAATATTCCTTCGCGCCGATTCGACATAGACCACCAGGGCGATCAACGCCACCATCACCGCGACCAGGAAGATCACGCCGAGCGTCTGCATCGCGTCGCCAGCACGCACGCGTTCTGAAACCTGCATCACCGCGCTCGGCAGGCCGATCACGATACCCGCAAAGATGAGGAGCGAGATGCCGTTCCCGACGCCGCGTTCCGTGATCTGCTCGCCCAGCCACATAACGAAGACTGTACCGGTCGTCAGCGTTACAACGATCATCAGCGTGGCCGGCCAGGTTTCAGGGATGATGCCTTTCCCGCTCAGCCATGTGGCCACAAAGAAGGTCTGCACCGAGCACAAAGCGACCGTCAGGTAACGCGTGTACTGGTTAAGTTTCTGCCGCCCGACCTCGCCTTCTTCCTGGATCTTCTTGACCGCAGGCGACAGCACCGGCATAAGCTGCATGATGATCGATGCCGTAATGTAAGGCGTCACGCCGAGGGCAAAGACCGAGATCGTCCGGAAGTTCCCACCTGAGAATAGATCTAGCACGCCCAGCAAAGTGCCGGCGAGGTCGGCCCATTCCTGTTCGAGGCGACCCTTATTTACCCCTGGTGCCGTGATATGGGCGCCCAGGCGATAGACCGCCAGCAGCCCGAGCGTAAACAAGATACGCTTCCGGAGCTCCGGCACCTTGAACATGTTCTGGACTGCGTTTAGAAACTTCTCCATATAATTCCTTCGTTTTGAGTCCCGCCTTCAGGCGGCTTGCCTGCTAAAGCCGGTACTCCAAACCTAAGCTTCAGCCGCAGCCTTCTCAATAACTGTAGCAGAACCGCCCGCCTTTTCGATCTTCTCCTTCGCCGCTTTCGTGAAGCGGTGGGCCGAGATCTTCAACGATTTCGAAAGCTCGCCGCTGCCCAGGATCACCAGGTCGTGCTTGGCCTTTTTGATCAGGCCGCGTTCGTGAAGAATTTCCGGGGTCACTTCATCGCCGGCATTAAAGCTGGATTCGATCTTTGCCAGGCTGATCTCGATCCACTGCTTCTTGAAGATATTCGTGAATCCACGTTTCGGCAGGCGGCGTTGAAGCGGCATCTGGCCGCCCTCGAATCCGGGCCTGCTGCTGTAGCCCGACCGTGATTTCTGCCCCTTATGCCCGCGTCCCGCCGTTTTGCCCAGGCCGGAACCGGGGCCGCGGCCGACACGCTTCTTCTTGTGGGTCGACCCCGGAGCCGGTTTTAGATTATTTAGTCCTAATGCCATATCTTTTCCTCGTGGATCGTGAATCGTCAATCGGTTTCTTTCCACTCACCATTCACCACTCACCATTCTCCATTCACGCCCTAATCCACTATCCTCAGCAAATGCGGCACCTTCGCCACCACGCCGCGGGTCGCCGGCGAATCGGGCCGCGTGACGACCTGGTTCAACTTCGTGATCCCAAGGTTACGGACAATGTCCTTCTGCTTCTGCGAATACCCTATCGAGCTTCTGTAATACTCGATCTTGATCGTCCCGCCGCCTGAATTTTCTTCTTTCTTAGCCATGATCTTCAAAGTTCCAAGTTCCAAATTCCAAATTCCAAAAAAGCGTCTCAATTTGGAATTTGGAATCTGGAATCAAACTAATTCTTCAACCTGCTTCCCGCGCAGCCTCGCGACATCAAGCGGGTCCTTCATCCTCATCAGGCCGTTGAATGTGGCCCGGACCACGTTATGGTTATTGCTCGAGCCGAGGATCTTCGTGCGTACGTTGTGCACGCCCAGTGCCTGAAGAACAAGACGGACGGCTCCGCCGGCGATAACGCCCGTGCCTTCTTCCGCCGGCTTCAGCAGTACGCGGCCGGCACCGTATTCGCCGATCAATTCGTGCGGAAGCGTCCCTTCGATCAGCGGCACGCGGATCAGGTTGTTCTTCGCCGCTTCGACCGCCTTCTTGATCGCGTTCGGCACTTCCTTCGCCTTTCCGGTCCCGAAGCCGACGTGTCCCGCTTCGTCGCCGACGACGACCAGGGCTGCGAACGACATGTTCTTGCCGCCCTTGACCACCTTTGTCACGCGGTTGATCGAGATCAGTTGGTCCTTCAGCAAAAGGCCGTTCGGTGAGATTCTCTGTTTATTCATTACCCTCTTCCTTTGCGGGCTTTTCAGCCGATTCCGTCTTATTGAGTCCCGCCTCGCGCGTAGCGTCGATCAACGCCTTGACCCGGCCGTGATAGACATAGCCGCCGCGGTCGAAAACAACGCTCGAGACCCCGGCCGCCATGGCCCTTTCGGCGATCGTCTTCCCGACCGCCGATGCCGCCGCGACATTGCCGCCGCTGCCCGAAAATGCCTTTTCCGCAGTCGAGGCCGTCGCCAGCGTCTTGCCCGCAACATCGTCGATCACCTGGGCGTAGATGTGGTTCAGGCTTCGGTACACCGCAAGCCTCGGCCGGTCGGCCGTGCCCCGCACTTTCTTGCGGATCCGGCTGTGCACCCCGCGTCGAATATCTGCTCTGCTCTTCTGTGACATATCTTCGTGAATCGAAATTCGTAAATCGTAAATCGAATTCTGGTTCCTACGATTTACGATTGACGATTTACTATTTACCAGTCTTACCCGGCTTCAGCTTATAAAACTTGTTCGCGTACCTGACGCCTTTGCCCTTGTAAGCGTCCGGCTTTCGGAGGCGGTTCAATTCCGCCGCGACCTGCCCGAGCTTCTGCTTGTCGATGCCGGTCAGCGAAAGCGTCAGCTGATACTGGTTGATCGAGGTTTTCGCACCGATCCTCTCAGCCTTCGCTTCGATCCCGTCAGGAAGAACATATTCGATCGGGTGCGAATACCCGAGAGCGAAAACGATCTTCTTTCCCTGGACGTCGGCCTTATAACCAACGCCGACCACGTCAAGGTCGATCTTGAACCCTTCGGTCACGCCTACGACGGCGTTGTTCGCGAGCGCCCGCGCAAGGCCGTGGAACGCCGCAAGGTCATCGCCCGCGCGTTCGGCCACAAGCGTCCCGTCCTCTTCCTTGAACTTGACGCCGGCCGGCACCGGGGTGCTCAGAGTACCTTTCGGGCCCTTCACCTCAAGCGTCGAATCGCTGATGTTCACGGTCACCCCCGCCGGTATCGTGATCGGTTTTTTTCCTACTCTAGACATAACTTTCTAGTGACGAGTGATGAGTGACGAGTGGTCAGTGAAAGCCTTTCTACTTCTCACTCGTCTATTGACACTTGTCGCCCCTAACGCATAACTTTTCGATGATGAGTGATAAGTGATCGCTGTCTTGCTCGTCACTCGTCCCTTGTCACTCGTCCCTTCTCAATAAACTTGAGCGAGGATCTCGCCGCCTACATTCTCGGCCTTCGCCTTCTTTCCACTCATCAGGCCCCGCGACGTCGAGACTATGTTGATGCCATAGCCGCCGAGCACCTTCGGGATCTCGCCTGCGCCCACGTAAACGCGACGGCCCGGCCTTGAGACGCGTGACAGGTGCGTGATCGACGAGGTGCCCTTCGAATCGTAGCGAAGGAACACGCGGATAACGTACTTGATACCCTCGCCCTTCGTCGTGTAGTTGTTGATGTAGCCCTCTTCCTTGAGTATTCGGGCCACTTCTAGCTTCAACTTTGAACCTGGAATATCCACACGCGGGTGATTCGCTGCTATTGCATTGCGGATCCGCGTAAGCATATCGGCTATTGGATCTGTCATTCTCTTTCTACTCCGTCAATCTATTTTCGATTTTCGATTGCCGACTTGCGATCGTTATTCTTCCCAAAGATCGCAAATCGCAGATCGAAATTCGCAAATTTCTTTACCAGCTCGACTTCACGACGCCGGGGATCTGCCCCTCGAGCGATAATTCCCGCAGGGCGATCCGCGAGATGCCAAACTTCCTCAGGTATCCGCGCGAGCGTCCCGTCTGCGAGCAGCGGTTCCGAACCCTCACGGGGCTCGCGTCGCGCGGCATCTTTTGAAGCGTGATCACGGCCGCGTCCACCTGCTCGGGCGTCGACTTCGGATCGTTGATGATCTTCTTCGCCGCCAGCCGGCGTTCCCGCCACAGCGCGACCTTCTCTTTACGAACGTTGTTCTTAACTACCTTGCTGATCTTTGCCATCTTTTTAGTTCCTGGTTTCAAGTTCCAAGTTCCAAGTTCGTTCCGGTTCCTCACTTGGAACTCGGAACTTGGAACTCGCAACTTCCGCCTACTGGCGGAAAGGCATCCCCATCGCCTTCAACAGCGATCTTGCCTGCTCGTCCGTCTTCGCCGTCGTGACGATCGAAATATTCATTCCCCGCGTTTTATCGACCTTGTTGAAATCGATCTCCGGGAAAATTAGCTGCTCGCGGATACCGACCGTGTAATTGCCGCGTCCGTCGAACGCCTTGCCCGAGATGCCGCGGAAGTCGCGAACACGCGGAAGCGCCACCGAGATCAGCCGGTCGAGGAATTCGTACATCCTGTCGCCGCGGAGCGTGACCATCGTACCGATGCTCATTCCCTGCCGCAGCTTGAACGCCGCGATCGACTTCTTTGCCTTTGTGATCACAGGTTTCTGGCCCGTGATCGCCTTCAGCTCTTCGGTCGCGACGTCGAGGATCTTCGCGTTCGCGCTCGCCTCGCCGAGGCCCATGTTCACCACGATCTTCTCGATCTTCGGCACCGCCATCGGGTTCTTGATATCGAACTCCTTGGCCAACGCCGGGGCGATCTCATTCTTGTACTTTTCTCTAAGCCTTGCCATTTCTTTGGTTTCAAATTCCAAGTTCCAAATTCCAAGTTTCAGATCTCAGATCTCAAATTCTAAATATCAAATTCCAGATTCCCGGTTTCAAAATTCAGATCTCACTTCTGAGATCTTTTTTCCAAACTTCAGATCCCCCACTTGGAACTTGGAACATGAAACTTGGAACTCCCAACTCGAAACTCAGAACTCAGAACTATTCCTCTTCCGCTTCCTTATCCGCGGCCGTCTTCTTCGGCTCCTTTGTGCCGAACACGTTCGGGACCGGGATCACCTTTCCGCTCTTTGCGACGCGGACCTTCTGCCCGTCGCGCACCTCGATCTTCACTTTGGTCGGCTTGCCCGTTTCCGGGTCGATCAGGGCGACGTTCGAAGCGTCCACCCAAGCCTCCTGCTGAATGATGCCGCCCTCGCGGTTCATCTGCGGAACAGGCTTCCGGTGCCGCTTGACGACCATCGCTCCCTCGACCTTTACCTTGCCGTTCCGCATCGACCGCGATCACGCGGCCGCGGTATGGCTGGCGTTTGCCGTTGCTGTCGTAGCGGGCGTATTCCTTTCCGGCGATAAACACCACCTGGTCGCCACGCTTGATCTTGCTGTTGACTGTTCCTTTCTTCTCGGTCTTCATTTCTACTCGCTCGTCGATCGTTGTTCGTAGATCGTTGTCCGTCGTCGCCCGGTCGCGTTCTTCCAACGAACAACGAACCACGAGCAACAAACCCGCTAGATAACCTCAGGTGCCAAACTGACGATCTTCATAAAGTTCTTCTCGCGAAGTTCCCTCGCCACCGGCCCGAAAACGCGTGTTCCCACCGGCGTGCCGTCGTCCTTGATCAGGACGGCCGCATTCTCGTCAAACCGGATATAGCTCCCGTCCTTCCGCCGCACCTCTTTCTTGGTGCGGACGATCACCGCGTTATAAACCTTGCCCTTCTTGGCCGTGCCGTCCGGCGACGCCTCTTTGACCGTCACCTTGATCTTGTCGCCGAGCCGTGCAATCTTCGCCGTCGAACCGCCGATCGGCGCGATCATTTCCACACGTTTTGCCCCCGAATTGTCGGCGACCGACAAAGAGGTCTGCATCTGAATCATAACTTTCTCACTCCGTTTCGAGTTCAGCGAGTTACCGGAGTTCGCCGAGTTACGAGTTTCCTTAACTCGGTGAACTCAGCCAACTTACCGAACTCGCAACTTAAAGCTCTGCCTTCTGAATGATCTCCACCACGCGCCAGCGCTTCCTGGCCGAAAGCGGCCTTGTCTCGATGATCCGCACCTTGTCGCCGACCTTCGCGCCGAGTTCGTCGTGGGCCATGAATTTCTTCCGCCGCCGGACGTACTTGCGATAGATCGGGTGCTTGACCAGCCGGTCAACGCGGACCGTGACGGTCTTGGTCATCGCATCGGAAGCGACCACGCCGACCTTCTCCGCCCGTTTATGGGCTCGTTCGGCCGCCGGTTTTTCGCCCGAGGCTTCTTCTTTCTTTGAGCTGGCGGCCTTCTTTCTCGGCTTCTTTTCCGCCGGAGCTTCCGCCGGGGCAGCCTCGGCCGGTGCCGCTTCAACGGCGGGTTCCGCCGCGGCCTCGACCGTCTCTTCCAATTCTTCCGTCTTCTTCTTTGCCATCTTCTTTCCTTTACGACCGGCCGTTCAGACTGTCTGCCGACAGCCTCGAAGGTCCGTGCGGCGTGCTAGGCCTTCTTTTTCTTCGCCTCGCCCATCAATGTGTAAACCCTTGCCAGGGTCTTCTTTTCGCGGCGGATATCGGCAAGCGTATCGCCGACGCCCAATGCCCTTCTGAACTTCAACCTGAAGAGCGACTCCCTCAGGGCGTCCGCCTGGTCCTTCAATTCGGCCGGCGACATTTCGCGAAGCTGGTCTTTCTGCTCTTTGCGTTTCATCTCTAAACTACGCCTCCTTCAAGGTCGGCACGCGACACGAACTTCGTCTTGATCGGAAGCTTCTGTGCGGCCAGGGCGAACGCCTCTTTTGGCAAGCTGGGCGTCGACGCCCTGGATCTCATAGAGCACCCGGCCCGGCTTGACCACCGCCACCCAATGGTCCGGGGCCCCTTTGCCCGATCCCATGCGGGTTTCCGCCGGCTTTTTCGTGATCGGCTTGTCCGGGAACATACGGATCCAGATCTTGCCGCCGCGTTTGACGTGACGCGTCATCGCGATACGTGCCGCCTCGATCTGCCGGTCCGTGATCCAGCCCGCTTCCAATGCTTTCAGCCCGAAGTCACCAAAGTCGAGGTTCTCGCCGCGCGTCGCCTTTCCGCGCATGCGTCCCTTCATCACTCTCCGGTGCTTGACCTTTTTCGGCATTAACATAATTCAGTACCCCGATTCAGAATTCCACATTCCAGATTCCAAAAGTTCCGTCTCAATTTGGAACTTGGAATTTGGAATTTGGAACTTTCATTTACCTTCCCCTATCGCCCCTGTCATCCCTTCTCGGCCTTCTATCCCCGCGTCCCATTCCGCGTTCGACCTTGACCTCGTTCACCGGGTCGGTCGTGGTTCCGCGAGCGACGGCGGCATTCGGGTCGAGGATCTCGCCGCGGTAGATCCAAACTTTCACGCCGATGATCCCGAACGTGGTCAACGCTTCGGCAAACCCGTAATCGATGTCGGCCCTCAGCGTGTGGAGCGGCAGCCGCCCCTGCAGCGACCATTCGGTCCGGGCGATCTCGGCACCGTTCAGCCGGCCGGCGACCATCACCTTGATGCCCTGTGCACCGAACCGCTGCGATTCTTCCATCGTCTTTTTCATCGCACGGCGAAACGCGATTCGCTTTTCAAGCTGCTGGGCGATCTTTTCCGCCTGGAGCTGTGCGTTCAGTTCGGGATGGCGGATCTCCTGTATCGAGATCAGCACCTCGCGTCCGGTCTGCCGGGCCAGGTCCTCACGCAGCTTCTCGATCTCAGACCCTTTGCGGCCGATGATGATTCCCGGGCGTGCGGTATAGATAATGATCTTCAACCGGGTCGCCGCACGCTCGATATCGACGTGCGAAACTCCGCCGCCCGCGAATTTCTTCTTCAGGTCGCGCTTTAGCTGCAGGTCCTCGGCAAGGAACTTGGCGAAATCGTGTTTCGAATACCAATGAGAATGCCAGTCCTTGTTGTAACCGACCCTGAATCCGTAAGGATGTACTTTCTGTCCCATAAATTATTTGCGATCTTCGATCTTCGATTTGCGATTGCGGCTTTCAGATCGAAAATCGCAAATTGCAAATCGCAAATTCCACTACTGCCGTTCCAGTTCCTCGTTTATCTTCAGCTGCGCCGCGTCGGCCGGCTTCGTTTCCTTGCTGTGAGCCTCCGCGTGGGTCGAAGCGTTCTTTGCATCGGCCACCTGTGCGTCCGCTTCGGCCGCGGCCGCTTCGATATTCTCTGCAGCCGGCGTTTCGGTCACGACCGTCTCGACCTCCGGGGTCTCCGGAGCGTCTGCTGCGGCCGTTTCAACCTCATCCGCCTTGGCTTTCTTCGTTTCCTTCTTCGGCTCGGCGGCTTTGGCCTTTTTGCTTTTTACCTTTGCCGTTTCCCCGCCTTCGGCCTTCTTCGCCTTCGCAGCCTCGGCCCTCAATTCCTTTTCGGTCTTGGGCATATCCTCGCTCGAGACCTGGATGGTGATGTGGCAATAGTGACGCTGCTCGCGGTACGCACGCCCCTGCGGAGCGGGCCTCATTCGCCGCCGGTTCTTCGTCGGGCCCATATCGACAAAGCACGTCTTCACCCACAGGTCGTCCGGGTCGATGGCGATGTTCTGCTGCTCGGCCACGTACGTCGCGTTGGCGATCGCCGACTGAAGCGTCTTCTTGATCGGCCCCGCCGCCCGCTTGTCCGTGAACTTCAGGATCGACAAAGCCTGCGAGACATTCCGGCCCCTGATCAGGTCGATCACAAGCCGAGCCTTCCTCGGCGAGCCCTTCAAAAATTTGGTCTTTGCTATCGCTTCCATTGTTTTGTGAATCGTGAATTGTGAATCGTCAATCGTGAAGAAACTATTTTCCTATTTACGATTTACGATTCACGATTTACTACTTCCTTTTGGCCATCTTCTCCGCTTTCGTCCCCGGGTGCCCCTTGAACAGCCGGGTCGGCGAGAATTCCCCAAGCTTGTGGCCCACCATGTTCTCGGTCACAAAGACCGGGATGTGGCGTTTGCCGTTGTGGACGCCGAACGTGAGCCCGACCATGTCCGGCGTTATCGTCGAACGCCGCGACCACGTCTTGATCGCCGGCGGCTTGTTCCCGCCCGCCGAGATCCGGTTCAGCGTCTTCACGATGCTCAGGTCGATGTACGGTCCTTTCTTTAATGAACGAGGCATAATTCAAATTCAGAATGCGGAATGCGGAATGCAGAATGATGTCGAATTCATCATTCAGCATTCACCATTCATCATTTTCTCCTTCGGTCTTTCACGATCATATTGCTCGTGCGTTTGTTCCGGCGCGTCTTGTATCCGCGTGTCGGCTGTCCCCAGGGCGTCACCGGGTTGCGGCCGCCGGAGGTCTTGCCCTCGCCGCCGCCGTGCGGGTGATCGACCGGGTTCATGGCGACGCCGCGTACCTTCGGCCGTTTACCCATCCAACGCGAGCGTCCCGCCTTGCCCAGGCTGACATTCTCGTGCTCGGTATTGCCAACCTGCCCGACCGTCGCATAGCAAACCACCGGGATCTTCCGCACCTCGCCCGAAGGCATCCTCAACTGAGCATGATCGCCGTCCTTTGCGATGATCTGCGCGAACCCGCCCGCCGAGCGGACAAGCTGCCCGCCTTTTCCGGGCCTCAGCTCGATGTTGTGCACCTCGGTGCCGAGCGGGATGTTCTTGATCGGCAGCGCGTTTCCCGGCAGGATGTCCGCGTCCTCGCCGCTCAATATCGACGCTCCGACCTTGATCCCGACCGGGGCCAGGATGTAACGCTTTTCGCCGTCAAGATACGTGATCAGGGCGATGTGCGCCGAGCGGTTCGGATCGTATTCGATCTGCGAAACGCGGCCCGGAATGCCGGCCTTATCACGCTTGAAATCAATGATCCGGTAGTGCCGCTTATGGCCTCCGCCGCGGCGGCGGATCGTGATACGTCCGTCCGAATTGCGGCCCGAGATCCTTTTCTTTGGTTCGAGCAGTGATTTTTCGGGTACTGCTCCCGGCGTCAGCTCGTCGCGGGTCAGATAAGTCTGATACCGTCGTGCCGGCGATGTCGGTTTTAATCTCTTGATTCCCATAATTCTTGCGTGATATTTAATCGTCAATCGTGAATAGAGACTCTATTTACGATTTACGATTCATCAATTAAATGGCCTCCGCGTAATCCACCATCGGCTCGCCCTTCTTGAGCGTCACGTACGCTTTCTTCCAGTTCGGCCGGCGGCCGACCTGTCTTCCGCGGCGTTTTTCTTTGCCCTCGTAATTCACGGTCCGAACCGAAGCGACCTTAACGTTGAAGATCTCTTCGATAGCCTTCTTGATCTCGGGCTTTCTGGCCCCCAGGTCGACCCTGAACGTGAGCACCTGGCCAGTCTTGCGGCCGTTGTCCTCTTCGGTCGAATCCTCTTTGAGGATCACGCTCTTTTCCGTTACGACCGGCGATTTAAGCACTTCCCAAACGCTGAATTCACTCATTGTCCGCCGCCTCCTTCTCGGTCACTTCCGCCTCTTCCTTTACAGGCTTGGCCTTCTTGACCGGCTTCTCTTCGCTCGCCTCTTTCTTCGGGGCAGCTTCCTTCTTCGGCTTTGCGGCCTTTTCTTCTTCGGCCGCGGCGGCTTCCTTCTTCGCCTTGGCCGGCTTTTCTTCGGCCTCACCGCCTTCTGCCTTCTGCTTACCTGCCTTTTTCGCCGGGGCTTCTTCCTTTTCCTTCGTGCCCTCGCGCTTCGGGTCGAGCAGCGAGTTCAGCTCTTCAACCGCCGTTTTCGAGATAAGAAGCTTCTCGTGATAAAGAATGTCGTAAATGTTCAGCCCGAAGCTGTTCGTGACCTTCGTCTTCTCGACGTTCCGCGACGAAAGGACCAGGTTCGCATTATCAAGCGAATCGACGATCAGCATCTTCACGCCTTTCTTGTCTTCGGCAAGCGCCAGCCCGCCCATCGCGCTCAGGAATTCCTTCGTCTTCGGGTTCGCGAACGTGAATTCGTCGATCACGATCAGGTTCCCTTCACGAAGCCTTTCCGACAATGCCGAACGCAGTGCACCCCGCCGCATTTTCTTCGGCATCTGGTACGACCAGTCGCGCGGCTGCGGCCCGTGGACGTTTCCGCCGCCCTTCCACAGCGGCGAGCGAAGCGACGCGATACGCGCACGGCCCGTTCCCTTCTGCTTCCAGAGCTTGCGGCCCGATCCCGACACGTTGCCGCGGGTCTTCGTCGCCGAAGTGCCCTGGCGGCCGTTCGCGCGGAAATTCACCACCGCGGCATGGATCAGCGGTTCGTTCAGCTCGACGCCGAATACCGAGTCCAGCAGCTCGACCTCGCCGACTTCCTTATTCTTCAAATTGCGAACCTTTACGGTAGGCATAATCTTTTCCTCAGTGATTAGTGGCGAGTGACGAGTGTTAAGTTTTCGTAAGTTCGGGGCCTTCCCCCCCCCCTTTCGGGCCCCGTTTGCGAGTGATGTGCAATGAACTCGTCACTTGTCACTTGCCACTCGTCACTAGGAACTATGATTTCCTTACTACAACCAAGCTCCCATTCGCTCCCGGTACGGCACCGCGGACCATCAGCAAATTGTTCTCGGCGTCAACGCGTGCGACCGTCAAACCCTTTACGGTCACCTGGGCATCGCCCATGTGGCCGGACGATCGCGTGCCCTTGATGACCCGCGACGGATAGGCCGACTGGCCGATCGAACCGGGCGACCGAACGTTCATCGAACCGTGGGTCTCGGGGCCCCTTGAAAAATTGTGACGTTTTACTGTGCCGGCAAAACCCCTGCCCTTTGATTTGCCGACGACCTCGATCTTGTCGCCGTCCGCAAAAACGTCGACCTTCACCTGGTCGCCGACGGCGGCCTCCGGCTCACCGCTGAGGCGGATCTCCTTGAGTATCCGCGTCGGTGGGATCCCGCCGCCCGTCTTCTCAAAGTGGCCGCGAAGCGGTTTCGAAACATTCTTCAGCTTGATCGCCTTATCTTCTACAAGGCCAAGCTGAACGGCGTTATAGCCGTCGCTCCCACTCGCGCTCTTCGTCTGAACGACAACGCACGGCCCCGCCTTGATAACGGTCACCGGTGTTACCGTGCCGTCTTCGGCAAAGAGCTGCGTCATCCCAAGTTTTCTGCCAATGATTCCGCTGATCATATCTAAGTACCTGAGTTTCAGAGTTCCAGAGTTCCAGAGTGATATCTAGAGTTCCTCGAACTCTGTAACTCTGTAACTCAGCCAACTCGGCAAACTAGCTTTTCCCAAAAGCCTTTATTTCGACATCCACCCCCGCCGGCAGGTCGAGCCTCATCAATGCATCGACCGTCTCCGCCGTCGGATCGAGGATATCCATCAATCGTTTGTGCGTCCGGATCTCGAACTGCTCGCGCGATTTCTTGTCGACGTGCGGCGAGCGAAGGACGGTCCATTTGTTCTTGACCGTCGGAAGCGGTATCGGCCCCGCTATCCTCGCCCCGGTCCGCTTCGCCGTATCGACGATCTCCTGCGTGGACTGGTCCAGCACGCGGTGATCGTAGGCTTTCAGCTTGATGCGAATTTTCTCGTTAAGCATATTCTTTCGTTTTGAGTCCCGCCTTCAGGCGGCCTTCGTTACAGCCGGCTAAAGCCGGGACTCCAAACTCTATTCAACAATCTCCGACACCGTTCCGGCTCCGACGGTCCGGCCGCCTTCGCGGATAGCGAACCTCAGGCCCTTCTCCATCGCGATCGGAGCAATAAGCTCGATCTCCATCTGGATGTTGTCGCCCGGCATCACCATCTCGACCCCGGCCGGAAGGTGTGCAACGCCCGTCACGTCCGTTGTCCGGAAGTAGAACTGCGGACGGTAGCCCGTAAAGAACGGGGTGTGGCGTCCGCCTTCTTCTTTGGTCAGAACGTACGCCTCGGCCTTGAACTTCGTGTGCGGCGTGATCGAGCCCGGCTTTGCGATCACCTGACCGCGTTCGATCTCTTTCCGCTCAACACCGCGGAGCAGCAGCCCCACATTGTCTCCGGCCATCCCACTGTCAAGCAGCTTCTTGAACATCTCCACGCCCGTGACCACTGAGTTGCGCGTCGGGCGGATCCCAACGATCTCGACCGGCTCGTTGACGTTGATCGTCCCGCGCTCGATCCTTCCCGTCGCCACCGTGCCGCGTCCCTGGATCGTGAAGATGTCTTCCACAGGCATCAGGAACGGCTTGTCCGTTTCGCGCTCGGGCGTCGGGATGTAGTCATCCACAGCCTGCATCAGCTCATCGACCTTCGGCTCCCATGCGGCATCGCCTTCGAGAGCTTTCAGGGCCGAACCCTGCACGACCGGGATGTCGTCTCCCGGGAACTCATAGCTCGAAAGAAGCTCGCGGATCTCCATCTCGACAAGCTCGAGCAGTTCCGGGTCATCGACCATGTCCACCTTGTTCATAAACACGACCATCGCCGGCACGCCCACCTGACGCGCAAGCAGGATGTGCTCCCGTGTCTGCGGCATCGGGCCGTCCGTCGCCGCAACAACAAGGATCGCCCCGTCCATCTGCGCCGCTCCAGTGATCATGTTCTTCACATAGTCGGCGTGCCCCGGACAGTCAACGTGCGCATAGTGCCGGTTCGGCGTCTCGTACTCAACGTGTGCCGTCGCGATCGTGATGCCCCGAGCCTTCTCCTCCGGTGCATTGTCAATACTGTCGAACGACCTGAACACCATCTTCGGATTGTGCTTCGACATCACCTTCGTGATCGCCGCCGTCAATGTCGTCTTCCCGTGATCAACGTGCCCGATCGTCCCAATGTTCACATGCGGCTTGGACCGGTCGAATTTTTCCTTGCTCATAGTTTCTCGTTCCTCAAAATATTAATTGTTAAGGTAACCCCACTTTCTAAATCTTTCCTGCAGTTCACGGTCGTTTCGGAATGCCTGAAAGTAAATGTATTCGCCCCCCCCCCCCCCCCCCCCCCCCCGTCCCTTTATCGACGACAAATCTCTGAAATTCAGATTTGTCCTTCAGACTTTCAAACGCCGGTCCGCGCAACGCCTCGCTTAGATCCGCGATGCCTTTCCTTCCGTCGTTGAAGGAAACCTCTATCCGGTAACCGTCAACGTATTTCGCATCAACTACATGCACCAACATCATCTACTCCAATGGCTCGATCGGGTTCGGCGCCTCATTCCGCTCACACAGTTGCCAGTTGACCAACAACTCTTCCCGGTGCAACTCGTACCACTCAAGTACATGCTTAAGAGCCCGCCGCGGGAAACTGCCTTCCACCTCGCCATCGTTCAAAAACACCTTGATCTCGTGCTCACCGTACTTCGCGTGGAAATGCGGCGGAGCGTGATCATTCCAGTACATCGCGATAACTATTCCTAGAAATCTGCTAATGACCGGCATTACAAAGACCTAACTGCTCGCTCCCTTCACCTTCGCGATGATCTCTTCGGCAACGTTTCGCGGAGCCTCCGCGTAACGTTCGAAATGCATCGACGACGTCGCCCGTCCCTGTGTCGCAGACCGAAGATCGGTCGTATAACCGAACATCTCCGACAGCGGCACGAAAGCCGTCACTACCGAAACATTGCCCGGACGCGGTTCCATCTTTTCGATCTGCCCGCGGCGGCGGTTAAGGTCGCCGTTGACCGAGCCCATATACTCTTCCGGCGTCACGACCTCGACCTTCATTATCGGCTCGAGAAGGATCGGCTTTGCTTTCTTCAATGCATCCTGGAACGCCAGCGAGCCAGCGATGTGGAACGAACGCTCGTCCGAGTCCACCTCGTGATACGACCCGAAAACCAGCGACGCCTTGATATCGACCAACTCGTATCCGGCCAGGAATCCGCGGCGCATCGCGTCCTGGATACCTTCCGAAACCGGCTTGATGAACTGACGCGGAATCGCACCGCCCGTGATCTTGTCCTCGAAAACGTAGCCCTCGCCCGGAGCCGGTTCGATCTCGAGTTCGACGTGGCCAAACTGGCCGCGGCCGCCCGACTGCTTCTTGAAGATCTCCTTGCCCGGTGCCGGCATCGTGATCGTTTCGCGGTACGCCACCTGCGGCTTACCGACGTTCGCCTCGACGCCGAACTCGCGCTTCATCCGGTCGACAATGATCTCAAGGTGGAGCTCGCCCATCCCGGCGATGATCGTCTGACCCGTTTCGTGATCGGTCGAAACCTGGAACGACGGGTCTTCCTGAGCGAGGCGGTTAAGCGCGACACCCATTTTGTCCTGGTCGGCACGCGTTTTCGGCTCGACGGCCACGCGGACGACCGGATCCGGGAACTCCATCGACTCGAGGATGATGTGCTTGTCCTCGGCCGAGATCGTGTCGCCGGTGGTCACGTTCTTCATGCCGCCGATCGCGACGATCTCACCCGCCGAAGCCTTCTCAAGATCCTCACGCTTGTTCGCGTGCATCAGCATCAGACGTCCGACGCGTTCCTTGGTGTTCTTGATCGTGTTGTAAACGTAAGACCCCGAAGAAACCGTGCCCGAATAAATACGCACAAAGGCCAGCTGGCCCAGGTGCTTATCGGCCATCAGCTTGAACACGAGGCCCGAAAACGGTGCTTTCGGATCCGCCTCGCGGGTTTCGACTTCGTCTGTTTTCGGGTTTGTGCCTTCGATGGCGGGAACGTCGAGCGGCGACGGGAGGTAATCGACGACTGCGTCGAGCAGCGTCTGCACGCCCTTGTTCTTAAATGCGGACCCGGTCACGACCGGAACGATCTTCAACTCGGTCGTGCCCTTTCTCAAAGCGGCACGGATCTCGTCTTCCGAGATCTCCTCGCCCTCGAGGAACTTGACCATTAGGTCGTCGTCGATGCTCGAAACGGCCTCGACCAGCTTCTCGCGCCATTCTTTGGCGGAATCGACCAGATCGGCCGGGATCTCGCCGACCTCGTACTCGGCCCCCTTGGTCTCGTCGTTCCAGATCAGGCCCTTCATCGCGATCAGGTCGACCACGCCTTTCAGCCGGTCTTCCTCGCCGATGGGGATCTGCAATGCAACCGCGTTCGCGCCCAGCCGGTTCAGGATCGAGTTAAAACTTCTCTCAAAGGAAGCGCCCGCACGGTCCAGTTTATTGATAAAGCAGATACGCGGAACGCCGTATTTATCTGCCTGCCGCCAAACCGTCTCCGATTGGGGCTCGACGCCCGCGACGCCGTCAAAAACGGCGACGGCCCCGTCAAGAACACGAAGAGAGCGTTCAACTTCCATCGTAAAATCGACGTGGCCGGGCGTATCAATAATGTTGATGCGGTGTTCGGTGCCGTTGCGCTTCCAGAAACAGGTCGTCGCCGCGGACGTGATCGTAATTCCGCGCTCCTGCTCCTGCTCCATCCAGTCCATCGTCGCGGTGCCTTCGTGGACCTCGCCGATCTTGTGCGAAACGCCCGTATAGAAAAGGACGCGCTCGGTCGTCGTGGTCTTGCCCGCGTCGATGTGGGCCATGATCCCGATATTTCGGTATTTGTCTAAGCTTATCGAAGCCATTTTGCTTGTAAATCGTGAATCGTAAATCGTCAATCGCGATCGGCGATCCGTTTGGACAAATGGTTGCACAACCCCGTGATCATTCGTCCTATGTCATCCAGTTTCGCCCCCAACCCCTCAACAACCCCGTCATCAAGGTATGTCAGTTGGTGTGCGATAACGATCTCTGTTTCAACCTCGCTTGCCGAGCCTTGCGCCATCGACAAGAACCTTAAAAAGTCTCTGTCCGATTTCCGCCCGGCGCCCTCTGCAATGTTTGCGGCTATCGAAACCGCAGCCCGGCGAATCTGACTTGTCAATCCGAATCTCTCGTCCTTCGGAAACGTATCGGTGACCCTGTAAACCTCAACCGTAAACTCGACCGCTTTTTTCCATACATCCAAATTTCTGTGCGGCCGCATTCGATTTACGATTCACGATTCACGATTCACTAAAACCTAAAATGCGCGAACGCCTTGTTCGCTTCGGCCATGCGGTGGACGTCGTCCTTTTTCTTAACCGCACCGCCGCGGCCTGACTGTGAATCGAGCAGCTCGCCGACCAGCCGGTCGGTCATCGTCTTTTCGCTGCGGTTGCGGGCGTTGGTCACGATCCAGCGGATCGCGAGCGTGTTCCGGCGGTCTTTGCTCACTTCGAGCGGCACCTGGTACGTCGCACCGCCGATACGCCGCGATTTGACCTCCAGAGCCGGGGCCACCGACTCAAGCGCCTTCTTGAACACCTTCAGCGGTTCTTCGCCGGTCTTTTCGGCGATCTTGTCCATCGCGCCGTAAAAGATCTGCTCGGCCACGGACTTTTTGCCCGCCCACATCATGCCGTTGATGAACTTGGTCACGATCGTGCTGTTATAGATCGGATCCGGCAGTATCTCTCGCCTTGCTGCAACTCTTCGTCTAGCCATAAGTCAAAATGATGAATCCGGAATGATGAATCATGAATCGCCGCTTATTCAGCATTCATAATTCATCATTCATAATTCCTACTTGCTCCCCTTCGGCCTCTTCGCCCCGTACTTCGACCGGGCCTGGTTCCTGTTCGCGACGCCCGAAGCGTCAAGCGTTCCGCGGACGATGTGGTAACGCACGCCGGGGAGGTCCTTCACGCGGCCGCCGCGGATGAGCACGATCGAGTGCTCCTGCAGGTTGTGGCCGATGCCGGGTATATAAGTAGTAACCTCGATCTGGTTGGTCAGCCGCACGCGGGCTACCTTACGCAGTGCCGAGTTCGGCTTTTTCGGCGTCTGCGTGTAAACACGCGTGCAAACGCCGCGTTTCTGCGGATTCGCCTGCAAAGCCGGGCTCGCCGTCTTATACTTGACCCTCTCTCGTCCCTTGCGAACTAACTGATTGATCGTCGGCATATTCTTCTCTCATGCTCCCCTCCTTACGAAGGAGGGGTGGATGCTCGCATCTTTTGCGAGCAGACGGGGTGGTTCTCCCCTTCTTCAACTCCCCTGCTTGTCTAAGGAGGGGTGTCAGCCGCTTCGGCTGACGGGGTGGTGAACCTGCAAATAACCACCCTCTTTAAAACAAAACTCCCGCATCACCTGACTCTTGCTCGGAAGATTTCCGGCAGTTAGCTCAAGCAGCACACGCTGGTTGATTTAGTGATTGGTTACTGTCAGCGGCCCCTACCGTAAGTAAAGGCTTGCTTCTCCTAAAAGCTCAAACTTTGCTGTAGCGTGGCACATTAGGTCAGTACCACCTGCGGTAGCGGGTGGGGCCGTTAAGCCTTATCCCAGACGCCGTTGGTTCGACGCCCTTTACGCTACAATTCCTGTTAAAGCTTTCAAATATCTACTGCCGAGCCCGTCACCCGAGCCCAAATACAGCCCAGACCCCAAAGTCCGAAACTTTAGATATTATGAATTTCAGGGTACGGTGTCAAGCCCCCGCGGTATGGTCAATTGCAGCAAATAACCTAAGGATGATTACAAAGGTCGAGGTACCAAATAAGGTTGTAGCTAACTATGAGAGCGAGGATGAAAAATGCAATGCCTAACAAATGGCGTTTCATAGGAAAATTCTAGCACGCTTGAGCCAGCCCATTAGTATTTCGTCACTTCAAACTGAATCAGTTCCCGGCTGTAATTGAAGGCATCCGCCCCCGGGTCCGTACCTGGAGCGGTATGGACTGGAGCGACCGCTCCGGATCTCGTCGCCAACGGCGACAAATATTAAAGCCTAGGGTTGAGCCGCCTCCCGGCGAAACCCTAGGTCGCGAAGCCAAATACACCCCGTCGCTGTAGGCGACGAATAACACGTATAGGAAAATCCCTTACAAACGGCGATATATGTTATCGGGGCGCAAACCACGTCGATTTTTCGGGGTCGCCAACGGCGACAAATATTAAAGCCTAGGGTTGAGCCGCCTTCCGGCGAAACCCTAGGTCAGGAAGCAAACAACGCCTCGTCGCTGTAGGCGACGAATAACACGTATAGGCAAAGCCCTCGCCGCCGGCAATATATTTAATCGGGTCGCAAACCACGCTGATTTTTCGGGGTCGCCAACGGCGACAAATATTAAAGCCTAGGGTTGAGCCGCCTTCCGGCGAAACCCTAGGTCGCGAAGCGAAGCACGCCCCGTCGCTGTAGGCGACGAATAATTCGCGCTATATCCCTCGCCTACAGCGAGGAAAAATGGAACGCTCGATGTCCTAGGGTTCCATTCGCTACCGCTCATTCCACCCTAGGCTTTAATATCCGTCGCCGTTGGCGACGATCCATTCGTTATCACTCACTTCACCCTACTCTCTGTATTATCCGTCGCCGTTGGCGACGTCCCATTCGCCTTCGCTCATTCCACCCTAGGCTTTAATATCCGTCGCCCTTGGCGACAATCCATTTGCTACCGCTCTCGGTACTGACTTCCGTCGCCGTTGGCGACCATCAAAACCGCTCAGGCCCGATCGCTCTGACCCTTGCCGGTGGACCAAAAATTCTTGTCTTTTTCGTGCCGTTTCGTGTTTTTCGCGGATAAATTCTTCTTCCTGGCCCGATCGAACCGCGAGCCCGGAACAACCTCACCGGCCCGCGAGGCGGGCGGCGCGGGTCTTTGAGATCTGCAGTTGTTTTGCGATCTGTCGAAACGTTGTCCCGTTTTGGCGCAAATCGGTGATGCGGCGGACCAGTTCGCGGGTCGCGGGATCGCGCGTCGAAACGCGGTGTTCATTGAAGCAGAACGCGACCATGCCGTCGTTTCTCTGCTTTGTGCTCCCGGCCGGGACAACCCTCCGCCGTCCCGGGACACGAACGGTAAAGATCGCGAAACTAAGGAAGTTCGGGGATGGCCTCGGCCGATCTCACGGTTTATCAGACGGTCGAGGGCACCTTAAACTCCGGCCGCTCGGGGTAGCAATAGACGGTGTACGAGTAAACGTTGGTCCTTGCGTGGAACGGAGGCATATCACGGTAATTGGTGCTGCCGTCCTCGCGCTTTGTTCCGGTCGGGAACGGGTCGGGCGACGCACGGTGGACGATGTCCTTGCCTGACGACTTGTTGCCGCCGCAGAAATGGGCAAGTTCGTGGACGATCACCAGCGAAAGCTGGGTCATGAACATCGGCGTGATGGTGATGAACTTCTCCTCCATCTTGTTCGACGTCCATCCGCCCAGATAGGCCCATGCGATCGCGTTCGGATCGGCCGGCGGCGGGGCGCCCTTCCTCAGGATCGTTCGGGTCCCGAGATTATGTTCTTTGATCGCCGCCAGCATCGTCGCCAGAACGGTCGAGACCTTCGTCATGTGCTGGGTCGGGTTCGGGTCGGCATTCGCCTTGAAATGCCAGTTGATCTCGCGGACAAGCTCCTGTTCCTTCGCGGTCCTGACCTTCTTGCCCATGGCGGTGACCGCCTGATTCATCCGCTTGATGGCCGCCGTAAGCCTCTTTTCGGCATCCTGGGCGTGCCGTTCCGCAAGCGTCATTTGGGCGTCGGTCGTCACCGGCGGCGGCACGAAGGACGCCTGCACAAACCCGTGTTGACCGCCCTGCGGGGCAAAGCCGTTCCCGAAAGCGGGGACGATCTGGTTATTGAAGCTCGGGACACCGCCAAACGCGGGGACCATCTCGTCGTTGAACGTAGGCGGGGCCACCAGCAGCTCGTTAAGACGGCCGACGGTCCTCTGGCCGGGATCGACTCGGCCGTCCGGGAACTTGCCCGGGAACTGCGTTCGCTGGAAATCTTCGATCGCCCTGACCGTTTTCGGGCCGACAAACCCGTCCACGACGAGCTTAATGACCGGACCGCCGTTCGAAGGGCCGACCCGGTTCAGAGCGTCCTGGATCTGCGAAACGTCGTCCCGAAGGTTCCGGCCGTTCCGGCCGACAGACCCCGTGAGCGTTACCAATTGCGTGTTTTTGACCGTCGGATCGGGCCTGCTGCTGCACTCCCCGAATCGGTTGCAAACCATTACCATGATGTTCTCCTGTTCTCAGGCGGCCATTTTGGAAACCCGCCGGACGATAGATCTGCCCGGCATCCTGCACGCCCAAGTTCTTGAGACGAGGCCCAGGGAGTTTTTTGCGCAACTAAATTAAAAGGAGGAAATTATTTGAAATTATCGGGACATAGTGGCGGTCGTTTCTTCCGGAACCTCTGGAATTACGGAGATCGGCTGGCGGCGTTTTCGCGACGCACGCCACGCCGCGATGCCTTCGCGGGTTAATCCGATGATGCATCGGCGATTCTGGAAAAGGAGTTTGAGCCAGGCACGCGTACCCATCTGCGGAAAGTAAATTCCGCGGAAAAAGAGTCGGGCGACCAGGTGGCTGATGCGGGCTTGTATCGGGGCGTCGGGGATCGACTGAACGGCCGCGAGATTCCGCTCCGGGCTGTACGAACGGGCCCATGCCCCGATCGTCTCCTGCCTCGCTTCCTCGATGGTCATCTTCGCCGGCTTATGGGCCATCACGAACTGAGCAAAATCGAGCCAGTGCTTCGGCCTCTCAAGACGGCCTGCTTTCTGAAGCCGTTCATAGAGAGGAGTCGCGGGAAAGGGCGTCAACTGGCCGAACACCGGCAGTCCGGGGGCCCAGCTCTCGATCTCGTCCACCGTCCGGCCGCCCACGCCGACCGTGTCGTTGTCCATCCCGAAGATGAACGATGTGATCGCGTAGATGTTCCGGCGTGCGAGGCCGTCCAGCACGGACTTGTAATTCGCGGGCTTGGAGAAATTTTTATTGACGTCCGCCATGTTGGCCGGGTCGATCGACTCCATCCCGATGAATATCCAGCGACCGCCCGATTCGGCGATCAGGTCGACAAGTTCTTCATCCTCGAGCAAATTCGCGCTGATCTGGGCCACCCACGGCAGCTGCGCATTGGCAGCGATCACGTCCCGCAGCAGCGATTTCAGCCGCTTCTTATTGATCGCGAGGTTGTCATCTATAAAGAAGACCGCGATCTGGCCCTTTTCCTTCGCCGCCCTGGCCTTCAGCCTGAGCAGCTCTTCGACGACGCTCTCGTTCGTCCGGAACCGGATCGAATCGCCGAAAAAGCCAGTCACCGTGCAGAATTCGCAGCCGTACGGGCATCCGCGGCCGGTCTCGATCGGGACAACGAAGAACTTGCCCCACCCGCTCCCGAACCTCGAAAGCAGCGGCCTGAAGATCTTCGGAACAAGGCTGAACTGCTCCAGGTCGAGCGTTTCCCAGGGAATATGAGGATACTCCTGCAATCCGGGTTTTATATCGTTGCCCTTCTCGTCGATCTCCGGCTGATAGACCTCTTTCAGCCGGCCGTTCGCCGCGTCCTCAACGATCTTCGGCCATGTCGCGTCGGCCTCGCCGAGCGCGACGGCATCCGCATGACGCGGTCCGCCGTCACGCCCCAAGGCCTCGTCCGGGCACTCCGTCACATGCGGCCCGCCCATCACGACCTTGATGCCGGCCTCGCGAAGAGCGTCCGCCACCAGATAAGCACGGGCGACCATCCGCGTCATCGCCCCGATGCCGACCAGCCCGATGTTTTCTTCGCGGCAAAAGCGGACGAGCTCGGCACGCGTCATCGCTTTGGCGTTCCCGTCGATCAGCACCACCTCATGCTCTTTCGGTGTCAATGCCTGAAGCAGAAACATCCACAGATGCGGCATGAAATTGCGCGTCACCCCGTTGTCCGGGTTGTAAAGCAAAATTTTCATTTAAATGGCGAACGCGCGGGGTTGCGGCGTCCGCATGACTGTCGGGAAAGTAACCGTTCCCTGCCCAATAGGTCAGGAAGCTGCTTCGGCGGCCTTACCGTTCGCGGCGGCCGCACGCCGCGGCAAGGGTTTTTCATAGCCCTTCCGCGAGATCAGCGTGATCGAACTGAGCTTGATCCTTCGTTTCGAGGGCGATGCCGTGTCGGTGTCATCGGCATAGTCATATTCGAAGGAATAAGTGAACTGGCCTGTCGCCAGCTTTTTGCAAGGGTCGTCCTCAAGGTGGAATGTGATCGCATCGGCATACTTGCCGAGGCTTTCGTCGACGAAGCCGAGCGTCTCGCCGTCCGTGTCGTCAAGGAATACGGGCACGTTCTGCACCGGCTCGCAGCGATAATTCAGATCGCCCAGCACATGGCGGCGCGCCATCGTAACGG
The DNA here is from genome assembly GCA_016716365.1 of Chloracidobacterium sp. GTDB lineage: Bacteria > Acidobacteriota > Blastocatellia > Pyrinomonadales > Pyrinomonadaceae > OLB17. The sequence goes on along the minus strand of JADJWM010000007.1, from coordinate 94,011 downwards.
GATTATTGGCCATTGGATACCTCCGGGGAAAACGTCGGATTCGGGTCTCTTGACTGCTTGGTTTTCGGTTCGTGCCTTTCGGCCTTTAGTTTTTGGTCTTTGGAACTTGAAATTTGGAGCTCGGGACCCGAAACTCCCTCTCCAGGACCAAAGACCAAAGACCGAATACCTAAAACCTACCAGCCAGACTTTCCGTAGCCGCCGCGTCCGCCGGAGTAGCCACCTCCGCCGCCCCGGTTTCCGCCGCGATTGCCGTAGCCGCCGCGTCCGCCGCCGCGCGGTTCTCTTGCGGCTTCGCCTCGTTTACCTTAAGCTCGCGGCCGTCAACCTCTTTTCCATTCAGCTGCGCGATCGCGTTCTCGCCCTCCTCCTTTGAAGCCATCTCGACGAACCCGAATCCGCGCGAGCGGCCCGTTTCGCGGTCCTCGATCACATTGGCCGATTCAACCGTCCCGATCTCACTAAAAAGTTCCGTAAGGTCCTGGTTAGACGTATTGAAGGAAAGATTCCCTACATAAAGTTTCATTGACATTAAATTAATTTCCTTACCCGGCTGTCCGGGCATGCTTGAGAAGCTGTAGAGATCGGGGCTTTTTGCTGACGCACTAAAGACCGGATTTCGGATACTCAAAAAACTCAACTGAGAGCCACTTCTGCTGTCCAAATAGGGCCTGCTCTCAAACTTATCCGAAAACCGTTAGGGCCAAGCGCATCGATTTTACCGACGCGAGAGTAGGATTGATGGCGATAGTGTGTCATTAAGCGGCGAAAATAGCAATACGTATTTCTCAAAACCCTCCCGGCCCCTTTGCCCATCCCTCATCCTTCATCCTTCCTCCCTCATCCTTCATCCGTCATCCGTCATCCTTCCGGCCCGGGCTCCGCCCGCCGATGTGCGGAAAGGCTCTGCCTTTCCGGCCAGGTGCAACTCTACGCAGGCGGCTATGCCGCCGCATCAAAACGTCCGTCACCATCGGCGACAAATATTAAAGCCTAGGGTTGAGCCGTCTCCCGGCGAAACCCTAGGCCGCAATCACCAGAGAACCCCGTCGCTGTAGGCGACGAATAATTCGCGCTATATGCCTCGCCTACAGCGAGGAAAATCGGAACGCTCGATGTCCTAGGGTTCCATTCGCTGCCGCTCATTCCACCCTAGGCTTTATTATCCGTCGCCGTTGGCGACCATCAAGACCGCTCGGGCTCGATCGCCCTAACCCTTGCCGGCGGACCAAAAATTCTTGTCTTTTTCGTGCTGTTTTGTGGATTTCGTGGATAGGTTCTTCTTCCTCGCCCGATCGATCCGCGAGCACGGAACGGCCTCACCTGCCGGCGAGGCGGGCCGCGCGGGTTTTTGAGATCTGTAATTCTTTGGCGATCTGTCGAAACGATGTCCCGTTTTGGCGCAAATCGGTGATGCGGCGGACCAGTTCGCGGGTAGCGGGATCGAGCCTCGAAACGCGATGTTCATTGAAGCAGAACGCGACCATGCCGTCGTTTCTCTGCTTTGTGCTCCCGGCCGGGACAACGGAGCCGCCCCGGCTCTTGCGCCCGCCGCAGTTTCGAATTCCCGTAAGCCGTTTTTTATCAGGGTGTTCCGGCAACGGATCCAGCGCGAACGCCCGGTCCGCGGCGGCCAAGAGCGAGCGTGAACGCCGCAATTGCACCTCGCTGATCGGCCTGTCCCGCGGCGGCGCATCGGAAGGGGCGAGCACCAGCATCGAAACCCGGAACTCATCCCTCAGCCGGGCAAGCCGCCGCATCAGATCCGCGGCCTCGCCGGCACCGTCGCGGGTCCGCCGAAATGCGGTGACGTCGTCCACGATCACTGCCTCAAACCGGTCTCCGGCCAGCCTCGCCCGAAGCCAATCGAACGGCTCTTCGTCCACCGACGGCCGCCCGCGATAGAACCGCTCGGCAAAGCGGAAACTGCGTAAATAAAGGCCCGTCTCCGAAAAACGCGAATACCGCGTCTGAAACTGCATGTCCGAATGCGTCAGATCGGCATACAGCACCTTGTGCCGCCGGGTCGGGCCGTCGAACCCGTCGATCGGCCGGCCGCGTGCCAACGCATCGCCGATCTGCACCGCCAGAACGCTCTTCCCGACACCCGGTGGCCCGAAAAGCAGCGAAGTTTCGCCCGAGACCCAGTACGGCCCGAACAACTCCGTGGGTAAAACGATCCTTTGCCCAATAAAACACTCGTTTGCTTTCTTTGGAACCGACGAAACGTCCATCTTCATACAATTCATTTGCTCCATGTCCCGCTTTGGAGAAATTTCTGGACTTTTATATCAAACAGTTGTATCATCCGCATATACGTTGTATGACACAACATATCATACATGAAAACGCGAGAGCGTCAAGATGTTCTTTGAAAATTTAGTGGGACAAAGGGTGCAAAACGAGGGTAACTCGTGATGGCTCAACGGCTTGAATGTCCCGGACGAACGGCGGGACAACCCCCGCCGTCCCGGGACACGAGCGGTGAAGATCGGCCTCGGCGGCCGCGTACGCGTTTGTTCCGCCGGCCTGCATTTGCTTAAATATAGGTTTATTTTGCGAAAGGAAGATCAGACTTATGAATAGTGCATTTATCTCCGACCTCGAAAAGTTCACCGAAGCCGAATGGCTGTCAGCCGTCGAAACGCTCCTGCCCGAGATCCACGAGGTTGACCGCGACGCCGTCCGGATTTGGTTCCGGTTTTATCCGCTCGATCTGCTTAACTATCTGGAATCGGCCGAGAACGTCGAAGAAGCAATGAAGGGCCTCGCGATGGAGGGCGACTTCGGCCTGCTCGATAAGATCGACACATCCCACCGCTTTCTTTACGGCCACCGTTTCTGGCCCCTTGTAAAGGCGTCGGTCGTCGAACGTGCCGAGAGCGACGCACCCTTCGCCGGCCTCGAAGCCGAGATCAGGTCCGTCGCCGCGAAGGCTTCGGCCGCCGCAAAAACGCAGATCTCGTTAACGACCGCCATTGCGGCCGTAGGATTGATGACGCTTGTCCAGGCCGGCCTCGACGAGTTTAAGGCGGCTCCGGGAATGACCGAACAGGCCGAAGGCATGATGGCCGGATCGCCCGATCAGATCGTCGCCGCTCGAGCGAAGGACGATTCACAGGGCCTTTTCGGCTTCCTGAAAACCGTGGACAAGAAATACTCGGTCGCCTTCAAGGCGATGGGCTCCGCCGGCCGCTTCCCGGTCATTAACGACGAAGAGATCGCGTCCGCCTCGCAGAAGTTCCGGGAACGCGACTGGCAATCACTCGACTCTCGCTGCTGGGAAGGTCCCGTGCCGATCGAGTGCACCTCGGCCTCGTGCGGGACGTGCTGGGTAGGAGTGCTTGGCGGCGCCGAAAAACTCTCGACACCGTCGGACCGCGAACGCCGCCAGATGAAGGTCTTCGGCTACGGCCAAACCGACGAGGAAAAGCCGTTCATCCGGCTCGCGTGCCAGGCCCGGGCCTCGGGCAACGTGACCATCGTCATCCCACCGTGGAACGCAGTTTTCGGCAAAAAGGTCCGCGGGAACGTGGAAGAAGTGGAGCTTGAACCGGTCACGACCTCGGCCGCGAAACTCCGCGAAGCGATCTCGTCTGCGGTTTCCGGCGAATGATCGGGTCATTGGTTTTTAGGTCTTTGAAAATCGAATAGGTTGAAAAACGGCGTCAGGCCATCTGAAAGAAACGTGGTTCGGGGCCGATCACTTGGGTATGACCGAACGGACATGCACATAGCTGTTCGGCCGCAGGGACCTGATCCGGACCCGCGGCGACGTTCCACTGTCGACGCCGCCAAGCTCCGAACGATACTCGATCTCATAGGCCGTTCGCAGCTGGCCCACGATGTCCTCATAGGCCTTGTCGATCTGCGAAAGCTGGTCGATCTGGTAATAGACGCCGCCCGAGACTTCGGCGAGTCTGGCACCTTCACCCTTCGCCTTCGAGGTAAGTTCGCCCTGGAGATAACGTCTTCGAAGCGAATCCTCGACCCTTCCGCCCGGCATCGCCGAGGCGTGCGATGCCTCGATCAGCCCCGACGGCACATATAAAGGATAGATCAGGGCCCCGCTCTCCTGGATCGAAGACAACATCGAGTCGAACGCGAGGAACGAGCGGTTGTCGTCGCCGTCGGTAAGCACCACGATCGCGGTCCTCTCGCCCTTCAGCGGCCTTAACGTGTCGGCTAGGACGTATGCGAGCGAATCATAAAAGGCCGTCGGGCCGCCCGCATCGAAGGTGTCTAGCGATTCGGACAGCTTCTTTTTGTCGGTCGAGAATTCGGCGATCTGTTCCACGTCCTCACCGAACGTGACTATCGCTATCCGGTCCCTCGCATCGACCGTGTTTACGAAGCTCCGGGCTGCCTTGCGGATGAAATCGACGTAGTTCTCGATGCTGCCCGACACATCAAGAAGGAGAACTAGGTTGAACGACGACTCCAGGGGCCTGACCGAAAGCACCTCCCGCTTGACGCCGCCTTCGATGACCTCGAAATCCTGAGCGGCCAAACCCGTGATCGCCCGGTTGTTCTGGTCGCTGACGCGCACGGTCGCCACCTTTACACTCGCCTCGGCGAACCTTGCGGGTCGTGGGCTCTCGGCAAGCCTGGGTTCGACCTTGAGCGGCGGCAGGGTGCGAAGGTAATCCCCGTAGTAACGCGGGGCCGCCCTGCGGATCGCCTCCATCAGCAGCGAATCGCCGCTCCTGATTATGGCCTTCGCAGCGTTCGTAAGCGGCCGCTCGCGAAGGTCGCTGGAAACCTCGCCGGGCGGGACGTTCAAAAGGATGATCCCGCGAGAGGTCTCGAACTTAAGGTTGATCGGCTGCGACGCGGCCCTCGCCGGCTCACCGCCCGAAGTCAGCTCGTTGCTCCTCGGATCGGATGATCCGTTCCCCTGGGCCGCCGGCGGCGAAACGTCGATCTCGGCCTTTTCCTGATGAATACCCGCGATCTCAAATCTGCCCGCAGAACGTTCCCGGACCTTCTCCAACTCGAAGTCGCTCACGAATCGCGGCCTCGACGCCGTCCACCGAAGGAGGTAACGGATATTCTCTGGCGGAACATCGGCAGCGATGGTACCGGTGTCGGTCCGGACGTCGGCCGAAAGGATCTTGCCTGAAAGAAGCACCTCGCCGGCCTCGGTCTCGATCTTGAGAACGATCTCCTCGGGAATTGTGATCACGAGGTCGATCCGCTGATTCCGGTTCTTCGTCTTTACCTCGATCTTTGTTGAATTAACGGTTGACGTGACCGCGATGTAAGACGCATCGATCGGGGACGGCGACCCGGCCCTTAACGTAACCGATACTGCGGCGGCACCATCATCCGCGGCCTTCAGGGCGGTAACTTCGACCCTGCCGTTTGGATTCACGATCTCGACCCGGCCGCGATCGGCGACCGGAATGTTTCTGACGAGCTCCTGACCATCGGCTCGCAAGGGGTCCGCGAACAGGCAGAACACAAGGATGATGAAAGTGGTTCTAACTTCGAACATTTGCTACGAACGGCTTGTCACCCGACCGGATTGAATAAGACGATCGCGAACGCGAGCCTGCCACCTCTTCAGCGGTTCATCCGATTCCTCGAACCTGGCCAACAGGTCCCTGAGCGATTCGCCGCCGGCCTGCCGGGTCTTTAAGTAAAGGAGAGCGACAATAATGGCCGTGAACGACGTCATAACGATCTGCATCGGCAGCAGGATCAGCTGCAGGAGGATCTCGAGGACCGCATCTCTCAATTTCTTTTGCGTGTCAGAGGCCATATCCGTCAATCGGGCACCGCGGGAACGGCCGAATGATATGTTCCAGCCGCCTTCCGATCCGTTCGCGTTTGCCGGCGGTGGTACCGCCGTCTCGGACGATTCCGCCGAGGCCGGTTCGTCCGGTTTGACCTCACTGATGTTTACCTCGTTAGTGATCGCCCGTGCAGAAAGGTTCACCGCGAGCGAAGTAAGTCCCGCGACCGTCGCCGGAATGATGAACATTATGAAAACTGCCGCTATCGAGGTCACAAGAGACCTCCGGACGAGAAGGGTCGAACGTTTGATGGCTTGCCAGCCCTTAACGTTTTCCATCATCACAACAGGCCCGACAAGTGTCCAGAGTACGCTTGTCACCAGAAACCCGACGCCGCATGTCACGATGGCGAACGCCAACTGGAGCAGAGTGGTTAGAATCCCGGTACCGAGGAACCTTTTCCATTTGCTCCGAGCCTCACGCAAAGCCGAGCGCAGCTTGATCGGCCGAAGCGGCACCGCAAGTGATTGAGAGACGATCCACGTGATGGTTCCGATTATCAGATACGCCCCGAATGCGGTCGCCAGGCCCAGCAAGAGGCCGACGACTGTGAGAAGGACCCCGCCAGCCGTGTCGTTCAACTGTTCGGTCACGCGAAGGATCGAGATCGTAAGAAGTAACGCCGTCAAAACGATCATCGGCAAGTGGAAAAAGGCCGACAACATGAGGAATTTCGCTATGTGCTCCGTATAGATCATCCCGGCGCGCCGGAGCAGCCCGAAGATGCCTTCGGACCGCGACCGCAGGATCGTTGCGAAGGCCTCAGCCGTCTGCGGCCGCTCGTCCGGTTCCTTCCTCAATGCGGAAAGCACCGCAAGCCTCAATTTTTTTCGGACCTTCTTTGCATTCAGGGGCGGCGGTTCCGCGATCCGATGGGCCTCCATAACGTCGGTGAATTCGCCGCGAAACGGTGTATTCCCCGAAAGCATCTGGTAGGCGATCACACCGATGCTGTAAATGTCCGACCGGCCGTCGAGCTTGTCGCCACGGCACTGCTCCGGCGACATATAAAGAGGCGTCCCGAGAACGGATCCGACACGGGTCAGATCGGACGTGTTTTTGCCCGTCCTCTCTTTTTCGGTCTGCCCCTGCACTCCGGCCGGAGGATTGGCGTCTCCGAAAAGCCGCGTCTCGTTACTGTCAGGATCATCTCCTTCACCTGCTCCGCGACGAAGGGCGATCGTCTCCCCGTCTTTCCGCTCAACGGCGTCCTGGATCAAGGTCGGTTGGTCACCGGGTTCCCCGTTATCGTCGGCTTGTCGTACGGCAGTAGCGCCTTCGATGAACAGGGTTGGAGAGATGCTGTCATGTATCGTCGTTTCGGATGCTCCGACGCCGATCGATCGCGTACTCTGGACTCCGCCCCTCCGGATACCGGCCTCGGCGTCCGATCTGAGGAGATCTGAAGGTTCGTGGGTCTCGAGCTTCGCGATACCGAAATCAAGCACCTTGACCGTATATCCGCCGCGCTGGTTCGGCTCGAGCCAGATATTGTCGGGCTTAAGGTCACGATGGATGATCCCCTGGAGATGGGCCTCATGAACTGCCGAGCAGACCTGCTCAAGAATATCGAGCGTCCAGCTGACGGGCAGGTTTCGCTCCTCTTCAAGGACCTCGCCGAGCGTGCAGCCGTCCAGATACTCCATCACCAGGTAGGCGACGTCGCCATCCCTGGTTGCCGCGAATCCGAAGTCGGTGACGTCAACCACGTTCGGATGGCGAAGACGGCCCGCTGCCTTCGCTTCACGCCGAAATCTCTCGACGAACTCAGGCCGTTCCATGAACTGCGGGGCGATGACCTTGATCGCGACCGGCCGCTCGGTCCCAAGGTGCGTTGCAAGATAGACACTGCCCATCCCGCCCCGGCCGAGTTCTCGCTCGATCTGGTATTTTCCGTCCAGTATCTGACCGATCAATCGCGAATTTTGCATCAACTAGATAAAAGCGAATATCCGCGGACAAAAATCCACCGCCCTCACCGAGAGGACCATGCCCGCCGGCCCGAATCGCGAGGGAAAATTTGAAGATGCCGACAAGGGCGACAACGCCTGATACTATCACGTGAGCAACGTTCAAACCAACGAATTTCAACGCATGAGGAGCAGGTTGCTTTCGGGAGAACGCGGCCGCCCGGTCGATCGTCCGGAATCCGGGAGCGATACCATTTTGAGTCCTTGCAACGGCGCCCGGATTCGGGTACTTTGTCTTATCCGTTGAACATATCGTGTTTTGTTCATGCAACGCTGTTGCATTTTACGGACAAGCGCGTTATCATTTGTTTTCGGGCGCATCTTTGAAGATCGATCCTTGCCGATAACGGCTAAATAATGACCGGAGCCAAGACTATGGATAAAGGAAAAGCGATAGAATCCGCATTGCTGCAGATCGAAAAAAAATTCGGAAAGGGATCAATAATGAGGCTGGGCGAAAGGCCTCACGAAGAGGCCGGCGCGATCTCGACTAATTGCTTAAGCCTCGATGCCGCGATAGGCGTGGGCGGAATGCCCCGGGGCCGGATCATTGAGATCTACGGCCCGGAGAGTTCGGGAAAAACGACCCTCGCACTTCAGGTCGTCGCATCTGCTCAAAGTTCTGGTGGTATCGCGGCGTACATCGACGCCGAACATGCCCTTGATCCTGAGTACTCAGGAAAGCTCGGTGTGAATATCGATGACCTGTTGATCTCGCAGCCGGACTCAGGCGAACAGGCCTTGGAGATCGCTGAAACTCTTATCAGATCGAACAGCGTTGATGTCATCGTCGTGGATTCAGTCGCTGCTCTCGTTCCAAGAGCTGAACTCGATGGTGAAATGGGTGACTCACTGCCGGGCCTTCAGGCGAGGTTAATGTCACAGGCACTCCGCAAGATCACCGCGATCGTTGCGAGTTCGCGGACCACTTTTATTTTTATCAACCAGCTTAGAGAAAAGATCGGTGTCTTCTTTGGATCGCCTGAAACGACGACCGGTGGAAAAGCCCTCAAGTTCTATTCGAGCGTCCGGCTCGACATCCGTCGGATCGGAGCCATCAAGGAAGGCGATAAGGTCGTCGGCAATCGAACTCGGGTCAAAGTCGTCAAGAATAAATGCGCACCTCCCTTCCGTGAGACTGAGTTCGATATCATGTACGGAGAAGGCATTTCCAGGGAAGGAGACCTACTCGATCTGGCTACGAATAACGGCGTGGTCGAAAAGAGTGGGGCCTGGTTTTCCTACAAGGGTGAGCGTCTCGGGCAGGGACGTGAAAATGTAAAAAATCTTCTGAAGGAGGAGACCGGGACCCGCGACCGAATCGAAGCCGATGTGAAGCAGGCCCTGGGAATGGCTCCGGCAACCGACACCGCGAAAGCCTAGAGGTCGCAAACGCAACTGTGCCGGTCTGAACGTTGCGCCTCCGGGGGACAGCGGCGGCATTCAGGCCGGCACGGGTAGGTAACAAACGGATTCGGAAGACAGAGTGACTTTGGCGAGGCCTCGGTCACTAACCAAGCATTATAGCCCTGTTCGTTTCTTTGTCAACACCTTTTGCAAATTCGTCCATACTCATCCCTAACCCAAAAGAGGTTACCGGGTGGCGGTAGCCGCCGAACGGTTGACAGGTAAATGACGCTTCTTTACACTCTAGAGTTTGCTCGTCCGATGAACGAGCGAACACTTCGGCCAGGTAGCTCAGTTGGTAGAGCAGCGGACTGAAAATCCGCGTGTCGGCGGTTCGACTCCGTCCCTGGCCACCAAACTTCCCACAACCGTCCATACGCCATTGACGCAGATCTCGAGATCATCGGCTTTTTCTTCACCTCAAACATTCGGAAACCGGTCCGACCTCTCGAGCCGATTTTCACCGATTTTAGAAAGCCAGCTATTTCCCCGGAACCTTAATACGAGCAACGGAGAAATAAACTTGATTCTCAGTCGGCCTGTTCATCTGGCGCCGTAGGAACGATGGGTAAGTTCCCTAAGAATATTGGTTTGATTCCGATAAGATCCTCATCCAATGCCCCCTCTCGTCGAGTACTCAACCTTCAGGTGATCATCCGCGCGGCCGTTGACTTAGGATAGATTCAAGCTGATCGACGCAAGCGTTCAAACTTACAAATCTTGTATATGCCCTTTCGGGTATGTTTGCCTTGAATTCTTCATCAAGTTTGATCACAAAATTCAAATAATCCATTGAGTCTATATCCATCTGTTCACGAAAATCGGTGTCCGGTTCTATCGCCTGCAGATCGACCTCCGGGGCGATCTCCCCCAATACCTCGAGCACCTTCGCTTTCATTTGGTTCCTGGTCATAGTTTCTCGGGCTCCTGCAACACCCGGACGATCGCGGAAAGAAACGATCCGCCGCGATGGCCGTCCGATGCTCGGTGGTCGGCTGAAAGAGTTGCGTTGATGAGTTGCCGCGGTTGAACCGTCCCGTCGACGATCATCGGGCGTTCAATGATCTTGCCAAATCCGACAAGCGCGACTTGCGGGGGGTAGATCACCCCGAAAACCGTTTCAACATTTTGATCGCCAAGTGATGTCACGGTGATCGTCGGTTCCGAAAGCTCGGAACTGCGAAGCGCAGATGCTCGGGTCCGTTCGACAAGGTCTCGCAGCTCCAGCATTAGTTGTCCGAGCGACTTTTTATCGGCTTCAAATAACGCAGGTGCAGCCAACCCTCCTTGTCGAACCGATATCGCGACGCCGATGTTAACGCTCTCATTTATATTCAGACGTCCATCCTCCCAACTTCCATTTAGTTCCGGTACGTCTCGAAGTGCTATAGCCACGGCTTTGATCAAAAGGACGTTGTAAAGGATACGATCCTTTATCGCCCGCCCGGTATTTTCCGCGTCCAGCCACTCCAAAGCCCGGGTCAGGTCGATCGTGGTATGAAGGTAATAGTGAGGTATCTCGCGTTTCGAGCGAGTCATCGCAGAGGCGATCGCAGCTCGCATCCGGGCAGATCGGTCCGTTTTTGAGTCGATCCGGGCGACTGCCTCTGAGGACGTCGCGTTCAGTATCTTAGCTGCCGACTGAACATCCCCGAGTTGGATCCTTCCTTTTGGGCCGGTACCCTCGATCTTTGTTAGGTCGATCCCAAGGGATTCAGCAAGCTTTCGGGCCGCGGGCGATGCGAGCCGGCGTCCAGTACTTACGGCCCTTTCGCGCGGGAGTCGGGTTGGTTCAGAGACGGCCGAAGTACCTTGCGAATTCGATGACTGTTTGTCCTCGTCAGTCGGGCTTTCCTCGTCGATGATCGCCAAGACGGTGCCGACCGGGACTTTCGACCCCGGTTCGATCAAGAGTTTGTCGATAACGCCGTCAGTGAAGACTTCGACCTCGATGACTCCCTTATCGGTGTCGACCTCTGCAATTATATCGCCCCTACTGACTCTTTCGCCGACACCCTTCATCCATCCGATGAGCGTTCCCGCGGTCATATCGGCACCCAGGCTCGGCATTCGGAATTCAGCCATTTTTCAGAACATCTCCTTTACCGCGGCCACTATTTTTTCTGGCTGGGGAAGGGCTGCGTCTTCAAGGTGTTTGGCGTAAGGCATCGGTACTTCCTCGCTGCAAACTCTTCGAACCGGGACATCGAGTTCGTCAAAGGCCCCCTCCATGATCTGAGCCATCACCTCGGCTGCTATACTCCCCGTCCTCCATCCCTCGTCAACAACGACTGCGCGATGCGTCCTGGACACCGATCCCAGGATCGATCCGGTATCAAGCGGGCGAAGTGAGCGAAGATCGACCACTTCTGCTTCGATTCCATCGGCACTGAGTTCGGCAGCTGCATTGAGGCACTTATGCAGTGAACCGCCGTAAGTGATCAGCGAAACATCGCGGCCGGACCTGCGGACCTTTGCCTTCCAGGGGTCAAACGCGGTGCGATCTTCTTCTATATCGTCTTCGACCGGGTATAAAAGCGCGTGTTCGAAGATAAAAACGGGGTCGGGGTCCTTCAATGCCTCACCCAACATCCAACGAGCATCCGTCACGGTTCCGGGCGTCAGGACTTTTATGCCTGGAATATGTGCGTACCAATTTTCCAGACTGTGTGAATGCTGTGCACCGAGTTGGCGGCCGCCGCCGGTTGCCACACGCACAACGATCGGAACCGAGAACTGTCCGCCGGACATATGGCGCAATGTTGCGGCATTATTGACGATCTGATCCAGAGCCAGCAAACTAAAATTCACGGTCATTATCTCAACTATAGGCCGCATCCCTCCGAGGGCCGCGCCGATCCCCGCACCTACGAATGCCGACTCGGAAAGCGGCGTGTCACGGATTCGCTTCTCTCCGAATTCAGCCAAGAGTCCGTGGCTGCACGCATATGCACCTCCATAACGCCCAACATCTTCGCCCATGAGAAACACTCGATCATCCCCACTAAGGGCCTCGCGGAGGGCACTGCGGACCGCGTCGCGATAGGTTGTCCTGGTCTTCTCAGTCATACTCTAGCTCCAGAATTTTGTCGATCTCCATCATGCCCGTAAAGAACATAAAGCATTCGCTTTAGTTAATGTCCATTCGTTCTGACCGCGGCTTTTCGGGTCGGTTGCTTTCAGAGAATTTGACCCGATCTTAATTCCGATCATCTTGGAGGATCGGCAAAGGGATCGCGGTGAGTTCCGGCAATACATATAGAAATTTGGACCACCTAAGTGAAATTTCGGCCCAGCCGTTCCAATGTCCTACCGCTATACGCTGATCGATTCGATCTCACTCCCCTTGTGACGTCAAGGCTTGAAACGGCGTATAAACGTCTTTACAAAGGTCCTCGACGGATTCGATCTCGCCTGCGTCGGCAAAGTCGACGGCTTCCGAGATCTCTTTTTCAACCTTCTTCTCGAGTGCCTCAAAGGTGGCAGCGTCCGCCTCTCCCGTTTGAAGCAAATACTTTTGAAAGTTGGCTATAGGGCATCGCAGTTTCCACTGCTCAACTTCATCCTTCGTACGGTATAGGTCCGGGTCATACATCGAATGAGCACGGAAACGATAGGTCTCGGCGACGAGTAGGAACGGTTTACTCTCGGAACGCACCAGCTCGGCCGCTCGCATCGACGCGTCCCGGACCCCCAGGACGTCCATTCCGTTAACGGTCTCGCTGGGCATTGCGTAACTTCCGGCCTTCTTAGCGATATCCGTCTGTGCCTGGTGACGATCAAGAGCGGTGCCCATCGCGTAAAGATTGTTCTCGCAAATAAAAAGGACGGGCAGCTCCCACAAAGAGGCGAGATTCAATGATTCGTGAAACTCACCTTCGGCTACTGCCCCGTCGCCAAAGAAACACACGGTGATTGCATTGGTATTCTGCATCTTGTCCGCAATGGCAAGGCCGACCGCGAGCGGCAGCCCGCCTCCCACGATTGCGTTTCCGCCAAAAAAATTCTTCGTCCTGTCGAAAAGATGCATAGATCCGCCGCGGCCTCGGCAGCACCCGTTCGCCTTACCGAACATTTCTGCCATGATCGAGCCTGCCGGGATCCCGCGCGCGAGCGCGTGGCCGTGCTCCCGATAAGTCGACACGATACGGTCTTCGTCTTTTAATGCCGACATTGTGCCGACACCGACCGCCTCTTCACCGATATAGAGATGCAAAAAGCCGCGGATCTTGCCGGCACTGTAAAGCTCGACGCATTTTTCCTCGAACCTGCGGATCAATAGAATCTGCCCGAGCAACTCAATATTCTCGCCGGCGGCCCGCCCGATCTGTTCGGTCTTGAGAACGGAAAATTCACTCATCCATAGGTCTCCTTGCTTTCAGACTTGAGCTGAGCTGACAGGTTCGTCTTGGTCCGACGATCCGCAGAACCTACAGCCGTTTGAAAGTCAGCTTATTGTTGCTCCCGAACGTAACCTGATACTTGGCGTCAGGCGTTACATCAAAGGTTAAGCGGTCCACCACCTTGCCGTTGACTCCGGCAATAACTGTGATTTGCGAAAACTTCGGACCCTCGCCGGACGCTCTTCGGCTGCCGCCGGGGACAAGTCTGTTCTCGGGCGAGAAGTTTTCGCCGGTCGCGAACATATGTATGTCTTGCTTTGAAGAATTCACATAGGTTACCGTGATCCGCATTCTTTCTACAGGCGTTTCCGTTGTCCCGCTTACTGGAATTCCTTTGATCACAGCCATTCCCCGGCCGCCGCTCCTTGCATTCTGCGACCAGGTTGCTGGTTCGGAATCAACGATGGTATAGGTCCCGGCCGGGATCACGATATTCGGACTGACCTCCCAATATGCGTTGGGGACGCCGCCTTGCCCCAACTTCGTCGAGACCGGCCACGGCCCGAACACCTTTCCGTCGGCGCTCCGCAAACCTATCGTCCCGGGGCGGGCACCTCGTCCGTTGTTCCAATGGTAGGTTTGAATAAACGTGACCCTGTATGGACCGGGAACCGTGAATGTTGTCGGTGCGGTCGGTCCGTTAGACACGGAGTCGATGTTGCCGACGCTTAGAACCTCCTTCTCGACACCCTTCGGCGATATCTCGTCCGTCGCCTTCATTAACTTAAATTCGGAAAACCTGGTCTGGAAAATGCTTGAATTGTATTCGTTGATCAATACCAGCCCGGCATCGACCGTCGAGGGGAAACTAGCCGTTACCGTACCGACTTTCTGCCAGTTGATGCCGTCCGTGCTGGCAAAACCGGTAAATTCGCTGCCCTTCCTAACAAGCCGGAGATAAAGATCAGTGTTTTGGAGAACCAGATGTCCCCGACCGGTCTCTCTTCCGTTCGAAAAGCCGAAGATCGCCACATGATTGTCGCTCGTCGGGGCACCATAAATGCCTCGGTCAAGCCGGATGACACTGCTTCGTCCAGCGTGGACGACCAAGCCCGATCCGTTGTAGTTTTCGCGCCAATTACCCTGCAGCCGAGCTTGTAGAACAAAGTCGCCCGTTACCTGTTTGGTTAATCGCGGCGCGTCGAAGTTTGTCGGCACCCAAAGGTCATTTCCTTTTGGAGCGCGAATGACGATCGAGTCGCCCTCGATGCTGTAGGTGGCGTCGGCATTCGGGTCATACCAATTCCATCGCGTCCCGCTGATGTCGAGAAAGCCCGTCTCGCCTTTCTTTTCCGGCGGTATTTCTTCGCCTTCCATTTTCGCTTTTAATCTAGCCAGATTCTTTTTGGCCAGTTCACTGGAAGGATCGAGTTGCACCGCCCTTTCATAATCGGCAAGCGCTCCCTTAAGATCTCCTAGTTTTTCTTTTGATGAACCCCGGTTGTTATAACTCAGACTGTGGTTGGGATCGAGTTTGATCGCTTCGTTGTAATCGATGATCGCGGCCTTCGGGTCGCCGGACCGGTCCTTTGCAAGGCCGCGGTTCACGAACCCAGAAACATTCTTCGGATCGAGCGAGATCAGCCTGTCAAGATCGGCGATGGCGCCTTTGTGATCTTTCAGGTCTATCTTCAGTCGGCCGCGATAAGAATAGCCGCTCGGATTTGTTGGCTCGAGCGAAATGCCGCGGTTGTAATCGTCAAGTGCTCCTTTGGTGTCGCCCAATTTCTCGCGTGTCAATCCGCGCCCGAGCAGCGCACGGCTGTTGTTCGGTTCGATCTCCAGTGCCTTGTTGAGATCGGCAAGTGCACCTTTCAGATCACCGTTTTCTCGCTTTGAACGGCCGCGGAGTCGAAGCGCTTCGACGTTTGCCGGCTCGAGCCCGATCGCCCGGTCGAACTCGCGTATCGCTTCACCATATTTTCTTTGCGTATGAAGCGTCTCACCATTCTTTATCGCTTGACTGACGATCGCAGTGTTATCCGCACGTTTGAGGCGTTCGGTTAGGGTTGTGCGGTATCTTTGTGCATCAATATTGCCAGGCTGTATTTCCAGTATCTGATCCACGTTCCTTATCGCATTCTCCACCTCACCCTTGCCCGCCGATGCATTTTCGGCCGTTTGTTTGATTAGCGGCATTAACCTCTTGATGGTTGCCGAGTCGTTCTTTGTTTTTGATAGGAGCGCGGCGGCTTCCGCGTTCTGGGGATCGAGCTTGACGGCTTCGTCTAGCACGGCGATCGCTTGGTCGAGCAAGCCTCTTCCGATCAGTCCTTTTGCTTCGCTAAGTTTTTTCGCTGATTCTGCCGATCGCGAAGCATTGTCCAATTCGTTCTGCGATACGCTGACGTTGAACGTTCCGCTGCCGCGGCCGAGTTCGACTCCGTCCTTATTTGTGATCACCACGCTCGCCTCGCAGGTGCCTGTTTGACTTCGATTGACGGTGATCTCCGAAGAGCTGTTGCCGCCGACGAAGTGTGAATCTTCATTTAGCGTCCATCTGTAACGCAGATCGTCCGCCGCAGGCGTGACAAGCGCCTTGAGGCCAACATTCTGAAAGACAGCGATTCCCGAATCCAGTGGTACAAGCCCGACACCTTCCTTCCAGACCTTCGGTTTCTCACCCCGGGTTCCCAGGACATCAACTCTAACGTCGAAGCTCTGTACCATGATCGTCGCTTCCTTCATTCCCAGATCGTCGCCGGTGACGGGAACACGAGCAGAGACCTTGACCGTTACTGGTTTTCCGTCCTGCGGAACGAACGTGATCTCCTTTGAGTCGGGCGATTCAAGGGTCAGCTTTGCGTTCGCAGAGATCTCCCACCGAAAGTCGATTTCCTTCAGATCGCCTGGAACGGTTTCTACCCTTGCTTTGACCGGTTTCCCGACCAGTGGCTTTTCTTGATCGAAATTGATCGCTAGTTCGGGCACCGCGATCTCGATCTCGATCTGCTCCGATTCGGCGACCGTCTCAAGGACGTCACCTCTTCTTTCCAGAACCTGCACCCAGATCTTCTCGACTCCTGGCCGGGAAAAGGTCGCCTTCGTTTGTTTTTGTGCCGATTCGTTCACATCGAATGTGACCGCGGGCGAGGGTTGGAAGCGATAAATATAATTTCCTTTCACCGGGCTACCTTCGGAAAGAAGTTCGGCGGAGAAAGACACCGGCACGCCGACCAGCACCTTTCCTGTCAGCGGCGAGGTCTGTTTGATCTCGGCTTTAAGTGCCGCGACCTCGTAGGTCAGCGAGGCCGACCCCACGAAAAACTTTGAACCGCCGACACTGACTGAAAGTGTTTGTTGGCCGGGTTTGGTAGGCCTGATCACGACAGATGTTTTGTCTTTGGATGTTTCCGGTTTCCCGTCGAACTCTCCGAGCCAATTGTATTGAAACGGGCCGTCATCCGCTTTCGCATTTTCTACCCTCACATGAACGTTGACCGTCTCTCCGACCTTCACTTTTCCGAGAACGGCTGGCGAAAGAACAACTCGGGGCATGTCGGAGCCATCCAGTTTGGGTCCTTTATATGCGGTTTTCGAGAACAAACCGGTCAATGTCAGAGAATTTACAATGGCCTTTGCTTCCGCTTGAGCGGCATTTGCCTGTATCTCAAGAAATGCTTGATCGGAATTTTCCCAGCATCCGCCGCCGCCGATATTGTAGCCGACCTCGATCGCTCGGCGTCCCAAGATGAGCCATCCGCGACCCTCGGCGCTGATGCTGTCGCCTCTGTATCCGGCGTCGGGTGCCCATCCTCCGCCCCTGAAGCGGACCGACGTGTCCGCAAACTGGCCCTTAAAGTCGCCGATTGCATAGGCCCGGGTCTCGGCCTTCTTGCCCCACGCCTCGGAAAGATCTGTGAAACTCTTTATCTCTGCAGCTATTTCTGCCGGCGTTTCCGGAGCAAACGACGGATCGAACCTTCCCCATATTTCTGCATCTACCCAGGCTTCCCATTTACACTCTCCCGTACCTTTCGATTTCGCGGTCTGTCGCTTCATTCGAAAGCCCTTTTCGTCGATGAACGTCTCCCAGATATCTGAGGCAATACCTCCAAACATTAGTTTGGACGGAGGAGTTTCGGGCTCGGTAACAGGCGAGGGGCTTGCTGTCGGTTTCGGTTCCGACACTTTTGGCTTTATCGAGATCATTTTCTCGGCTTGCGCCACCTTTGTAACTACGCCATTCAACTTGGCATAGACTTCAAGCAAAACGGACCTGTCGCCCGCGTCTTTCGGGGTGAAGGAATAGGAGTTCCCGCTGTGCGGTGCGGTCCCTTCGGTCAGATCGTGCCAAACGAGGCTGTATTCCGGTAATTTTCGTAAATTCTCGTCCAAACTCGCCGTCAGAGTACAAGTCATTTCCGCCTCCGTCCGCGACGGAGCGATGATCTCGACCACGCCCGTCGGCTTATTTACTCTGATATTAAAAGACGTCGTCTTAACAAAGGTTCGTTCGAGTTCCTGCTGAACGCTCAGGACGTCGTCAACGACTGTTTGGATCTTGATCTCGAATTCGTACTCGAGCCGTAGATTCTCGATATTCTCA
The DNA here is from genome assembly GCA_016716365.1 of Chloracidobacterium sp. Lineage (GTDB taxonomy): Bacteria > Acidobacteriota > Blastocatellia > Pyrinomonadales > Pyrinomonadaceae > OLB17. The sequence goes on along the minus strand of JADJWM010000007.1, from coordinate 75,884 downwards.
CCTTCAAAGGTAAATTGCCGCGAGGCCTTCTGAGCGTCGAAGATGGGGCCGTCGGGAGACGTGAGGACCTCATCCGTCAAATTGTAGGGCATCCACCGGTAGCGTTGATCTATCGAAATGCCGACGAGATTTTCCTTGCCGCCGAGCGGCTTCAGTTTCTTTTCAAGATCTGCGAGTTTCTGCCGGATGCCGGCGGTATCTCCTTCAAATGCGGCATTGACACTGACCGTGCCCGTTGCCCCCGGAAGGATCCAGAATTCTTCCGGCGTCGCTGTGCCGATCAAATTAGCCGCGTTGAAATCGCTCTCGATCCTTTTCAAAATTTCAACTGCATCGCCGATCAACTCGATCCGCCGCCATCGCCAGCGATCCACTATTTCTTTACTGCACCGGTCGTAGAGCATTTTTTCGGCTTTCGGGTCTTCCTTCCCATTGCGAATGGTGGCATTCCGCGCATGTAGCGCTACGATCGCCAACACTTTCGACTCTTCGGTGTACTCTGTCGCCAATTGGTCCACGCTTCGTTCAGCGCGCTGGTTCACGTCAAGTGATTCGCGCCCCTTTACTTCATAGATCCCTGCGATCAGATCCTGACAATCCTGCTGGGCCGTTATCAATGCGTAGCCGTAATCGACCGCATCGTCCATGATCGCCTTCAGTATCAAGGGCACAAAACCGATGACGAAAGCCGGTGAAACAAGAAACGTCGCGTCCAGTAGTGCGTTCTTTAGGATCCCTTCAATATCTGCCTGGGTAAATTTTTTGTAATAGTCATAGACCTGATAGGCAATTAGAACAGCGAAAAATCCCTTAAGCGCCAGGTCGAGGCGGAGTTTTCCGCCGATCTCCGCGACTTTTCCCGCGTAATTCATGAATGCTTCGCTCACTCGTGCCCATTTCGTACCCTGAAGCATTTCTCGGATGATCTGGATATTTTGCGGATTTGTCTCGGCCGCGTAGTGCAAGAGCAGTCCGGCTTCAAACCTAGCCCTTCGCAGACCACCGGCAAGGTTTAGCCTAAAGGCTGGATTGTTGACCTCCGCGGCCAGCTTCTTCAGATCACCTTTGCAGCAATCGTCTAGATGTTTGACCAGATCATCAAGATAGCTGGCCTGGCTGACTTTGCTCAGATCTCGCCCTTTTTTTAAGGTATCTCGCAGTCTGCCAAGTTGCTTTTGAAAAACCCTCGCGTCGCCCGCTCTCAATGCGTCATCGATCTTATCGGCAACCTGTCGCGCCGTATTGCCGGCGCCTTCGATCGTGTAGATTCCTGCCTTCTCGCCAAAAGTTGGCAGAAGATCGGCAAATCCGGACCGGATCGTATTGCCTTCTTTCCATATAACCCGGCCCGCTTTTGCCTCATAAGCATCGCGAAAAGCCTTTGCGCCCTTACCCCATAACCCATCGGTAATGGCATCTCCCAAATTTGGATCAATCCCTTCCTGCATCAATTTTTGAATGGCCTTTTCGGCATCGTCTATGCCTTCCAAAAAAACTTCAGGCGGATACAGGTTTACGGTTCTCAGGACTCTCGACGCATCACGGCCGAACCTCTTATTGATCTGATCAATGATCTCGCGTCTTACCTGATTGTATTTCGCTTTGGCAAGTGGTTCGCTGCCTTCGAAGATGACCCGCAGATCGTGATCTGAAGTTCCACCAAGAATCGGATCTGCATAACCTTTCCCGCTGATCCAGGAACCCACCGCGACGACTTTCCCGCCCGTCCGTTCAACCGTTTGGACAATCGTCATCGCGACCTCAAAGCGGGTTCCCGATAATCCTTTTAGAAAGTTTTTCGTCGCCCCGTCCAGGACTCCTTGTTGCACGACCGGATCGGCCTCGGAAAAGATCTCATTCTCTGTCTTTTCGTCGTTCAGTTCTTTTCGAACAGGATCAGGATGTCCGGCACGTACGATCTGTAGATTTGCCTGGGTTAATAACAACAAAATAAGGAGATACGATACAGCACCTAATATAAAATTCTTCTCTCTCATTGCATTTCTGCTCTCTCTCTATACCCGAGCGAGCATCTCCTATTTTTCGTCATAGAGATTCTCTAGACGTCCATCCCTTCTAACGGAGCGTTTGGCGTTCCTGTTAGAAAGTTTCCCCACACTGGTCGAGTAATAGGCCCCGCATTCCCGTTCACGTCCTCGGACGATCCGCCTTCCGGCCAGATCGCCTACGCCGCCGGTTACCACCGTATATTGTCGATGTGAATGATCGGTCTCGAAGTAGATAACCACCCAAGACTCGGTTTTATGGAGCTCATGTGCCCGAGCGGTATTGGAAAAGAGTGCCGTGAAGTTGTGTTTACCGCGAGTCGTATGAAGGATCGGGAGCCAGGCACGCCGTTCCGGGTTATGTCGTCTGGGGGCGATCTTCTCCAGGATTTCTGCAGCGGCCTTCTCGCGATACTCTCGATCTACGTCGAGGATCTCCGCGACCGAAGGTTGATAAGAAAACCCATCCGAAGAGCCGCCTCGAATCCTACCCAGTCGGGCGAATAGTGAGTCCCTTATTCCGGAGATACGCTTTGCCCCGAGACCGATTTTGGCCAGACGTCCATCGTAGGCCGCAACCTCTAGTTCCTCGAGTGAATCGATCCCAAGTTCGCTGTGAAGTGTCTCGGCATATTTTTTTCCTATACCCGGAATTGTGGTCAGGACTGAAACCGGGTCGACCGTACCCCGCAGGCGCTCCAGCATCGGTAATGCTCCGGTTGTGACCAATTGGAAAAGCAATCGAGCCAGCGTGTTTCCAATTCCTGGCAAATTATCCAAGCCCGCGATCCCCTGATCGCTTACAATATCTGCCAGCGACCTTTCGGTCTCGCGGACGGTTTCGGCAGCTCGCCTGTATGCACCAACCCGAAAAGGATTCGCGTGTTGAGTTTCGAGGATATGTGCGACCTCGTCCAGCTTCTCCGCGACCTTTGCATTGAACTTGTTTACAGTTGACATCACCGTTCGATCCACACACGCTAAGTGCTCAGCACGCCTCCAGGGTGGACACGTCTCCTTCCGGGAGCCCGAGTTCCCGTGCCTTCAGCAACCGCCTCATGATCTTTCCACTCCTAGTTCTCGGCAGCGAGGGTAAGAATTCGATCTCCTTCGGTGCCACGACGGCCCCGAGTCGCTTTCGGGCATGTCCAAGCAGCTCACGGCGAAGCTCTTCGGACGGCTCGAAACCGCCTTTGAGCGAAACAAATGCTTTCACGACCTCCATCGCGATCGGATCAGGTTTTCCGATCACGCCGGCTTCCGCGACCGCCTTGTGCTCCAACAAGATACTCTCGACTTCAAATGGGCCGATCAGGTGGCCGGAGGTCTTAATGACATCGTCCTTTCGTCCGACAAACCAGTAATAGCCATCGGCATCGCGTTTTGCCAGATCGCCGGTCAAATAGAAACCCGATCTGAAACAGTTGTTATATCGTTCGGGTTCGTTGAGATATCCTCGAAAAAGGGAGGGAAAGTCCGCCCGGAGGGCGAGTTCGCCCTGGACATTCGGCTCCTTTATTTCTTCTATGATCCGGTCTTCATCGTTGCGGACGATCGTAGCCGTAATTCCAGGCAGGGGCTTCCCCATCGAACCGGGTTTGACCTTCATTGAGGCAAAATTCGCGATCATGATGCCTCCGGTTTCGGTCTGCCACCAATTGTCATGAAAAGGAATGCCGAAAACTTTTTCACTCCAAACTACAGCTTCGGGGTTAAGTGGTTCTCCAACGCTGGCCATGAACCGCAGGTTGGACAGATCATACTTTTTGATGATCTCGTCCCCTGCTTTCATCAGCATCCGGATGGCGGTCGGGGCCGTGTACCAAACCGACACCTTTTCGTCCTGAAGCGTCCGATACCAACGTTCGGCGTCGAATTCGGCTTCATCGATGATGCTGGTGACGCCGTTCGTAAGAGGAGCAATGATCCCGTACGAAGTTCCGGTCACCCAACCCGGGTCGGCCGTGCACCAAAACACATCCTCCGGGTGAAGGTCCAGGGCAAGCTTGCCAGTCACATGATGCGCGATCACCGCTTGATGGACGTGAACGGCACCCTTCGGAATGCCGGTGGTGCCACTCGTGAAATGCAGCAATGCGACATCCTCCTCATCGGTCGTCCCGATCGAAAATTCGAGCCCCGCCGTTTCCATCAATTCGTACAGATCGAGGGTACCGGGCACATTCGTTTTCTCGCCATTCTCTCCGATGAGGAGAACGTGTTTGAGAAGTGGAAGAGAATTTCGTATCTGCGCGACCTTTCGTTCGTAGAGCTGTGTGGTAGTCAGAAGTACTTTCGCTCCTCCGATGTTCGCCCGCATCTTTATCGGGTCTGGACCGAAGGCGGAAAAAAGGGGGCAGAAAACGCATTGATTCTTCAACGTCCCAAGGGCAGCAATGTAAAGTTCAGGAATTCGGCCCGCAAGTGCGAATACACGTTCGCCTTTTACAACACCGAGAGCCCTCAGTAAGTTTGCAAACTTATTGGTCTTATCTCGAAGGTCTTCGAAAGTATGCTCGGTCGGCTCGCCGTTCTTGTTCAGGAAACGCATTGCAACATGCTTCGCCCGATTCCCGAGAGCATGCCGATCTACTGCTTCATGAGCGATATTCAGCCCTCCGCCCGGCAGCCCATCAAGCTGATCCCGCGCCCAACCCCATGTAAACTCGCGGTAAGCGTTATCGTAGTCAACGAGGTTCGGTTCAGGTCCTAGACTCATTTTCTTGATCGCTTCTGAAGACATTTCTCCATCCCGATACCATACGATCCGTTTCAGCCGTCCATTTCGGTGAGTACCGCCGCACGGCGCTCCTTTTGCGAAAACGACCTCGCGGTAACCTATTCCGCCCCCCACCCTCGATCTGGCCTGAGATCGGGTGCTGACTTCGGAAGGCCGGGCCTACCAAACCCTTTGTTCTTCCAGGTTTGTCCCGACCTGATCCATTTAGGGCCGTCAGACCGTCCCAACTCCTAAATTCACCCGTTACGGGCCAAGTCCAAGAGCAGCGGCCGCGAACAACAGAACCCCAAAGATCCTCCGGCGCCCGATGAGTCATACCAATATCAATGAGGCAACAGTTGTGCCTCAGTCTTGGGTCTCGTGGTTTCGGGAAAAATGCTTCGAAATGCGATGTATTACTGAGCTTAGTGGGACCCTCGCTGTGATTTGATGCGAAGATTTCCGCGGTTAGTCACAATAAACTCGATCCTTTTGCAGGAACGGCGAACGGGATTCGGCGGATCTGGGGTGTGATCCTGGATAGTGGGGTGAACACGGGCCTCCGTCAGCCCTTGGGAATGCTCAGTTTTCAGCAAATAAACTAGAAAATAGCCGGCGAAGGTGTTGCCGCGGGATCACCACTGAAACCTCGCGGTTTGGAGCCCGGCAAAACCTCTCGAATCGCTCGCTTAAGGGATCAGAACTTTCAGGTTTCGAACCGTCTCAGCGCGGGGGCCTTATCCATTTTACCGGGACGACATCGCGCGCATCACTGACGGGCAATGCGCTCGAAGACACTTCGCCCTTTAAGTCCGTCAGTGGGCGCGATGACGGTCCAACCGTTCGCACGAGATCGAACAGAAAAAAGCCGGGCAATCAGCGCTCGGAGGACTCCAAGCGGAGGGCTTGGATCGGCTCGCGAAACCGATCGACGCTTTGGCTAATTTTCTCGGATTGACGCCGGATCAAACGACGCCTGGGAAAAGATGCGTTCACTAAGGACAGAGTGTCTTACGCCATCCGATCGGTCCCCGCATACACTGAAACATGCGCCCGACACCCTCGAGACCAAATGAACTCGACCCGGCGTCTCCGCGGCTTAGTTCTAACCTGTAGAGTAGTCCGATCACGGAGTCATCCTCGTCGACCAGATGTGAAACGAAGACAACGGTGACATTCTTTCCTTCGATCTCGCCGAGTCGGTAGACACTGAAGTCGGGCTCCTCACCCACGCTTATATTCAAAGCATCGAGCATTTTGACAGCGCAATCTTCCGGTGTTCCGCTGCATTGTTCGGGCGACCCGTGATCGATCTGGTCCCACCTGCTTGGATCGGTCACGACCTTGGAAAACTTTTTCTGGGCGGTTACATCAGATACCAGAACCATGCCGAAAACTGAAAGAACGGCAAGAACTGCCAATTTTGACATACTGAACCTCCTCTAATTTGTGAGTGCTGTAGCGAACCAAAATCTGGTTCTTTAGTTCGAAAGTGGTCGGTAAGGATGAGCGGAATTCAACGGCCGCTCGTAAGATCACATGACCCTTAAACCCTACCACACCTTTCAAGAGGTCGGTCAAATTCAAGTCGTCTTGGAAGCAGAAGCCCACGCTAGATGGCCCCGTCGCTAATGTTCTCAGCCGTGCTTGAGTATCCCTTGGTACCCCCATGGCTTTTGCGTCTGAAGGAGAGGCCGCATTGTCCAATTCGTTGAATCCGAGCTTACCGATTCGATATTCTCAACCCCGAACGATCAAACGTCCTGATGCTTCAAGATCTACATATTCCTTAGGCCCTTGCGTACGCGCCAAAATCGGGCAATAAAGGTATATTGGAAATGATCAACAGATTCGACGGGAGGGACTTGAATGAAAATGACCCGGACACTGGCCCTTTTTTTAGCTGCAGTTACCATTCTCCCTGCTCTTTTTTCGTCAGACTCGGCCGCGCAGAATGATGATGAGAAAAGCTATTTCGGGATCAGAGGTGCGATCAGCTTGCCGAACATTGTCGGCGGGGGCGACCAGGAGATCACACGCAATTATCGTTCGCGAACAGCGGCGAATTTTGGCGCATTTGTCGAGGTCGGCATCACGAAGAATCTTTCGATCCAACCGGAAGTCGATTTCGCAAGCCAGGGAGGCAAGCGGAGCGGTATCCAGCCGATTACGTCGCCGCTTCCGGGGTTACCGCCGCCACCCGGCCAATATTATTTTGGTGATTTCGAAAACACGGCAATTCTCAATTACATCGAGGTCCCGGTGATGGCCAAATACACCTTCGTACCGGACCGCAATCAGTCCTTTTATTTGTTGGGTGGCCCTTACGCCGGGTTTCTCATCAATGCTAAGACGAAGACTAGGGGTTCGAGCACATTATATATCGATAACTCCGGCACACCTTTGCTCTTACCTCCCGCCAATCAACCGCTGCCGCCGATCTCCTTCGATGCCGATACGGACGTTACAGATTCGATCAAACGTTTTAACTTCGGGATCACGGCAGGCGGGGGCGTGAAGTTTCGGCATTCGTCGAAAAACCATTTCTTTGTTGAGGCCCGGGGCGCATACGGATTGACGACGATCCAGCGGGACCCGGTGACAGCTGGCGAAAGCCACACCGGGAATCTCCTGATCTCGTTCGGCTATGCTTTCGGCCTTGGTAAGTGAGCATTCGATTGACGATATCGGTTACCTGAATGGAACCTCTTGCAAGTCGGATCCGGCCTTCGAACCTGAATGAGTTTTGCGGACAGGCCCACCTGGTTGGCCCGGGAAAACCGCTAAGGCTCGCGATCGAAAATGGCCATGTTTTCTCCTTCATCCTGTGGGGCCCGCCGGGAACCGGCAAGACGACTCTGGCCCGTATCTATTCAAACGCTATAAATGCACAGTTTTATGAATTGTCCGCGGTTTCCGCGGGAAAGGAGGACATTCGAAGGATCATCAAGGAAGGATCTCTGGATGGCGGACCCCGGGTCTTGTTTCTCGATGAGATCCATCGCTTTAACAAGGCACAGCAGGACTTTCTCCTTCCTTACGTCGAAAGCGGCGACTTGGTCCTCATCGGTGCGACTACCGAAAATCCCAGTTTCGAGGTTATATCGGCATTGCTTTCGCGGATGCGTGTCTTTGTCCTGAACGAACTTGGACCTATCGAAATGTCAGCGATCATTGACCGTACGGGCTTCCAACTGGACAAGGCGTCAAAGGACTGGCTTGTACAGATGGCAAACGGCGATGCCCGGCAAGCTATCACAATGATCGAAAACACGGCCGAACTTTACGACCGTATCGCTTTGGATACCCTCAAAGAAACGCTGCAGTCGAAGTTTCTTCGTTACGACAAACGGGGTGAAGAGCACTACAACGTGATCTCGGCGTTCATCAAATCGATGAGGGCAAGCCGTCCTGATGCGGCAATTTACTATCTAGCTCGGATGATCGAGTCCGGTGAAGACCCAAAATTTATTGCACGGCGAATGGTGATCTTCGCCTCAGAGGACATAGGCCTCGCTCAGCCCACGGCACTGGTTGTCGCGAACGAGGTATTCCGTGCGATTGAAACTATCGGGCTCCCCGAATGCGTGCACAATCTCGCCCACGGGGTCGCGTATCTAGCAAACGCGGCAAAGGACCGTTCAGCGACCGATGCTATTGGGGCCGCGATGGAAGATGTGAAGAAATTCGGGAACTTGCCGGTGCCTATGAAGATCCGAAATGCGCCGACTAAATTGATGAAACGGCTCGGGTACGGGAAAGACGAAGGTAATGATCCGGAGGGCGACCTTATGCCCGAGAAACTGAGGGGCCGGAAATACTTTTGAGAAGACTTAGGATGAGGACATGATGAAGAGATACGTTATCGCCGCAATGGTCGCTTTCATGCTTAATTCTCCTGCATTTAACCAAGCCGGGGTTGTCGTTTCGACTCGAGAGATGGACCGGATCAACTGGATGGAGTTTCGGGAGGCGGTGCCCTCAAGGATCAAGACCGTGATCCTTCCGACCGGCACGCTTGAACCGCACGGTGTCGTCAACAACGGTGCCGACAACACGGCTCCCTTCGCAATAGCCAAAGCGCTTGCGCCGAAAGTTAATGCGATGGTCGCTCCGACGCTGCCATACGGGATCACCGGTTCGATGGAAGCTTACCCAGGTGCATTTCAGATCAGCGAGGCTGCCTATCGGCCTTTTATCAAACAGATCCTCGAAGGCCTGGCGAAGAATGGATTCCGAAACATCATCGTCATGAACGGCCACGGCGGTCCGCAGACGGCGGTTCTTCAAGCGGTCGCGGCAGAAGTCGCCCGCGAGCGGCGGGTTCGAACCCTTGTCATCAACTGGTGGTCATTTGCGTCTGACGAGACCAGGGCGGTGTTTGGGGAAGATGGCGGCCACGCGGGCTGGAACGAAACGGCGATGATCCAGGCGATCGATCCGACGCTTATCCACGCCGAAAGGCTTCGTCCTGAAATGGCTACAGCTTACCCGGCCGCGGGAACTTGGTCGGCATCGCCCTTCCCATCTTCGATCGGGCTATATCAAAAGGGCCAGGGCTTTCCGCGTTTTGACCAGGCAAAGGCTGATGAATACTTCAGAATGGTTACAGAGAAGATCGAGAAACTGATCACCGAAGTTATTTATAAATGGGATCTCGCCGGCCTGTGATCCGTTGGCGGGCCAGTTTTTCCGTTTGCAGGGAACTCGATCGATGTTATAGTCGTAATTAAATTCTGACCAGATCGTGATTCTGGTCATTTAGTCGATAATGAAGGGATCAACAAGACAGAAAACCAATCGCGATGCGATCCTCGATGCGACCGATCGCCTGTTATCGAGGGCCGGATATAAGAAAATGACGATCGACGATCTCGCCCGCGAGGTGGGGATTGGAAAGGGCAGCGTGTATTTGCACTTCGAAAGCAAAGAAGAGATAGCATTGTCACACATTGATCGGATAATCGAGCGGCTGAAGACCGAGCTCGCGGCAACCGCCGGATCGAAAGCGTCCCCCGAAAAGAAGCTCAGGAAGATGCTTATCGATCGGGTCATGATGCGCTTCGACAGTGTTCAGCATTATACCCAGAGCCTTAACGAACTGCTCGCTCAGTTGCGTCCCCGCCTGCTCGAACGGCGACGGCGTTATTTTGAGGAAGAGGCCCGTATCTTCGCGAGTGTCCTCGCCGAAGGAAAGGCCGCAGGCGCGTTTGCCGTCAAAGACCCCATGGAGACCGGCCGCACGCTTCTCGATGCGACAAACGCCCTGCTGCCCTACAGCTTGAGTGCCAACGAACTCGGTGAACGACGCGAGATCGAGAAAAAGGCGAACGATCTAACCGATTTGCTGTTAAACGGATTGCGGAAAAAATAAATGTTATACCTCCGTGCAAGCCTGGCTGCTTTCATTTTGCTTGGGACGAGCATACTCACTGCCGACGCACAGTCGCGGAAGGTTGATGGCCGGGTCTTAACCTCTGACTCACTACCGAGGATCCAAGTGACGGTTCACAGGGACTTCGATTATGTTGGGAAATTCGATTTTGTCTTGAAAGGGATCGCCAAAGGTGAAAGGTATGTGTTTGTAGATGCGGATCAAACCAAGAAGATCAGACGTCTCTTCATCGCTCAGTTCGAAGGATTTCTCCCGGATCAGCCGCACACGTACAACTACAACTTTGACGATGCCGCGTTGATGGCGGGACAGAAATTTCGCCAGAACACATATGCATTCAGTAATTCTGTAGCCGAGCGGGAGAGCCCTGACGCAGAAGCGGCCCTGACCGTCAAATTCCTTAGAGCCCGAGGCTTTGAGATCGAAGATGAGTTAATGATGTCTCGTTTCCTTACGGTCCCTGATGCCGAACGCAAAAATGAACTAATACTCTTTTATCTTGAGAATGCGTCTTCGTCCGGGAAGAAGATAGCGGATTTTTATTCCGGCGATACCGAGACGGAGGTCTGGCAAAAGATCTCTGTGGGGCTCACTTCGCGCTCGCGCAAAGCATTCAAAGTTTCCGCACTCCCTTAGATATTCATTTATTTGGAGATACTTACTATGTTCAAAGTGCTGGCTTTTTTCGCATTCATGGCATTCGTCGCCCTTCCCGTTCTGTTGCAGCAGCCGCTCCCGGATATGAGCATCGACTCGGCTACGCGGGCCACAGTGATCGACACCTTGATCAAGGAACTCAATGACGGCTACGTCTTCCCGGAAGTCGCAAAGAAGATGGAGGCAGACCTGCGGAAGCGGCAGTCAGCCGACGAGTACGCTTCACTCGGCTCGGCCCAGGCTTTCGCCCGGAAATTGACCGAGGATCTTCAGGCGGTCAGCAAGGATAAGCACCTAAGAGTGCGTTTTTCCGAACGCCCGATCCCGATTCGCTCGGGAAACAGCGGCCCCACGCCGGAGCAGAGAGCCGAGTTTGAGAGGAATGTGAAATTTGAGAATTTTGGGTTCGAGAAGGTCGAACGACTGCGTGGCAACATAGGCTATATCGAATTGATGGGGTTCATTGCCCCGGTGCTTGGCCGCGAAACGGTCCGTTCCGCATATGGTTTTGTTGCCAATAGTGAGGCATTGATCTTCGATCTTCGACGGAACGGCGGCGGCGACCCTGAGATGGTCGCGCTGATTTCCTCATATCTTTTCGGCGACAAGCCGGTACTCCTCAACACGATGTACTGGAGGTCGACAGGAAAGACGGACGAGTTTTGGACTGATCCGGACGTCGTTGGAACCAAGTACGCCGATAGACCGGTCTATGTCCTAACGAGCGCTCGCACCTTTTCGGGAGCCGAGGAATTCTCCTACAATCTTAAGAACCTCAAGCGGGCGACGATCGTCGGCGAGACGACCGGGGGAGGAGCCCATCCTGGCGGGCAACGGCGCTTGAGCGAGCATTTCTCCGCCTTCGTTCCGATCGGACGGGCGATCAACCCGATCTCGAAGACGAACTGGGAAGGCACTGGCGTTGAGCCAGACGTAAAAGTTCCGAAAGAGCGAGCTCTTCACACGGCCCAACTGCTCGCTTTGAATGCAATGCTCAAGGAGGCCAAGACCGACGATCGTAAGGCGTTCATCAATCGGTTGATCTCGACGCTCCAGGGCGAGCTCGATCAAATTAAAGTTCAGCAGGCGGCCGCAAAAAAGTGACCGGAGCCATTATCGTTTCCAGTAATTTTTGATCTTAAGGTCGAGCATCGGGAAGGCACAATACTCGACGTTCCTTCCCGACTCCCTTAATTTCTGCACCATCGGAATGGCCGCGTCGGCGTTTCTTGTGTGGACGATTATCGTTGCGGCACGCTGAAGTTCAACCCGCTCGTTTAGAAATTCGGCGATGGCATAGCCGGTATTCTCGTAATCGTCGTGGTCATTCGACTCATAATGATGTGGAAGAAGGTCATGATCTAAGAAGATCGCGTCGAATTTCTCTGTTTCCAGCAAGGCCTTTGCTTCCTCAACATTTTCAGCTATGTGAAGTTCATCGCCTTTGAAGCGCTTCTCGAACCAAGAATGTCGTCGAAGGTCATCATCCAGCAGGAAGACAGCAATAGCCGCCCTTTCAGAATCGACTGCTGCCAGGCCGAACCTGATCATTATACTGCGAAAAAGGCCCATATCTGTTTATCTGCAAAGTGTTGACTATAACACAATAGGCCCAGGATCGAACTCGATCGCGCGGGTCGTATTATGGATCGACCACCCTTTTTGCGTCACCGATGTCGGATGCTATAATCCGGCGTCGCGGAAGATTTTTTCTCACAAAGCACTCCGCTCGATACCGCCAAGATGAAGGAAAGCCCTAGAAAGCATAAACTCCGCGCTGTCAGATCCGATACTGCAAAGGCCGCAGACGCCGGCCGACCGCTCGAACCATCGGAGGACGTGTGTGACAAGTGCTACGGTTCGGGCTTGGAGATCGTCCCGGGAAAGGGGGCGCAGTTATGCGAATGTCGTCGCCGTAACTCCCATTCGCTGCGGCTACAGAATGCAAGGATCCCCAGACGTTACGACAAATGCCATTTCAATACCTTCGACCCAAGATCCAATGAATCCCAGAAACTGGCATTGCGGATCGCGAGGGATTTCACGAACAACTTTCCCGCCATTGATCAGGGGCTGCTCTTTTCCGGGCCTGTCGGGGTCGGGAAAACGCATCTTGCGGTCTCGATCATAAAGGGCCTCACTGAGCGCGGTTTTCCATGCCTTTTTTATGAATTCGGTTCCCTGCTCAAAGAGATCCAGGATTCATACAATCCGAACACCCGCACTTCGGAATTAGGCGTGTTGAGTCCGGTGCTGACGGCAGATGTGCTCGTCCTCGATGAACTCGGAGCATCAAAACCAACGGATTGGGTCCTCGATACGATGGCTCACATCATCAACACCCGTTACAACGACCAACGCACGACCATCTTCACCACAAATTATCCGGACGAGCGAGTGGAAACGGCCAGGGAGACACTCGAAGATCGCATTGGTGTTCGCGTGCGTTCGCGGATCTACGAAATGTGCAAGACCGTGCGGATCGACGGCCAGGATTTTCGCCGGACCAATGATCGTTCCTGAACTGAGGTGGGAACACTCACGAGATCGGACGCACGTTAGTTGTATTTTGTTGTGCATTACACAACATTGCACTTCCATTTTGTTCATCGAAACGGTATGATTGAAGAGGTGAGCACCCGCCTTCCGGCTTACCCCTCATACCTCTATGCCCGCCACGACCCAACTTAAAAACGGCCAATTTGTCTTCGAAAAAGAACTTCCGGAATTCGATGGATTCAGTCGATACCGAGCGATCGACACGGTTGGGGAAACCCCGGTAGAGATCGTCGAAGTTCCTGCGGGCCCCGGCGCTATTTCCGAGGCAGCATCGCCCTTGGACATCGCTTCGCTGCTCCAGCGTGCCGAGGGATTGGCGAGGTTTCGCCATCCCAATGTGGTGCCGATACTCTCGACTTTCTCCGAAGATGACCATCTATATATTGTCTCGGAACCGCCGGAAGGCACCGACCTGGCGAGCCTGCTCGCCCAACAGGATATCCCGTTTCCTGTTGAAATGGCCGTTGAATGGGCCGATCTCCTCCTTGATGTCCTATTCCGTCTCACCACGACTCGCCCACCCCAGGTACACCTTTCGGTAAAGCCGTCGACAATTTTCAGGTACGCAAATGGGAATGTCGCATTGTCGATCATCTCCGCTCTTTTCGGCCGGCAAGGTATTGTCGGAAATGATGCCGACACTGAGGGCGGCGACCCTTTGCCTTATTCACCCCTTGAACAGCTATGGCCGGGGCTCGATGTCGCGTCGCAGAAGGTGATCATGAGCAAGCTCGACAACGGTTCGGGCAAGATCCTGATCCAGGAACTCGACGGGCGAACGGACATTTACTCGCTCGGGGCGACCTTGTATTTTTTGATCACCGGCCAGCCCCCGCTCAACGCTCTGGAACGCTCGATCGAAGTGATCGACGGTAGATCCGATCCGCTCGTGTCGCCGCACGCACTTGACCCGGGTATACCGAGGGAGATCTCCGATGTGATAATGAAGGTTCTCGAGATCCGGCGCGAGTTTCGATTTGATTCGGCGGCGATCATGCGGCAAGTTCTTCGGTCCGCAAGGCTTCGAGCCAATGAGCGTATTCAAAGCAAAGCCGATCCGACGAAAGACTCACTGGCCCCGACTAACACCCAACCATCGCGTGACAAGGGCCAAGTCTCTCCTGACTCCGCCACAACCGCTCCACCTGCATCAGTCGATAAAGCTGACGGTTTGGAGGTGGAATTGACGGTCGAAGAGCCGCCGATCATCGCCGCCACCATCGCATCCGTAGTCGAGGACGATCTGCTTGGGATCATGTCGGCTTCCGACGATGGGGATAATTTAATTTTCAAAGAACTCGAGAGGCCTTCCGAAACTTCGGTGAACGACGGGCCCACGGCAAATGAAGTTGAACAGGATAGCTGGCGAGCCCCGCAGGCATCCGAACAGAGCTTTGACGCAGAGTTCGTCCCCGAAACAGGCCGGGCCGGCAGCGAAAACGCTTCGTCTGCCGATCCAGTTCCCCAATACTCGCCGGGCCGGAATTACGTCGATCCCGTTGTAACTCACGCAGTCGACCATACGGCCGTGATCACTTCCCCTGCCGAGGAGATCTCAAAGCGATACGCTTCGGACTCTGGCGGCGTAGCCGCGTCAGGCGAAGATGACCGCCCGCCAAGCCGATTGGGCTTTACGGCCCTTGCGGCCGCCGCAGGCGTAGTTCTCATCCTGGCTGCCGCGGGCTGGGTTTTCCTCGGCCCGGCCAGCGCTTCGCCGGTCCAGCCGGCACCAGTGCCCGTCCAGTCACGGGAAACCGTAGCCAACCCTCAAACGGGATCAACGGACGGCCAGGTCCCGTCTGAGACCGGCACTGTTGAGGACGTGCCCGTCGCGGCCGAGCCTGTCAAAGATACGCCCGTCCAAAAACAGGCAAGACCCGAGGTGTCCAAACCGCCCGCTGCGGCCCCGAAACAAAGGCCGCAGGCAGCGTCCACGAATCCCACTCCCGAACGGAAGAAAGCCGTAACGGTAGACGATCTGATCAATGACAATTGATCCACGACGTACCGGTCCTGAAACCACCCATATGATCGCGACCATCAAATTCCACAATCTTGCCGCTGCCGTGTTGATCTTCATCCTCGGTGCGGCCGCGCTTGCTCAGCCTCCTAAACTCACGCTTGCCGACCTTCTCGTCGGGCTCAGGTCCAAAAAGGTCAGCCTTGAAGATCGCAACTCGATCCTCGCGTCGGCGGTCCGCGAACGTGGCATCACGTTCACGTTGTCGGACCAGATCGAAAGGGAACTTCGAGCGACCGGAGCCTCCGACGTTCTGGTCAATGCGGTTCGGGAGATCTCTGATGCGGCGCCCGAACCGAAGGAAGAAACTAAGCCGACGCCGGACCCGACGCCGACTCCGCCGGATTTCGACTTCTACCGGGTGCGGGCCGATTCGAACTTCGTAAAAGGCGAATTTACCCTTGCCCTGGCCGATTATGACCAGGCGGTTTCGCTTCGCAAAGACAGCCCGATCGCGTTCCTGAACCGGGGACGGACCCATGTCGGCCTGAATGACCTTGAAAAGGCCGCGGCCGATTTTGACCGTGCGATCGAGCTCGATCCAAAGGACGCCCGAGCCTACTACAACCGGGGCGTTTTGAACGAAAGGCTCGGAAAGCTCGAGTTGGCTCGCGATGATTATCAAAAGGCCGTCGATCTGGACGGCGCCAGCGAATCGGCCAAAGCGATGCTTTCAAAGGTCCTTGATCAGCTGAAAGCCCGGGAAGAGTCAAAGCCAAAGAGCGTGGCTGAACCGCCGGCCCCACAGCCGCAGCCGGTGGAGGCACCTGTCCGGGTTCCCGAATCGCTGAATATGGGCCGATTGACGGCAGCGAATGCTGTGAAGATGGCGATGCCTGTCTATCCGCCGCTCGCCCATCGGTCGAACATCGAGGGCCTGGTCACCGTTGAGATCGAGCTCGACGAGAACGGCAACGTGACTAAGGCGAAGGCCGTCTCCGGACATCAATTTCTGCGCGGAGCGGCAGAAGATGCCGCCCGTAAGTCGAAATTCCGTCCGGCGATGTTCCAGGATACTCCGGTAAAAGGATTTGGGACCGTCACCTATAACTTCTCCTTAAAGCAGGATCGCGACGACTGATCCCAACGACTGATCCAGACGCCGGCCGTTAGGGCGGTTATTCAACCTGCCTCTGCCCGGCACGGTCCCCGCAAGCGGCCCGGCCCAGGTTTTCCGACTGGATGGCCTCGAACCAGCGACTAACCATTCGGGCCCAAAGTCAACCCGGACCTATTTCGGTTCGGCTTAGCAGGCGTGTCCCGCAGTGGGGAGAACGATTCGAACTCGTCGGTGCCTGAACGCTCTGTGGAATCAGTAGCTTACAACTTTCTCCCCAGCGAAAGACGGTCTTTGTCCCGGGACGTCCCGCCGCTGTCCCGGGCCGTTTTTTGCCGGTAACCTGTTTATTCACTTAGCTTTAGTTGGTTGTCCCACGCCCTTTGAATAAAAACATCGTGGCAACGATGTTTAATTGTTTTAGGGACGTGGTTTACGCTTTTGCCTATGCGATCTTCACGCGGGACAGATCGGGCGGCGATTCCGGCAATTTGCCCCCATGCGGGACTGGTGCACCGCCGGTTCCTCATTACAAATTTTCAAAGAACCAGCCCCCGGAAAGAGGGCGACGGCCTTATTGTATCATACATTAGGGAATGTTGCGACTATAATACGTCCTTGAAAGTGAATTATTTTTTGATCTTTTGGGCGATGTTTGCGTAAGTCTGTGTTTCGGTTGGAGTTACGGGCAGACCTAAACGCGGAGATCGCAGAGGAGCCGACGCGGAGGCCGCAGAGAAAGTTCGTGCGGGACAGCTACAGGTTTTGCCATGATCGAGGGTCGAAATTGATCTTGATCCTTGGCCGAAAGCCTGTGTTTCTGCCTATCCGGAAGCCCGTTTCGATTCGCGGCCCTGTCCCAAGCGGGATCGGAGGGGATTTCCTGGCTCTTGGGCCCATATCTATGGCCCCTCGCACCCGTTCCGGGTACGAAACGGACATCTCAATTGTCCCCCAGATGGGACGATCGCCGGGTATGGCCGGCAGTGATTTGATTTGCGTTTGTTAGGGCTCTTTTCTCTTCTTGATCTGCTTCGTGTTTGTTGTGGTTCAGAAAAAGGATCTATCCACAAAAGACACGAAACAAGAAAACACGGAGAAAGGAGAGGCGTTGTTCTTTAAGTGCCGAAGGCACTCGGGAAATTAGCCCGATGCGGAGCGTCGGGTTACAATGCCGCAAAAATGACCGCACGCTGAAGGCGTGCCGCAGCCAATGCCGCAAACGCACCTGAGCCTCCATTACCACATCGTCTTCCACACACAGGACAACCGGCCATCTATATCCGCCGGCACGCCTTCAGCGTGCGGGCCCATGGAAGGCATCGTGTCCCGACGCTCCGCATCGGGCTAACTTCCGGCGTGCCTTCGGCACGGATGAGGAAGAACCCGTCTGCTCACGCAGACGGTACTGACAGAAGGCCGGATTCCGGATTCCAAAGTCGAAAATCGTGAATCGTAAATCGTGAATCGTAAATCGAAGCCTGAAAACCAAAAGCCGAATATCGAAAGCCACAAGGCCAAACCCGAAAACCAAAGACCCCGGTCGCTACCGCCTCCGGTTCTGACAATAGGGGATCGCGTGGACCCAGGAGTGATCTGCTCGCAATCAGTACACAATTCATGTTTGCGAAAGAGGTAAAATAAAATTGAGGTAGTTTCATGTCAAATTCATTTGATCGATCTGCGTTTGGCTTTCGAGGTATTGCCGGTTGTATTTCGATCGCAATGGCTTTCGTTGCGTGGGTCGAGCCAACTCCGGCACAAGTCAAATCCGAAAGTTTTGGATTTGCCCGGGTCGTGGACGAGGCCGGTTGGAAGGTGCCCGAAATATCTTCAGGAAATCTGAAGGAAAAGAAAGTGCAAAGTCACGATGGCGTGAATTTCACCGAAAACCGCTACGAACCGAGAGTGAGGACGGAACTGACTGCTTTGACATATTACATGGATGAGAAGCGAGACCTCTACCAGAGCACCAAGCACCTTGAGCTGCAGTTCTTTTCGACGCTCGAGGTTGCCGGGAAGATCTTTGCTTACCGCACTGACTCGCTTCAATTTGGAATATCCGCGATCGCGGGTCGAATGTATTTCGGCGAGCGGATCCAATTTACGTTTATTGATACAGATGGCGACGGGAAATATGAAACGCGTGAGTATGGGGATTTCTTAAGTGTCCCCGCTTGGGTGAAAGAGATCAGTAAAAAGGAATAATGGGCCTCGCCTCGTGCGCCGGTAAGTGGAACGCTTAAGCGTCGGACTCCCGACCGAAATAGAATCATGTTGCAACCGCCCATTCAGACGATCAAAAAGAACCACCCCGTCAGCCGAAGCTGCTGCCACCCCTCCTTAGACAAGGAGGGGAGTTTGATGGCTGCGGCACGCCTTCAGCGTGCGGGCCCATGGAAGGCATCGTGACCCGACGCTCCGCATCGGGCTAACTTCCGGCGTGCCTTCGGCACGGATGAGGGAGTTTCGAGTTCGGAGTTCTGAGTTCCGAGTTCCGAAATCGGAAGAACCCGGTCGCTTCGAAGAACGTAAATCGTGAATCGTAAATCGTGAATCGAAGACCAAGAGCCGGAAGTCAAAAGCCATTAGCTGCAAGCCGTAAGCTGGAAGTCAAAGGCCGGAAGCCAAAGACCAAAGACCAACGACCAAAAACCAAAGACCAAAGACCAAAGACCGAAAGAACCCGGTCGCTTCCGCTCCCGGTACTGACAAGAGGATGAATTCCAGATTCCAAATTCCAAATTCCAAATTTGAAGAACGTAAATCGGGAATTGGGAATCGGGAATCGGGAATCGAAGACCAAAAGCTGGTAGTCAAAAGCCATATGCTGCAGGCCGAAAGCCGTAAGCCAAAAACCGAAAACCAAAAGCCAGAGACCAAAAGAACCCGTCGGCGTAATCAGACAGTGCTGACTGAAGCGGGTCGAATTTAATATGCTGAAGGGCTTGACCCGACGGATAGACCTTGTGCTTCCTGAGCGATCTTGACGCCGACGCTGGCGCCGATCCGGGTCGCCCCGGCTTCGAACATCGCTCTTGCGTCGTCAATTCCCTTTACTCCGCCCGAGGCCTTGACCCCGAGAGCTTCACCGACAGTCCGTCGCATCAGATGGACATCGTCGACGGTCGCGCCGCCTTTTGAAAAACCGGTCGAGGTCTTCACAAAGTCGGCACCGGCATTCTTGGCGGCGAGGCAAGCGGCCACCTTCTCGTCGTCGGTCAGCAAGGCCGTTTCGATGATGACCTTGCACAGCACGCCGTTTTCATGGGCCGCCGAAGCCACGGCCCGGATATCGTCCTCGACCGCGCAAACATCGCCGGACTTCAGGGCACCGATGTTGATGACCATATCGACCTCGCGGGCCCCGTTAAAGATGGCCCGGCGGGCCTCATAGGCCTTCACGTCAGGGAGGGTCGCCCCTAGAGGGAATCCGATAACAGTGCAGACGGGTATGCCGCTCCCTTTCAGGAATTCGACCGCTCGTTTTACCCAGCCGGGATTTACGCAGACCGATGCAAACCCGAATCGGGCCGCCTCGTCGCAAAGTTTGCGGATATCGGCCTCGCTCGCCTCCGGCTTTAAGAGCGTGTGGTCGATCAGGCTCGCCCAGTCGCGGGCGGTAGCAGATTCACCAAGAACGATCCCGATGCGGTGAGCCCCGGCATCCACGATCCGCTGTACGTCAGCCGAACAGAAGGAACCGGCCGGTTCGTCGCCGGAGAGCCTCGCAAGAACCAGATCGGTGATCTGCTCGACCAAAGCATCGTAATTACCGTTACCGCCCATACGTGGAGCCAAGTTTACCACCTTTTATATTTTCGCTCGATCTCGTCGATCTTCGCGACTCGCCGCTTGTGGCGGTCTTCGGTGATCTGGGTTGTGAGGAATGCTCGAACGATATCTTCGATCTCGGATACCGAATTCTGGCCGGCGCCCAATGTCAGGACGTTCGCACCGTTGTGTTCGCGTGAGTTCTTTGCGAGGGCGACCGAATAACAGGCAGCCGCACGGA
Source organism: Chloracidobacterium sp. (assembly GCA_016716365.1). Classification (GTDB taxonomy): domain Bacteria; phylum Acidobacteriota; class Blastocatellia; order Pyrinomonadales; family Pyrinomonadaceae; genus OLB17. The sequence continues at coordinate 55,456 of JADJWM010000007.1, read as the reverse complement.
CGTTCGGGACCTTGTTGGCGGTCATGGCGCTTCCGATGCCCGCACCGTCGATGATGATGCCGACATCGACTTGATTATCGCCGACCGCCCGTGCGACGGCATACGCAAGATCGGGGTAATCGACCGCGTCTTTTGAATTCGTCCCTACATCGCGGACCACCAGGCCCAGCCCGGCGAGAAATCCTTTCAGGTGCTCCTTGATCTCGAAGCCGCCGTGATCGGCCCCGATCGCGACCGAACGGGCGAGCACCTCGTTCTCGCGAGGGGCCTTTCGTATGAGTTCGATCCCCTTTTCGCGAACAATGTCCTCGGCCAACGGCGTCAGCCGCGCCTTCTGCGATATCCGGACCCTTGCTCCCGCGTCCAGGCCGCGAAGGTCGTCTTCCGTGATCAGCGATTTCGCCGATTCGTCACGGTCAAATTCGGCCGCAGCCGCCTCCTTCAGCGAATTCACGATCACCCGTTCCGGGTATTCGATCCGCGGCGGCTCGGGCTCCGTCGGAACCGTTTTCAGGATCTGGCGGACCAGGTCTTTAACGCGTTCGCGGGTGACATCGTCTCTTTCGGGCATAGGCGGCGCGCACGGCGCGGTTTACTTGAATTAAGCCTTCCGATTGACTAGTATTTCCGAAATAGCCAACTCAAGCAAGCGTTAGTCCAATATGAGCCCTGAACCCCAGAAAGCGTCCCCGTCGGAATTCACCAACCCGAATTTGCGCGTGCTCTATTCCGCCGATCAGATCGAGGAGCGGATCCGACAGATCGGTGCTGCGATCACGGAAGAGTATGAAGGTAAAGAGCTGGTGCTGGTCGGCGTGCTGAAGGGCTCATGCGTCTTTCTGGCCGATCTGATGAGGCACGTCGACCTTCCGCTCACCATCGACTTTATGTCCGTATCGAGCTATAAGGACGGGACCCAGTCGTCTGGGGACGTCGAGATCCTGAAGGACCTGAGCAACCCGATCCGCGGCAAGCACGTGATCGTCGTCGAGGATATCGTGGATACCGGCCTGACCCTCTCGCGGTTGCTCGAAATACTCGACTCGCGTGGGGCCGAGTCGATCCGGCTCGCCAGTTTTCTTGGACAAGCCCGAACCCCGTTTGAAAACGGAGCTGAAGATCGATTACACGGGCTTTGTGGTGCCGAACGAGTTCGTCGTCGGTTACGGCCTGGACGCCGCAGGCCGCTACCGCAACCTGCCCTTCATCGCTGTCGTGAAGGATCTCGACCTGGCCTGACGGATCTAATAGCTGGTCGCGTTCTCCCTTACGTGCCTGCTTGCCAGCAGTCCCCTAAAGAGGAAAAAGAAACCGACAAAGTGGAACGCAAAGCCGAAGAAGTCCTTCAGGCCCAGGCTGAGCAGCGCGTCGACTACATACAGAAAGATGCCGACCAGGAAAGCCAGGTCCCGGGCACGCCGGGCCAGAAGCCCGAAACTCGCAAAGCCGGCCGCTATCAAAAGGTCGATGATCAGCCCGGTCGAGTTCAGCGCCGGCCTCCACCCTTCGCTGGTGAGAGGGCCGGCCGTTCCGTCAACCCACTGGGTGATGCCGAAAGCGACCGGTGTGTTCCAGATCTGAAAAAAATAAACTAAAAGCGAGTTTGCGGCTGAAAGTGCGGCGAGCCAAAAGAACCAGTTCGCTCCCGAGAGGGCAACCTTTGAATCGAGGATCTTTGGCTGGGTGGCTTCTAACTCCATCTCCGACCTCCTTTGCTGGATTGAACTTCTGGCTAAGTTTAGCACAGGTTTTCGGATTCCTTACCTCGTAGAGCGGCGTAAATACGGTGTTTTTGTCGACAGCCCGCCGCGATCCGCATGCGGGCCGGAACCGGAAAGCTGTGACTTTTTCTTTAAGCCGCCCGGAGCATTGACCTTCTTGCCTGTTTTCTATAGAATTTAGGTTTTTCGGCTTTCGGGCTTGTTCCCGCTATGCCGAGGCGGGAGAACTTAAAACAATGAGTTACGCAATTATCAGATCAGGCGGTAAGCAGTTTGCGGTCGAAGCCGGCCAGACGGTCCGTGTGCCCACGATCGAGGGCGAGGCCGGAGCGAACATTGACGTCGAAGCACTCGTCGTCGGTGCAGGCAAGGACGCCAAGATCGGCAGCGGCACCGTGTCGGCGTCGATAGTCGGTCACGGAAAAGGCGATAAGGTGATCGTCTTCAAGAAAAAGCGCCGCAAACAGTACAAGCGCAAACAAGGCCACCGCCAGGGATTTACGGAAATAAAGATAGAAAAGATTTAGGAGATCTGCGATTGCCGATTTGCGATTTGCGATCTAATGAAGAACATATCTTTGAATCGAAAATCGAAAATCGAAAATCGAAAATAGCAAGATGGCACATAAGAAAGGTGTAGGTTCATCACGAAACGGCCGCGATTCTAACGCACAGCGGCTTGGTCTGAAGAAATTCGGCGGCGAGCACGTCCTCGGCGGCAATATCCTTGCCCGTCAACGTGGGACTAAGTGGAAGCCCGGCAACAACGTCGGCCGCGGCAAGGATGACACGCTGTTCGCCCTGATCGAAGGCTTCGTGAAGTTTGAGGACAAGGGCCGCAAGGGCAAGTTCATCAGCGTTTATGCCGAAGGTGCCGCCGAGTTGGCTCCGAAGGCCGCTTAAGATCGGGCCGGAACAATTTTTGATACGAAGGAGCCGCTGTTGATGCGGCTTTTTCTTTTGCCCTTACCGTCTGCTCAAATTCTTGTACAATTGCCTTGATGAAACCCGGTGAAGAGATCATCGAGAAAGGGATCGACGACCGCAAGGGGATCGCGGGCCCCCCGGGTCCGGGCCGGGGCCATCGACCTGAGGGCAGGCGTTCCTGTACCCGCGAAGACGTTTGACGACCCGGAACATCGGCTTTACCGTTTGCTTGCCGCGGAGAACCAGGATTCCGCCCATTCCAGATACAATGCCCTCTTTAGGCTATTGGTCAGCTTTGAAAGAGCGGCCGAAACAGGTCTGTACCGTGACCACGCGTTAGATCCTCGGAGTTTCGCTAGATCCGTCGAAGCGGTCGTGGATCCCACAAAAAATGACTTTTAGAAATTTTTTTTGGTGGCCGAAAATTTTCTTTTCCACAGACGAATTCCCTTTCGGTCATCTCCTTCGATCGATCGCAACTAAAGATGCGTAAAGGCTTCCTAAGTTTTCCACAATTTTATCCACAGCCGCCTTTCGAAGATTTCCACAACCGTACCCGTAAGTTATTGTAAAAAAAGGCAATAGTTAAAGTAGTTTCTGCTTGACATTGAAATTAGGTGGTGTAAGATAGCTTCACAGTCGAGATTACTTACGGGTGTCTTGACCGGACTCGGGAAGTGGAGCTGGTGCGGTGACGCACAGCTTGAGGTCAGTAGGAGCGGAAAGCCGCTGACCAGGACGCCCGGGACCGAAGCCGAAAGGCTTGCCAAGGCCGACCCTTCGGGGTCAACGGCCGGGGTTATCGGGATAAAAACCGATAACGCCATCAGGAAATGATCAGCCTGATCGGTGCTACGCCGCTCAACACTCTTCGGAGATCGTTGAGCCTCGTTGCCGGGAACGTAACCGGCGGTGGAGGAAAAGCCACCAGAACAAAAACCTAACGACACCAAGCGTGAGGAACGCAACATTCTGATGAGACGCCTTCGGGCGACGAAACAAAATGGGTGTTGACCGGAGCAGGACTCCCCGCAGAGCAGCTTCGGAATACAAAATCGGCGGTTCGACCGTGTACATGAGAGAACCGCCAACATCGTCCTAAAGAATACTTCGGTATCCATCTTGACGATAAAGAAAATGCCGTTCTGAGAAATCGGAGCGGCGTTTTCTTTTTGTCTTCTGCTTCGATCCTTTGCCCTAGAAGAAGTTCTTCCCTTTCGGATCGGTTCGCTGCCTGATAAATGACCCCCGGCCCGAATTAAGACCCTACTCATACCTCAACGCATCGATCGGATCCAGTCTCGCGGCCTTCCATGCAGGCAGCAGGCCAAAGATCAGGCCCAGCCCGACCGAAACCACAAACCCGACGACCGGGGCCCATAAGGGGATATACGTCGGCAAGATCATTTGGATCAGCAATGAGAGGCCCACGCCGATGCCGATCCCGAGCAAGCCGCCAAGCCCCGTAAGCGTGGCTGCTTCGATCAGAAATTGGGTGATAATGTCCAGGCTGCGTGCCCCGATAGCCTTTCTGACCCCGATCTCCTTCGTCCTTTCGGTTACCGAGACCAGCATCACATTCATCACTCCGATACCGCCGATCAAGAGGCCGACGCTTGAGATCGCGACCATAAGGATGAATATCCCGCCGGTGATCGCCCCGAACTGCTTCACGATCTCGTCCGAGGTTTGAACGCCGAAATTGTCTTTTTCGCCAAAGCCGACGTTTCGCTGCTTTCGAAGGATGATCTTTATCTCTTCCAGGGCTTCGTTCAGCTTCCCCGGCCGTGCGGTCGCCATGATGAAACAGTCCTCATTTGCCGGGTAGAGCTGTTTGATCGTCTTGAATGGAAGATAGACCGCTTTGTTCTCGTTGTTCGGGTCGTCCGCTCCGATCATAAAGATCTCGCGCTCTTCGAGCACACCGATGACGCGGTATCTGCGGCCTTCGATCTGAATATCCTGGTCGATAGCGTTCGAATAAGGGAAAAGCGTATTCGCTACATCAATGCCGATCACAGCCACCTTAGCCCTGTTGGCCTCTTCTTCGACGGTGAAATAGCGGCCTTCGCCAAGGTTCGTCACGCCCATCTGAAAATATTCGGACGCAGCTCCCTGTACCGTCGCGTTGGTCATCTCGATCTCCTGGTACCTTACATTGACGCGTTGGGTGAAAGGACCGGACATAAAATCGACTGGCGACATGAACGGGCTTACCTTTTCGCAGTTAACGCATTCCGCCCGGATCGCGTCTGCGTCGGCCTCGGTCAGAGGTTTGCGGGTACGCTCTTCCTGACTCGGGCTGAAATTGAAGCCGGGCTCGAATTTGAACGCGTAGATGGAATTAGTGCCGAACGATTCGATCTCCTTCGAAACGCGCGAATCGATGCCTGAAACGAAAGCGGCAATGACAATTACCGTGGTGGTACCCACGACAACGCCCAGGACCGTCAGAAACGAACGGACCTTATGCTGCCGGAGGGTGTCGAACGCCATCCGCAGATTCTCGTAGAAGTTGGATCGTGGAAATCGCATAATGCACGCTCCCTGACGGTCGCGTTTCCACCCGCGACGCCCAGGTTATTCGGCCCTTAACGCCTCGATCGGGTCGAGCCTGGCGGCCTTCCATGCCGGGTAAACGCCCGAAACGAGTCCGACACTGCTTGAAACGGCCAGAGCGATAGTCACCCAAACCAGCGGTAAGGCGGTCGGGATAGAAAAGGCCACTGCCACAAGTTTCGCGATCAAAAACGCCGTGGTCACCCCGATGGCCCCGCCGACCAGTGCCAGCAATGTCGATTCGGCGAGGAACTGCCTCAAAATATCGGTCTGCCGTGCGCCTATGCTCTTTCTGATGCCGATCTCCTTTGTGCGCTCCGTCACGCTCACCAGCATTATGTTCATGATCACTATCCCACCCACGATCAGCGAGATCGAAGTAACGCCGATGGCGACGACCTGGATAGTGCCGAAGATATTGTCGCGAAGCTCATTTATTGCATCCGGGGTGACAATTCCGAAATTGTCCTTTTCCGAAGGCCCGAGCTTTCGCCTGACCCGCATCAACGTCCTTGCCTCTTCGATAGCATCGGCGTAGGTCTCAGGGCTTGTCGAAGTGACGGAGATCGATATCGAGCGGCGAATTCCGTAGATCGACAAAAAGGTCGAAAGCGGGACCGAAACGTACATATCGCGAGACTGCCCGAATGCAGACCCCAGCTCCTTGCCGACGCCGATCACCTGAAACGTACGCCCGTCGATCTTTATCGTCTGGCCAAGCGCATCGCCTGAAGGAAAGAGTTTCTCTGCGGTCTCGGAACCGATGAAACAGACATACTTTCGAAGCTCGTCTTCGGTGCTGGTAAAGAAACGGCCGTTTTGGGCCTCGATCTTCTCGATCTCTTCAAGGTTCGGCGACATCCCGTTGACCCGGACGTTCATCAGCTTCTTTTCGCCAAACTTAATGTCGGCGACCGAGCCCGATTTCCCGCCCGCATCCCGAATGTTTCCGCCCGCGGCCCGCAACGCATTAAGATCTTCCACGCCCACGTCTTTGTTTCGGCGGCGGGCAGCGTTAAGAGCCTCGACACTGGAAAAATCGTCGATCGAGAACCGCTGGACACTGAACGCGTTGGTCCCGATGTTCGCGATCTTCTCGTCGACGTATGCGTTAAAACCTTCGATCAGCGAGACCACCACGATCACCGTGGCGACGCCGAAGATAACGCCGAGCAGCGTCAAGAACGAGCGCAGCTTGTGCGACAGGATCGAGGCAAAAGCTAGTTTTAATGCTTCGTAGAACGGCATTTGACCTTAACTTTGTATAAGAATATCAATTACGGATTCGGAGCGGTATTGTTTCTTCGAATGTGTTGATCGTTATGAAAGATGACTGCCGCTAGGATGCTGAGGCCGCAACGAAGTATATGCGATCTGACGGGCCTTGAATAATTCGCCCTTACTTCGTGCGGGCTTTTGCAACTGAGTGCACGTTTTGCCAATCGGAGGGCAAAGCCTAGAATCTAAACAACGTCGATGTTCATAGACCGCGTAAAAATAAAGGTAAAGGCGGGCGGCGGCGGTAACGGCGTCACCGCATTTCGCCGCGAAAAATTCGTGCCTCGCGGCGGCCCCAGCGGCGGCGACGGCGGCCGCGGCGGCAGCGTCTGGATAGAGGCCGACGAGGGTTACAACACGCTGCTCCATCTTCGGTACAACCCGGAGCATAAGGCCGAACGCGGGCGGCACGGCGAAGGCTCCAACCGTTCGGGCAAGGACGGCGATGACATTACGATCAAAGTCCCGGTCGGAACTCAGGTGTTTGATGCGGAGAGCGGCGATCTTGCCGTTGACCTTACCGAAGCCGGTCAGAAGTTCCTGATCGCCAAAGGCGGCAAGGGCGGATGGGGTAACGCCCATTTTGCGACCCCGACGCGGCGAGCGCCGAAATTCCATTACCAGGGCCGCCCGGGCGAGGAAAAAGAACTTCAGCTCGAGCTAAAACTCATCGCCGATGTCGGCCTGGTAGGTTTCCCAAACGCCGGAAAATCGACGCTGATCTCGGTCATCTCCGCGGCCAAACCAAAGATCGCCGATTATCCCTTCACGACGCTCGAGCCGAACCTGGGAGTCGTGGACATGGGTGATTACCGGACTTTCGTCGTCGCGGATATTCCCGGGCTGATCGAGGGTGCCTCTGAGGGGGCCGGCCTCGGGGACCGGTTTCTCCGACACGTTGAGCGGACGCGGGTTATTCTTCATCTTGTCGATGTTTCGTCGGCCTCCGGCCGTGATCCGGTCGATGATTACAACATCATCAACCGCGAATTGGCCAATTACGACGAGGAGTTCGCCGAAAAACCGCAGATCGTCGTCGCCACCAAGATCGACGCCCTCGATAAACCCGAACGGCTCGAATCGTTGCGGAAAGCGGCGAAGACCGACGGGCGGCGCTTCCTGGCAATATCGGCGGTTGCCGGGACGGGGACCGATGAACTGCTGAAGACCGTCATGGCCGAACTCTAAGGCAGCCGGCGGGAAGCGAATGAGATCGAGCTTTCGCATGGTTAAGATGGAACGGATCGCATATTTTGGTGGGACATTCGACCCGGTTCACAACGGTCATCTGAACGTCGCCCGGGCCCTCCTGAAGAAGTTCGCTTTGGACCGATTATACTTCCTGCCGGCTTATCACGCCCCGCACAAGCCGGACCGGCCACCGACTTCCGGATATCACCGTTTCGCGATGTTATGCCTCGCGACGGAGGGATTCCCCGACATTTACGTTTCAACGCTCGAACTTGAGAAAGGGCGCTCAAGATACACGATCGAAACCCTCCCCGAGCTTGCCGCCGCACATCCGGGCGCACGAACCTTTTTCGTAATGGGCGCTGATTCATGGGCCGATATTCGGACCTGGCGAGACTGGGAGAACGTTTTGCTTTCGTCGGATCATATCGTGGTAACCCGACCGGGTTATCCGATCGGCTCCGATCATGTGACCCAGGCGGTGCGCGAGAGGATCATCGATCTAAGGGGCAGACCGAATGCCGAACTCGACGACGATATCGTGAACAAACACATCTATCTGACCGATGCGGCGGTCTATGACGCTTCCGCGACCGAGCTCCGCGACGACCTGAGCGACGGCCGGCTCGACAGAACCGACGATATCCCGCCCTCGGTTGCAAATTACATTGAAAAGTACGAACTTTATAGATAATGGAAGAACTACAGGAAAAGACCCTGCACCGCGACTCCGTCCGTATCGAGATCCCAAACACGCACACGCCCTTCGAAGAGGTTGACCCCGAGGTCCGGCTCGCGATCCGCTGCGCCGCCGAGAAAAAGGCCATCGATATCAAGGCACTCGACCTCCGTCATGTGGCGTCGTTCACCGAATTCTTCGTGATCGCGAGCGGAGCCAACCAGCGTCAGGTCCAGGCGATCGCCGACGAGATAACGGAACAGCTCAAGAAGCAGCTCAATTCAAGGGCGATCCGCGTCGAAGGTTACAATGCCGGTGAATGGGTGCTGCTGGATTTCGGGGATTTCGTCGTCCATATCTTCGACAAGGACGCTCGTGAATTCTACGACCTCGAACGGCTCTGGCGTGACGCCCAAAGGGTCGAACTTCCCTCAGATCTTTAGACCTTCGCCGAAGTGCGGGGTTTATCCTTAGCCCCGGTGCCGGAGGCATTCATTTGCCGGAAACCCTGGCGATCGGCCGGCCTTCCCTCTCGTGATCTTCCCAGACCGTGATGAAGTTTCGATTTGTTTGGATCGGCAAGACCAGAGATAAGAACTGGAAGGCTCTCCAGGATGAATACCTGGGGCGCCTTTCTCATTTTCTGCGATGCGAGGTGAAGGAGATCCGCGAACCCGCCGGGGGAGTGGACAAGCGCATCGAAGGCAACCGGATCCTTGAAATATTGAATCCAAAGAGCTTTGTGTGCCTTCTCGACGAGTCAGGCACAAGGCTGAGCTCGGCCGAGATGGCCCGGCAGATCGAGAATTGGCAGACGCGGAGCCTGAAAGAGGTCACCTTCGTGATAGGGGGTGCCGACGGGGTCTCGGGGGAGGTTGCCGAAAGGGCCGATCTTAGGTTATCTTTATCGTTTATGACTTTTACCCACGAGATGGCAAGGGTCATTGTCCTTGAACAGCTTTATCGGGCATTCACAATAATTAGCGGTTATCCATACCAGAAATGAAGAAAGCATTGAAAGATATCAAGCAAAGGCTGCTCGAAGAGAGAGATCTGCTGATCGAAAAATTGAAAGATAACGACCTTTCGGTCGACGATTCGGAAACTCCTGACCCGGTCGATCTGGCCGTCCGCAACTATTCAAAGAACGTAATGCTCGCGGTCTCAGAGAATGAAAGCCGGCAGCTAGCATTGATCGACGAGGCCCTTCGGAGGGTCGAGGACGATGAATACGGCTTTTGCCAGAATTGCGAAAAAGAGATCACGGCGAAACGGCTTGCGGCGATCCCGTGGGCCCGCTACTGCCTTAATTGTCAGGAATTGGTCGAACAGGGCCTTCTTGACGAAGAGGAATAGGTCCCGCCGTTTGAAATTTTCATGGTCCGGTCCTCGCATTTCCCCCGGACAACCTCCTCTGTATCGGCGTCGGTCGGCGCTATTATCATAGCCGATCATGCTAAGGCTTCTGGACCCACTCGTCTCCCTCGTCTTTCCCGAATTTTGCCATGTGTGCGGCGAGTTGGTTGAAGGCACCTCGGACGGAGTGGCGTGTCGAGCATGCTGGGAACGCGTCCGTTTTCTGACCGTTGACAGCCCGCTTTGCGGCAAATGCGGCCGATTCTTGCTTGACGGAAGGCCGGGAGCCGTGGCCCGCTGCGGCCAATGCAACGATCATTTTTACGATCAGGCCCGGTCCGCCGGGCTTTATGAATTTGCACTCTCGGCAACGGTTTTGAACCTCAAGAACGTGCCTTGGGTACCGTCGACCGCCGCAAAAGCACTCGAGCGCGCAATACCGCTCTTGCCGGTCGGGCCGGACCACATCGTGATGCCCGTTCCGCTTTCAAAAAAGCGGCTCGCCGAAAGAGGTTTCGATCAGGCCGCCGTCCTTGCGAGGTTGGTCTCGCGAACAGCCCGGCTGCCGCTGGATGAATTCAGCCTGATCCGCGTTCGGGATACCCAAATGCACCGCACGGCGATGGATCGGAAGGCAAGGGAGGCTTCGGTGAAAGGGGCTTTCGCCGTGACCCGGCCCGCTTTGATCAAAGACCGGCATGTACTGCTCGTGGACGACGTGATGACCACGGGAGCGTCGGCGTCACATTGCGCATTTTCGCTAAAGAAAAACGGCGCAGCCAGTGTGAATGTTCTGACACTCGCTCGCGCCGTCGGTTAGGTCTTCGGTTCCCGTCAAGGATTGTCGCGGCTTGGAACAGGGATATCGCCCGGAATGCCCCAACCATCGATCTGGAGGGTACCGCCGGAACTTCGAATGATAAACCAGGTCCCTGTGGCCGGACGCCATACAGCCATATCGTCGCGGCCGTCACCGTCATAGTCGCCGACCGCAGGAACATCTTCATTCTGGCCCCACGAAGTCACGGCGAAACTGTTGTTGCTGCTCAGTTTCCTGAACCATTGTCCAGTCGATGGGCGGAATACGGCAAGATCGTTACGCCCGTCGCCGTCAAAATCGCCGGTCGCCGGGATGTCGTTCGGCTCACCGTAAGTGTTGACCTGGATCGAGTTATTCAAACTGAACACGACATACCAGTTGCCGTTTGAAGGCCGCCAGACGGCCAGGTCATACCGGCCGTCTCCATCAAAGTCGCCGGAGATCGGGATGTCGTCGGCCTCGCCCCAATGAGCCGTCGATATCACGCCGGTCGCCATCCGTTGATACCAGGTCCCGTTGCTTGGCCGCCATACGACGAGGTCGGCCCGCCCGTCACCGTCATAATCACCGGGCATTCGAATGTCACCCGGCTCGCCCCAGGTTGCGAACTGGATCGTTCCGTTGGAGCTCGATTCATACTGCCAGCCGCCGTCTTCACTGTAGAACCCAACGTCTGTTCGGCCATCACCGTCGAAATCCTCGGCGGCTGAGAATTTCTGCCCGCCCACATCATGAAATACGCCCTGTACACGAATATTTCCATTGTTGGGATTCAGGATGTAATAGGTGTTGTTGCTGGGCCGGAATATCGCGAGATCGGTTCGCTGATCGCCGCCAAAATCGGCATTTGCCCGAGCCGGTACGACCTTCTGAACGATCCCGTGATTCATTTGAGCCACGTAGAGCTCGCCTGCCTCGTCCTCGCCGAAACCGACCAGGGTGAATCCCGAGATATTGTGGAGCGGCTGCTGTTGGGTGTTGTTCCAAAGAAGGATCTCGCCCGTGCAGAAATCACCGTAGATGTAGGAGCCGTTCGGCAGTGTGCCCAGATTTCCACGGTACACATAGCCGCCCGTGATCGAGCATCGCGATGAGGTGATCTGGCTGCTGTAAACGAAGACCGGCGGCAGGAAATTTGCCGGATTGCATAACCCTGCATCCAGATTTGTGCATGACGTGCCTTCGTAAACCCGCCAGCCGTAATTGCCGCCGCTGACGATAGTGTTGACCTCTTCCCAGGCATCCTGGCCCACATCCGCGAGCCAAATTTGATTGGTCCCGCCGCGGTCAAATGACCAACGAAACGGATTCCTGAGACCTCGGGCAAAGATCTCGTCGGCTCCCGGCGTCGCCCCCGCAAAAGGATTCGTGGGCGGGATCGAATACGGCGGCTGCTGGCCGGCCGGTACGTTTACGTCGATCCGAAGCATCTTGCCAAGGAGGGAGTTTATGTTTTGCGCATTGTTGTTCGGGTCATTCGCCCCGCCGCCATCGCCGGTTGCCGCATAAAGATACCCGTCAGGCCCGAACGCGAGCGTACCGCCGTTATGATTTGCGAAACCCGGGTGGGGGACCGTAATTATCGGCTTTTCGGTCGCGATGGCGACGTTCGGATCTGCTGCAGATTGTTCGAATTCACTTATCTGGATCGCGCCGTCCGCGGCCCTGGTGAAATAACAGAAAAAGCGCCGATTACTCTCAAAGTCAGGATGAAAAGCTATGCTCAGCAAACCACGTTCTCCGTCGGTCGTGGTCAGCGGAGTGATATTCAGGTAAACCGTTGAGGTGTTCGAGCCCGGCTGAACCACCCGGATAACCCCTGCCCGCTCGACTATGAACAGCCGTCCAGAGCCATCACCTGCATGCGTTACAAACATTGGCAGCGAAAGGCCAGTGAATCGATTCTGCAGCCGAGTCGCAGGCAGCTGACCTTCGACAAAAACGGCGCTTAACCCGATCAAGGCCATTGCGAGGCTAAAAGCGATCGCAAACTTAAACTTCATCCGAACTTCCTCCCTAAAAACCTGGCTTGAAAAATATCGCAATTCGACCGAAGACTGAGGTCCTCTATGGCCCGCGATCCTGAAAAAAAGACGCAAAAGTAAATCGCAAATCCGTTCTTTGCCGCCGATTCGCGGCGGGTATGAAAGTAGAGATCCGGTGGTTCCTTACCCGGGGGGTTGATAAGATCCGTTAAGTTATTTTAACTAGCGATAACCCGCATCCGCAAGGATTTATTTTCAGCGGCGGCCGAAGGCTAAAGCCTGTACGGAACACCGCGTTCCCTCAGCCGGGCCTCGGATCCAAGCTGTTCGTGAAGTCTGAGAGTTACATCGGGAGCCAGGTCGGGGTCCGGGACCGCACCACGCTTGATCATCCCGTATGCAGCCGCCGCGATCATCGCCGCGTTGTCGGTCGACAGATGTTTCGACGGAAAGAAGACCGGGATCCCCAATTCTTTTGCAAGCGATGCCGCCTTTGATCGGAGTTCTTCATTACATGCAACCCCGCCGGCCACGATCAACGTGCGGGGCCGGACGTCTTTCGAGACCTTGGCCATGGTGCCGACGAGCGATTCGACCACGGTCGCTTGAAAGCCCGCCGCGATATCGCAGATCGCCTCGGCAGGTTCGCTGCCGGCGGCCACCGGTTGGATCGAGTTTTCCCGAACGTATCGGGCGACCGCGGTCTTCAGCCCGCTGAAACTAAAATCGGGCTTACCGTCAGAGATCTTCGCTTTCGGAAAACGGGCTTTCGTACGATCGCCCGCACGGCTGATCCGTTCAATAATGGGTCCGCCCGGATAGCCCAGCCCCAGCATCTTCGCGACTTTGTCGAAAGCTTCACCGGCTGCATCGTCTCGCGTCCGCGAAGCCAGAATGTATCGGCCCTCTTCCGGAATGTTGAATAGATTGGTGTGCCCGCCGGAGACTATCAAGGCAAGGGCCGGGTACTCAACCGGAGGATTTTCGAAATTGACCGAGCAGACGTGGCCCTCGATATGGTTTACACCGTAGCACGGCCGGTCAAGGCCAAAGGCGAGCCCGCGTGCATACGAAACGCCTACCATCAGCGACCCGATCAGGCCCGGCCCCTGGGTGACACCAATTGCGTCCAGTTCCGTCAGCGAAATGCCGGCCTTTTCTATTGCCGAATCGACGATGGGCCCGATCCGCGAAAGATGTTCCCGCGATGCAAGCTCAGGGACAACTCCTCCAAACGGCCGGTGGAGGCTGATCTGGGAAAATATCTCGGACGAAAGTATTTCGCGGCCGTCGCGAACCACGGCTGCGGCAGTCTCATCACATGAAGTTTCGATCCCGAGTATCAGCATTCCAGCAATAGATTAGAGCCTTCTTCGGCCTTCGGCAATGCGTCATCGGATAGGCCGCGGCAAGGAACCTCGGCCGAGCGAAAAAATGGCGTCCAAAAAATTGGACGCCACAGGTCGCTCGGACCAAACAGCTGTGCCCCCCTTGTTTGCCCCCTTGAATTGCACAGCCGCAAATTCATTTCCCAAGAATCTCTTTTCCAACAGATCGTTCCTTTACCTCGACCCGGCCGGTGCTTCCGCGGCGGTTCTGTTGCTTGCGGGCACCGCCGGTTCGTCCGCCGTCAACTTGATCACGCCGGCAAAGAATAAGATCGCCGTTATCAATATGAATGCCGCAAGGCTGATAAGTGCCCAGTGAACGCCGCGGAAGGCCTTCGCCGTGTCTTCACGTACGATGGTGTCCTGGCCATCCACCGAAATAACCTGTTTTGACATAAGATAAACCTCCTCCCGTTTCGCCGAACCGGCCAAAGCATGTTGCCGCCGATGGGCTCCTTTGCTAATAAGAATGAATTGCAACCGTTGTGCCAAGGCATAAACCTAGTGATCACATACCTTTGCATAGATTTGCCTCGGCTAAGGTAGTATCGAACGGGAACGGAAGTGTATCAATTACATACATTTCTTGCGATCAACTCCCGGCCAATGGCATTGTCGGTGAGAAACTTCTGCCATACCCTGGTTTCGCGGCCTTCGAACGCCCAATCACGCCCTAATAACTTTATTCAAGACTGCAATTGAATTTAGGTCTGGTTCGTTATGAAACGGTGGGTTAGAACCCGCCGGCCGCCCGACGGCCTCCGGCACCATGAAAAACTACTTGACGTATCGCTAGATAGCTGGAAAAATTAAGTGTTTCGCAATTTTTTCGTTCCAAAGGTGTCACGTGGTGTGGACGTGATCGCACTCGCTCACTCTTCCGGCGAATGCAGAGACACTTTCGATGACGACCTGCGGGATCTGCGTGTCCGAAGAGTATGCGTTCAATTCGTTCGCGCGATCGCAGTGAAACCCAACATAACTCTTAAAACCGCATTAGCTTCGCGCGACACGCCTTGCGCAATGAAAGTGTAAAAGCTCTCACTTCATAGGAGAAATAGGATGACGAAAGCAGTTAATCTCGTTCTTGTATTCTTGGCATTTTGCTTTTTTGCACAGCCGGCCATCGTGGCACAAACGACCGAACTGACCTATCAGGGCAACCTGAAGGAAAGCGGCCTGCCGGCAAATGCCAATTACGATATAGAGTTTCGACTTTTCGATTCTCTGACGGGCGGTTCGGAGGTCGCGACCCCATACACGGTCAGCAGCGTAACCGTGACGGACGGACTGTTTTCGGTCAAGCTTGACTTCGGCCAGTCGGCATTTCCGGGTTTCGACCGTTATCTGGAGATCGCGGTAAGAAGGACGGGTGTCGGCTCGTACGTCACTCTCGGCCCCAGGCAGAAGATCGGCAGTTCACCATATTCGATCCAGAGCCTTCACTCGGCAACGGCCGCGGTCGCATTCAATGCGTCGAATGCACAGTCGCTCGGCGGTCAGACGGCATCGCAGTACGTGTTGACCGGTGATCCGCGGCTGAGCGATTCCAGAAATCCTCTGGGCGGCAGTTCGAACTACATTCAGAACACCAATTCCCTTCAATCGTCGAGCAATTTCAACGTATCCGGGACTGGTGCCGCGGGCATTTTTAATGCACTTACGCGCTACAACTTTGCCGGGAAGCACATCCTCAGCGGAGCCGGGCTTGATAATATTTTTGCCGGCGACTCCTCAGGGCTTTTGAATGAGGGTACCAGCAACGCTTTTTTCGGCGTGCGCGCAGGACAGGAAAACAAGGCAGGATCGTTCAATGCGTTCTTCGGCGCATACGCGGGCCAGAGCAACGTAACGGGAAACAATAATTCCTTCTTCGGGTACTTCGCGGGTAGCGGAACCACGTCAGGCAACGACAATTCATTCTTCGGAAATCGTGCCGGACAGGTAAACAGTTCCGGAGCTTTCAACTCCTTTTTCGGAACCTTCAGCGGCTTTTTCAACAGCACGGGATCGGACAACTCGTTCTTCGGAAACGAGACCGGCTATAACAATACTATCGGTGATCGAAACACTTTCCTGGGGTCGAAAGCCGGCCGCGAGAACGCCTCGGGCAACGATAATGCGTTTCTCGGTTCGTTCGCCGGCAGGGCGAACACTTCGGGATCGAACAACTCGTTCGTCGGTTCCAACGCGGGACAGGCAAACGCTACGGGCGTGAATAATTCGTTCTTCGGCTCGGCCGCGGGCTTCCTGAACTCCGGCAGCAACAATTCGTTCTTTGGGACGGAAGCCGGACGGTTCAATACG
This sequence comes from Chloracidobacterium sp., assembly GCA_016716365.1. GTDB lineage: Bacteria > Acidobacteriota > Blastocatellia > Pyrinomonadales > Pyrinomonadaceae > OLB17. Next base: position 39,245 of record JADJWM010000007.1, on the reverse strand, counting down.
CTCGGCTCGAACAATACCTTTGTCGGGCGAAACGCAGGCCATTCGAATACGATAGGTGAACTGAACATCTTCATTGGAGTCAATGCAGGGTCCCAAAACACGCTCGGGAACTCGAACACAATCATCGGTGCCGAAGCGAATATGCTCAACAATAATTTGAGCTACGCAACGGCGATCGGTGCAGAAGCTGTCGTGACTACCAGCAATACGGTCGTGCTCGGACGGGCGGCGGATCAGGTGCGGATCCCGGGAAACCTTAATGTGCTCGGAACTCTGTCGGCTGTAAACCTTTCCATTTCTGCCTCAAATCTTACGGGTGTGGTCGGGACGGCAAACGGAGGAACCGGACTGAGTTCGCCCGGAATGGCCGGGAGATTCCTTCGCAGCGACGGGACAAATTGGCAAAGCCTGCCTTTCACGGTCGCTGATGTCCCCGCCGGAAGCACGCACTACATTAACAATACGACGGTGCAGCAGGGTTCGACGAATTTCAACATTAGCGGCAACGGGACACTGGGCGGGACGCTTTCAGCAAATGCCGTCAATTCGGCGACCCAGTACAACATCGGCGGCAGCCGGGTGCTTACAACACTAGGTTCGGGCAATCTCTTTGCAGGCGTCTCGGCGGGCGCGTCGAACACTACCGGATCGTCAAACTCGTTCTTCGGCAATTCGGCCGGCAATCTTAATGCCGGCGGCAGCAGCAATTCTTTCTTTGGTTCGAATGCCGGCGGCTCGAACACATCCGGTACCGGAAACTCTTTCATCGGCACCGGTTCGGGGTCGGGCAACGGCATCGGCGGAAACAACTCGTTCTTCGGCCTCAATGCCGGCCAGACGAACACGATCGGGACGAACAACACCGTCGTCGGGGCCAATGCGAATGTCGGAGCCAACAATCTTAGCTTCGCGACAGCGATCGGGGCGGATGCGGTCGTAAGCACGAACAATACGGTCGTTTTGGGCCGGAACGTAGACACGGTGCGGACACCCGGCAACCTGCAGGTTGACGGAACGCTGACGGCAAGCAGCTTCATTGTCCCAGCGACCAGCATTACCGGCATTCTTCCGGTTGGAAACGGCGGTACAGGTATGAGTTTGCCGGGGCCGCCGGAAATTACCTCCGCAGCAACGGCAGCATCTGGCAAAGCTCCGCGATAGCCGCGGCCGACATCCCGGCCGGCAGCGGGAACTATATCCAGAATGGGCTCGGCGTCCAGACAGCGAGTAATTTCAACATCAGCGGCACCGGAACTGTCGGCGGGTTATTCAACGCGAACACCGTTAACTCCGGCTCGCAATACAATATCGGCGGAACCCGGGTCCTTTCAAATAACGGCTCGGCAAATATATTCGTCGGGGCCGGGACCGCAACAAGCGGTAACGACAACACCTTCGTCGGTTTCGGTGCCGGCGCTCTGAACACGACCGGGTTCTCCAACACTTTGCTTGGTTCGGGATCGAACGTAGGTGCCGGAAACCTGACCTTTGCGACCGCTATCGGAGCGGGTGCGACGGTCAGTAACAACAATTCGGTTGTGCTTGGCCGCGTCGCGGACACGGTCAGGATCCCGGGTAATCTTATTGTCAACGGTACATTCACTGCCCCCTCGTTCACCCTTCCCGCGACGAACATCACGGGAACGCTTGGAACAGCTAATGGCGGTACGGGGCTTAATTCGGCCGGCACTGCCGGAAACTTCCTTCGCAGCAATGGCTCCACCTGGATGAGCCAGGCCCTTGTAGCGGGCGACATACCTTCCGGAAGCACTCATTACATCCAGAATGGTGTCCTGCAACAGGCGGGGGTAAGCTTCAACGTAGGCGGAAACGGCACCATTGGCGGAAATCTCTCGGTCGGCGGGACGATCACCGGGGCCTTTAACGTTCCGGCATCGAATATCACGGGTGTTCTCGGATTTGCGAATGGCGGTACCGGCGTCTCATCACCCGGTGTTGTCGGCAACGTGCTGCGAAGCAACGGCACGAACTGGACCAGCGCGCCGCTGATGGCCGCGGACATTCCGAGCCTGGCTTCCAGCTACGTCCAAAACACGACGACCCAGCAGGTGGGAGCTAACTTCAATATCGGCGGCAACGGGACGATCGGCGGGAATTTGACCGTCACCGGGGTGTTTAACGGCAGTGTCGCCGCCTCGAATGTCAGCGGCATTGTTGCCGTGACCAACGGCGGTACCGGATTGAATTCCGCCGGAACCAGCGGTCACTTCCTGAAGAGCACCGGTGCCGGTTTCACGACGGCCGCTCTGGCATTTGGTGACATCCCTGACCTTTCGACGGGCTACATTCAGAACGGCGTCGTCCCTCAGTCGGGAGCGAATTTTAATATCGCCGGTAACGGAACCGTTGGCACAAATCTTACCGTCGGAGGAAATCTGAACGTGGGCGGATCGCTGACAGGGGCGTTCACGATCCCCGCGGCGAACATAACGGGTATTCTCGGAACGGCAAACGGCGGCACCGGCGTAAACGCGGCGGGTACCGCGGGCAACTTCCTTCGAAGCAACGGCAGTATCTGGCAGAGCCAGGCCCTTGTCGCCGGTGATATTCCGTCCGGTAGCACACATTATGTTCAAAACGGCGTCGCAGCGGCAGATTTCAATATCGGCGGAACATGGCGGCAACCCAGGTTGGACCTGGCGCTCAGGAGCGAACATCAACGGAGTCGCCGGAACACGGGCACGGAATCGGCGGTAACTCTGGTCGTCGATGGCAACCGCGACGGGTCAACCGGGACGCATTGTAAAACGGGGACTTTTCAACTCGGCGGCCCGGCGCTAATGGTTACCGGCACGCGTTCAGCTCCGGCAAATTGGAATCTTGGGTACGGCAAATGGCGGCACCGGACTGGCCTCATCGACTACCACCCAGTTCCTCCGGGGCGACGGCGGCGGCGGTTGGACAAGCGGGTCGATCACTATCGGCGACCTGCCAAACCTGAGCGGAGCATTCATTCAGAATCAAACGACGCCTCAGGCAGCCAGCAATTTCAATATCTCAGGCGACGGCACCGTCGGCGGAACTTCAACGGCAAACGTCGTCAATGTGCTGACCCACTACAACATAAACGGGTCTCGCGTTCTCGCGACGACCGGCACGAGCAACATCTACGCGGGAACCGGTTCTGGCAGTTCGAATACCGGAAGCTCGAATTCATTCATCGGCACAAACGCCGGCGATTCGAATACTTCAGGCAGTTCGAACACTTTAATCGGAGCCGACGCCGACGTTTCAACCGGCACCCTGACGAATGCGACCGCGATCGGGGCCAGGGCGTCGGTTAGCCAGAGCAACTCGGTGGTGATCGGCGGGGTGACCGGGGTCAACGGCGGGGCCGATGTCAATGTCGGCATCGGGACGACCGCCCCAAAAGCAAAGCTTGAAGTCGCAGGCGGGAACATCCTCGTTACCAATGCCGGCGGCGGCGTAATATTAAAATCACCGGACGGTCTTACTTGCCGCCTGTTGTCTATCGATAACGCGGGGGCGATGGTACTTGCAATTACTCCTTGCCCGTAGGGCTTTTTACCGGCTTCGGTTTTATCGTACGAGAGTTTTACATGGATCTACGACGAATCAAGAAAGGTATCATCGCCCTGCTGATCTTTGCGGCCGGGGCCTCCGGCCAGTCGGGCGGCCAATTCACCATATCCAATTCGGTGATCTCGAACGGGGGAGGGACCGCTTCGGGCGGCAACTTCACGCTGAACGGCACCATCGGCCAAAATCTTGTGGAGAAGAGTTCCGGTGCCGGTTTCGAGATCAATAGCGGCTTTTGGCGGGGAGCGGGGTCCGGGATCATTCACCGGACGCCATTTGACTACGACGGCGACGGCAAAGCCGATCTGTCGGTTCGCAGGCCTTCGAATGGCCTTTGGTACATCCTCCGCGGCACAGCCGGATATATCGTTATGGAGTGGGGCGTCGCCACGGACCGCGTCGTACCCGGCCGATTACGATGGCGACGGAAAAACAGATGTCGCCGTTTTCAGGCCCTCGAACGGGACATGGTATTGGTTCAATTCAGGCAATCAGACCTTTCAGGCTGCAGGTTGGGGTGCGGCCGGGGACATTGCGGTCCCGGCGGACCACGACGGAGACAACAAGGCCGATCTGGTCGTCTACAGGCCGTCGAACGGGACATGGTATCGACTACTCAGCCAGGGCCCCGTCATCTCGAACGTCGTCTTCGGCGTCGCCGGCGACAAGCCGGTCATCGGCGACTATGACGGCGATGGTAAGGACGACATTGCTGTGTACCGACAGTCAGAGGGCAACTGGTACATCATCAAATCGGGACTGGGCTTTTTTGTCCAAACCTGGGGACAGGCAGGCGACATTCAGGCTCCGGCGGATTACGACGGCGACGGGTTGACCGACCTGGCGATCTTCAGGCCGGGCACGGGCCAATGGTACCGGGCAATGTCGACCGAGGGGTTCAGCGTCGCCAATTGGGGCGAGGCTACAGATATACCGGTGCCGGCTGATTATGACGGTGACGGTAAGGCCGATATCGCGGTCTTCCGGCCGTCTAACGGGCAGTGGTATATCATACAATCCCAGAACGGAATACTGATCCTGCCCTTTGGGACGGCCGAAGACCTTCCTACGCAGAATTCGTTTATTTTCCCGTAAGCATTAGGGCCGGCCTAAGTCGCGTTCAGCACACGGAGGACGATCATCGTCATGTCGTCGTGCTGTTTCGCGCCGCGGGCGAACCGGTCCGCGGCCTCGACGGTCCCCTTGAGGATAGTTTCGGCGGCCCCGTCCACGAGCCGCTTCAGTTCGTCCAGTAGCTGGTCTTCTCCCCATTCGTTCTCGTCGGGATCCATCGCCTCTGAGATCCCGTCGGTGAATCCGACAAGTATGTCGCCCGCCGCAAGCGTCAACTCGCCCTGTTCGTAACTCGCGAGCATCGACGGAAGCATTCCGACGACCGGACCGCCGATATCGAGCCTGAATACCTCGAACCAACCGCCGGCCGGACGAAGCAGAAACGGCGGATTGTGACCGGCATTCACGTAACTCAGCTTAAGCGTTGCGGGATCGAATTGCCCGTAAAAGAAGGTCGCGTAGCGGTTTGACGTAGAGGCCTCGTAAACAAGCGTGTTGACATGGGCCATCAAGCCCGCGAGGTCGTCTCCGGCATGCAGCGTTTGGCCGCGAAGGCTTGCCTGCAGGCTCGCCATCATCAGCGAAGCTCCTATTCCCTTGCCCGAAACGTCCCCGATCGCAAAACCGAGTTTGCCGTCCGGCAATTCAAGAAAATCGTAATAATCCCCGCCGACGCCGAGTGCCGGCCGGCAAGCACCGTGATAATCAAGGCCCGCGACCACCGGCAATTCCTGTGGAAAGAGCCTTTCCTGAACTTCGCGTGCGATCTCGACCTCGGCATTCAGGCGCTCCCGCTGGGCTGCCTCCATGGCAACCGCCTCCGTAAGGCGAGAGTTCTCGAGGGCCAGGCCCGTCTGCGACGCGACCGAACGCAGCAGCCTCATGTCACTTGCTGTGTACGGTTCCTCCGATCGTTTTGGGCTCAGGCTGATTATCCCCGAAAGCTGGTTTTTTACCGAAAGCGGCAAAAGGATCTGGCTGTTCAGTTCCTGCAGCTGCTCACGCTCGTCGTGCGAAACGGTCGGCGTAGAAGTGACCTCGCTCATGTCGTCATAAAGAACGATGTGCCGGTTCGCACTCAGCTTTCGAATGGCGGGCGAGCCCTCGGCCAAAGAGACGGCAGGCGGTGTGTCAAAGCCCAAAGCGTAAGCCGGCGAAAAGCTGGCACCGTTCCTGATCAGAAGGGCCACCTGCGGGACGTGAAGCGATTCGCTGATGCGGGTGGCGACCGTCTCGAGCAGCGGCCGGGTCTCGACCATCGTTCGAACATCCTCGCTGAACTCGGCAAGGATCTGCTCCGCATCATAAGCTTCCCGAAAAAATCGTTTGTCGATCCACACCCGCATCGGTTTAGCGATCACGTCTATCAAAGGGACAAGCGCCACGCCGGCGACGATGAACGCCAACTGGGCCGAGAAGGTCGTCCCGTAATAATTTATCGACCAGTAGACGCCCATTCCGACCGCGATCAGGAGCAGGATCTGAAGCACGCGAACGCCGCCCTTGGCGAGCGCGTACTGAAGGCCCTGCCTGACGACGACCCTGACGTCCATCGCCCGGTGGACCACGATCACATAAGCCATAGTGAGCGGAAACAGCAAAACGAATAACAGGGCGAGCAGTGCGAACCACGCCGGCGCGACATCGAAGAATGATCCGCGCGACCCGCTGACGAACGCATAAAGAACCAAGAAGAATGCCGGAAACATCGAGATGCCGGTTCCCGTGACCATCACCCGAAGTCTGCGGCGGGCATCCGGGTTTGCGATCGTCCCGCTTTTCCACCCAAGCAGCATGAAGAAGAGCCCGATCGCCAGCATATTCAGCGGCATCGCGATGTATCCGTAGTATTCAGATATGACACGCAGCGGTTCGTTCAGGGGCAGCCCGGTAAGCAGCCGGATGGTGGAAGCCAGGACCAGGAGCACCTGAAACAGAAGGGGAACGATGATGATGTATTTGGCCCACGGATAGCGTTTTTCCAGCGGAAGGCGTTCGGGGAAATAGACCGCGAAAAGGAACATCGAGATCGCCCAGCCGCTGCCGAAAATGTTCCTGAATGTCCCGGGCACACTTAGCGGAGAATACGCTTCAAAGCTTAACGAACTTAGCCCCAAAAGCAAGAAAAGGAAGAGCCATGCAACAAAATCCCTTGGACGGACTAAGGCGACCCAAAACCCAAGCAGGATCGAAACGAGCGGCAACACGTACGCGAAAACCGATCCGACGGCGATCCTGAGGTAATAGTTGATGTTCTTGTCTATCGGGACCGGATGGATCGTCAGCGAAAGATCCTCGGTCGTGTCGCCCTCGGCACGCCGGCGTACCTGCAGGTCCAACGCCGCGCCGTCTCCCGCCCGTTCGAATTGCTGCTGCAGAGCCTCGTTGTCGCTGCCGGGAACGCCGTTGACGGTCAACACCTGGTCCCCCGGCCTGAGGCCCTCCGCCGCGGCTTCCGGGCGAACGAAAAGTACCCGGCCGTCCATCGTGAACGGAATACTGTAATCCTTGAGGGACGCGCGAAGCCTTTCCGGGGCTCTCCCGATGTGGATGACCAGGGTCGCCGCGGCGAAAACGAAGAGCGCCGCCAGAACTATGTATTGGATCGCGTTCTTCTTCATTGGGATGGATCAGGGACGCATTCCCTCATTCCACGAGGGTTTGAAATCGGAATTGACCAGCCACCGGATCGGTTCGACCATAGAGTTTACGGACCGGGTCATATAGCCGAAGTCGATCGTTTTAAGTTCGTCGCTCGCCCGGTGATAATCCGTGTGCAGGCCGAAACTCGAGACCGTGTGGGCGATGATGCCCTGGCGTGCAAGCGTGTAATTATCCGACCGCTGAAAGAAGTTCTGGCCGGGATGCGGGTCCTGAACAAGCTTCGCACCGCGTTTGGCGAGTTCAGGCCCGAGGTTCGACCGTTCGAAGCCGGTAAGCCAGAGTTCATCAGGCTTGACCTTTGCGTCGGGCCGCCCGATCATCTCCCACTGCAGATTTGCGATCAGCTTTTCCTTGGGGAAAGGAAGGTTATCTACGAAATGGTTCGAACCGAGCCCGCCGGCTTCCTCGCTTCCGAAACAAACGAAATAGACGGTCCTTTTCGGCCGCTTGCCGGAGGCGAAGATCCGGGCGAGCTCGATGACGGCGACCGTGCCCGAAGCGTCGTCGTCGGCTCCGTTGAAGATCTTGTCGTCGCCCGGCGCGTTCTCGCGAACGCCGAGGTGGTCGAGGTGCGAGCTTAGGAGGATAACTTCACTACCCAGAGCCGGGTCGCTGCCGGTCAATTTGCCGGCGGCGTTCCACGTCTGCTGAGTCGTCTCCGCCGTCTTTCCGGCGAATTCGATCGCCGCTCCGTCAGCAAGTTTGGCGATCCCGGCTGCGGCTTCCTTGCTCAGAACTACCAGCGCCGACGGGTTCGCCGCGTTGCCCGTGAATCCGAGCCGCCGCGATGCCAGGTTCTGCCATGCGGCACGGTGCTGCTCGGTCTCTTCGATCATGACGATCGAAGCTCCGGCGGCGATGAATGACTGGAGATATTGGTTCAGGTTCGCCGCCCGGTCTTTCGGTGCAGGAACAAGCACGGCCGCCCCCTTGCTCGGCTTTGCGCCGTCAGCAAGTTTCTGCAGCGGGCCGGAAATGGACCCTGCATTCGCGCGAAGGACAACCATCTCCTTGCCGTGCCCGAACGCGTCTGCACCCGCTTTAAGAGAAGGCGGGCCGTCGAACGCATATCGTTTGACGGTGACCGTTTGGACGAACGTCGGTTTACCGTCAAACCCTAGGTCGCCTGCCGGCTCGAGCCCGAACTGCATGAATTGCGAGCCGACATACTCGGCCGCGATCCGCTCGAAGACCGTTCCGCTGCCGCGTCCCTGCATCGCGTCGCCGGCCAGAAAATACATCCCGGCACGGACGTTTCGTTCTTCAACCTGAGCGTGACCTGCAAGCTGAGCGAAGCAGATCAGGAATGCGATCACAAAGGACCGCGTAGCGTGGTTTCTCATCTTTTTTATCGATAGCGGAGCAAGAGCCTAGTTTGCCAAACCCGGATAGTATCGCCAACTGGGGGCGTGGTCCTTCGACAATTTCTGTTTGGTCAATATGGCCCGCACCATCTCGACCGGTATCGAGCCTTCTTTCAGGATCGCGTCGTGAAATTGCTTGTCGGTCATTTTCTTTCCGCCGACAAGGTCCTTGTGAAGCGTGTAGAACTGCAGTCCGCCCATCATGTACGCCATCTGGTAAAGCGGGCCGTAATCGCCCGAGAACGAACGCCGCACCTCGGCCAACGCGTTGTCGCGTTCGTGGCCGACCTTGTTCACGAGCAGATCGACGCACTGCTCAGGCGTCCAGTTGCCGAGATGGAAGTTGAGCGAAAAGATGATCCGTGCGGCCCGATGCGAACGCCAGAATAACGCACCGATCTTGTCCTCGGGCGTCTTTACGAATCCGCGGTCCCACAGGATGAACTCCCAATATAATGCCCAGCCCTCGCCCCAGAACGGCGTGCGAAACGGCGAGCGGTAGGTCCGGTACCGACGGTTCATGAACTGCTGCATGTGATGGCCTGGGATCAGTTCGTGATGAGTCACCGCGCGTGCAAAATGCGGGTTGTTTCCACGCATCGACATCAGCTTCTGCTCGTGCGTCATCGTATTCGTCGGATACGAGACCAGGATCGTCTCGCCGCCGAGGAAGAACGGAGCCACAAGCTGACGCTCAGGCGACATCATCTCCATCCGCCAGGTCTCTTCCGCGGCTTTCGGAACGGTCAGAAGGTCGTGCTTCTTAACGTAATCGATCGCCTCGCGGGCCTGGTCGCGGATCAACGCGGGCTGTTTGCCGGGCTCGACGTATTTCAGCTTAACGGCCTCGATCGCCTTCATGTAATCGTCGCCGAATCCCATCTCACGCGACGCTTTCTTGAACTCGGCGATGCACCAGTCGAACTCCCTGTTCGCGATCTCAACCAGTTCTTCCGGCGTGTAGGGAATCATCTCGAACTTCAGCTCGTCGATCAGAGCTTCCCTGCCGATCGGGTCGCCGATGATCGTCGTCCGATCGTCCGGGCGGATGCCGACCAACTTGTCGAGGATGTATTTGTTATAGCTGTCGAGCGCCTCGTCGGTCTTCTTGTAGGGCTGCTCGTTCCACCAGGTGAACGTCGGGTCATAGCCGGCGTGAAAGTTGTACCAGTTGCGGAGGGTGTTCCGAAGGAAGATCACCGTCCTCGATGCTCGGGCGGCCACGGTCCTCTTCGGCTTTGTGCCTGCCTCGACGGCCTTTGGCGTTGCCGAGATCGCTTTCGTAAGCTCGTCCAGAAGCGCCGCCGTTTTGCCCGGATCGATCGTCTCGAGCCTTCGCCTGGTGTCCTCAAGATCGGCGATCGTCTTTGCGAAGGGGATCAGCGAGGCCATCTCTGCCAGCTGAATCTCAGAACGAGCCAACTCCTTCTGCTCGTGCACGAGATAGTTGCGGAAAAGAATGTGATCGACCTGCTCATCGTGGCTCAGCGAATCAAAGTTCCACCGGCCCAACTCCGCGAGATAATCGGCGTAAAGCGACCTCATCTTCGCCGCACGATTCGACGACGTGAGCGCGCTGTAGAAGCGGTTGTAAGCGCCGTAATCCTGCTCATACCTTTCGATCATTCCGCGAAGCCGGGACGGCGTCTCAACGTCTTGGGCCATCAGCGGAACCAAAGTAAGAGCGACGACAAGAGCAAGGACCAACGCGACTCTCCCGGGCAAACTATTTCTAGTGAACATAAGATTGGTAAATTTACGATAGAAATCTAAACGTTTTTCGCGTGATTGTCGAAGGCGCGAGCTGTCTGCTTACTTCGGCTTGTTGAACATCCTTCTGGTGGGTTAGTATTCCGGCATCCGAATGGGGTTGATTTATGAGCAATTACGATATCTCTAGGCGACGATTTTTAGGTAGAAGCGTTGTCGCTGCGGCCTCGCTAGGTTTCGCTTCTGCTTTGCCGGCCAACGCAAGTGAATGGGCTGAATATTCGAGCGATTTCTCGTTCGCTCACCTCAACGATCTTCCGGAAGGCACATTATTGCCCGATGACGAACACTCGTGGCGCCGAATCGCCGCGAACTATTCCGTTACCCGCAAGATCACTAATCTCGAGAATGGATATTGGGGCATCATGGCCACTCCCGTGCTTCAGGAGTATAGACGCCTTACCGATTTCGTTAATCGTGAGAACACTCTCTTTGCTCGGATCGAGGCCGGCGGAATGTATCAAGGCGTTCGGGACGTCATAGCCAAGTTTCTGGGTGTTGCGGCCGACGAGATCGCCCTGACCCGCGGAGCAACCGAAGGCCTTCAAGCTCTAATAGGCGGATACACTAAGTTGAGTCCCGGCGACACCGTTCTCTACGCGGATATCGATTATGCGGAAATGAAGACGGCAATGCGGTGGCTCGAGATTCGTCGTGGAGTGAAAGCGGAAAAGCTATCTTTCCCCGAACCTACGCCTACAGAACCACTGACAGAGGCAGATATTCTTGCCTTCTACGAAAGGTCTTTCGACGCCCATCCAAAAACAAAACTCCTACTTCTCACGCATCTGAACAACCTGACCGGGCTGATCATCCCAGTCGCAAAGATCGCCAAGATCGCCAAGCAAAGAGGGATCGACGTCATTCTCGATGCTGCTCACTCAGTTGGTCAGGTAGATTTTGCAGTTAAGGACCTCGGGTGCGATTTTGTCGGAATGAACCTGCACAAATGGATAGGTGCTCCGATAGGCTGCGGTCTTATCTATATCAGAAAAGAACGAATCGCTGACATTGACACCTATATGGGTAAGTCAGGCGGCTCGACCGACATCACGGCTCGGATCGATACGGGCACTTCAAATTTTGCCGCTCACATGACGATCCCGGCGGCGATCGCGTTTCACAGCAAGATCGGATCGGATGCCAAAGAAGCACGTCTCCGCTATCTCCGAGGTCTTTGGGTGGCTCCAGCGCGTAAACTGCGCGGGATCACCGTTCTAACTCCAGATGAGAAAACTATGGTTGCAGGTCTTACCTCTTTCAGGTTGGACGGCACGACTTCCACGAAAGGAAATGATGATCTGGTCAAACTTCTTCGGGAAAAGTTCGGAATTCTGACGGTTCGGCGTTCAGGCCTTGAGATGGGCGACTGTATCCGAGTCACACCCGCGATCTACAACTCACCGCAAGACCCACTAAAACTAGCGTCGGCACTTGAGAAGATAGCTCGAGGTCACGTAAGCAGCTAGGTTCGATATAGCGCTTGTAGAAAACTCTCTCCCGCGCCGAGCGCCAACCCGAAATTCTCCGCGACCGTCGCGCCGATGTCCGCGAGCGATCCGCGGGTGCCGAGATCGACCCCGGGCTTCGCGTTTTTGCCGCAAACGAGCAGCGGGACATACTCGCGCGTGTGGTCTGAGCCGCGGAACGTCGGGTCGTTGCCGTGGTCGGCCGTGAGGATCAACAGATCGTCGTCGCGCATGGCGTCGAAGATCGCCGGGAGTTGGGTGTCGAATCGTTCGAGCGCTCGGGCATATCCCTCGGTATCACGGCGGTGGCCGTAGAGCATATCGAAATCGACCATGTTGCTGAAGATAAGGCCTTTTGTGTCAGCATTTAGGGCATTGATCGTCTGCTCCACCGTCTGATCGTTGTTCTTCGCGATCAGGTCTTCTGTAACGCCCGTCGAATCATAGATCGACGCGATCTTTCCAACGCAGACGACGTCGAGCCCGGCGTCCTTCAGCAGCGGCAAAAGGTTGGCTGGCGGCGGCGGAACCGCGTAATCATGCCGATTCTCGGTCCGTTTGAAATTCGCGGCTGTGGAGCCAAGAAACGGCCGCGCGATCACCCTTCCTACCTTGTCTTCGCCGTCGAGAATGCGTCGTGCGATCTCGCACATTTCGTAAAGTCGGTCGATCGGCACGACCTCTTCGTGTGCGGCTATCTGAAACACGGAATCGGCCGACGTGTAAACGATAGGTTTGCCCGTGCGGATGTGCTCCTCACCTAGTTCCTTTATTATTTCGGTTCCGCTTGCCGGAACATTTCCCAAAACGCCCGGCACTTTCGCCTGAGCGACGAACTCATTGATTATCCGCGGCGGAAAACCGTTCGGATACGTCGGGAAGGCCTTTTCCAGAATGATCCCGGCCATCTCCCAGTGGCCCGTCGTCGTATCTTTCCCGTTCGATCGCAAGGTGCATTTGCCGTAACTGCCGCTCGGCGCATCGCTTGCCGGTACGCCGGCCAGAGGCCGAATATTGCCGAGCCCCATCTTTTGGAGATTCGGGAGCGCTACGTTCCGCGAGGCCATGATGTGCCCCAACGTATCGGCCCCCGCATCGCCCCAGTCGGCGGCATCAGGCATTTCGCCGATCCCGGCGGAATCAAGCACGATCAGACAAACTCTACCGAATCGCTGAGACATATTTCAGAAGGAATAATTACTTTTAGTTTTTAGGCGCCGTGTAACCTTCGCGAGCCCGAACCTGTGTTCCGGACGGCAATCCCTTGACCTCGACCTTAATTGCGCGATAGGTACCGTCGCGTTTCCCGTTGGTAGAATAATACCCTAGCGAATATTTGGTCCCGATCTCGTCGGCAACGCTCTTGAACGCCTGCCGGGCAGAGCTCAGGTCCGCAACCGGAAAGACCTTGCCGCCGGAATTCTTAGCGAGCGCGTTCATTTCTTCCGCCGCAAGTTCGTAGAGATTCTTGCTTATCGCGAGGCGTTCAAAATCTCCGAGGCGGCAAAAATCGCTCGTGGTCTCGACCTTTGAGTTCGGAGCGAACCGACGGAAATATCGCTGTATCTGGGCCGTCGAGAAACGTATCGCGATCTGACAGTCGCCGAGCAGGTTCTGCTCAAAGAACTCACGGGTATCGACCTTGATGAAATAATTTGTTACGCCGGCCCGGCCGAAACGCTCGCGGACCTCTTCAAAATCGCCGAGGCTGGTCGAATCGACGCCATCCGTCAGCGCGACAAGGGCCCGACGTCCCTTGAATTCGGGGGCCGCGGCCGAAGCGAAAAAGGTACCGGCGATCTTAAGCAGGCTGTCGTAATAGGGGGTTCCGTTGCTGGTCGCGAGCCGCTCCAGGCCGTCAAGAAGCACCTGACGGTCGTTTGTCAGCGGTGAAAGAACGTCCGTCGCCGGCATCGCCCTCTGATCCGTGATTTCGGTCCTGAATGCGACGATCGCGACGCGATCCCCAAGCCTCAGCGAATTGATGAAGTTCTGAGCGGCCCGCTGGATCATCTGAAGCTCGGAACGCGCCGACCCCGACGTATCCAGGAGCAGCACCACTTCGAACGGGGCCGACGCCGTTGAGAATTCCGCGATATCCTGCGGCTTCCCATCTTCGAACACCGAAAAATTCGACTTTTTCAGATCCAGGATAGGCCTGCCGGCCCGGTCGGTGATCGCAAGCGGCACCTCGACCAATTCGGTATCGATGCGGATAACCTCATCCTCGGCCGGCTTTGGGGGCTGCTTGCCCTGGCCGAACGAAGCGGCGCTCGAAAGCAATAGAACGAGCACAAAAACACTTGCCCTGGCAGCCAACATTCGCAATACCTCTTCAGAGCTGATTCTACCAAAATTCGGCGTCCCCACGAAGCTTTTATGAGTTTTCGCTGCAGCGCGCAAACGCCCCGCCGTTCCGCTTTCAACCGCCGAATTCCTGTGTTAAGATGCACCGAATCGATCAATTGAAGAGCATTTTCACCGCAGCAAAATGGTTTGTCGGACCTGGCCGTGGTGCGGCGGGCCCCTCTAATGAAAAGGAGTAGATCATGAAAAACCTGATTTTCCTAAGTTTCGCTTGTGTCTTGACCTTGGTACTTCTGTCCGGCCCGGCCAGCGGGCAGATCCTGATCAACGAATTGGATATCAACCCGGGAGGCTCGGATGACGGGTGTGAGTATGTCGAGTTGATCGGCACCCCTGGGGCCGCCGTCGAGAATATTCATTTCGTCTCGCTTGAGGGTGACAGCAACAAGGGGCAGGCAACTGCCGTCATCACTTTTGGCGTCCCGGGCCCCGTCTTTGGGACGAACGGCATTTTAGCCATCGTAAGCGCTGTCGGCTGCGGTGCCCGGGCCTATCCCGCCGAATCGACCGTGATCCCGCTCGCTTTCCTTAACACGGGCGTGCTGCAAAACGGGACCAATTCGTACCTTTTGATCAGCAGTGCGACCGCGATCGCACCAGGCACCGATCTCGATACCAACGACGACGGAACGCTCGACGCACTCCCTGCCGGGGCAGAGATCATTGACGGGGTCGCGTGGAGCGACGGCGGCGCGACCGATGTGACCTACGGCACCGTTTTGAAATCCGACGGGACCGTGATCGGCGGTGCGACCCGATTCCTCAACAACAAATGGCCGAACAATTCCAAGGCCTGGTATGCGGCCGCACGCACCGGCCAGCCAGCGGAGACGACATACAGTTCAACGATAAGAACCTTCAATTTCCCGTCGAACGGGGTCCTTACGCCTGGGGCTCCAAATGCCGGCGATGTTATTCGCGATGCTCAGGCCGACCTTGACGGCAACGGGCGTTCGGACTACCAGGTCGTGCGGGCCGCCGGCGGTGCCGGTTCGCAGCTTACGTGGTTGAATGCGGTCAACGGAGGCAATCCGACCTATGAGCGGACCTGGGGCGTGAGCGGCGACATCATACTTTCCGGAGACTTTGACGGCGACGGCCGTGACGATCCGGCGGTCTGGAGGCCCTCGAACGCCACGTTCTACATCATCCAGAGTGCGACCCTTACAATAAGGATCGACCAGTTCGGCGAAGCAAACGATGACCCGCGTGTTGTGGCGGATTACAACGGCGATGGCCGAGACGATCTGGCCGTTTATCGCGACGGTGCGCAAAGCCGCTGGTTCTATAAGGCCGATCCGTTCGAGCTGTTCAAAACAGTCGAATGGGGACAGACCGGTGACACGCCGGCTCCGGGCGATTATGACGGCGATGGGAAAGCCGACTTCGTCGTCCGCCGTGCCCAGGGAGGAAACGGCCAGTTCTGGAAACGAACCTCAGGCGACGTGTTTTCGACCGAAACGTTCGGGCTTGCTGACGATATCGTCGCCCCCGGGGATTACGACGGCGACGGCAAGACCGATATCTGTGTCGTCAGGAATGTCGGCGGCACCTACGTTTGGGACTTTGAACCGAGCGCGACGGCCGGCAGCTCGGTCGTTACGGACACATGGGGAATTACCGGGGACATCGTCGCCCAGGGTGACTACGACGGCGACGGAAAGACCGATTACGGTGTTTGGAGGCCTGGAGCTCAGGGCACCTTTTATACGATGACGGTCGGAACGCGTTCGATCTTTACCAAACCATGGGGCCAGACGGACGATGTGCCGGTAACCGGGTTCAACACGTTCTAGGCCGTGGAGCACCTTGCAGTTTCTGGCCGGTGATCGAGGGGCCGCGATGTACCCGTGCCGGCGTTTTCCCGCTCGAACGGCGGGACCTCGGGTCCGGACCTTGTTGGTTAAAAATGAAAGAGGCGTTCAGATCGAACGCCTCTGATCATTTGATCTGATCTGCAGATCAAAGATACTTCCCGACTACTTTTGAGATCGCTTCTTTCGAAACGGCTCCGACGATACGCTCCTGCTCCTGGCCGCCCTTGAAAAGGATCAGCGTCGGGATACCCCGAATTCCGTACCGCTGCGGGACATTCTGGTTGTTGTCCACATCCATCTTAAAGAACGATGCCTTTCCGTCGTATTCCTCGGCCACCGCCTCTACCGACGGTGCGATCATCCTGCAGGGGCCGCACCACTCAGCCCAAAAATCCACCAGCACAGGCTGGTCCGACCCAAGTACCGTTGTTTCAAAATCCGAATCCGTAACTTCTTTAGCAAAATTTGCCATAGATCTCTCCTGATAATATTGCCGAATTATATCTTAGCCACAAAATTAACCGCGAAAGCCATCTTTGGTACCCAAAATGCCCTTACAAGACACACGCACTTCCCAGCGGCCTAAGACTAACTGTAACTAACATCGTTACAATTGTCAAGGCCGGGTATGCGGCGGCTAAACTAATCGATACGAACCACGATCTTTCCGAAATGCGAGCCGCTTTCGAGGTGGGCCAGCGCCTCCGGGAAATTCTCAAATTCGAAGATCCGGTCGATGACCGGCCTCAGTTTTGCGGCCGTGATCGCCCTGTTCATATCGACGAACATCTTTTTTGATCCGACAAAGATACCCTGGACGCGCACCGCTTTCATGAAAATATTGATCGGGCTGAACGCCGCAGCCTCGGTCAGGGCCCCGACGAGTGCGACGTGGCCGCCGACCCGAACGGCATTGATCGACCGTGCTAACGTGCCGGCCCCGCCGACCTCGACAACGTGGTCGATGCGGTCCTTGCCGGCGAATTCGACCGCGGCCCGGTCCCAGTCTTCCCTTTCGCGATAGTTTATCGTGTGCGAGGCGCCTAGCTCGCGAAGGCGTTCCAGCTTCTCATTGCTGCCGGAAGTCGAGATCACTCGCGCACCTGCCATTTTCGCAAGTTGGACGGCGAACACGGACACTCCGCCGGTCCCGAGGGTCAGGACCGTCTCGCCCGGTTTGAGCCCGCCCGAGACGAAAAGCGAATGCCAGGCGGTCAACGCAGAACACGGGAGCGTGGCGGCCTGTTCAAACGACAGGTATTCCGGGACCCGCACCAGCGAATTCTGGTCAAACGCGGCAGACTGCCGCAGGGTGCCCTGCCATTGAGCCCCAGCCCCCAGTGCTGTCCGGCGTTTCGATTCGGTCGAGCCGCCGTCATACCATCGCTGGGCAAAGATCGGCATCACACGGTCGCCGACAACCCACTGATCAACGCCGTCGCCGACCGCGGCGACCTCACCCGCTCCGTCAGAAAGGGGAATGGCGGGGAGCTTCATCCGCGGGTTGTAGGTGCCCTTTACGACCATCAGGTCGCGGTAATTCAAGGACGCGGCCCGCATCCGGACCACGACCTCGCCGGGCCCGGGCTTCGGTTCGTCAGCCTCGACGCATCGAAGGTTCTCGATCCCAAATTGTTCGATCTGATAGGCCTTCATTCAACACTTTCGAGACGGTCCGTTTCAGCCAGGGGCCATCCAGGACCTTGGTCGGAAGGCCGGCGCTACCTCCGGCGGGCCTTTGTGTCGAAAGTAAAGGCAAGATTCTTCGGGTAGCGCCCGTTGCCGGTGCCTTCCTTCTTCATTCCGAAATCCTCGGAGTTGACCCGAATGCCGGCGTTGATGGAAACGATCCCTTCGGAGATGTCGATGCGGGCCGGAAGCGTGACCGGGACCGTCTTTCCGCGGATCTCCAGGTCACCGGCGATCGTAAAATTATTTGGAGCGGGCTTTGCACCGGCCGTGATCTTGGTCGACCGGAAAGCGGCTTTCGGATGGTTGGCAACATCGAAAAAGTCGGCCGATCTCAGCTTTTCAGCCGCCTTCTGATCGTCAGCGAACAAGGTGTTCGTTTCGACCTCCAGCGTTATCGAACTCTCTTCAGGATTGTCGTTTACCAGGTCGATCGTTCCCGCGACCATCGTAAACCCGCCCTGTTCACGCTTATCGTCCAGGTAATGCATAAAGGTCACGGTGCCGTTCGAAGCGTTGAACGGCAAGGCCGTCCCCTTTGCGGTCGACGCACCCGGAGCATTGACGTCGGAACCCGGGGCGGGCCCTGCATTCGGCTGAGACGGGCCCGTGTTTGCGGGCGGGACCGGGTCGTTCGTCCCGCAGCCAACCAAAAAGAACGCTAGAATAAGTAGGGAAACCGCGAAAGTTCTCATTAATATTTCTCCAAAATGACTTGTTGATCGAATATTACAGCAGACGCTGTTTGACAATATGTCTATTATCGGGCGAAACGGCCAATCAATGCAAAATTCCATCTTCTGCGGGACCCTGCACACCGTATCAGTCTCGTTGTTCGCCCTGGAGAAATGCCCGTTCCTGCTCAACGATGCATCGGGTTATTGGATCAGCCTGTTCAGCAAAAGAGATGCTTTCATGAAGATCGGGTAAAGGCGGAGCAAAGTGCTCGCCGCATTCAAAAGGTAGTTTGGCGGCCTTAAACACACGCTGCCGCAATTTGGATCGAAAATGAACACTCTCGGGGACCTCCCTTGGTTCGGCCTGTCTTCCGTCAGTTTTCTTAAATCCGTCTGTAACAAAAACCGCTACAGATCATTACAAAAAATTTTTAGCCCTTCGGATGATCGACCGCGTCAAGCACGCTTGCAAGTGTCTGCCTTGAGAGCCGGTCGGCTACCGTTCGGTCGATGTCCTTCTGTAAATTGCACATCACAGCCTCGATATTCCTGCCGACCGGACAATCCTGGTTCGGCGTTCGCGGATGCAGAGCGAAAACGTCACCGCAGCAGACTGCCTTGTAAACATCGGCCAGCGTGATCTTTTGAGGAGGAAGCGAAAGGCGGCTGCCCCCGGCCGAGCCGGGATGCGACTCGACCAGCCCGGCATGGCCAAGCTGGCTCAGAAGCCGCCGGATCACAACCGCATTGGTGTTGACGCTTCCGGCGATCGCGCCGGACTTGACCATATCGCCGTCCGAACGCGCAAGCATCACAAGGATGTGTACCGCCATCGAAAATTGACTGTTGGCAGCCATAACTGTAACAATCTTAGTTACATTTAGTGGAAATGTCAATTTCTTGTTAGCGTTGGTAGATGAGC
Source organism: Chloracidobacterium sp. (assembly GCA_016716365.1). GTDB lineage: Bacteria > Acidobacteriota > Blastocatellia > Pyrinomonadales > Pyrinomonadaceae > OLB17. The sequence continues at coordinate 19,871 of JADJWM010000007.1, read as the reverse complement.
GGCCCTTTTTTCGTGCCCGCGGTTGCGGCCCCGATCACTGCCCCGGCCGGTATCCCGTACAAAACGCCGGCGGCACCGATCAGGGGATCGGAACGGTCGGCCGCAACGATCGCCGCTCCGATCAAGAACCCCGAGCCCGCACCTATCAGCGCACCGAGGAATGCCCGCCTGGTCCGCGATCTGCGTGAAGCAAGCCAGATCCGCGAGATCGAATCCCTCTTAAATTCGGCTTGCCGGCCTTTCACGTTGAGGACCACTTCGTCTACCGAGGCGGAAACCAGCCTTCCGGTCACGGGTTTCGCGCCGTCAAGTTCGACGATAATGCGTGTGCTGGACCTTAAAGCCAGGACGCCGCCCCAGCCCGTGGTTCCCTGTCCCGATGCCTGCCCGGCCGCGAGGATCATCAAACATACGATGAAAACAAATGAAGAAATAGCTAAGGTCCGCATTCACCCCTCCTTCGATCTATGAGAGGGCAAGTTTAGCCGAAGAAGGTATATTGGACCGGGCCGCGTGTGAGAGTTTGAAAAAGTATGACACTGCCTACAGTTTTGCGGCGGCCGTCAATGCATGGTTCGAGTCGCTGTGCAGCAACGAAAATACCCGAACGCGGTCGTCGCCGGCGAAGTGGTCCGCCGTGACCGAATCGCAGATTATCATCGAAGCGGATTCGAGGCCCGCGGCCCATCCGCTTTTTCTCCGGTCGCGAACGATAAGAGACTCCGCGTCGACGCCGGCCGCAAGCAAGTAGATCCGCGAAAATTCGAGAAACTGGCCCCATGCCGAGATCACGGCAACAAGAGCATCGGCATCCGGGCGCTCTGAATCGCCTAGCCGTTTCGGCACCGAATTAACGCTCAGGTATACGACCGGGTGGCCGGCCATATTCAACCGCTCCAATTTATGCCTTTCGTCGGAAAGAGCTGCGATCACCGTTCCCGGCTTGACCTGGCCGGCCGCGAGTTCGGCCCGGGTTACGCTTACCACAGGCGAATCTGTAAGTTGAGAGACCTCGCGGAGAATGATCTCACAAAGGTCCGGGTCGTCCTCGAAAACCGCGAACCGAGAAGCTGGAGCGGACCGGGACCTTCGAGCGAGGGCCGATCTGATCTCATCAATCGTGAAGCCCCTCTTCCGGGCCAGTTCGACAAAACCGTCAAGAAGACCCTCGATCGACCCATCATCGGGTTGATCCCCCGGCACGGATGTTACGTAGAAACCGCTGCCGGGCTTAAATTCTAAGGCCTGTTCTCGGGTAAGCTGGCGATACGCCGCCGCAGCCGTGTTCGGATGGATCGAGAGCCGGCGGGAAAGCTCCCGGGTGCTCGGGAGCTTTTGGCCGGGAGTCAGGTCGCCGCCGGCGATGCCGATCTTGATCTGCGTGACGATCTGTTCCCGCAGCGAAATTTCGCCGTTCTTCTTTACCCAGATCTTCATTCGATCGCGGATGGACAGAAAAAAGCCGGGCTTGGAATTCAACCCCGGCTTTCGACGTTAACTGATCCTCGGGTTATTTCGCCGGGATCCTTATTTCGCGGCCAGCTCCAAGGACGGAGTTGGTAAGCAGCCCGTTCATTTTCGCTACCTCCGTCGGGTCCGCATTATGGCGAACAGCGAGTTTGGAGACCGTGTCGCCAGCCTGGGCCTTAACGGTCTTGATCGCCGGGCCGCCGGTACCGACAGGTGCATTGGTCGGGCGGCTGTAAGCGATGGTATTAACCTTGTTTGCGCTGACCGGAACGAAGACCTTTCCTTTCGGATCTTTCATCCCCGGGTTCGCCGCCATCAGGTCGGCAACGCTTACGCCGGTTCGGTTCGAGATGGTTTGCCACGTCTCGCCCTTGACCGAATTCGCCAGGCTTGTGTTGTTGATCTGCGACGCAGGCACTCGACGGAACACGGCGACTACATCGTTCGCTTTCCCCGGAGGGATGTTGACGATATAGGGCTCCGGCGGGGTCGAATTGTTGCGAAGATGCGGATTCAGATACCTGATGTACTGCACCGTCGTATCAGATGCCTGTGCGATGATCGCCAGATTCGTCGACGCGGGCACGCGGATCCGGTCGTATTGGAGCGGCGGCGCCGGCCTAACGTGGCCAAAGCCATACTGTGCAGGATTGTTAGCGATCAGGATAGTTGCAAGAATGTTCGGAACATAGTTCCTCGTTTCCCGCGGAAGATAAGGATATGCCGCCCAGAAATTCGCGACACCGGCACGCCGGATCGCACGGTCGACGTTCCCTTCGCCGCAGTTATATGCGGCCATCGCAAGTTCCCAATTGCCGCCGTAACGATTCGCAAGGAACTTCAGGTACCGGGCAGACGCACGTGTCGCCTCGTCAAAACTGTTCCTTTCGTCCACGTGGGCCGTCCGACGCAGGCCGAAGCGGGCACCCGTTCCGGGAATGAACTGCCAAAGTCCGGATGCAGCCGCCCACGAAAGGGCCGTCGGCTTCCAGGCACTTTCAACCTGTCCGAGCCATGCGACGTTTTCCGGAATTCCCTCTTCGCGGAAGATCCTCCGCGCCATCCGCATGAACATACCCGAACGGTAGAGGCCAACTTCCATCGTCGACCGGCCGCGTCCGCGGTAGTAGTTGATGTACTGCTGGATCATCGGGTGCACCTGGAACGAGAATCCAAGCGACTTATTGGAAACGGCAACCTGAATATATTGATACTGTGCCTGTGCGACCGGGTCGGCGTCGACCTGCAGCTCTTCCGTTGTCAGCTCAAGTTTCGAAAGTTCATCGAGCGGCGAAGGTTCGAAGCCCTGCTGATTGAAACCGATCAGGGTGCCGGCGGTGTCCGGCGAAGCGGCCGGAAGTCCGCCCTTCGCAGCCTGGGTCGAAGTCGCGGCCGGTTTTGCGGTTCGCGACATGGCGACCACTTCATCGGACAAGTTCATATCCGCGTCGGCCCACCGCCAGGTGCAGGTGGCCGAAAGGCTCCTGATCTGCGGCGGCTGAGCGGCCGAGGGGAATTCGAGCCGGTAGATCGTTTCGATCAGCTGGTTATAACAGGCTTGTAGGGTTGCGTCCCGCTGGATATCCAGCGTCGACATCAGAAAGGTCTCGACCGATCGGTCGAACGCGGTCCCCGAATCCGACCGCCGGTTTTCCTTAAAGGCGACCATCCCTTCCTTGAAGGAGCGGGAAGAATCGTCCAGGACCTTTCGGACAGCTTCTTGCGCCTGCTGCACAGCCGCCGGAAGGTTGTCATTAGAATTAGAAGTGCTTTGCGCGGAAACGAAAGCGCTGAATGAAAGAAGTAGTATTGCTGCCGCAGGGAATGCCCTGCTTATGAATGTCGTCATCAAATCTCGTCTATACTCCTAATTGGAACTAACTTGAGAGTTAGGGCGATATTTTCAGCCGCTGAGCCACTCGGTCCGTACATCTTAAACGTCCGATGTGGCCAAAAGTTCCATCTGCCCGGGCCGGGTGATCCTTAAGGGCCGGGTAAACACCATCGTTAAAGCTACCACAACCGGCCAAAACGGTCAATTTATAAGGGGTTTCGGCCGCTCAACGGCGTGCCGTCCGTGCCGCCGCCTTTGGTTCGAGCAGTGCTTCGGCAAACACCTCGCTCACATGCTCTACGAATACAAAGTTCAAATCACTCCTGACTTCCCGAGGAAGGTCTTCCAGGTCCTTCTCGTTCGGGGCCGGAATGATAACCGTTTTGATCTTGGCCCTGCGTGCCGCGAGCAGCTTTTCTTTGACGCCGCCGACCGGTAGGACGTTTCCCCTCAATGTGATCTCGCCCGTCATCGCCACATCCTTGCGCACCGCCCGCTGGGCCAGCACAGACACGAGCGCGGTGGCCATGGAAATTCCCGCGCTCGGGCCGTCTTTGGGGATCGCCCCTTCCGGAAGGTGAATGTGGATGTCGTAATTCTCGAGGTCCTCGTCCTTGATACCCAACTCGGACGCCCTCGCCTTCGCGTATGAGAAGGCCGCCTGTGCCGATTCCTGCATCACTTCGCCAAGCTGGCCGGTGAGCATCAGCTTCCCTTTTCCACGTGTTTTCAGGGCTTCGATAAAGAGGATATCGCCGCCCACGGCCGTCCACGCGAGTCCGGTCACGATCCCGATCTGGTCCTTTTTGAGGGCGGTCTCCTGGAAGATCCGCGGGCTTCGCAGGTAACTTTTTACGGTCTGCGCAGTGACCTTTACCGGAGTGAATTCGTCTTCGAGCTCGGCCTTCCTTCTGGCGACCTTTCGGGCGATCTTACCGATCTCGCGTTCCAGCTGTCTGAGGCCTGCTTCCTGGGTGTACTCGCCGATCACCTTGAATATGGCCGCACGGTCGAATTTAACGTCGTTCTTCTCCAGGCCGTTTTCGCCGATCTGTTTCGGGATCAGGTGACGCCGGGCGATCTCGTATTTCTCTTCGTCGGTGTAGCCGGTGAGAAAAATGACCTCCATTCTGTCCCGCAACGCCGGCTGAATGGTATCGAGGACGTTCGCCGTCGTCATGAACATCACGTTCGACAGGTCGAAAGTCACGCCGAGGTAATTGTCTCGGAAGGTAAAATTCTGTTCAGGGTCGAGAACCTCAAGCAGGGCCGAACTCGGATCGCCGCGAAAATCCGCACCGACCTTGTCGATCTCGTCCAGCATTATCAGCGGATTGTTCGTTTCGGCCTGCTGGATCGCCTGGATGATCCTGCCCGGCATCGCACCGACATAGGTCCGGCGGTGCCCTCGGATCTCGGCCTCGTCGTGGAGCCCGCCGAGGCTCAGCCGAACGAATTTGCGGTTCAGCGCCCGGGCGACCGAGCGGCCTAGCGAGGTCTTTCCGACACCGGGAGGGCCGACCAGGCAAAGGATCGAGCCTTTCGGCTTGGTGGTGAGCTTCCGGACCGCAAGAGCTTCGACGATCCGCTCTTTCACCCGCTCAAGCCCATAGTGGTCTTCATCCAGGATCTTCTCGGCCTTCTTCAGGTTGAGGTTGTCCTTCGATGAGATCGACCACGGCAGTTCGGTCATGATGTCGAGCCAATTCCGCAGCGTCGCCGTTTCGGCGGCATCCGGATGCATCCGTTCAAGCTTTTTCAGCTGCCGCAGGGCTTCGCCCTCGGCGTTCTCGGGCATCTTCGCATCGAGGATCTTCTTGCGGTAATTCTCGATCTCTTCGTAAAGCTCGTTCCCGTCGCCAAGCTCGCCCTGGATCGCCTTTAACTGCTGCCGGAGGAAATATTCCCGCTGCGAACGGTCGATATCGGCCCTCGCCTGCGTGTTGATCTCCTGCTGGACGGTGAGGACGTCGATCTCCTTGTTCAGGAGGTCGTTGACCCGTCTGAGACGCTCGACCGGGTCGAAAATGTTCAGCACGCTCTGTGCGTCATCTACCTTCAATTCAAGGTTCGAGGCAGACAGATCGGCCAATCGGCCTGCGTCGTCCAGATTTGCGATGATCGCCAAGACCTCCGGCGAAATGTTCTTGCCCAGGCTTGCTGCCCTCTCCATCAGCCCGCGAACGTTCCGGACCAACGCCTCGACCTCGAGCGAATTATCCGGCGCGAGGGGTTCCGAGATCGGAGTGATCTTTGCCTGGACAAAGTGGCCGTCGGCCGTGATCTCATTCACCTTTGCCCGCGAAAGCCCCTGGATCAGGATCCGAATACGCCCGTCAGGGAGCTTGAGCATCCGCATTATGATCGCGACGGTGCCGACCGTATAAAGGTCTTCCTGATCGGATCTTCTTTGTTTACGTCTTTTGGGAAACAAGAACGATCATCCGATTATCGTTCAGCGCTTCTTCCACTGCCCGGATCGATTTGTCCCTCGAAACGAACAGCGGAACGATCATGAACGGGTAGATAACGATATCGCGAAGGGGCAGTGCCGGAAGCTGGTCCGGTATCTGCATCATCGGCTCGACGATATCGCTGTCAGCCACACCTATCGGAAAATCTTCGATCTCGACCATAAACTAATAGTCTAAGGCCCAATTAGGGACGTAGCAAATCGTTCCGTCTATCTTGGAAATCGGTTACATGCGGGACCTTAGCCTGTCGGCCCGGATGAGCCGTCCAAAAAAATGTGAGGGCAGGCGGCCGTCTGGTACGGTCGTCTGCCCCCAATTGGTCCCGGCTGAAATTTTGAGCGCCGACAGCGCGAGCCGCACTACTGCAGCTCGACCCAGTCGCCGGTGTGAATTTCCTGCGCGGTTCTCGTGATCACCGCCGTCGCGGTCTTTTCCTTCACGTTCAAAACAAGGATCTCGCCGACGATCTTCCTGATTGCAGGACGGCCTTCCTTAGCCGCTTCCGTTGTGACGACCCGCCCGCGGGCACGGTCGCCGGACTTTCGGGCAGCCTGATTCGAGAACTTGCCGCCGCGATATTCACGGCTCTGAAACCCTTCGTCGCGAGCACTAACAGTCTCATCCTCGTCGCTGATGAACAGATGTCCCTTTCCGAGCGGACGAAAAACGGTCAGGTAGTCACCCACGCGGACGTTCGCGTCGGCCCCGAGGTCGATATATACGATCTGGTCACGGGTAAGCGCTTCCTGGCCATCGCGTGCCATAAACAGGCGGCCGACAGACTTGCCGGAGGGATCGGCGAACCGATCGAGCGGCCCGCGTGCCTGATGCATCGGGCTCGTTCGCTGGCTCATCGGCTGAACAAGGTCGCCAAGCATCATGGTGTCGCAAGACATCTTCACCTTCGCCACCGAAACGTCGTTCTTTACTCGAATGATCTCGACGGAGCCGACTTCCTGGACAAAGAAACCGAGGTCGCCCTTGCTCGTCCAGCGAGTTTCGACCTTTCCCTTCGGCCTTACGACCGCAAGAGTGTCGCCGACGCGGGCACCGTTAGCGGCACCGAAGTTGAGATAGACAACGTCGTTCTGAGCATAATTGAACTGCTCCTGTTCCTCGACCGCACCGACAATACGTCGATCGGTTTCGATCGGCGAGTGCTGGACATAACCGGCACAGTAAAGATTATTCTGGCCCGCCGCGGTCATCGGCTTCGCCGCGTCGACCCTAACTCGGACCGGTGTCGGGTCGGGCCGCTGTGCGGCAGCTCCGAATGAGAACACCGCGAGACCCATCGCGGCAGACAATGACAGGCGCCTGAAAGTTAATTGTGACTTCACGTTTTGCTCCTCTGGGATTTCGGTTCCGGGATCTGGGATTTTATTGAGGGCCGCACAGAACTGTGCGTTCACCCGCGCTCGGAATTGGGGTTCCGGGCTCTATTTGAAATTGTAAACCGCCGTCGGGCTGTGGTCAACATCTTTTTGCATTGTACAAACTGGATCTTAAAGCAGCGGACACAGCATTTGTTCTTCAAGCCTCACAACAAAACGTGTGGCGGGCCCCGGCCGGCCGATCGAAATTTGCGGTCCGGCTTCGGAGCGAGGCCCCGGAGAGCCCGTTAATCCGGCCCTTCGGGCAGCACTCAATGGCCCGTCCCCAAATTTGACTTGCACCGACCTGCGTGTATTGCTAGTATCGTCGATTGCGGCTTTTTGCCGCACCGCAGCCACGCCGGTGTAGCTCAGCTGGTAGAGCAGTTGATTTGTAATCATCAGGTCGGGGGTTCAAGTCCCTTCACCGGCTCCACGTTTTACGCAGTAAATACGGGCACTTGACAAGCACAGCATCTAGAGGATGTACAATATAACGCTGCTGAAGTGCATTTTGGGTGCAATTTTGGGTGCAAACAGAAGTTTTCTGCCGTTTCTGTAACGCCCGCTTTCCGGTATCCCACGCAGCTATGACTCTTGACGCCTCCAGTGGCCAGTTGCGGACCGGAGGATAGCCGAGCTTCCGGGAATCGGAGCAACGCCCGCCGCCACCCAGAACTCCATAGAGTTCGGAAACACAAATCTGAAAATCTGCGTATCGGCAGTTCGACCCCCGTCCCTGGCCACCAAATAAGTTCAATAAACGGAATAGTCGGCGTCACCAGTTAATTTCATCTTGACGCTATTTTCAGCTCTAGGGAACATTTCTTTATTGGGGAAACGTTTCAGAGTAACTCCGTCAACCTCCATTCAAACACAAATTCTAGAGGCACGTCTTTTGCATTAGTCGGGACGGAGTACATTTTGGATGGAAATTATGACAGGTGAAATTTTAGATAATGACCAGCTGGCAGAAAGGTGGAAGCTAACCGGAACGGCGGATGCGATCGCCAAGCGGTTCCAGCGCCTTAGAGCTCTACCGAAGTCCAGTCCGCGTCATTTAAAGGCGTTCAAGATTGGTAATCAAACACGTTATCGAATGGCGGATATTTTAGAGTATGAGAACCGGAACGCGAAGAACTTGACGCGAAGCGGTGGTCAACGGGGCAAGCGAAATCTCTCTGCACAAACGCTATCTCTTGCGAACCAAACTGCGTAGGTTAGATCTGATGTGATTTCCTTTGACGAGATCGCTCCGAGTGCTGAATCGCTTTTACACCATCGGTCAATATTTGCACCAAGAGCGAGTAAGAAAGCACCACGAATGTTGATTTGACAGCGGCTTCCCATTAAGAAATACTTGCTCCATCTGAAACTGAACGCCCCCAAAAGCGTTCACTCAGATGAGGCCGTGGACGGTGTGGGAGACGTTCACGGCATTTTCTTGCGCGACTCCTCATCCTCCAAACTGTGATCTGAGATCAGTCAGCCTTCCGATTCGCCTGACGATCGTTCCCGGACTCGGACACTCGCCGCGAATACTCGCCCGTCGAATCTCATGGAAGGTTGGCATCCGGCCGAGCATTTTCGATAGCTTCTTGAGGGCCAACATGATCTCTCGGTCGGAGTACGAACGCGGCTTCACCTTACCAAAGCCGGCCGCCCGATATGCGTCCGGCAAACTTCCGAACATCCTCGCAAATGTAGTAGCTGAGGCGCACTCGCCGAGCTTGCTTGCGGCATTGATGTCCCGGTCGGTCGGTTTTCTGCCGAGCTTATTCGCCAGAGCCTTGAGCTGTGCGATCAGTTCGTCTTTAGTGTATTTTTGCCAATATTTCGTCCGCGTCTTCGCTTTGCGGTAGGTCGCCATTGTGCGAGCGGCTCGTCGGGCTTTGGAAAGCGTGCCGAACTCCTTTAGAAACGTTTTCACCGACGGACCTTTCCCTTCGTCGTACAACCGCTGTAGATCCGCGGCCTGTATCGGACGATCGAGCGTCGCGTCCAGCGTTTTTAGGATCGCGATCAATTCCTCTCGGCTGTAGTTCTTTTTGGAGGCACCGGCCGCTTGGATCGCGACGGGAACCGATCCGAATGCGCGCACAAAGTGATAAGGCGATGAAGCCTCTCCCCTCCGTCGGGCAGCATCAACATCTTCATCAAAGAGCGGCCGACCCAACTTCCGGCGAAGTTGGCGAAGTTCTCGGAGAAGGCCTTCGCGATCGGACGAGTCGAATTCTTGTTTATACTTCGGTTTCAGCTTTGCCCGCTTCACGGCTGTAAGGAAACTACCGAACACCGCGTAGTACACATACAAGGGGTAAACCCGTTCCTCTTCCCTCAGGACGGGCCAATCGTAAGTTGTGGGTGCCCTGCCTAACTCTTCAGCAACTTCTTTCAGTTCGGCGATCAGATACTGCTTTGAAGGGAGGTCCCCCGTCTTGCGGCTCTTCTTTTTACCGGTTTTAATCTCGGGATTCTCAAGAAACCAACGCCGGCAGGCTCGGCAATAGAATCTTTGCTTACGATGTTTGCCAAACCCGGCCTTGCTGGTTTCACCGCTGCCGCAGTGATAACAACTAATGCCTGATCGTGTGGCCGGTCGTCCCATCTACCTTATCGTAGCATTACCGATAATTCTCTGATTTCGCGACCCGCGATACTCACCTGCCCCTTCCCGCAGGCTGACCATATACGGACCATCGATAAGCAAATCGATGTGGGTAAGGATGTACTCGATGCTCGGTAGCCGTCGCTCAATTAGCTGCTCGATCGTGAATCCAGAATAGACCGTGACGTGAAGACCGTGGTTCTTCAGTCTTGATACAAGCTCGGCAACAGACTCCGGCTGGTCGAATGGCTCGCCCCCGAGGATCGTTACCCCATCGTGTCGTTCACGTACCATAACGATTTCATCAACGATTGATGAGATCGACACAAGCTTTCCGTTTTCTCTCTTATGTGTTTCAGGTATGAAACAGTGCTTACATTGTATCGAACATCCGCTTACCTGGATGACACTCCGTCTGCCCGGGCCATCCACAACTGAGTTGTGATAAAGCCTGTAAAGCCAAATCGACAAAGGATTAGAACGGAGCTGATCAACTTTTGACTCAGGCTTCAAAACAGGAAGGTTTCTTTCTTTTTCCGCCGGCTTTGCGCAGTTCAGGTTTACTCGTTGTCCGAGGTCGCGCGCAAGGTCATTTACGGGTTGTTTTTATGCTTGTGAGATCTCGACCGTGATCCGTCCTGCGTCGGGCTCCAACACAAAAACTAATTCGTTATTCATTGCTTCCCACCCGCCTCTTCGGTCTCGGTCGTACATGAAACTCGGCGGTTTTCCGATCCGTTGTCGGGTTTCCGAGAACCTGCTTTAACTGGCGCGCGGTTTGTTCGCACGCAGGCCCCTGGATACCGTTGATCTTCGTTTCGCAATTCCCAGTCTCGGTATCGATCGTGAATTCGATTTCAGGCATGGCACCTCCTTCAGAATTTGACCCTTATCTTCACGGTTTTCCCGATCCTTTCCTTGATGAGCGTCCCGCCAAGTTTCTTTGCCATCCTTCGTGCCGCAGCTTCGTGGTAGTGATTTTGCAGCCTAACAACAAAGTTCTTTCCCAATCGGTAGTCCAGATCCATGTCGTCAACGACAGCGACATAACCGGATGGGGTTTTCTGAAAGCCGATATCTGCAAGTAGATGATGCGTCTTTACGTCCCTTCGCCGAATAATAATGTCGGCGGTACGGGTGTTTCGCTTGTCCCACCCGTCAAGCGGCAAATCCTTTCCTTGCGTTACCGTGGTGAACCCCAGATCCGATAAGGCTTCGAGTAACAGTTCACCGTTCGCGAACGACTGCGACTCGAACGACATATACTTGCTCATAGAAACAACCTCCTCGCAGTTCAGAACTCGTAGATCCGATCTCCTCGATTCCCGGCGATACCAGAGTTGTCGATTCTTCCAGCCACGCCTTTGATATTGTTGCGAGCCCATTTGCGGATCTCTTCGATCTTCTCGCTCATCATCTGGGCAGTAGGTGTGATGTTCTCGGCGGATTTAATAATGTCGCGAGTCTCCGCCTGCCGGTCGCCGTCAATGAAGGCTTCAAGAACTCCGTCTTGCACTGCACCTTCGATCTCCGCCCCGGAGAAGTCCTTGCTCTTCTCGACCAGCTTTTCGAGGTCGAATTGATCAGGATCCAATTCGCGTTTCTTCAGATGAACTTTGAAGATCTCCGTCCTGTCCTCCGACCCGGGCAGATCGACGAAGTGGATATAAGAAAACCGGCCGATTCGGAACTGTTCGGACTCAAGCTCCCTAACGTCATTGGCGGTAGCGAAGACAAGAACATCTTTATTGTCCTGCATCCAGTTGAGAAGGTAAGAAATCGTACGGGCCGTCTCACCGCCGTCGGTCTTGTTCGAGGACTTCATGCCCGAGACGGCCTTTTCGAACTCGCTGATCCCTAAGATTCCTTTAATGGTCCCCGCGATCGACAGAGCTCTCTTTATCGACATTGCAGATGAGCCGATCACACCTCCACCCTCGCCCATGATCGACCCGAAGTCCAGATCAAGCAGAGCCCGGTTGGTAATGCTCGAAGCAACCCGCTTGCAGAGGTCTTTGCCGCATCCGGGCAGGCCGACAAGCAGAATTCCTTTGCAAGGCTCCACGTGCCGCGCTTTCGCTCGAGGGCTGAAGGTGTAGGCCGCACGTTCGAGGATCGCTCTCAGTGTCTTATAGCCGCCGAGGTTACTCGCCGGTTCCGGGTGAACGTACGTAAGCGAACCGCTCCCGCGGATGACGTTTTTCTTCTCTTCGAGAATGACACTGATCGATTCCTGATTGAGACCGTTGCAGCTGATGACAGCCTTTGCGATCACATTGCTGATCTCGCCCGCCGTTAGGCCGAGTAATGATTGCAGCAGCGCTGTCTGCGTTTCTTTTTCGAGATCGATAGCAAGCCCGCTCGATTTTAAATTCTCAAGCTGGAGTTCGATCGACTCTTCGATCTCATTTTCCTTCGGAAGTTCGAGATCGATCTGGGTGATTTCCTTTTCAAGGGTCTTCAGATCGGGAAAGTTGGGGCCGACGAACAGAACCGTCGCCTTTGTGGATTTCAGCTTCCAGGCGATCTCTCGAAGTCTACGAACCAACAGCGGGTCTTCCTGACCGTATGGAGAGATGTAGGGAGCGTAGTCGCACAGCAAAAAGATTCCCGTCTTCTGTTCCGAGATGAACCCGAGAACCCCCTCCGGGTCTTCCGTGTCACCGACCGATGCCGGATTCTGAAGGATGCCCTCTTTGGGATCGAAGATCTTCTGCAGTCCCGATGGCCGGCTCCAGAAATACAGAGGTTTTTCCTTGTGCCTCTCCTGGAAAACAAGATCGATCAGAGCTTCGCGGACGCGATCTTCCTCATAGGTGTTGATCGCGATCAGCGGATAACGGGCTCTTATCCTTACGTCCAATTCGCGCAAGAATCTATCGACGCTCTTCGCGTCCGGTTCTGAAGTTGTCATGTTGATTCTATTTGTCGATCAGAATTCGACGCGGAACTCGGACTCCCTGAGTTGCCGCCATTCGATCTCGTCTGCCGCAGTTATTCGAAGGTTGCGTCTTAGCCGCTGATCTTCATCAGTATAGGAATCGCAGTCCTCGTATCCATTCCGATCGTCTCGCCACCTGAAGTAATTCACCTTCTCGGGCGACAACGATACGCGCCGTCTCGATTCCTGGTCGTGCATGGTAACCGTAGGTCAGAGTTCGAGAGCCGATAACCGGTCTTCGTCCAGGAGTTTTCTGGATTGAACGGTGGTCGCACGCAGGATGTCGTTGAGAGCGTTTCGCATCTCCTCCGGTGAGCGCTGCTTGGCTTCTCGGCCGGCAGCTTCTTGCAGTTTGATGAGAACGTCTTCCAGCGAGTCATCGCCCGTGAAATTCATAAGGCCGTACCATTCGCACATCTGACGTGCACGCTTTGCCAAGCTTCCGGGTACGAACTTGGCATCCTGAAGCCGTACGGACATCTCCTGCGCGGCTTCACAAATCCGTGCGGTTATCTGAGCGAGACCTTCTTTTATCGGCGAGACTGCCTCTTCCGCCTCTCGGCGAGCGGCCTCGATCTTCATAGTCCTAATGCGTTCCTTGACCTCACGTTCGCGTCGCTGATCTTCCTCGAATCCGGTTACTTTCAGCCGCTCGATACTTGCCTTAGCCTCAACCTCGATCTCGACAGTTCGCGTCTCCGACTCCACCCGCGCCGCTTCAAGCCGCAGCTCGCGCGTCAACTTCTGTTCGGCCGCCATCTCCGAACCCAGCACGATCACCTTAGGCTTCATCTCGATCGTCAACCCGTCGCGGATCATCTCCGGTGTCGGCACCATCCCGATCGCTTGTGCCGCAACAGCATTTATGAATTCAGCCCGGTCGAACGGTTCGTCCGTGGTCGCCTGGAAGCGGTCGGCCGAATCCTCGGCGAGTCTGTAAAAACTATCTTGCAGAATGGTGAGGATCTCATCGTACTTCCCAAGAACCTCCGCCTTAGCTTTTGCGAGAGTTTCGCAGGCATGCAGATAGGCTCCCTCAAACTGCTCGAATGCGGTCCAGGGGATCCACTTGTACTCGCTTGTTCCCCAGACCGTCTCGCAGAGGGTGAACCGGAAGCCGTATCTGTTGAGTGCGTTGTGGGCCTGTGCCGCACCGCGCATAAGCTTGTTTCGATAAACATCAGGAAGTAGTCCTGCTCTCGGCGGGCTGACCCGCACTGCGGCATCTTCAGGCAGTTTCACGCCGAGCGTCTTCCACTCCAACTGCCTAACAAGACTGCCGAACCCGCGGCAGTCGATGTTCATGAAAAATGCCCTCGCCCTCAAGCTTAGAGAGATCGAACGGTAGCGTCTCAACTTCGCTGGCGTTGATTCCCAGCGCTACCGAAGCCGCTTCCTTGCGACTCTCCAGCCGAGTGAGTATCTCAGTCGCGTTGATTGTTCTTGGCTCGCCTTTCGTCTGGGGATCGGGGTCCGGGAGGTTGACAGCATCGTTCGTTCTTTCACCGCCAAAAACCCTTAGCAGTATCGAGGAAGCGAATGCTCCTGGAGGCGATGTCCGACCGAGAAAAACGGTGTCTTGTGGCACGTCCATGATGCTTTTGGAGAATTCAACCATACTTACAACATTCTGTCCGCCGCACGTTTTTCGCGCCCCAAACATCGACCGAGAAACATGCGAACCAACATGGGTTCGAAGTTGGTTCTTAACGAATATGCGAGTTTGAGGGATTGCGCGCAAAACTCACGTGTTATCATTGGTTTTTTAATGCGATGAATCCTCCTTTGAATGACAGCATAATCGTCGCCATATCGAAGCTCGTAGACGATGCGCAGACGGAAACACGTTCGCCGAGTCATGCAGATATTGATGTCATAATTCAACGCGCCGGATTGACTGCCGCCGACCCAAAAACACAAGGTCAAACGCTAGGCAAAGCAAAACGAATAAATCGCACTCTCAGTTGGGCATTGGAAAATCAACACGAAGCTGGACAGAAACTTGTGTCCCGCCTTATATCATTTCTGAAGGGCTGTGGTGGATTCCGTTCTACGTCTCCAAATTTCGTCGGCGCAGAATCTATTGCGAATGCGGTCAATGTATTTCGCCTCGAAGGCTTTAACCTGACATCCGAAGGTGAATTGCTTCCGCTTGTCCTAGACAATCTATCAGGCGTCGCTCTTACTTCTGCGTTGAGCTCGTATGTTCAGCGGGCCAAAAGGGGATCTGAAGATGCCGCTTTAATAGCGGGAACAAGTAAGGACCTACTAGAAGCCACCGCTGCTCATATATTGACCGAAAGATATGGTTCGTATTCGAATTCCAACAATTTTCCGACGTTATTGGGGCAGGCGTTCACAGAAATAGGCTTCGCGACTATGGCTGGCTCGACTAGCTCTACACAAACGGCACAACAACGAATTCAAACGGCTATGTTCGATGCGGCCTGCGCAATAAATAGCTTGCGTAATAAACAAGGGACAGGGCATGGGCGCCCGTGGCTGCCGACGCTTACGGACGCCGAGGCAAGGACGGCAATTCAACTCATGGGTACGATTGCAGAAGCAATGCTTGAGGCGCACAAGAAGCAGAGTGGTGTAGGAACGTGAGAATAAGGAGCGGGTAATGGGAGCAATTTTCCGACTCGAACATGGGAACATCATGGCCTATCTGACGTCGCGCTCGTTTGCTGCCCCAAGAGTGCGGCGGCAAGATTTGGGCGAGTTTCTTGACGTTTTTGTCAACAACCCCGAACGATACCTGATTCCGGAACGCGGATTTGAGCCATGGCCGGACTACGTTTCGGAGATCGCAAAACGGGCGCGATTGAAACTTGATGAGTTTCAAGCTTCCTCAAATCAGGCGTCAGACTCGCAATCAGAGCGGAAAAAAATTGTTAACGGACGTGTCGTCGAGGACTTGCTTTCGGAACTCAGGTCAGAGTTCTCTTACTACCCGCTCTATGCCCTCGCCGTTGGAGAAGGATCCGAGTTGAGACAACGAGCTGAATTGCTTGCAACACTTCCGCTTTACGGAAATCTACTAGTGTTGATTCCAGAGTCGGATCACGAGAATCGAAACCTTAACGTGATCGATCCAGTGCCGTCTTTCTCTGTTGGTCTACATGCGGCATCAGAGTGGCCTGGGTTTGTTTTTTGGACATTGAACGGAGCAAGCTGCTTTTGCTCGATAAACGCTCTCGAAGATCTCGTTTCATTACTTAAACGGGAAATTGACAACCCTAGATGGAGAGGGCGACCGTGGCGAGATTTTGGTTACCCGGGGAATTTCGATGCAATCCTAAAGAAATGGGAAAACTCACGTAGAAAGGAATCGCGACGCCTTCTACACTTGAGTGACCTACATTTCGGAACTGACTATGCCACCGAAAATCAGGCTTTTCTAAATGCGGAACTTCGCGATGTAGTCAAAGAGGTTGACCGCGTCGTGATTACGGGTGATTTGTTCGACACGCCGGACAAACACTATGCAACGCAATTCACAACATTTCGAGACAACATAACTTATCTTTCCGGTGGCGTCGAACCGATTGCGATTACAGGAAATCATGATCAGAGGATGAAGGGCATTTGGGGGAAAGATTACGAGCAAGTCGCAAGGATTGGCCCAAGCCGAGTGGAGGTTGATGACAACAGCAAGATGATCTTTATCTGCTTCAACTCGTCTGAAGGAGGCCGGCTCGCACAGGGTACGATTTCGGATACGCAGTTTCGGAGTATTGGTGCAGAATACAGAAATTTATTGTCGGCGCGGTCAGAACTTAAGTCTTACCTTCCAATTGTCCTTGTTCATCATCACCCGTTTTCTTTCGAGGCTGAACCTGAGGGATGGCTAGAGTCGGTAATGAATAAAATTGGTTTTAGCCTCGAGCCCACCTTGGTTTTAAAAAATCCAGAAAAGCTCTACGAATGGTGCGTGGATTGGGATATTAAGACAATTCTACACGGACATAAACATAAGGCCCGATACGTTGAACGAGACGTTAGCCACGTCGGAAAAAATATGATTTTGACGGCAATCGGCTGTGGCAGTTCATTGGGAGCAGAGGGTTCCCCTGTATCTTATAACCTTGTTGAATGGGAGCCCGTTAATCAGAAATGGGTTGCATCGTTCCACGAGAGTACAAATGGGGGTGCTTTCCGAGAGCTTGCGGTATCAGTTTCTCCATAATAAATGCCCGCATTCAAGGCATCTCGCGAGATCGCCGCTTCTGCTGAACACGTCATCGCCACGTTCAGCGATATAGAGCGGCTGGCACGTTGGTGGGGATGGGCGAGGTTTACTGTGGACGGTTGCGAATTCTTGACTGCCGGGTTGGGTCTATATGACGGCACTCATCGAATGCGGTAATCCGAAGAACGAAAGTGCCTTCGAACACGTGGCCCCGCAGCGAAAGGTTGTCATGCGCCACATCTCGCCTGGCGCTTGTATCGTTTAACATTGACCTTATACCGACGGCCGCGGAAAGGATCCAATGGTAGTCGCAGAAGATCGACTATGCCGAGGTCGCTCAGCGTATCGAATAGATCGTGCGAATCATGCGAAGAGTTATTGCAAGTTAGAGTGGGACAAGCATTTACTGAGTTTACTCGGTTCGAAGCAATAGTCTCGCTCGATCACGATTCCGTTAACGTTTATTTCTTCCAACTCCCGTAAGGTGAAATATCCTAATTCTGGCTCGAAACCTATTACATAACCGTAGAACAAGAAGTCGTCGTCCTTCTCTTCACCTTCCGTTACAAACCAGGTCCATCCGGAAGTTGGAAAGAAAAACTTGGCAAACACGGTTGGATCGACGGAGCCCTCCTGTTCGCACAGTTTGGGAAGAGCTTCTCTAAGCTCTTGGGTAAGAAGCCTGGACATGAATTATTTCCTCGTTCGGATCGCGGATTCAATGTGATCCGGCGTGCAGTAAAGCGAACTGCTTGTGCCGGTTTCAAGATCGAAGTAGGTCGCAAAGCGCCTGAGATTTCGAGTTAGAAACATCGCTGTCAGCATCTCGCCGATCTCAACCGCGACCCGTTGATTTATGTTCAGGCTTTGTTCCCCGAGCCGGATGCGATCCGGACAAGAAAGGGGCGCAAGCGGCCTCGTTTCCTTTTCCAGGTCGGTCAATAGTTCCGGGTGAACCAAAGACGGGGCGGGAAGCGATCTGCAGATGCTCGACCCGACGAAGAGTTTTCCAGCCTTGAGCGGCTTCGCATTCGAGCCGATAAGGACCTGTCCCGAAAACTTTCCGTTCCCGCCGTCGATCCACCAGATGTTAGCTGCGTCGTCCGACCGATAGCCCTGATACTTTTCAATCGCTAAGTGCATCTCTCGCCTCGCGAGGTGATTATCCACGCAGCCGACGATCACGGTGAGCGTGCGGTAGTCTCCCGAAGATTGCTTCAGATGGACTTCAGCATCGAACGGCTCGTTCGCGTAGTGGCATTCGAGGCCCCAGGCAAGCGTGATCCTTTTCGCGAGCGTCTGGGCCTTACTGCTCCCTATCTCCGCCGTGCAGAAGTTGCTTCTCGGAATGTTCCCGCTTTCAACTACATCAGGATCGACAATAAGGAATTCAACTGCTTTCCGGACTCCTTTAGCCCATACATGAGCCGGGCGATAGCAAGCGCGGCGAACGACCCTGTACCGCCCGCCCCTACTTGTATGATCCGAAGCGTGTTGTGCTCCTTCGGCATCACAACGGCGGCTTGGGCGAAGCTGAGATCTATCTCTTTCACGACAACATCTCCACTAGAGCATCTATCTCATTCAGGTCGATGGTCCCTTCGGGCATGTCCCCGACCCAGACGGCCGGGATCGGGATAAGGTGATCGGTAAACCCCGCAACGAAACCGTATCTTCGGCTCGTCGTGGACATCTATAAGGATCGCGAAGATGCGGAACTTGCCCAGTTCGTCTCGATCGTCCGCCATGCTGAAGTTCGACGCTCCCGGAGGGTGAGTGTGCAGTTCGATGCAGCATTGAGCGTATTCGGGGAGAGTATCGTCGGCAATGGTCGATGCCCAATTGCTTTCGCGGCCTGATGCCCGCCATTGCCAGGCGCCGAGGACCTGATCCCAATAGATCAGGTAGACTTCTTCCTTAAAGCGCGAGGATGTGTGCGTTTGCTGGCTATGTCGCAATATCGCCAGCCACAGCGACGCGGGTATTCTAGGATTTGTCCACGAGACCCCGACCGACGTTTTCGGCAGTCCCGATATCTTCTGCAAAGCAAGCGGCAAGACACGGCAAGCTCCCTTCGTTTTGCCCGGACGAATAGACCATTCCCGGCGAGGAGATATTCAAACAGAGCCGCAGCTATCGGTCATTTTCAGTCGCAGCGATGCGATGCCCGACTAGGTTTGGTGGAGCAAGTAGATCCGATGACATATAAGAAGAATTGAAACTAAAAGCGGCTGTCGTATCGGGTACGTTCGACTATGCTCTCCCAAGCGTCCTCGACTGTACTGAGACGACATCAACTGGGTGGCCGGGAACTTCTTAAGATTGTCCGCCGCGAGTTTTGCAAGGAGATATCGCGAACATCATTCTCCGTCTGGCATCTGCCCGTCGAACGATCGCCGTTGAACGGTGCGTCGAAGATAAGTTTCCAGATGGCTTGTAGCGACGAAGGGTGCGTCTCCGACCTCGTTCTTCCCAAAGAGGTCTTTCCTGAACCGATGTTCGGCAAGGGGAGCCACGGCGAGGCGAGATGTTCCGTGTGACTTTGGATGTCGAAGAGGCCCCACAAATAGCGGCGTCTTTCCTTTCCCGGAGAAGGATCAAGGTCGGAAGGGGCAAGGTTAGGGACTCAATGCGATCGCCGGGAAACGCTATCGTAACAGTCCGGACGCCCGCCGGCAGATACGAAAGTATCGCGTTCCGTCAGTAGCTTCTCGATACCTTAAGACCCTTCCGAT
Organism: Chloracidobacterium sp.; assembly: GCA_016716365.1. Taxonomy (GTDB): domain Bacteria; phylum Acidobacteriota; class Blastocatellia; order Pyrinomonadales; family Pyrinomonadaceae; genus OLB17. The sequence goes on along the minus strand of JADJWM010000007.1, from coordinate 241 downwards.
CTATCCATCCCGTATCCGTTTGAAGACGCGAAAAGCCCTCGTCACTTGTACGCCTGACAAAGCCTTCAGGCCTTGCCTTGGTCTCGCCGAAGGTCTCGAACAGGTATTGTCCCGGGAGAAAATAGAGAGCGGCGTCCGCATCCGGCGGTACTGTGTGATTTCGCATGACACCTAGCCTTAACGGACCGGGACGGAACCGCGAGTAGGCTGATTGACGGAAACGGGACGCCGGTTCTGGGGC
>JADJWM010000006.1 GCA_016716365.1 Chloracidobacterium sp. | reverse complement strand
CTAAGGAACTTGCGGTCTTTACGCGGCAGTTCTCGGTCATGATCGACGCGGGACTTCCGCTCGTCCAGTGTATCGAGATACTTGCGAGCCAGCAGCAGAACGCGTTCTTTAAGGACGTGCTGCATCAGGTTCGTCAGAATGTCGAGGAAGGAGCAACGCTGTTCCAGGCGCTGGAAAAGCACCCCAAGGTCTTCGATTCGCTCTACACACACATGGTCGAAGCGGGCGAAACGGGCGGTGTGCTCGACCTGATCCTGCAGCGGTTGGCGACACTCATCGAAAAGGTCGTTAAACTGCGGCGAAGCATCGTTTCGGCGTCGATCTATCCCGCAGCTGTTGTGCTGGTCGCCATTGCGGCGATCGCGGTGATCATGGTCGTCGTGATCCCGCAGTTCGAACAGATCTTTATCGGCCTGCTGGGACCCGGCGAATTGCTCCCGCTCCCGACGCGAATCGTAATGGGCATAAGCGGATTCCTGGCCGGATGGGGCGGCATCGCCCTGCTTGTGACGTCGATCGGCACCGCGGTCGGCATCCGGCAATATTACAAGACCGAAAAGGGCCGGTGGCAGATCGATACCATCCTGCTGAAGCTGCCTATTTTTGGAAGCATCCTTCGGAAGATCGCGGTCGCGCGGTTCTCGCGGATCCTTTCGACGCTGCTTTCGTCGGGTGTTCCGATACTGCAGTCGCTGGACATTACCGCAAAAACGGCCGGCAACGTGGTGATCGAGGACGCGATCCTGAAGGTTCGCGCGGGCGTCGAACGCGGTGAGAACTTCGTCGATCCGCTGAAGGCGACGAATGTCTTCCCGCACATGGTTTCGCAGATGATCGGCGTCGGTGAACAGACCGGTGCGATGGACGCGATGCTCGGCAAGATCGCCGATTTTTACGAAGAAGAGGTCGATACGGCCATCGCCGACCTGCTCGCAATGATCGAGCCGGTGCTCATCGCATTCCTCGGCGTAACGATCGGTTCGATCGTTATCTCGATGTACCTTCCGCTCTTCTCGCTCATCGGCAAACTCGCCGGCGGGCCGAAGTAAGGAACGCAGTACTGTCTACCCAGGCGAGGCCGTCCTTCGGGGCGGCCTCTTTTGTGTTTTTATGGGCAGAGAGGTGACCGTTAGGGAAAGTGCATTGAGGCGGTGATTCTACCCACCCGGCGCAGTATGCACGCTCGTTCACACTCGCGTTTCTGCCCGTGGAGCGTATGCACGCTCGTTCACACTCGCGTTTCTGCCCGTGGAGCGAATGCACGCTCCCTGACAGTCGCGTTTCTGCCCTTAGTGACTAACGAAAATCCGCGGATACGTATTATGATAATTTCGTAACCATAACCTTAATAGATCAATAAACCTGAATGGCACTTAAGATAAAGTCAAAGGACGAATGTCGCTGGGACATCGTCAGTCTCGGTGAAGTTATGCTCCGGATGGACCCGGGCGATAAGCGGATCCACACGACGAGGTCGTTCGACGTTTGGGAAGGCGGCGGCGAATACAACGTGGCCCGCGGGCTGAAGCGATGTTTCGGGATGGACGCGGCGGTCGTTACCGCACTCGCGGACAATCCGATCGGCCGGCTTGTGCAGGACCTGATCTATCAGGGGGGCGTCGATCAAAGTCACGTGAAATGGGTCAAGTACGACGGTGTCGGCAGAACGGTGCGAAACGGGATGAACTTCACCGAACGCGGCTTCGGCGTGCGTTCCGCGCTTGGGTGCAGCGACCGCGGTCACACGGCCGTATCGCAATTGAAAAAGGGCGACATCGATTGGGAGAAGATCTTCGGCGAGGAAGGCTCGCGGTGGTTTCACACCGGCGGCATCTTTTGCGCCCTTTCGGAAACGACACCCGAGGTCGCAAAGGAAGCGATGGAGTGCGCGAAGAAGCACGGCACTATAATCTCTTACGACCTGAACTATCGTGACTCGCTATGGAAGGCCATCGGCGGCCAGGCGAAGGCCCAGGAAGTTAATCGCGAACTTGCGAAATACGTCGACGTGATGATCGGGAACGAGGAGGATTTTACGGCGTGCCTGGGCTATGAGGTCGAAGGACAGGACGAGCATCATTCGAAACTGGACGTGGATAAGTTCGAGAAAATGATCCGCCGTGCGGTGGCCGATTTCCCCAACTTCGCCGTGGCCGCTACGACGCTGCGAAATGCGAAGACCGCATCGGTCAACGATTGGGGAGCAGTGTGCTTTACTGAAGACAAACTGCATCAGGCGATGATGCGGCCGGACCTGGACATCTTTGACCGCGTCGGCGGCGGCGATTCTTTTGCGTCGGGTATGATCTACGGCTTTTTGACCGGCGAGTCGCCCGAGTGGGCGGTGAATTGCGGTGCAGCCCACGGAGCGCTCGCGATGACGACGCCGGGCGATACGACGACGGTCGGGCTTTCGGACGTCCTTCGCGTAATGAAAGGCGGCGGAGCTAGAGTCGCGCGCTAGGGGCTGATGGCTTGCGGGTTTGCCGCCGAATTTGTCGGGAATAATGGCGGCATAGCCGCAAGATTCTATTTGGCACTAGTCGGAAAAGCACATCTTTTCCGCAAATCGACGGGCATAGCCCAAGAACAAAAATGACAAAAGCAGATATCGTTGGACACATTGAATCGCTTGGTTTAGTGCCGGTGGTGCGTGCTTCGTCGGCGGACGAGGCGATGCAGGCGATCGACGCGATCAAGGCCGGCGGGGTCGACGTGCTGGAGATCACAATGACGGTGCCCGGGGCTGTGAAGGTGATCGAAAAGGTCGCGGACAAGTACGGCAGCGATGTGGTGGTCGGGGCCGGAACGGTGCTCGACCCTGAGACGGCCCGGGCGTGCCTGCTTGCCGGGGCCCAGTTCATCGTCAGCCCGGCTCTGAACCTAGACACCATCGCGATTTGCCACCGTTACAGTGCTCGATCTGTCCCGGCGTGCTTACCCCCGACCGAGGTCATCACCGCGTGGAGTGCCGGAGTAGATTTCGTAAAGGTTTTCCCGTGCGGATCCGTTGGAGGAGCAAGCTACGTCAAGAATCTCAAAGGCCCCTTCCCGCAGGTAAAGATCATCCCGACCGGCGGCGTTTCGCTAAAGACCGCGGCAGATTTCATCAAGGCAGGAGCCTCGGCTCTCGGCGTTGGTACGGACCTGGTGAATACAAAGGCGATCAGGGACGGCAATCCCGAGGCGGTCACGGAAGCGGCGAAAGAGTATATCCGTATCATCAAGGAAGCCCGCGGCGGATAGCGGATCAATTAGTGGCAAAAGCCCGCACGAAGTAAGGCCGAGATATTCAACGCAGTGAATATCGCCCTTAATTCGTGCGGGCCTTTGCATTGACACACAAGGCGGACTAGCCCGCCTTTGAACTGCTAGGTTGTCGGGGCATCGGAACGGGTCAGCATCATTCTCTCGACATATTTCGCGATAACGTCGGCTTCGAGGTTGACGGCGTCGCCTGCGTGCAGAGTTGAAAGGTTGGTCATTTCCCAGGTTTTCGGGATGATGGCGATCTCGAAATGATCGTCCGCGAGGGCCGCGATGGTCAGGCTTATACCCTCGACAGCGACAGATCCCTTGTAGACGAAATAGCGGGCCATTTCGGCCGGGTAGCCGATCGTGACGGTCCAGAAATCGCCGTCCTTTTCGGCTGAAACGAAAGTCCCCGGGGAATCGACGTGGCCCTGAACGATGTGGCCGCCGAGGCGTGTCGATGGGGTAACGGCCCGTTCCAGATTTACGCGGGAACCGATCTCCAGCCGGCCGAGGGTGGTCCGGCCGAGCGTCTCGATCGAAAGATCGGCCGAAAAGCCGTCCTCCCGAACATCGAGTGCGGTAAGGCACACGCCATTTACAGCGATCGAATCGCCATCGGCGGTGCCTTCCGCGACGATCCGGGCAGAAACATCGATCCTTGCCCCGCCGGCGGTTTCGCTCCGGGAACTGATCGTGCCAAGCTCTTCAATGATGCCGGTGAACACGCGGTGCCCTCCGGCCTAGAACCATGGCTTCTTGTTTAGGACGTAGGTCTGAACAAACTCCTCGTCGGACTTCGTGAGGTAAATGATGCCTTCGATAATACCGATGATGGTCGGGACGAAGATCAGCGGAGCACCGATGCCGCAGGTGATCATCGCGACCACAATTGCGAGGACATAAACGGAGATCAGGATGATGCCTTCCTGGTTGTAGCCGAGGATGAACTTGTGGATCCCCAGGCCGCCGAGCAGGATGCCGCAGATGCCGGCAGCCAGCTTCTTGTCGGCGCCGGCCGGTTTCCCGGTACCCGGCCGCGGCACGTGCTGCATCGGCATCGGGCTTACGGGCAAGACAGTGCCGCAGTTTGTGCAGCGAACATTGATCCCCGGATTCTGCGTTGCACAGCCCGGACACGTTGTGTATTGAGTTGCCATAAGAAATCGCCTGCCCCGAAGCCCTTAGGGCTCCAAACGATAAGTATCGGGCAGATGCAGATCGATGTCAAAAAACGACCTTGCCCTTCGATTGCTGTAGAATCGATGCAAAGATGAGTGAAGCCGGACAAAAAGAAAACCGTCCCCCTGGACTGAGGCGAAACGCCGACGGCGGATTGGACCCATCGTCGGTGGGAGATTTGATCGAGTGGTTTTTGAATTTTGATGAACGGACGGCGCGGATGCGGCTCGCGGCAGCCGATGAATTGTTTGCTTGGAAGCAGGCAGACGACGCCGCAAACGGCATCGGGACCTACCCGTTTGAGAACGCCGAGAGCCGTTTCGCTATCGGTACATTCCAGGCGTTGAACGAAAACGGTTCGGAGCCGCTGCTTGGCCTGTGGCTGAACGACGTGCTGGCAGCGCTCCATGAGGCCCGGACGACGCGGGCCGAGGTCGCTGAAGCCAATAAGATAGACGAGACAACGCCGGACTCGGCCCTGACAAAGGCCGAGAAACTTACGACGACCGCCGAAAAGCGGATTTACTTGACGAGCTGTTGGTTGGAGTTGCTGTGCACCGCGGAGGCCCGCGTGCTCGGATGGGCCTATCAGGAACTCTACGGCCGGCCGTTTACGCCGACTACTTGAACGGCTCGCACTGCTTCATTTGGCCGTATTTCAAGCCAATAGAAAATGCTTCTTGACGCTGGGCTGCAGAGCCGTGGGTGAATGAGTCCGGAACCACAAAGCCCTGTGTCCGGCGCTGGATCATATCGTCGCCGACGGCTGCAGCCGCGCGAAGCGCCTCGTCCACGTCGCCCGGCTCAAGCCGGCCCTGTTTTTGAGCATAGTTCGCCCAAATGCCAGCATAGCAATCCGCCTGAAGTTCGAGTGCGACCGATAGCTGATTGTTCTGGCCCTGCCGCTGGACGGCGCCCATGATGCCGGTAAGGTTCTGGATGTGATGGCCGAATTCGTGGGCGATGACGTAGGCCTGGGCAAAGTCGCCGGGCGCCTTGAATTCGCGGCGGAGTTCGTCGAAGAAACGAAAATCGAGATAAAGCTGATTGTCGCCGGGGCAGTAAAACGGCCCCATTGCCGCATCACCGTAACCACAGGCCGACGAAACCTGGCCGGTAAAGAGAACGAGCCGCGGGTCCTGATACCGGGCCCGGCTCTGTTGCGGAAGGATCTGCCGCCACGCGTCCTCGAGGCTTCCCATGATCGCTCCGACAAATTGACGATCCTCGTCTACTTTGTTCGCGACGGAGTTGCTAGCCGCGGGGGGGTGCTGGACCTGAGGCGGCTGCGACTCGAGGAACTGACGCGGATCGCCGCCGAGAAGGCAGACGATCGCGGCCAGGATCAAAACACCGAGCCCACCGCCGCCGACCGCGATGCCGCGTCCCATGCCGCGGCGGTCCTCGATATTTCTGCTCTGTCTTTGGTCCCGCCAGCGCATAGAATCCGTGCCCCCAAAAAATTGATCGAGATAAACGTTCGGATGGATTCTAGCATTTTTGATTGAGGCGGCGAAGAACGCGGACGCGGCCCGACCGGCCGCCCTGTCCGCAAATTCCTGTACAATAGCAAGTTAGTTGATTATGATGCTATAATACGGACCGTCCCATTGCCTTCCACGTTCAATCGCGAAAGGAGGAAAAGATGATCAAGTTGGACATTGTCAACCAGGTCGCTGAAAAGACCGGTGTCCCGAAACAAAAGGCCGAACAGGTTGTCGATTCACTTTTCAACGCGATGAAGGATGCCCTTGCCGAAGGACGACGGATCGAACTTCGGGGATTCGGGGTTTTCGTCGTGAAGCCGCGAAAGCGCGGTGTCGGCCGCAATCCAAGGACGGGCACCGAGGTGCCGATCCCGGCCGGAAAAACGATCCGATTCAAGCCCGGAAAGGAACTTTCAGCCAAGGCCGTTTGAGGCACGGCCCACCGTTGGACCATCCTCGAGCCGTAATTTGACCTGGTTCCAGTCCACAGCCCGCATAACTGTGTTTTATGTGCGGCTTTTTTTGTAAGTAATGGACGCGTCGCAGAGACAACTCGTTGAAGATATCTTCGAGCAAAGCCGAAGGCCTTCTGCGAAAACGTGGATGAAGCACGGGGCATTCCTACTGGCGACGTTCATTACGACCACCATCGCCGGCGTGCTTTATCCGTTCGGACTGATACCGGTGTTGCCCGAGGTCGAGCCGCAAACGATCCCCGAAGCGGTCAATTTCGTTCTAAGCCTGCCCGTCCGCTACCTGTCACTTGTCGGCACCGCCGTCACTTACTTGTTCACGGATCTAAAGTATCTGACCTACGGGCTGAGCTTTTCGGTTTCGCTATTGTTCATCCTCGTCTCGCACGAGATGGGGCACTACATCGCCTGCCGGATCTATAAGGTGGACGCGACACTGCCGTTCTTTATCCCTACGCCGCCGATGGTAGGTCCTGCGGGAACGTTTGGGGCATTCATCAAGATCCGGTCGCCGATGCCGTCGCGAAAAGCGGTCTTCGATATCGGTGTCGCCGGGCCGATCGCCGGGTTCATCGCTTTGATCCCGATCGCCGTGATCGGTTTCCTGACGATGGAACAGACCGCCGCGGCGCAGGCGGCGAATTACACGGGCATTTATTTCGCCGACCCACTTTTCATGAGGTTCATCGCCTCTCTGGCGGGGTTGACCTTAGCCTGGGTGTGGGGAATGCGTTTTATTTCGCTGCTTGGATCGGGCTGCTGGTAACGGCGTTAAACTTGATCCCCTCCGGCCAACTTGACGGCGGCCACGCGATCTTCGCCGTCCTCGGGGAGCGGGTACATTGGTGGACGGGCCGGATCGCGTTCGTTGTGATGGCGGTCCTCTCGATCGTAGGCTGGCTCGTTTACAACAGCCCGAGCGGTTTCCTGATCGCGGTGCTTCTGGCGGTGATGCTCAAGATCCGGCACCCGGTGCCGTGGGACATGTCACCGCTGGATGCAAAAAGGAAGGCCGTGGCCTTCCTTACCCTTGTGATCTTTATCTTGTGCGCGATGCCGTTCCCGATCCGTATCTCGTGACGGCCGTGTTTAAGCGGCAACCGACTCCGGCAGCAGTCCCTTGATCTCCTTCACGATCCGCTCAACATCGTCCTGCCCTTCGAGCGCGACCATAAAGAAATCGTAGCTGGTCTTGAAACAGACCATCCCGTTGCCGAAAAACCAGACGCCTTCAAGCAGCGGGCTTCCGCCGATGAGCCAATCGATCGGGGCCCCGGTGATCGTCTTTGGGTTAAAGACGTTCGTCATCATTACCGCGCCCGACGCGAACGAGAAAGCTCCGAGAAGCGGCGCGCCGATCCGTTTCGCTATATCACGTTCAAAGCGGACCCGTTCGGCTTCGGCCTCCTCAAGCTCACCCTTTTCGATGAGCGCCTCGCGTTCTTTAAGATAACCGTTAAAGCGGTCGGCGAAAAACTTTACCGACCATGCCGGCAGAGCCGAGTTGAAAAGCCAGTGCGAGCTGAGCCCCGTGAAAATGACCCCGAGACCGGCACCGACCGCCATCGAAGCTCCGGTGGCGGCTGCCTGAAGCGGATTTTCCTGTACCCAGCCGGAAGTTTTAGAAAGTGCCGAAAGAGCGGAGTCGATCGTCCGCGTCCAGGAAGCGCCAAATGAAAAGGCCTTTGAGACGCGTTCGGCGTTGCGGCCGACAGAATCGAAAGCGCCCTCGATCACCTCACCCGCCTTTCGTCCGGCTTCCTTGGCAGCACCGGCTGCCTTTTCACCGGCGTCCTCGGCAACGTCCCGGATCGGTTCACTCGCCGTCCACGCCTTTTTTGCCGCGGATCCCGCCGTCTTTATGGTCGCCTCTGCGGCCTTGACGGCCTGTTTTCCGACGTCGGTCTTTTCCGCCTCGGTCTTGATCTTTTCGGCTCCCTTCTGAGCCGTTTCGACCACAACCTTGGCACCTCCCTCGATCTTGTCTTTCAGCCCAAGCTGCTTGTCGATCTCATCGAGCTTTTCACGGGCTTCCTTTTGCCATTTGTCGAATTTGTCCTTGTAATCGCTCATCGAAAATACCTCTCCGAAATTGTACGCCGGGTTGCACCGCAATGTTCATTTTGATGCCGCCGGCACAGCGGACCGTTCACTATCTTTACACCTAAACCACGAACAATCAATCGTTTTGTTGATCGCGAGAGCGGTTCCTGGGCGATCGGAAGTTATGCTATCCTGCATCTTCCAAGCGGTGTAGAATGCGCGTAAAGTGTCCAAATTGCGGTCTTGAGACCGATTGGGAAGGCAATGAATTCCGGCCGTTCTGCTCCGAACGGTGCAGGCTGCTCGACTTTGGGGCCTGGGCCGATGAGGAGTACTCCCTGCCGGTCGAGAGCCCGGACGGGCTGGCCCCGGAGGAACTGGACGAGATCGAAAAAGCGGCCGAAAAGAGGACCACCGAATGAGCACAGAATTAATCTTGCTTCAAACGGCGCCGAGCGGGGCGGTGATCGGGGCCGTCGTGGCAGCGGCCTTCTTCCTGATGTTCCTCGGTATCGCTTATGTGGCGTACAAGGCTCTTCGGAAGACGGTTACGTTGGCCGTAAGGGCGATGATAGTGGCCGCTATACTCGCGATCGCGGTCGGCGGCAGCCTGACGCTCTGGTATTACAGTTCAAGCGGGGCACCGAAGATGAAGCCGCCGGCCGAACGCCGCCGCTAGGCGGCCCGCCGAAAGCAGAGTCTATCCAGGAAAAAGGATCCGAACGTCATGAACAGGCAATTCGCCTGTTTTGTTCTTAATGAGGGACCAACCGCAGGGCAAAAAGGTTCGGTTTTGGCATCGATACCGCGGTCTCGGGCCGAACGTCGCCGCCATCAGCCTGGTCAGCCTGCTGAACGACACCTCGAGCGATATCATCTACCCGCTCCTTCCGGCCTTCCTTTTCCTTACGTTGGGCGCGACGCCGTTCTTCATCGGCCTGATCGAGGGGTTTGCCGAATCGGCGTCAAGCATCCTGAAGCTCTTTTCTGGATACCTGAGCGACCGTTATCGCCGTCGGAAGCTGCCAGTCTTTTTAGGCTATGCGGTTTCGGCGGTTGCGCGACCGATGCTTGCGTTCGTCAGCAGCTGGCCGCAGGTTCTCGCCGTCAGGGTAACGGACCGCGTTGGCAAAGGAGTTCGCGGAGCCCCCCGCGATGCCCTTCTGGCGGCGAGCGTTCCGATCGAAAAACGCGGGCTCGCTTTCGGGTTCAACCGGGCCGCCGACCATATGGGGGCCGTGATCGGGCCGATCGTTGCGTTCCTTCTGCTCACCTGGCTCGCAGCCGATGCGAATTCCCCAACGATAAGCGAATACCAGCAGGTCTTTCTTTTCGCATCGATACCTGTCGTGATCGGCCTGATCGTGATCGTCTTTTTCGTTCACGAGGGTACACCGCCGACTGGCGGGGCCGTGCAAGAGCCGATCAAGCTCTCGCTTCGCGAGTTTGACGGGAACTTCAAGCGGTTCCTCTTTGTCGTAGCTCTTTTCACGCTATCGAATTCGACCGACGCATTCCTCCTGCTTCGGGCACAAGAGGCGGGGATAGCACCGCCGCTTCTTCCGATACTCTGGATGGTGCTTCATTTCAGCAAGGTTGTGACCTCACTGATCGGCGGCGACCTATCGGACCGCCTCGGACGGAAACGGCTGATCGTGGCCGGGTGGGCGGTTTACGCGATGGTCTATGCAGCGTTCGGCTTTATCGACGCTCCATGGCAGGCGTGGTTGCTGTTTGCCCTGTACGGGGCATACTTCGGCCTGACCGAAGGCTCGGAAAAGGCACTTGTCGCCGATCTCGTACCAGAAGAGAAAAGGGGAACCGCTTACGGGCTCTATAACCTTGCGTTCGGTATAACGGTCTTTCCCGCTTCGCTGCTGTTCGGCGCCCTCTGGACCGGTTTTGGGGCGATGACGGCATTCCTCGTGAGCGCGGCGATCTCGATCACGGCGGCCGTAATGCTTCTGAGTGTTTCGGCAAAACCAAAAGGCCCCGCCTCCGCATAAGCGAAGGCAGGGCCGATACTCCGAGCTGATCCGTTCATGAATAGATACGCATCGAATTCAGCATTGTGCTGAAAGCCCGGTCGTACTGAAAGAGTTCGTCTTCCGGAGCGACGGCGGCCAATGTAAGCAGGTTGCCGTTCCTAAGCTGTATGGTATAGACGTAAACCACTTCCGTGCGATTGGTTATTGGTGAACGTCCGGCGAGAACGGTCGAATAGGCCGGGCGCGAGCCGACGGTCCTTCTGACGAAATTATTCCGCTGCGAGAGGTATCGATTCGATTGAAGAAGGCCGTTGACGTAGTTTCTCGTTTCAGTGAGCAATACTCGGCTGTTCGGCCGGTATATTCCAAACATGGTCCCGTGCGTGATGCCCTGATCGCCGAACGCTCCGTTAGGCGCAAAGACAAGCGAGCCTTCGCCCGAGAATTCACGCCAATTACTGGGGACGCTGAAACTAATATCACCGCCGTTATAGGTCCGGTAGCCCGGGCCCGGATACGGCACGTTTCGCGAATAGGTGCCGACAGCGGTCGGACTCGTTCCCGTACCCTGGCCGCTCTGGCTCTCCTGTTGGATCTGGGCCATGGTGCGGGCCGGCGGCATCTCGGCAAGCCTTGCCTGGGCACGTTCGAATTCGCGCGTGTTTTTGATCGGATTCGACGATACATTCAGCATTGAAGCTTCGCGGTTGATCTTTTCAAACCGGTTGCCCGGATCGGGGTGGCTGCTGAGGAATTCCGGGCCCCGGCCGCCGCCCTGACGCGCGATGGTCTGAAACATATTGGCAAGGTCCGCCGGATCGTATCCGGCCGCAGCCATGATCTGAGCGCCGAGGATATCGGCCTGCGTCTCGTAGTCGCGGCTATATTTTGTCTGCCACGCGGTCGCGGCAAGAGCGCCCAGTTGGGCCCCGGCCTGGCCCCCGGCGACCGCTCCGCCGAGAATGAGCCCGACCGTCCCGAGCTGGTTCCAAATATTGCTCTGCTTGGTCGCCTGGGCCGTGGCGTGGCGAAGGGCGACGTGGCTGATCTCATGGGCCATAACGCCGGCCATCTCTCCTTCGTTCCTTGCCGCCTGGATCATCCCCCGGTTAACGAACATCGGCCCGCCCGGCAGGGCGAAGGCGTTGATGTCGCTGGCGTTTACGACCTTAAAGCTGTAATCGAAAGCCGGTTGTCGGAAATTCGCCGGTATCACGGCTACGAGCCTCGCGCCCACTCTTTCGACGTAGTTCTCGACAAAGTTATCATTGACCATCGGGAACTGGCGCTCGACCTGCCTAGCTACTTCCTGGCCTTTCTCGACGTCAAATTTGACTTCGTACTTGTTTTTCGGGAGATTGACCTTCGTTTGGGCCAGTCCGGCGACCGGCATCAGGGCCGTCAGCAACGCAGCCGAGAATGCCGCAGCAGCTTTCATTCTGAACCTAATTTTCATTGTTTCCTCCATTTTCAACCTACAACGTAGTATGCCAAACGCTGAGTTTCAATCAACGCCGGGCGCATATGAAGGTTCGATGAAGGGGTTCCTAAGGCTGGTTTGCTGTAAATTGGGCGTGAAAGAACCGCGGCAAAGGCCGCACAAACATCAGGAATTGAAGGTTTAGCCGGTGACCGCGGCCTTGTCGGACTCGAGCGGCGGGAGCGGGTCGCCATAGTATTCGACACGCGGCGGCCGGTCCAATTCGCTGCGGATGCGTTCGATCAGGGCAAGAGCGTCGCGGAGCGCGATCTTCCGCGAATGCCGTTTCTCCACCAAAAAAGCGATCGCCAGATCACTTCCGAGATCATTCACTAGATCCATATTTAATTTATTCGGCACCTGAAGGCAGCTTTCCCAGGTTTCTCTTTATGACGGACGTGTGTTCGATAACGTCATTATAGCCATGCCCGGCCCAATGTCTATTGCGGACGCCTTACATTCGTGTTAACAGAATGTTAACAACCTGAACCCGTGTGATAGCGGCAATTCTGTTTTAACGATAATTTAACACACAACGAAGACAATATCGGCCTGTTGTCAGCTATTCTATTCAGGCTGCGCCTTTCACGCCGAAACCGGGTTTACCGACGACGGCCATTTTGTATGAGGTATTCACTTTGCGTCCTGTTGATTGGGATCATCCTGATGACCGGCTGTTTCAGCGGGCGGCACAGCCGGGGCGATTCCGTAAAGATCCAGGGTGCCGGATCGACGTTCATTAACCCGCTGATGCAGAAATGGGTCCATGAATTCGGGGCCCTCGAACCGAGCATTAGGATCGATTACCAGTCGATCGGTTCCGGTGGTGCGATAAAACAGATAAAAGAACGGACGATACAATACGGAGCCACCGACATTGCCATGTCGGACTCCGACCTTGCGTCGGCGCCGGGCGAACTGCTCCATATCCCGGTGATCCTCGGGGCCGTTGTGCTGACGTACAACCTTGAGAGTGTTACGCAGACTCTTCGATTCTCGCCGGAGACGATCGCCGACATTTTCCTGGGTAAGATCACGCGATGGGATGATGAGCGGATCAAGGCCGATAACCCGGAAGTCGCACTGCCGCCGGTCGAATTGACGGTCGTTCATCGATCGGACGGAAGCGGTACCTCGGCCGTTTTCACCAACTATTTGTCGAAGGTGAGCTCGGAGTGGAAAGAAAAGGTCGGCGAGGGGACGAGCCCAGCGTTTCCGGTCGGGCTCGGCGGCAAAGGGAACGAGGGTGTGACCGGGCAAGTCAAGCAGACGCCAAACACCATTGGCTACGTCGAGCTTGCATACGCGGTCAAGAACAAACTGCCGGTGGCAGAGATCAAGAACAGGTCGGGGAATTTTGTAAGCCCGAACTTCGCGACGGTCACGAGTGCGGCGGCCGAGTCGGTGAATACGGCGCCGGAGGACCTTCGCTTCACGATCACCGACGCCGAGGGTGCGAACGCCTATCCGATCTCTAGCTACGTTTTCGTGCTGATCTATAAAGACCAACCGGAAAGGCGGCTTGGGGCGGCACTCGTGGACTTCCTTGCATGGGGGCTTAACGAAGGGCAACGGCATGCGCAGCCGCTTTACTACGCGCCCTTGCCGCCGGAAATGGTGCGGCGGTCGACGGCAAAGATCGCACAGGTCAACTTTCAGGGCGAGAGCCTCCTCGGCCGATCGCGCGAGGGCAACTAGCGAACACGGTGGCAAATAACTCTTCGAGGATATTTTCGGGTGACCGCGTCTTCAGGACGGTGCTCTATATCTGCGCCGGTTCGGTCCTGGCGATCACCCTTACGATGGTCGTGGCGATGACTCAAAGCTCGTGGCTCTCTATAAAGGAGTTTGGCCTGGGGTTTCTTGTCGGCCAGGTGTGGGACCCGGTCAAGGGTGAGTTCGGGGCATTGCCGTTCATCTGGGGCACTATTGCATCTTCCGTCCTGGCCCTGATCATCGCGGTGCCGCTTTCGGTGGCCGTAGCGATCTTTTTGGTTGAGCAGGCGCCGAGATCGCTGGCCCGTCCGCTGGGTTTTCTGGTCGAACTCTTGGCGGCGATCCCGTCGGTCGTTTACGGCCTCTGGGCTATCTTTGTCCTTGCCCCGCTGCTAAGGATCTACGTTCAACCGTTTCTCCAATCGCTGTTCGGCTGGCTTCCGCTTTTTCAGGGGACCGCGACCGGGATCGGGCTGCTGACGGGCGGCGTCGTGCTTGCGATCATGATCACACCGATCATCACGGCTGTCACGCGCGATGTGCTAGAGGCGGTTCCGGTCACCCAGCGCGAGGCCTCGTTGGCGTTGGGGGCGACACGTTGGGAAACTACGAAGATCGTGCTTTCGAATGCTTCGTCGGGGATCGCCGGTGCCGTGATCCTGGGCCTCGGGCGGGCGATCGGCGAGACGATGGCGGTGACGATGGTGATCGGCAACCGGCCGCAGATCAGCGCATCGCTTTTCGATCCGGCCTACTCGATCGCGTCGGTTATCGCGAACGAGTTCACCGAAGCGACGGGCGACCTTTACATAAGCGCGTTGACCGAAATGGGCTTGATACTTTTCATAGTCACATTCGTCGTCACCGGCCTGGCAAAGCTGCTGATAATGAGCGTCGCTAACCGCAACTTGCCCCAGAACTGAAGAACCGGAAGATGATCGAAAGGCGAAGACTGGTAAATTCAATAATGACCGTAACGACGGCCGCCTGTGCGTTCGGGGTCGTAGCGGTGCTGCTGGTCATTTTGGGCTTCATCACCTATCAGGGCATTTCTTCGGTCAGCTGGGAATTTCTGGTCGATACGCCGAAGCCGGTCGGCGAGGGCGGCGGGATCGGCAACGCAATCGTCGGCTCGCTGATCCTGCTGGGTCTGGCGTCGGCGGTCGGGATCCCGGTCGGGGTTGCCGTCGGTACCTATCTCGCAGAGCTCGGCGGAAATTGGTTCGGAAAGACGGTCAGATTTGTTGCGGATACGATGATCGGCGTTCCGTCGATAGTTTTCGGTGTGTTCATTTACGGCCTGATCGTGGTAAGGCAGGGATATTTTTCGACATTGGCCGGGTCGGCGGCGTTGGCGCTGATCATGATACCGATAGTCGCACGGACCACCGAGGAAATGATAAAGCTGGTGCCGAACACGATGCGCGAAGGCGCTCTTGCATTGGGTGCTCCCCAGTGGAGGGTCACGGTGGATATCGTGCTGCCGGCCGCGATGGCGGGGATCGCGACTGGTGCAATGCTCGCGGTTGCACGCGTGCTCGGTGAGACGGCCCCGCTGCTGTTCACCGCATTCGGGAGCCGGTTCTACAACATTTACCTTGACGAGCCGATGGCATCGCTGACGGTGCAGATCTATCATTACGCGATCTCGCCGTTCGAGGAGTGGCATGCCAAGGCGTGGGCAGCGACGCTTGTGCTGATCACGCTGATCCTGGGCATCAACATCCTCGTCCGCTTCGTCACGCGGCGACGGTTTTAGGGAGCCGGCCGGATGCGGGCGGCAAGAGTTTATGGGGAATAAGATCGAGGTCTCAAACCTGAATTTTTATTACGGCAAGGCGCAGGCCTTGTACGATATCTCGCTGGCGGTGCCCGAACGGGAGGTCGTAGCGTTCATCGGCCCCTCGGGGTGCGGAAAATCTACGTTTCTGCGCACGCTGAACCGGATGAACGATACGATCCCGTCGGCACGCGTCGACGGGACGGTGACCATCGACGGCCGGAACATCTATGCTCCCGACACGGATGTGGTCTCGCTTCGCCGGCGGGTTGGAATGGTCTTCCAAAAATCGAACCCGTTCCCGAAATCGATCTTCGAAAACGTCGCTTACGGCATCAGGATCAACCGGATCCACCAGAACAAGGCAGACCTGGCCGAACGGGTCGAAAAGGCTCTGCGAGACGCGGCCCTATGGGACGAGGTAAAGGACCGTTTGAATGAATCGGCATACGGCATTTCGGGCGGGCAGCAGCAGCGTTTGTGCATCGCACGTGCCTTGGCGGTCCAGCCGGATATCATACTGATGGACGAACCCGCATCGGCGCTTGACCCGATCGCAACGCAAAAGATCGAAGAGCTGGTCGTTGAACTGAAGAACAACTATTCGATAGTTATCGTGACGCACAATATGCAGCAGGCGGCCCGGGTATCGGACAAAACTGCGTTCTTTATGCTTGGCAAGCTGATCGAGTACAACTCGACCCAGAAGATGTTCACAAGCCCGGACGAGAAACTCACAGAAGATTACATAACCGGCAGGTTCGGTTAACGAATTAATCGCGGCGCGGGGCTAGCGATATGTTAGATTAACAATCAATGGAAAACAGGATCATTGACCATCAACTTGGTCGCCTGAAGGATCGGATACTTCTGCTAGGTGGGGCGACGGAGACGGCTCTCAACCGTGCGATGGAGTCGTTGGCAAAGCGGAACAGCGAACTGGCGCAAAAGGTCCTGGACGAAGACAAGATCATCAACGAAATGGAGCTCGAGATCGACCGGATGAGCGTCGAGATCATCGCGCTCCACCAGCCAGCTGCTCACGACCTGAGGTTTGTGATCGCAGTGGCCAAGATCACTCCTATCCTTGAGCGGATCGCCGACCATGCCTGCAATATTGCAGAATCCGCGCTGATACTGAACACCGAGCCGCCGATAAAGGAGCATGTCGATCTATCGAGAATGGCCCAGGTCGCCGCGGAGATGCTGAGGTCCGCACTGGATGCATTCACGGCAGAAGACTCTGAGGTTTCGCGGCGGGTGATCGAACGTGACAAAGAGATCGACGAGGGCTATCACCGCGTATTCGGCGAACTGCTTGAGTCGATGATCGACGATCCGACAACAACCACGAGCGCAGCCCACCTGCTTTTTGTGGCCAAGCACCTTGAACGGATCGGCGATTACGTCAAGGATATCTGTGAACTTAATGTGTATCTGCGCGAGGCCGTTTTCATCAAGCACAGCCCAAAGAACTAGGGCGAATTTGTAAGTCCGGCCCCGAGCGGCTCTGGCCTCAGCCTCCTCGGTTTAGCGGATCGTCCTTTTCCAGTATCGTCTGGCTGCCGCCCGATGAGTCCCACCCTTGCGAACTTAAGCCCAAAAGCGCAATGATTTTTATTTACGCAAGGGTTGGCCGCCGAAAGGCCGGCCCGGGAGATGGCAATGTCAGCTGTGCTTGAACAGGTACGCCCGCTGGAAGATTTTCTGGTGATGCCCGAGGCCGAGATCGCCGAGCGGATCGAGGCGGCAAGAGCCGAACTTGGTAAACGCATCGTCATCCTCGGCCACCACTACCAGCGTGACGACGTGATCCGCCACGCCGACCTGACCGGCGATTCGTACCAGCTTTCGGTGATGGCGTCGCAGACGGACGCCGACACCATTATTTTCTGCGGCGTGCATTTCATGGCCGAATCGGCCGATATCCTCGGAAAACCCGACCAACGAGTGATCCTGCCCGATATGGGAGCCGGATGTTCGATGGCCGACATGGCGTCGATCGACCAGGTGGAGGACGCCTGGGAGCAGCTTCGCGAGATCGGCGTGCTCGATCAGAAGGTCGCCCCGATCACTTACATGAACTCCACCGCCGCGATCAAGGCATTCTGCGGCATGAACGACGGCGTGGTCTGCACATCGTCGAATGCGGTCCCGCTGTTCGAGATCTACCTCCGAAATTACGAGAAGATGTTCTTTTTCCCCGACCAGCATCTCGGGCGGAACACGGGGGCGAAATTCGGGATCCCGCTGGAAAAGATGGTCGTCTGGAATCCGCACGAAGAGCTTGGCGGGAATTCGCCGGAAGAACTGCACGAAGCGAAGCTGATACTTTGGCGGGGACATTGCTCGGTCCACGGGCGTTTCAAGGCCTGGCACGTGGACAAGATCCGCGACGAAGTGCCCGGCGTTCAGGTGCTCGTTCATCCGGAGTGCACGCGTGAGGTGGTTGAGTTGAGCGACCTGGACGGATCGACATCGTTCATCATCAAGACAGTCGAGAACTCGCCGCCGGGTTCGAAATGGGCGATCGGTACCGAGGTCAATCTGGTCAAACGGCTCGCGGACCGCTTTCCAGACAAAGAGATCCATCTGCTCGCCCCGGACCTCTGCATGTGCGCGACGATGTACAGGATCGCACCGCAAAACCTGGCCTGGGCCATCGAGAATGTTCGCGGCGGGACCGTCGTGAATGAGATCGTCGTTGACGGCGAGACGAAGCATTACGCGAACGTTGCCCTGGAACGTATGATCTCGCTGACGGAGAAGAAATAGTCAGAACCGGGCGCGGTAGCGACCGGGGTCTTGCTGCAAAGCCGAAGTTCCCCGCTCGCTGCCTGCACCCTGCTCGGAGGTGCTCCGGCGGGGCCCCAACCCGCTCCCGGTTCCGACCTACACCAATGGCCGAGGTAAGAGACAAGCTTCCAGATAATGTCCCGGGCCCATTCTACGTCGACCGCGAATGCATCGACTGCGACGTCTGCCGCGATACCGCACCGGCAAACTTTACCCGCAACGATGACAACGGCTATTCCTATCTTTACAAGCAGCCCGAAACTGAAGAAGAATTTGAACTTTGTGTTGAGGCGATGAACGCCTGCCCGGTGGAGGCGATCGGCGACGACGGTGCCGAGGCAATAAAACGGACCGTATGATCGCGGACCGCCGGAGAATAAAATAACTATTGAAATGAAAAGGGGGAGACGATGAGAAGAACATCCATATTATTGATAACGCTGGTGTTTCTGGCCGGAGCGGCGCCGGCCCAGCGATCCTGGCTTGACCGCCCGGTCGATTCGAACTGGAACAACGGTAACGGTGTGGTCCCGAATGCGCCGCGTAACGCCGGCCGCATCGAAGGCATTTGTCAGGACCAGGTTCGCCAACCGGAGAGCATCGCGGACCGGGCCGTCACCCGCGCGGGATGGTTCCTTTTTGGGGCATCACAGACCTATGGCGCCGTGACGCTTGTGACCGCGATGGCCGATGTTGACGGAATGTGCCGGCCGAACAATTACAACGCTTTCGTTTTTGTCGGAAACCGTTTTGCCGGGACGCTTTCACCGACACCGGCCGGGGCCAGATCGGACGGCGCTTTAGGAAGCGTCCACCTCGCCGGCCCGAGGCGTATCACCGCGGAGTTTGCCAGATATACGTCGCAGGACGCTCTATGCTGCCCGTCGCAGATGAGCTTTGTCGAATATGAAATATCGAGCGGCGCTCGCGCAGTTGTTCGGGTGGCGGACGTCCGGACCGAAGCCGTATGCCGAGATGGAGGCGTCGTCGAGACGCAGGACAACGTCGTCTCAGGTACGGTCACCTATCGTCAGCGAAGCGCATTGCCGCGGACGGCTGTGCTTATCGTGAAGATCGTCGACGTTTCACGGCAGGACGTATCGGCGATCGTGGTCGCGGAGCAAAGGATCGAGACCGCTGGCAAGCAAGTTCCCATCTCGTTCGACATCGCCTATGACCGAAGCCGCATCCAGCAGCGAAACACCTATGCGATCCAGGCCGAGATACGTGACAGCGGACGGCTGCTGTTTATCACCGACACGCGCTATCCGGTGATCACGCAGGGGAATCCCCGTTCGGTCGATGTTACGGTCGTTCCGGTCGGCGGCGGCCCCGGGCCCAGAGGGGGGACGATCCGCGGCAGCGTCACGTTTCGCGAAAGGATCGCCCTGGCGGCGAATTCCGAAGTGATGGTCAAGCTTGTCGATTCGGCCGACTCGAACAGAACAGCCGTCGCCGAGACGACATTCTCGACCGGCAATCGACAGCCGCCTTATTCTTTCGAACTCGATTACGAGCCGCGTGAGATCAACCGTCAGCGAAACTATGAACTATATGCCGAGATCCGCATCGCCGGAAGGCTTCGGTTTAAGAGCGATGCCGGCCAAAGGGTCGAACTTCGCGGCAACCGTACGGACAACGTCGAGCTTGTTTTAACGTCAGCGCCGGAAACGGGTGAGGCGGTCACTGGCCGGACGCTGGACCTCTCACGATTGGGAGCCGGTTCGATCAAGATCGGCGACCGAAGCACGCAGTTCCTGATAAACGGAAGAGTGAACGTGAGGACGGACGGCACCGCCGAGGTCACCGTCTCAAGCCTTCAAGGGACATATCGGTTCGGCGGACGGGTTACCTTTTTCGACAACGAGACGGTCAGGATAGCGGTCGAGAACTCGGGTGATGCCGACGCAAGCGGCGAGATCGAAGTCAAATACAGCGGGCGGAACCTTCGATCGGTTGGGGGCACCGACCTGATTTTAGACGGACAGGCGGTCACACTCCGCTTCTAGAAAAAGTAGGTGACGGGTTCAGATGAGGATCCTGATCATCCCGTCCTCGACGTTTACCTCGTACTTTTCGATGCCGCAGGACTTTTTAGTGAAGCATTCACCGGTGCGGACGTCAAAGCGGTAGCCGTGCAGGTTGCATTCGACGATGCCTCCGTAAAGGCGGGAATCGGCCAGCGGATAGCCTTTGTGCGGGCAGAAGTTCTCGATGGCGTGGAACGTACCGCCGACGTTGTAAAGGGCCAACTCCGTGCCGTCTTTCAGCTTGACGGTCGCCCCGCGGCCGGGTGGTACGGACTCGGCCTTGCCGACCGTTACGACGCGGCCTTCTCGCTTAGGCTTTCGTTTGTTTTCCTTTTGCTTACCCATTATTTTTGCAGAAGTCCGCACGAAGTAGGGGCGAAATCGATATATTGAGCTTATTGCCCTTGCTCACGCGCGGGCTTCTGCATTCTTCAAGTTTCGCCAAACGAAATTGCAAATCGCAAATCGAAGATCGCAAATTCCCAAACCTCTTGCTTTATCCGGCGTAGTCAAACAAAATAGTGCAAAGGAGTTTCGAGCAAGCGCATGACCGAATCGACGGCTAAAACGCGCATCCGGTGCCGCGATATCATGACGAGCAGCGTCACGACCGCGGCCCGCGACAATACATTGCGCGATGTTGCCGCGATGATGCGCGAGGGCGACATGGGTTCGGTTCCCGTGGTCGAGGAAGGAAAACTCGTCGGGATCGTGACGGACCGCGACATTGTTGTACGGGCGGTCGCCGAGGGAAAAGGGCCGGAAACGAGTGTGGCCGAGGCGATGACCACCGACATCTTTTCGGTAAAACCGGATGACTTTGCGTTCGAGGCCGTGCGACTGATGGGCGACAAACAGGTACGTCGAATCCCGGTGGTCGATGAGGACGGTAAACTCGCCGGGATCATCGCGATGGCCGATGTCGCGCTCGAGATGGAAGACGAACGCGAGATCGCGGAAACGCTCGAGGAGATCTCCAGCGGTGCCGGATTTTGGGGAAAGAAGTAGGAAAGGCTTTCCAGCCTGTCCCGGCAGCCCGGTCTGAAGTGGATCGACATGGAGTTCATAGTTACGAACGACAGGCTGGGAAGCCTGTCGTACTAAGAGATGGCCAAATCGACAAATCGGTATTTTCAGTTCCTGGGCTCGTCGAAGAACGCGCGGTCGGGGCAGCTTTGGTATCCGGCGGCGGATGTTTACCGGACGCCCGAAGGCTGGGTGGTCAAGGTCGAGCTGGCCGGCGTTTCGGTCGAGGATGTCGAGATCGACGTTCAGGGCAATGTGCTTATGATCGCCGGGTGCCGCAAGGACCGCTCGTGCGGGTTCGGCGGATCCTACGAGCAGATGGAAATAACCTACAGCCGATTTGAAAAGACGCTGAAATTCCCTGCGTCGATCGAGGGGGTCAAGCTCGATCATATGTTTGAGAACGGCCTGCTGATAATTCGTCTGAAAAGAGGAGAGGCAGTCGAAACGAAGGCTGACGCCGTCTAAGAAAAGGGGAAACGATGGTGGAAGAACGGAAAGAGGAGCAAAGGCCCGAAAGCGATGAACCGAAGCCGGAAGTGTTTGAGGTAGCGGTCCTGCCGCTGCAGAACACGACGCTGTTTCCGGAGACGGTCGTTCCGCTTGCGGTTGGCCGCGACCGCTCGATGAAGGCTGTCGAGGCGGCCCTGTCCACCGAAGAGAAGCTTATCGCCTGCGTGACGACAAAAACGGAGAACGTAACGGGCGACGACGCAAAGTTCGAAGATCTTTATCAGGTCGGCACCCTTGTGAACATCAAGCGGATGATGCGCAACGAGGGGGTGATGCAGCTGATCGTTCAGGGGCTTGACCGCTTTAAGGTGGTCGAATGGCTGCAGGACGAACCTTTCCTAAGGGCGAAGTGCGAGATCCTTCCCGATCTGACGACTGAGGACGACGAAGAGGTCGAGGCCCTCAAACGCAATATCCAGACGATGATCCAGCAGGCGCTTGCCTTGCTGCCCAATATCCCGCCGGAGATCCGGATGGCCGTGATGTCGCAGCAGGACCCGGTGCAGCTTGCATATTTTCTGGCTTCGGTGCTGGACCTCGGCGTTGATACCGAGCAGAAGATGCTCGAATCGGATACCGTCGATGACCTTCTGACGCTCACTCACGCGGCCCTGGCACGTGAGGTCGAGATCATGCAGATCCGGTCGAAGATCGCGACCGAGGCCCAGACCGAGATGGACAAATCCCAGCGGGATTACGTCCTCCGGCAGCAGATGAAGGCCATCCAGAAGGAGCTTGGCGAGGACGAGACCGGCGAAAAGGCCGAGGCCGGGCAGCTTCGAGAGCGGCTTGAGACGGCCGACCTTCCAGACGACGTCCGAAAGGAAGCCGAACGCGAGCTGAAGCGGATGGAACAGCTTCCGCAGTCGGCGCCCGATTATCACGTGATCCGGACGTATCTGGAATACGTGCTCGAGCTCCCGTGGCGAAAGTCCAGCGAGGAGAAGCTCGACCTTAACGAGGCCCGGAAGATCCTCGACGAAGATCATTACGGCCTTGAGGACATCAAGGAGCGGATCCTCGAATCACTAGCCGTTGTAAAACTGCGGCCGGATTCCAAAAGCCCGATCCTGCTTTTTTGTCGGCCCGCCGGGCGTCGGAAAAACATCCCTGGGGCGGTCGATCGCCCGTGCACTTGGCCGCGAATTCGAGCGGCTAAGCCTTGGCGGCATGCGTGATGAGGCCGAGCTACGCGGCCATCGCCGTACATACATCGGAGCGATGCCGGGCCGGATCATCCAGGCACTTCGCCGGGTCGGCGTGAACAACCCGCTCATGATGCTCGACGAGATCGACAAGCTCGGCAACGATTACCGCGGTGACCCTTCGGCGGCCTTGCTGGAGATACTCGACCCGGCCCAGAACAACACGTTTCGCGACAATTATTTAGACCTTCCGTTCGACCTGTCGAAGGTGTTCTTTATCGCGACGGCGAACCAGCTTGCGCCGATCCCGATGCCGCTCCGCGACCGGATGGAGATCATCCAACTCGCCGGCTACAGCGACCACGAAAAGCTGAATATTGCCAAGCAGTATCAGGTCGGCCGGCAGATAAAGGAGAACGGGCTGACCGAAGACCAGCTTGAGATCACCGACGACGCGTTGATGCTGCTCATCACGCGATACACCCGCGAGGCCGGCGTCCGACAGCTTGAGCGGATGATCGGCAATCTTGCCAGGAAGGTCGCCCTTAAGGTGGCCGAGGGCTCGGCCGACAAGTTCGTGATCAAGGCCGAGGACGTGAAATCCTATCTTGGGTCGCCTCGGTTCCATCCGGAAGAGGCGCGTAAGGAATTGCCTCCGGGCGTCGCGACCGGAATGGCGTGGACCGAGATGGGCGGCGAGGTGCTCTTCATCGAAGCGACCGCGCTTCCGGGCGGCAGTGGGCTGACGCTGACCGGGCAGCTAGGCGAAGTGATGAAGGAATCGGCCCAGGCGGCACGCAGCTATCTTTGGTCGCATGCGGGCGAACTCGGCATCGAGCCCGACGCCATCAAGCAAAACGGTGTCCACGTTCACGTTCCGGCCGGAGCGATCCCGAAAGACGGCCCGTCGGCGGGCGTGACGATGGCGTCGGCTCTCGCTTCGCTTTATACGGGGCGAAAGGTCCGCTCGGACACGGCGATGACGGGTGAGATCACGCTTTCGGGCCTTGTGTTCCCGGTCGGCGGCGTCAAGGAAAAGGTCCTGGCGGCGCACCGTGCGGGAATCCGGCGGATCATCCTGCCCGCCCAGAACGAGCCTGACATCGAAGAGATCCCGGAAGACCTGAGAAAGGAACTCGAGGTGATCCCGGCCAAGCACATCAGCGACGTGATCGCCGCGGCCCTCGAACCCCAGCCTTCTGCCGAAGGCATCAAACCGATCCCGACGGCGGCCCCGGGCAACGGGCGAAAGGCCTCGGAACCGCTCGCGGCAAAAGACCCTGACAGCGATCCGGCCTAGTTCTGCTATCACGCTAACAAGCCAGTGTGAGGAAGGTTCCGATCTTCGCAGATAACCGCGATCCGAAAGATCGGGCCTGGGCGTTGTCCCGCAGTGGGGAGAACGGTTTGAATCCGTCCGGGCCTGAAAGCTTCTTGGAATCAGGCACTTACGACTTTGTCCCCAGCGAGAGACGGTCTTTGTCCCGGGACGTCCCTCCGCTGTCCCGGGCCGTTTATCGACGCTAACCTGTTTATTCACTTAGCTTTAATTGGTTGTCCCACGGCTTTTGAATAAAAACATCGTGTCAACGGTGTTTAAGTGGTCTGGGGACGCGGGTTACGATTTTGCCTGTGCGATCTTCACGTGGGACAGATCGTGCGGCGGTTCGGGCTATTTGCCCCCATGCGGGACTGGTGCACCGCCATTTCCTCATTACAAATTTTCAAAGAGCTAGCCACCGGAATGGGGCCACGGCCTTATTGTATCATAGGTTATAGTCTGTTGCGCCAATAATACATTCTTGAAAGAGAATTATTTTTGATCTTTTGGGCGATGTTTGCGTAAGTCTCTCGTTTATTTGGAGTTACGGGCAGACGTCCAACGCTGAGATAATAGAGGAGCCGACGCGGAGGCCGCAGAGAAAGTTCGTGCGGGACATCTGCAGGTTTTCCAGGATCGAGGCTCGAAATTGAACTCGATCTTTGGTCGAGAGCCTGTGTTTTAGCCTCTTCAGAAACCTGGTTCGATCCGTGATCCTGTCCCAAGCGGGATCGGACAAGGTTAGATTGGCGCTCCGGCCCGTATTTATTGCCCCTCACACCCGTTCCGGTCCCGAAGCGGACACTTCGATTGTCTCCCAAATGGGACGATCGTCGGATTTGAACTGTTTTGTGTTTTTTGTGGATCAGAAAAGGATCTATCCATAAAATTCACGGAACAAGAAAACAAGGAACAAGAACGGGCATCTTAGACACAACCGTCAGAGTCGGGTGGGACGAAAATTGCCGGGTCTGAGGTGACGGTATTCGTTTATAATGCCGGTGGGAAACTTGTGGCGGAGTATTCGACTACGATCGAGGCGGTCGAGACGGCACAGGTGAGCTATTTGACACAGGACCATCTCGGCAGCCCGCGTGTGGTTACGGGCCGGGACGGAGCGGTCTTGAGCCGTAAGGACTATTCGGGGTTCGGCGAGGAACTCCACCAGGACGAGCACCGCACCGAGAACGAGGAGTACGGCGGCGGCGGCGAGGTTCGGAAAGGCTACACGGGTTACGAGAAGGACTCGGAATCCGGCCTCGAATTCGCCCAGGCCAGGTACTACAACACCATCCACGGGAGATTCACGTCGGTCGATCCGTTGACCGCCTCAGCCTCAGCTTCCTTCAATATCGCAACCATCTGCGTCTCATTAAATCTTGACCTTTTCATCCATCTCCTCCATCTTCATGATGTCAGAAAACGTCTACTTTTGATCTGTGTACTTTTAAGGGGAGCTTACGGTTGATACTCATGTTGATCAAACTTCTCATATTGATATGTGCATTGCAGCTCGGCTGTTCACACGGAATTACCGGTAAGACTAACACCGACAAGATTGGTCTCGGTGAGAAATCTATGTTGCGGTACTTATTCATTGACAGAAATCAAAAAGTTGCTATCGACGCCGGTTCGTTTCATTCGGCTCGATCATTCGCCGACGGGCTAGCAGCAGTAATGACCGAGGACGGTTTGTGGGGATTCATAGACCGATCCGGTCGGTTGGTGATCGAACCGATATTCGCCGAGGCAAGAGATTTTTCAGAAGGTAAGGCAGCGGTAAAGCTTCCAGGCAGACTACCTATATTCGAAAGTTCGAAATGGATGTTCATCGATAAAACGGGCCAGGTTCAATTCGAGACGGATTTCGACATAGTTTACGATTTTTCCGAATCTTACGCGTTAGCCCAAGATGCAACATCAGTTTATTTGATAGACGGTAATGGGAAAGTTCGGAAGCTTTTTGATGTCGACGTGCTCCACCTTGGCCCTGAGCCAAACCAAGGACTGCGAGAGGGCCTATTACCTGTTCGGGAAATGAGGTCACAAAAATATGGATATATCGATTCAAAATCGAAATTTGTAATCGCTCCCCAGTTTGAAGATGCATCGTCTTTCGCTGAAAACGCTGCAAGGGTTGTGGTGAAAAGAAATGGAAGGGAATTACTTGGGTTCCTAAATAGGGACGGGACGTTCCTTCTGTCGCCCCGATTCGACATTGACTTTGAATTTCTCCGTAATTCACGGAATTTCTCTGAAGGTCTTGCGGGCGTCGCTAGCGTTTCGACAGATAATACTGAATTACCCCATTTTGATTTCATAGATAAAGCGGGCAGAACGGTCTTTCAGACATCAAGCTTTGATGTTGGCAACTTTCACGAAGGATTGGCATTCGTCTTTGACGCGGTCTCAGAAAAGTATGGGTACGTTGACCCTCAGGGGAATCAGTTCATATTGCCGCGATTCATATTCGCATCTGATTTTTCGGAAGGCCTGGCGTGTGTGGCGGTTTTGCGGGAGTAATGGGCGTGTCCGTTAATCTGAACGATACGCGAAATCGGACGGTCGCAATGACGTAAGAACTCACTTAGTCGACACGTCCTTAAACTTAAGGACAAGTTGATGCAGTAACGGGCTGCGGGAGACGTACGAATACAGTGCCGACCGCCTGCAGATCAGGCAGATCGGGCTGGGCGAGACGATCACTGTCCAGGACGTGCTCAAGCTGGAGTACAAGTACGACACCAGCGGTTCGAGCTACGACAACAACGGGAGCTTGCGTGAGCGAAAGATCACCGTTCCGGGGATAGAAGACCCGTTCATCCAGACCTACACCTAAGACGACCTGAACCACCTGGCATCGGCCACCGAGACGAACGACAGCGTCCAGACCTGGAAGCAGACCTTCACCATCGACCGCTACGGCAACCGGAGGTTCCGAGTATCGAAAACCAGGAACCAAAAGCCGAATACCAAATTCCGAGATCTGCGAGTCACCACCCCGTCAGCCGAAGCGGCTGCCACCCCTCCTTAGAGAAGGAGGGGAGTTTGATGACTGCGGCACGCCTTCAGCGTGCGGGCCTATGGAAGGCGCCGTAACCCGACGCTTCGCATCGGGCTAATTTCCGGCGTGCCTTCGGCACGGATGAGGGAGATGGCGGATCCCAAATTCCAAATTTCAAATTCCAGATTCCAAATTGGAAGAACGTGAATCGTAAATCGTGAATAGTAAGTCAAAGACCAAGAGCCGGAAGTCAAAAGCCATTAGCTGTAAGCCGTAAGCCGTAAGACGGAAGTCGGAAGCCAAAGACCGAAGACCGAAGACCAAAGACCAAAGACCAAAGACCAAAGACCGAAGACCGAAGACCGAAAGACCCCGGTCGCTACCGCTCCCGGTTCTGACCTCTTGTCACTCGTCACTCGTCACTCGTCACCACCCGTCGGTCGCTACCGCTCCCGGTACTGACAATAAGGTCGTTACCGTTCGGAGGTTCTGACAGAATGAGAGAACCACCCCGTCACCGGAAGCCGGTGCCACCCCCTCCTTCGTAAGGAGGGGAGCTTGAATGCGGAGGCGGCGGAAGATCTCTCAAAAATCTTTATAAAACGGTAGTTTCTGCAAGATTCCAGTAGAAAATTGCATCCACTTACGTGTATGCTAATAGGTTAGTTGTTTCGGCGCGATTTCACTTCCTAAGAACTACCCCTTTTGAGATGTGGTCAGGCGATTTCGATACAGGCAATGCGGTTTGGTTTGCTTTATTCACGGCAGCCGATTGATTACATAAAATGGCATTAAAATCATTGTTTAGTTTATTTTCCAGCGACCTTGCGATCGACTTGGGCACGGCCAATACGCTTGTTTATGCCAAGGGCCGCGGCATCGTGGTGAGCGAGCCTTCGATCGTCGCGATCAACAAGGTGACGAACCAGGTTGAAGCCGTCGGCCGCGATGCAAAAGAGATGCTCGGACGCACGCCGGGCAACATCGTCGCGATCCGGCCGATGAAGGACGGGGTGATCGCCAATTTCGAGGTTACCGAGAAGATGCTTCAGCACTTTATCCGCAAGGCGCATAACGGGAAATCGTGGGTGCGGCCGCGGGTGGTGATCGGCATCCCGTCGGAGATAACGCAGGTCGAGAGACGTGCGGTCGAGGACAGTGCTTACCGGGCAAAAGCAAGTGAGGTTTACCTGGTCGAAGAGGCGATGGCCGCCGCGATCGGTGCCGGCCTGCCCATCACCGAGCCGCACGGCAACATGGTCGTCGATATCGGCGGCGGCACGACCGACATCGCCGTCATCTCGCTTTCGGGCATCGTTTATTCGCGTGCCGTACGGGTCGCCGGTAACGAGATGGACGAGGCCATCACACAGTACATAAAACGCAAGTACAATCTGCTGATCGGCGAACGAACCTCGGAAGCGATCAAGATCGCGTTGGGCAGTGCGTTCCCGCTCGACGAGCCGCTTTCGATGGACGTCCGCGGGCGTAACCTGATCGAGGGGATCCCGAAGACGATCACGATGACCGACGAGGAGGTCCGCGAGGCACTTTCGGACGCCGTGTCGACGATCATCAACGCGGTCCGTGTCGCTCTTGAACGCACGCCGCCCGAGCTTTCGGCCGACATCGTCGAACGCGGCATCGTCCTCACCGGCGGCGGCGCCCTGCTCAAGAATCTCGATAAACGCCTCACGATAGAGACAGGCCTGCCCGTGGTAATTTCCGATGATCCGCTTTCATCGGTCGTGCTCGGTACGGGAAAGATGCTGTCCGATTTCGAGCTGCTCAAACGCGTCAAGTGGGACAATTCATTGATGACAGGCAGTTAGTTCCGAGTTCCAAGTTCCGAGTTCAAAGTTCCGAGTTCCAGGTCATGATCCCCGACTTAGAACTTGAAACTCGGAACTCGAAACTTAAAGAGGATGGCCGAGCGAAGTCAAAAGGATGTTTGGCGGATCACGCCCTGGCTGGTGATCATACTTTTGCTGGGGAATTTCCTGTTGATGGCATTCGACGCGCGGCAAGTGGCGTCGGGCCAGCGCATCATCCGGGTTTGGGCCCAGACGGGTGCCGACTTCGTTCAATCGCCGGTGACGACCGTAACGGCCGCCGTAAAGAATTACTTCGCTTCCATCTCAAACCTCCGTTCGGCACAGGACGAGAATACCCAACTCAAAGAGAAGATCCAGGAGCTTGAGGTCGAGCTGAAGGGCCGCGAGGACCTCGAGGCCGAGAACGAAAGGCTGCGCGACCTGCTCGGGTTGAAAGAGAACACAAATTACAAGGTCCTGAACGCGAGGATAATCGGCCGGGATCCTTCGATCTGGTTCGATTCGTCGATCGTGAACCGGGGGAGCCTGGATGGCGTCAAGCTGAATATGCCGGTCGTGACCAACGGCGGCCTTGTGGGAAGGATCACGGCGGTCGGGCCCCTGACGGCGCAGGTTGACCTTTTGACGCGCGACAAATCTGGTGTCGGCGGGATCGTCGGGCAGATCGGCGAATCGAATGCACTGGGTGTCGTTTCCGGCACCAGCCGGAAGAACGTGGTCGAGATGAGATACGTCTCAGGGAGCATCGACGTGCAGCCCGGACAGATCGTTTACACCAGCGGCCAGGACGGCATCTATCCGGCGGGCCTGAAGATAGGCGAGATCGTCGAGGTCAGGACCGGTTCGGCCACCGTCCCGCATCAGATCTTTATCCGGCCGAGCTCGAGGATCGACTCGATGCAGGAGGTCGGCATCCTCCTCTACGAGCCGCCGGCGCGGCCCGATTTTGAACGTGAACTGCCGAACGCAACGAATACGCCGCGAGGCGCGCGTTAGCCGTTGGCCGTAAGTCCGATTCTTGAATGGAACAGCTGAAGATCACAATCGCGCTCGTCATTGCGATCGTCCTCCAATGGACGCTGCGTAATGTGGCGGAGCCGCTGGCGTACATCGATTTTCCGCTGATCATTGTCGTCTATGCCGCATTGCAGCGTGACGCGATAAAAGCCATCTTCTTCGGCACATTTGCCGGGCTGGCGGTGGACGCCTTGAGCGGCGGCCTTCTTGGCTCGAATGCGTTCTCGAAAACCCTTATCGCATTTGTAGTTTCCGAGATCGCCCGCCGGGTATACATGGACAACCTTTTACTCCGCATACCCGTCATAGCGGGAGCGTGTTTACTGGACGATCTGCTCTATTTTGGCCTTCACAGGCTGTTTGAACAGGAACCGGCGGGGCAGCTGCTGGTGACGGTCGCATACACGCTGATAGGCACGACGATAGCGGGTACTTTCATTTACATTTTGCTGGATTTTGTCCTGGTGGAGAGGAAGGGGGCGCGGAAACGCGATTTCTTTTCGAAGCGGCGGCAGACGCGACGGCGCAACCCGATAAAATTCAGCCGCTGAAAGCGACTTAGTATGCCGAAGGGCAAGGTATGAAGCTCAACGAACATGGACAGAATTTGACGGTCCGGATCGCGACGATCCAGGTCGTGGCGTTCGTTCTGCTCACGCTCCTGGGTATCCGCCTGTACAACCTTCAAGTCGTCGAGGGAGATTACTACGCCGAGCGGGCCGAGAACCAGCGTATCCGCATGATCCCGATACCGGCCCCGCGTGGAGCCATTTTCGACCGGAACGGCAAGATACTTGTCGATTCGCGGCCGACCTATAACGTCGTCCTTTCGAACGAGCCGATCAAGAACATCAATGTCGACGACCGCGTTTACGACTACGCCACGGGCCTTGAGCTCGAGCCTAAATGGGTCGTCGACCGGCTGAACACGCTTAAAAAGCAGAACGATTTCGAGACGATGGTGCTCAAAGAGAATGCGACGATGAAAGACATCGCGTGGGTCGAGTCGCATTCGCTTGAGTACCCGGAACTTCGTGTCGAGCTTCAGCCGCAGCGGTTCTATCCGCACGGGCCGATCCTGGCCCACGTGCTCGGGTACGTCGGCGAGATCAGCCCCAGACAGCTTGAATCTGAAGAGTATAAGGCCCGCGGTATGAGGCCGGGCGACATCATCGGCAAAGGCGGTGTGGAGGAATATTACGACGAATACCTGCGGGGCAAGCCGGGCTATCGAAAGGTGATCGTCGACAGCCGCGGCCGTGTGCAGAGCGAGATAGACAAGGTCGATCCGCAAGCGGGCCAGGACCTGATCACCACCATCGACCTTGACATCCAACTCGAGGCCGAAAGGCAGCTTGCGAATTCCGTTACAAAACGCGGAACGATCATCGCGACCGACCCGAACAACGGAGAGGTGTTTGCGATGGCATCGCTGCCTTCGTTCGACCCGAACATTTTCGTTCAGGGGAGCAAGACGACCGAGGGCCGCAAACAGATCGCGGCCTACTGGCAGGACGAAGAGCGCCCGCTCTTTAACCGTGCGATCCAGGGCCGGTATCCGCCCGGATCCACGTGGAAGATACCGGAATCGGTAGGGGCATTGCAGCAGGGCGTGATCACCGTCGAAAAGTCAAACCTTGCCTGCGGCGGAGGCATACAGATCGGGAACAAATTCACCCGCTGCATGGGCAGCCACGGCGCTCCGCCGCTCTCCTATGCGGTTACGAAGTCGTGCGACGGTTACTACTACCGTCTCGGGCTGAAGATGGGCATCGAAGGCATTATCAAGATGATCGAGGAGTTCGAGTATGACAAGCGGTCGGGTATCGACCTGCCGAACGAGAAGATCAGCGGAACGCCAAAAAGCTGGAAACCGATAATCGAGAAGCGAGGGACGGTGGAGCGATATCCGAACGGTTTATGCATCGATCGGGCAGGACACAGTCGTTGTAACGCCGATATCGATGATCCGGGCGGTTTCCAGCATCGGGGTCCACGGGCGAATGTACGTTCCGCACTTCCTGAAGGAGTTCAAGCCGATCGGGCCGATCGGTGAAGAGGGCGAGCCGAATTATATCGAGGGCCGGCCGGGATTCAAGTATCAGGCGACGGAGCCGAAGATCATAAAGATGACCGACGCCCAGAACGAGGTGATGGTGAAGGGAATGTGGGGCGTGGTCCAGGGCGGCGGTACCGCGGCGAGAATAGCGATACCCGGATTCGAGATCGCCGGCAAGACGGGAACCGCGCAGGTGGCCGAGGTCGGAAAAGACGTCGGGGCAAAGAAGGACCACGCCTGGTTCGTGAGCTTTGCGCCGGCATACAAGCCCGAGATCGCCGTCATCGCCCTGATCGAGAATGTCGGGTTCGGCGGAAGCCACGCAGCACCGGCCGTCAAGGGTGTATACGAAGCTTACGTAGCGAAAAAGAACGGGGGCGTACCTCCGTCAGAGGCTGACCGGGAACAGGTCGCAAAACGATAGCGGAGAGTTCCATGGTCCAAGTTCCAGGTTCCACGATCAGAAATATGTAACATTACTTGGAACTTGAAACTTGAAACTCGGAACTGACAAGAATGGTTGCGATAATCGAAAAGAAGGACCTGCGAGATTTTGACTGGCTGACATCCCTGTTGGCCATCGCGATCGCGTGCTTCGGGATCTGGCAGATCCATAATGCCCTCCCGTCGGAAAGCTACTGGTCCAAGCAGATCATCGGACTGTTTATCGCGGTGGTCGCGTTCCTGGTCGTCGCGATGAGCGATTACCGGCGGATCATCGATCTTGCACCTTTCTTTTACGGATTCGGACTGCTTCTGCTTGCTCTCGTGCTTACGCCGCTCGGCGTCGAGGTGAACGGGCAGCAGGCGTGGCTAAAGCTTCCGCTGATCGGGCAGTTCCAGCCGTCGGAGTTCGTCAAGATACCGACCGTCCTGATGCTTGCAAAGTATTTCGGCGCCCGCAGATCGGGGAGTCTTTCGATCGTCGAGGTCCTTGTAGGCGTTGCGATCCTCGCCGGCCCGGTCGTCCTGATCATGCTCGAGCCCGACGCAGGCCAGGCGATCACCTATTTCCCGCTGCTTGCGGCCGTGCTATTCCTTTCCGCGATCAAGATCCGGTACGTGGTTTTCGTGCTGGTGGCGATGGCCGTATTGATCCCGTCGGCATACATGATCGGGGTCAAAACGGGGAAGATCAAAAGGTATCAGCAGGAACGGATAAATGCGATCATCGACCCGGATTCGGTCGACCCGAGGGGCTACGGTTACCACACGATCCAATCGGTCATCACGGTCGGCAAGGGCGGGCTTTCCGGCATAAAGGGTGAATCGGAAACCTCGCAAAGCGTGCTGAAATTCCTTCCGGAACCCCACACCGATTTCATTTTTGCCGTGACGGCGGAGAACACGGGTTTTATCGGCTGCATCTCTTTGCTTCTGGCTTATGCCCTCCTGATATCGAGGCTAATCGCCGGCGCGCGCGAGGCCAACGAGCGGCCCGCCATGCTGGTGATAATGGCCGTCGCGACGGCGATGTCGTTCCAGATATTCATGAATGTCGGGATGACCCTCGGCATTCTTCCGGTGATCGGCGTCCCGCTGCCGTTGATGAGCGCGGGCCTTTCGGCGATCCTCTCGACGTTTATCGCCATCGGATTTGTTGTTAGTATAAGAATGCGCCGTTTCGTGAATTAGGCAGGTTTTACTATGGCGAGAGATGTAAAGAAGATAAGGACGACTGAAGTTTCTGCGGTTTCCGCAAGGAACGGCGGGATGGCGAAGCTCGGGTGGTTCGCGGCGGCCCTTGTGCTTGCACTGACAGCCGGAGCGATGACCGGCATCCTGGCTTCATATCACCTCAATAACTCGCGGTACGCGATCGAGGTCTCGGCCCTTGCTACCTATCGCCCGCCTCAGGTGACGACCATTTACGCGGATGACGGAGAGACGGTCCTGGCCGAATTCGCGATCGAGAAGCGGATCCCGATCAAGGAACAGGACATACCGCAGAATGTCGAGGACGCCCTGATCGCCATCGAGGATTTCCGATATTACAACCACATCGGGATCGATGTTTACCGCACCGTCGGTGCCGTGATCAAGACCTTCACGGGTGACCGGGTCGAGGGCGGTTCGACCATTACGCAGCAGCTTGCCAAGAATCTTTTTCTTTACAAGGACCAGACCTACACGCGAAAGGTCAATGAGTGGGCCGTGGCCCTCCAGATCGAGCGTTTCTACACAAAACGGCAGATCCTGGAAATGTATATGAACTACGTTTTCCTGGGTGCCGGCGCTTACGGCTTCGAGGCAGGGTCGCGGACCTACTTCGGCAAGACGCTAAAGGACCTCAACCTGGAGGAAGCAGCACTTCTCGCGGCCATCCCGAAATCGCCCGAATATTCGCCGACGCGGAACATGGAAAGGGCGAAAATGCGCCGCGATATCGTCCTCGACCAGATGGCGAAGTACTTCCCGGAGAGGTACTCACAGGCCGCGGTGGATGCCGCAAAGGCAAAACCGATCAAACTCGCCGACACGGCGTATTATCAGGCCCTTCCAAAATCGACCGCGTGGGATTATCCGATCGAGGAGATCCGGCGGTATCTTGAGAATAAATACACGACCCGCGTCGCCCAGGGCGGGCTGAAGGTCTATTCGACGATCAACGTCGAAGCACAACAGGCCGCGACTCGGGTCATCCGCGATCGGCTGAGGGCGTTCGATCGAGGGCGAAGATGGCGTTCGGACTATCAGGACATCCTCGTTAATGCCGACGGCGAACCGCTGACCGACCCGAAAGACATCGAGAAGGCCCTTGCGAACTACAAGCACGCCGACTGGTACGGGAACGAATTCGAGGAAGGTGAATATATAAAGGGCCTGGTCGTCTCGGTGAACCCGAGGGCGGACGAGGTCGGGGTGCGGTTCGGCAAGTACAAAGCAGTGGTCGGGCCGCAGAACATGGGTCGGAGCGGAAAGCGGCCGAAGGCGGAGCTCAAACCGGGCCTTCTTGCTGAATTCCTTGTCAAAAAGGTCGACGCCGAGAAGCAGGAGCTTCTCGTCGATCTCTCGCAGGTCCCTGAGATCCAAGCGTCTCTTGTCTCGATCGATGCTTCGAACGGCGAGATCGTCGCGATGGTCGGCGGGTACGATTTTCATACCAGCAAGTTCAACAACGCAACACAGGGACTTCGCCAGACCGGGTCGGCATACAAACCGTTCATTTACACGGCGGCCGTTGAGGACGGAATGACGCCCGAAATGCTCGTGAGCGGGGCGCCGATCAAGCGAGGCGGCTGGCAGCCGCATAACTACGACGGCAGCCTTAGCCATGCGAACGTTCCGATGAAGATCGCCCTGGCGAAATCTTACAATCTTGCGGCGGTCCACCTGTTGGAGCAGGTCGGTATTCAGGCCGGAGGGCAGATGGTCCGCCGGTTCGGGATCAGCAACCCGATGGCACCGAGCCTTCCGTCGGCGCTCGGGGCGAGCGAGGCTTCGCTGCTCGAGATGACGTCGGCCTATTCCGCCTTTCCAAACAAAGGAGTCAGGGCCCATCCTCACTTGATCAGGAAAGTTTACAGCCGCGACGGGACGCTGCTTGAAGAGTGGGGTAATGATAGTTCGCGCGTCACGAGCGAATACGTAGCCTTGACGATGGTCGAAATGATGCGGGGCGTCACGTCGGGCGGCGGCACCGCGGGCGGAGCCAGCGCAGCCGGGCACCCGCTGGCCGGGAAAACGGGTACCGTGAATGCCCACACCGATGTGTGGTTTATCGGCTATACACCGCGCTACGCGACCGGTATCTGGATGGGGAATCCGGCAAGGAAAGAATCGCTCGGGTCCGGTATGACCGGCGGCGGTGCAGCATTACCGATGTTCAACGGATTCATGAACGCCTTTATGAAAGGGAAACCGGTGGACCGCTTTCCTTCGGCACCGCCTATGCCCTCGGAGATCAGGTATCTGATGGAACGGAACAAGCGGGAAGAGCTTGAAAAACTCGCCAAGGCCGAAGCGGCCAGCATCCGGTCCGGGGCAGCGACCGAGGTCAAGACCGAGGCTCCGGCCGAAGAAGGCACCGCCGACGGGCCAAAGCCCGATGGTGGGACCGATCCCGTGAAGTTCCCGCCGCCGAATACCGATCCGCCCCCGCTGAGGCTTCCGCCGGCACAGCCGAAAAAGCCGAATCCGGATCCGCCACCCGCCGAAAAGCCCGAAGGCACGAAGCGTAAGGGCAAGAAGGGGGACGGGGAGTGAAGGATGAAGGCGGAAGGATGAGGGATGAAGGATGAAGGATGAAGGATGAAGGATGAGGGATGAGGGATGAAACAGGATACTCCGGCCTTGAAGGAGACCTGAAAAGGAGGCTAAAACTTTTCGGTCTTCGTGTCCTTAACCTTTATGATTCGCTTCCACTTCACGGCTCTGCTAGGTAATCGGCCGTCAACTCGCACGCTGGCACCTCGCCGGGTGCCAATATTGAGGCTTTCTCAGTGCCTGTCAATGCAGATTTTATCAGCAAGGTCAAGACGCGTTCGATTTTGCGAGACGAATCCTCGCGATAATTGCCCGTCGAGGAGGCTCTGAACGCAAGCTTGCCCGCCAAACGAACCGAGCTGACCCGAGACTCGTGACTATCGCAAAAAAGGTCAAGGCCCGACGGTCCTGAACGACAATTGGCATTCCGCCTTCATCCTTCATCCTTCCGCCTTCATCCTTCCGCCCTCATCCCTCATCCTTCACCCCTCATCCTTCACAGAACCGTCCCAGATAATACGGCAGCATCTTTCGCCACCAGGGCCAGTCATGGTTCACGTCGTGACCCCATAACTCAAGCAGGTGCGGGATCCCCTTTGAATGAAGAATTCCGGAAAGGTCGCGGCTGCGTTCCGGGGCCTCGTAGTTTCCCTGGCCCGAGACGATTACGATCGAGTCGGCCTTGCGGAGACGCGGCAAGTGGTAGTCGTCATTAAGTTTAGGCAGGTACATTGCCGGGTTGTTGAAATAAACGTTGTCGTCGTAGAAGCCCTTGTCAAGGTAGTTGTAGATGTCGTAGCTGCCGCTCATCGCGATCGTTCCGCGAAAGAGATCGGAGTGCTTGAAATAGGTGTTCGCGGCAAGAAACGCCCCGAGGCTCGCTCCGGTCGTCAACGGCCTGGCATCATCGCCGCATTCGTTTCGGATCAATGGCAGGACCTCATCGACGATGTAGCGGTCATATCGCTGGAGCATCTCGACCTTCCACGCCGGGTGCGATTCGCGGTTGAGCAGGCTGTACTTATTTACCGAGTTGATCGAATATGCACGGATCAGGCCGCTCTCGATAAAGGATTTGATCGAATCGACCAAATAAAAGCGTTCGTATTCAAGGTAATCGGCCGCCGCCGTCGGGAACATCAGCAGCGGATAGCCCGCATGCCCGTATGCCACCAGCGGCATGTCCATGTTGAGATTGTGGCTGTACCACGAGGTAATATCGCGTCGCATAAGCAAAATTTCATCAGCCCAACGTGTCGCAGGCCCGCACGTGGGCTCGGCTAAACTAAATTTTTCGAATAATCGAGGTTAAGTGAATTTGCCTGCGTCCGCAAGTTCATATGCGGAAGCCCGCGCTTGAAAAAGGGCGCGATCGATACGTTGGGCATTTCGCCCTCCCCAACGCCCGGGCTGCTTCATCAGGAAGTCGAGGTCGCCTTCAGGCCGGCGATCCCTGCAATGATCAACGCGATGAATACTATCCTCAGGGCGTCGCGCGGTTCATCGAACAGGACCATCCCGAGAATCGCGGCCCCGACCGTGCCGATACCGGTCCAAACCGCGTACGCTGTTCCGATCGGCAGCGTCTTGACCGCGAGCGACAGAAAGTAGAAGCTCGCGACCAAAAGCACGCCGGTGATGACGCTCGGCACAAGCCTTGTCCACCCTTCGGTGTATTTCAGCCCGATCGCCCAGGCGATCTCAAGCAACCCCGCGATGCCTAGGTAGATCCAGTTCATAAAAGGTTCGGAGGCACTCGACGCGAAAGATGCCTTTCAAGGCTAGTTTTGAGGCGCTGGCTTCAGCACCATGAAGTAACCGGTGGTCGAATTATACCCGCCGTTGTCGACCAGGCCGCCGTTCTTATCCACAAGCTCGAGCGTGATGAATGCCCGGCCTGCAGGCACGCCCGATACCCAGATCGGCTCCCATTTATCGATGAAACGCGCCTCGCCGCCGTTAATTGAATACCGTACGCGATAATCGCCTCCGTCGCCGACAAGCTTTGCGTTGGCAAGCCAGAAGTCGACCATTATCGCATCGGCATCGGCATCCCTATATTCGCCCTTCGGGCGGCTGAACGTGAGCAGCGGCTTTGAAGGGTCGGCCTGGCCGGCCGCCGAATTCTGCATCTTCTTGCCTTCGATGCCGGGGCGAGGCCCGTCGGTCGGCGGAGGGGCCGGAACTGCATTGGCATTCGCCGCCGCCGCGGGATCCGCCATCGTGTTCCCGGTGCTGGTGG
The DNA here is from genome assembly GCA_016716365.1 of Chloracidobacterium sp. GTDB lineage: Bacteria > Acidobacteriota > Blastocatellia > Pyrinomonadales > Pyrinomonadaceae > OLB17. Next base: position 171,279 of record JADJWM010000006.1, on the reverse strand, counting down.
TGGTCGGCTTCGAGGCGTCGGCCTTGCCTCCTTTCACGGTAAAGCGCACCATTTGGAACGAACCTTCGTTCTTATAACTTTCATGCCACGGCCGCGAGGCAAAGACGCGGAGTGTGTGCTCGCCGTCGGCAACGTTCCACAGTTCGAACTCCCGCCGAAGGTTGTAATAGGCCTCATACGGCTGGTTGTCGAGGATCACGTGGATATGATTCCCCATCCTGGTCTGAGGGTCCATGCCCGGCATATAGCCCTTCAGGTCGCCGCCGAGTTTTAAGCGGACCTTTACGGTGCTGCTGTTTATGGTCGAACCGGCCGCGGGCGACACGATCTCCAGCGTCGGGGCCGCCGAATCCTGTTCACCACGTGCCGCCATCATTTCCTTGATCTTGGCGGGGCGTTCGGCGATCGTGATCGTGCCGCGGTTCGCATCCGGCTCGGAATTCACGTTCCCGCCCGTGTTCGCGGTGTTCGAGTTCTGGGAGGGGTCAGGGCCGCATCCCATTGCGAAGGCAATAGTTATCAAAAAGGCTAATATCTTCGTCTTTTGCATTCTTCCTCCAAAAAATTCGTCTTATGGGCCGGCGAACGGTTTCGGTTCTATCATCGGCGGGGGCCGCAGCGGTCCGCTTTCATGCAGCGGCCTGGCCAGCGGGTGCGGCCGCGGCCTTCATCCCGAATACTGCGGCGAAGTTCCCGATAATGAGCTCTTCAACCTCGGCCAGCGGCACCTCGCGTCCGAGCAGCCTTTCGACGGACGTGACCGGCTCGCCCTCGCAGGCAATTATCCAGTTAAAATAGCTGAGGTCCGTGTTTACGTTAAGCGCAAATCCGTGCGTCGTCACCCAGCGTTTGATGTGGATCCCGATGGCGGCGACCTTGCCTTCGGCCGTGTGAACACCCGTCAATCCCTCGATCCGAAAGGCGTCGATGCCCAGATCGCCCAGCGTCCGGATCAGCACTTCCTCCAGATCGCGGACATATTTATGAACGTCCTCCCGGTCCGGCGAAAGGTTGATTATCGGATACCCCACCACCTGCCCGATGCCGTGATAGGTGACCTTGCCGCCGCGGTCCGTTTCGAACACCTCGACGCCCAACGCCCTGAGCATCTCGGCGGTCGCCAATACGCCGGCCTGTTTGGACCTGCGGCCGATAGTAAAAGTATGAGGGTGTTCAAGCAGCAGAATATGGTCCAGCAGTCGCTCGTCGATCACCCGCTGCTGAAGCTCTTTCTGAAGGTCGAGGGCCTCTTGGTAGGCAACGCGCCCGAGCCTGTGAACTTCCAACAACCGCTCCCGCATAACGTTTATGATAAGATGTTTATTGGATATTGAACAGGCAAGGGCAGTGATGAAACGCGGACATTTGGCAATAGTTTTCTCGATCCTCCTGCTTTCGATGGCGATCCCGGCCGCGGCCCAGCGGACCAGAAAGCCGGCTCCAAAGCCGACCCCGAAACCAACGAAGCCGGTTGCAACGCCCGAAGTCGCCGCCGCGAAACAGAAGGTCTCCAATCAGCTCTACAACGTAAACACGTTCGTCGATAAGATGGGCCCGATCGCCGTGGCGATCGAGGATATCGACAAAGAATCCGAGACCAAACGCCTCAGTCAGGAAGTGATCGACGCGAACGAGGCAAATAAGCAGAAAGTGATCCTTGCGATAAGAGGGTTGAGGGAAGGACTCCGCATTCTGGAGTCGGATTTCCGGACGAAACCCGCCCTCACAAAATACCTGCCCCAGATCCAGGGGATCGCAAATCTTTGCGCACTGTCCGAGGACAGCGCGATCGCCGGAAAGTTCGTGGCTTCAAAAGAGCCGCTCAGACAGGTGGCGATGAAGCTGACGGATACGATGGCCGTGATGCCCTAGGCCGTTATCGGCCCGGCAGGCCTAAAATTTCAACTTCGAACGAGAGGCGGGTCTTCGCTAGGGGGGCCGCCTCGAACCTTTTTGCAAGCCCGCCGGGAGCGGCTGCACTCGAGGCAAGCCCGAGTTTTTCCCGAATGAACTTCTCGGCTTCCGGTCGGATCAGCTCGCCGTTGATTACCGGGACCTTCGTGGCCAGCACGTCGCCTCCCTTCAGCAGCTTTTCAGGCTCAAGGAACACGTACCATGGCGTGCCCCACTTGCGGGTATCGCCGGCGGCACGGCGGCGGTTGTAATGGTCCGACGTCAGGCGGTCGGTCAATGCGGTCGAATCATACACCGACGGAAAGGTCAGTTTTGCGCTCCGCTGATGGCGTTTCATCGAGGTCACGGGATCATAGAGGCCGACACCGATGATCGAAAGCCCGTCTTTGGAATATTTCTGGTGGAGTTCCTCGACGAACGCCGCGTCATGATTCCAGTTCAGGCACCAGGGAGCCCAATAAACCACCATCACGAGCTTCTTTCCCTGGGCAAAGCTGCGAAGATTTGTCTCGCCGCCGTCGATATTCTTAAGGGTCCAGTCCTTGTATTCGAACTCCCTTTCCACGATCGGGGCCTGCTCGCCCTGGGCGACAACCGCGAACGTAAGGACCAAAATAATGAGGGAAGCTTTGATAAAACTCATAAATACACCAAATGAAAGCGTATAGGTTCAGACGGCCGAAAACAAGGATTAGTTGCCGCTAGATCACGTCCGCACGCCAAGTGGCCGGGACCGCGATGGCTCCGTCCCCGGAGATTAGTTTCGGCAGGGTAATATGATAATCTGTCGGGACAACGTCTATGAGCAACCCAACCGTCACCGATATCTTCAAGCGAGCGCTCGAGATGCGTTCGAAAAACCCGTCAGGCACCTACTCGGACCTTGCCTCGCAGCTTGTTAGCGAATTCAAGGGCAAGCCGTTCCCAGACACGGCCTACCTCACCATCCCCGAATACGATAACATCGTGCCCGAAGAAGATTGGACCGCGGGCCTGCCGGTCACGCTCCGCGGCATCCAGAACGAGGATTGGAAAGACGTGATCCACGGCATAATCATCAGCCTCGAGCAGGTAGAGAATTATCCGAAACAGTCCGGCCGCGAGGACGATCCATCAAAGAATTGGCGGAACCGCGGGCGTCGGATAGCCGAAGCCGAAGAAAAGGTGATGGAAAAATGGATGCCCGAAGAGCTTATGGCCGTCGCCGAGCGAAACACGAAGGGGTGATCTTCTCCAACTGGTTATCTGAGGTCCGGCTCCGACAAGCGATCGGAACCGGATTTTGTGCTATCAAGGTATGTGAGCTTGTATTTGGTCGACCTTTCACGGAGCGGCTTTGCCGTTCGATGTGCGGAAAAGCTGTGCTTTTCCGTAATTTGATCTAAATGCCTCGCGGCTCTGCCGCCGCTCTTCGATGTTTCAGGTATCGAGAACAACTCCAGCCTACTATTTGACCTCGGTCGCGCATAAAAGACTAACGGTCTTCCGCTCGGATTCGATCAAACAAATAGTCTGCGAAGCCTTCGACGAGGCTCGGATCTCTGGGGTGATCATGATATTCGCCTATGTCATTATGCCGGACCACACGCACGTGATCTCCGACAGCCGTCGCAAGATAAAGGATGTTCTTCGGTTTCTGAACGGCATCTCGGCGAAGCGGGTTCTGGATCACTTGAAAGAAAACGACTACGAGACATCGCTAGCCAAACTGCGGATTCAGGAGCGCGATTTCAAACACAAGTACTCCGTTTACGAACATCATCCTAATGCTTTTGAGGTCTACGGAGAAGATACCTTTTGCAGAAGGTAAGTTATATTCATTTGAATCCGGTCCGTGCTGGGTTGGTTGAGCATCCCAATGATTATCTTTATTCGAGTGCCCGGCAATGGAATGGAAAGGCCCTGAAAAACGAGCCGTTCATCACCGACCATAAGATGATCAAGTGGCGGTGAGAGCGGCGGCGGAGCCGCAGAGACATTTGTGAATCTGGCGGAAAAGCATAGCTTTTCCGCACATCGATCGGCGGAGCCGAAGAGGCTTGGGCCGCAATGAGGTGCCGAGTTCTGGGACGTTCCGTAAACATGTAGACCAACGTATTTGTCCCTGAAAGGGACGCATTCAATAGCGTCGGGTGAAACCCGACGACAACGCCTCGACACAACTACCGTCCCTGAAGGGGACGCACCGCATGCCTTCAATTGCTCCCCTTCAGGGAGCGCATTCGATAACCCGTCGTTTCGTAGGGTTTCGCTCGGTTCCCTCGCTCCACCCCACGCTATTGAATTTATCCCCTTCGGGGAAAGCCAAAGGTTTCGGCGGAGTTCTGGACACAAACTAAGTTTTTGTCCTAGGCTGAAATTGATCGCTAACACCTGATTTGTCCTTCAAAATGAAACTCCGTACTGTGTCCAGAGTAAATTTAGGTGCCTTTGCCATCGTGGTGTTTCTTTGTTTCGCGGTACCGTCGTGCATTCTTTTTGACCCTTACCCAACCTGCCCTACCGCTTTCGAGGGTGAAAACGCACTTAATAAATACGAGACACTACGCAAATCCTTGACGGTCTCTGCAATCACGTTTTTCAACGAAAAGATATACCTGTCAACCTCGGGCGCAATTTTAGAGTTGACCGGTGAGCGACTTGACCGACTTTATAAATGCCGCAGGGCCGATTGGGATGAGTTCGATGAGGTGGGAGTGGATCGTGTTTCGGGGAATCTCTGGTTTTACGATCACCGTGGACTTCGCCTCGTTCGGTTTGACGGCGATAACTGGAGCTCCCAGGAATTTCCCGAGCTTCCCGAGCCCGAGTACTATTCGCGAGAAGATGTAAATGTCGGTTTTGATGGATTTAGTTACAACGATGAATTTGTGTTGCTCAATAAACATCGATTCACCCTGCCCAACGTAACTCGAGCCTGGATCCACGAAGGAGATAGGAACTGGAAAGCCTTTCAGTTTCCAGACATGGGTTGTAGATTGGAGAATTCAATAAGGTCCGTTGAAAATGGGTGTCTGAAGGAGATTGGGATCGTCGGTAATGAATTGTGTGCAGTCCTCATAGCGGATTCGATCGGGAAATCAATATCTGAGGGGCGACCAGTTCATGAAGATTTCTCGAGGCAAACCGACATCGTCGCCTGTAAGCGTGACAATTCGTGGAGAGTAGTGAATCTCAAAGGAACGCCTGATTTCTTCGTTGATAAGGTCGTGTCAAGGAACAATACCATGTACGCGACCACCCGGACCGGAAAGATCTTTCGTATCACAACGGCCGGACCCGAACCGGTCCTAACGCTGGGCGAAGTCGAAACTTTTGCGATAAGTTCTGAGGGAAACCTCTTAGTCTGGTTCTCGGGCCAAGGAATATACGAATTTCGGGGAGAATGGAAAAAGCTTTACGACGTGCCTTTCGAACCGGGGACGGATCTCCGAGGTAGCCTCATCGAAGAAAACGACGGAACTATTGTTGTCGTAGCATCACCACCTTTAGACCCAGATCGGCGGACCAAACCACCGCCTGATCGGGTATGGATCCTGAAAAAGGGTGGAGTTATCCAAATTCTCTAGATCGAATTCAAACAATAAACGAAGATTTTTGTCCCTGAAAGGGACGAATTCAATAGCGTCGGGTGGAACCCGACGGCAACAGGCGACACCCACTCCCGTCCCTGAAGGGGACGGACAGAACACGCCGGAACGCCGTTCAGCCTATTTCGAGTCTCAGGCCGTCCCGGGCCTCGATGATCTCGCAGGGCGGCGAAAATTTGGCAGCTTCGGCCGCGAGGTCGACGCCGTCCCAATCCGGATACAAATGGGTCAGAACGGCGCGTTTGGGCTCGGCCTTTCTGACGATCCACATCGCCTCGGCCAATTCCAGGTGTTTGGGACCCGGTTTGTCGGCGGGAAAAGAGGCCTCGATCACGAGAAGGTCCACCTTGCGGGCAAACGAACTGATCACGTCGTAGAAGCCGGTGTCGGCGGTGTAAACGAGCGTGGCGCCGGCCGCGTCGCGGATGTGCAGGGCGTGGCTCTCGTCGGTGTGCGGCGTGCTCAGGGCGACGGCGTCGAGACCCGGGGCGAGATGGAAACTCTCAAGCGGTTCGACCTCGACGAACTCCAGGGGAAACGGCTGATCGAACAGCTTGTAGTTTCTTGCATCGCTGAACGTCTGGATCAGTTCCTTCAACCCAGGGCCGCCAAAAATGGTTAGCGGCTTCGTCCTCTTTTTCATTTCCCGGCTGTGCCGAGTGCCGGCTAGGAACGGGGCCAGGCCCCCGACGTGGTCGAGGTGAAAATGAGAGATCCAGATGGAGTCGAGCCCGGCCCAATCCAGGCCCTCTTCGCACATTCTGAGCACGGCCGAGACCGAGCAATCCAGAAGCACCTTGCTGCCGCCCGATCCCAGCCAGTAAGCTGAACTCGAGCGGGAAGGATGCGGGACAGAGGTTCCGGAGCCTAGAACAATGAGTTTCATAGAAACCATTCTAGCAATGCAGAAGCCCGCGCGTGAGCGAGGGCCTAATGCTCAACCCGCACATCAAGCCCTTGCTTACGCGCGGGCTTCCGCATTAGATTTAACCCTATGACCACAGTGGACATACTTGCTGTCTTCGCCCACCCCGATGACCTGGAAATGGGCGTGGGCGGTACGATGCTGAAGCTGAAGAGCCTGGGGCACCGCACCGGCGCTTTGGACGTAACGCGGGGCGAGATGGGCACGCGCGGAACGCCCGAAGGCCGGGCTCGCGAGGCCGAGGAAGCGGCCGAGATCCTACAACTGGATGTCCGAGAGAATCTGGAACTCGCAGATGGACACGTATTTGTTGACTACGAATCGCGGGGAAAGATGGTCAAGGTGCTGCGAAGGCTGAAGCCGCGGTTGATCCTGACCCACCAGATCGACGATCCGCATCCCGACCACGACCACATTGCTCGGCTTGTTCGCGAGGCGGCCAGGCTGGCCAGTATGAAGAACTACGATCCCGAGAGCGGAGACGAGAAGATCGCGGTGCCGATGGTCGCTCACAGCGTATTCTCGCGAAATGTACCGCCGAGCTTTATCGTCGATGTTTCGGCATTTCACGCGGTCAAGATGGAGGCGATCAGGGCACACGCGTCGCAGTTCCACGACCCGAACTCTTCCGAACCGGAGACGCGGCTGACCGGCGAACGCTTCCTGGCCGAGCTTGAAAGCCGTTCCAGCTATTTCGGTTCGCTGATCGGTGTCGAGTTCGGTGAACCATTCTATGTCCGAGAGGCCCTTAATATTGACGACCCGGTCGATCTGTTGACGCGGCCGATGAACCTTTATTCGTAAAACAGGCTCCGTTGGCCGTACGGACTATGAACGAACTTGCACCTGAAGAGATCGAACTCGCGAAGAAGCAGCGCGTCGTTGACCGGCTTGCCGAACGTTTGGCCGATGCCGAAGAAGAGATGGCCGACCTGCGGGCAGAACTCGAGCGCTTCGAGGCAAGATACACGATGGAGGTCGGCCGGCTTTACGCGGAGCAGGACGAGATCGACGCACAGATCGCCGAGGAGGAGCTAAAGCTCGTTCCGGATGATGAGGAGATCAAGAAAAAGGTCGAAGAGCTAAGGCGTGCTGCGGAAGAATCGGCCGCCCGGGCAAAAGCTGCCGAAGACCGCGAGACCGAAACATGGGAGCCGACCGCCGAGGCCCGAAAGGCCTATCACGATCTTGCTCGGTCGATCCATCCCGACCTTGCGTTGGACGACGGTGAAAAAGAAAGGCGGCATTCGCTGATGGCCGAACTGAACCGGGCATACTCCGAGGGCGACCAGGGAAAACTCCGGCGGCTGGCCGCCGACATCCGCATTAGCCCGGAAGCGGTTGTGGGCGAGACGGCCGGCGACCGGCTGGTCAGGGCGATCAGGCAGATCGCGCAGATGAAACGGAGGTTCGCCGAGATCGCCGCCGAAAAAGCCGCGGCCGTTGATTCGGAAGTTTATTCTCTAAGCCGCAAGGCGGCCGACGAGGCCGAAGGGGGCCGCGATCTGCTGAAACAAATGGCCGAGAGGGCGAAGACGCACATCGCGAAATCTTCGAGGCGGCTTGAGAACCTGAAGAACGTGAACCGATCAGCGGAAGAATACGTGAAGGAGCGGTTTGGGATGGACATCGCGGATTTTCGCGAAGGGTGAGACGAAGCCTGGACATGACCAGAAAAACATCAGACGGCGTTGCCGGCTGCAAAGCCGGACGCCCAGGCCCATTGAAAATTGTACCCGCCGAGCCAGCCGGTCACATCGACGACCTCGCCGATGAAGTAAAGACCGGGCACTTTGCGGGACTCCATGGTCTGCGACGAAAGCTCTTTGGTCGAAACGCCGCCGAGGGTTACCTCGGCCCGGCCATATCCCTCGGTATCGACGAATTTTACGTGCCAGTCATGAAGCATTTCCGAAACACGGTCGATCTCTCGGTCGCTGAGGCTGTTGAGCCTTCGGCCAAGCAACGCCTTTTCGGGAAGCGTTTCGACAAATCTCGCCGGAAGATATCCGGTCAGGAAGTTTGAAACCTGAACGGCCCGGCCGCTGGCCGAGTTGAGAAGATCTTTGACGTCCAATTCCGGCATAAGGTCAAGGTGCAGCGGACTCTCCTTGTGCCAGTAATTCGAGGCCTGCAGGATCGCCGGGCCCGACATTCCGCGGTGCGTGAAGAGGATGTTCTCGCGGAAGGTATGGCCGTCGGCGGTAACCTCTGCGTCGACGGAAATGCCGGCAAGTTCGGAGCGTGCTTCGCCCTTTGGCCGAACGAGCGCGACCAGCGAAGGCCGCGTGGGAACCTGTTCGATGCCGAATTGCCGTGCGATCTGATAGCCGAACGGCGAGGCACCGATCTTAGGAAACGAAAGGCCGCCGGTGGCGATCACCACATTATCGGCCAGATAGCTTCCTTGTTTGGTTTCGACTCGAAAGCGGCGGTCTTTCGAGATCCGCGTGACGCTGCAGCCGACATTTACGGTGACCCCCGCACGTTCACATTCCGCCAGCAGCATATCGACGATCCTGCGGGAACTGTCGCGGCAGAACAGCTGGCCGAGTTTCTTTTCGTAGTACTCGATCCGGTGTTTGCGTACCAGCTTGACGAAATCGTCGGGCGTATAGCGTGCTAGGGCCGAGCGGCAGAAATGAGGATTCTCGGAGATGAAATTTTCGGGTGCGGTGCCTAAATTAGTGAAGTTGCAGCGGCCGCCGCCGGAAATAATGATCTTTCGGCCGACACGCGGGCCGTGCTCGATAAGCAGCGTCCTGCGGCCCCGGCGAGACGACTCGATCGCGCAGAAAAGGCCTGCCGCTCCGCCTCCGATGATGAGAACGTCGAACTCCACTCAGGCGAGGTAGCGTTCATTTAAGATCGCGAGGTGATGGCGAACGTGGCCGATCGAGATGTTTGCAAGGGCCCGGACCGAGACCGGCAGACCGCTGGCCGTTCCCATCCGAGAGAGGGCGGCTTCGTCCATGTTGTTGAGCATCAGTACATTCGCCGCCCGTGCGAGCTCGAATTCCCGGAGCAGGTTCTCAAACGGGCGGTCGTTGGCGTTCGAGTTTTCGATATAGCCGTCCTGCTCGAAACCCTCGATCGGCGTTTCGTCGCCGCGAGAGATGCGGTGCATCCGATAGGCGAACACACGCTCGCCGTCGATGATATGGCTAAGAACTTCCTTGACGGTCCATTTGCCGGGCTCGTAGGCAAACAGGCCAACGCTTTCTTCCTGGCCATCAAAAGTTCGGCGAAGTTCGGCCGGCTGATCGGCATAAGCCTGGCGGATGTCGTTTTCAGGAACGAGGGAAACGTATTTGGAATAATAAGCGTCGTATTCTGTCGGGTGGGGCTTATACACCTTGCTTGGCTCCTTATTTCAAACTAAATGGATAATGTGTAATAGTAGCAAAAAGCGCGGAATGCATGGCCGCTGATACCGGGGATCGGTGCAGCGACCCTTAGAAATCGAATGATCGATCAGGGTAGCCGGCCGTTCGGCGGTGACGCCGTCCGCGCATCGCTATGATTCAAATCAATTAAATCAGGAGTGATCGAAATGAAACGCACCGTATTTTTGTTTGTCGGCCTGTTGATCGCCGGCTTTGTACTTTTGCAGACCGGGGCCGAGGCCGTCAAGCTGACCCAAGCTGAGAGATTTGAGGCGCTCGGCGCGGTCCAGACCGGCGAATCCGGCACCTACAATCTGGACCGGGCACACAGCTTTATCGGGTTCAAAGTGAAGCACATGGGGCTGATCGAGGTGCCGGGATACTTTCGGGATTTTACCGGTGCGATCAACTACGACGCCAAAGACCCGGCGAAATCATCGGTCCAGTTTACAGCCAAGGCGACGAGTGTTGATACGGGCGTGGTAAATCGCGACAACCACCTGCGGTCTGCGGACTTCTTCGAGGTCGAAAAATTCCCCGAGCTCTCGTTCAAGAGCACTAAGGTCGAAAAACGCGGAGCCAGCTGGATGGTGACTGGCGATTTCACACTTAAGGGAGTGACAAAGAGCATCTCTTTCCCGTTCAGCATTACCGGCTTCATCCCGCCTGACCAGCGGAGTGGCGGCAAAATGGGGGTGACGGCCGAGACGTCGCTGAATCGAAGAGATTACGGAGTGAATTACGGGGGAAATATGCCGAACGGAGTTCCGACACTTTCCGACGAGGTGAAGATCGTTTTGCAGATCGAGGCCAATCGGCCGCGGCCCGCACCGGCTGCGACCCCGGCAAGCGAATAGTTTGTAACAAAGATTAAAATGAGGCGGCCGTCAGTCCCGAGGGCCGCCCTTTTCATCTTGAACCGCTGCGGCCATCGCGGCTGCTTCGTCAAAAGAAACGTCGTGGATCGGGTGATCCTCCCAATTCATAAAGTCGAAATGCCACCATTCGTTCGGATTGACCGTAAAGCCTTCGGACTCCATCAGCCGGCGCAGAAGTTCTCGATTAGCCGTCTGTTCGGCGGTCCCGCCCGTGTAGTTAGGTGAAGCGCGTTCGGTAAATTCGTCGTAGCCCGAAGGCATTTCAAGCTCGCGGCCTGTATCCCGGTCGAAGATACTCAGATCGACGGCGCAGCCCCGGTTGTGCTTCGACCCGCGTTCAGGGTCCGCGACGAATTTACGCTGATCGTCAGAGGTGACTTCCCAAAAGAGCTTTGTGATCGACCAAGGACGATAGCCGTCGAAGATGACGAGCCCAAGGCCATCTTTGCCGAGTTCCCGATGAACCCGAACAACGGCACGAGCGGCTTCTTCCTGCAGAAAGACCCGCGCTTCCGGATAAACCCTGCGGCCGACGAAATTATCGGCGGTTGCGTAGCGAATATCGAGCTTGATGGTCGGGTCAAGCTTTATTAGTTCGATCAAGAATGCCTCTTGGTTTTTGTGATGGAGAAAGGCGGCACGCGTTGCCGCGAACCGCCGGGTGAACTGACTTGCCAAACGACCGTCATCGGCCGATGCAGAATTGCCTGCGCCGAACTAGGGCTTCGGTTTCTCCTCTTCGGCCGGCTTCGTGTCTTCCTCGACGATCGTAACCTCAGTTCCATACTTCTGGTAACCGCGGAAGCGGATAAGGTTACGTTGTTCGAAAAGCTTTCCGGAACCTTCTACCTTTCCTCGAAAATCGGAAAGGACCGGCAGAAGATAGTTTTCCCCCGCGATCGCTACCTCATCATAGTCGATCGTCTTCGTAACGGCTTTTACGGGGAAGTTCGGCTCGATATCGGTCAATTCGTATTCGATGCGGATGACACGGAAATTGTCGCGGTCGATCCAGATACGTCCTTTTTCGCCGGCCGGTGATGAACGGTACACCGGTCCTTTCAGGCCGACACCGCCATGCTTATTGTTCTCAATGTCAATTTCGTAATTATAGACGATCGCTTTTCGGCCGCGGACCACATCGGTGCTTTCGGCCTCGAATCTCGTTTTGCTGTCTTCCTTGAAGATCTTCCGAAGGTCTTCAACGAACTCGCCGCCCGATGTTGCGCCGTCAAGGCCGCTGTAGCTTCCCGACGTCTGGAAATCAACCGGAGCGCCGTTTTTGGATAGCACTTTGTACTGCTCTCCCTTTTCAGCGCTGTAACTGACGGCGATTATAAGGTTGTCGTAGGGACGCCAATTGCCGGTCCCGGCGAACGCTTCTGAGCGGGTGATGAGCTGCTTGACCACAAAGTCGGGCATGTCGTCGACAAGGGCAAGCGTATTCGCCCGGGTCTTTTCCAAAACCGAGGCAGCCTCCGCCGGGGCGGGCAGGCGGGTTCCCTCGGGGTCTCGACGCCGACGTTCAGCTTCCTCCAACGCCCGTTTCAGCCCTTCGTGATTCTTGCTTTTCGAACGGGTCAGGCTGCGGATCCCGTCGGTCACCGGGAATGCGACCCCGCGACGGCGCACTTCGACGACGAGTTCGTCAGCCGAAGCGGCACTTTGGATCCCGTAGAGCTTCTGTACGTATTCGGTTTGCGAGATAGGCCTCTCCTGTCCCAGTGCAGCGATGCACAGAGCGGCAAGAAGTACCGGTACAAAAAATAATCTCATTGATCGAAAAGATGCGGCCATGACGGTGCCGGTTTGCCCGCCACGTGCCGAAAAACCAAAAAAGCGGAGGGATCCCTCCGCTTTTTCAGCCATAAAACAAGTGACGGATCAATTGACCCATTCCTCTTCGTAATTCAATTGCCAATGCCGTGTGACCCAGTTCTGTGCCGCCGTCATGGCCGTGTTCTTCCACTTCTTGAAATTGTCCAAGAGCGAAAGAGCTGCCAGCGGCTTGCTCGGATCACGCTCCACGCGAATAACCTGTGTCGCAACCTCGATCACGGTCTTTTTTTCCTCAAAGATCCGTAACTTAACGTGACTCCCGACAGGCGGAAGCCTTTCAAGATTAACCAATGCGCTCGATTCTCCAATATTCTCGGTGGTCCCTTCGACTTTGATCGTCTCGCCGCTTTCGGTATCAACCCAGCTTGCTATAACAGGCATGTTCGCGAGTATCCGATGATGTAAAGGCGTCTTATAAGACGCCGTCGCGTATTCAATTTGTGCCATATAAATCCCCCTTTCTCGTCGACCCATCACATCTGAAAAAATGTTTGTTAAATGTTCGGTTTTCAAACAACTGATCGAGAAGACAGAAAAAAATAAACCAATTTTACAAAAAAGTCAAGTTTTCCGGGCATCAGATGCTAACTTCGTTCTAACCCCTTTAGTTTTAGATGCTTACGCCCATTTATACGGCGTTGGATTCAAAAAGGACCCTTAAGTTTGCCCAAAAAAGCACGGTTCCGGTCAGAAATGCCGATAATCTTGCCTCCCTTAACTTTGACGTAACTTTAGGCAGATATAGTTTGGAGATTCGGCGCAGAATTCAGGTGAGTCGCGAGAACTCTTGGGAATCTAAATTGCCTCAAACTCTCTGAACCATAGTTCTAAACTTTGCTTTCTTGTTCGGACGTGTTTGGACGAAAGAACCGACTGACCTGTAAGCGTGTGCAAACGCATACGTTACGATTTCTCAAGAAAATTTGCGGGCCGATAAGTTTCACCACGGCGTGTTTTCCACAGGCCGGGATTTATCCGAAAAGTGGAAGAAAAATCCAAAAAACAGAACGCGAAAGCGGATCGACAGCTCTTATAAAGTAATTTTTGATCCTAATTTGAGGCAAAAACAGATGACTAAATCTTTGAACATTCGTTCGTTTGTACTTCTTGGCATCCTGCTCACCGCATTGGCGATGGCGGGAGCAGCCCAGGTGACGACCGCTGAGATGACGGGACGCATCCTCGATGCCCAGGGCCAGCCATTGCCCGGCGTAAATGTTGAGGCCGTCCACGTGCCCAGCGGAACAAGATACGCGACCGTGACCAACGACACGGGACGATTTACCATTCCGCTGATGCGTGTCGGCGGCCCGTACACCGTCAAGGCGGTGGCACCCGGCTTTGCCGAGCAGACCCGGGAAAATATCAACCTGAGCCTCGGTGCTCCGTACACGGTCAACTTCGACCTGCGGTCGGCGATCACCGAAGAGGTAACCGTCCAGATCGACGACATCTTCAGCGAAGGTCGAACCGGTGCCTCGACGAACGTGTCGAACACGGTATTGACGGCCCTTCCGACGATCGGCCGTCAGCTAACCGACTTTTCGAGGCTGACGCCCCAGTACGGCGGCAGCGGATCGTTCGCCGGGCAGGACAATCGCCTGAACAACATTACGGTCGACGGCTCGTATTTCAACAACTCATTCGGCTTGGCCGGCGCACCCGGCGAACGTACCGGCGTGTCGCCGATCTCGCTTGCCGCGGTCGAGGAATTCCAGGTGAACGTTGCTCCCTACGACGTCCGGCACGGTAACTTCGTCGGCGCCGATGTTAACGTGATCACGAAGAGCGGCGCCAACAAGTACAACGGATCGGTCTATTACATTTGGAGAAATCCCAGCCTTGTCGGCAAAGACGCCGGCGACAATACTTTTAACCCGGGCGATTTCAAGTTCCGGACGTGGGGCTTTACGGCGGGCGGACCTATCCCTTTCTTCAACTTTGGCGACAGTGGCAAAGGATGGTTCAATTCCGGACGGGACAAGTTGTTCTTCTTCACCAGTTATGAAGATGAACTCCTTACTCAGCCGGGCACGACCTGGCAAGCTTGCCCGGGCACCGGCTGCCGAACCGGCAACGTCACAAGGGTACTTGCTTCAGACCTCGACGCACTTAGCAGCTTTCTCAGAACGAATTTCGGTTACGAGACCGGCGGTTATCAGGGGTACGACCATTCGACACCGGGCAAGAAGTTCCTGCTCCGCGGTGATTACAACATCAACCTGAGAAACAAGCTTACCCTGCGCTATATGCATCTCGATTCGGAGACCGACGTTCTAATGTCGGATTCTTCATCGCTCGGTTTTGGTAGCCGCCGAACCAGGCTCGATGCTTTGAACTTCCAGAACTCGAACTACACGATCCTTGAAAATATCCGCTCGATCGTCGGTGAATGGACCTCGATGTGGGGAGACAGTGTTTCGAACAGCCTACTTATTGGCTGGACAAAACAAGACGAGAGCCGCGGTGCGATCGAAAACCTCTTTCCGATGGTTGACATCCTGCAAGACGGCGTAACTTATACCTCGTTCGGATCGGAACCGTTCACTCCGAATAATGAGCTTCGTTATAAGTCGCTTCAAGTCCAGGACAATATCTCCTTCTATCGCGGGGCCCATACCTTCACTGCGGGCGTGAGCTTCGAGCAGTATGAATCGGAGAATGTGTTCTTTCCCGGCTCGCAGAGCGCATACGTATATAGTTCGCTGGCCGATTTTTATACGGACGCGAACGACTATCTTGCAAACCCGAACCGAACGACGTCACCGATCACCTTGAGGCGGTTTCAGGTCAGGTGGGCGAATATTCCGGGCCTTGAAAAGCCGATCCAGCCGCTTGAAGTGTTCTATGCGGGCTTCTACGGCCAGGACGTGTGGAAGGTTAGGGACAACTTCAGCTTCACGTATGGACTCCGCGTCGACGTTCCGTTCTTCGGCGAGACCGGGTATGAGAATCCGGCCGCAAACGCTTTAACATTCAGGGACGAGACCGGGGCCAGCGTCCAGTACCTAACGCAGAAACTGCCGGACGCGAACCTCCTTTGGTCACCGAGGGTCGGTTTTAACTGGTCCGCTAACGAAAAACTCCAGATCAGGGGCGGTTCGGGCCTGTTCTCAGGCAGGCCGGCATATGTCTGGATCTCAAACCAGATCGGCGAGAACGGATTGCTGACCGGATTTGAGCAACGCGACAATACGACCACAAGGCCGTTTAATCCGGATCCAAATACCTATAAGCAGGAGGCGACGGGGCTGCCGGCGTCATCGTACGGCCTGGCGATCTCGGACCCGAACTTCAAGTTCCCGCAGCTTTGGCGTTCGAGCATCGGCCTTGATTACAGGCTGCCGCTCGGGCTGATCGCGGGTACGGAATTCCTTTATTCGAGGGACGTGAATGGCATTTACTATATCAATGCCAACCTTGCTGACCCGAGCACCAATTTCACCGGTGCCGATAACCGGCCCCGGTGGACCGCGGGAAATAGGATCCACAGCAACATTTCGAGCGCGATCGTGCTTAAGAATCAGGACGTCGGCCGTTCGTGGAACATGGCGTTCACGCTTGAGAAGCCGTTTGCAAGCGGATTCTACGCCAAGGCCGCTTACAGCTACGGCGTTGGCCGGAACACGGTCGATCCGGGTTCTATCGCATTCGGTTCGTGGAATAACAACCAGCATTCCGGGAACCCGAACAACCCGGGCGTTGCATACAGCGGTGCGACCGCGAAGCATCGTGTCTTCGGCGCGGTGACCTACCGCAAGGAATACTTCAAGTTCGGTGCCACATCGATCTCCGGATTCTGGGAATCGAGGCCGCTTGGCAACGGCAGCTACGTGTTCGGCGGCGACCTTAACGGCGATGGCGGGACAAGCAACGACTTGCTCTATATTCCGCGTGACGCATCCGAAATGAATTTCGGAAACATCACCACTTCCTCGGGAACCGTCCGGTTCACCCCGGCGGAGCAAGCAGCAGCCTGGGAGGCATTTATCAACCAGGACCCGTACTTGTCGAAGAACAGAGGTAAGTATGTTGAGCGTGGAGCCGTTTTCCTTCCGTTCATTCACAGAATGGACCTCGGCCTGGCCCAGGACGTCTTTGTGAAGCTCGGAGGCCAACAGCACAAGTTCCAGTTCCGTGCGGATATCCTGAATTTCGGGAATATGCTCAATAAGAACTGGGGTGTCGGACAGGGATTTTCGACGACGCAGCCGCTGGTAACGACGAGCACCAGTTCGTCGGCAACGTGCCGTCTCGGGCCGGCCGTTTCGACGGCCGCGGCGTACTGTCTCAGGACGGTGGGTTCGGGGCTTCTTACAAATTCGTTCCAGCCGACGTCTGGGATCAACGACGTTTACCGCATTCAGTTTGGAGTTCGATACTTCTTTAACTAATGCGGCCTAAGAGGTGGGGCGGTGTTCGTTTGGGTACCGCTCAGAAATTGGCAAGGCTGTCCGATCTATTCGGGCAGCCTTTTTTCGTCGAGGCGTTCCCGACGCCAGTTTCTGGAAGTTTCGGAGGCCAGGCTTGGGAATCAACCCGTTTCCAGACCAGCACCGAGGTCGATCGAATCGAGTGATACGGCCCTCGGTGTCCGCAGCGCATCTTGATTCATAGTATCATTAGCCTGAAAAGCCTGAAACGGAAATGCGTGTCCTTCAGATCTCATCGTCTAGGACGTACGGCGGCGGCGAACGCCATTTTGTCGACCTTTGCCGCGGCTTGGCGTCGCGCGGCCACGAGGTTTTTGCCGGGATCAGGCCGACGAATATCTGGCAGGACAGGCTAGACTTTCTTCCGCCCGAGAACATTCTCCATGTTTCGATTCGGAACTCTTTCGGGATACTCAGTGCGACGCGTATCGCGGCATTTGCACGGGAGAAAGAGATAGACATCATCCACGCCCATGTCGCACGAGACTACATCCCGGCCAGCATAGCGTGCGCCCTGAGCGGAAGGGCGAAGTTCGTCCTGACGCGGCACGTACTGTTCCCGCTGAAGCCGTTCAACCGCCTTGCGCTGACCAACCTTTCAATGGCGATAGCGGTTTCGCCTGGCGTCGAGCGTTCGCTGCAGCGGATATTTCCGCGAAACAAGGTCGTCGTGATACCCAACGGTATCGAGCCTCCGTATCCGAACGGGCCCGGCGAGATCGCCAAGCTCAGGAACGAATTCCGGGCCTATCACCAGATACCGGAAGATGCATATCTGATCGGCACGGTGGGGGAGATCACGCCGCTTAAGGGCCAACGGGACCTCCTGCTCGCGGCCAATGAGATCGCCGCTGAGTTTCCCGATATCCGCTTCATTGTTGTTGGCCGTGACAACAGCGCAAGCCAGGCATTTCGACGGGAACTCAAGCGCCTTGTCCGCGTACTCGGGTTAGAAGACCGATTTTATTGGCTCGACTGGGTCGAGGACACGAAGAGCCTCTATGCTGCACTCGACATGTTTGTGTCGGCTTCGCACACAGAAAGTTTCGGGATGGCGATACTCGAGGCGATCGGATCGGGAGTCCCGGTGATCGTGACCGACACCGAGGGCGCCAGGGAGTTGGTGCGGGACGGCGGCCGGCGCGTCCCTGTGGGCGAGCCGGTCAAGCTGGCAGAGCGGCTCCGGAAGGCCGCACTCGACAGGGATGCCGAAAGATCGGCGGCGTTGTCCGCGATGGACGAGGCGGTGAAGACGTATTCGCTCGACCGAATGATCGAGCGGACCGAACGGGTCTATCTTGAGTTATGAGCCGGCCGCCTATTCGGGCAGGCCAACCTTTGTGATGATCAGCTTTGACCGAAAGATCTGCAACGACCACGATGCCGCGTCGTCACGCGAGTGGCTCGAGACCAACGGGATCGGAGGATTTGCGTCAGGCACGATCAGCGGAACAAACACGCGGCGATATCATTCCGTGCTTACTGCGGCGCAAGATCCGCCGCTCGGGCGAGTCAGGCTGCTTTCGAAGTTCGAGGAAACGTTCGTTTTAGGCGGGCGATCCGTCGAATTGTCGTCAAATCAGTTTCCGGGAGCGGTCGAACCAAAAGGCCATGAAATGCTCTCGTCCTTCCGGATGAACCCTTTCCCCGTCTGGACTTTCGAGATAGACGGCATCGTTCTGGAGAAATGCCTATTCATGCCACACGGCTTGAACACAACATATCTCCGATGGACGATCGCCGGAGCCGGACATTCGGATGCCGAGCTGATACTGCGGCCGCTGTTGTCATCCGTGGATTATCACGGCATTAGGCATGAGAGCGACGGGACTTCCTTTGGCTTTGAGGCCAAGGACGGTGAGGTTTTGGTCAGTGCTTCAGATACCGAGGTGACTTGCCGTCTTCTCCACAAAGGGGCCGAGATCATTCCGACCGGCTACTGGTATCGGGATTTTGAATACGCGATCGAACAGGAACGCGGGTTCGAGCACCGCGAGGACCTTTATCAGCCGTTCGAGCTGAGGTTTCGGCTTTCACAGGGGGCGGCCGAGGTCACCGTTACGACCGAAGCCGGCAAGATCCAGGAATTTGCCGCGGCCCGCAAGGCAGAGATCGAACGCCGAGCCGAGCTGGTCCGTAAGTCCGGGGCCAGATCCGACGCCGGAAAGCAACTTGTTCTGGCCGCCGATCAGTTCGTCGTGAAAAGGGGGGCCGGGCACACGGTCGTTGCCGGGTACCCGTGGTTCACCGATTGGGGGCGGGACACGATGATCGCGTTGCCGGGCCTGACGCTCGCAACCGGACGGCCGGAGGTCGCCCGGGAGATCCTGCTCGAATATTCCACGCACATCTCGGAAGGAATGATACCCAACCGATTTCCGGACGAAGGGAGCGAGGCAGATCACAACACGGTCGATGCGACACTCTGGTACTTTGAGGCGGTCCGAGCTTTTCTGGCATCCACAAAAGAATACAAGTTTGTCCGTAAAAACCTTTACGAAAAACTCGCTGAAATACTTGCCCGGCATCTTTACGGTACGCGATATAACATCCACGTCGATACCGACGGCCTGCTTTATGCCGGGTCGCCGGATGTACAGCTTACATGGATGGACGCGAAGGTCGGCGATCTTGTTATCACACCGCGGACCGGTAAGCCCGTGGAGGTCCAGGCGCTCTGGTACAACGCGTTGAGAACGATGGAATCTCTTGCTGCAAGGTTCGGCGACCATGAGGACGAGAAGCGTTACCGGGCGATGGCGGAGCTTTGCAGCCTGAGTTTTAATGGCTCGTTCTGGAACCGCGATGAGGAGTGCCTTTTCGATGTAGTTTCGAATGGCGAAAGCGATCCGTCGATAAGGCCGAATCAGATATTTGCTGTATCGCTGCACCATTCGATGCTTGATGCGGAAAGGGCTGCGAAGGTGGTTGCGCGTGTGGAGAAGGACCTGTTGACCCCGGTCGGCCTGCGTTCGCTTGCCCGTTCGGACCCACGGTACCGGCCGGTTTATGAGGGGTCGCCGCTTGAGCGAGATTCGGCCTACCATCAGGGAACTGTCTGGGCGTGGCTGATCGGTCCGTTCGTGGACGCATACCGAAAAGTGAACCCTGCGGGGCCGGTTACCGAGAGGCGCATTACCGATATCACATCGGAATTGATGTCGCATTTGTATGAGGCCGGGATCGGCCAAATATCCGAAATTTTCGACGGCGATCCGCCGCATCGGCCCCGGGGTTGCTTTGCCCAGGCGTGGAGCGTCGCGGAGCTGCTCCGCGTGCTTGGAAAAAAATGAGGACGTGCAGGGCGGGCAGAGCAGGACGGGTTGAAGTTACGCCGAACTGCGATATATCCTCGAAGCATATGCGGGTTTTCATCACTGCCCTCTTGCCGGTCCTCACATTGACCCTGCCGATGATCGCACAAACAAATTCGCAATTGGACGAGCTTTGGGAGAAGGAACACGTAACGAAGATCCTGCCGTCGAACGTCCGCCATCGCGACCTGAAGATCTACCTCGACGGGCTCCGGTCGAGGGGCGTGAAGGTCGCCGAGGCGGGCCGGAGCGTCCTTAACAAAGAGATCTACCAGATCGAATGGGGAAACGGGCCGCTTAGGGTCTTTCTTTGGTCGCAAATGCACGGCGATGAGCCTACGGCAACTTCGGCCCTGATCGACCTTTTCACGATCCTTCAGAAGAACCGCGATGCCGATTGGGCGAAGCGCATTGCCTCCGCGATGACGATCCGGGCCGTACCGATGCTGAACCCTGACGGGGCCGACATGTTCCTGCGCCGGAACACGCAGGGCCTGGATATCAACCGCGACGCGATCGACCAGAGGTCGCCCGAGGCCCTGCTGCTGAAAAAGCTTCGGGATGATTGGTCGCCGCAGATCGGGTTTAATCTGCATAATCAGAACGGTTTGACGTCGGTCGGCAGCACGCCGAAACAGGCCGCGATCTCGTTTCTGGTGGTGTACGGCGACGAACCGAAGACGAGCAATCCCGGCCACGAACGAAACCGAAGGCTGGCGGCCGAGATGATCGAAGCTATCGGATCCCACATTCCCGGGCACATCGCACGATACGACGACGAGTTTACGCCGACCGCTTTCGGCGACAACTTCTCGGCCTGGGGAACGCCGACGATCCTGATCGAAACCGGCGCTTTGCAGGGAAAGTCCGAGATGTTTCTCGTAAAGATGAACTTCATAGCGATCGCGGCCGCATTGAGGGCGCTGGCTGACGGAAGTGAGCGGGAACGGGATCCGGGGCCGTACGATAACCTGCCGCCGAATTCGTCCGGTAGGATAATAAATTTCATCTTTCAAAATGCATCGATCATTGATCCGGCAGCTCAAGGCGAACCGGCCCGCGGTAACATTGCCGTGGCCCTGCAGCGTCGGCGGGCGGAGTTTCCGACGCCCGGGGTGATCCGCCGGATCGGCGACACGGGCACCCTGGCCGGACTTGAAGAATACGATGCTAGCGAATTCAATGTCGCGGGCCGGTTCGAGTTGCTCAAACCGGGTGCGTTCGCCGAACTGCTTTTCTACAAGAAGGGCCGGACGGTCGATTGGGCGGCGCCCGACCTGGAAAGGGCGTTTCCGCCGGATGCGATCTTCTCCCTCGGGAAATGGGTAAAGGGTGAAGGCGTTGTCCCGCGGAAAAAGTGACCGCGGCAGAGGTATGCTCGAGTACTTGAAGGTCAAAAACATAGCGCTGATCGGCGAGCTCGAGGCCGAGTTCGGCCCCGGGCTAAACCTGCTTACGGGAGAGACGGGGTCGGGCAAGTCGATCATCGTCGACAGCCTCGGGGTGCTGACAGGCGAACGGGCTTCGACCGACCTGATCAAGGCCGGTGAGGACCTTGCCATCATAGAGGGATTGTTCAGGGTAAGAGAGAGCCGCGAATTGAGCGAGACGCTCGAGAATATCGGTGCGGGATCGGATGGCGACGGCGAACTCATCGTCCGACGGGAGTTGTCGCGGACGGGAAGGAACCGGATCTTCATCAACGGGCAGCTGGCGACTCAGGCGGTCCTTCGACAGATCGGACGGCATCTTATCGCGATCCACGGCCAGGGCGAGCATAGTGAGCTTTTCGACCCGGCAAGCCATCGAGGCCTGCTCGATGCTTTCGCCGGGTTGGCCGAACTTGTCCGCCAAACCGAGAAGGCATACCGGGCGTGGGCTGAGATCAAGGCGGAACTCGCTGCACTTAAGGCAGACGAGGCCGACAAGCTTCAACTCCTCGACGTCCTGAGATTCCAGATCGACGAGATCGAAAAAGCGGCGGTCCAGCCGGGCGAATCCGAAGAGCTGGAGATCGAAAAGAAGCGGCTGGCGAATGCGGAGAAGCTTGCGGCCCTGAGCCTTGAAGCGTATTCGCTGCTCTATGACGACGAGAATTCGACGGCGAGCACGCTGCAAAAGGCTACGCGGAACGTCGAGGAACTTGCAGAATTTGACGCGAGATTTGCCGACTATACCGAGAGCATTCAGGCCGCGGCGGCGGTGATCGAAGACCTCGCGATCACGGCCCGGGATTTTGGCTCGCATCTCGAATTTTCGCCCCAGAGGCTTGAGGAGATCGAGAACCGGCTGGCCGAGATCTCGCGGCTGACGCGGAAGTACGGTGGATCGGTGGATGCGGTGCTTCAGCATCTGGGCGAGAGCCGAGAAGGGCTTGAGGCGATCGAGACCTCGGAGTTTCAGGAAGAGCGGTTGACCGCCGAGCTTGAAAGGCGTCGAGCGGCGTTCATTGAAACGGCGATGAAGCTGCACGAGCGTCGAGCGGCGGGCGCGGCAAAATATGCGAAATCGGTCGAGGCCTCTTTGAAGGAGGTCGCGCTAGAGAAGGCCCGCTTTGAGGTCCGGGTCGAACTCAGACACGGCGAGGGTGACGACGTTTTTCGGCCCTCGGGCATCGACCGCGTCGAATTCTATTTCTCGGCAAATCCTGGCGAACCGCCGATGCCGCTTGCACGCGTAGCGTCGGGCGGCGAGGCATCGCGGCTGATGCTCGTGCTGAAAACGGCGGCCCGCGAAAAAACGCCGGGCGTAACGGCGGTCTTCGATGAGATCGACGCAGGGATCGGCGGCCGGGTCGCCGAGTCCGTCGGGCTCAAGCTGAAGGCCCTGGCCGAGGGGCAGCAGGTCCTGTGTGTAACCCATCAGCCGCAGGTCGCGTCGATGGCCGATACGCACCTGCTTGTCGAAAAGCTGATGAAGAAAGGAAGCACCGAGATAACCGTTCGAGTGCTCGATCCGGGCGAGCAGATCGAGGAGATCGCCCGAATGCTTGCGGGTGAAACGATCACCGATGCCGCCCGCGAAAATGCCCGAGAAATGCTGGCCGCGGCCGGTTAGGAAGATCTGTCTACCGATGAACACAGATGTACACCGATGAAAGAAGAATGAATCGCAGATATCGGTGTCCATCTGTGTCTATCTGTGGATAATTAGAATTCTCATATGCCTTCAAAGACCCTTGCAAAAGTGATCCGGGGTGAGACCGTCGAATCGGTCCATCGCGGGAGTTTCATTATTCTGGACGGCGACGGTTCCGCTGCCGCATCGGCCGGAGATCCGCGGATGATGACCTTCTTCCGTTCGGCGGCGAAACCGCTGCAGGCGATACCGCTGATAACGAGCGGGGCCGCCGACGCCTTCGGATTCTCGGAGGAAGAGATCGCCCTGGCTTGTGCATCGCATTCGGGTGAATCGCGGCACGTGCGGATCGTCGAATTGATGCTCGGCCGGCTTGATCTGACCGAAGCGCATCTTCGGTGCGGGGCCCATCTTCCTTTCTTCGAGAAAGAGGCCGAGCGAATGCAGAGGGCAGGCGAATATCCGACGCAGCTCCATAACAATTGTTCCGGAAAACACGCCGGGATGCTCGCCGTCGCCAAGCATTTAGGGGCACCGATCGGCTCGTACGAATCGCCGGACAACCCTGTGCAGAAAGAGATCCTCGGCACGGTCGAGACGATGACCGGCGTGCCGTCGAAGAAGATCGGCCTCGGCGTGGACGGCTGTGCCGCCCCGATCTTTGCCGTGCCGCTCGAGGCAATGGCACGCTCGTTCCTGAATCTGGTCTCGCCGCCGGACCACTTTGAACCGGGCATAAAAACGGCGTGTGCGAGGATAGTTTCGGCGATGTCGAAATTTCCCGAGCTGATCGGGGGCTCCGAACGGCTGGACACGATGCTGATGCAGGCCGCCGAGGGCCGGATCATTTCAAAGGTCGGTGCCGAAGGCGTCTGGCTGTGCGGCGTGCTGCCGTCGGATAAACATCCTTCGGGCCTCTCCATCGCGTTGAAAATAGAGGACGGCGACGATCGGCGTGCAAGGCCCGTCGCTGCTGTCGCGATCCTGAAACAACTTGGTCTCATCGCAGACGAGAGCCTTTCGGATCTTTCCCCGATGCTGTTGAAGAACCGAAGGGGCGACGCGGTCGGCAGTGTCGCTCCGGTGATCGACCTCGCGGCTTGAGCCAGGAGTAATTGCCATAAACGGGCCTGAGATAAGTAGTTGGTGCGTGGCCGTGAGACCTTCTCAAGAGTGTTTCGTTTCATAGGCGTGAGCGTTGTTTCTGTGAAACACCATGAAACACTATGAAACACGCTGCGTTCATTGGGTTTACGGTGAAAATGTGCCCTGAAACACGATGAAACAAAGTGTGAAACACCGCTGAAACGCTTGGGGGGAGGCAGATTCCTATCCCGCCGCGATCGTGGCGGGCGATGTTTGATACGTGTTTGCAGTGCGTGGCTTTTTGGCTGCATGGCGTTTCGCCGCGAGCGGCGATGCGGACGAGGGCGTCCGCTTATCAAGCGATCTTCCTATTTACAGGGACGGCAGGCGATAGCAATCCGGACGACACGTATGAAACGCAAGATATGGACGATTTGGACGAAATGGACGCCGGGAACGATTTGGATGATATGCACCGCCGCTTAAGCGTCGCAGCGGACCTATTGCACCCGTTTAGGCTCACTTTGGTCGTTAGGGAAGGACGAAAGCGCGTGACAGGAGATCAAGAAAGGCTCATTATCACGCAATAGACAAATAATCATCGGTTACGCATCACGGAGCGAATATGTACCCAAACCGCTTGGACACTGATCAACTAGCGACGCTTCTCGCGGGAGGTGACGATTACATCCGCACAAAGCGCAATGTCGTTAAGGGCCTGGCGCTCACGCGTACTCTGAATCCAGACGCGCCGGAAGTTGTCGTTTTTGGGAAAGGCCCGCGCGTCGTCAGGCGAGCGAAGCTTTTCCTAGAATCTGGCCTAACTGTGCCAGCCTATATCAAACGAACAACCAACAGTTGGGAGTATCTAGGCCAGTACCGTGCAATTGAGATCAGAACAGACAAGGAAGCCCTTCGACACTTCGGCCGTACTCGGAAACCAGACACAGTCGCGGGCGCGCTCATTCTGCAGAGAATGGATACTGAACACGTTAGTGTGGTTGGCGGCGGATATGCCGATGCGAGAAACCGCCGAGAGATCGAGGAGGCAGCCGTGAAGTATTGTATTTCAGTCCTTGTGCAGCGTGGCTTCTCGATCACAGATTGTCAGCGTGAAAACAGAGGCTACGACATCGTAGCAACGAACGGCGCACACTCGCTCCATGTCGAAGTGAAAGGTACGGACGCGGATTTTCCCAGATTCTTTCTCACAAGAAACGAAGCTCGGGTTGCGGGAGAACTGCCTACCTGGCGCCTATTCGTGGTATCAATGGCGCGAAGCGAACCGACCCATGCGGAGTACACTTGGCAACAACTCCAGGACAAATTTCAAATGGACGTGTTGGCATGGGAATGCACACTGAATGAAGCCTAACATTGGCGTGGGTACGCGTTGCGGATCAAGGGGATTAGAATGCAGAATCACCTAACGCCGCCGGGTGACGCCGGTCGTTTGGTGGACAGAAACGGAACGAGTGAATTGGTTCCACTAGTGACGGACCTGTTATGCAGAGTGAATTTGAATCAGAAATCGCGACACGCCGCTGGGAGCGATGGGAGTACAAAGCCGGCGAGTTTGCATCTTTGAAATCGGCTGGAATTCCCTGCAGACATGGCGTATATGTGATTCGAGCGCCAACAGCGTTGTCGAGGGTACGCGGGTCGTCGAACGTCGTGTACATCGGCCAATCCGGCGGCGGCAGGCGTCGGGGCAGGCAAGGGATCGGTCGAGGGAACGGAGGACCTGGAAGGTTGTTCAACACCCGTGGGCCCGACAGGATCGTACGTGAAATGATTGAAGCGCTGTTCCCTGGTCAGCAATTCACAGTCGAATGCACCTTTGACGATGAGAATGATCCAAAAGTCATCGAGCAACGCCTGCTGCATGCGTACACCATTGATCACTGTGAATTGCCGCCTGCGAATCATAGAGGATTGGCTAGAATACCCGGGAGCCAGGTGACGCCAATGCCAAGAATAAACAAGTTAGGTTTTGCGGCCGCGATCCTTTTCTCTGCCTTTTCGATTGCCGGTCTCCGCGCACAGCAGGCGCCTCCGCTGCTGGCGGAACCGGTGGTTGCGGCGCTTGCCAATGAACTGTCGGGCGAGACGGCGAAGCGGAATCTCGAGTTCGTCTCGCGGCAGCATCGGATGCGGGCATCGCGCGGCTTTCGGACGGCGGCGGATTTTATCGTGGAGCAGGCCCGAAGCTACGGCTTGCAGAACGCTGAGGTCCTGCAGTTTCCGGCCGATGGAAAGACTTTCTATGGGACGCAGAAGGCCCGGCCCGCGTGGAACGCCGAGTTTGCTGAGCTTTGGGAACTGGGTGCGGACGGCAGGCCCGCGGTCCGGATCGCGAGCTGGGACGCGATGCCGCTGGTGCTGGCCCAGGACAGCGAGAGCGGGAACGTCAAGGCCGAGCTGGTGGATGTCGGTACCGGGACGAACGAATCCGACTACGCGGGCAAGGACGTTCGCGGAAAGCTGGTGCTTGTGTCATCGCAGCCGGAGGCCGCGGTGCCGCTCGCGGTCGAGAAATACGGTGCTGCGGGCATTTTGAGCTACGCGCAAAATCAACGCACGGCGTGGTTCGGCGAGAACGACAACCTGATCAGGTGGGGACATCTGAACAGCTTTACCGAGACGAAGACGTTCGCGTTCATGCTGTCGCTGAAACAGGCCCGGGGATTTCAGGCAAGGCTGGCACGCGGTGAGAAGATCACGTTCAAAGCCGAGGTCCGTGCCGGCCGAACCGTCGGAACGTACGACATCGCGACGGCCGTGATCCCGGGCTCGGACCCGAAACTTCGGGAGGAAGAGATCGCGTTCAGCTGCCACCTCGACCACCCGCGGCCAGGCGCGAACGACAACGCGAGCGGATGCGTGACGATCCTTGAGGTCGGCCGCACGCTGGCGAAGCTGATCAAGGAAGGTAAGATCGAGCGGCCTCGAAGGTCGATACGGTTCATTTGGCCGCCGGAGATAGAAGGCACGCTGGTTTTGCTCAACGCCCGGCCCGACATCACGCGGCGGATCAAGGCCGTGATCCACATGGACATGGTGGGCGGCGGGCCCGAAACGAAGGCCGTGTTTCACGTCACGCGCGGCCCGGCGAGCCTGCCGTCGTTCATCAACGACGTCGCGGAGGCGTTCGGTGAATTCGTGAATGAACAGTCGTATCGTCACGCCGCCGGCGAGACCGTGCCTTACCCTCTGGTCGCACCCGAAGGCGGCAAGGAACCCCTCCACGCCCGGATGGCCGAATTCTCGATGGGCAGCGACCATCAAGTCTATACCGATAGCTCGTTCTCGATCCCCGCGATCTATCTGAACGATTGGCCCGACCGGTACATCCACACAAACTACGACACGCCCGCAATGATCGATCCCACGAAACTGAAACGCGCCGGGTTCATCGGCGGGGCCAGCGGATATTTTCTAGCGAATATTAGCGACAAGGATGCTGACTCTCTATGGCAGGTGATCAGGTCGAGATCAATAATGCGATCCACTCGAACGATCGCGAGGCAATTGGAATTAAGTGCCGAAGAAGCCGCAAACTTGGCTAGCTACCACATTTGGCATGAGTATCGTGTCGTCAACTCAACCAGAGGCTTTATGCCGTCGACTGTTCTTAGTGGTGCCAGACCTGACGTAGTTGACTTCTACGGGAAACAGGAACAGATCCTGGGCATGCCAAAAACTCGGAATATCCCTCCGGGCGATAACCGGCTCGTCTTCAAACGAAACCCCGCGATCAAGGGCACGATGGGAGCCTTCGGGTACGACTATTTCACGGACAAGTACGGCGTGGAACGAGCCCGTTCAATTCGCCTTCTGCGCTATCAAGGCCATTGGGGATCGGGAAGCGAATATGCTTACGAGGTGTTGAACTTCGCCAACGGCAATCCTAACGTACAACAGATCCGCGACTCAGTTTCGGCGATCTACGGGCCGGTGCCGGTGGATGTTGTGCTCGAATATCTAAGGGCGCTTGAAGAGATCAAGGTGGTTCAGCGGGTCGGCCCTTGAACCCGAGTGAGACGATGAAAATTTGTCCTAGCTGCCGTTCGACATATACCGACGAGAGTTTGCGGTTCTGCCTCCAGGACGGCACGGACCTCGTCAGCAGCAATGCCCGCGGTTACCAAACGCATGAATTCGTTGAGCAAGAGACCGTCGCGCGGAAAGATCCGATCACGTCGGAATGGGCGAAGAGCCGCGAAACAATGATCGCGCCAAGCCGGCAGCAAGCGAAAAGCTCAAACCCGCTTCTGATCGCTGTCTTGACTGCGGCGGGAATGTGCATATTGTTTGGAGGTATGGTGGCGGCCTGGTTCCTGATAAGCAGCAGCGGTTCGAATAGCGGCACAGTTGCGATCAACAGTAACTATGGAACCCCCGCTGTCTTGCCTACGATAGCTGCTAATTCGAATTCGGTCGTTAGCGGGACGGCCGAATGGCAGCCGATCGACTTCAATGCCAGCCTGAATGGAGAGCGACTCACCTTTTACCGGGGAACGACGGCCGAACAGTGTCAGGCCGACTGTCATAGGGACCCCAAGTGCCGTGGATTCGGGCTTGTTCGGGCGGGAGCTTATAACCCCGAAGACCCGCCGATGTGTTATCTTCTGTCAAAAGTTACAAGCTCAACGCCTTCGTCCTGCTGCATTTCGGGGATAAAAAAGTGAACGGGTTTCGGACCAGCAAGCGGGATAGCCGTCCTTGGATTCTGCCCACCCGAACACCGTGTCGAGCACTGTTTCCGTTCGCGCATTCCGGATGTAGCTTTCACGCGAGCGGTCGATGTTAGCTTTGGTCCGGCCGGATCCTTGAACGTAGGGAAATATGGAGATTCTGCACAGATCATCCGCCGGCGTGCGTTTCGCCGTTTTCTTCGTACTGGCCTGTGTCTTCACTTGGTCGCTGCTGCCGTTCGCCGCCGATTCAATGCCGCTGGCACTGGTCGCGCTCTGCGGCCCGGCTGCCGCGGCATTCGTTGTCGCCTTTTCTTCGGGACGGGCCGCCCTTGGAGATCTGGCCGTGCGGATTACGGACTGGCGGCACTCGTTGAAATGGTACCTGGCCGCGCTTTTGTTGTCGCTTCCGATATCGGCGTTTCGAAGTTTGCTGGAATACATCGCCATCGGAACGGGGAGTATCGAATTCCTGCCGATATCCGTTCTAGGCCTGATAGTGTTCGTACTTGTCCTCGGCGAAGAGATAGGATGGCGCGGTTTCGCCATGCCGCTTCTGCTGCCGCGGCTGGGCCCCGTTTGGTCGAGCGTCGTTCTCGGCACGCTCTGGGCGCTTTGGCATCTTCCGTTGTTCTATATGCCGAGCATGCCCCAGTTTGGCAGTCCGTTCGCTGCTTTCGTTATTTACACGATCTCACTTTCTGCGATTCTGACATTTCTTGGCGTTAACACAAGGTTCTGCGTCGTGATCGCCACGCTGTTTCATGGTTCGGTAAACACTTTCGGGTTTGTGAACGCCGCAGCCGGACCGGGACTTCGCGGTTGGTCCAACGCCCTCAGCTACGGTTTGGCGGCTTTGCTGCTCGGCCTTATCGCTTGGCAAATTGGTCGCAGGCCCGGCGAAAATAGAGAGGTCGCCGATGACCTGTCGGTGGGCCCGGCGACATAAATAATGGATGATCCGGTTCGCAAACTCGTCGGATGGGCAGCGATCGCAGCCCCGTTGGTACATTCGGCCACGGACATTGCCGAGCTGGCGGGCGGCGGTTTTTCGGACGCCCAGCTATGGCTGAATTATGCCGCTTTCCTTCCGATCCCCACGATCATGGTCGGTCTGTATGCTGCACAACGCCCACGCATCGGTATCGGCGGACTCCTCGGTGCCCTTGTTTACGGATTCGCGTTCATCTACTTCGCTCACACGACGTTGACCGCCCTTGAAGCCGACATTCCCGACTATTCCCTGCTGCTCGCCCAACAAGGAGCGATCTATACCTTGAATGGAGGCGCGATGGTCATCGGAGGGCTGTTATTCGGTTCCGCCATACTGCGGGCCAAGATCTTTCCGGCTTGGACGGCGTGGCTGTTTATCGCGGGACTGGCACTCAATCTTGCCGTCGCGGTACTGCCGATCCCCGCGATCTTTCAGGTCGCCGGAAGTTTTGCGAGGAACGCTGGCCTGATCGGTATGGGTTGGGCCGTCGTGCGAGGAATTCGTTCGGAGAAAGTTTCAAAAGAAAACGCGTAAACGCGTTCCCGATCTACACTGACTGGCCGTAAAGCCTCTTGAAGTCCTCACGTCCGAAAGCCTGGTCGAGCCAGAGATTCGTCAATTTTTCCTGAATGCTGTTGGCGCGGAGGCGGTCGTTGAGGTTTTTGAAATCGACGAAATCAAGGTGCTGGTCCTGGTTGAAGCACGAGAAAACGAAGAACTCTTCGCCGGTGTGCGGGTTGACGTGGCGCTGCAGGCATTGGGCGCAGACCTCCTTCATCATGCACTGCATGGGCGAGTTGATCGAGCCGATAGCGACGTGCTCCTGTTTCAGGTACGGTTTCAGGAACGTGTGACGGGCCTCGCGTACGCCGTTCATCATTCGGTCGGAGCCGATCGCGATGATCCGGTCAACGTCGTTCAAACTTAGTCGGGTCTGGCCGAAGCGGCCTTCGGCATAAGCGACCATCGCCTGGACGATGTTGCCGCGGAAATGCGAATCCTGCGGCCGCATCGGGCGGATCTCTTTGCCGGCATCGGTGGCCCAGATGACCTGATCGGTGGCCTTCTCGATCTCCTGCCGCTTAAACAGATCCTCGCCCTGCTTGTAGCCAGCAAAGTAGATGACGTGGTTGTTGTTTTCGCGAAGGGCACGGGCGATCGAGAAAAGCACGGCGTTGCCAAGGCCGCCGCCGGCAAGCAGGACGGTTTCGTTGATCGGGATCTCGGTCGGCGTGCCGGTCGGGCCCATCACGAGGACCTCTTCGCCTTCCTTCAGCAGCGAGCAGAGCCGGGACGACGTTCCCATTTCGAGAACGATCATCGACAGCAGGCCCTTCTCTTCGTCGACCCACGCACCGGTTAAGGCGAGGCCCTCCATCAGAAGCCGAGTGCCGTCGACAATCGGAGCCGAGGTCTCGAAATTCTGCAGCCGATAAAACTGGCCGGGCCGGAATTTACGTGCCTGAAGCGGGGCTTTGACGACGACGTCGACGATCGTCGGTGTCAGCCGTTCGACCCTGACGACGTAGGCCCGGAGCTGTTCGTCGAGCGTAGCGACGAGCCGCTCAAAGCTCCCCTCCTTACGAAGGAGGGGTGGACCGGCGTTTTCTGCCGGGACGGGGTGGTTCTCTCCGTCGCGATCTGAGAGTGGTTTCAGTTGAACTCGGCCCGGGGTGGAGAGAACCACCCCGGCATCCGCATCAAAAGACGATGCGGATGCCACCCCTCCTTCGTAAGGAGGGGAGCCTCCTTCTGCGGCGAGTTCACCGGCGAAAAGCTCGACAATACGTTCATAACCGTCCTTTGCCGAAGCCATCGCCTTAACGACGTTACCGGCATATTTCGGATGATTGTCGCCGTAGTAGGAGATGAATTTTCCCTCGTGCTCGTATGATGTGAAAAAGCCTGTTTCGCCCTTTTCGGCCGGCACCGCGTGGAATTTACCTTGCCCGTCCTTCGTCAACCGGTACGGTTGGAAGAACTGCCGCCATTCGTCGAGCTGGAACGTTCCCGGCATCTCTTTCTCGTAGATCACATTCGGCGAGGTTCCCGCCGCGACGCAAACGGTACGGGCAGGGAATTCGTGCAGCTCACCCGTTTTGTCGAATTTGCCGGTCTCAGCGACATATTCGAGCCGCTCGAATTTCAGCGCCTTGACCGCGTTGAATTCATCGGGGACGGCCTCCACCGGGTTCATACATTCGACGAAATCGATGCCTTCCTCTAAAGCTTTCTGAACCTCTTCGTGATTAAGCCGATAGGCAGGGGAGTCCTGAAGACGCTTTCGATAAACGAGCGAAACACCGCCCCAGCTTCGAACGAGCGGGATGAAATTAGGTGTCTCGCCGGAACGTTCAGCACGCTCGCGTTCCTCGCGGACCGCGCGCCCATGTTCCAGGAATTCATTCAGGACACCGCGCTCTTCCTCGTCAAACTTTTCAAACGCCGCTTCTTCGCCGAATTCGGCGACGACGTCCTCCCACTTTTGAAGCATCTTCTCGACCTGCACGGGATAGTAGGCGAATAGCTCGGTCGCCGTGTCGATGCCGGTCAGGCCACCGCCGATCACTACGGCCGGCAGCCGCACCTGAAGGTTCGAGAGCGTGTCTTTCTTGAACGCCCCGGTCAGCTGCAACGCCATCAGGAAGTCCGACGCCTGGCGGATACCGCGGATCAGGTTGTTCTTCATCGGGACGATCGTCGGCCGCCCTGCACCGGTGGCGATGGCGATGTGATCGAAACCGAAATTCCACGCGTCTTCGATGGTGACGGTGCCGCCGAAACGGATCCCGCCGTATGCCCGGAACCGCTTGCGGCGGGTCAGCATGAGCTGGACCATCGTCAGGAAGTTCTTGTCCCAGCGGACCGTGATGCCGTATTCGGAAACGCCGCCAAAGCCCGAGAGGATACGTTCGTCGAGCTTTTCGGTGATCTCGCTAATGTTCTCGATCGGTTTCGGGCATTCGGCCTGAGTCGGATAAAAGCCATTAGCTGTAGGCTTGGAGCCGTTAGCCGGAGCCAGATGCGAGAGGCCGGTCCATTCAGAGGGCAGCGGTTCGATCTTTAGACCATCGATACCGATCACACCGAATCCCTCGTTCAACAGGTATTGCGCGAGCGTGTAGCCCGCGGGCCCGAGGCCGACGACGAGGATGTTCTTCCCGTTGTAAGGAAGCGGATAGGGGCGTTTCGCGTTCAGGGGACTCCATCGCGTCAACAGGCTGTAGATCTCAAAGCCATAAGGAAGGTTGAGCACGTCCGTCAGCGTATGCGTTTCGGCAAGCGGGATGTTGACGGGCTCCTGCTTCTGGAAAATGCAGCCCTTCATGCAGTCGTTGCAGATGCGGTGGCCGGTGCCGGCGCACA
The DNA here is from genome assembly GCA_016716365.1 of Chloracidobacterium sp. Lineage (GTDB taxonomy): Bacteria > Acidobacteriota > Blastocatellia > Pyrinomonadales > Pyrinomonadaceae > OLB17. Next base: position 137,779 of record JADJWM010000006.1, on the reverse strand, counting down.
TCGGATTATCGATGGTCACGATAGCAAGCGAGCCGATCGGGTCGCCCTGCTTTTTCAAAAGGTGCATCTCGGAGATGCGTTCGTCCAGCGGGCATCCTTCGGTCTTGATGCCGAGCGGGTTTCGCTTGACCGTGCCATCCTTTTCGAAGTGACCAGTTCGGCATGCATCCTTGTCGCGCTCGTGGCAGATCATGCAGTAGTCGATCTCGTAGAGAGCGTCGCGCATGGTCCCGCGTTCGTCCGTCAGCTTGAATCCGTCGCGTCGACGAAGCTCAGCGGGCTTACCGCGCATGATGTTGTGAAGCTTCGGCTCCGGGTGGATCAGATGGACCAGGTTCTGGTAATCCAACGCATGCGGGACCTTGAACGCCGCCCAGCGTTTCTGTTTCTTGTGGAACTGGTCGGCCGACCACTCCTCCATCAACGTGAGGGCAGCCTTTACGATCAGCAGGTCGCCGGTCTCGTCGATCTTCAGAACATTCTCCGTAAACAATTTACCGAATGCCTTTTCGCTGAAGGTGTCGATCGCTTTCTTCAGCTTGTTGACGGTATCGAGCACCTCTGCCGTCGGTTCGCCGTCCTTTGCAAGGCCCTCTTCGGCTTCGAGAAGGCGTGACGCGACCATTGCGGTCGCAAGCTCATCGTCGTGCACGAGCGTTTCGTCGAAAACACGAAGCCGAAGGTCCTTTACTGCCTGATCGAGTTCGGTCGACCTGACCGTATCGGCGACGGCTTCCTTGAATTGCTTGATCGCCCGCCGCTGGACGAAGAACTTGTACTTCCAGATCGGGTCCTGTTCGATGATCTCCCTTTCGAGAGCCTCGCGTTCGTTCGAGATGCCGAACATTCTTGCGATGAAATCCGAAAGGTACGGAGCGGCGTCCGTCAAGAGCTGCGATTCCGCCCTCTTCTCGAGGTTTGTTCCTTCAGCGGCGATGTACTCGACCAGCGAACTGTGGATCAAAGGGCTCTTGGACTCGAGTTCGGCATAGAACTTTTCGGCCAGGTCCTTCAGCCTGACCGGATCGAAAAGATCTGAGTATTTGAAACCGACGATCCCGAGATCGAAGTCGTGATCTGAGGAATCGACGCCTGAAACGAAAGGATTTCCGGAACTTGAAGACATAAATAGCCGTCTATCACCCTAAAGCCTTAAAGGGCAAACTTTAATTATACAATCGGGCAGGCGGCCCTCAAAGCGTGCATACCCGGGCCCATCACGCCCCCAACGGCGCCGATCTCGGAGCCCCCAGGCCGGGAAATGTGTGTAAAAAAAGGCCGGACTATGGTATAAACCAAGTTTGCGCTCTAATTATTAAGTTCTCGGTTGTTATGGAAGAAGATCGGCGGTTAACGCCGCTACCAAAAGAAGTTTCGTTGCGGCCCTCGTCCGGAGATTATCTGCCGGCCTACTCGCCCTATTATGACGACGAGGGCCTCGAGAGCCGCCGAACGATCAAGCAGTACGCGGACGTCATCCTTAAACGGCTGCCGTGGATCCTGACCCTGACGATATTGGTCACGGCGGCGGCGGCGTTCTATATGTACAAGCTGCCGTCAGAGTACATGGCGACGACCCAGATGCTGATCGAGCCGCGGCGTCCGAAAGTGACGTCAAAGGATTCGATCAATATCAATTTCGGGAACGACGTAAATTACTACAACACCCAGCTAAAACTCCTTCAGAATGCCGACCTGATGTACGACGTGGTCGTCAGCCTCGGGCTTCAAAAGGATCCGGACCTCTTCGAGGACCCGTCAAGGGGCTTTGGTTCGATGTTCAAATCGATCTTTTCGAGCGAAAAGGGCGATGCAGAGTCGGCGGGTCTGCTTCCTGTGATCTCGGAACTCCCCGCGGATTTTGACACTAAGGCGAAAGAAGCCCTTCCGCCGGAGGAGGAACGGCGCGCCCAGATCTACGCGGGAATGCTAGCCGGACGGCTCTCGGTCTCGCAGCGGGAAAGAACGAACCTGGTGGATGTGACGATCACAACGACGAATGCGGCGCTTGCGGCCAACGTCACGAACAGGGTTGCCGAGATCTTTAAGGCACAGGATGCCGAGCGCGAGACCGCGGGAGCGAAACAGGCGAAGGATGACCTCGAGCGATCGATCGTCGAATTGGAGAAAACGATAGGCGATCAGGAGGCCGAACAGATCGCCCTGATGCGGCAGGAAATGCTTCCCTTGATGGAAAAGGGACAGGAGCTTCTTGCGAGACGGCTGCAGGGCTTGAGCGAGACTTGGATGAAGGTGATGGAAGAACGACGCTCTCTCGAGACGCGTTACAACGCCGCTCTTGCCGCCAATGCTAGGGGCCAAGGAGATACCATCCCTGAACTCACCGAGAACAAGATCTATCAGGACGCCATTCGACAGGGAATCGAGCGAAGGGCGAAACTGCAGGACGACATCCGCAACATCGACAAGCAGATCCAGCAGGCCGAAACCGAAAGGGCCGAACTGCTTGTCAAATACACTGAAGAATACTCGGAGGTTAAGAAGAAGGATGAGCGTATCGCCGCTCTTAGAGCGGCGCGCGAAAAGACAGAGAAGGAAGTCTCGGCAATAATCGACCGCGATAAGCAGACACTCAACAAGGATGCAATCAATGGAGCCATCGTCCAAATGGGATCGCTGCTCGACTCGAAACGCCGGGAAGAGGCGCAGGCGAAAGCGGCCTATGAACGGGAAGCAGCCCTTGCAAGCGATCAGGGTGTCGCCGAGACGCGCCTGACCACGCTCAAACGCAGCATCGAAACCAACCGGAACCTGCTCGACACGTATCGCCAGAGGGTGAAAGAGCAGGAACTTGCGATCGCCAACAGCAGCCCGGACAACATCAAGATCCCCGCCTATGCGATGGCGCCGTCGGGCCCGGTCGGGCCGAAGAGGACCAGGAACATCCTGATCGCGTTCCTGCTTTCGCTCGGGGCCGGCATAGGGCTGGCGTTCCTGATGGATTACCTCGACGATTCGGTCAAGACCTCGGACGACATCGGGCGTCATCTGGGCCTGCCGACCCTGGCACTTATCCCGCACCACAACGTGACCGAAAGGCGAAGGTTGTCGCTCGTGTCGAAGAACGGAGGCGAGGTGCCGGCCACGAGCATCGTCACGCTCGAGGAGCGAAATTCGCCGATGGCGGAAGCATACCGGCACTTGCGGACATCGCTGCTCTTCTCGTCGGCGGGCAAACCGCCACAGACAATCCTTGTCACGTCGTCGCAGCCGTCGGAGGGTAAAACGACGACCGCGATCAATACGGCCATCACGCTTGCTCAGTCCGATGTCGACGTCGTGATAATCGATTGCGACCTGAGGCGGCCGCGGGTGCATTCGTATTTCGACATGGAGAATGCGGCCGGGCTGACCAATTATCTGTCAGGCGAGCCGAACACCGACCACCTGATCAAACGCTGCAAGGGCCTGCCGAAACTGCGTGTGATCACCAGCGGCCCGATCCCGCCGAACCCGGCGGAACTGCTCAGCTCGGACGAAATGAAGAAGCTTCTGCAGTTCCTGAAAGGCCGTTACAAACACGTGATCATCGATTCGCCGCCGGCCATTTCGTTCACCGACGCTGCGATCCTTTCGACGCTGGTGGACGGCGTGGTGATCGTAGCGATGGCCGGAAAGAGCTCGATGCACCTGATGCGGCGGTTCAAGCAGCGGCTAGGGAACATCGGTGCCCGGATCTACGGCGTGGTGCTGAACGGCGTAAGGTCGAACTCGATCGAGTACGATTACTACGGTTCCGGATACTACGATTACTACGGCAAGAGCGAGGCCGATACGGCGACGCCGTATTTCGAAGAGACCGGCTCCGGCCATAAATCGACCGGAGCATAGGATGGCCGCCTTTCGGGAGGCTTTTCTCGCGGTCACAAACCTATACCTAATATTCTTGAAATAGTTCGCGGCCTGGCTCATTGCGAGCCGGGATGCCGGTGTATACCACCCTTCAAGAGCGCCCCGTTGCGAAGGTCAGACAGATCACTTTCGGCGATTTTGCGGCGCCTGGCACACCGATCAGACCACCCGACCATCCCGGCCGGATCCGGCCGTCACGAACTCCGCGAGAGCATTTTCCCAGGGCCGAAGCGGCTGAAAGCCAAGTTTTTCACTGATCAGGCAGGCGAGCTTTGAACTCACCGGGCGGGGAGCGGGACGCTGAAGGTCGGCGAACGAGGCGGGCTGAAGCAGGCTTTTATCGAATCCGCCGATCTCGCAAACCTTCTCCGCAAATTCGAGGTAACTGCAGCCATCGCCGGCATTTACGACATGATAAACGCCGGGCAGATCGGCCTCGGCAAGTTCCCTGAGCCGGAGAGCAAGATCGGGGGTATAGGTCGGCGTGCCGAAAGAATCGGCTATCGGGGTCAGGTTGTCGCCGGCCCGAAGGCGATCCGGGATGACGCTGAGAAAGTTTCTGCCGTTCTCGCCGAATATCCAGCCCGAACGCACGATGATGGACCGCGGATACGCCGCAAACGCCCGGATCTCGCCATCACGCTTAGCTGATGCATAGACACCTTGCGGCCTGGGCGTGTCCCTCTGGGTGTAGAAGCCTTTCTTCGAGCCATCGAAAACGTAGTCGGTGGAGATGGTCACGAAGGCCGAACCGGACGACCGGCATGCGGCAGCGAGGTTTTCAACGCCGGCCGAATTTGCGGCAAAGCACGCAGAGGGATCGGCTTCGGCACCGTCCACGTCGGTGAAGGCGGCACAATTGATGACAGCGTCGGGACCGAAGCCCGCGACGGCGTCGAGAACGGCATCCGCCCGCGAAATATCGAGTTCGGCACGCGAAAGTGCGGCGACCTCATCGCCAAGTTCGCGGCTGAGGTTCGCCGCGGCCCTGGCGACCATACCGTTCGCACCCGTGATCAGGATCTTCATTTGGCCAGGTCCATTCCGTAAACGGCTTTGTAGAAACTGCGATATTCCCCGGTCCGCACACCGTCGATCCACGGTTTATTCTCGTCGTACCATTGAACGGTCTTTTTCAGGCCGTCATCCCAGGATACCGAAGCTTTCCACCCAAGTTCCCGCTCGACAAGCGAAGGGTCGATCGCATACCGGCGATCGTGGCCGGGGCGGTCATCGACGAATTTGATCAGAGAATACGGCTTTCCGAGCAGATCAAGGATCGACCGGACGACCTCGAGATTCGTCATTTCACATCGTGACCCAAAATTGTAGACGGCCCCGTTCCGGCCCTTTTCAAAGGCGGCCCAAACGCCGCTGCAATGATCGTCAACGTAGATCCAGTCGCGGACGTTCAGGCCGTCGCCGTAGACGGGGAGCGGTTGATCGTTCAACGCGTTCGCGATCATCAGCGGGACAAGTTTTTCGGGGAACTGCCGGGGCCCGTAATTATTGCCGCAGCGGGTAACGACAGTGTCGATCCCGTGAGTTTGGCGGGCGGCCCGGACGAAGAGTTCAGCGGCCGCCTTTGACGCGGCGTATGGCGAGTTGGGCCGGAGCGACGATGCTTCGGTGAAGGATTCGCCGCTGTTCTCGGGCAGGCTGCCCATCACCTCATCGGTCGAGATCTGGACGAACCGGCGGACCTTTTTTTCGCGGGCCGCGTCGAGAAGCACCTGGGTACCGAGCACGTTCGTGCGGACAAAGTCGTCTGCCGAGAGGATGCTCCGGTCGACGTGGGATTCGGCGGCAAAGTTAAAAACGGCGTCGCAATCGTCGGGCAGGGCTTCGTTCACCGCCGTACGGTCGCAAATATCGCCCTTGATGAAGAAGTGCCGCCGCGGATCGAGGCCGGCAAGGTTCTCGATGTTCCCGGCGTAGGTGAGCAGATCAAAGCTGACGACCGAACAGCCGGCGTCGGCCGCCAATGCGTGCCGGACAAACGCCGAACCGATAAAACCGGCCGCCCCGGTCACGAAAATATTCATACAGAGATCGAGGCTCCTCTTTAGAGGCGGTTCAATCATCGAGGTGCCTGATCTGATCGAGCAGGAGGTCGGCATATTTTCGTGGGCGGTCGATATTGTCGAGAACTACCCGTCCGGCATTCTCGCTCGCGTTCTCGATCACGATGTCGCCGAAACCAAGAAGCCTTTGAAAGAATGTGGACGAAACCGTTACGTCCTGTATCCGCCGCAGCGGAATATTCTGTGTCGTTCTGGAGATCAACCCCCGGTCGATCTCGATCGTAGTTTCCGTCAGGGTATAGCGGACCAATTTTTGTTTTATGTGATAAAAGGCCGGGACGAGAAGCAGCAGCAGGCCAAGGCCGACCACGATGAACCAGGAAACCGAAGGTAGTATGACGCTGAGGAACGCGACAAGAAGGAACGAACCGACGACCGTCGCTCCGTAGCCAACCTTCACGAACTTGAGCGTGGGCGTGATCGAAAATATGCGGCCCTTTCCCTTTTCTTCCGGCAGGCCGCTTTGACGAGGGGCGACGCGCGTTTCGACCTCATCAACGGTCGGCGCACCGCATTTCTTGCAGAAGGCTGCGTCTTCGGGATTTTCAGCACCGCATTTAATACAGAACATATCGGTTGCGGCCGCCTCCTTCGCCAGAGCAATCAAACAGCGCCCGCTGCGGGAAATGATAACGCAATCCCACATCCGGCACAAAAAAACGGCCGGGCAAGCCGGCCGCAGGTCATACAGACGAGTGGAGAAGACCGATGGAATATCACTGGTTCACGAGGATCATCTTTCCGTTGTCGAGCCGTACGGCGATCGCGTTCGGTTCGATGACGGTCAGGGGCCGCGATTCTTTCTGGCCGAGCCGTGCGGCAGTTTGGTCATTTACCCTTCGGGCGGAACTCAGGTAACGCGGGTCGGAGATCGAGTTGTAGCGGTCCGTGATCCTGCGGACATATTCACGCGTCTCGCGGTAAGGCGGGACGTTCCAGCCGTATTTCATCACCGCACCCTCGCCGGCGTTGTAACCGGCAAGTGCGAGGACCACGTCGCCGCGAAATGTGTCGAGCAGCCAACGCATATACTTGACGCCGGCATCGATGTTCTGTTTCGGGTCGTAGATCTTGGTCACACCGAACCGACGTGCAGTTCCGGGCATAAGCTGCATCAGGCCGCTGGCGCCCTTGTGAGACGTGGCCTTTACTTTGAACGACGATTCCTGATGCATCTGGGCGTAGATGAGAAGCGGATCGATGCCGTAACGGCTGCTCGATTCAACGATGTATTCATCGTGCTGCTGATTACCGGTCGTGAAGCCCTTGAGGTTTGTGCCGGTTCCCATCGAAAGGACCGGGCGGGCCCGCAGGTTCATTTCCCGCGTCGCCATGCCTTCATCGACCGGCATTACGGGACGCGAGCTCCCGGTCTTTTTGATATTGGCGGCTTTGCCCTTCTTCGAAGACTGCCCCTTTGAGACCGGTTGGGGAGGTGCCGGCGGCAGGAAGACCTGGACGCCCTGGGAGCGGTCAAAATTGTCCATCGTGCGTGGGCCGGTCTGGGCCGAGATGCTGAGTGAAAGGGTCGCGAAAGCCAAAAAGAGCGGTAGTGATCTTTTCATTTGATGAGGGGATCTGGTACTGCAGTGAACCGATCGAAGCTCTGCAATGTCTTTAAGACGAAACGGAGAGAAAGGACGGAAATCCCGCCCGGTAAGTGACGGACCTCGAACCTAAGTAATAGAAAAGGCCAATCAGGCGGCCCTTCCAAAAAAACCCACGGGAAGCCGCGATAAGTTTGAAAAAAGGAAGTTCACGCCCGTAATCGGGCGGCAGCGGGACCGGGTTCGGCCTCAACATTTTCGGCGGTTTAGGTTATCGTTGTCCCGATGCTTTATTTGTCCCAGATCCTCGGGCGGCCCATCGTGGACATTCGGGCCGAAAAGATCGCTTCGATCCGCGACGTGCTTGTCCGTTACGGAAGCGAGGAATACCCGCCCGTGATCGGGATCGTCGCACGGCTGAGGCGTAGGGATTTCTTTATCTCGGAGCGCGATATCGAGGAGTTGAACGTTCACGGAGCTAAGATGAGCTCGGCCAAACTGGACCTGGCACCATTCGAGAGGCGTGAGGGCGAGGTGCTGCTCGGCAAAGACGTGCTGGACAACCAGCTGATCGACGTGGACGGCAAGCGGGTGGTCCGCGTTAACGACGTGCAGATAATCGACACGGGCGGAAGCTGGCGGGTCACGGGAGCCGACGTCAGCCTTAAAGGCTTCTTGCGAAGGCTGATGCCGAAGGGATTTTACGGGGCCGACGCCCCCGTCGAGGTCCTGGATTGGGCCGACGTCGGGTATCTTGCAACCGATACGGCGACCGTGACCGTACAGCTTAAGTCCTCCAAGGACAAGCTTTCGCGGCTTCATCCGGTCGAGATCGCGCAGCTTGCCGAGACCCTTTCACCGATCCACAGGACCGAGGTCGTCGAGAGCCTCGACGACGAGACCGCGGCAGACACGCTGGAAGAGATGTCCACCGAGGCACAGGCGCGCATTCTGGAGGAACTGGATGAAGAAAGGGCGGCGGACATCCTCGAAGAAATGTCGCCGGACGATGCCGTCGACGTTCTCGACGAGATGGACGAGGAAAAGGCCCAGGAATTGTTCGATCTAATGGAGGACGAAGAGCGTGCCGACGTCGCCGAACTCATGCCTTACGCCAACGACACGGCCGGCGGGCTGATGACGACGGAATTCGTCGTTTTCCCAAGAGAAATGACGGTGGGTGCGGCGATCGCAAGTCTCCGCGAAATGGCGGAAACGCCGAACATGATCTATTACCTCTACGTGGTGGAAGCGAAGGATTCTTGGAAAATATGCGGGCTGATAAGCCTGAGGAGCCTGATCCTTGCGGATCCGGGGCGAACCCTCGGCGAGGTGATGAGGAACGAATTCCGCTCGGCGCATACATCTGACCCTGCAGAAGAGGTCGCCCAGATCATTTCGGAATACAATCTTCTGGCCCTGCCGGTCATTGACGACGAAGGCGACCTGGCCGGGATCGTAACGGTCGATGACGCGATGGAGATACTTTTACCCCGACAGTTGAGGCGGCAGGTACCGCGGCTGTTCGGGTAAAGGGTTCGTCGAACGGCCGGGCGTTACGGCTGATTTGCCTCAGCTACCCGGGCGTTCTCGGACACGGCGAGGGCCGCGACGATCGCCTCTTCAAGCTGCAATTTCCTTCCTTTTTCCCAGGCGGCCTCAATCTCCTCCGCCGGCATTTCCCCGCGAAGGAGTGAGGTGAAACGGTCGCGGAAGCCCGCTTCGGCGGGTTCGATCTCATAGCCGATCTCGCTGCGGATCTGGTCGGCGGCACCGAATAGGGTGGCGGCTTTCTCGAGGTCACCGTCGAGTACGGCGATCGCCGCAAAACCGTCGAGCGAGCACGAGGTCGTGATCCGGTTCGAGAGGCTGTGTGCGGTTTCGAGGGCCTCGCGGAAATAGGGGGCGGCGGTCCGGGGTTCGCCGACGCACACAAGTGCGGCCCCGAGATTATTAAGAACGTCGCTGGTTGCGGTCTCGTTCTCCAACTCGCGGAAAAGGCCGACCGCCTCGGTGAACGGGCCTATCGAGTCGGCAAACCGCCCCTCGGTACGAGCCAGGTCGCCGATGAACGCCAGCGACATCGCAATGCCGTATTTGTCCTCGATCTGCCGGCTTATTGCCAGCCCGGCGTCAAAATACCTTCCGGCCGCAGCAAGATCGCCCTGCTGCATCGCCACAAGCCCTAACCCGCGGTTCGATAGAGCGGTCCCCTGCAAATTGCGGGCGGCAGTACCGGCCGCAAGGCCTCGCTCATATGCACTCCGGGCGGTGGCCAGGTCGCCCAGGAACCGGGCCGCAAGCCCGAGGCCATTCAGGAGCTTGAATTGGAGGGCCTGATCCGGCTCGGTCTCGAGAGACGCCGCTGCCTGAAGCCACTCAAAGCCCTCGCGAAGGTGGCTGTGGACCAACCAAAAATTTCGGACCGAGACGGCAAGCCTGACGGCCAGCGGGTGGTCATTCTCAAGGCTCCAACGCATCGCGGCCCTGATGTTATCGTGGTCCTCTTCAAGCTGAGCAAGCCAAACGCCGGAATCGGCCGTTTGAAAGTGAGGCTCGGCCTGTTCGCCCAGCGCGACGAAATATTCCGCGTGGCGGCGTCTTGCGGCGGATTCTTCGCCGACGGCCTGAAGCATTTCGAGCGCCAGGTCGCGGACAACCTCGAGCATACGGAATCGAGGCTCGCCGCCGCGAACTTCCCGGCGAACAAGGAGGCTTTTGTCGATCAGCGACGCGATCAGGTCGGCCATCTCGGTGCCGCCGACCTTTTTGGTTTGGCACACCGCCTCGGCAGCAACCATCCGGAAACCCCCAGAAAATACGGCGAGATCGCGAAACACGGCCTTCTCGTCGTCGGATAAAAGCCCATAGCTCCAACGGACCGCACCCCGCATCGTCCGCTGCCTTTCGGGCAGATCGCGTGCACCGCCGGTAAGCAGGTCGAGCCCCAGCTCAAGTTTTTCGAGGATGGCCGCGGGCGAGAGAACCTTGGCGCGGGCGGCGGCGAGCTCGATGGCGAGCGGCAAACCGTCGAGACGGCGGCAGATGGCCGCGACTTCGGAAATATTGTCGTCCGAAAGGGCGAAAGCGGGCCTGGCGGACATTGCCCGCTCGGCGAAAAGGACAACGGCTTCGGCCCTGAAAAGATCCTCCGCCGGAACGTCCGCGTTCTCAGGCAGTCCCAGAGCAGGAACCTGAAATTCGGTCTCTGCTGAAAGTCGAAGGACCTCGCGGCTGGTGACCATCAATTTTAACCCCGGTGCCGATGCAAGAAGCTCGGCGATCCTCGGGGCTGCGTCGATCACTTGTTCGAAATTGTCGATGATGATGAGGATGCGCTTGCCGGCGAGAAACGCCTTTAACACATCAGCTTGCGCAGAACCGCCGTCGTCCTTTATCCCGAGCGGCTGTGCGATCGACGGAAGGACGAGGTCAGGATTCACGACGTCGGCCATCTCGACGAAATAGACCCCGTCCGGGAATTCGCCGAGGAGTTCACGGGCGGCCGCCCGTGCAAGCGTCGTCTTGCCCGTGCCCCCGATGCCGGTCAGGGTGATAAGCCGGACCGCGGGGTCACGCAGCATTCCGGTAACGGCACCGATCTCGGCCTCGCGGCCCACCATCCGGCTTTGAAACGAGGTGAGGTTGGTCGGCGTCTCAGGACTTAACGAAGCTCCCGAACTAATGACCGTGTCGGCCGCTGCGTCGAAAACCTCGGTCGGCTCATCGTGCCGGGCATCGGCATGGGCCGCAAATGCGGCATCCGAACCGGACGAGATCCGGTTGGCGATCAGACGCAGCCGCCGGACAAGGTCATCGGCGGACCGGACCCGCTCATCGGGCGGTTTCCTGATGCATTCGAGGACGAGATCACCGAGGTCGTCCGGGACGCCGTCGATCAGAGCCGAGGGCGGCAGCGGTTCGCCCCGGAGGACCGCCGCGAACGTGTCCGCCGCTGTTTCGCCGGCGAACGGGGACGTGCCCGTTAGCATTTCGAAAAGGCAAACACCGAGGCTCCAGATGTCGGACCTGTGATCGACCGGAAGGCCGCGGGCTTGTTCCGGCGACATATAGGAGGCGGTGCCGAGCACAACGCCCGGACTGGTCTCGAATTGCGATCCAGCATCGCCGGCAAGGCCGGACATTCGTTTCGCGAGGCCAAAATCGAGCACTTTCACGCGGCCGCGGGCATCGACAATGATATTTGCGGGCTTGATATCGCGATGGACGATGCCGATCCGATGGGCTTCGGACAGTGCTTCGGCAACCTGAATAGCAACATCGACCGCCTGCCAACTGCTGCGGCGTCGCGAGCGGATAAGGGCGGCCAGCGTTTCGCCCTCGGCGAACTCCATCGCTATGTAGGGCTCGTCCGGGTGGTCGCGGATCTCGTAGATAGTGCAGATATTCGGATGGCTGAGCGAAGAAGCGGCGCGGGCCTCGCGGATGAAACGGTCGCGCAGTTCGGGATCGCCGGCAGATCCGGCCGAAAGGAACTTCAGTGCCGCTTTTCGGCCTAGAAGCGTATCTTCGGCGAGAAAAACCTGGCCCATCCCGCCGGCACCGAGGACCGAAAGGATCTTGTACTTATCGATGATCTCGCCGATATTTGGCACGTTACAGACCCGGATTATAGCATTTCAAGGCCCATCGGCCGGCAGAAGAAACAAGCACCCGGCGGCAACCCGCCCCGCGGCCAAAGCATCCAAACAGGTTCGTTCGACGAAGTCTGTGACAGAGGGCCGAATTTAGTTGTCCTAGACGAACTTGGCTGATATCCTTTAGTCTTAACAACCAGTAAACCTAAACCAAAGCGAGGAGTTGGAACCATGAAGCTTATCGGAACTGCTTTCTTTACGATCTTTGCGATGCTTGCGTTCGTCCTGACGCCGCCTGTTACTAGTGCGAAAGGCGGGCTCGAGATCGGCTCGAAGCTCGAGAATTTTACAATGATGGGTACGGACGGAAAGACCCATTCATTCAACGACCTTAAGGGTAAGAACGGTGCCGTGATCATCTTTCTCTCGGCCCAGTGCCCGGTCGTTAAGGCCTATATTCAGCGGATCGACGAGATCGCCGCCGAATACAAGGCAAAGGGCATCGCCTTTATCGGCGTCAATGCCAACAACCGCGACGCGGAATCGCTCGAATGGGTGACCTCGGATGCGGCAGAGAACTTTAAGTTCCCGATGCTGATCGACGAGGGCAACGTGCTTGCCGATAAGTTCGGCGCGACCGTGACGCCGGAGGCCTACTATTTCGACAAGAACAACGTCCTGAAATACCACGGAGCGATCGACAACGACCGGTCCGGAAAGAACATCCAGGAACGATTCCTGAAGACGGCGTTCGACTCTGAACTTGCCGGTAAGGAGATCGAGAAGACGAAGACCGCAGCATTCGGCTGCACGATCAAGCGTGCGGGCGGCGGTAAGGCAACAAAATGAATTTTCCAACATTCAAATTTTCAAAAGCCATCCTATCCGGGTGGCTTTTGATGACCTTGGCCGCCGTCTTTATCCTGGCGGGAAGCGTTGTAGCCCAAACCAACGGCACGGCCGCGGCCAAGTCGCAGGTGACCAAGATCGACGAGAAGCAGTTCCCCGAACTGCTAAAACCGAAAGGGAAGCCGCTGTTGATCAATTTTTGGGCGACATGGTGCGGCCCGTGCCGCGAGGAATTTCCCGACCTGGTGAAGATCGACGCCGATTACAAGGGCAAGATCGATTTCATCACCGTAACCCTGGACTTTGAGGAAGAGCTGACCACGGGCGTGCCGAAATTTCTTGCGGAAATGAAGGCCCCGATGCCGACGTACCTCCTGGTCACCCCGGACGAGACGACGGCGATCGCTCTGGTCTCAAAAGACTGGTCGGGAGCGCTCCCGCTGACGATCCTCTACGGCCCGGACGGCAAGACGGTCTTTTCGCATCAAGGCGTGGTAAAGCCTGCCGAGTTGAGGGCCCATTTGGATAAACTTCTCGCCCCGACGCCTTCGGCAAATGACCTTTTTGTAGTTGCCGATTTCGTCAAGATCAAGAATGGCCGCCGTGACGAGGTGCTCTATTTTTACGAGAACAATTGGAAGGCGTATCGTGAAGAAGCCAAAAAACGCGGGGTGATCGATTCGTTTGAACTCGTCGAGGCCTCGTCGGAAAAGAACGCCGGCTTTGACCTGATCCTGATAACCCGATTCCGGGGCAAAGAACAGTTGGACAAAAGTGAAGAGAACTTTGCCCCCATCCTGAAACAGATCAGCCCGAACGGGCCCGCGCTCAAAAACGGTCTGGCCCCGGCGGACATACGGGAGAACGTTTTCGCTTATACCGGCCGCTCGTTGTTCACTTCCTTCAAATAAACGTATTAGTGCAAGTGCCGCGAATTGACATTCGGATCACGTTCGGGTAGTTTCATAGATGCAACATCAAGCCATATTACAAACAAAGGAGTTCGAACCATGTTCAGAAAGATCAACGATTTCACAAGGGCCTGGGAATATGAAGTGGAAGCGACGGGGAAGGTCTTTGGAATGCTGACGGACGATGCCCTAGGCCAAAAGGTGGCGCCGGACGGCCGCGACCTGGGATTCATCGGCTGGCATATTACGCAGACCCTGAACGAGATGCCTGGCCATGTCGGCCTGAAGATCGAAGGCCCGGGGCCGGACGACGCTCAGCCGAAAACGGCCGCTGAGATCGCGGCTGCATTTGAAACGGCCGCACGTTCGGTGTCTGACGAAGTATCGAAGAATTGGACCGACGAGACGCTGCTGGAAAAGGACGAAATGTACGGCGAGATATGGGCCCGCGGTGTCACCCTGTTCTATCTGATCGCTCATCAGGCCCATCATCGCGGCCAAATGACCGTTTTGATGCGGCAGGCGGGCCTCACCGTGCCAGGCGTCTACGGCCCGGCCAAAGAAGAATGGGCGGCAATGGGAGCGCCTGCGTTGCCGTAATGTTCCTATTTTCTTGATCGGACGCAGTCGACCAAATTACTTCATTTTGCAAACGCTTTCTTTATTCGCGGCGGCAATTCGTTCCGATATTTGAACTCATAGAATCGCCAGAGCAACCGGTCCCACCAGCCCTTTGAAGCAAGTCGATTCTCTCGGAAAACACGATTCAAAAGGAGGTCTAACTCACGATTGACCTCCTCTTCGGAGTGTCCCGGAGGGAGGTTGCCATTCAGCTCCGTGAATAACAAGTCGTTCAAGGAACCCATTCCACCGAAACAGTCGTCAAGCTTGAGCCGCCCTTCCTCGATCGTTTCGGGATCATTGAGCAGGTCGGCGATATGATCTAGCTGCGTGGGCCAAAACTTCGTATTTGTCCTTTTAAGAAAACGAACAAGCTCAGCGAGTGCGAGTTTTAGTCTTTTCGGATTCGCACATTTCCCAAGACCATGCGCAATCATACTCCTCCGAAACTCATATCTTCAGTTTCTGAAAATGAGCTACACGCTGCTCCCGCCAAGCGCTGGTAAACCTCTAAAAAACTGACGAAACTAAGCATCGACCTTGAAAGTGTAGGACACGGCCTCAAGCCACAGCTGAGCGTCCCGGCATATAAAATAGCATTTGACCTCACAGTGTGCCGGCCGATCGCTTGGTCAATAAAATGTCGTTCATGAACCGATACTTCCAACCGCTTGTTGCCATTATCTCACAAACGCCGATTGCAAGAATCGACATCGCAATTTCAAAGGGTTAAGATAACTGTTTTGTTTTTGGTTCGGGAAGTTATCAGAAGATGAACAAAACAGCGATCACACCTGAAATAGTCCAGCAGCACAACCTGACCCCCGAAGAGTACGAGAAGATCGTTCAGACCCTCGGCCGCGAGCCGAACCTGACGGAGTTGGGCGTTTTCAGCGTGATGTGGTCGGAGCATTGTTCGTATAAGTCGTCGCGGGTGCATTTGAAAAGGCTTCCGACGACGGGGCCGAGGGTGATCGTCCCGCCGGGCGAGAACGCCGGCGTGGTGGACATCGGCGACGACTGGTGCGTGGCGTTTAAGGTGGAATCGCACAATCACCCGAGCTTTATCGAGCCGTTTCAAGGTGCGGCGACGGGCGTCGGCGGCATCCTCCGCGATGTGTTCACGATGGGCGCGCGTCCGGTTGCGGCGATGAATTCACTTCGGTTCGGACCGCTTTCAAAGGATAAAGGAGAAAGGATAAAGGATAAAGGTAAGGCCCGGGCTGCAGCGAATTCAGAGCCGGTAGGGATCTCGAACGGAGCCGACCCTTCCCCGGTCCACAACCGCAATAAATCCATTTTGAAGGGCTGTGTCGAGGGGATCGGGCATTACGGCAATTGCTTTGGCGTACCGACGATCGGCGGCGAGGTCATTTTTGACGAAAGCTATTCGCTGAATCCGCTGGTTAATGCTTTTGCCTTGGGGATCGTCCGCAAGGACCAGATCTTTTTCGGCAAGGCGTCGGGCGTCGGCAATCCCGTGCTTTATGTCGGGGCGAAGACGGGCCGCGACGGCATTCACGGGGCGACGATGGCTTCGGCCGAATTCGACGAAGAGGCCCTGGAAAAAAGGCCGACGGTCCAAGTGGGCGATCCTTTCCTCGAGAAGCTGCTTCTCGAGGCGTGTCTTGAGGCGATGCGGTCGGGGGCGATCGAGGGGATCCAGGACATGGGCGCCGCCGGGCTGACGAGTTCGTCGGTCGAGATGGCCGCACGTGCCGGCACCGGCCTCGAGATCGACCTGACGCTTGTTCCGCAGCGAGAGACGGGGATGACCGCTTACGAGATGATGCTCAGCGAATCGCAGGAGCGAATGCTGATCGTCGCCCGCAAAGGCCGCGAGAAAGAGGTCGTCGAGATCTTCAACAAATGGGACCTGGACGCGGTGGTGATCGGGAAGGTGGTCGAGGGCGACCGGCTGAAGATCATCCACAACGGTCAGGTTGAAGCCGATCTTCCGGTCAAGGCGCTGACCGACGAGGCACCGAAGTATGAGCGGCCGATGCTCGAGGTTAGTTCCAAGTTTCAAGTTCCAAGTTCCAAGTTGACGGAAGTGGACATGGAACTTGGAACATGGAACTTGGAACAGGGCCTGAAGGCCCTGCTGGCTTCGCCCAATATCTGTTCCAAACATTGGGTTTACGAGCAGTATGATTCGATGGTGCGGACGAATACCGCGGTACTGCCGGGGGCGGATGCGGCGGTCATTCGCGTAAAGGAAACGCGGCGCGCGATCGCGATGTGCCTCGACGGGCCGGGGCGTTACGTGGCCGTCGATGCAAAAGACGGCGCGAAACACGCGGTCGCCGAGGCGGCAAGGAATGTCGCCTGTGTAGGAGCAAAGCCCATCGCCGTGACGAATTGTTTGAACTTTGCCTCGCCCGAACGGCCCGAAGTGATGCGTTCATTCTCGGACGTGATCGACGGCATGGCGGAGGCCTGCGAGGTTTTCGAGACGCCGGTCGTTTCTGGAAATGTCTCTTTTTATAACGAGACCGACGGCCGCGGCATCCTCCCGACGCCGACGATAGGAATGGTCGGCCTGATCGATGATACTCGCAAGATAATCACGCAGGGGTTCAAGAACGAGGGCGATATTGTAGCGATCCTCGGGCCGGTCAGGCCTGCGTCCGCAAACGACGGGCTGAGCGTCAGTGAATTTGCTCACACGGTGCTCGGTCGGTCGACGGAGGAAATGATCGCATCCGGCCGGCTGCCGCAGATCGAACTTGAATTGGAAAGAAAGGTCCAGGACACGCTTCTTGCGATGGCCGACGCAGAACTGCTGAATTCCGCCCACGACTGCTCGGAAGGCGGCCTCGCCGTCGCCATCGCCGAGTGCTGTTTTTCGAGCTTGGGCCGCGATGCTATGGGCGCATCGATTGAACTCGAATCAAACGACGTCTCGTCCGAAGCACTTCTTTTCGGCGAAACTCCGTCGCGGGTCGTCGTAAGTTTTAAGCCAGAGAATCTCGACCGCGTCCGCGAGATCGCCGGTGAGGTGCCTTTCATCATCATCGGCACCGTCGGCGACGACATTCTTTCCGTTATCATCGACGGTGCCCAAGCACTCGCCGAACCCATTTCAAAACTCGAAACGATCTGGGAATCTAGTCTTGAAACGAGACTCGCCTAAAGGTCAACGTTTGCCTTTAAGGTGTTGATAGAATTTGCAGCGGGACAATCGTCGCTTGAACTCGCGTCGCGCTTTGGCCAGATCGTTGCCGGCATAGTATTTGTCTAGGGTCGACCAAGCCTCCGCTTCCTCGCCGATATGTAAGAGGTTGCCGACGTGGCTGAGAACTGCACGATTCAATTCCACCATGGCATTAATCTCTCTGGTCTCCTTGAACTCCTTTGATTTCTCGACGATCCATTTTGCGGTTTCGCTCATTCCTTCACGAACAAAGTCTTGTTGAATTCCTCGTGCCGGAAGGTACTTTCGCTTGGTTTTGCTCCACTTGAAATGAACTCGCGGCTCAGGCGAGCAAGATCCGCAGTCATCCATAAAGTACCGCATGCAAGAATCAAACTGGACGAGTTCATATACACCATCGCCGTCTGCGTCAAAGATTTCCATCGGATCGCGAAACGACCCAAAGTCTTCGCTATGAAATATCGACTTAGGACGCTCCTGCGAAACATCGATTATCGAATAATTCGTACAGCAGACCCCGCCCGGGCCGGACACAGCAATGTAGATCTGCTCTCCATCCTTTCCGGTCAACTGCGACCTAGCTACAAGCGTGCCCCAGTAGCCTTCGGGTTCACGTTTCTTAAACGTGAAAACGATCTTTCCATCTTTTTCCAATGAACGAGGCACGTAATCTTTGATATTGACCGTATAACCAGCGGCTTCGACCTTCAATTGGCCTTCTCGTCCATCGTCGTCGATACTTGAGAAGTGTTGAATTATTGGAAACTGCTGATCGATGGTAACGCCGGGATAAACTGGTGCCTCCGGTGTCGGAGATGGCGACTGCGTCGGGGCAGTTGCGGCCTGTGGTTCAAAAGAAGCATCTGTTACGGGAGGATCAACGGGAACTGTTTGACATCCTAAAACGAAAGCGAGCGATAGCAGTATTAGAGCACTTCGCATATTGAAACGATGACCCGTCCTCGCATTGATTGTAGTTCCCGTTTCCCTATTGGAGCAACAAATTCCTTTTCGAGGGTGGTAAATTTGAAACACGATGGCTGCAGGTGTTTATCTCCATATTCCGTTCTGCAAATCGCGGTGTTCGTACTGTGATTTTGCGACCGATGTTTATCGCGATCCGGCGGGGGTGGAGAGGTATGTCGATGCGTTGTGTCGTGAGATCGAATGCGGTAACACGAGCGGTAGCGAGTGTGCCCCATCAATCGCGGGCCAAACGGGCACACTCCCTACCGGTCGTGTTACGGCCTCTGTCAACACAGTATATTTCGGCGGCGGGACGCCGTCGCTGTTAAGGCCGGAGAAGGTCGACCGGATATTAGCCTCAGTGAACTCTGTGTTCTCTGTGGCGGAACGCGCCGAGGTCACGATGGAGATGAACCCGGCGACGGTCACGGCCGAGACGCTCGCGGCGTATCGTGAAATGGGCATCAACCGTGCGAGCTTCGGGGTGCAAACGTTCAACGACCGCGATCTGAAACTGCTCGCCCGCGGACACGATGCGAACGATGCGAGGACGACATTCAAGCTGCTGCGGGATGCGGGCTTTGACAACATCAGTTTCGACCTGATCGCCGGCCTTCCCGGGCAAACCCTGGATGACTGGAAGCGGAATTTGGAAGAGGCCGCTGCGATGCAGCCGGAGCACCTCTCGCTTTACCTGCTGGAGATCCACGAGGGCACGCCGCTGGCCGAACAGGTCCGCAGCGGCCGCCGGACGCCGATCGACGACGAGATCGCGGCGGAGATGTACGAGGTGATGTTGGACCGCCTGGCCGAGGCCGGTTACGAGCAATACGAGATCTCGAACTTCTGCAAACCGGGTTTCGAGTCGCGGCACAACACAAAGTACTGGCGGCTCGAACCGGTGTTCGGGTTCGGCGTCTCGGCACATTCGTTCGATGGCAAGGAGCGATACGCCAACGACCGCGACACGGCAAAATATGTTGAGATGATCGAGTCGAAGGGCACGGCGGAGGTCTTTCGCGAAGAGATCGATCTTGGCTCGGAGTTTGCCTTTCTCGGCCTGCGTCTGAACGAGGGGATCGACATCGGCGAATACGAAAATCGTTTCGGGACTGATATCGCGCGAAGTTCAGAAGACCTCGAAGACAAAGGCCTAGTTGAAATCGCGGCGGGCCGTTTGCGGCTCACCAGGCGAGGTATGTTGTTTTCAAATGAGGTATTTCAGGCCTTCATTTAGCGCAGGGCCTTAGCCGGCTATCAGAGAACAATCGCTCAGGCATAGTAGTCTTTCAATCGCCCCTTCCGTTATCTTGCCCCGACTCTGCTTCGAACATCCGATTCGTCCATATCTTTCCCGTCATTCACCTGGAATTTGTTCAATTTAATCGAGTGATCCGGCCCTCGACACGCGGCGAGATCGTTGCGTTGGGTGAATCTTTGATCGCCTTTTCGAAAACGTCCGAGTCCTTCGGTGCTTGGTCGGCGGGGAGAAGGACCTTCGCGTCCTTGAACATCGTGTAGCCGTCGCCGCCGCGGGAGACGAGGAAATCGGAGGTGGCGACGGTATAGACCGCATCGTCCGAGACCGGTTTACCGCCAACGTAAGCTTCGGTGACCCGTTGGCCGGGAAGTTTACTGGCGTCGAAGGTGAATCTCAAACCGGAGACTTGGGGAAAGCGCCCGGGTTCATTGTCTTCGGCCGAGCGAGCCACGCTGTGTTCGAGGATCTCCATCAACAGCTTTCCGGTCACCTCGACCTTCACGATCGGGTTGTTGAAGGGAAGCATCGAGAGCACGTCACGCTTGGTCAGCGGGCCGGGATTGTAGGAAAGGTCGGCCCGGATGGAGCCGCCGTTGACGAAGCCGATGTCGGCATCGACGGCTTTTCGATAAGCGTCCGCGATGAAGTTGCCGATGTCGGTTTCCTTTGTCCGAACGGAGTGCGAGAGAGCGTCGAGCGGCACAGCCGTCGCGCCCACCCGTATCTCAAGCTGGTCGAGCAACGACTTGTATTTCGCAACGACAGGAGCAAACTCAGGCGCCTCAGGGATCTGATCTGTCACCGGGATGATCTTCCAGTCCATGCTGGTGACCTTGCCGGTCTTCTTGTCGATAAAGAGATCGAATTTGCCGACCTCCCGCGCGTCCGCCCACATCTTGAATATAGGCACGCCGTTCGCCGACGACTGAAGAAGAGTGTGTTCGTGGCCGCCCAGAATTAGGTCGATGCCGGGAGCGCACTGGGCAAGTTTCTTGTCCTGGCCCATGAACATATGGGTCACCGCGACGATGGTGTTCGCCCCGGCCGCCCGAAGTTTTGCGACCGCATCCTGGCCGGCCTTGCAGTAATCGGTCACCTGAAGATGGTCTTCGATCGACGACGTTTCCTTGGTCTCGGGCAGCAGCAAGCCGAAAAAACCGACCTTGACGCCGCCGAATTCGCGGACGACTAAAGACGGCAGGTCTGCGAAGGTCTTCCCCGTTCGGGAATCGATGACGTTCGAGCCGAGCCATTTGAATTCGGACTCTTTGATGCGGTCGAGAAGTTCGTTTGTCCGAACATCGAATTCGTGATTGCCAAGCACGCTGTAATCAAGCCCTACCTTGTTCCACGCGTCGATCATCTGTTTGCCGCGATAGGTTCGCGTTTCGACCGAAGGCGAGAGCGTGTCGCCCCCGAGGGTCATGATCGTATGCGGATTCTCTCGCACGGCATCTTTCTTAAGCGTCATCACGCGAGCCAGGCCGCCGCGTTTTCCGCCATCGACAGGGGTGAACTGATAAGTGTCGTTCAGATGAAGGATCGTCAGGCGGACGGTTTCGCCGGACTGGGCGGCGACGGCCGTCCAACAGGTAAGAACAAGGGCGAGAAAGATCAGAGCTTTATACTTCATCGGTCCGTTCATTGATAGTAAGATGCGTTCGCGCTTCCCACAGTTCGGGATAAAACTTCTTCTTCAGGGTAGTCATCAGGTAGCCGACGCCTTCGGACCCGCCGGTCCCGCGTTTCATCCCGAGCATTCGTTCGACCATCTGAATGTGGTTGTAACGCCACGAGATGATCAGTTCATCGTGTTCGATCAGAAGGTCCTGCATGTTATATATGTCGGCGTAATTTTCCGGGTGGGTCAGTATCTCGACAATTGTCTTGACGCGTTCGTCGTGATCATTTACGGAAAACCCGTTGCGTTCAAGCAAAGACCAGAACGCATCAGCAAGTGAAGGCGATGCAAATCGGCGCTTGAGCCGTTCGAGGGCGAATTCGTCGTCTTTGAATGACCGAAGGATCGCTTCGTCCTTGGCGCCGGAGGAGAATTCCAACTCGCGAAACTGCATCGATTGGAAACCGCTGGCGGGATTGAGTTTGTCGCGAAATTCGAGAAAGCCGATCGGCGCCATCGATTCAAGGATATGGATCTGTGTGACCAGGATGCGCTCGATCGAAAGCACGCCCCGGAGCGAATGGTTTGCCCGGAACAGCCTGCCCTCGTTGACCCATCCGATGCAGGCATCAAGCTCGTGCAGAAGCTGTTTGAACCAAAGCTCGTAGGTCTGATGAATGATGATAAACAGGAGTTCGTCGTGGCTCTGAGGATTAGACAGGGTTTCCTGGAGCCGGATCAGCTCCTTGACCTTCAGGTATTTGTTGTAAGAGAGCGGGGCGTCTTGACCGTATTCTTGCGACATTCGAATTGGCAGCGGGTATCTTGGCCGGCCAGCCTAATAATCGTTTATCGGCAAAATGAAGTCAATCACGGGCAATTTTTGGCGTTCGCGGAAGAAAGTTCTTGACACACGGCGGAAATGACGTTAAATTCTCATTCGTCAATCGACAATCAAACAGTAAAGCCCTTTAATCTTGTAGTTTAAGATTGATTCTCATTTGGAGGCGATGGCCTTCGAACTGGAATAGAACTGCGTGCCGCGGCCGTCGGGCTGCGTCACGGTACCTGGTTCATTTGTCGGCCGGGATGACGAACCGGCCCAAATTGGGTGGAAATGAAACAGTCTAGCGAAGCTTGCAGGAGGAAAGTGGAAGATGTCTAAAGCAGTAGGAATGGTCAAGTGGTTCAATAATGCAAAAGGATACGGGTTTATCGAACAGCCCGGCGAGCAGGACATTTTTGTCCATTACAGCGCGATCACCGGCGACGGATATAAAACTTTGATCCAGGGACAGGAGGTCGAGTACGAGGTCACAAACGGCCCCAAAGGGCCGCAGGCGGAGAATGTTATGAAGCTTGCCTGACTCGCGTAAAGCCCGTCAGATCTGCATTTTGAGCTGCCCCACACTGCTCCAACAAAAAAATAAAGGCGAACCTGATAACCCGGTTCGCCTTCTTTCTTCTAGAGAAGATCTTCGCCTTTTGTCCGCATCAGCCGCCGCCATAGTTCACGATACGAACTGTAGCGGGAGACGAGCATGCCCAATTGGTAACGCTGTGCATAAGAAACCGACCGATTGTCCGAAAGTCGGCGGATGAACGCCTCGAGCCGGGCACGTGCCTCGAGCGGCGGACGCCGGCCCTTGGTCGAACCGTTAAAATAGATGTCGAATTCGATCTTCAGTTTTCGAATGTCGTCGTCGAGGCGTGAAAGATGCTGATCGAAACTGGCCGCGTCCTCGGCCGCTTTCGCAGACCGGCGATTGATGTTGCTCGATGCCATTACCATAATGAGGGATCAGAGGAGAGTGCGGGAGACGCTTCTATTTATAATAAACAAGCAAACTGACCGGGTTTCCAGAGAACCGGGAAAGGGGCGTGAGCGGACGGATCGGAACGCGAATGAAAACAGTGACTGAACTATCGAACATACCTTCGGTCGACGAACTGCTTAGCGACCCGGCGATCGCGGAGCTGACGGAAGAGTTCGGCCGCGAGCGAGCCCTCAGATACGTAAGGGACGCTGTCGCGAACGTTCGGTCGCGGGTACTGAAAAAGGAAAGCCCAGATGCCGGCTCGCGTGAGTCGCTTCGCACCGCGGTTCTGACCGAGGCCGCCGCATCGGCCGACGCGGAACGAAAGAGCGGGCTGCGTCGGGTCATCAATGCGACAGGCGTCGTGATCCACACAAATCTCGGCCGTGCGCCGATGTCATCGAGGGCCGTCGAAGCAATGACCGAGGCGGCCGGCTACTCTACAATCGAATACGATATCGCCAAAGGAAGGCGCGGAACGCGAGGCGGCAAAGTGATCTCGTCGATCGAGATGCTGACCGGTGCTGAAGCGGCCATCGTGGTCAATAACTGCGCGGCGGCTGCGTTTCTGATCCTTTCGGCATTCGCCCGCGGACACGAGGTGATAGTTTCCCGCGGCGAGCTGGTCGAGATCGGCGGCGACTTCCGGATCCCGGACGTGTTGGAACGTTCGGGGGCCGTACTGAAAGAGGTCGGGACTACGAACAGAACCCATCTGCGCGATTACGCCGAAGCGATCAATGACAAAACCGCGGTCCTTCTGAAGGTCCATCCATCAAACTTCCGGATCAGCGGTTTCACAAAAGCCCCGGAAACCCGCGAGCTGGCAAAGCTTGCCCACGAACGAGGCGTCATCTTTTTTGAAGACGCAGGCTCGGGAGCGCTTAACGATATGAGCTCGATCGGTATCAGGAACGAACCGGTCATCCGGGAAATAATCGCGGCGGGGGCGGACCTGGTCAGTTTCAGCGGTGACAAACTTCTGGGCGGGCCGCAGTGCGGGATCATCGCGGGCCGCCGGGACCTCGTTGACAGCCTGGCACGCGATCCGCTGTTCCGCGCGCTGCGAGTCGATAAAACGATCACGGCCGCTCTTGAGGGGACCCTTGAATCATATCTTAATGGCCGGCACGAAACAGAATTGCCGGTCTTGCGAATGCTTGGGCTTGATGAAGCGTCGATCGCCCGCCGATCGGATGTTTTTGCGAAGGAACTGGTGAGACACCTGACTAAAGATGATGGCTGGACCATCGAGGTCGTGAAGAGCGTTTCGGCCGCCGGAGGCGGGACTTCGCCGGATGCGGAACTTGCGACGGCCGCGATCGCGTTTTCACATTCCGGCCTGAGCGAAGGCGAGATCGAATCGAGGCTTCGGCTGGCGAACCCGCCGGTCATCGCACGGATCGACGCCGGGCGGGTACTTATCGACCTGCGGACGGTGAGCGAAGAGGAAGAGGCGGCATTGCTGAATGCGATCATCGGGCAGGAATGGGAGCCCAAGTGATGCGGGATCGAAGCCGTTGTTCGGCCCCGGGCTTTCAACCGTTCTCGCGTGCAAATTCGTCCATGAATTCGGTCAGTGCCCGAACGCCTTCGACCGGGAACGCATTATAGATCGACGCACGAATTCCGCCGGCCGAACGATGCCCCCGAAGCCCGATCAGGCCAGCAATTTCAGCCTGGTCACAAAAATTCGCTTCAAGCTCCGTCGTGGGAAGGCGAAAAGTGACGTTCATTTTCGAGCGGGCGTTTCGTTCGGCCTTCGGCCGGTAGAAGCCGTCGCTCGAGTCGATCGCGGAATAGAGCAGTGAGGCCTTTTCCTCGTTTCGTTTCGCCGCAGCCGCAAGGCCGCCCTTCTCCTGAAGCCATTCACAAACCAGGTCGATCATGTAAATGCCCCACGTGTTCGGCGTGTTGGGCATCCCGTCACCGGTGAGATAAGACTTGTAATTGAGGACCCCGGATGGGCCTTGGGCACATTCAAGAAGGTCGTCGCGGATCATGACGAGGGTGACGCCGCTCGGCCCGAGATTCTTCTGAGCCCCGGCATAGATCATCGAATATTTCTCGACATCGATCGGTCGGGAAAGGATATTCGACGATGCATCGCAAATGACGTGGGTACCGAAGCCGTCGAGATCGTATCCGAATTCAACACCGTCAATGGTCTCATTCGACACGTAGTGGATGTATGACGCACCCGGCGAGAACCTGAGTTCATCCTGCGAGGGTATGGCCGACCGGCCGCTTTCTTCGTTATCGTAGATCTTTGCCGCTCTGCCGAAGGCCGACGCCCGGGCCGCTGCTTTCTCGCTCCACGCCCCGGTGACGATGTGATCGGCAGAACCCCCTTTGAGGAAATTCATCGGGACCATCGAGAATTGAAGGCTTGCGCCGCCTTGCAGGAAGAAGACCCGATAATTCTCCGGCATGGCAAGAAGTTCACGGATCCGGGCCTCTGCCGAACGAAGAATGGAAATGAATCGGCTCGATCGGTGGCTCAATTCCATTACGCTGATCCCGCCGCCGTTATCGCGAAGTTCCGCCGCGGCTTTCTCAAGGACGCTCGCTGGCAGGATCGCCGGCCCGGAGTAGAAGTTGAACACGCTTTCCGACATAATCGCATTCCGGCCCGTTGGTACCGGCAATCAATCACGATAGCACAGCGGCTCAGTGCTCAAAAATGCGCTCCGATCGCCGGTAGATGGTCCGCCCGTTTGCTTCGATTTAACCGTGATTTGGGGTAGAATGACCGAAAAGTATTAAACCAATGGACCGGGAGCGGCATCCAAACGGTTTGGTGCCATTTCCCGAAAATAGGCGGAGGTTTCGAAATGTTTCGCAAGATCTTTCTTTCATGTTTGGCCGTGGCGGTGAGCACGGTGGTTTTTGCCGGAGGTGCCCTTGCTCAGGGTGCTCCGGTTCGCGGTGAGGTGAAGCTTACAAAGGCCGACGGTACGGTCGTGCCGGTCGCTGACGTGGTCGTAGAGGTTTACAGGACCGACACGACAAGCGGCAGGATGCCCGCATCCAAGACCGATAAAAAAGGTGCCTTCACGTTCGTTCAACTGCCTTTCGGACAGACCTTCGCTTTGGCGGTAAGCGGCACGGGCATTAGCCCGAAGATCGAACCGGGTGTCCGTGCCGGCCGAGAAAATATCGTCATCAGTGTAACCGAGGGCGACGGTCGAAAGCTGACCGAAGAAGAAGTAAGGCAGGCTCTTTCGGCGGTAACGCCCACCGGCGAACTGACCGCGGAGCAGAAAAAGGAACAGGCCGAGTTCGAGAAAAAGTCCGCCGAAGTTGCCGCTAAAAATAAGAAGATCCAGGAAGGCGATGCGATCGCCGCGAAAGCCAATTCTGACGGTATCGCGGCATTGAAAGCGAAGGATTATAACACCGCGATCGCGAAATTCAGCGAGGGCGTCGCGGCCGTGCCCGATTTTGTGGGAAGCACGCCCGTGATGCTGAACGGTAAGATGGTCGCGTTGAAGGCCCGGGGTTACGAGACATATCGCGCAGGTGCAGCTAATTCGGACGCGGCGGCACGCCGTGCGAAATACGAAGCAGCAAACGCCGATTATGACGAGGGCCTCAAGGCTTTTGATATGGCCATGGCCGTGATCAAGGCCGCGCCGGCCCCGGCGGACTCCAACGAAGGAAAGGTCCGGGCGGCGGTCACCCTGGAACTGTTGACCAACGCGATGGAGATCCATCGGCTGAAGGCGGTCGGGCAGGTGGACAATTCAAAGAGCAAGGAAGCGACGGCGATCATCACCGAATATGTCGCTGCCGAGACGGACCCGGTGAAAAAGGCCAACGCGGATATGATCCTCGGCGATATTCTCCGTGAGAACGGCGAATGCGATCCGGCGGTCGCGGCCTACAAACGGATCCTTGCGGCCGGTGAAAACATCGATGCACTTGCCGGTGCCGGCCTCTGTCTTTTCAGCCTCGGTTATGGCAATAACGACAAAGAACAGATGCAGGAAGGCCTGAACTTCATGCAGAAGTTCATAGATACAGCACCGGACACCCACCGGCTGAAGACAAGCGTCAAAGATGCGGTCGACCTCCTGAAGAATGAGCAGAAGTTAACCCCGCAGAAGACGCCGGCACGGCGCCGAACCTAGGCCAGTAAGATCTATTCATTCGGCCGCGATGGGTTTCCAACCCTTCGCGGCCTTTTTCGCATGCTTACGGGGCTCGTCCGAAAACGGGCCCGGCTCCCGGACACATCCTTCGTTGTCACAAACGCAGGCCGCGTGGTGTTCCTCATTTGACTGATCGATATCTCACAATAATGTGGAACGGAGGAAATCATGCTTAAGAAAGCAAATTTTGTATTAATGGGCCTCGCCCTTTTCGTGATGTTCGTGAGTTCAGGCACCGTCCTGTCACAGGGAACGATCACGGGCGAATGGACGGCCGATAAGAAGAAGGAAAGGACCGATAAGATCCATTTACAATTCTCGCGGCAGAGCGAACGCGGCGGAAAGAACAACTTTGGTACGAGCTTTGGATTCGACGAACTTCAGGGTCTGAGCGCAAGCGAGACCGAGAATGGTCGGGTCAGTTTCCGGCTGGTCCGCGAAGCCGGGACGATCGAGTGCGAGGGCACGTTCACCAACGGACGCGGCTCGGGCACGTTCCGGTTCACCCCGAACATGAGGTTCGTCGAAGACATGAGGGCACGGGGCTTCGACTTTGAAGCAAAAAGATCAAAGAACGGCCACGACACGCTGGAAGACCGCCTGTTCTCTGCCGCAGCTGTGAATGTGACCGTAGCTCTGGCTGATGACCTTCGCTCGGCAAACTTCCCGAACCTAGATGCCGACGACCTGTTCAAAGCCGCTATCTTCAAGATCGACGGCAAGTTCATGGCCGAGATGAAAGCGACGGGATTCCCGAACCTCAGCATGGAAGACCTGGTCAAGGCGCGGATATTCAAGATCGATGCCGAGTTCGTTCGACGAACGCGGGATATGGGTTTTGGGACCGAGAGTTTTGAGAACCTGGTCAAGTTCAGCATCTTCAAGGTGACGCCCGAATTCCTGGCGGAATTGAGGGCCGAGGGCCTCACCGACCTGACCTCGGAGGACGTCGTTAAACTCCGCATCTTTAAGATCGACGCCGCGTACGTCCGCGAGGCACGAGCGACCGAACCTAACATAACGGTCGAGCAGTTGGTCCAGAAGCGGATCGGCGTCCGACGATAAACTGGCAAACGCGATACTACCCTCCAATGGGCCGGCCTTGGTGCCGGCCCTTTTTTTCGTGGACGAAGGATCGATCGGAGTGATAAATTTGTATAATGTTAAATGTGTTTGAACGCATAGCTAACCCTCGATCATCCCGCCTTTTTCTTCTCCCAACGATCCTGATACTGTTCAATGCTTTATCGGCGAGTGCCTATTCTGCGGTTTACGAAGTGAAACCCGGCACGGCGATGGAATCCATCGCACAGGTGCCGTGGGCGACGCTTCAACCGGGCGATCTCGTCTTGATCCACTGGCGGCCGAGTGAGTACAAAGAGAAATGGGTGATCGGACGCAGCGGGACGCTGCAAGCCCCGATCATCATCCGCGGCGTACCGGGCCCTAACGGAGAACTCCCGGTGATCGACGGCCGCGGCGCCGTGACGCCGGCCGGTTTGAATTTTTGGAGCGAAAACCGTGGAGTGATCAAGATCGGCGGGTCGAACGTTCCTTCAAGCACTTTGGTGTCCAACATCGTCATCGAAAACCTCGAGATAAGGAGCGGGCATCCGAGTTATACGTTCACGGACGACTCGGGTGCCGTCCAGTCTTATTCGACGTCGGCATCCTCGATCTTCGTCGAACTGGGCGAGAACATCACCGTCCGCAACTGCCGGATCCACGACAGTGCGAACGGTTTTTTTGTCGCGTCAAGCGACGAAGCCGTTTCCCGGAACATACTTGTCGAAGGAAACTACATATTCGGCAACGGCGTGTCCGGAAGTATATTCCAGCACAATAATTACACGGCCGCCTACGGCATCACGTTTCAATACAATCGCTTCGGGCCGCTGCGGTCGGGGGCTCCCGGCGTCAATCTGAAGGACCGTTCTGCGGGGCTGGTCGTTCGCTATAACTGGATAGAGGGCGGAAACCGCAATATCGATATGGTGGACGGCGAGGACAGCTCGATCATTAGGAACGCCCCCGAATATCGATCCACATTCGTTTACGGCAACGTTCTGATAAAGCAGGACGGCGGAAATAATCAATCGGTCCACTACGGCGGTGATAGCGGTACGACCGCAAACTACCGAAAGGGGACGCTGTATTTTTATAACAACACGCTTTATTCGATCAGGGCGGGAACGACGGTGGTGATGCGGCTTTCGACGAACGACGAAAATGCCGATGCCCGTAACAATATCTATTTCAACACGGCCGCCGGAACAAGCCTGGCGATGTTGGCCGAGGCGGGAACCTTGACGCTGGCGAACAATTGGGCAAAGACCGGCTGGCGGAATTCGCACGAGGGTTCGTCGTTCAGCGGTAGTGTGACGGGCGGCGGGACGATGGTCACGGGCTCGTCACCCGGCTTTGTCGACGCGTCGTCGCAGAATTTCAAGCTCGCGGAAGGCTCGGCCGCATTGAATGCGGGCACTGGGCTGCATCCGGCCGTGATCCCAAGCAACGA
This sequence comes from Chloracidobacterium sp., assembly GCA_016716365.1. GTDB lineage: Bacteria > Acidobacteriota > Blastocatellia > Pyrinomonadales > Pyrinomonadaceae > OLB17. Next base: position 107,802 of record JADJWM010000006.1, on the reverse strand, counting down.
ACTCGTCCGCCAGTACGTTCTGCACCAGTTAAGCGAAGCAAGGCCTTCTGCAGGAGTGGTGGACATCGGTGCGTTCGAATTCGCATCTGCCCCGCTTCAGATCCTGACGAATGGACTCCCGAATCCGGTCCGCATCCGTCCCTATCACCAGGAGCTTGCCGCCGCCGGCGGTTCGGGAAATTTCACCTGGTCGATCACATCGGGTGCTTTGCCTCCGGGCCTTGTTTTGGACCCCGCTGCGGGGGTGATTCGCGGGCGGGCAAGGATCATAGGTACAGCGACGTTTACAATAACGGCAAGCGATGCGGCCGATCCGGAGCAGAGCATCAACAAAGAGTTCAGTCTTACCAGCCGGCTCCAGCCTTAACGGCGGCCGAGTTGCCCTTCACCGCCCGATGGGAATAGAATAACAACAGCGTTTATCACAACGGACAAGGGGAAGAAATGCGGAAAACGATCCTGGTGGTTGAGGATTTCGAAGACAGCCGTGCAATGATGCGGGTGCTTCTGGAAGGCGAGGGGCACAACGTGATCGAGGCGGCCGGTGCCTACGAGGCCATTGATAAGGCCGAACAGTTCCACCCCGACCTGATCCTGATGGACATCGGGCTTCCGCTGCTCGATGGATTATCGACGGCGTCGATAATCAAGAAGATCGACGGATTGGCACTGGTGCCGATCGTGGCCGTGACCGCGTTTCGAGACGTCAGCGAGCAGGCGAGGAAGGCAGGCTGCTCCGGCGTCATTTACAAGCCGGTCGAGATCGACACCCTCAAAAACGCCCTTGAGTTTCACCTAAAGGGCCACTAGGCCTTGTCTCATCCGAATTCGCTCCTAAATTTGTCGAATTCCTCTCGAAGTTTATTCAGTTCCTCTCGAAGTTCGCGGACCTCATCCTCAAGACCGCTTCGGGCAGAACCGTGCGATCCGGCCGGCGAAGCGGGCGAAATCTGGATACCCGGATCGACCGGGCCGCTGAGAAGATGTGCGTAGCGGGACTCTTTCTGCCCCGGCTGCCGCTCGAGCTTGATCACAAGAGGCTCGTCACGGCGGGCAAGTTCATCGAGCATTTCCTGCACCTCGCCTATCGAACCGAACTCGTGCAGCCGGTCCGAGCGGCCGCGGATCTCGCCCGCGGTCTGCGGCCCGCGAAGCATCAGCAAGGTCATTACCGCCGTGCCGGCCTCGTCCAGTTCGTAAACGCTCGGCAGCATATGCTTGTATTTGACCGTCCGGCTGGTGCTTCCGTGAAAGAGATAAACGAGATTCTTGTCCCGCAGGCTGTCGATAGCGGACAGGATCTCACTCTCACCAAGCGACATCACAGGGTCGCGGTTGCTCTTCTGGTTGCAAGCCGCGGTCAGGGCATTCAGGGTCAAAGGGTAATACTCCGGCGTGGTCAACTGTTTTTCGACCAGGCTGCCGAGGACCCGCACTTCAATTTCGTTTATTGTTGCCATAGCCGTTCGAACGGTCTTTCAATCATACAACGAACCCCGATAGGAGCGGATGCGGCCGTGCCTTTTTTAAGCTGAATTGCTTCGCGCGCGGCAATGCGTGAAACTAAGTAACGTGAGAATGGAAGTCACCATCACAAGAACTCCCGACGAACTCGCAGCGGCGTTTGAGCGGCTCTGCTGTGCCGAAGCACTCGGGTGTGATACGGAAACTTCTGGGCTTAACCCGCGTTCCGGCAGGCTCTATTCGGTGCAATTCTCTGACGGCGAGTTCAACGTCCTGGTCCCGCTAAGCGAGGGAATAAAGATGGGCCCGCTCAGCGAACTTCTCGCCGATGAAAGGATAACGAAGATCTTCCACAACGCCCGGTTCGACCTGGAATTTCTTTCCGCCGCAGGGCATGTTGTCAAAAATGTCTTCGATACGATGATCGCGGAAAAGGTCCTGACGCGGGGAGCGAGGCAATCGGCATCGCTTGCCGATACGCTCTATCGCTATTTCGCGGTCGATCTGGACAAATCGCAGCGGGCAAAATTCACGCGGAAATGGGACGGCGTTTGGACGGATGATCTGGTCGATTATGCGCTCTCAGACGTCGTCCATCTGCCTTCCCTGATGCGCGAGCAGTCGGCGTGGCTGGATAAGCTTGCCCTTACGCCCCAGTACGATGAATTGATCAGGCCAGTTCTGGCTGCCGCTGAGCCAGATTCTGCTCGGTATGCCGGTGATGATGCTCCGCGTGGTAGATCGTAAAATAGAACATTTCGCGAAGGGTCAGTTTGCCGAGAAGCGGATGCGGAAGTACAAGGAGATCGAGTTTCTCTTCGTCGAACTTTTCAATATTCCTGCAAAGCGTTTCTACCTGTTGACGAAGCTCTTCGACAACGCGGTCCTTTTCCTCGAAGGCGATCGCGTCCGGCCGGAACGGTTCCGGAGCGCTCCCACCCGCCGACAATGCCTCGCGGTAGCGGGCGACAAGCTCATCGTAGGTGGCGGACGGATGGTCGGACTTGCCGAACATTGTCTTGAGAACAAATTCCGGAGCCTTCAGCCCTTTGTTTAGCGGGGCCAGCGAACGGCAGAGGTGATCTGCCTGCTGGCCCGCCGACCACTTTTCCCCGTTTAGTGAGAACACGAAATCCGCCTCAGGCATAGGGCCAACAAATTCGGCGAAACCTGAGTAATTTCGGTCCAATTCGGCAATGATCGTCGCTTTGTCCATAGTCAAAGGTCCCCTTACCATCGATGAAAGGCGGGGTGGCCTTCCTTGACGGCCACAAAGACGCCGCGGCAGGTATCGCAGACCTTGCCGCCCGCAATGAGCTCGGCATCGACGGTAGCACGGTCTTCCGTAGATTCGACAACGCGGGCACGGAGCGTGATCGGACCGTCGACAGGCGTCGGACGCAGCAGTTTTACGTGGAATTCCGCGGTCACCGTACAGGGCGGCCTATCCTCGCCCGCCTTTTTCATCAGGTGGATGGCCGCGGCCCAGTTTGAATGGCAATCGAGGAGAGCGCCGATGATCCCGCCGTTCAGGACGCCGGGGAATGCCTGATGAAAACCCTCGGCACGCCATTCAGCTACGAACTCGCCGTCCTCTTCGAAACTGCGGATCCTTAAGCCTTGCTCGTTGGCCGGGCCGCAGCCGAAGCAGATCCCTTCGGGCGAGTAGATCTCCTGTATTGAACTTTCGCTTTGCATAACTCGGCGAAAGTTTAGCACAGCTGCGGCCGCGGCATAAGGATGCCCTAATCGGGCACCGCGTCGCCCGCGGCCATTGCCGCTTCCTTACGAGGGACTACCAGCGAGGCGACGACCGATATCGCGATCGTAGTCAAGATGAATGCGAGCGACCAGGTCACCGGGAACTTGCCGCCGAACAGGTCATTAAGCCAGACCATCTTAAGCCCGACGAAGATCAGCACGACCGAAAGCCCGTACTTCAATAGGTAGAACTTGCTGACGGCTCCGGCGAGCATGAAGTACATAGACCGCAGACCGAGGATCGCAAAGATATTCGAGGTGAACACGATCATCGGCTCGGCCGTGATGGCAAAGATCGCCGGGACCGAATCGACCGCGAAGATGACGTCGGTCATTTCAAGGAAAAGTAGTGCGATAAACAATGGCGTCGCCGCCCAACGCCCGTTCTCGCGGACGAAAAAGTTCTTGCCGTGCAATTGTTTGGTCACGGGCATGAACCGCGTAAACAGGCGGATTACCGGATTTTTTTGGGGTTCGATCTCCTTCTCGGGCCCGAACATCATCTTCAGGCCGGTCAGGATGAGGAAGCCGCCGAAAAGGTAGATCACCCAATGAAACTGCATCAGCCACGAACCCATCCCGATAAAGATCGCCCTGAAAATAAGTGCGCCGATGATGCCATAAAAGAGGACCCGGTGCTGGTACTTTGCCGGTATAGCGAAATAAGCAAATACAACGACGAAGACAAAAATGTTATCGACGGAGAGAGATTTTTCTACGATGTAGCCCGTAAGAAACTCCAGCGAGACGGTCCAGGCCGCGACATCGGGCACGAAGCCCGGGATCGACATCAGCCGCTCGTCCTGCGGGAATTTCCAGAGCGTGTAGCGATATAGAAGAAAATTGAAGAAAAGAGCGAGCGAGACCCAGACGACGCTCCAGATGCTAGCTTCCTTGAACGAAACCTCGTGTTCCTTTCGGTGAAATACACCGAGGTCTAGCGCAAGCATCAAAAGAACAAAACCGGTGAATGCGAGATAAAACCACCAGTATTCGGCAAACGGAAATAGACTCATACGTGATCCTCCAAATAGCGAATTCACGTCCGCAAAGAAAAAGCCTCACGCGGACATCCAACGTGTCTGCGCAAGGTCTTGATACTTTGCCTTCGGGCCGGAGCATCGCTGCTCGTATTGACGACCGAAAGGACCGCTTGAGGGCTATCTACTCCCCTTGCCAAATTGTCAGAAAGAATATTAACCGAAAGCAGACTTTTTTGTCAAGATTGCAGCGGCTTGAATCAGATGGGCAAGGTGTCGTAGATTTTACGGGCACATCAAGAAGAAAATTTCATTCTTTGTCGCCTTATGCTCACTATTCTTGCCGTCGTTTTCCTCGCCTGGCTCGTATTCGGTTATTTCGGCTACGGCCGCTGGATCGCGAAGCAGTTCCAGCTGGACAACGCGCGGCCGACGCCGGCAAACACGGTGAACGACGGTCAGGACTTTGTCCCGATCTCGCCTTTTTACCTGTTCGGACAACATTTTTCGGCGATAGCGGCCGCGGGCCCGATCGCGGGGCCGATAATCGCGTGTCTCGCCTTCGGATGGCTTCCGTGCCTTCTTTGGATCGCCATCGGCGTGGTGCTGATCGGGGCGGTCCACGATTTCTCGGCCTTGGCCTCTTCGGTCAGGCACGGTGCGTGTTCGATCGCAGAGATAACCCGCGAAAGGCTGGGCGGCGGAGCGGGCCGAGCGATGATGGCGTTCATCTGGCTCGCCCTGGTCTATGTGATCGTGGCCTTCACCGACATCACGGCGGGCACGTTCGTTTCGGGCGATGACGCCCTGGCCGGCGAAACAAGCTTCAACCCCGGCGGGGCGGTCGCATTTGCCTCGATTGCTTACCTTGGGCTTTCGATCCTGCTCGGTTTGGTGGAACGCTATCTGAGACCGCCGTTGTGGCTCGCGACGATCGTGTTTGTTCCGGCGGTTTTTGGCGTGGCCTATCTGGGCACGATGTTCTCGAACGTCTTCGCTTTCGGGCATCAAACCTGGGGCATCGTCATTTTGCTTTACTGTATTGCGGCTTCGCTCGTTCCGGTGTGGGCCCTCTTACAACCACGAGGCTACCTTGGCGGATTCGTGTTGTATTCGGCGATCGCGGTAGGCGTGATCGGGATCTTCTTCGGCGGGTACACGATACAGCAGCCGGCTTTCAAATCGTGGGACGTCGGTGGGATGACCGGAATGCTCTTCCCGTTCCTGTTCGTGACGATCGCATGCGGGGCGTGCTCGGGTTTTCATGGGCTTGTCTGTTCGGGCACGACGTCGAAACAGCTTGATAAGGAATCGCATGCACGGCCGATCGGCTACGGCGGGATGCTCGCCGAAGGATTCGTAGCATTCATGGCCCTCGTCGTGGTGATGATCGCAGGCAATGAATTGCTTTACGGCCCCGACGGGAAGGCATTTGCGGCCGGCAAGATCTACGGCAACGGCATCGGCGAATTCCTTTCGCTGCTCATAGGCCGCGAGAACCTTCCATTTGCCGTGACCTTCGGGGCGATGGCCTTTTCGACCTTTGTTTTCGACACGCTGGATGTGGGGATGCGGCTGGGTCGGTATTTGATCCAAGAGCTTATCGGCATACCCGGGCGGATCGGGGCCGTCGTTGGAACACTGGCAACGGTCGCTCTGCCGTTCTTCCTGATCTTTTTCGCGAAGCCGGGTTCGTGGGTCGAGTTTTGGACGCTTTTCGGTGCGTCGAATCAATTGCTTGCCGCGCTGACGCTGCTCTCGATCACGGCCTGGCTTTATCAGGCAAGAAAGCGCATCGCTTTCACGCTGATCCCGATGTTGTTCGTTCTGGTGATCACGCTTTGGGCTCTTGGGCTGCTGGTATGGGGAAACCTCTCGACGGCAACCGGCTTTGACATCAAGCTGGTGAACGGCCTTGCGTCGCTGGCGCTGATAGCCCTGGCGATCTATCTCGTGGTCACCGCGCTCATTAAACTTCGCGGCGAACGGGGAGCAGAACCGGCTGAGGCCGTACCTGCCGTCTAGCTCGCGATACGTTCTGCCGGAAGGTCACGCGTTTCGGAATGAGATCAACTTTGATCGAAGGAGACCCGTATGACCACAATTACAGAGATCGCTCCCGACACTTTCCGTATAAATACTTTCATTCCTGAAGCAAATCTGGGTTTCAGCCAGTTCCTGGTCCGTGACGAAGAATCGCTGCTTTTTCATACCGGCATGCGTGCCCTATTTCCGGCGGTGCATGAGGCCGTGTCCAAACTGATCGACCCGTCGACCTTGCGTTGGGTCGGATTCAGCCATTTTGAGGCCGATGAGTGCGGATCCCTGAACGAATGGCAGCAAGTCGCGCCAAAGGCCACTGCCGTTTGCAGCATGGTCGCGAAAATGGTCAGCGTGGACGACTTTGCCCAGAAAAATCCGGCCAAGGGCATAACCGATGGCGAGGAATTTACCACCGGAACCCACACGTTTCGTTTCCTCGCGACCCCGCATGTGCCGCACAATTGGGAGGCGGGCCTTTTGTATGACACTTCAACGGGAGTCCTATTCTCATCGGATATCCTGCACCAAAATGGAGACGTTGCCGCGTTAACCTCCGAAACCGTGACGGACCGGGTTCGCCAGGCGATGTTGGAGATGCAGGCAAGTCCCCTCGCCGATTATCTTCCGTATACGCCGAAGACCGATGCCACGTTGAAGCGTGTTGCAGCCCTCAAGCCGTCGACGGTAGCTTCGATGCACGGTTCGATATTCACCGGCGACGGCGAGCAGGCGATCCTGGAGTATGCGTCGGTTCTGAAGGAGGTATTCGGCGGAGACAATTAACGCTCTCTTGCCGGCACATTCTCGAGCGTTCGCGTGGTGTGCTCGGTTACGCTTGCCGGTTCCCTGTGTTCCTCGAGTCGGGCCGTCGAAGTCGGCGGAAGTTGGACCGGACGTTCTTCACGGCGGATCGGCACGTTTGCGTCTATATCATTGCCTTTCAATTTTGCGTCGATCAGGCGAGAGATCTGTCGCATGATCATGAAAGCGATGCCGAACAGCGTCGCAAGATAGAATATAGCGAAGATAAACGCCGGCTCGGGGTTTGCCAGCTTATCAAGCAGTATGGCCATCAGGCCGACGAGCACGCCGAATCCGACGATTGAAACAACGATCACGGCCGTGATCAGCGAATTCAGGACCGATCGCTGATCGCCACGCTCTTTTCTTAGCTGGGCACCACATCCGTTGCAGAAATTCAGGGCCTCGTCAAGCTGTTTTCCGCACCTTTCGCAGTACATGAGCGCCTACTTCCTTTCGATAAGAACTTCATCGAGCGTCCGGGTCGTCACTTCCGTCACACTCCCAATGCCGCGATCCCGGCCTTCCTCTAATTGGGAAGTGATCACCGGCCGAAGCTGGTCCGCGGCGTGAGGGCCCGGGCCCGATTCGGCCCCCTCTAAGCGCGACATCTTCGAGCCTTGAGAACCATGACGAAGGATCAAATAAGATATGCCGATGAGGGCGGCAAAATAGATCGCGCTGACCTTAAGCAGAAGGTCGGAAGATCCACCCGTTTTCGCCACAATGAGCAGGACGAAGATAAAGGCCATGAAGCCGGTCCCGGCCGTGTATGCCGCAATAACGGCAGGGCTGTAGTTCTGGGCCGAGTCCTCGGCGACGCGACGGCCGCAGCGGCTGCAGTAGATCAGGTTGTGTTGGATCGAAGTGCCGCAGCCGGAACAGTACATAGCTTAGGATCTTTGTATCGGGCCGATCTTCTCTTCGAGCCAGTTGGTCAGATCGTCGATTATCTCGATATGGACCGGTTTTCCTTTCCACGCCCTGATCGCGAAAACGATCATCATTACCGTTGTGACCGCTCCGAAAATGAAGCTGCCGAAGTTCGAGTCGGTGATGTTACCCACGACGCCGAGTATCGCGCTTATGATCATGATGGCGATCTGGGCCGCAAATCCCTGGGCCGAATGGAACCGGACCTTGTTCTCCTCTTTCGGGATGACCAGAAGGAGGATCAATCCGGCCACGAAGCCGATCCAAAACGGAAGGTACGGCAAGCCGACAAGCCATTTTTCGGGGACACCCGTCTTTGCGACCTTTCGGTCGGAGGCGCGGTTCATCTGGCCCGCGTACGCCGGCTGATAAGCGACGGGCGGGCTGGAACCTTGAAACGAATAAGCCTGGAATTCCTCCTCTCCGAACCGCCGAGTTTCATCCTCGGTAACGCTTGGCGGGCGGGTCGGGAATTCCGACGTGCTGTACGGATCCTTCTGGGGCGACGTGTAAACACGTCCCTGGCCGCCGGTCTGTGCCGCAGCCGCTTTTGCCTTTTCCGGAAACTCGGGATCAAGGGGATTTGTATCGAATTTCTTGGGCATCTGGAACCTATTGTACGATAATCTGGTAGCTATAGTTCAATTATTCACGCAATGGCCTGCTGGGCAGAGCGCAGGCCGTATGCCGTTCGGGATCACGTGCCGACAGCGTATCCTGTGTTGGCCCAGCAGGTTGCCTATTTCAAAAAATGTAATAGCCGGGAGATCATCATGAGAGCTAATAAATTGATCGGCGTTTGGATCGACAGTAAGAAAGCCGTCATTTCAACGCTGTACGAAGACGACGCAACGCTTGCCGTGCTCGAGTCGGGGATCGAGGGCAATGAAAGGATCGAGGGCGAGGGACGCCCTGAGGGCCGATTCGGCGGGCAATTCCTGAACAATGAGCAGGCGGAAGAGGCGCGGCGGCAGGATGCAGAACGGGAATTCGTCGAGAAAGTTGTTGAACGTGTCAGAGATGCCGACCAACTGTTGATCTTCGGCCCTTCACAGATGAAGGGCCAGGTAGAAAAGGCGGTCCGAAGCCTACCGGCCCCCGCACCGAACATTCGCGCCGTCGAAAACGCAGACACGATGACCGATAATCAGGTGGCCGAGTACGTCCGAAATTACTTCGGGAGGCCCGCCCCGAGGCTGTAGAACGAGCGGTTTAAGCGCGCCGCGTTATTCGCGGGGGCCTGCGACCTTGATGCCAAGCTCGTTCAATTGCGCCTCGTCAACCTCCCCGGGCGAATCCATCATAAGGTCCTGTGCCGAAGCGGTTTTTGGAAAGGCCATGACGTCGCGGATGTTTTCGGTGCCGACCAGGATCATGCAGGTGCGTTCGATCCCGGCGGCGAAGCCTCCGTGCGGGGGCGTGCCGTATTCCAAGGCGTCGAGGAAGAACCCGAAACGCGAGCGGGCGGTTTCTGGCGTCATACCTAGGGCTTTGAAATTGAGGGCCTGGACCTCTTTCTGGTGGATGCGAATGGAGCCCCCGGCGCATTCGTAGCCGTTGATGACGGCGTCGTAGGCCTTGGCTCGGACCTGGCCGAGCAGGTGATGGTCTGCGGGATTCTCGATCGCCTGTTTGAACATTTCGAGGTCCTCATCCATCGGCGAGGTGAACGGGTGATGGGCCGCGACGTAGGTGTCCGTTTCGTCGTCGTGCTCGAACATCGGGAATTCGGTGACGATGAGGCACTCGTATTTCGAACGGTCGATGAGGTTTTCGCGGCGGGCGACCTCGTTGCGTAATGCTCCGAGGGCGGCCGCGACGACCGATCTGCGGCCGGCAACGATCAGAACGGCATCGCCTTTTTCGGCACCGGCGGTTGAAGCTAGCTCCGTAATTTTCTCTTCGCCGAGAACCTTCAGCAGGGAGGAAGTAGTTTCATCGCCCACCTTGATCCACGCCATCGCTCCGGCTCCGTACCGTTTTACGTATTCCTGCAGTTCGTCGGTCTGCTTGCGCGAATAGTCGGCTTTTCCTTTCACGACGATCGCTTTGATCTCGCCGCCTTTCGACAGCGTCTCAGCGAACGGTGGGAAATCCGTGTCTTTGAGTTCGGCGGAGAGATCGATCAGTTCCATCCCGAAACGCAGGTCGGGCTTGTCGGAGCCGTAGCGGCGCATGGCTTCGGCGTAAGTGAGCCGCGGCCATTCGGTCGGGAGATCCACATCGATCAGTTTCAGGACGTGGTTGAACATCCCTTCCATTTCGCGGTAGACCTGTTCGCGGTTGACGAAGGACATTTCCATGTCGAGCTGTGTGAACTCCGGCTGGCGGTCGGCGCGGAGGTCTTCGTCGCGGAAGCAGCGGGCGATCTGGTAATAACGGTCGAGGCCCGAGATCATCGTGATCTGCTTCAGGATCTGCGGCGACTGCGGCAGGGCGAAGAACTTACCCGTGTGGATGCGAGACGGGACGATGAAATCGCGCGCCCCCTCGGGCGTCGATTTCAATAGGATCGGTGTTTCGATCTCGATAAAACCGCGGTTGTCGAAATACTCGCGGATCTTCGCGACAGCCTTGGCTCGCATGCGGATGTTGTGCTGAAGCTGCGGCCTTCGCAGGTCGAGGTAGCGGTATTTCAGCCGCGTCGATTCGTCGGCCAGATTCTCGGAACCAGCAACTTCGAGCTGGAACGGCGGGACCTTGGCATCGTTGAGGATCAGAAGTTCGCTGACCTTGATCTCGATGTCGCCGGTAGCGAGCTTTTTGTTGTGTGTCCCTGCGGCACGGCTCACCACTTCGCCTTTGACAGCGATGACGAACTCGCCGCGGAGGTACTTCGCCTTTGCGTGAGCATCGGGTGAGGTTTCCTCGCTCACAACGACCTGTGTCACGCCGTCGCGGTCGCGCAGATCGATGAAGGTGAATACGCCAAAGTCACGCTTCTTCGCGACCCAGCCCATGAGCACGACCTGCTCGCCGACGTTTGATTCGCGCAGCCCGCCGCAGGTATGTGTCCGTTCCAAAGTTCCTAGGGTGTCAAGCATAAGAGTTTTTTGCCCGCGAAATACGCGAAAAGACGCGAATAAAGAGAATTATTCTGGTTCGATGCCATTTGCTCGCCAATCCGCGATAAATGGTTTCGTGCGGCGGAATTTCGTCGGTTGCAAGCGAGCCGTTCGTATGTGAGTTTTGGAAACTGGCCGAAATTCACCAGAATGCCAAGCTCAAAGCCCGTCGCGTGAAGATAATTGAGGGTCTGGGCGCGATGGGCATCGGTCAGAGCCGAAACCGATTTTATCTCAAGTATTATTTTCTCGAAGCATATGAAATCAGGAACGAAATGCTGAACTAGCGTAATACCCTTGTAACTCATAGGAATCGACGGCTGAGGCACGAACGGTATCTGCTGCAGGGAAAACTCATGCTGGAGGCATTCCTGATATATAGGTTCTGTGAAGCCGAATCCCTTGGTTTTGTACACTTCAAAACATGCACCGATTATCTTGTAGCTCTCGTCTTTGTAAAGAAGTTCATCCATCCTGATCCACTTCAATTAGCGATGATTTGCGTTATTCGCGGGCAAATACCTTCTTCCAAAATAAAAACGCCTTCCGATTTGCGACAAACGAAAGGCGGAACGTCGGTAAATTAACGCTCTCGCCTCACGTATTATTATTGTCGTCAAACCGAACTGCGTTCATAAAGCAAAGCTGATAGTACAGTAACTCAAAGGACCTTGGCAACGGCCGATAGAAAAAACTCTATCTTTTTCGGCGGTTGCGTTCGAGGATAAGCGAGAGGGCCAGTTCTTTTTCATTTAGCCTCTTCTTTAGGACAGCTTTTTCTAACTCGTCGGTGGACGCAGCGACCTGGGCTCTCAGGTCGCCGATCTCTTTGAGCCGGTCGACCTCTTCGGGCACGAATTCATTGCTTTTCAACACGGAATATCCCATTCGCACATCTTCAGGCGTGGCGAAATAGGCGTCCAGGTTGATCGGTTTGCCCTGGCCCTTAAGGTCGTCAAACTCACCACGGGCCATGGCCTGAAGAATAAGATTGTCGATGTGTTTTTCGATAGACATTTTCAATCGGAGTCTCGGTTACTCTCGCCTGTCTGGAGGCGTAGGTCAAGCCTTGGCCTTTCACCGCCTAAACTCTCGTCGCCCCGGCGAAAACGGTGGAGCCCTGGAATACCCGACCTCACGTCGACTATTTCTCCGGGGACCGCCGGCAGGCAATACCGAAATAGAATCGGGCAAAGTAATAAACAATTGGAGCATTAAAAAGCAGGCTGTCCAGCCTATCAAGCAGCCCGCCGTGGCCGGGGAGGACGGAGGCGGCGTCCTTGGTTCCGGCTCCGCGTTTAATGGCGGATTCAGCCAGGTCGCCGAGCATGCCGAGGGCGGCCATCACGATGCCGAGCGGGACAGCGAATTTGTAGGGAAGTTCAGGGAAAAAGACGAGCGTGCAAAGTGCAGCAAAGCCTCCCGCTGAGACGAGGCCCCCAACGGCCCCTTCAACGGTTTTGCCGGGCGAGATGGCGGGTGCGAGTTTGCGTTTGCCGAGTGCTTTGCCCGAAAAATACTGCCCAGCGTCAGAGCCGAAGATCACGACGAAGAAGAAGAGCAGAAGCTTGGTCGAGAGTACCGGATCAAACCCAACGCGTGTCGAGATGAGAAAACCGCCGAGGAACGCGATGTACATCACTCCAAGTACGGTTACGCCCATCCCGGTCAGCATTTTCGAAAAATCCTTCTGAAATCGAAAGGTTTGTGTGATGAACACGATGATCAGAAAAACCGCCAGAGCGTTAAACAGCAGTTCCGGGGCACGTACCGGGGCGTCGACGATGAAGGATACGGTCAACCCGGCGGCACCGAGATAGGCGATCCCCGCGTCGGCCTTCAGCTCGAGCTTCTTTGTAAGCGAATAGAACTCGAACATTCCCGCCGCGAGGGCGGCGACCGCGATCACCACGAATATCCAGATCGTCTCCGGCACCCACCATGGCAGGATGATCGAGGCGAGCAGGATCGGTAACGCGACGGCGGCGGTGAGTAGGCGTGTTTTCATAGCAGGTCAGAACCATCGGCGTGACGTAGATCTCGCTATATGCCAACTGCCACAGAAGGAAATTCGATATACGCATTTCGCCGCTGGTGCGGATCAGCAGGTCTACGTCCGGCAAGCCTCGGGTGTAAAGATTGTTCTCGATGTCCGCGTCATCGATGCTTTCGACCGGATCGCCGCGATCGATGGCCTGCCGGGCGGCGCGCCGGCAAGCCTCGACGATCTCGGCACGGCCGCCGTAATTCAGAGCCACGCTGAGAACGGTTCCCGTATTTTCTCGGGTTTGATCGACGGCCCAGGCCAGTTCTTTCTGCACGCTTTCGGAGAGCCCCGCTATGTTTCCGATCGGCTGGAACCGGATATTATTCGATCGGACCTCGTCCATCTCGCTGCGGATATAACGTTTGAGCATCGACATCAGGCCGGTGACTTCGGCCTTCGGCCGCTTCCAGTTCTCGGTGGAGAACGCGTAAAGCGTTACGGCCTCGATCTTCAAACGCGTACACGTATCTAGTATCGAGCGTACTGACTCGGCACCGGCTTTATGGCCGAAGATCCTCGGCTTGCCCCGCAGCTTCGCCCAGCGGCCGTTGCCGTCCATTATCACCGCAATGTGTCGCGGCAGACTCGCGGGATCTATCTGTGCGAGAAGTTTGGCTTCATCGGAGCCGGGTTTTATAACTTGTGCGAAGTTTTCGTGCATTTGCAGACGGTCGGGAAATTACGCGGGCACACTCCCTACCGGTCGTGTTACGGCCTCGACAACGGCGTCGAGATCGATCGGGCCATAGATGTGCGGATAGAGCTCATTGTTTGTCGACGGTTCCACGACCAGCGGCGATGAGATTTTCGCCGGATCGATCGTGAGCACCACGACCTCGGCAGCATCCGAATAATAGCGTGCCAACACGCCTTCCAGCTGGTCCGCGTAACTGCAGTGGATAAATCCTTCGCCGGCAAGGCTTTCAGCCTCGTAAAACGAGTCGCCGCGTACACGCTCCCACGTCTCGGGCAGTAGAATGTGATATATCAGCATTGAGGCGCTAGTCACGATCATGAATGGCAGCCATAAGCTGTTTGCTCTAAGCGGTTAGCCAGATCTCAAAGGAGCAGTTTCAATCGTAGTCCACCCTAACGAGCGTCAACCCGCAGGCCGCAGCGGTCGCCCCCGCCATCGACCGGTCGCCGGATGCGAGAGCCGCCTGAATTGTATCAGAATCCTTTTCGCCACGCCCGACGTCTAGAAGCGTGCCGACGATCGACCGGACCATGTATCGCAGAAACCCGTCGGCCCGGATGCGAAACTCGATGAGGCTGGAACCGGCCCGCGCGTCCCAGAACGAATCGACGGAACAATCAATGACCGTCCGGACCTTGTTCTCGCTGTCGGCCTGAGCCGAGGAGAACGCGGTCCAATCGTGCTTGCCAAGCAGGAAGCGGGAGGCTTCTGTCATCCGCGCAAGGTCGAGCGGCCGCGTTTCGTGGAGGGCAAACCGGCGCCAAAACGGCGACATGACCGGGGCGTTTATGATGCGATATGCATAGGTTTTTCCTGCAGCGGAGAAACGGGCGTGAAATTCGTCGGAGACCTTTTCGACCCGCATTATCCGTATGTCGCGCCATAGATTGCCGTTGATCGCATTCCGCAGTTTTTCCGGGTCCCAGATCCGCTGGAGCTTTACGTTGGCGACCTGCCCTTCTGCGTGAACTCCCGCATCCGTACGGCCCGAACCGGCAACCTTAACCGCCCGCCCCTCAAGCGTCCCGAGCACGCGTTCAAGCTCGCCCTGGATGGTGCGGGCGTTCTCCTGGACCTGCCAGCCATGAAAATCGGTTCCGTCGTACTGGATGAGAAGCTTATAGTTCATTCATCCTCCGGTCGAACTCCTCGGCGAAAAGGTAAGGAGCCCGCGTGTCCATTCGGAAGTAAAGCGCCGGTTCGATCAGTTCGAGTTCCATAAGAGCAAATCCGTCCCGGTCACGGACAAGATCGACGCGGGCATAGAGAAGCTCTTCACCGATCAGGCCGACCGCAGCATCGCCCGCCCTTCGAAGTGTCTGGTTTGGTTCGACGGCAGTGATAATGCCGCCATGCTCTTCCTGTACCCGAAAATCACGGTCCGCGGGCCGCTTATTGATGGCGTGGCTGAATTTCCCATTGAAATAGAATAGCGAATACTCGCCCTCGGTTACTATCGAGGGCATGAAAGGCTGGACCAGGAAGGGACGTTTCTCAAAGACGGCTTGCAGTGCCGGGTCGAATGAAGAAAGCCGAAAGGTGTTTTCGGCGGTCGCGCTGACCTCGGGTTTGACGATCAACTCGTTGACGGCGAGCAGATCGATCCACTGTTTGAAGCTTTCCGCAGAATATTCAGGCCCCCAGATCGTCGGCACGATCGGACAGCCGCGTTCCTCCATTTCCTTCAGGTACCGTTTGTTCAGGTTCCATCGGACGATCCGGAGCGGATTTTCAAGCCGAGCAGAAGAGCTGTCGATGTCGCCGAGGACCGATAGGAAAAGCTCTGGGTCACGCTGATAATCCCATGTAGTGCGAATAACGACCGCCTCGAATGCATTCCAATCGACCGCAGGATCGCGCCACGACACGGTCTCAGCCTGCCATCCGAGGTCGGCCAGCGGGCCGACTGCAAGATCGTCGTCAAAGGTATAACCTTCGAGATCGTCGGTGGATAGGAAACAGACGCGCCTCATCCCTGATTTGTTGCGGCGGTCCGGCTTCCTGGCTTAACGGCCGAAGAACCGGATGCGCAGAATGGGCACGATTCCGCAGTATAGGCGGGAACTTCGAGCTCTGCGAGGGCGATCCGCGGGACACCCACGTCAGCCTCACCGTTCGACCGATCGATGATCGATGCGGCAGCGACGACTGTGCCGCCGTTCGCCTCCAACGCCGCGATGCACTCGCGGGTCGATCCGCCGGTGGTTATCACGTCCTCGATGACCAGGATACGCTCGCCCGGCCGGAGGGTGAACCCGCGGCGCAGCGTCATCTTTCCCTCCTGCCGCTCGGTCCAGATGAAGCGCTTGTTGATCGCTTCGGCGACGGCGTAGCCGATGATGAGGCCGCCGATGGCCGGCGAGGCCACGGTGTCAAATTCTACCGGGTCAAGATCGCTGCCGAGAAGGCTCTCAGCGATCGCCCGACCGAAACTTTGCGCGTCCTGCGGGTATTGAAGAGCGAGGGCGCATTGAAGGTAGGTCCCGCTGTGCAGGCCGCTTGACAGTTCAAAGTGGCCTTCAAGCAGGGCGTCGGTCTCCCGGAAGTGGGCTAGTACCTGGTCCTGATCCATAGAACTCTAAAATGCCATTCTAGAACCAACGGGCTGAATCCGGTAATCAGAATCGCCCGTTGGCCACGATAAGGCAGCGAATACGTTCCCCTCGCGGGTCGGCAGGCGAAGCACGGCCGCGGCGAACCGGTGTGTTTTTGGCGGTTCGCGCGATTACGGCTAAAATGTAGCAAGCATGCCCCCTTACTCTAATCTGATCTCAGATTCGATATTGATCGAGCTTACGATCGACCTGCTTGTGTCCCTTGGCGGAACCGCACGTCCGGAAGAGGTTGTCGATCACGTGATGAAGATCTCGGAACCCGAGCCGGACCTTGCACGGCTTCTGATCGCCGACCTGATCGGACGGGACCCAAGGCTTCGGTTCGAAGGCGACCGTGTCGAGTTGATCGAAGCGGACGAGGACGGGACTCGGTTCGATGAAGCCAGTTTCGTTGTTTTCGACCTCGAGACGACCGGGGCGAAGGCTCCGCCGTGCCGAATAACCGAGATCGGCGCTTGCATGATCAAGGGCAGGCAGATCGTCGATGAGTTTAATTCACTTATCAACCCCGGGGTGCCGATCCCGGAGTTCATCACCGCGCTGACCGGCATCTCAGACGACATGGTCCGCGACGCCCCCGACTTCAGTTCGGTGGCGGGGGACTTCCTCGATTTCATCAGCGACTCGGTGCTGGTGGCCCACAATGCCTATTTCGATATGTCGTTCCTGAATCATGAGATCGGGCTGGTCTTCGAGGGATACCGTGTTTGGAATCCTTCTATTTGCACGGTGCAAATGGCTCGAAAACTGCTTCCCCAGATCGAGAACCATAAGCTGAATACCGTCGCAAGCCACTATGCGGTCGATCTGAAAAACCACCACCGCGCCGGCGACGACGCAAGGGCGACCGCCGAGATATTCCTGAACCTCGTATCGGAACTAAGTTCACGAGGTATCGACGACCTCGGGTCCGCCCGCCGTTTTTTCCGGCAGAAGCATTATGCAAAACGAAATGAAATTGCAGCCTGAGAACCTTCAGGGCCTGGAGATCCGGCCGACGCCCCGCGAGGAGATGGGCCTTTTTCCGCTGGACACGTTCGCATATGAATTTCCGGGAAAAGAGATCTGGGTCGAGTTCGAAATGCCGGAATTCACGGCAATATGTCCTTTCTCCGATTTTCCGGATTTTGCGGTCATCAGGCTTAAATACGTTCCGAACCAACGCTGTATCGAGCTGAAGAGCCTGAAGCTATACATTAATTCGTTCCGGGACGTGAAGATCTTTCACGAACATGTCATAAACGTAATTCTTGAGGATTTTGTAAAAGCGTGCGATCCGATGAAGGTCGAGATCGAGGGAGATTTTCACGTCCGAGGGAATATCAAGACGGTCGTCCGGGCGAGCTACGATAGGCGTGAGGGCGACGCACGGCAGCAGGGCGGCTGACCGACGGAACACCACCCCGAAGAACCCGTTCAGTGAACGGCAGCCGACATCACGCGAGGCTGCGAGAGCGAGTGTTTCTTGCAGGCCTTGGCGACCAGCAGATCGATCTCGGCACCCAACTTTTCCTCGTCCGCATACTTTGCGTTGGTGATCTCAGAAACGATAAGGAACTTCGCCTTATCAAGCAGGGACTGCTCACGGAAAGAGAGCTTCTTTTCCATCCCGAGAAAGGTCAGTTTCTTCAGGACGTCGGCGACCTTAAAGATATCGCCGGACTGGAGTTCCTCCATGAAATGCCGGGAACGCGTCTTCCAGTCGCTTGAGACGGGTTCGAAATCTGCCGACAGCCGCTCAATCAGGCGCTTGCACTGAATGGTCGAAATGATCGGACGGATCCCGACATCCTCGGCCTTTTCGGTCGGCACCATGATCATCGAATTGTCGCTTAGAACACGGAGGGAATAGAAGTCGATCGAGTTCTCGCCGATCGTCTTGCTTTCAATATTCTCGACCATGCAAACGCCCTGGCTCGGATATGCAACCTTTTGTCCCTTGAGCAGTTCCATTGAATGATCTCCATAAAGAACCGAAGCAAATAGGTGGTGGATCGAGGCCTATAACGGCTGTTCGAGGACTATTCTTGAACTTCAATAATACCTAATTATAGCACTTATCAGCTTCGAAAGGAAGAAAAACTATTCCGGCATGCGGCTTAGCCGTTGGGGAGTTCTATAGTGAAGACCGAGCCCTCGCCCGGCGTTGAGTCGACTGACACGTCGCCTCCGTGGAGCCGGACGAGGTGCTTAACGATCGCCAGCCCGAGCCCGGTCCCGCCGACCTCACGCGTGCGGCCGCGATCGGCGCGGTAGAATCGCTCGAAGACACGCGGCAGATGGTCCGGAAGGATACCCTCGCCCGTGTCGCTGACCTTTATCGTTGTTTTAGGCCCGCTCTCGACCGACATGACCGAGACAGTTCCGCCGGTACGGTTGAATTTGATCGCATTGTCGATAAGGTTCGTCAAGATCTGCTCAAGCCGGACCGGATCGGCGAGGGCCCTGGCTTCGGCCGGTATTTGGTTGCTCAGCTTCACCTCGCGGGCGGCCGCTTTCGTCGAAAGGGAAGTGAATACCTCATCGACAAGGTTCTTGAGCCTTACCGATTTGGTGTCGATCGAGATCTTTCCGGACTCGATAAAAGATAGCTCGAGAATGTCCGAGATCATCTCGTGCATGCGCTCGGCATTGCGGCGAATGGTGGCAAGGAAGCGGCGGTTATTTTCTGGGTCGTCGATCGCTCCGTCCTCGAGGGTTTCGACGAATGCCATTATCGAGGTGAGCGGCGTGCGTAGCTCGTGCGAGATATTCGAGAGGAATTCCTGCCGGATCATCTCAAGCCGTTCGACCTGCGTGACGTCGTAAAACACGCCGATCGCACAATTTGACCCCTCAAGCTTCATCGGGGCGACGTGTATATCGTAATTACGGCGTCCGCCGCCGATGAATTCCATCTTCACGTCGGCCGGCAGCCCGAGATCGAGGGCCCGCCCGAAAGCCTCATGAAGAGGCAGGTCGCGGATCGCCTCACTCAATAGCCGGCCCCTCATCGAACCGCCCTGTCTCCAAAACGCGGAATCAGCCGCACGGTTCGCTGCCAAGATCCGGCGGTTCCGGTCGACGACAACCGCGCTTTCACGGTTTGCCTCAAGGATCTGCTGCAAGATCTCGATCGCGGACTGCTCGCGTACAGGATGCATCTTAAGTGGAGTTTAACCTTTTTAGATCGGGCCGGTGAAACGATAACCGACGCCGACGACCGTTTCGATGCGGTTCGAGCATTCTCCCATCTTTTGACGAAGGCGGCGGATATGAACGTCGAGCGTTCGGGAATCGCCGAAATAGCTGTATCCCCAGACGTTATCGAGCAGCTGCTGGCGGGTCGCCACACGGCCCATGTTCCGGATCAGATGTTCTAGCAGGGCAAATTCCTTTCGGGTAAGGCGGACATCATCATCGCCGCATCGGACCCTCATATCCTCAAAATCGACCAGCAGACCCTGGTCCTCATACTTCGGGGCGGCTTCCTTGTCGGACCGCCGTAGCACGGCACGGACCCGCGCGATCACCTCTTTTACCGAAAACGGCTTGACGATATAGTCGTCGGCCCCTGAGTCCAGGCCGACGATCTTGTCCGACTCGGCGGCCCTCGCCGTTAGGATGATGATCGGCGTCTTTTCGGTCAGCTGTTCCCGGCGGAGCCTGCGACAAACCTCCATTCCGCTCATCCCGGGAAGCATAAGGTCTAGGATGATAAGCGACGGCGTGGACTTCTCGTCGAGGGCGATCCGAAGGCCCTTTTCGCCGGATTCGGCGATCGTCGATCTGAATCCTTCGCGTTTGAAATTGTAATGAAGGCTTTCCGCAATATCGGCATCATCTTCGACGATGAGAATGTTTTGAAGCATAGTGCGGTCTCAGGACGGATCTTTCATGCGATTCGCGGTGAATCTGCGTTAGTCTATGCCGACGAGCTTAACCGAATATGACATCCGTGTTACGGGAATGTTAATTATTTCGACGCGGCGGCGACCCGCAGACTACCCTTTATCGCCCGCGAGTTCTTTGGGCCGAAATACGAATGCAAGCCGTCCGGCGGCACCTCCCGCGTCCTGCCACCGATCGACGTCGAATTCGATCCCGGCCAAGGCCGCGGTCGGCATTCTGACCCCCTCGCCGGTGAGGGCGTAGATCAGGCCCTCGATTCCGGGATTGTGGCCGACGATCAGGGCCGAACTGTATCGGTCGGGAAGTTCAGTGATCAAAGACAGCAGCCTTCCCGGGCTTGCTTCGTAGATCTGCTCGTCGAATTCGAGCGGGATCCGTGGATCGAGGGCCTGACGAACATGTTCGGCGGTCTGAGCGGCCCTTTTTGCGGGCGAACTGACGATCAACTCAGGCCGGTAGCTATTTTCGGCCATGAACGAACCCATGAAGGGAGCCGCTTCCTGCCCGCGGCGGTTCAAGGGCCGATCAAAGTCAGCCAGCAAGGCATCGTCCCAGCTCGATTTGGCATGGCGCAGGATGTATAGGACTTTCATCTGCCTTGATCTCAGAAGAATCGCGTATGCCCTCAATTCTCGTTTCTGCCCGTTAGTTTTGTCAAAACATTCATCTGTTAAGATCAATTTGCATCTAAAATGAGTAGGAACGTACGATGTTGATTCTATGGACGCGCTGAATGCTGCTTTGCTGGTGAATATGGTCGGGTTCACGGTCGGCATAGCGCTGTATGTCCTGTTGGCGCTGATGCTCTTCCGACACCGAGACCGGTCGTCAGGAGGCGTTAACCTTCTCCTGCTTCTGACCGGTTCACTCGGGCTTATCTGGAACATCGGAGAGCTGTTCGTCTTCGTAAACAAGGATTTCGGGCCGTCCGGGCAGTGGCCGTTCGTGTCGGCAGCGGCCTATTCGGCCCTCGGCTTTCTTCCTTCGGTCGTCGTCCATTCGGTTCGGGCGGGGGGACGAAGCTTGAACTGGATCACCGCGGCGGCATACGCCCTGAGCGTCTTCGCTTCGGTGCTTCATTTTTCCGCAGCGTTTTCCGGCTCTCCGGCGCCGTCACCGATCGCGATGCAGACGCTGATGTTTGGCTCCCTTGTGATCACCGCGGGACTTCTAATTCTCGGAGCCCGGCAAAAGCTCGAAAGCAAGACCATTTGGGCGTCGGCGTTGTTGATATTCGCGGTTTCCGGCTTTCACTTGAGCAGCGGGAGTTCGGAGAACTCTTTCATCGTTGAGTTGGTGGCACATCAATCGTCGCTCCCGCTTGCCCTTGCGATCCTTTATCAGAATTACCGTTTCGCATTCGCGGATCTCTTTCTTAAGAGGTCTATATCCCTTCTGCTGATCTCGCTGGTCGCCTTCGGCCTTTACATCCTGGTAGCGGCGCCGCTGCTTCGCTTCCACGAGACCCACGACCGAAACGACGTCCAAGCGATCAGCCTGATAATTACGCTGTGGATCGCGACGGCGCTGATCTATCCGTCGGTCCACCGCCTGGCGGTTTGGTTCGTAGACAGCGTCGTGTTGAAGCGGCCGGATTATTCGAAACTGCAGGCGTCGATCGCCGATTCGATCGAGCGGTGCGAGACGATCGACGAGGTCCTGAACACGGTTGGCAGAAGGTTGACGGAAGTGCTGACGGCGGAGAGATACACATATCGCGAGATCGATGTTCCGGGGCCGGTGGCTGCGGCCGATGCGGTCGAGGTGACACGGGAAGGCGTGCGGTTTACCATCCCGACGTCGGACCTGCCTGCATTCGAACTCGAACTAACACAACTGGGCGGGGGCAGGAAACTGCTTTCGGACGAGCAGACGATGCTGGCTGCGGTAGCCCTGGTAACGGCCCGGCGGATCGACGCCGCCCGCGTGATGCATGAACGTTGCGAGCGTGAGTTCCGCGAGCAGGAATTCTCGAAACTCGCGACGGAGGCACAGCTTTCCGCACTCCGAGCTCAGATAAATCCGCATTTTCTCTTTAACGCCCTTACTACGATCGGCTATCTGATCCAGGCATCGCCCGACAAGGCGTTTGCGACGCTGTTGCATCTTACGAAGCTTCTGCGGAGCGTCCTCAGCAATTCGTCGGAGTTCTGCACCCTTGCCGATGAGATCCGTCTGCTTGAGAGCTATCTTGACATCGAACGGGCCCGATTCGAAGAGCGGCTGACGGTCGAATTCGATGTGCCTGAAGAGCTCAGCGGTCTCGTGATCCCTTCGCTGATACTGCAGCCGCTGGTCGAGAATGCGATCAAGCATGGCATCTCAGAAAATAAGGCCGGCGGATGCGTGATGATCTCGGCGAAGTTGAGAAACCTTGACGGCGGAAGTTTCGCCGAACTTTGCGTTGCCGACACCGGTGCCTCCGATCGTGATACCGAAAACGGAAGAAAGGGCGGGGTGGGGCTGAAGAATGTCTCGGAAAGACTGCGGTCGCATTTCGGCGGGCGGGCAAAGCTGTCGCTCGAAAAAGGGAAAGACGGGATGACCCTGGCCAAGGTCGTGTTTCCAGTCTCGTCGACGAAGGCCGAATTTACCCGATTCAGCGGCTGAATATGGCAAAATTGCGGATCCTGATAGCTGACGATGAGCGGCCCGCGCGCTCTTACCTAAAGGGGTTGCTGCGTACCTTTCCCGATGCCGAACTCGTGGGCGAGGCCGAGAACGGAGCCGAGGCCGTCGAGATGCTCCATGCCCTTAGACCGGATCTTGCTCTTCTCGACCTTCAGATGCCGGTGCTTACAGGTTTCGAGGTGGTCCGGGAATTAGAAGCCGCCGATGTCCCCTTGGTCGCATTTGTCACCGCGTTCGACCAGTACGCGGTACAGGCCTTTGAAATGAACGCGATCGATTATCTTCTCAAGCCCGTAGAAGCGGGCCGGCTGGCGATGACACTGGAGCGTGCGGCCGAACGATTGGGCCATCCGGATTGGCGGGCAGGCGAAACCCGCAGGCTCAATGATGCCGCATCGGCATACGAAGAATTAGGCCGGTCGGAGTTTCTCCAGAGGATCCCGGTGAAGAAGAGAGACGAGTTTTACCTCATCAACGTGGAGGAGATCGCTTCGATCGTAGCGGACGGTGAATTGCTTAAGCTGACAACTCAGGATGGACGGCGATTTGAGTTCAACTTTCGTCTGAAAGACCTTGAAGAACGGCTTGACCCGTCGCGGTTCATCCGGCTTTCGCGCGGAGCCATCGTAAATATCGATTCGGTCTCTCACATCTCCCCGTTGCCCGGCGGCACATACAATGTTGCACTGACGAACGGCCAGGAAGTAGCGTCAAGCCGGCTTCAATCCAAGATACTTCGTTCGCGGCTGCTGAGACTGTAGATCCATTCATCCGGCGTTCTCGCCGGTCAACGCTTAAATCCTGCCGTTCATTGAAAAATCAGTTCCGCGAGGATCCCGCGGCTATCATTAAAGTAGGCGCTTGCTGTAAATTTCAAGCTGAACTTTTTTGCTGCGTATGAGAATCATCTGGATCTGTTCGTTTCTTTTCATTTTTGCGATCTCCGGGCTTGGTCAGGGAAAAATTTCCGGCAAGGTAACATACGGTGACGGACTGCCCCTTCATGATGCGTCGGTCACCGTGGTGCAGACGCGTCAAACGACCCGGACCGACGAAAACGGCAATTTCGAGATCCTGAACGTGCCGGCCGGGCGTCAAACGCTTCTTGTTCACCTTGAAGGCTTTGCCGACGCGACGAAGCCCGTGGACGTACCCGCGGGTGCCGACGTCGTCGTTGATTTTGCGCTCAACATTGCGGCATTGCGTGAAGAGGTAACAGTGACCGCCTCTGGGACAGAACAGTCGGTCTTCGATTCGTTCCAATCGGTGACCGCGGTAGGTTCGACCCGCATTTCGGAGCGGGCCTCGACCTCGATAGGCGAAGTGTTGGACGGGGAACCGGGGGTCGCGAAACGAAGCTTCGGGCCCGGAAGTGCGCGGCCGGTGATTCGCGGGTTCGACGGCGACAGGGTCCTGGTGATGCAGGACGGCATCCGGACCGGATCGCTCGGGTCCCAATCGGGCGATCACGGCGAGCCGGTCGATCCACTTACGGCCGAGCGCATCGAGGTTCTGAAAGGCCCGGCCACTCTCCTCTTCGGAAGCAACGCGATAGGCGGCGTGGTCAACGTCATTAACCATCACGAAACCGAGGCCCATCCGGGCCTGCGAGGGTTTTTTACGGGGACCGCCGGAACGGCCGACAAGCAGGCCGGATTTGCCGGCGGCATCGACTACGGATTCAAGAACTGGCTGGTTCGCGGAAACGTCGGTGCCCAGCGGACCGGCGATTACAGCACGCCGATCGGCCGGATCCCGAATTCGGCTTCGCGTTCGAACAATGGGTCATTCGGCGGCGGTTACTACGGCCCGAAAGCGTGGCTCGGGGCTACATTTATCGCCGACGTGCGGCGTTTTGGAATTCCCTTCGCCGGCGAATTTCACCACCATCACGAAGATGAAGAAGAACTGCTCGGGGGAGGGGAAGAGGAGCACGGAGAGGTCGATGTCGATATTCGCTCCCGAAGATATAATTTCCGCGTCGCGGGCGGCTTTCGCGACCTGAACGGCGGCTTCTTGAGGGGGATCCAGTACAGCATCGACCAGACAAACTATCGACACAAAGAGCTGGAGATCGACCTCGAGCACGACGAGACCGAGGTCGGCACGGTCTTTGACAATAAAGTCTTTTCCTACCGGGCCCTTTTCGAACAGCAAAAATACGGCCGGTTAACGGGGCGATTCGGTTTTGAAGGCCTAAACCGCAATTATCTTGTTGAAGGCGAAGAACAGCTGATCAACGGTGAGGTCAAACACACATCGTTTTCGGCGTTCACGCTTCAAGAAGTGGATCTCGAATTCCTAAAACTGCAGTTTGGTGGCCGCATCGAGAATAATCGTTACCGTCCGGACGATCCTTCCCTTGCGCGCAGAAGTTTTACGGCCTTCTCGGGTGGAGCCGGGATCAACGTCCCGTTGTGGACCGGCGGGGCCTTTATCGCGAATTATTCTCATTCAAGCAGGGCCCCTGCGCTGGAAGAGCTTTACAACAACGGCCCGCATATAGGGAACCTGACATTTGAGATAGGCAACGACGATCTTTCGCTTGAAACGTCCGATGGGATCGACCTGATCCTGCGGCATCAATCGGAGCGTTTCCGGTTTACCGGCGACGTATTTCACTACCGATTGAAGAACTATGTTTTTCTCGCCTACCAGGACCAGAATGGCGACGGGGAGCCCGATATCGAAGACGACCTGCCTGTCGCACGATATGACCAGGCAGACGCAGCGTATACTGGTGTTGAGCTTAGTACGGAGATGACATTTAACGAATGGGTCGGAGCCTTTGCGGGTGTTGACTATGTTAGGGCAAGGCTTACCGACGGCGATGTTGACCTGCCCCGAATACCGCCGTTCCGTGCCCGTGTCGGGCTCGATCTGCGTTACGAGGGACTGAGCATTCGTCCGGAGGCGATATTTGCCGCCGACCAAAACAGAGTTTTCCCGCTTGAGACGACGACCGAAGGGTATGCGATATTCAACGTCGCTGGCTCCTACACCATCGGCGGTCAGCACCAGGCCCACATTTTCTCGGTCAACGCCTATAACCTGACGGACAAACTGTACCGTAACCACGTTTCGTTTATCAAGGACCTTGTGCCGGAGATCGGCCGCGGGATAAAGTTTGGCTACACTATCCGGTTCTTTTAGTACGCTATCGACGGTCTGACCGCGATCCACGGAGGTCCGCCCGCGCGTTGTTCCGCCGGTGACTTTACGAACCTGGACAAATTCTCAAGAGTTTTTACCGCGTCGGACCGCGCCTGCTTTCGGCCTTTCGAGCCTTTCGTTTATCATCAAAAGAAACTTTCCACGGAGGTTTCAGACAGATGAGGACGGAAACACTTGATATTCAAACGGCGAACGGCCCCACGACGGCTTATGTTGCAAAGCCGGACGAAGGCGGCGATAAAACCGTGATCCTGATACAGGAATGGTGGGGCCTGAACGACCACATCAAAGATATTGCGGGCAGGTATGCCGCCGAAGGATTCACCGCGATCGCCCCGGACCTATATCGCGGAAAATTGGCCGCAGATCCGGATGAGGCTTCGAAAATGATGCATGGGCTTTCGATCAAGGACGGCCTTGATACGATCAAGAACACGATCGAGGCAGTTCGGGCAGTAAACGGCGCGGCCAAGGTCGGGATCACCGGTTACTGCATGGGCGGTACATTTGCCCTGCGAGCCGCGTGCGAGCTGGGCGGCATTGGGGCCGCGGCACCTTTTTACGGAGATATCCCTGACGAAGATGTGTTGAAGAAACTTAGAACCCCGACGATCTTCATCTCGGGGACCAGGGATGCATGGATAAATCCTGAAAAGGTCGCTTATCTGGAGAATGCCGCCGCAAAGTACGATCTGCCCGTACAGTCGGTGAAATACGATGCGGACCATGCCTTCTTCAATGACACACGGCCCGAAGTATACGATAAGACGTCAGCTGAAGACGCCTGGGCATTGGTTACCAGGTTCTTTAACGAGAATCTATAGCCGGAACCGAAACGAGATCGGTCACGGCCCCGTTTCGTCTATATTCGGAGGCCGGATCGCCGCCGATCACGCAGGAAGCTGGGACGGGCTTTCGGTAAATCGTGCCGCCGGCGAGGGAAGTGTCTGCCGGGCCCGCTTCCGCATTTCCTTTCGTCGGTACATTTCCTCGTCGGCCTTGTCGATCGCCTTTTCCAGGGCCTTCACGCCCTTAAAATCGCAAAAGCCGCTGGAGACCCAAATGCTGATCGGTTCGGGGGCACTATCAAGCTTGATCGCGGTCAGGAGTGTTTCTAGACGCTGCATACGGATGGCTGCCATTTCGGCCTCCATACCGACCATGATGACGAAGAACTCGTCGCCGCCCCAACGGTAGATAAGGTCCTCGGCCCTAATTATCTCGCGGATCGCGTGAACCACCGCGCGGATCGCCTGATCACCGGCCGTGTGCCCGTACTGGTCATTGATGGTTTTCAGGTCGTCAATATCAAAAAAGCCGACACAGCCGGAAACGGTCTCGGCATTCCCGCCCCCTTTTCCGACAAATCCATAGAACGCGTGGCGGTTAAAGGCCGCGGTCAGCGGGTCGGTATTTACCAGCTTTTCGAGGCGGTCGTGTGCAGCCTCGAGCTTCTCGTTCGCGTTCTTGTAGTCGGAAACAAGCTTTTCGAGAATGACCATTACCATTCCGAAACCGAGTGTTATTTCGAGCACAAGATCGACGATCGAATTATAGCGAAGTATGCCGATCGGCATTTCGACAAAATAGTTTGCCGAGAAAATGGAGAAGAATAGGAAGAAGTCGATCGCGAGGAGAATGACGGCAACATTCATTACCTTCCAGCCGAAGCTTCGAAGATGGGAATGCCGCAATGCCAGAAACGCGGAAGCGAAAAAGCCGGAGAGGACGAGACAGTGGATGTTGTACATCTCGTCGAAGTTCTTCGAATACATCGGCAGGCCGATCGAGATAATGCCGAGGGGAATTATCAGTAGTTCTGAGAGCTTCTTCAGTTCGCGATCGGCGTAAAGGGTCCGGCATCCGGCAACCAGCATGAAACCGAACAGATACTGCCCGAAGAAATATAGGCTATAGAGCGAATCGGCCTGCTTTTCAAAGTCGAGCGCCGACCGGAGGCAAAGCAATGAGAACGAGAGGCTGAGCCACGAATATGTCCAGTATTTGAGCGCCAGCGACCGCATCGATCTTTGAAGACAGATTGTCAGCAACGCGATGAGCGTCACACCGGTAAGCTGGATCAATAGTCCGATCTTGGAATCCATTCGTTGAAGATCTGTTAGGTGATGCAGGGATACACGGGGCCGAGTCGTAGTTCAGGCGAGGATCGACCAGGGAGGGACCGCAAGAATTATGTTAAAACAGATTTTACGCGTTGTAAATAACTTTTTGCCAATTTCCGTCGGCAGAAGACAGCGTTTAGATCGACGGGTATTTTTTCACCCGCAACCCTCAACGAATTCGATCAATTCCGCTTCACAAGGAAGGGCGGTCCTGGCCCCGACGGCCCTGCATTTGAGCGCAGCCACGGCATTGGCGAAACGGCAGCTTTCTTCAACGGAACGGCCTGTAAGCACACCGTAAAGAATGCCCACGCGGAATGAATCGCCCGCACCCGTTGTGTCGACGCAGCCGCCGGGGACGGGATAAGCAGGGCTTTCGACAAGCCCTTCCGGCGCGAGTACCAACGATCCCTCTTCGCCAAGCGTAACCCCGACGATCCCGCAGCCGTAGATCTCCTGAAGGCGTTCGAGCGAGCGGCCGGGATCAGGTAACCCGGTGAGGGCCGCCGGAAGGTCGGACGAAGCGATAAGGATATCGACCAACGGGAGCAGTTCTTCGATCCCGGCGAACGTGCGGTCGATATCTATGGAGACGACCACGCCTTCTGAACGGGCCGCTCGGGCCAACTCTATGCAGGCAGATGTATCGTGGGGCGTCATATGGATGATCCGCGTCTCCGATATCGCCGCGAGCGGTGCATCGGCTGCTTGATACCGCAGCTTCTCGTCACGCTTCCAGATGACGGTCCGTTCACCGTTACGGGTGTCGATGATGATGAAAGCGATCTGCGTACGCGCACCGGCGATCCGTTCGGCATAAGTCAGGTCGACCCCCTCTTCTTCGAGCGAAACATAGCCGATATCACCCGCAGGATCATCGCCGAACCTGCCGGCATATGACGCCGCCAACCCGAGGCGTTGAAGCCCGGCCATTGTGCTCGCGACCTCGCCGCCCGGTGCCTGGGTGTAGTCGACGAGCTCAACCTTCGAGTTGAATTCCGGGTATGCGGGCACCTGGATGAGAAAGTCGACCGCGTTGGTACCAAAACCGACGACATCGAACCGCTTGTCTTTCAACAGTTTGAATGGAAACTTCATCACAAGGCCGGCCGGCGGATCCAGTTCTTTCAGGTCAGGCCGGAAAGTGCGGGCCCGCCGTCTTGCAAAACGCTCTTAAGAAAAGTTAGATTTGAAGCAAAGAACAGGTCCGTTCATTAAAGCTATTCAACAAATCTAGTAGATTTCGGGAGAAATTAGAAAATGCCGACATCAGTTTGTCCGGAATGTGATGAAGAGGTCTACGTGGATGCCGACGCCGAGCAGGGCGATCGGATCATCTGCGAAGAATGCCAGTCAGATCTGATAGTGGTTGGCCTGGATCCGGTCGAGTTGGACCTGAGCGATGGCTCAGAGGATTCGTTCGATGACGACGATTACGAAGACGACGAGTACGAGGCTGATCGCTATTAGGCGGCGGGGCGGACCGTGCGCAATTTGCCGCGTCGGTACGTCCGGTCAAGTTGCGAGCTTCAAGGTTCTTCCGGAATATAGCCTGCCCTGTTCTGCCGCACCGTCAGACCTTTTCGGGCCACGATCCTCACATTCCTAAACTGGTTCTTTGGCTGCCTGTCGCGATCTGGGTAAAAAGCGATCGCGTAGGTCGATTCGATCTCCTCGCCTAATGCCCTAAAAAGCGGTTCAAAATTGTCACTGCTCGCGTAAAAGCTTCGTCCACCGGTCTTATCGATGACGCCGCTGGCCTCGAGCGGCGTGATCAGCGGCCGCTTAGACGGCTGGAACCTCGAATATGAGGGCAAGATCAAAGCATAGACAGCCGTGTCGCCCTCAAGCGCCCGATCGATGACGGTCGGAGGTGAAACTATATCGCCGACCGGAAAGCCGTCCGTGATGAGCACGACCGCCTTTTTGGTCAGACGATTGGCCGAATACTTTGGCCCCTTATTCGCGAGGAGCCGCACCGCATGGTCCACGGCGTCATATGCATGCGTCGAGAGCCCGTCACGTTCTCGCCTGAGCTTTGAAATGGCGGAGACCAGCCGGTCGTTGCGGTTTGTAAAACCCTGGACGGTCGAAACTCTCATCGCAAAAGTCGTGATGGCAATATAAGAATTGAAGTCTGCAAACCGGTTCGAGAAGCTTGCAAGTGCGGTCTTTAATTTCTCCATTTCGCTGTCGGTCATGCTGCCGGATACGTCCAAAGCGAGCACGATCGAGAGCGGCCGTCCGGTACCTTCCTGTCGAACGGCCTCGAAGAAGTCCGCGTCTCGCTCGACACCGTCCTCAAAGATCTGAAAATCCTCACGGGTCAGATTCGGGACCGGCCTGCCGTTCCGGTCCGCTACGGTCACCTCAAAAGTGACCAGATCGGTCCTGATCTTGATCACGTCCCGATCGTCCTGGGCCACCGCCGGCGCGGCTACAACCCACCAGGCGAGGACCAAAACGATCACCGTCTTCAACGACAACGTTGTCCTCTCAGTTTGTCGGTCAATCTGATCGATTTCGGTCATTTTGCTCTTGGGTTCCAGTCGCTGCAGGAAATCCGCTTTGATTTTATCACGTGATCATAAGGGCCTGCAGATGACCTGTCCCCGGATCCGGATTGGCACGCGAATTGTATCCACGAACTTCGACGGCGGCATTGCCGGATAAGTTGCCGGCCGACGCAGCCGCAGCCCGAAGACGGTGTCCAATGAATCCAACTGATCCACAACCTTACGATCTTTCGACAGGATCAAGCCCCTGGCTAAGCCTTGCGGCCGCACCGCTTGTCTTCGGTATAGGATATTTCATTCCGGGGTCACCGTCCGTCAATGAACTCACCCTGCTCTCGATCTCGATACTCGTCGCGGTGCTTCTGTGCAAGTATGAAGGCAGGCTGCCCTTCACGAGTGCCTACGTGAGCCTCCGAAATATAGCGGTGTTCTGGGGCATACTGAATCTGGGTATCGCAGGCGGCCTGCTTGTGTCCGTCTCTTCCGGCCTTGCCCGGTTCTCAGATTTCCGAGGCCGGCGGGCCGTTTGGGCAAAACAGACGGTGGCCGAACTCGGTTGTGCTTTGGCCGCCGGGGCGGCGTACACCGGTGTGCATCGGCTGTTCAGTTCGGGACTTGTCCTGCCGGAGACACTGCTTGTGCCGTCGGAGGTAATATGGTCTGCGGCCGCAATGCTGGTTACGTATCAGGTATCCGCCACGGCGCTTTTTTCCTGGTACGCGGATGTATGCGATTCTAAGTTCCGGCTTGAAAAAGCGGGCTTCGGCGAAATGGCCCTTGGCCATTTCATTGCAGGAGCCGCAGCCCTTCTCCTTTTCGCCGCATTTCGACACTTCGGCAACGCTTTCGGCCTGGTTGTCGTCCCGCTCGCCATCCTCGGCAATGTGGCGTTCCAGATCCACATTCGGCGCCTTTCGCAGAAGACGAAGGAGGTGCTCGACGCGAGCAGGCTCCACCTCGCAACGGTAGAGGCTCTCGCTACCGCTATCGATGCCCGAGACCAGGTCGGCACGGGCCATGTGCGCCGGACGCAGATCTATGCCGTCGGGATCGGGGCGGCTCTCGGGCTCGACGATAACGGATTGAATGCGATCAGGGCCGGTGCCCTGCTGCATGATATCGGCAAGCTGGCAGTCCCTGAGCACATCTTGAACAAACCCGGACGCCTGACGCCCGCCGAACTCGAGAAAACGAAGGTCCACGCGGTCGTCGGTGCGTCGATCCTCGAAAAGGTCGGCTTTCCGTATCCCGTGGTCCCGACCGTTCGGCACCACCATGAATGCTGGGACGGCAGCGGCTACCCGGACGGTCTGAGCGGTACCGATATCCCGATCACGGCACGCATACTTGCCGTTGCCGATACCTACGACGCGCTTCGCGGCAGCCGGCCTTATCGTCCGGCGGTCAGCCGCGAGGATGCGAGCAATTTCTTAAGGTCCAGAGCCGGATCGCAGTTCGATCCGAACGTCGTCAACACATTCCTTCGACATCTGAGCAATCTCGAATCGGAGGTCGAAATTCTTGGTTTTGGCTATGAGTCCGAGTCTTTGCCGGCAGCAGCCGGCCCGGACGGGCTTCGGGGAGGTACAACTTACGTGGAGCAGATCAAGCGAGCGAATCAAGAGGTCTTTTCACTATACGAGATGGCCAGGGACTTTGGAACGGTCCTCGACCCGGACGAGGCGCTCGCACTCCTGACCAAGAAAGTCGGGCAGTTCGTACCATTCGAGACGTGCCTTGTTTTCCTCCTTGATGAGGACGCTAAAACGGCAACGGCGGTCCACGTGGCGGGCAAGAACAGCGAGACCCTCGAGAAGATGCGTGTTACCGTCGGCGAGGGTGCGACCGGGTTCGTCCTGAAAAAGAAGCGGCCGGTCGAGAACGTGGACCCCTCGCTTGATTTCGCGTTCTCACACCCCGAGATCTGCGGGCAGTACGTAGGGATGGCGAGCGTTCCATTATTTGCGGAAGATAAGCTTTTGGGTGCAATTTCCGTATTCAGCGGCCGCGTCGGTATCTACGAGGAAGAGCACCTGCGGTTGTTGGAGACGATCGCCCGGATCGCCGGCGACGCGATCAGCAAGTCCATCAAGCATGCCGAGAGCGAGAGTTTTGCCTTGACCGACCCGCTGACAGGGCTGCCGAATTCGCGGAGCCTTCACCGGCAATTCGAAAAGGAACTTGCCCGGGCAAAGCGGTCGGGCAGCACACTCCAGCTCTTGATGCTCGATCTGGACGGCTTTAAGTCGGTCAACGATAATCTCGGCCATAAGGCGGGCGATGCGATGCTGAAGGATATCGGCAGGATCATCCGTTCCGAGCTGCGCGACTATGATTTCCTATCCCGGTACGGCGGCGACGAATTTGTGGCATTAGTGCCGGACATGGACAGCGCCGACGTCATCGAACTTTGTGCTCGGATCGAAAAAGCTGTCAAAACGCACGCATCGTCGGTACCCGGTGTCACTGGAGATGTAGGCGTAAGCGTTGGCGCGGCAAGCTTCCCGAGCCAGGGAGAGACCTTTGAAGTACTTCTGATCGCCGCCGATAAGGCAATGTACCGGACAAAAGCATTCCATAAAGAGCGAAGTGTCCGGCTGGAACAGGGCCCGACGCGTCCGGCTGAACCCGTTGCCGAAGTTCGGGATGTCTACCCCGTCGAAGAATGGCAGCCGGAACTGAGCGGGGCCGATCCGGGCGGCGAACTCGTGCTTGAACTAGACGAGAGCCACATCGTGACGGTCAATACCGTCAACTAAGGCCGTCCGAGCCGTCGGCCCGGAGAGCGGGATCGAGGACCGAGGGGCTAGAATGCCTGCGAAAACCTGAAGTGGAACTGGCTCGGGGGAAGACGAAGGATGGCGTTTGGGCCGTTCATTTGCGGGATCAGGAACGAAGGCGGATTCAGCAAATAGCCGTAATCGATACCGAATTCACCTCCGATAGGCGTCTTGATCCGAAGGCCGACACCGACCGTGTTGGACCATATCGCACGAAGATTCTGCCGGAAGACATCGTCCGGCGGCACGTCCGGAGGGTTTAAAATATCCCCTATCCTTCGAAAGACGTTCCCGCCGTCATAAAACGCGACCGCCCTCACCGAGCCAGCCAGTGGGAATCTCGCCTCCAGGTTGACCACTGCAAGAGCGTTGCCCCCGAACGGGACGGTGAACGGATCAAGGAAGACCGGCTCTCCGTCGCTGTTGCGATAGGTTCCCGTCGGGACGATCACGACCCTCGGACCCGCCGACTCGAATTCAAAGCCTCTCAGCGTATTTGCGCCGCCGGCGAAAAACCGCTCGCTTATCGGGAGAATGCCGTCGAGGTCCGGGATATCGACGTCCCTGAAGCGGTCCCGAGCCGAGAACACATGAGCCAAGCCGAGGATCGCCCTCGCGGCAAATGTTGTGTTCCTGAGAAGTCCGGGTGAGTAGTAGACGTTATAGGATGCCTGGAACTTGTTGAAACCGATGTTCGCCCCCATTGCCGGGAGAGACGTGTTGAATTCGGCCGTGAAATAGCTGCCGCCGGTCGGATCACTCGCGCTGTAGCGGCAAGGATCGCCCGGATCGCCGCGTTCGATAATGTCGAGGATCGTGTACCTGATCGAACAGTTCTCGCGAGTATCTCGTACGAATGTTGCGCCAAAACCCGATATCCTGATGTTGTCATCGGGCTCAAGAAGGTCTTTGATCAGCAGGCTCTGAATGTTGTAGAGCCGGACATCTTCAAACCGGTAGCGAACGAACAGGATACTGCGGTCCTTTCGGCTCAGTGTCCGGTTCGTTTCGGCGGTGAAGGTAAGTCGGTTGAGGGTCGGGTCGCCGACGTCGCGGCCGAATTCGTCGATAGGGTTTCCATTCTCATCAAGCCGCTGCACAATACCGAACGTGCCGCGGTCAAAGGCGGATCGAAAGAATCGGGTCACGGTCGAATCGCGCAAGTATTGTGCGGTGAAAGTCAGGGGTGCGAACCGCTTTTCGCCATCCCGAAGGAATCGAGGGTTCAGGAAGTCTATCTGGGCCAATTGCTGGCGTTGGCTTACCCGGACGCGGGCGCCGCCCTGCCAAAGGTTCCCGAACAGGTTCATGTGGCGAATATCGACAAAGCCGCTCGCCCCGAGATCGGTCGCGAAACCGCCGCCGTATGAAAGGATGCGCGGGGCCTGTTCTTCGACGTTAACGATCAGGTCGGTCAACCGGCCGTCAGGCGCATCACCGGCGGGCTGTTCCTTCACCTCGACGCGGGAGAATACGTCAGTAGAGTAAAGTGCTTGCTCACTGGCGTAAATGTCGCTGGCCCGTAGAAGCGTGTTTGGCCGGACCGAAAGGGCCCGAATGATCGCGGAGGCCTTTGTGTCTTCGTTGCCGGTGATCATCACCCGCCCCACATAGACCTTCTTGCCCTCACCCGGGAGAGTTGTCCGCTCTCCCGGTGCGGTCAACAGGCCGCCGGAAAGAGGGTTCGAACGATGCCGGATCTCGTAGGTGATACCCAGGAGGCGCTCCCCGGTCGCGGCGTCAACCGTGTCTGCGTCAACCGACGGGTCGACCGTTGCGTCAAAATAACCCGCCTGGGCGAGGAACTCAGTGAGCCTCTGCTGGCCGTTTCGCATTCTTGCCCGCGAAAAATTCTTTCCGACCAGCGGCGGCAGCTGCTGCAAAAGGACGGCTTCGGTAAGATCCTTGTTTCCAACGATCCGCACGCTAGAGATCACGGTCGGAGGACCCTGATCGACGACAAAAGTGATCACCAGGCGCTCGCCGTCCAGGCTGACGCCCTGATTCACGCGAACTGTCGAATCCCGATAACCCAGTCCGGCAAGAAGCGATTGGATCGTCGCCGCATCCCGGTCCAGGAGGGTCTCGCTGGTGTATCCGCGGCCGTATCCGAATAACGGTATGATGCCAAGGACGTTTGCTTCCTGCGACCCAAGGACCGACCTGATTTCATCGATCGTAAACTGGTCGGTCCCCGTCAGCCTGATGTCGGTCAGCTTGAGCCGGCGGCTCAGGTCAACCCGGTATGTCACCGTTACAGTTCGGTCCGTTAAGTCCGAGTTCGAAAGGACCGAACACAGAAACTCGGTCTCGTTTGCCGGAGTTCCGGAGCCGGGGTCCTGGAGCGGCGGCTCGACCGAACAGACCGAGGTAACATTCGCGAAGAAGTATCCCAGTTCCTGGTAGTGATTTTCCAACCTTCGTTCGCCTTCGATGATCGCCGAATAGTCGAGCGTGCCCTCCCTCTTGATAGGAAGCAGCCGGTTCTGGGTCCCCGAACCCGGCCGGCTTCGTTCGGAATCCACTTCGACCTCGACGACCGGCCCCTTGCTGCCGGTCATTGTAATGTCGATCTTGTTCGTCTCCGGGTCGAGGACGGGACGGGCCTCGCTGAGAGTCGGCGCAAGAAAACCCTCGCCGCGGAGTATCTCACGAACTTTTTCTTCGTCCGCACGCAGATCTTCCTGCGAGAACGGGGACCCTGGCCGGAGTTTCAGTTTGTCGTCGAAGATCCGGGTGTCGATACCCTGAATATCGACGGTAAATGTGCGAACCTGGGCGCGGGCATTCAGTATCACCCGGAAAACGACCGCCACTTCGTTAGCTGTGCCGAGCGGCTGCTGAGAATAGGTGACCTCCGCATTGAAGTACCCCCGCTCGCGCAGGTATTCGAGGATCAGGTTCGTGTTGT
Source organism: Chloracidobacterium sp. (assembly GCA_016716365.1). Lineage (GTDB taxonomy): Bacteria > Acidobacteriota > Blastocatellia > Pyrinomonadales > Pyrinomonadaceae > OLB17. The sequence continues at coordinate 71,370 of JADJWM010000006.1, read as the reverse complement.
CCTGTAATATCTGCTCGTCAACGATCGAACCGGGATCCAAAAGCGTCAGCCGGAACAACAACTCCTGTTCCGTTACGCCCGTCTCCTCCGCGCCATTGACGACCTGGACCGAGACCCGCTGGGCCTGCGTCTTTCGCTTGATCACAAAACGAAGCGTCACCGAATTCGGTTCGACCGGCGTTGCCTCGACCTCGATGGAAGCGACGCGCCGCGTACCGTAAAGCTGTTCGACCGCATCCCGAATCCTTACGGTGGAGTAGGTGCTCCCGACCGCGTCACGTGCGGACAGGCGGAATTGCTCGGCAAGCGAAAGATTAGTGTCGCTGCCCTCGAAGGTGACCAGAACATCGGCGATCCGAAGGCCCTCGAATCCACCCTGCGCAATACTGGCCGAAACAAATCCGAGAACGGCGGCGGCTGCCATCAGGGCAGAGAGAAAGGGCCGACCGAGGATTGCTGCCCTCGAGCGGTCCGCATGGGGAGTATCTGATCGCGGAAGAAAAGACATCGATCAAAGCCGTTATATTCGGCCAAAAAAACTAAAAACGCTTTCTGAAGCGAACCTCGATACTGAAACTGTTACGGTCCTGAGTCACGTTCGACAGGGACCTTTGTTCATATTGGGCGACGAACGAGAGCCGATTCGACACTCGGTATTCAAACGCAACGACCTGGTTCTGGTCCTGCGACAGGTTGGTCGCATACGTCACTCGAAGGTTATTGTTGATCTGCCGGCCGACGGTCAGCCTTGCCGACGGGTTCAGCCGCTGACCGGAGATGATCGGATCGATCTCAAACACGTTCAGCCCGAACAGCTTGTCGGTCGCCCGGCGGGCAGGATCATTAATGATCGTATCGGTAATGATCTCGGCCGCGGTGTTGATGCCGGTCTGGGCGATCGTCGGGATCCCCGATTCGGTATTCGACAGGCTTCCGGTCGTAATGAGCGAAATTACATCGGCTTGCGGCAGTGCCGGGCTCGAACGCACGTTTGCCGACAGATTCTCAGTGTCCGTCAGGGGCCCCGACAGGTTGACGAAGATCTGATAGCCGCCGATCTCGGATTCTGCCTGCAGGTTGACGATCGGTTCGATCTCGGTATTGGGCGGGAATTCGACCACCGCACGCTGGACGATATATCTGTCCTTTCGGAAAAAGACCGTGCCGCTGTTCGCCGTGACCCGGCCGGAGATCTGGGGGTTCTCGGTCGTGCCGCCGAGCCGCAAGGAAACAGATGCGGTCAGGTCAGCCAGATTGTTCCGGACGATAAGGGCGTCGCGGCCCTCAATGATCAGATCGAATCGCGGTGCCCGGATCGATGACGCACCGCTCGCCAGAGATCCCTCACGCCGGGCTCCGACGATCCGCGACAGGTCGATGTCTTCCGTATATACGCTTCGCCGGGCCCTGATCGTGCCGGCGATCAGGGTCGAGAGCCCCTCGCCGACCCTGCGGCCGGATACCTCCAACCGGGCATCTCCGGTCGTGATGAAATCTTCGGGTAAAGGGACAGTAATATTGTTGCCCGTAAGGTCGACTCGGAAGGAAGCGAGCTGAAGCCTGTCGTCCAGAAGGGCTCCGCCGTTCGCAACGATCCGGCCCCCGCCCAGGTAGCCGGTCGCCTGCTCCACCTGGACCTGATTCGACGTGAACAGAATGCGGCCCTGGAGCCGGTCGAATGAGAGGCGGTCTGATCCAACAAAGGTCGCAAACGAAGCGTTGTCGAGTTGGGCCGTTCCGGAGAGGCGGGCTGTTTCATTCGGGCCGACGAGCCGCATTTCCAAATTAGCGAATCCGCCGAAAAAATTATCGGTTCCCGCGATCTGCGGAAAGACGTTGAGAAGCGCGAGATTTATACGGCCGTCGATGGATAGGTTGTTATTGCGGCCGGCCTGAAGGGCCTTGCTGCCGGCGACGGTAAGGTTCGATCCGCCGCCCGAGAACCGAGCGTTATCAAAGACGATCTCGCGGGTGTCGAAGCGGATCGAAAGCGGTTCGCTGGCGTTGATCGGGGTATTTTCAAGAAGGAGCGAAAGCTGGTCGAACCGGGCGGTGCCGATCAGGGCCTCCGCCGAGTAGATCGTATTGCCGTCCGCATCCTTTTGGGCAATATTGCCGCCGAATTCGACCCGGCCGGTTCCCGTTCCTTCGATCGAAATGCCCTTCAATTGCGGAATAAGGGCGAAGAAAGGGCCAAGCGGGCTTTGGTCGAACGAAGTCTCGACCCGAAACGGCAAATTCTCATCGCCGAAGTTCAACGTGGCGTGGATCGTCTGCGGACGGTTTTCGAGCGTTGCAACGAGGTCGGCTTCGAGGACCTGGCCCGCGGTGACCCCATTGAACGTGACGCGGCCGAGAGGCCGGTCGTTTATCACGACGTCGCTTGCCGTCCCATTGAAGTTGATACTGATCGTCGCGGGCCGGTCGAACTCGCCGACTGCCGTCGCGTCCAGATCTGCTGTTCCGGTGATGGCCGGCAAGCCGCTATCGGCTGGCAAAAAGGCAAGGGCGAGCGGCAGCGGGACGGCCTTTCCGTTGATGACAAGATCGATTCTATCTGTCGCGGTGTCGTATGTGCCCCTCGCGGATGCGAATCCATCCCCGACCCTGATCTCCCCTCTTTCGATCTTGATCAGCGTCCCGCCAAAAACTGCTTTTGCGGTCAAGTTGTCGAACGATTGTCCCGCTATTGTGCCCTGCTCCGAGGCGATACTGATCTCACCGGTCGAGTTATCCGGCAGCCCGGAGAGGTTTACGGTTCCGCTGGTCTTTCCGTTAAAGTCGTTGAGCCTTTCAGGGAGTCCGACCGGCAGGGCCGCCAACAGGTTCCCTGCATTGACGCTCGAAAGTTCGGCATCGACACTAATGTTGTCGGTCCCGGTCGAAGGAACGGTGATGTTAAACGTGACCAATCCGCCGTCACTCTGCCGAAGCCTGCCGTTTCGGAATCGGGCTGCGTCCGGTGACAACGCAATTTCCGACGTAAGGGCACCGAGATCGCGGCCGCGCATCGAGAGTGAGCCGAGCTCCGCCCGGCCGTCTATCGAGGGATCGGCCAGGTTCCCGGTCACGCGGCCATTAAAATCAAGGCGGCCCGCAACCTCAGCCTGCATAGAATCGAACTGAGATTCGAACTCGGGAGCGGCACCCGTCAACCTGACGATGTTCATTATCTCGCCTGCGTCGGCCGAACGAAGAGAGATCTGCAGGTTCGAATCATCGTTGCGGAGGTCGAACCGGCCCGTCGCGATGAGTTCCGACCTATCGGTTTTAAGATCGGCTTGTTCAACGGTAAAAAGGCCGTTGTCGGCAGAAAGGTCTATACGCCCGTTGACCGGGATACGGTTTTCACCTTGCCGGCCGGCAACGGCGGTGACGGTGGCGTCGATCGAACCCGTGGCTGTCCGGTAGTCGGTCCCAGCAAAAGAGATGTCAAGCCGTCCGTCCGTGCTTCCCTCGAGCGGAATGACTCGTCCGCTTTGGAGCGAGACGAGCTTCGAAAGATCGAGGCCCGTGAAGCTGGCGTTAACGACGGAGCGATTTCGGTTGGTGAACGCGATCGAGGCTCGTCCGTCCAGTCGACCGTCCATCACATCTGCCGTCAGGTCATTTAGATCGGCCCCGTCATTATCTATCTCGACCTGAGCCCTGGCTGCCCCGAGGGGTACGCTCCCGATCGTCCCGCCGCCGATGCTCATATCGGCGCTTGCACGATAACGGCCCGACGGTTCAAGGATGAAAACGGGACTGGCGAGCGTCACGCTCTCGATATTGCCTCCCTCCGGCGATCCGGTGCTCTTTGCAAGGGTGATCGTGCCCGCATCGATATCGTTGGAGGTCCCCCGGACGCGGCCCTCGCGAATTGTCAGGCGTACCCCGGCGATGTTGAGGCTGCCAAGGGTGGCGCTGCCGGCGTCAATGCTTGCAACACGGAGGTCATCCGAATAGATCAACGTTTCTCCGCCGGAGTCGGTAAGCCTAAGTTCAGGTGAATGAAGCCCGTCGATCCGCGTACCGTTTGAACTCACCTGGGCGGCCCGCAGATCGCGGGCGGTCAGTTCGAACGATCCGGGCCGGTCTGTAAGCGAAAGATCACCCGCCGTGACGCCGGCGATCTCTGCCCCCTCGACCCGAGCATTTCCGGCCCGGACGTCATTCAGGCTCACGTCGGTCCTGCCGTTCGAATTTACGACCTTCAGGCCGCGGCCCGTCATATCGTTGAGCTCGACGCCATTGGTGTCGAGTGTTCCGGCCGTGACCGAATCTGCCGTTAAATTCGGGTCGCCATTCGGCATCGAGTATCTAAGGCCCCGGGCGGCCACTTCGGAAAACTCGGTATCATCGATCGAAAATCTCCGGGCCCTTCCGCTTGAGGCTGAAGCCGCCAACTGACGGTCGCGATATTCTGCGACCGCGTCGGAGAGGAACAGACCGCCGAGCGTAAGCGAGCCGGACCCGGCCGCAACCGCCTGCAGTTCGCCGAACCAGCGAAAATCGGTGCCGGTCCCGCGGACATTGCCCGCGAGTTTCGGGAATTCGACCCTGAAATCCTGAAATGTTAGTAACTGGGCGACGGCGGTCCCGTTCGCGGCGTATTTGGAATTGGTCCCTTCCACCGTTGCCGCAACGTTTATCCCGCGAAGATATATGCCTTCGGCCGTCAGCGATTCCGAATCCACGGAGCCGTCGATACGATACGATTCACCCTCGCCGGTGACCCTGCCCTTGAAGTTACCGATGCCGCGGACAGGAGTTCCGAGCGGAAAGACGGTCGAGGCTTGGGTCAGGTCGATTGTCGATTCAATGTTCAGCTCGTATCTCAACGCGGCCCAATCGGTAATGCGACCGTTGAGTTCCGATCTCGCTACCGGACTCTGCAATGAAAGGCGGTGAATTTCGGCCCCTGTCCGGTCGGCGATCCCCTGTGCCTTCAGGTCGATGGGTTCAACAGGCCGGCCGTCGTAAACGAACCGAGCGGAATTCGACGTCAGGTCGAAACTGTAGCGTTTCTCATCGTCAGGCACAGAAGCGTCGACCGGCTCAAGAAGGAAGACCACGTCATTCGCATCGGCCGCGATCGAACGCGAGCCGTCAACGAGGTGAACGGTCCCATCCCGAAGCGTGAATTTGACGGACTGATACTTGAAATTGACACGGCTTCCGGCCTCATCCTCGACGAGGTTCAGGTTGGAAAAGTTCGACCTTCCGTCCTCATCGAATCTTATCCATACCTCCGCCCCTGAAATTTCGGTCGTATCGATCGAGATGTCGCGGCTAAGCTGCCACGCGAACAGGTCCGTGACGCTCAAACCAAGACGAGCGTCACGGATGAAAAAGAGCTTTTCTCCGGTTTTCCGGTCATTGAACGTTGCATTCTTCAGAACCAGTTCAAACGGTGAAACGCCGACACTGAACACATCAGCGTCAAAATCTACGCCGATATCATTCATCTTGGCTGTAAACTGGCCCTTTACGTATGTATCGAAAACTCCCGACCTAAACAAAATAGCTGCAACGAGGCCGGAGATCACGAGGACTCCGGCAAGAATCGCTGCGATGAGAGCGATCCGCCGAAGTCGCCCGCGTTTTTTCGGCATCCCGCCACCGTTCTGAGGCTCAGGCTGCTCGATCTGTTCGACTTTCTCGTCGGACATAAATAAAATCGGACGGCCACATAGTTACAGGCCGACGGTTTCAACGATCTCCAGCCCGAAGGCCTCGATCGCATTCACTTTTGGGGGATGATTCGACAAGAGCCGAATTCGGCTCACGCCGAGGTCCTTAAGGATCTGGGCTCCGATCCCGTGGTCGTGGGTCTTTCCGTATCCAGTTTGCTGTTTTGCCGACTTAAAATCAATACCCTCGGCCTGCATCAAAGCATACGTTCGAAGCTGGTTCACCAGGTCGAGGCTGTTCTCACGCTGGCGGAGATAAAGGACGACGCCGAGGCCTTCGTCGGCAATTTTCCGGAGAGAGGAGCGGATGGCACCGGAGGCTTCGCCAAGGGTCGATCCAAACATTGCGAACGTAATGTTCTCGGTTTGGACGCGAACCAGGACCGGCTCGGTTGCCCGCGCAACATCCCCCATCACGAAAGCGACGTGGACCTCGCCGTTGACGACGTTCTCGTAGGCAAGGGCCGTGAAAATTCCGTACTTCGTCGGAAGCTCTGATTCGAGGATCCTCTTGACCAGGGTCTCCTGTTCGATCCGGTATCGGACGAGATCGGCGACGGAGATGATCTTTAGCCCGTGTTTTTCAGCAAAGACCTCAAGATCCGGCATTCGGGCCATCGTCCCGTCGTCGTTCATGATCTCGCAGATGACCGCCGCGGGCGTAAGACCGGCTATCCGCGCCATGTCGACGCTCGCCTCGGTCTGCCCGACTCGGACAAGAACTCCGCCGCGTTTTGCCCGCAAAGGGAAAATATGGCCGGGCCTGGCAAGATCGGCCGGCGTCGATCGCGGATCGACCGCGGTGAGGATCGTTTTTGCACGGTCGGCTGCCGAGATGCCGGTGGTAACGCCTTCGCGGGCCTCGATAGAGATCGTGAAGGCCGTTCCCATGCTCGAGGTGTTATTGGCCGTTTGCGGGAACAATTGCAGTTCGTCGCAGCGTTCCTCGGTCAAGGGAAGGCAGATCAGTCCCCGGCCGTGGACCGCCATAAAGCTGATGATCTCGGGTGTTACCTTTTCGGCTGCGCAAACAAGGTCGCCCTCGTTCTCGCGGTCCTCATCGTCGACGATGATGATCAACTTACCGTCGCGGATATCCTGTACGGCCTCTTGGATCGTTGCCAGCGGCATTTAAAGCCTTCCTGCGGCCCTCATTCGAGGGCCCAAAGTAAACTAACTAAAGTAAAAAGTTTAGCGAATCGGTATGAGATTTGCGAATTCGCGGCCCCTAAACGTGCGTCGCGGCAGAGTTTAGGGACCCGGACGGAGCCAGAGACGTGCCGCGTCGGCCAGACGGGTGAATTGCCGCGATCGAAGGGTTTTTATTGCAGGAGGTTCATTGGACCGCGTTACACGTTTTCACTGGTTAAAGCTGCAGGATCATTATCCGTTTGGCCGATAATCTAACGTTGTTGTTACAGGTCGAGCGAGCGAAGATAATCGCGAAGGCCACTTCCAAGATCGTCCCGTTTGAGTGCAAATTCAACGGTCGCGATCAGAAACCCGAGTTTGTCGCCGGCGTCGTGCCGGGTTCCCTGCAGCTTAACCGCGTAGAAGGGCCGGTCTTTCAGCATAAGACGCATCGCATCCGTTATTTGGATCTCGCCGCCTGCACCGGGCTTTGTACGTTCGATCGCGCCGAAAATGTCCGGTGTGAAGATATAGCGGCCGATGATAGCAAGGTCCGAAGGTGCGTCGGCGAAGGCGGGCTTCTCGACCATGTCTTTGACGCGAAAAACATTGGGTTCGACCTCTTCGGCGTCGATAACGCCGAATCGCGAGATCGCCTCGCCCTCGACCTGCATCGTTGCGACGACCGGGGCGTTGTATTTTTCAAACACATTGACCATCTGTTTGAGGGCCGGTGTTTCCGCGTCGACGACGTCATCCGCAAGCAGCACCGCAAAGGGCTGATCGCCGGCAAAGTCCTTTGCCTGATAGATCGCATGCCCTAGTCCGAGAGCTTCTTTCTGCCGGGTGTAGCTTATTTTTGCAATGTCGGAGATCGAACGAACCAACTCGAACAATTCCGTTTTACCTTTTTCTTTCAATAGGTGTTCGAGCTCGAACGAAATATCGAAGTGATTTTCGATCGCGGATTTGTCGCGGCCGGTGATGATCAGGACCGAATCGATACCGCTGGCAACGGCCTCTTCGACCGATACCTGGATGAGAGGCTTATCGACGAGGGGCAGCATCTCCTTGGGCGATGCCTTGGTCGCTGGAAGGAACCGGGTACCCAATCCCGCGGCGGGGAAAACGGCTTTACGAATTGTTTGGGCCATATAACACTGCTACATTAATCGTTTGAATTTGCTTGCGTTCAGGCCGTACAGCCGGGCAAATTCCTAATTCTAGTTTAACGGCGGCAGCTTTCAAAGGCCGCCTGATGAGTGGTTGGATGTTAGACCTAAATTTTGTAAGAGATGATCTTGAAGCGGTTCGTGAAGCGCTTGCGAAACGCAGTTTTCCCGCCGACGGTCTCGACAGGTTCGCTGAACTGGACACCGAGCGCCGCCGCGTCATCGGCGAGGCCGATCGGATAAATCAGCTTCGAAATGCGGCCAGCAAAGAGATAGGGGCACTGATCCAGGCGGGCCGGAAAGATGAAGCTGATGCAAAGAAGGCCGAAGTGGCGGGCCTGAAAGAGACCCAGGCGGAACTGGAAAAGGAGCGGGACGCAGCGGATGCCGAAATGCGGGAACTTCTCTCGGGCCTGCCAAATATTCCGGCGCCGGACGTGCCGGTCGGAAAGGACGAGTCCGCGAACAAAGAGATCCGCAAGTGGGGAGAGCCGCGACCCTTTGGTTTCGACCCAAAAGACCACGTCGATCTGGGCGAAGCTCTGGGCATTCTCGATCTCGAGCGTGCGACCAAGATCGCCGGTTCAAGATTCGCGATCCTGAACGGTGCGGGTGCGAGATTGGAGCGGGCGTTAATCAATTTTATGCTTGAGGTTCACACCACCGAGAACGGCTATACCGAAACGTTGCCTCCGTTCCTTGTAAATCGCGATGCGTTATTCGGCACGAACCAGTTGCCGAAATTCGAGGATGACCTATTCCACATCAAAGATGAACGGGGCTTTGCCCTGATCCCGACGGCAGAAGTGCCCGTGACGAACTACCACGCGGGAGAGATCCTTGACGCGACCGAACTTCCGAAGAACTACACGGCTTACACACCGTGCTTTCGCAGCGAGGCCGGAAGCTACGGTCGCGACACGCGAGGGTTGATCCGCCAACACCAGTTCGAAAAAGTCGAACTGGTGAAGGTTTGCCTGCCCGAAGAATCCGAGGCCGAACACGAAAAGCTCACCGCTCACGCCGAAGGAATTCTTCAGCGGTTGGGACTGCCTTATCGGACCGTCGTTCTTTCCACCGGCGACATGGGATTCGGGGCCCGAAAGACCTACGACATCGAGGTCTGGCTTCCGTCGCAGCAGACCTACCGAGAGATCTCCAGCTGCTCGAACTGCGGTGACTTTCAGGCCCGTCGGATGAACCTCCGATTTCGCCGTGCGGGCGGCGGGAAGCCCGAGTTCGCCCACACGCTTAACGGCAGCGGCCTTGCCGTGGGTCGGACATGGATCGCAATACTAGAGAATTACCAGCAGGAAGACGGCTCGGTACTCATTCCGGAAGTTCTAAGCCCGTTTATGGGCGGCCTTGAAAGGATAGGTTGACAATTAGGGAATTGTAATTACGATGTAATTATGAAGGCCCAGATAATTCAGATCGGCAACTCGCAAGGTGTCCGAATTCCCAAGATGATGCTCGAAGAGACGGGCCTTTCAGGCGAGGTCGAATTGCAGGTAACCCCGGACGGGATCCTTATCCGGAACATCAAGCGGCCGCGGGCCGACTGGGACGCGATCTTCACCAGCCTTGCCGATACCGATGATGATCTTACCGCTGCGGCCGGAGCCACTTCGGAATTTGATAATAAGGAGTGGCAATGGTGACCGCGGGCAAGCCAAAAAACCAAGCCAAAGGCGCCGTTAAGCGTTTCGAAGTTTATCTGATAAACCTCGACGAAGCGGTCTCAAATGACCCTAGGAACACACGGCCCGGCGTTGTGATCTCGCCGGACGAAATGAACCGAAATCTCGAGTACGTTCTTATTGCCCCTCTTGCGTCGACCAAAGCCCGCTATCCGACTCGAATACCGACCGAATTCTTGAACGAACAGCGCTTCGTCATCCTAGACCAGATAAGGGCTGTCGATCGCTCCCGTTTGGTCAAGAGGATCGGCGAGCTGGACGCGAAACCCGCGGCAGACGCACTCGATCTTTTATCCGAAATGTTTGCCGAGTAATTCGTGAAAGTTCTGAAAATAGTCTCCGGCGGCCAGACCGGTGCAGACAGGGCCGGCCTTGATGCGGCGATCGAGCTTGGTATCCCGATCGGCGGGTTTATTCCATCGGATCGTTGGGCTGAGGACGGGCCGATCCCCGATCGCTACGTCGGTCTGTCCGACAGCGGGGCCGCTGACCCGGCGGTGCGAACGCGCTTGAACGTCGAAAACTCTGACGGCACTGTGGTGCTTACTAAGGGGCGGCCAACGGGAGGTTCGGCCTTAACGATCAAGATCGCACGCGAGCTTGGCCGCCCCCGTCTTCACATCGATCTACATAAATTATCCATCGCCTCCGCAGCCGAAAGGATCCGGCTATGGCTCACGTCATTTGAGATCGAGGTCCTGAACGTCGCGGGGTCACGCGAGTCGAAAGAGCCGGGGATCTACGATGAGGTGCGAAACGTGCTGCTGGACGCATTTCGGGTCTCAAAGAGCCCGCCGGTCATCGGCTCAAGCCGAACGTTGAGCCTTTGCCTTGTCCCAAAGCCGGTCCATTTCCTCGAGACTCGCGTCATCCAAAGTACTCCCGTTCAATTCGAGCTGGTCCTCAATAAACCTGAAGCGTTCGCGAAATTTTCGGTTCGTGCGTTTAAGGGCTGTTTCCGGCTCAACGTCGAAACGTCGGGCAAGATTCACGATCACGAACAATAGATCCCCGATCTCTTCCTCGATATGTGCAAGGTCACCGGCGGCCGAGGCTTCTCGAAGCTCACGGATCTCTTCCTCCGCCTTTTCAAATATCTGTCCCGTCTCAGGCCAATCAAATCCCTTTTTGCGGCCTTTTTCGTCAGCTTGAGCGCCTCCAACAAGCCGGGAAAATGGACCGGAACCTCATCCAGATAAGAGCCGTCGGTACGGGCCGGTTTCCCGGAGGCCTCACGCTCGTTGGCCTTGAGCTGGTCCCAATTGTCCAGAACGTCCTGGGCTCGTTCCAGCTTTACATCGGAAAATACATGCGGGTGGCGTAGGACAAGTTTCTTCGCCACACCGGCCGCAACATCGTCGATAGTGAAATCACCCTTCTCGGCCGCGATCGTCGAATGAAATACGACCTGAAGCAGGAGGTCGCCAAGTTCTTCGACAAGGTGAGAGGTGTCGCCTGTCTCACCGGCCGCCTGGATCGCGTCGAAGGTTTCGTAGGCTTCCTCCAGCAAATATTGCGACAGCGACTGGTAGGTTTGTTCCGCATCCCACGGACACCCACCGGGCGCCCGCAAGCGAGCCATTACCGTTAAAAGTTCGTCAAAAGATTCGGACATAGAAACATTAGAGTCCAGGAAGTCTCGAAAGTCTAGGAAGTCGATAATGTCAGCGAAGTCGGGAAGTCATGGAAGTCAAGAAGGTCCTGCAATAGACGCCGGGCTCAGATAATTCCTGATCGGCTGTCTAGACTTCCATGACTTCCTCGACCGATGAGACTTCCGAGATTTTTCGCCAAAATGCTACTATCAGAATTGAATTCAAAGCTATGATCGGACACGAAGAGAATCAGGAAGATGTAACTTTTAAGGTCACTGACCGGCGGAAATTCAATCCGGACGGCACGCTGAAAGAGGGCGTGGTTTTCGAAGCCCCGAAGCCGGAAGCGACGAAAGGGCCCGAGCCGGCCGCGGGCGGGCAGCCCGCCGCTGCCGCAGATCACGAATCCATGCCGGCTGCCGCCGAGGGCCCGTTTGAGGACGAAGACGATGAGTTGCCGGGAGCGGAAGATCCGGCAAGTTTCGTTAATTTCCTTTCGACGCTCGCGACGAATGCGGCCGCTGCACTGGGTGCGGTCCCACATCCGGCAACCGGTCAGCGGGCCGTCGATCTCGAGACCGGTAAATATTGGCTTGACGTGCTCGGGATGATCAAAGAAAAGACGAAGGGAAACCTGCACAAACAAGAATCCCGGCTGCTCGAGGGACTCCTTGCGGATCTGCGGATGCAGTACGTGGCTATGGTCCGGGCGACGGAAGAAAAGCTTAAGGCACAGGCAGCAAAGAAATTCTCCGGAGCTGATATTCTTGGGAAAAAGTAAAATGACCGTTGTTCAGAGTCGGGCTTGCCCGACCGCAACGGCAAGCCGTCGTCTGAACGGGTTGTCGTTTTTGTATGAAGCTTACTTTTCTTGGAACAGGTACGTCGACAGGCGTTCCATCTATTGCCTGCGATTGCGAAACCTGTCTGTCCGAGGATCTGCGCGACAAACGCCTTCGGGTTTCGATACTTATAGAGCACGCCGGTAAGACCATTCTTGTCGACACATCGAGCGACTTTAGGCAGCAGGCCCTGCGGGCGAACATTCGCCGATTGGACGCTGTCCTCATTACTCATTGTCACGTCGATCATGTATTCGGTTTGGATGACATTCGCCCGCTGAATTTCCGATACGGGGCAATGCCTGTTTTTGCCAATGAGATCGCGTGGGTCGATCTTCGTCGGATCTTCAAATACATCTTCGAGCCGACGCATTTCGGCGGCGGGCTGCCGCAGCTTATTCCGCACACCGTCGTCCACGACTCACCTTTCTGCATTGGCGATATCGAAATCACCCCGCTCGAGGTGATCCATGGAAAGCTTCCGGTGGTCGCGTACCGTTTCAACGACTTTGCTTATGCGACCGACCTGAAAACCATCCCGCAAGAATCTATGGACGGGCTGCGCGATCTGGATGTTCTGGTGCTCGATTGCGTCCGGCTTAAGCCGCACTCTACCCATCTGAATCTGGACGAGGCCCTCGAGATCATCGCTGACCTCAAGCCGAAACGTGCGTACCTGACCCACCTGAATCACGATATCCTTTACGAGCGCGATTCCTTACTTCTGCCTCCGAACGTCGAGTTTGCGTGGGACGGTCTCGTGGTCGAATAAATAGCTGCCGGCCTGCGCGGAAAGGTACTGGATTTTACATCCTTAACAACCTTTTTTCCTCTCCTTAACAAATCGGCGGTCCTTCGATGCGATAATCGAGTGTTTAATTCGAAGCACATTTGCGAGGAAGAAGTAGATGAATAATGCCCGGCCATTATATGCACTGATCCTGGTTCTCCTTTTATCGCCGTTCGCCTTTTCCCAAAAGGGATCGGCTGTCGAACTTCCGATGAAGATGCGAGGGTCGATGCCGGCCGTCGAGGTGATGGTAAACGGCAAGGGCCCGTTTCTCTTTGCTATAGACACGGGCGGCCAGGGCCAAGCCCGGTTGGATGAGACTCTGGTGAAAACTCTGGCGCTCGAGCCGGTCGACGAGATCAGGGCGAGCGATGGGTCGGGTGCGAATGCCCGCGTGCTGCCGGTCTATGAGGCCGCGTCTATCAAGGTCGGCGGGCTGGAATTCAAGAACGTACGAGCCCCATCGCGAAACTACAACCCGCGGCCGGACCTTCCAAAGATCGACGGCATCCTCGGTTTCAACCTGTTCAGTGATTATTTGATCAACCTGGATTATCCCGGCAAGAAAGTTCGAATATCGAAGGGTGCCCTTGCAAAGGGCCCGGACGTGATCTCGTTCGAATCCCCAAACGGTGTTCCGGTCGTGGAGATCGGCGTCGGAAAGGAGAAGATCAAAGCCCACATCGATTCCGGAAATATGGCGGGAGCTTTCATGCTGCCGGCGGAATTGGTTGAAAAGCTGGAGAAGGAATCGGAGCCGGTCACGGTCGGCCGGGCCCGGACGGTCACCAGCGAGATCGAGATCAAACGGGTCAAGCTGAAGGATGCGATCACTTTTGGCCCATTCAAGCACGAATCTCCGACCGTCACCTTTCCGGCGCTCGGTACGGCAAACATCGGCAGTCTGGCGCTTGCCGAATATTCACTCACATTCGACCAGGCAAACCGCTTGATCAAACTCGAGCGATCGAAACCGGCCAAAGCTGCGGCTCCCACCGGCGAATATGGTGGCAGTTACGGTGATCGGACAATCACTGAAGAGAACGGGACGCTTTTCCTGCAGCGAACCGGCGGGCCAAAGCTGAAGCTTCTGCCGGGCGAAGCCAAGGACGAATTTCGCCTGGAGATAGTGCCAACGGCGCGTATTAAATTTGTGCGCGACGCCAAAGGGCAGGTCTCTGAGGTCCACGTTCTTACGCAACAAGGCGCCTGGGAAAAAAGCATACGCGATATAAAATGAAAGCGCCCGAGCAAGAGGGTTTTCCCGACGGGCAGATCCTGTGTTTCGGCCAATCGCCGAGCGTGTGTATATTGAACGAATGAGACTGAAGATGAGGCACGCGGGAATCGGCGACCTTCCCACCGTCGTCCGAATGCTGGCCGACGACAGCCTTGGTGCCGGACGCGAGAACCTGTCGGAACCGCTTTCAGAAAATTATCTTAATGCCTTTCGCGAGATCGAGGCCGACCCAAACAACGAATTGATCGTGGCCGAACTCGACGGCACCGTCGTTGGAACTCTTCAGCTTACCTTCACGCCATCTATCAGTTTCCAGGGCGGCAAACGCTCCACGGTCGAATCAGTCCGAGTCGATGAAAAGCACCGTGGGAAAGGCTTCGGCCGCGAGATGATGATCTGGGCGATAGAGCAAGCTCGCGAAAAGGGCTGCGTTTCCATGCAGTTAACCAGCCATTCGAGTCGGGAAAGGGCTCATGCTTTTTATGAGACGCTCGGCTTTGCTCGGTCGCATGTCGGAATGAAACTCAGGCTTAAATAACTGCTGCTGCTTGTGTTACCACGATGTTACGGCCGGATTCACGCTTTACCTAAGCCGTCTCCGCTTAAACCATTGATTTCGCTTGTCTTAGAGATTAGTTTAAAAACCACCATATTTAGTGTTGACAAACCCAAACTGCTACAATATAGTCTATATCCACTGAAGGAACGCGGAGTTGATATTACTACTTCGAGACCGTGAAAGGCGGCTGCAAAAGCGGCCGTGACTGCCCCGCTAGCGGTAATGGGGAACGAAGACTGCCAATTAAGACCGTGAACTCATCGTTTGAAGACGAGTAACGGCAGCCGGTAGGAAGCCTTAAAAAGGCCCGAACAAATCCAGATCAAACCAAAGGGTTCGAAAAGGACGCCGCTTTTCAAGTGAAGCCGGGGTTGAGGATACGCGTCTCTATTCTTTTCGGCGGCCGCATACACGGCCGATCCGAACGCAGGCGGGGCCCCACAACTTCAACAGGAGGAACGCACGAGGATGGATAATTTTGTCGGACAGTCGGCCGGAGCAGCAACAGCCAGGCGTGACGATGAGACCACGCAGACCACGATGCGGGTCAGAAAGCGCAACGGGAGTTTCGAGCCTGTCGATATCAACAAGATCGTCAAGGCCATTTCCCGCTGTACTTATAGTCTGCCGAATGTTGACGTCATCCGCATCGCGACAAAGACCATCAGCGGCCTCTACGATGGCGCGACCACCAAGGAACTGGACAAGCTTTCGATCCAGACGGCGGCAAGCCTGATCTTCGAAGAACCGGAATACTCGCGCCTGGGGGCGCGTCTCCTTAACCAATACATAGAAAAAGAGGTCTGCAATCAGGAAATTCATTCTTTCTCACAGTCGATCGCGTTTGGCGTAAAGGAAGGCCTCATCGCACCACGCGTTGTCACGTTCGTTTCGGAAAACAGCCGCAAGCTCAATGACGCAATAGACCAGACCCGCAACGATCTATTCGAATTCTTTGGCCTTCGCACGCTGTACGATCGCTATCTCTTGAAAAATCCGGTGACGCGCGACGTCATCGAGACCCCGCAGTTTTTCTGGATGCGCGTCGCTTGCGGCCTTTCCGAAACGCCGAACGAGGCGATCGAACTATACCGACTGTTCTCTTCGCTCGAATACGTTCCTTCGACACCCACGCTCTTTAATTCGGGAACCAAGCACGAACAGCTTTCGAGCTGCTTTTTGCTCGACTCGCCCGAGGACAGCCTGGACAGCATTTACAAAAAGTATTCGGATGTCGCGATGCTCTCGAAGTTTTCGGGCGGCATCGGGATCGCTTACCACCGAGTGCGTTCGCAGGGCTCACTGATCCGCGGAACGAACGGACATTCGAACGGCATCGTGCCGTGGCTGAAGACGCTGGATTCATCGGTCGCGGCGGTCAACCAGGGCGGCAAGCGAAAAGGGGCGGCCTGCGTTTACCTTGAAACGTGGCACGCAGACATCGAGGATTTCCTCGAACTCCGCGACAACACCGGCGATGATGCCCGCCGCACACACAACCTGAACATAGCGAACTGGATCCCCGACATTTTTATGCGCCGCGTCGAGGCCGACGAGCTTTGGTCGCTCTTTGACCCGAAGATCGTCCCGAATTTTCCGGACCTTTACGGTGAGGAGTTCGAGGCAGCCTATACCCAGGCTGAGTCCGACGGATCATTCGTCCGACAGATCAAGGCCCGCGACCTTTACGCGAAAATGATGCGGACGATGGCACAGACGGGCAACGGTTGGATGACGTTCAAAGATTCGTCAAATAAGAAGTCGAACCAGACTGCAAAACCCGGGAACGTCGTTCATCTTTCGAACCTTTGCACGGAGATAATCGAGGTCACATCGAACGAAGAGACAGCGGTGTGCAATTTAGGCTCGATCAATCTCGCGCGTTACGTACGGAACGCAGCCGTTTCTACGGCAGCCAGCCAGCAGGAGGCCGGTCTCTCAGCTGAGGTTGACTTCGAAAAACTCCGATCGAACGTCCGGCTCGCGGTGCGGCAGCTCGACCGTGTGATCGACCTGAATTACTACGCGATCCCGAGCACTGCAGACTCGAACCATCGCTGGCGGAATATCGGGCTTGGGGTCATGGGCCTTCAGGACGTCTTCTTTCAGCTTCGCCTCGCGTTCGATTCGGAGCCGGCAAGAAAGCTTTCGGCGAAGATCCAGGAAGAGATCTACTTTGCCGCCCTCGACGCTTCGTGCGAACTTGCCAAAGCCAAGGGTGCACATCCAGCGTTTCCGGAAACGCGTGCGGCCGAAGGCCAGCTTCAATTCGACCTTTGGGGTGTCGTGCCTGAGGATACAGCTCGTTGGAACGCTCTGCGGGAGAAGATCAAGCAGCACGGACTCCGAAATTCGCTGATGATCGCGATCGCCCCGACCGCGACGATCGCCGCGATCGCCGGAAGCTATGAATGCATCGAGCCGCAGGTGTCGAACCTATTCAAACGCGAGACCCTGAGCGGAGATTTCGTTCAGGTCAATAAATATCTCGTCCGCGAGCTAAAGGAAACCGGACTTTGGACCGACGAGATCCGGCAGAAGATCAAGCTCTCGGAAGGTTCCATCCAGGACATTGCGGAATTTTCGCCCGAGTTGAAAGAGCGTTATCGGACAGCCTGGGAGATCCCGATGCGCTCGCTCATCGATATGCAGGCCGACCGAGGAGCGTTCATCGACCAGTCCGCCTCGCTCAACCTTTTCATGGAAAGCCCCAACATCGGCAAGCTTTCGTCGATGTATATGTACGCGTGGCAAAAGGGCTTAAAGACGACATATTATCTGCGTTCTAGGCCGGCAACGCGGATAGCCCAGGTGACGGCCGAATTTAAGAAGGAAGACATCGTCGCCGACAACGAACCGGACGTGCGGGCTTATTCGGATGCCGAGGCTTTGGCCTGCTCGCTCGAAAACCCTGAGGCATGCGAGGCATGCCAGTGAGAGAATATCGAATTTCGAATATTGAATGATGAATGAAAGAGTTTGATCTTAAATTGAGGACAAAACAATTTGCCCTCAGGATAATCAAGCTTTTTGGCTCACTTCCGAAAACTGCCGATGCCCAAGTCATAGGTAAGCAGATCCTAAGAAGTGGAACCAGCGTTGGAGCACAGTATCGGGAAGCATGTCGTTCACGATCGAATTCGGAATTCATTAGCAAGACGACAAGCAGCCTTCAGGAACTCGATGAAACCGCTTATTGGCTGGAGCTTCTCGTTGATGGACGGATTGTAAAGACGGAAAAGCTAAGCGAACTTCAAGACGACGGAGCAGTTGATCGCGATTTTTGCGTCATCGATAAGAACCGCCAAATCCAAGAGATAGAAAAATTCGATATTCTTAATTCGAAATTCGAAATTTATGTTACTAGATCCTGGCTTCAACCTAACCCTTCGTCCGATGGAGTACCCGGACTTCTATGAGATGTACCGGAACGCGATCAAGAACACTTGGACGGTCGAGGAGGTCGATTTTTCGACCGACGTGACCGACCTGCGGAACAAGATGACGCCGGCGGAGAGGCACCTGATCAATCGGCTGGTGGCGTTTTTTGCGACGGGCGATTCGATCGTGGCGAACAATCTCGTTCTCAACCTGTACAAGCACATCAACGCTCCGGAGGCGAGGATGTACCTGTCGCGGCAGCTCTACGAAGAGGCCCTGCACGTGCAGTTTTACCTGACGCTGCTGGACACCTACATTCCGGATCACGCCGAGCGTGCAGCGGCGTTCGCCGCCGTTGAGAACATCCCTTCGATCAAGAAGAAGGCCGAATTTTGCCTGAAGTGGATAGATTCGATCGACGACCTCGACACTCTCGAATCGAAAGAGGACCGAAGGAAATTCCTGCTGAACCTGATCTGCTTTGCGGCGTGCATCGAAGGCCTGTTCTTTTTCGCGGCGTTTTCTTACGTCTATTTCCTTCGCTCGAAGGGCCTTCTGCACGGGCTGGCCGGGGGGACGAACTGGGTTTTCCGCGACGAATCCGCTCACATGGCATTCGCGTTCGAGGTCGTGAAGACCGTTCGCAAGGAAGAGCCCGATCTGTTTGACGAAGCGTTGACCCGCGACATCGTCACGATGCTCGACGAAGCGGTTGAATGCGAATTGCAGTTCGCCGAAGACGTTCTCGCCCTCGGCGTGGCAGGACTCTCGCTCGCCGACATGCGTCAGTATCTCGAATTCATCGCCGACCAGCGGCTGGCCATCCTAGGGCTGCCAAAGGTATACAGATCAAAGAACCCGTTCTCGTTCATGGACCTCCAGGACGTTCAGGAACTAACCAACTTCTTCGAACGCCGCGTCGCCGCCTATCAGATCGCCGTCGCCGGCGAGGTAAGCTTCAGCGAGGCGTTCTAGCCGCTTCGCATTCCTTAAGTTTTTCTGCAGCCGGCATCCGGTGCGTCGGGCCAGGTTTGTAACAGGCTTGCCGCACGCGCCTGCCATTTTCTCAGGCCTGTTTTCGCCAAGGGTCGCCCGGTGCCGCAAAATAATGCTTGAAAACATAGTCCCACGGCGTAGCGATCAGAACGATCACGACCCCGAAAATACATTCGCCCAAGGTTTGCGAATTGTCCGCATCCAGCCGGCCGGCGGTCCATAGCCGCAGTCCGAACGCGAGTATCCAGATCGACTTCCACAACAGCTCGAACAAAAGGATCGGGAGCATTTTTAAGGGATATCGAATTCCGACAAAAGCAAGTAACGAGATCGCCCCGAGTAAGCTGCGAACCACCGAATTCATATGTGGGGTATTCTCGGAAGGGCTGATGATCCCGGGATAGATCATGATGGCCAATCCAAGACCGATCAGCAAATAGCAAGCTCTCAACAAGTAAAGTCTATTGGCGGATACTTCGGCCAACATATCACCTCCTTTTGTCAGCAGTTTGCATCTACGACGGCTTGATCTGATTTGTTCGTCGAAAGTTTGTTTGCCGAAAAAGATCTCCTCAATGTCGGGATCGTCCGATCAGGCCTCCAATCCCTTTGCGAAATGCTCGAAAATGCGAGAATCGGGTATTCTTTCCCTTCACCGTCTGGTTAGGTACTCACAAGGTCGCGGAAGAACCTCTTACAAACATGGCGCTGGTTCGGGCCGGAAGCGCTGAACTGCGGGCCCCGCACCTCGGCATTTCTCACTACGGGGTGGAAAAAGCGGTTTGGCCATCAAAATACCCGAAAAGACTTGAATAGGATATGATTTTATTTTGCATACGTTTGCATTTTTAGCGGGCAAAGATCCATATGAATGGACAAATAACGGAATTCATCAAGCATCATTACCGGCATTTTAATGCGGCGGCGTTGATCGACGCGGCCGAGGGGTATAGACGGCATCTCGATACCGGCGGGAAGATGATGATAACGCTCGCCGGGGCGATGTCGACGGCCGAGCTTGGGCTGTCGTTGGCCGAGATGATCAGGCGGGACAAGGTTCAGATCATATCCTGCACGGGAGCGAACCTTGAAGAAGACCTGTTCAATTTGGTCGCCCATGATTTTTACGAGCGAGTGCCGAATTACCGCGATCTGACCGCCGCCGACGAGCAGGCCCTGCTGGACCGCCACATGAACCGCGTAACCGACACGTGCATACCCGAGCACGAGGCGATGCGGAGGCTTGAGAAGGCGATGGTCGAGGTGTGGACGCGGGCCGAGGTCGAAGGGCAGCGTTATTTTCCGCATGAGTTCATGTATCAAGTGCTGAAAAACGGCTCGCTCGAGGAGTTCTACCAGATCGACATCAAGGACAGCTGGATGTACGCCGCGATGGAGCGGAACCTGCCGATGGTCGTACCCGGTTGGGAAGATTCGACGATGGGCAACATGTACGCCGGCCACGTGATCACCGGCGACGTCGAAAACGTCCACACCGTCCGGACCGGCATCGAATATATGACCATGTTGGCAGATTGGTACACGAAAACGAGCGAATCGGCCTCGATCGGTTTCTTCCAGATCGGTGGCGGGATCGCGGGCGACTTCCCGATCTGCGTCGTCCCCATGCTCCATCAGGACTTGCAACGGGACAACGTGCCTGTCTGGGGCTACTTCTGCCAGATCAGCGACTCAACCACCTCCTACGGCTCCTACTCCGGCGCCGTCCCCAACGAAAAAATAACCTGGGGCAAACTGGAAGCGAACACGCCGAAGTTCATTGTGGAATCGGATGCGTCGATCGTTGCCCCCTTGATGTTTGCGTACATTTTGGGATGGTAGCGAAACCCTCATAGTCCAGCCTTCGGAATTTGATCGATTTATTTCGGTACCCGACGGGTGCGATAGACCGTGTTATTTAATGACTCGGGTATTGAGTATTCGATTTCGATGAGTTCGCCTTTCTCCCGTTTTCTTTCGTTCTTTGGTTTGTTTTTCAAGTTGTTGAAGGTTTCTTCGTCGAATAAGAGGTAAGTCAGTCCGTAACCGTCAGCGTATATGTCATAGCTGGTGTGTACTGCTCCTTCGAACCCGTTTATTCCCCATGCGTCACCGATTGCCATTGACTTTCCGTGAGCAAATCGCCTAGTTGGAAAGGCGGCGCGTCTAAATGTGAACGGCTTCTTTGGACGAAGTGTTACTGAACCCAGCCTTCCGACAAGGGGCTCTTTTGCGAAAAACTCCGTCTTCTCATCTCCAATTTCTGTGGTCCACGCAAGGCCGTCGGAAAGGTATTCCGTCCAAAGCGTCCAGTTAGGGTCATAGTCGCAGCCATCTGAACAATCACTACTGAAAATCCGAATAAGATCTTCACGAGTCGAAATGCCCATACGAATTTCCTTCAGCTTTCCTTTTGAAAAGAACTCATATCCGGTTAATTCGTTCGGGCTGACGCGGCCAAGTTCCAACCCACGAACAGGCATGGGCTCACTTCCGGAACTACCGCATCCGCGGCCCCATGTACCAATTGGCCAAAGTCTCACCGTGCCCGACACGATCCTGAATTTCCACCAAGTCCCGTCGGCAAAACAGTCGAGATCACCCCAACCCACCTTTATCGCGTAGGCATCGCCATCTCGTTCCGGACCCTCAAAAAGGAAAACGCCCTTCTCGTGATCCGGCACTTGTTCATCCGGCACAAACGTAAAGCCTACATTTCTGATCTCAGGAAGCCATTCACGTTTTACCGATGATTCTGCAAGCGGGATCAGTATTGGCTTGTTTCGCGGTTTGAATTGATAGCGCAAGATCCTCTGGACGATTTGCTTCATTACTTCGTCCGGCAGCATTTCCTTCTCTCTAAATTCCTGTGCGGCCGCAGCTACGGAAAGAACTGTGCACACAATTGAAGTGATCCAAATTCGATTGGACATATGTTTGCTTAGATTCGAAGAATTGTAGGGAGTTGTATTGGCCGGGCGTTGCGGAGCGACTCAGTCGATGACAAGGTATTCGACCTCATTCTCCTCTAACAATTTCAAGAACTTTTTGAAGTCTTGGGGTAGCCGGATCGTTGTATCCATAGGCGGACTGACGCATCAGTTCAAGGGCGAGAAGGCGTTCGGAGATGGAGGCATCGCGCCAATGAGCCCTGTCCGCTTCGTCGGCTTGTTCGAAGCTGGCGAAGGCGGCGATGGCGGACCTGTCTATTCTTACCTCGTCGATATTCACGTTATTATTATACCATCTCCTTGAGCGTAACTCGGTTCATATGCAGCATTTCGACGTCCTTATCGTAGGCGCAGGGCTTTCCGGGATCGGGGCCGGGGCTCATTTGCGGATGAACTGCCCCGACAAGACTTTTGCGATCCTTGAGGGCCGCGAGGCGATGGGCGGGACGTGGGACCTGTTCCGGTATCCAGGCGTGCGGTCGGATTCGGACATGTACACGCTCGGGTACCGGTTTCGGCCGTGGCGGGACGGCAAGGCGATCGCGGATGCTCCGGCGATATTGAAGTACATTCGGGACACTGCAAGCGAGTACGATCTTGACAAGGAAATTCGCTACGGACATCGTGTGAGGCGAGCGGAGTGGAACTCTGAAGAGGCGAGATGGCGGGTTGAGGTCGAAATAACGGAAGATCTCCCGCAAAGCCGCAAAGACGCAAAGGCCGGAAGCGATGAGATCGAAGGCGAACTCACCGGAACGAGAACGGTGGAGTTTAGCTGCAAATTTCTCTATCTCTGCACCGGCTATTATAAATATGAAGAGGGCTATACGCCTGAATGGCCGGGCTTTGAAAAGTTCGAAGGCGTCGTGGTGCATCCCCAGAAGTGGCCCGAAGATCTGGACTACGCGGGGAGGCGTGTTTTGGTGATCGGCAGCGGTGCGACGGCGGTGACTCTGGTCCCTGCGATGGCTGAAACGGCCGAACATGTGACGATGCTTCAGCGTTCGCCGACCTACGTCGTCTCGATGCCCGCTCAGGACCGGATAGCGAATACATTGCGGTCCCTGCTTCCGGAAAAGGCCGCATATGCCGCGACTAGGTGGAAGAACGTGCTTCGGCAGATGTTCTTTTATGAGTTGTCGAAGAAACGACCCTCGATCATGAAAAGGCTGGTCGAAAAAGGCGTCAGAAACGAACTCGGCGACGAGTATCTGGAGCATTTTCGACCGAAATACAACCCCTGGGACCAGCGGCTTTGCCTTGTGCCGGATTCTGATCTGTTCGCCTCGATACGCGACGGACGAGCCTCGGTCGTGACCGGCGAGATCGCCGAATTTACCTCGGGCGGCGTAAAGCTGACGAACGGCGAAGAACTGAAAGCGGACATCATCGTCACAGCGACCGGTCTTGTGCTGAAGATCATGTCCGGCCTCACGCTTGTCGTCGACGGCGAGAAAGTCGATCTTTCGAAGAAGATCGCCTACAAAGGCATGATGTATAACGACGTGCCGAATCTTGCACAGGCTTTCGGCTACACAAACGCGTCGTGGACGCTGAAGTGCGACCTGACCAGCGAGTACGTCTGCCGGCTGATCAATTACATGGACGAGAAAGGGTTTGCGAGCTGCACACCGCGTCTAAGGGATCCCGGCGTCCGGCCCGAACCGGCACTCGATTTCAATTCTGGATATGTCCTCCGCGCTTTGCACGAAATGCCCAGCCAGGGTTCGAAAATGCCGTGGCGGCTGCACCAAAATTACTTCAAGGACGTAAGGATGATAAGGTACGGCCGGCTGGACGACGGGACGATGGAGTTCCGCTGAGATGCGGCAAGAGATCGAGAATGAAAGAACTTCCCAAGGCGAGCTATTACGAAAAAGCACTGGTCTTTTTCGGGACTCGCTTCAAGTACATTTGCGAGGGCACTTCGATGAACCCAACTCTGCGAGACGGCGAAGTGGTCCTGGTCGACCGCGATGCGGAGATCGAGGTCGGCGATATCGTGGTAGCTCGGCATCCGATCGAACAGGTAACCGAGGTCGTGAAGCGCGTCGAGAGGATCAACGAACGCGGCCATTATTACCTGGTCGGCGACAATCTTGACGACAGCACGGACAGTCGACACTACGGCGCCGTGGCGAGAGAATATATAAAGGGAAAGGTCGTCGCGCGCTTGGGTTAGGGCTAACTCAGTTTGCGTGGGCGAGGCCGATCCGAAATACTAGGTTCGCAAGATCTGCGGCGCAACACATGAAGATCATCGTGACCGGCGGGGCCGGATTTATCGGGAGTGCGGTCGTTTGGCGGCTGAATGAAATGGGTTTCGACGACATCCTGATCGTCGACCGAATGGACCGCACAGACAAGTGGAAAAACCTGGCTCCGCTGATGTTTACTTATATCTTGGGCTGGTGATCTACTAAATTCGCGTCCGACTCGCTGTGTTACAATTTGCTTATGACCGTGCAGACGATACCGGATATTGACGAGATGACTCCAGCGCAGCAGATCGAACTGATGGAAGCTCTCTGGAAAAGTATGAGCGAGAGAAACGTCAACCATGAGCCGCCCGATTGGCACCTTCGCTACCTTGAAGAACGTGAACAGGCGATCGCAAATGGAGAGGATTCTTTTGTTAACCTCGAAGAATTTGAGAACGATCTACGTAGCGATTTGAAATGAGGATCCGAGTACTTCGTTCTGCAAGGAGGACAGTTGCGAACGGGATTAGGTTCTACGAACGCCAGCAACCCGGACTAGGCGCTTATTTTCTTTCCTCGATAATGTCCGACCTCAGATCGCTAAATATTTGCGCGGGCATTCACCAAAAGCATAACGAGTCTTACTACCGATTGGTTTGTACGAAGTTTCCTTACTCGATCTACTATCGAAAGGAAGGTTCGAATGTAGATGTTTACGCGGTCCTTGACGATCGACGCGATCCGAAAAAGACCGAGGATGTACTTGGGAAGTTGTAAAATTGGTCCAGAGTCTCGCTCGTCGCTCCGCTGATGTTTGCTTATATTTTGGGTCGGTAGGAATCGAATAGCTAAGAACTGCAATAGCTACTTCCTTCGACGGAAGGTTTTTGGATCTACTTCTTTCCAACTAAACCAGGTAAACGACACGTCTTCCTCAGCGCTGATTTTTCCGTTTATGAAACTAACGAGGTGCCCGGTCAAAACAGGTTCAGTAGGCTTCAACTCTTCGAAATCTCCATCGATCAGGAATCGGCCCGAAAATCTGTAGTGGGTGCCATTTACGGATTCAGTCGTGAAATGCACGCGAGTGGCAGACAAATCTTCATCCTTCCACTCGAACAGGCTCTCTTTTGTGACCAGAAGACCTCGGGGTGTTTGTGATACCCAGTTCACCCGTTCACCTACGGGAGGTGTTGGAGGCGGGTTGCAGGGTTTTGGAGCACAGGCAGTTCCGTAACCGACACCGCTTCCGGTGATAACCGAAATCCACACAATATTCCTAAAGCTGTCGCCAAATTTCGCAGAAGGTTCATATCCTCCGTCCGGCCGAAAGTTCGGTCTACGATTGGGAGTGGCCGTAGGATCCGCGGACGAAAACACAACTCGAGGAGTCTGATGACATCCAGTACTAATAAAAAGAAAAGTAAACACTAGTATCAAAGACAATGTCCGAATCCGAGTGCGTTCAACGATCATATCTTTTATACTCCTGAAAAGCGTGTTTCAGATGCGATGAGTCTAGCACAGAAGATTATTGTTACAGGCGGGGCCGGATTTATCGGGAGTGCGGTCGTTTGGCGGCTGAATGAGATGGGTTTCGACGACATCCTGATCGTCGACCGAATGGACCGTACCGACAAGTGGAAAAACCTCGCTCCGCTGCGGTTTGCCGACTACATCGAGGCGGTCGATTTCCTTGATTTCATCGACGATTACCAAGACGCCGAGACGATCTTTCACCTCGGCGCGTGCTCTTCGACCACAGAGACCGATGCGGACTTTATGCTCCGCAATAACTTTCAATACACAAAGCACGTGGCCGAATTCGCGGTGACGAACGGGATCCGTTTCATTTACGCTTCGTCGGCGGCAACATACGGTGACGGTTCCGCCGGGATGGAGGACGTTACGGAGGGTCTGGAACGTCTGCGGCCGCTGAATGTTTACGGGTATTCAAAGCACCTGTTCGATCAATGGGCGGCGCGACACGGGCTGTTCGACCGGATCGTGGGGCTCAAGTATTTCAACGTCTTCGGCCCGAACGAAGGCCACAAAGGCGATATGCGCTCGCTTGTCAACAAGGCGTTCGATCAGATCCGCGCAACGGGAAGCCTGCAGCTTTTCAAGAGCGCGGATCCCGGATACAAGGACGGCGAGTTCGGCCGCGATTTTGTTTATGTAAAGGACGCGGTCGATATGACGCTGCACTTTATGGAACCCCTTGCTGCCGGTTCGGGTTCCGACAGTACGGGCGGTTTGTTCAATGTCGGTTCCGGCCGGATGAACACCTGGAACACCCTTGCGGACGCGATCTTCGCCGCATTGGACGCGCCCAGGAACGTGGAATTCATCGACATGCCCGAGCAGCTTCGCGATCGATACCAATATCACACGCAGGCAGACCTCACCCGCATTCGCGATGCCGGATACACCGCCGAGACCACGCCGCTTGACGCTGCCGTCCAGGATTATGTGAGAAACTATCTTGTACCGGGTTTGCACCTCGGGGACGGAGAGGAGAGAGAGTGAAATGAACCTACTCGCGAGTCGAACGGCGATCTGGACGATAAAGATCGGCATACTCTTATCGCTTTTCGCCGGGCTTATCGCCATCTCCCAGAGCTCGCTGATGGCGGCCGACGATCTGATCCCCACCGCGCTCGCGATCGATTTTCTCGTAACCTTCCCGGTCGTCTATTTTCTCTTGATAAGAAAGACAGCGGTCCCGCGTATAACTGTTGTCCCACTATTCTTCGCTTGTTTTTTCATCGCCTCGTCGGTTCTTCCGGATGGAGTCGGGCCGCTCGGTTTCGCAGCGGTTATTGCGATCCCCGCCATCGAACTGCTGGGACTCGGTTATCTGGGATTCCGGATCTATCGGACTCGCAAAGCCTATCTGGATGAGAGATCGGATGGGCGGGACCTGATGGAACGGCTGCGAAATGCGTTCACGCGTGAGCTAAAACCTCCGGCACTTGCTCGGGCGGCAGCGTTCGAGGTTGCGGTCTTGGTTTACGCTCTCGCGGCTTGGCGCAAAAAGCCAGAAGCGGGCTTCACCTATCATCTGCAAAACTCGCCGATCCTTATACTATCGATCTTCCTCTTTCTGATCCTTGCTGAAACTGTTGTCTTCCACCTGCTTCTTGCACTGTGGAGCGAGACGCTTGCCTGGATCGCAACCGCGTTAAGTGCCTATTTTGCCCTGCAGATCTTCGCCCATACGAAGGCCCTTAGGCTTAGGCCGATCGTTGTTACAGAAACTGAAGTGCGTCTCCGCTGCGGAGTTCTTGGTGATGCAGTGATCATGCGGGAGGCGATCGAGTCGGCCGAGCGGATAACGCGGGTGGAAGATGCAGACGGCGGGATCGACCTCCTGACACTTGGAGGAATGTCGCAGCCCAACGTCTGCTTAACGCTGCTGGAGCCGATCGATATCTTCGGTATTTACGGATTTACGCGGAGAGGGAGCCTGATCCGCCTGAGCGTGGACGATCCGGCGGCTTTCGTCACGGCGCTCAAACCTTGAGGCGCCGCGACCACGCGCGGCACAGCGTTCTGCCCCAAACGCCGGATCTTGTATGATCGTAGGCTGCATTGCGGCTAGCGGCTGACTTTCTTAAAGACAATGCCGCGTGCCCGCCCGTTGCCGGCTTCGAATCCGGTGACCTTTCCTTCGGAATCGCGCTGGAAGGCGACCTGGGTCACGGGCAGCGTTCCCGAGAAGTTGTCCCCATTGGTGTGCGTCAACGTGACCGGCCCGAAGCGTCGGTGCCGGATGACGAGCTTTCCGTCTTCAACGCTCAGGTCATAGAATGTCTCCAGTTCCTCGCTGAAGAAGCGGCCTGTGAAGCTATTGAGGTCCACTGACGATTTCTCAACGAGGCGTTTCCCGGGGTGCTCTCCGCCCTGATGAAAAGTGATTCCCTCCACGGTTCCATCCGCTCCCGCGTTGAATGTGATCTTGGCCGGAGCTCCGACCACTTCGAAGGAGGTCATTGAAGTGGCTTTTAGCGGGAGCGCAGGCTGGCCCGCGACCTGGAGCCGCAGCTCACGTCCCTGCAGTTCGACAGTCACGAGCATGCCGCCGAGCGTCGACATCTCGTATTTGCCGGCATAGCGGCGCAGTGTCGCCACCGGCACGTCAACACCCGCACCTGCTGCCGCGGGTGCGCTCTCGGGGGCCTTCATATGTTGGCCAAAAAAGGCCTCTGCCACGACGCCGGCGATCCCTCCGGGAACGCCTTGGTAGTTGCTGAATACGACATACCCAGAGTCGAGGTCCGGGTAGTACACGAACGTAGAGCTGTGTGCGATATCATTTCCGCCGTGCTGCCACCGCTTTAAGCCGCGATTCGTGTCGATGAACACGCCGTAACCGTAATTTGACGGCTTTCCATCGTTAAGAACAAACGACGTCGTCAACTCCTTGATCACTTCCGGCCCGCCCAGCTTCCCGGTCTTCAGATTGCTCATCCATTTGGCGACATCGCCCGGCGTTGTATAGATCCCGCCGGCGCCCGCTGCAGCATGCAGATCCCTGACTTCGCGGAAACCGAAGTCACCCGCGATGTACCCGATCGATCGTCCGGGGATGATCTGGCCCGGATTGGCGCGCACCCACGTCTTGGTCATGCCGAGCGGTAGGAAGACCTCTTCGCGCATCCATTCGGCGAATGGGCGGCCGGTGACTCGCTCTACGACCGTGGTTGCAAGACTGAATGCCGTGTTGTTGTAGTTGAACTCCGCCCCGGGCTCATTCTGGAGTGTCGGCTGCCGGTTGATCACCTTGATCGGTTCGTCCGGTGCGATGTAATCACCTTCCAGCACCTGCCGCCCCTCGATGATCAGCGTGTTGATGAACTCACGGTAGCCGGTGGTGTGCGTCAGGAGATGACGCACAGTGATCTTCTTGCCGAAGTCTTTGAGCTCGGGAATGTGCTTACGCACGTCGTCGTCCAGAGACAGCTTATTCCGCGAGGCCAGCAAGGCGAGGGCGAACCCTGTGAACTGCTTTGAAGAGGAACCGATATTGGTTGGAGTCTCCCGGGTGAACGGCAGCCCGTTCGTCAGATCCGCGGCACCGTAACCTTTCACGAAAACCACTTGGCCGCCCTTGATCACTCCTACGACCGCTCCCGGCGTGTCTTTGTACAACTGAGCGGCGGCCTGATCTACCTTGCCTTCCGGTGTGGTCGCGACAGGTTCAGAACGCGTGAGCTGCACGCGCACGGGGCCGCTTTTGCCCGCTGTGGCCGGTGTAACCTCGATCACATACCGGCCGGCCGATTCGGCCGCGAACGCAAACGCCTCCGGTCCTCCACGCCCCACGCGTGCGCCCTTGAATACCGGCTTGCCTGCCGGATCTGTAACGGTTACCGTTGCATCCACACCGTCCTGATCCACCCGACCGGCGACGAAGTGACCTTTTGGTAAATTCAGTTCGTATTTTATTGCACCGTCCGCGGCCAGCGTTGCGCTAACAGGCTTTCCTAACTGCAACTGCGTCGCTTGTTGGGCGTGGACGCTGCCCACGCAGAGTAGAAGAAGGGCGAATCCGCCCGTAATAAGATATCTCATGATCGATCCTTAGGGCCTCCATTTTCGGAGAGGAAGAAGTTAGTTTCGTATACAAGTTAGTATACAAACCTCGGCGGCGCAACATCGGTTCTGCTCCCTGTTCGTGGCCGGCTTGGACGAAATGCTGGTTGTGCGTACGCGATGAAGCGGATGAAGGGACATACACTCCCCGTGTTGAGTAGAAAAATTTGCCCTGAGATACTGAGGCGCGGGAGGTTGAGACGGTATAATCCCTTTGTACAAAAATGAAGATCTTTCACGGGACCGACAACGCGAATATCCAAAAGCCCACCGTCCTGACCCTGGGTGTGTTCGACGGCCTGCATCTCGGTCATCAGCGGATCATGGGGACCGTCGTTGAGCGGGCAAAGGCGGTGGATGCTGTGCCGACCGCGATCACGTTCGACCCTCATCCGCGTGCCGTCCTGCATCCCGAATCAGCACCGCCTCTTCTGCAGACGCTGGACCAGCGGCTAGCAAATTTTGAGGTGCTCGGGATCGAGCAGGCGATCGTGATCCGGTTTGATCGGGAATTTGCCCAAAAGCCGGCTGAAGAATTTATAACTTCGATCATTCACGACCGCCTTCATGCCAAAGAGGTCCATTTGGGAAAGGATTTCGCTTTTGGGCGAGGACGCGGCGGTAACATCGATCTGCTCCGCCGGATGAGCGGCGAACTGGGCTTCATCGCCGAGGAGGTCCCTGAGGTGCGGCTTCGAGGACATCGGATCAGCTCTTCAAAGATAAGGCACCTGCTCAATGAGGGCCGTGTGAATCTGGCCCGGCGGATGCTCGGCCGGCCATACGGAGTCGAGGGTGTGATCGAACGGGGAGTCCAGCGCGGCCGTACCATCGGGTTTCCGACCGCCAACCTCAAACCTCATAATCGGGTGATACCAAAATTCGGGGTATATGCAACGGCGACGCTGGTCGAAGGGACCTGGCGGCGAAGCATTACGAACATCGGGGTGCGGCCTACGTTCGAGAACGAGGTGGAACCGTCGATCGAATCTTTCATTTTTGATTTCGACGGCGACCTTTACGGCGACGTCATCCGCGTTCGATTCCTCCATCGGATCCGCGACGAGCGTAAGTTTAATGGAATAGAGGAGTTAAGGGCACAAATAGAGCTCGATACGGGGAGGGCTCTGAACTATTTCCGCCACGAGGGCGTAAGGA
This sequence comes from Chloracidobacterium sp., assembly GCA_016716365.1. Lineage (GTDB taxonomy): Bacteria > Acidobacteriota > Blastocatellia > Pyrinomonadales > Pyrinomonadaceae > OLB17. The sequence goes on along the minus strand of JADJWM010000006.1, from coordinate 40,381 downwards.
ATATGCTTGAAATTCTTTGATGCAAAGCCGGATATGGCCACATGCATCGAAAGAAGCTTGAGCGGCGAAGACTAAAACGAATGAACGGAAACAGCAATGAGCGGGGCTTGGCGGTGATCGCATCTGATGGTACGTCCGTGCCGACGGTCGCCGGGAAAGGCTCGCGGCCTATGGTCGCGACCGCTGAATTGCCCATCGCGAAATACGTTACCAACGATCAGATCATCGCCGAGGAAAAGTTCCTTGAGAAGAAAGAGGCCGAGGTTGAGCGCCGTTATTCGGGCATTCGCGGCTGGTTCCGGATCCTTCATGTTTCGGCGGTGATCGGCAAACTCGCCCTTTATCTTTACCTGGACCAATACGAGATACACCGCAAAGGACAGTTGCGTCATGCACGGGAACGGATGCGAAAGGCGGAGCGGCTTACCAGGGCTGCCGTCTACGGTGAAAAGCTGTACGGCGTTCGCCTTCAGGTTTTTCACTGGATCATGCTGATGCTTCGGCGGTTTTTTATCGGCAGCGAGTCCAGCAAAGAACGGAACCAAGAAAAGCAGGCTCTCTGGCTCAAGGAAAAGCTCATTGAGCTGGGGCCGACGTTTATCAAGATCGGCCAGTCGATGGGAACCCGTCCCGACCTGATGCCGCTGCCGTTCGTTATCGCGTTGGGCGAACTGCAAGACAACGTACCGCCATTCCCGAACGAGATCGCATTCGCGAGGATCGAAAAAGATCTGGGCGACAAGATCAATAAGTTCTATAAGGAATTCGAGCTTCAGCCCGTTGCTGCCGCCTCTCTCGGTCAGGTCTATCGAGCAAGGCTGCACACGGGCGAAGAAGTAGCGGTAAAGGTCCAGCGGCCCAACCTGGAGGCGACGATCAAGGGCGATCTCGAGATCCTGCGAAAGGTTGCTGATTTCGCCGAACGTTTCCCTCAATTGAACGAGAACGCCGACTGGTCGGGGATGCTTCGTGAATTCAACGAAACGATCCACGAGGAGATGGACTACGCCGCCGAGGGACGCAACGCCGAGCGTTTCCGGGAGTCATTTCAAAACTGGCAGAACGTTCACGTGCCGAAGATCTACTGGAACGCCACCACCTCGAAAGTGTTGACGATGGAGTACATACACGGCACAAAGGTGACGGACCTGGATACGCTCCGCGATCAGAGCATCTCACCGGAAAAGGTCAACCGCCTTCTCATCCGCACCTATCTTAAGCAGCTTCTCGAGGACGGGTTTTTCCACGCCGATCCGCACCCGGGGAACCTTCTTGTAATGCCGGATGGGCGTCTGGCGTTCTTCGATTTCGGCATGGTCGGGCGGATCACGCCGGAGCTTCAGTCGAAGATGATCGACGCCTTTTTCCACGTCGTCGGCAAGGACCCGGCCGGGATAGCTCAGGACCTGATCGACCTCGATTTCCTCAAGCCCGGGACCAATCCGAACGTGGTTCGGCCGGTCGTCGAAAAGATGTTTCAGTTCCACCTGAACCTGAAACTGAAGGACGTGAATTTCAAGGAATTGACCTACGACTTGGCGGACGTGATGTACGATTATCCGTTCCGGCTTCCGTCGAATTTTACCTACATCATGCGTGCCCTGATGACGCTGGAAGGCATCGGCATCATCACGGACCCCGAATTCAATTTCTTTGAAACGGCCAAGCCGTACGCTAAAGAATTTATGTTCCGACGCGAAGGTGCCGATTTCCGCAAGCAGTTTGTCAACAAGCTCCTCGGCCGCGACGAAGGCGGCAAGATCGATTGGGACCGCACCTGGAAACTGGCGAAGATGGCTTTCAAGACGGTGCTGAATACTGGAAGCTGACGTGTAGGATCGTTGGTGCCAGCCCAAATAAATTCGGCTTTATGAAAATTCTAATTCTCTCGGCGATCTTTATTTTCCTTTTCAGTACGTTTTTAAGCTCAGACGTAATGGCTCAGACTTTGACGGATAGTAAGGTCGAAGCGCGTTCCTTCCAGGCCGGACAAGTGTGGAGTTATAAGGCACGTCAAGGTGAATCGAATTCGACTTTTGTCGTCCTAAAGGTAGATACAGATGAGAGATCGGGGAACATTGTTCATATTGCAGTGATGGACGTGAAGATGAAGAACCGGCGCAGTCCGGACGGTTTCAGCCGAACGATCGGTCACATGCCTTTTTCCGAAAAAAGCCTGGCTCAGAGCGCGATCAAGTTGCTGAAGGAGAACGTTGAGCTGCCGGAATTCGAAGTTGGGTATAGGTTGTGGAGAGAAGCGTTCGACGATAAACGGGCCGGATATTACACTGTCTCGTTAGCAGAAGCCGTGAACATAACCGAGGAAAGCTTGAATTTTTAATTGTCAACGGATCACCGGGCGCCCGAACTCTACCTATCGAATCAAGAGGCACGATGGGTATTTCTCCAAACTATAACCGTGCTCGAGAGCTTGTTCTCGAACACGGCTGGAACACCACCTGTTTTCAAATAGTAAATCCCGGGCTCAAATACTGGTTTGGCGAGGACGGCGAGTCGGTTATCGCTTATGTTCGTTCGAACGGTGTGCGAGTTGTTGCGGGTGCTCCCGTTTGCCCGAAAGAGACGCTGAAGCGGGTTGCGGAAGTATTTGAGGGCGAAGCCGCCGATTCGAATGAAAGCGTTTGCTACTTTGGAGCCGAAGGCCGGCTCGATGCGATCTATCGCAATTCGTTAACGCATTCACGGGTGTCGCTCGGTGGGCAGCCCGTTTGGCATCCCGAAAGGTGGGGCGGGATCGTAGAGTCGAAAGGTTCGCTCAGAGCGCAATTCAATCGAGCACGGAACAAGGGGGTTACGATAACCGAATGGGGCATCGAAAAGGCGACGAACAACGCCCGGCTGCGCGAATGTTTGGAAGCATGGTTCACGCTCAAGGGCCTTCCGCCGCTTCATTTCGTGATCGAGCCGGAAACGCTCGGACGACTGGAGAATCGACGCATCTTTGTTGCCGAACACGATTCGCGAGTGGCTGCATTTCTCATCCTTTCTCCGATACCGACGCGAAAAGGCTGGTTGACCGAGCAATTTCCCCACCGACCCGAAGCGCCAAACGGGACCGTGGAATTGATGATGGACCAGGCGATCAGAAGGCTCGGCGAGGAGGGTTACGAGTACGTGACGCTCGGAATCTCGCCTCTGTCGAAGCGTGCAGAGCTGGAGAGATTCGACAATCCTGCATGGCTTAGATTAATGCTCGCGTGGATGCGAAAACACGGACAAAGGTTCTATAATTTCGACGGACTCGACCAATTCAAATCCAAACTGCTGCCCGAATATTGGGAGCCCGTCTATGCCATTTCGAACGAGCCGAGCTTTTCAGGACGAACGATGTGGGCGATCGCTTCGGCGTTCGCAGAAAACCGCCCGTTCAGCGTTTTCGGCCGCGGACTCTTCCGAGCGTTCCGCACCGAAATGGGCAATGTCGGCAACTGGTTCAAGCGTCGTTTTTAACGGCATACTTCTCATATTCTTGCTTTTCTTTGCCTCAGACTGCTTTGCTCAACGAATGCCACAACCCGCAAAACTCGAGATCAAATTCGTCAGCGAAGGGCCCGAACCTACGGATCCTGCCGATCCGCTCTGGAAGAAGTCGACTGCCGTGCACGTAGACGAATATTGGAACGGAAAGAAGGCTCCGGTCGGCAGGCGGTTCAACGCGAAACTGCTTTGGTCGGCCGCGGCGCTCTACGTCAGGTTCGAGGCGAATCAGAGCGAGCCGCTTGTGATCAGCGAAAAGCCGGACCTGACCAAAAAGACGATGGGGCTTTGGGACCGTGATGTTGTTGAGATCTTTATCGCCCCCGACCGAAGCGAACCCCGAAAGTATTTCGAGTTCGAGGCCGCCCCGACCGGCGAGTGGCTCGACGTCGCTCTTGATATCACCAGCGGCACAAGGAAGTCCAATTGGGAATACGCATCAGGTATGGAGGTCTTCAGCCGGATCGAAAAAGGCCGGGTCATAATGTCGATGAAGATACCGTGGACGGCGTTTGGACGGACGCCAAAGGAGGGCGATGTTTGGCTTGGGAACCTGCTGCGCTGCGTCGGCAAGGATCCCGATCGCGGTTATCTGGCGTGGCGTCCGACGATGACCGAGCAGCCGAACTTTCATGTGCCGGAAGCATTCGGCGAGTTCAGGTTTGTCCGTTGATCGGAGCTATCACGCGGGCGCGTGAGTGTGTCCGTTAATGTGGGTGTTTGTTTAGCTCTTCGCTGTCACCACCCTGAGCCATATCTTCCTTCGACTCGCCGGCGAGGATCGTCTTTGCTTTTTCAATCTGATCGTCGTCGCCGATCATGCCGATCACGTCACCTTTTTTAAGCACGGTGTGCGGCGTCGGGTTCGCCAGGATCTTCCCTTCCCGGGATATGGCAACGATCGACGCGCCGGTCGTCTCCCTTAACTTTGACGCCACCAGCGTCTTTCCGACCAATTCGTTCTCATCGCTTAAGGGCAGCCACCCAAGCCCGAGGTTATCGCTCGCACTCAGCAATTCGTGAAGGAATTGACGTTCTTCAGTGGTATTGATGGCGATATTGTATCGGTCAGTGCGGACCGCGTCGGTGTATTGCTGGACCTTGTGAAGCGGGAAGCCCATCTCCAGCAGGGTGCGGCGAACGACCTGAAGACCGCCTTCGAGTTCGGGCTGGATGACGTGATTTGCGCCAAGCGAATAAAGCTGCGAGACGTTCATGTCCGTAGCGGCACGGGCGACGATATGAAGCTCGGGTGCCTCGGCCCGGGCGGCGGCCACGATGATGCTAGTTGAAGCATCGTCCGGCGTCGTCACCACAAGGAGCCGTGCCTTCGCCAGTCCGGCGTGGGTGAGGACCTCGGAATTTGCCGCGTCGCCGTAAAGGGTCGGGATGCCGCGTTTGGTCAGATCTTCAACTTTATCAACGTCCGAATCCAGAACAACAAGCTGAACATCGAGCTTTCCGAGGACATTCACGATATGCTGGCCCACCCGTCCGTAGCCGATCACGACGACGTGGCCCGACATATGCTCAGGAATCTCAGCCAGATCGCCATGCTTATCAAGCCGGCGCCAGAATAAAGGCAGTTTTCGCAGGATGCGTTCGACGGGAGCGGTCGTTCGATATAGAAGAGGATTCACTGCGATCGAAAGAAGTGCTCCGCCAAGGATCATGGAATATTGGTCGCGGCCGAGCGCTCCCAGGGCCAAGCCAGCCTGGCCAAGTATGAATGAAAACTCGCCGATCTGGCTTTTCCCGGCGGCGACGACGAGGAAGGTCTTCGCCGGGTAATTGATGAAAACGCCCATCAGCAGCGTCACGATGTACTTTCCGGCGGTGATCAAGATGACCAGGACCAGCAAAGCCGCGAGGTTCCCGCCGAGATAATTGATATCGACCATCATCCCGATCGATACGAAGAACACGACCGAAAACGCATCGCGAAACGGCAGTAGGTCGGCGCTGACCTGATGACTGAGGCGGGATTCATTGACGACAACGCCTGCGGCAAAGGCGCCGAGCGCGATCGAAACGCCGAAGATCTTCGTCGCACCAAGGGCGATGCCGACCGACACAGCGAGGACCGCCAGGATGAACAGTTCCCTCGATCCGGTCCGGGCCGTTACGGTCAGGATCAGCGGGATGACCTTCCGGCCGATGAACAAGATGGAAACGAAGAAAACCGCTGCCTTCAGGAAAGTGAGGCCGAAGTTGCTCCAGTCGATGCCGCCCTCGCCCGAAGCCAGGGTCGGCATCAGCAGCAAGATCAGGACTGTAGCGATATCCTCTACGATCAGCCAGCCAACCGCGGCCTGGCCCTCGGGCGTACTGAGAAGGCCGTTGTCCATCAGCCCGCGGAGAAGTACGACGGTGCTGGCGATCGAGATGGCCAGGCCAAGGACGATGCTTGCCCCTCGACTCCATCCCAGCGCTTGCGCAAAAAGGTAGCCAAGGAGGGTCATCACGGCCATCTGGCCGACAGCACCCGGAATAGCTATGCCCTTGACCTTCCAAAGATCTTCGATCGAAAAATGAAGCCCGACGCCGAACATCAGGAAGATAACTCCGAGTTCGGCTAACTGGCCGATGGTAGCAATATCCGCAGTGTATCCGGGCGTATAAGGGCCGATGACGATCCCGGCCAGCATGTAACCCACGAGGGACGGCAGCTTGACCACCCGCGCGATCGCCCCGCCGACAAACGCGGCGACAAGAGCGACAGCTATATCTACAAGCAGCGGCAGTTCGTGCATGGCGATCCGTTATCCCGGGATTCCGAGGAAAAACTACAACTTGGGTTGGTTACATTATCGGCGGTCGAGGTGTTCGGCGCAACCAGGTTTCTGCTCAATGCAGCCCGGTACCGAATGCCAGGGCGGCTAAACCGTCATTCCGCCGTCGACAGAGATCGTCTGCCCGGTGATATAGCTCGACGCATCGGACGCGAGGAAAACGGCCACCCCCTTGAGCTCGCCTTCGTTGCCCACACGCGGAATTACGTTGTTCTCCTGTATGGAACGCTCGTAAATGTCGATCACGGCATCGGCCAGCCGCGAATGGAAAAAACCGGGCGCGATCGCATTTACCCGGATGCCTCGCCGGCCCCAGCTTGCCGCAAGTTCACGAGTAAGGCCGATTAGCCCGGACTTGCTGGCGACGTAACCCGCGTAAAACGGCCCGTTGGCCGACGAGGTCAACCCCGCGATCGAGGCGATGTTGATGATAGAGCCGTTGTTCCGTTTGAGCATTTCACGGCCGCACGCCTGAGCGAAAAGGAAGCAGCCGGTCAGGTTTACGTCCAACACCTTCTGCCATTTTTCGAGCGGCATTTCTTCGGGCATCGCACCCCACGAAATGCCGGCGTTGTTGACCAGAATATCGACGGAACCGAACTTTGCGACAGTTTCATCCACTACCGCCTGCACGTCCGCCGGGGCCGCTACGTCGCAAACCATACCCGCGACATTGAAGCCGCGACCTGTGAATTCACTGACAGTCTCATCAAGCCATTCCTGCCGGCGTGCGCAAAGCATCAGACTTGCCCCGGCCTCCGCCAATCCTTCGGCCATTTCTTTGCCGATCCCGCGCGACCCGCCCGTGACGATCGCGGTCCTGCCCGAAAGATCAAAGAGTTCCTTTACGTTCCTCGTCATAAGTTTCTTCTTCCGGCCGATCGATCCAATGACCTTCATAACACTATAGGGCCGACCTGCGACATTTACTATTAGACCCTGGTTCGATTTAATAGAAATATGGCGAAAACGCAAAAGGAACTCGCATTTTTGCGTGACCTTTATGTAAATACCGAGTGGACCAAGCGGTTCACCGACCTTGCAGATGCCCATCTTGAGCTGGACGAGGTTGAGAACCTGCTCTACCTGAATGCAGGAACGGGGGACCATTGTATCCAGCTCCACGAAAAGCTCGATGACAGGACGGCGGTCTTCGGGCGGTGCGATGACGAGGATATGCTCATGATCGCCCGCGACAAGGCGGCGGCCGTAAAGGCCGATGTGGATTTTTCTACGCTGCGCTTTGACGACGACGCATTCGACCTCGTTCTAGCCGATGCAAGTTTCGTGCGGCCCGCTGACGTTGAAGAACTTGTTGACGAGACGGTGCGGGTCACTCGAACGGGCGGCACGGCCGCGTTCTTCCTGCCGTCATCGGGCAGTTTCGGCGAGATCTTTTCGCTGTTATGGGAGGTCCTTTTCAATGAGGACCTCGGGGACCACGGTCACGCCGCCGAGGAGATGATCACCGACATCCCGACCGTCGAGCGTATCGAGGAGGTCGCGGCAACCGCCGGACTGGTGAACATCGCGCTGCACAATGCCCGCGAGGTGTTCGAGTTCGCGAACGGGGGCGAGTTCGTTGCCTCGCCTCTCGTGTCCGATTTTCTGCTCCCAAAATGGTTGAATACGATGGGTGAGGCCGAGAAGGAACGTGTGTCGGCAAAGCTTTCAGAATTGATCGATTCGGAAGACGGCGATATGACCTTTCGATTCTCGGTGAAGGCTACGCTGGTGATCGGGAAAAAAGAGTGAAAGGGTTAAAAGGTGAAAGAGTGGAAGTGCAATACTGTTTCAACTTTTCACCTTTCCACGTTTGTCAGCTTTGCTTCGCCTCCGCCCGGCGACGCATTTCTTCCGCGAGGGCATCATCGCTCATCTGGTTGATCTGCGGTGGGGCGGCATTTGATAGTTTGGCGCGTTCGGCGGCCTCTTCTTCTTCGGCCTCGCGCATTCCTTCCTTAAACGCCTTTCGCGATTGGCCGAGAGATTTCGCCAATTGCGGCAGCCGCGACGCCCCGAACAAAAGGAAAAGCACGGCGACGATCAGAATGATTTCTGTGGTTCCAAAGTTCATAGTTTCTTTCGATCCTCGATCAAAACAGCATCATACCGCTTTTCACGGATCCAATCCACGTTTTCAAGCCTGTCCGGCCCTTGACTTTGACTTGAAACGGTCCATCGCGTCGACCAGGGCGGCGGTGATCCCTTTTTCGGACACCGAGTGGCCTGAATCGGGGACGACGATGAATTCGGCTTCGGGAAGTGCCCGGTGCAGTTCCCATGCGGAGGTCATCGGGCACACGACGTCATAGCGGCCCTGAACGATGACGGTCGGGATATCCCGTATCTTATCCACATTTTCGAGCAGATAATTGTCCGAAGGGAAGAACGACCCGTTCACGAAATAATGCGACTCGATGCGGGCAAGGCTCAGGGCCTCGTGCTCGCCTTCCCAATGGTCCATCAGGTCCTGGTCGGGATAAAGTTTTGACGTCGCTCCTTCCCAGGTACTCCACGCCCGGGCGGCAGAAAGGCGCACTTCCTCGTCATCGCTCGTCAGCCGCTTGTGATAAGCGGTCATAAAATCGCCGCGTTCTTCTTCGGGGATCTCGTCGCGAAAACGCTCCCAGAAATCGGGAAAGATCTCCGACGCTCCGTACTGATAGAACCACTGGATCTCTTTTTTCCGGGTCAGGAAAATACCCCGAAGGATCAGTCCCAGACAACGGTCGGGGTGGTTGATACCGTAAGTGAGGCTCAGGGTCGAGCCCCACGAACCGCCGAAGACGTACCACTTATCGATGCCGAACTTTTCGCGAAGAGCTTCGATATCCTTGAGCAGGTCCCAGGTCGTGTTCTCCCGAAGTTCCGCTGGCGGGGTCGACTGTCCGGCGCCGCGTTGGTCGAAAAGGATGACGTGATAGGCTTCGGGGTCGAAAAACTGCCGGTACATCGGTATCAACCCGCCGCCCGGCCCGCCGTGCAGGAATACGACCGGGATCCCATCAGGGTTTCCGACGCGCTCGTAATAGATGTCGTGAATGTCCGACACCTTCAAGATGCCTGAATCAAAAGGCTCGATCTCGGGGTAGAGTTGCTTCATAAGATTGATGATAGCTAAGTTACCGGCCGCGTTCCAGAAGGAAGTAGAAGTTAACGGCTTTTCACGGCGGCCCACGTTGGAACGTGTGGAGTCAATGTGCGATTTAGGTTGTTATCAGACAGCGCAAGCGTTTCGAAAATATTATCTCCGTCTTCGTCATAGAGTGCGTAGCGGAACACAACGCCCTGACTACCGGTTACCGCGTTGGTTTCCTTGTCAATATAGATACGGTTCACGGCGAAAACGAACGCGAATTGGCGTCCATCTGTCCTGTATTCGCTCACACCTTGGACATTCAGCTCGCCTAGCTGAATGGCCGCAGTCGCATCGTCCGGGACGAGCATTGTTCCGAAAATCGGGGTATATCTCGTTGATTCAACCGAGACCTCGATGCCATCGATTGTCTTAGCCTTCAGGTTCTTATTCTCCTCCGGCTCCCTTTGATCCGACCGCATAGGCGGAATCTGCCATCCCGCTGTCTTTATTAGAACCTTTCCAACGCCGGGTAACGCGCTCTCAGCCACATCTGACATAGGGCCAGAAACGTTGCTGTCGGTCGGGAGCGTTACGGCAGAATTCTCTTGACCGCAGGCTATCGTTCCCATCGTGACAAGGCCCGCAATCAGCAGAAATTGAACTTGGCGATGAAGAACATCCATAGTCGGACTTCGATCTAATCTACCGTCTTTAAGTAGTTATCACACCAAAGCTGGAAAACGAGTAACGTCCACAACTCCTTGTGATGCGAGGCTGCTCCGGATTCGTGTTCCTTTATCAGTTTCTGCACGTAATCTACGTTGAACAAGCCTTGTTTGTTTAGCCGCTCAACCGAGAGCATGTCGTGCATCAGCCCATTCAAGCGGCCTTTCAGCCATTCGGCGATCGGGATGCCGAAGCCTTTTTTCGGGCGGTGGAGGATGTCGTGCGGGAGCAGGTTTTTCATCGCTTCTTTGAGGATGACCTTGCCGCTTTTGCCTTTTAGTTTGTATTCGACCGGGATGGAGGCGGCGAACTGGCCGACTCGGGGGTCGAGGAACGGGGCCCGCGTTTCGAGGCTGACGGCCATGGCGGCGCGGTCGACCTTTGTGAGGATGTCCTCGGCCAGGTAGTAGTTGATGTCGGCGTACTGGGCCTTTTCGATGATGTTCTTGGCGTCGGAGGCATCGACGAGTTCGCGCACGCCGCGGTAGATGTCGGCTTCGGTTTGGGCGAGGACTTCTTTCGAGAAAAGCTTCTCGTGCTGCTCGATCGCGAACGATCCGAACCAGCCGTGATGACGCGACACGGGATCGTTCTTTGCCGAACGGATAAAGCGTTTCGCTTTATAGTCAAACGACAAATTGTCCGTCGAAACCGGCAGGGCATTGACGACCGGCTCGATCAGGCCGCTGCGGACGAATGCGGGAATTGCGTTGTACTTCGCCGCCAGCATGTGGGCGTAGTACATCGGGTAACCGGCGAATAGCTCGTCGCCGCCGTCGCCTCCTAAGGCAACAGTTACATGCTTTCTGACGAACTGTGCCAGCAGAAATGTCGGGATCAGCGAGCCGTCGGACATCGGCTCGTCCAGCCATTTGCCGATCTCGGAGATCAGATCACCGGCGGTAGTTGCTGAAAGCTTGTCTTCGTAATGCTCGGTGTCAAGGTGTTTCGCGACCTTGCGGGCGTACTTCGATTCGTCGAAGGAATCTTCTTCGAAGCCGATGGAGAAGGTTTTGACGCGTTCGGTCGCGTGCTGGGTGGCGAACGCGGCGACGGTGGATGAATCGATGCCGCCGGAGAGGAGGATGCCGAGCGGAACATCGGAAACTAGGCGCATGCGGACGGCGTCGGACAGCAGGTCCTTCAGCTCTTCCGCTTTTCCGCTCAGTGTCTCTTCTTTGCGGGTTTGTGGTTTTGCTGGAGGGGTTCCGTTAGTGCTGCCGTTACGAAACCCGGTCGCTACCGCTCCCGGTACTGACAAATCCCCACCCGCTACTGCAGGTGGTACCGACAGGAGGTCGCCCGCTCCCTCACGGCTCCACGAGATGTCCCAGTATCTTCGTGTTCGAAATTCGCCGTTCTCGACCACCAATACATGTGCCGCAGGGAGTTTGTGGATGCCTTTGTAGATAGACATTGGGGCCGGGACGTAGTCGAAGGAGACGTAGTGGCGCAGGGCGTTTAGGTCGAGTTCGGGTTTTACGGACGGGTGCGCGAGGATCGCTTTCGGCTCCGAAGCCCAGATGAGCTTGCCGTCGACGATGCCGTAATACAAGGGCTTTTCGCCAAAGCGGTCGCGGGCGATGATGAGCCGCTTTCTTCGCGAATCCCACAGCGAAAAGGCATACATCCCGTTGACGTGGTCGAGCAGATCTTCGCCGAATTCTTCGTACAGATGCGGGAGGATCTCTGTATCCGATCTAGTTGTGAACTTATGGCCTTTCTTTTCAAGCTCGGCCCTCACCTCGCGGTAGTTGTACAGCTCGCCGTTCATCATCACGATGACCGATCTGTCCTCGCTGAACACAGGCTGGTCGCCCGTCTTCAGGTCGATGATCGACAACCGCCGCATCCCCAACGCGACCGTCTCGTCCGTCCACAACCCTTCAGAATCCGGCCCGCGATGCACGATAGTCTCACACATCGAGTGCATCACCGCCTCGGCGTTGTGGTTGGGCTTAGTTGTGTCCAGGTTGATCCAACCTGCTATTCCGCACATATACGGGAACGCGGACGCCCCCGTCCGCAACCGCCGGTTCCTCCGGCGGAGTCGAGCCGGTCGCCTAGAGCGCTAGGCGATCCATGTGTTTTTCGGGCCGATGCGGCCCTCATTGCGGACGTGGGCGTCCGCGTTCCGTCAATCAAACCCGATCTTCTCCCGTACTGCATAGATCGCCTTGTCCTGCGATTCGTGATACGTCCGCACGAGCAGTTCCGCCAGCAAGCCCATCAAAAAGAACTGTATCGATATCGCGAACATTACGATGCACAGGACGGGCAGCGGGGTTTCGACGAAATCGGCGTGGAACTGGGGTAAGCCGATGATGTTCGCTAGCTTCATAAACACCGCGTAGCCGCCCGCGAGGATCGATGCGACGAAGGCGAGCATACCGAACGTACCGAAGACGTAGATCGGCTTGGTCTGGTACGACGCCATGAACTTGATGGTCATCAGGTCGAAGATGACCTTGATGGTGCGCGAGATGCCGTATTTTGACTTGCCCATCGTACGGGCGTGGTGGTCGACGGGGATCTCGGTCACGCGGGCGCCCGCCCATGAGGCGTAGATCGGGATAAAGCGGTGCATCTCGCCGTAAAGCCGCACGTCCTGGATCACCTCACGGCGGTATGCCTTCAGCGAGCAGCCGTAGTCGTGCAGCGGGACGCCGCCAATCCACGAGATGATGCGGTTAGCGATCTGCGAAGGGATCTTTCGCGAGATGAGCTTGTCCTGGCGGTTCTTACGCCACCCGGAGACGACGTCGTAGCCTTCGTCCAGCTTGTCGAGCAGCCGCTTTATGTCCGCCGGGTCGTTCTGCAGGTCGGCGTCCATGGGGATGAGGATGTGGCCGCGGGCGGCGTCGATGCCGGCTGACATGGCCGCGGTCTGGCCGTAGTTGCGGCGAAGGCTGATGACGCGGACGCGCGGGTCCTCTGCGGCTATTTCTTTAAGGATCGCAAGCGAGCGGTCGGTCGAGCCGTCGTCGACGAAGATCACCTCGGCCGTTCTGCCGAGGGCGTCGAGGGCGGCCTTGATCTTCTCGTGCATCGGCCGCAGGTTCTCTTCCTCATCCAGGACGGGCAGGAAGAGAGAAAGCTCGGGCCCGGCGGGCGCCACACTTATTTGGGTCGAATCCATTGTGTTCAACTGCAAACCCTCTAATTTAGACTGTTCGGCACCGAAAATACAGGCGGGTCCGCGATCGGCGAACGTTCCGCCGCGTTCCACCCTTGGTCCAGATCCGAGTGGAACGTGCAAACTATTGATCCAGTTTATTTTAAGCCTCGCATTTTCAGATTGTTCCGCTTTTTTTCACAAAACTTTTTTTATCGCGTTCATGCAACAAAGTGTCGTACATAGAACGTACGTATGATAATGTGAAACGGGCGTTCAGGTCAAGAAAAATCGAACCACTGTGCGCGATGCGGTATCATCAAGATCTCACGAATGAACATCTGGCAGATCATCAGGCGGCTGGTGCCGTTCGTCAGGCCCTTCAAGTGGCTCGTAGTATTCTCCCTGATCCTTACGCTGATCGGGGCGGTCGCGGCTCAGGTCAACCCGATCGTGCTCCGCTATACCATCGATTCGATCCAGGCGCTGGTCGAGCAGGGGCGGACGGTCGAAGGGGCCGGCTCGCTTCTGTTATTCATAACGGCGGTCTTATTTGGCAAGGAACTGGTCAACATCATCGTCAAATACGGCCAGAGTATGCTGGGTGAGCGGATCAGGATAAATCTCTCGAGCCGATTGTCGCAGTACGCCGTCGAACGCGTCCTGACCTACAAATACGCCTTCTTCACGGCCGACGAGAACGCGACGGGCAAGCTGCAAACGCGTATGGACCGCGGGGCCGAGAGCCTGACGCGATTTGTCCAGCGGATCTTTATCGACCTGATCCCTCTGTTCGCAAACGCGGGCCTCGCTCTCGTCGTGATGTTCAACGCGAACGTTTTTGTCGGGCTGGTGGCGGCCGTCATCCTTCCGCTCTATTTTCTGCTCAGTTGGCAGCAGGCAAGCCTGCTCAAAGGCGTCCGACGCGGCCTGAGAAACCTTCGCGAGCAAAGGACGAACGGGCTTTTCAACATCATCGAATCGATCATCGTGATCAAATCGTTCGTCCGCGAGGAGTATGAGCGGGAGAAGCAGGCCGGGCTGCAGCAAAATTTGATCGACGCCCAACTGAAGCAGCGGAAGACGAATTATCTGTTCGACGCGATGAAGACGTTCGCGGAGCAGGTAGGGGTGACCGTGATCATCATCCTGACGGCATATCTGGTGCTCGACCAGCAGATGTCGATCGGGGCGATCGTCTTTCACGTCCTGCTCTTTAACAACGTCTCGGCGCCGATCCGGCAGCTTCATCGCATCTACGACGAGATAAACGAGGCGCTTACGTATGCGGAAGGGTTCTTTGAGATCCTCGACGCCGACGATGCGATCGAAGAGAGCGGCGACGTCAAGGCCGAGGATCTTGCCGGCGAGTTTGTCATTGAGAACGTCGATTTCGTTTATCCGAACGGTACGCAGGCCCTGTATGACGTGAGCATGACGATCGAGGCGGGCAAGACGGTCGCTTTCGTCGGGCTGAGCGGCGCGGGCAAAACGACGCTACTGAATCTGCTGTGCAAATTCTATGAGCCGACGCGAGGGCGGATCTTGCTCGACGGCCGAAATATACTTGATTTCAACACACGCCTTCTGCGGAGGAAGATCGGGCTGGTCCTGCAAAATAACCATATTTTTCGCGGCTCGATCGAGGAGAATATCCGGTACGGTGATGTACGGGCAGAAAAAGCGGCGGTGGTCGAGGCGGCGAAGAAAGCGTACCTTCATGACCAGGTCGAAAGGCTTCCTAATGGATACGATTCCGAGGCGCAGCTGCTTTCTGGAGGCCAGCAGCAGCGGATCGCCATCGCACGTTTGTTCTTGAAAGACCCGCCCGTGATCTTTTTGGACGAGCCGACCGCCAGCCTCGACGCCATCGCCACCGAGCAGATAAAAAACAGCCTCGACGCTATAAAAAAGAACCGCACGACCGTGATCATTTCGCACAGCATCTCGCAAATTATCGATTCGGATGTAATATACGTCCTGAAGGAAGGCCGCGTGGTGGAGATCGGGACGCATAATGAGCTTTACGATCGGCGGGGCACGTATTTCGAGATATTTAACGCGTCGGCAAGGAGTTTGAACCTGGACAAGATCGCTCAGACGTTGGAGGTGCAATGATGCTCAATAAAATTCGTGTTATGGGTATGTCGCTTTTTGCAGTTTCGTTGATCGCCCCTGCCTTCGGGATTGCTCAAAGTACATCTAAACGAGATTGCATTCAATATTCTGAAAGACTCGAACGGTATTTCGAGGGAAGCCAGCATCGAGCAAGGCATATCGTCAATAATGATCTTGATCCAGGACCTTTGAAGAGTGGAATCGAAAGTATCGAAATCGGCGGAGTGGCGGTCGAATGGATCGTAACCTTAAAGGACAAGCACGCCGTTGATGTAACGATCAGAATTGATGGCCACCGGATCGAACTCAAGGATCAGAAGCCGATAAATCTTGCGGATGATGATAAACCAATAGGACCTGACCTATTGAGTATTTGGGATCAGATCCGGCTTTACGAATTCGGTGACGGGCGCAAAATGGTTGCAATGACACTCCGTCCAGGTATGTGTACCGGCCTTATGTGCGGGGTTGCTGCGCAGCTTTATTTTGACCTCAGATCAAAGCGAGCATCGTTCTTTGGTTCCTACCGAACCGATGGCGAGGCTAAATTGTACAGTTTTGGCCAGGACGGCCGCGAAGCATTTGTTGTGGCAACAAATTTCTCAGGTGATCCCCATGGTAGCTCCGAATCCGTCGTGATGTATGAACTCTACCGGCTACACTCGGACGGACGATTTGTCCGAGAAGGCGATACGGCCGGAAGAAAATACTTCATTAAGCACGTTCAACAACCTGAGAGATCGAGTAAAGGCGATTCCGTTGAAGACAGATGGATCGAACGCATACGTTTAGATCGATAAAAAAATGGAACGAAGAAAGTTTTTGCAGATTCCGATCGCCGCCGTTCCGGCCTTTCTCGCGTCGCGAGTTTTTGGTCAGGCGACGCTATCGCCGTTGCCGCTGAAGGTGAAATTCCCGGTAGTTGTATCGACCTGGGACAGCGGGATCACCGCGAACAATGCCGCTTGGCCGCTGCTTGAGAAGAAGGGCACGGCCTTGGATGCGGTGGAGGCGGCGGGAAGGGCGAGTGAAGAGGAGCCGAGCTGCTGCGTTGGATTGCGGGCGTGGCCGGACCGCGACGGGCGGGTTACCTTGGATGCTTCGATAATGGACGGCGACGGGGGCTGCGGTTCGGTTTCGTTTCTTGAACGGATCAAGCATCCTGTGTCGGTCGCACGCAAGGTGATGGAGACGACGCCGCACGTGCTGCTTTCGGGAGAAGGTGCACAGATGTTTGCCGTTGCGAACGGGTTTCCGCTTGAGGACGGGAAGCTCTCGCCGGACGCCGAGAAAGAGTGGAAAAAGTGGCTTGAGAAGTCGCAATACAAGCCTGTGATAAATATCGAGAACCGTAATGTGTCGGAGCTGAAGAACCCACCCGCTAACGCAGGTGGTTCCGACATCGCGCCGCCATACCGCTTTGACGATGGCTCGTTCAACCACGACACGATGGCCACGGCGGCTCTGGATTCTTCGGGAAAGCTGGCGGGAATGGTCACGACAAGCGGGATGGCGTTCAAAATGCGGGGCCGCGTGGGCGATTCGCCGATCATCGGTGCGGGGATGTTCGTCGACAACGAGGCCGGGGCCGCCGTCTCATCGGGTGTCGGCGAGGAGGTCATCCGCATCTGCGGCACTCACACCGTCGTCGAGCAAATGCGGGCGGGCCGCTCTCCTGAACAGGCGTGCCGCGAGGCCGTCCGCCGCATCGTCAAACGTGACGCAGCAAAGGCGAAGCAAATGCAGGTCGGGTTCCTTGCCCTCTCAATCAAGGGCGAGATAGGAGCGTTCGCGATCCAGAAGGGATTCACTTACGCGGTCACAAACTCCGAGTGGCCGAAAGGGAAGGTGTTCGAGGCCAAGAGCTATTTTTAGCCACGGAGAACACAGAGTTCACAGAAGCGGTTTGGCCCGCGAATTTACGCAAATACAAGCGAATTTTCTAAGAAAGGAAAACTATTAAAATGATTCGTGATGATCCGTGGGCACAGACTATCGTCTCTCAGTGCGCTCTGTGTTCTCTGTGGCTATCTGATCTTGTCCCCGGAAAGGACGTGAAAATGCAGGTGTTTTGAGTCCTGATATTCGCCCAGGTTTGTCAGGACGCGGGCGGCGCCGTTTTCCTGATAAACCTTGGCTGCGACCTGTTTGATGACGTCGAAGATCTCGACCAGAAGATCGTTGTCGACCTCAAGTACAGACGCGACGTGCTGTTTCGGGACGACGACGATGTGGACCGGCCAGAACGGGCGGGTGTGGTGATAGGCGAGCACGTTCTCTGTCTCCAAAATCTTTTCGACCGGCGTCCTGCCGCTGAAAACTTTTTCGCAGTAGAAGTCGGACATCGACGTTCTTACTCCCAATCTTCGTACTTCAAACCCGAGACCCGACTGAATTCAGAAACGTTATGAGTTACCAGAACTAGATCATGGGCAAGGGCGGTTGCAGCGATCAGTATGTCGTAACTTCCGATTATCCGGCCCATTGCGGTTAGTTCGGCGCGTATGCGTGCCGCGTGTTCGCTGATGGCATCGTCAAACGGAAGCGATTCGAACTGATCGAGGAATTTTCTTTGGATCTTCAGGGAGCGAACGGGGTCGGAACTCCGCATTGAACCATAAAACAGTTCATATTTGACCAGGGAGCAGACGGCGATCTCCGATCGCGGCGTGGAAGAGAGCTTTGCTCGAACAGTCGAATTGGGGAACTTTAAGTAGACGATGCAGGCATTGGTGTCGAGAAGATACTTTAGCATCTCTAGTCGATGGGTAAGCGCACTTCGTAAGGCGGCTGCAGTTCTCGGTCAGGAAGATCAGGGACTGTGCCGGCGGTTTCCTCGAAAAATCCGATGGGATAACCCATTTCATCGCGATCGATATCGTCTTTAACCGGCTGTCCGTTCTCGTCGAGCGGGAGAATGATCACCTCAACATCGCGGTTCTGAAATTCGTCCGGGACACGAAAAACCGGCGGGAGATTCTTGATCGTTTGTCGATAAAAATTCATTAGTTTCTACCTGCCGACTTTGCATTATAGCGCAACACGCTATCGTTCTTTTTTAGCGACCACGACGATCGAGACGCCGAGCGGGGCGTTGACATGCTTTAAGAGATGGCGTTCGGCCGAGAAGAGCTTGCCGAACACGCCGTTCAACCCGGATATCGTGATGTTGTTTTCCGATTCGGGTTTGATGCCGGTCAGACGCATGAGGACGCGGCCGCCGAGGATAGGTGCGAAGAACGTGAAATTCGCATAGGTTGCGCGTTCGACCTTGAAGCCGGCTTTCTCCACCCGATCGACTATCTGCTTTTTCGTATAACGAATGCGGTGATTAGAAATGTCGTCCTGGACTCCCCAAAGCCACATAAATGCGGGCACGAAGAACAGCGAGTAGCCGCCCGTCTTTGTGACGCGGTGCATTTCCTTTAACCCGGCGATGTCGTCGTCGAGATGTTCGATCACGTCAAGGGCGGTCGAGATATCGAAGGTCTCGTCGGGCCAGGGAAGAGTCTCGGCGAGGCCTTTTTGGACCGTGAGACCTTTCTTGCGGCAGAAATCGAGAGCTTCGTCGGAAACATCGACGCCCTCGGCCGAGCCGAACTGCGAAAGCATTTCGAGATTTGCGCCGGTCCCGCAGCCGACGTCGAGAATGCGGAGGTTTAGAGTCCCGGCTTTAACCGGCCCTTCGGCGGAAGATGCCGCCTGAAGGCGGGACTCAAAACGGCTGACGATCTGTTTCAGAAAGCTCTCAAGGATCGCCCGGCGGCCGACGAACCACCAATGCGAATCTTCCACGCGGTCCATGATCGCGTAGGTGTGCTGCTGCATCTCTTGCGGAAGAGCGGTGCTCATAGGTATATTCTGCCACAAAAGGCGGAAACACGAGCAGTAGCGAGTGTGCCCGGTGGCCACCAGGCCGTCCAGTATCCTCCCAAACGCACGGCGGTTCGCAAGGCACACTCCCTACCGGTGATGTTACTGGGTGTTATTTCAGCCGCAGGCCGAGGAGTTCGCTTGCCCGCGGGCCGGGGTTATCGACCGGATCGAGCGCGTAGCTTTCGCGGAGCCGGCGGTGGATGCCGTCGTCGCTGACGTAACACGCGCCGATCTCGCTTTCTCGGCCGAGGATCATCAGGTGGAGGCCTTCGTGAAGATATTCTTCCTTGTTAACGCACAGCATATAGTCGCCGGAGATCTTGTGGGCCTCTAATTCAAGCTCGTAAAGCGTTGGATCAAAGATACTTAGCGGGTTGACATCGGCGTTCGAAAAACTCTCGATCGTGCGTGCAAAATCGTACGCGTGGCGGCCTTCGTGGACGAAGGTGCCCTCGCATCCGCGCTGGCCGCCGGTGTCGATGGTCTCTTCGGCGATGGCGATATAGATCTCGCCAAGAGCCTCTCGAAGCCCGAGCCGCTCCTCGGAGATCTTCTCATTCGTTCCATCAGGATCGATCAGGCCGGTCACTCCGGAGGCGTTCACCTGGCTGACAGGGGCTACGCGGACGAGCATATCCGATTCGAGGATATGCTCGGCGATACGTTTCTGCAGGTCCGTGCCGTGCGCAAGAATGGCGTCGAAGGCGTCCTTGACGGACTTACGGTATTTCTTGGCAACGCCCGGAGCGAATTTCATAGTTTGCTTTTGCTTCGAAAGAAGAACCCGGTCGCTACCGCTCCCGGTTCTGACCATCGATCCGACCGAAGCCGCACCAGCTGTTGCTGTTATGCCAGGAGATCTCGACGTCGCTCGCTTTGATAGCTTCCCACCATTCGGCAAATTCCTCTTTAGAAATGTAATACGCTGTCGGGGCGACCAGGTGGTCAAAGACGATGTTGTGCTGTTCGCGCCAGCCAAAGGTGCCGAGGTGGTTAAGGTAATCGTTGTAGAAAAGCCGTTTAGCGACGGGCTTGGCGATGATGTTTGCCGGCTTGTAAACGAGTTTCGTGGTGAGAAACACGCCCAGGGTCGGTAACTTTGATAATTGATAAAGAATGGGCTGGCTGATCTTTGAAGTGAAGCCTTCGCGGACCGGATCGACGTACTTGGTGATCCACTCGTTGTTTTCGGCGCCGTAGATCCACGCGGAAATATGGCCGCCTTTTTTCACCTTTCCGGCCAGGGAGACGAAAGCCCCTTTCGGGTCGGGTGTGTGGTGAAGGACGCCGACGCTGAACGCGTAATCGAAGACACGCTTAAAGGGGAGTTTGAAGATGTCGCACTGGACGATGTGGACGTTCGGAAGGTGCCGGGTCAACGCGAACGCCGACCGTACACCGTCGCCAAGGTCGATACCGACGACCTCTTTTGCACCCCACTCGGCGGCGAGTTTGGTGTGGCGACCCTTGCCGCAGCCGCCTTCGAGCACGACCTTCCCTTCAAAGAATTCGGGCGTGACGGGCTTGAGCCAGCCGAGAAATTGGCCGTCGTAAAAAGGGTCCTGCTGGGTGAACTCGGTCCACTGCCAACCGAAGTTTCTAGCGGTGTGCGCCTTGTCGGCCTCGATCTTTCCGAGGTCAACAAAACGCGCCGCACCGCGGACCACCTTGTATTCGTGATCGCACTTTTTGCAGGTAAGGACGCCTTCGATTATTTCCTTCTCTTCATACTTGCTGACGTAGGCCAGCAAGATATCGCCGCCGCATTTAGGGCAGGCTAACAGATCTAATAGCTTCTCTTTCATTCAAAATAAAAAAGTATCAAAACGGGTTTGATACGAAGGGGAATGATATCAATTCTGGGGAATATCGACCATTCGATGAGATGGATATGCGGCTCCCGGGCGGGCCCGTTAAAATGTTCAGACGTTTCTACCAGGAGGAAAGAATGCCCTACCGAACCGAGGTGACCGAAGACCTAAAGTCCTCATACTCTTTATAGGGAAACGGCTGGCGCCAGTTGAATTCGAATTCGTCGGTGTCACGGTCTTCGTAAAGCTGGTCGAAGGTCTCGCCGAAAGCATCCAAGACCTCCGTGACCGGCCCTTTATACGAGTAAACGAGTTCGCGTTCGCCTGAATCGCGTTCCTCGGTAGGATATTCCCAGATCTCTATGGTCAAGTCGCCGCCGTTTCGGACAAAGCGGAAATCGAACTCTTCCGGGTCGCGGTTCCATTTGAGTACATGTTCATTCGAAGTCACAACCTCCCCGCCGGTCTGGTTTCCGCCTTTCGAGGCCAATGCGGTCAGGATCCGCATCAGGTCGGGCAAGGCCGTCTCGTGCGGTGCATGCGCGGTCGTCGTGTGAAATTCGTTCACCCCGTCGTCAAATCCGATCGACATCCAGCCGCACTGCGGAGAATTGAAACTGACCTCGAACATCGTGAGTAAATAGTAAATCGTGAATCGTGAATAGTAAATCGCGGTTCGATCCTGAGCCTTTTTACTATTGACTCTCTACGATTTACTATTCACTAAGTGAAGCAATATCACGATCTGTTAAGGCACATCCTGGATAATGGAACGCGGCACGAGGACCGAACCGGTGTCGGGACGATCTCGGCGTTCGGTTATCAAACGCGGTTCGATCTGCGCGAAGGTTTTCCGATCGTCACGACAAAGCGTGTGCCGTTTCGTTGGGTGGCCGAAGAGCTTTTCTGGTTCCTCAGCGGTTCGACGGATGAAGCCGACCTGCGGGCACGCGGCGTCGATATCTGGCAGGAATGGGCGACGCCGGAGCAAACGGCGAGATTTGGCCGTGAAGAGGGCGACCTCGGGCCCGTCTATGGCTATCTCTGGCGTTCATTCGGCGGCGATTACCCGAAAGTGAACGGCGTTGACCAGATCGCGAGGCTTATACGCGAAATAGAGACGAATCCGAATTCCCGACGTCTGATCGTAACGGGCTGGGACCCGAGGGTCTGCGACGAGGTTGCACTGCCGCCGTGTCATACGCTTTTTCAGTTTAAGGTCGAACAAGGCAAAGACGGCGGACGAGGGCGTCCGCGTTCCGGCGGCACGCTGCATTGCCAGCTATATCAGCGTTCGGCGGATGCTTTTCTCGGTGTGCCCTTCAATATTTCAAGTTATGCGCTATTGACCCACCTGGTCGCGCATGTTTGCGGGCTGGAGCCGGGCGAATTCATCCACACTTTCGGTGACCTGCACATCTATTCGAATCATCTTGATCAGGTTGATGAGCTACTTTCTCGCGAGCCGCTGCCGCTGCCGCTGCTTGAGATCGAAAAGACCGCCGAGGGAACGGGCCTCGACGGTCTTCTGAAGTTCAAGTTTGAGGACCTCCGACTCAAGGCCTACAGTCATCACGGAAAGATCGCTGCGCCCGTGGCCGTGTAGGCCGGGCGGCTATCTGACCACGTAATACTGGATCCGGCGGTTCAGGAACTTGCCTTCTTCCGTATTGTTGTCATATTTGGGCTTGGTTGAGCCGTAGCCGCGCGTCTGGAGCATTTCGGCCCGCACGCCATACGAAACAAGCTTGTCCCGAACGGCCTTCGCCCGGTTTTCGGAAAGTGTTTGGTTCGACGCGTCGCTTCCCACATTGTCGGTGTGGCCTCCGACCTCAAGGACCGTGCCGGCCGGCACACGTTTTATGAAACCCGCTCCTTTCTCGAGGGCCGCCAGCCGCTCATCGGGGATCTCGAAGCTTCCGCTCGCGAAATTGATGATCAGGATATTAAGGGCGTTCACAAGCTGTTCCGGCGTGAACGGATCGGGGAGGGCGTCGAGCGCCATGTTGTAGCACCGCTCGGCCTTGTCGAATTCGCCCGGGCGGAAGACCCCGCAATCCTCGCCTTTGACCTCGACCGGGGTGCAGCGGGCCATCAGCGGTTCCGGCGTCACGCCCGCCTGGCCGATCACTTCCATCGGCCGGCATTCAAAATTCGGGTGAACGATCTTTATCACCCGCTTGCCGGGTTCGAGGTTTGTGAGCCGCCGGTCCCCTTCCTTCGATGTTCCCCACTGAACGTCGTCGACGAGGATCCTGCTGCCGGCCGGTGCTCCCTTGACCGTTACCTCGAAGTGGGTTTCGCCGATGATGAAGAAATAGACGAACAGCAAAACGGCGATGGCGAAAAGGAACATGCTGAACAAGGCGACCGCTGCCCAGACCCATAAGGGAATTCCGCCTTTTTCCTGTTGTTCTCGTTTTTCCTGCTCGGCCTTTTCGGCCGGCGTCGGCGGCAGATCCTGGTACTTTGCCCGTTCGGCCTCGGGGAGGCGAAAATAGGGCGTCGTCTTGTCGTAACCGCCCGCCGGCGGCCCGAAGTCCTCGGGTGTCGAGCCGATATCCGCCGGGTTCACTCGGACGTTTGCCTCGGTCATTCCCCACTCAGGCGTCTGCGGGACCGAGCCTTGTGAGCCGGGATAGAAGGTCTTCCCGAAATCCTGCTGCCCGGTATCGATCGGTTTTATGTTCGTGACCGTTTTGCCCCAATCGTCCGCCGCCGGCTGTTTAGGAAAATTGTAGTTGGTCTTGTCCCAATCCGTCGGGGCATCGTTCTCCCGGCCCGGGTTGATATTCGGGGTCGTCTTAGAGAAGTCGTCCGGCGGCGGGCCTGGAATTTTGGGGTCGTCGTTCACGGGTGGTCTGCTCTTTAGAGCTTACGGTAGAAACCGCTTCGAAATTGCGATTCTATCACAGTTCAACATCCGAATTAACCTGATCGATTGAAGCTTCAGTGTCAACGCGGAGGTCGGCTCACTTGATATTGGGGGGCTGCGCCATCTTTGTCCGGACCTTTATGCCTTCGTCCGCGACCAGGAAAACCCGTCTAAAATCGTAGGATGAGGAATTAACGGGCGAATATGACAATAGATAACGGTTTTTGCGAAGTTCGTCACAGATCGCTTTCGCTGCGGCCTGGGCATCGTCGATGGGGAAGATCGCCCCTCCGGTCCCTTCCGTAAGCTGGGTGATCACGGCCCCGGCCTTTGGCTGGTTTCGACGGTACGCCCCGCGGGTGCGGTCCGGTAACTGAAGCGCGTAAACGGTAACGTCGTAGTTCTGGAGGTCGGACAGGACCTTATCGAATGCTGTGCTGCTGCCGCGGTCCAGGCCGTCTCCGATCACAACAACTGCGGTCTTGCGGGTTCCGGGCATCAACGGAAGAAGCACTTCCGAGACCGCGGCGTCGAGCGCGTCAAACAGGAAAGGATTGCCCTTTTTCCTAAAGGTCGCAAGTGATTTTTCAAGCTTCGCCGCGTCGTCGGTCCATTCCTGGATTATCTCCGGCTTTTCGTCATACGCGATGACGAACAATTGATCGCCGTCATAGATCTCATAGGCGAATTCCATCGTCGCCCTTTTTAGTTTCTCGACATCGGCCGGAAGCGTCTGCGAGTTGTCGACGAGAAGTACTATCCGCGATGGGGACGGGTCGAAGGCAAACGCCTTGATCTTCTGTTCGATCCCGTTCTCGTAAAGGTAGAGATTATCGATCTTCAGGGGGTCGGCCTTCTTATCGGTCCGCCAGGCGGTAACGCTAAGAACAGTGCCTTCGAGATCGTTGGTGCGGACGCTGTGGCGGGACTGGCCAAGGGCACCGGGCGCCGCAGTGAGCAGACACACCAGCAACAAAACGCATCTCGACCCGAAAATCTTCATCCTAATCCTTCGCAGCGGGTTTGTCGGCTTTTGAAGTAGAGTCACTTACCGGCTTTGATGCAGATTCCGTCCCAGAGGTTGATTCGGACGCTCCACCCGCGTCGGATCCCTTGCTTTCGGGCTTGCCGCCGTTCTTCTTTGAATAGTCGGTCACGTACCATCCAGCCCCTTTGAATTGAAAGCCCGACAGCGAGATCTTCTTTTCCAGAGCTCCGCCGCATGCTTCACAAACCTTGAGCGGTTCGTCGGTGATAGACTGCCGTTTTTCAATGTGTTCGCCGCACTTTGTACACTGATATTCGTATATCGGCATAAGCTGTCGGCCCGCAGATCGGGGCCGGAATGAATCCATTTTAGAAGGAATATCGAAGTCTGAACAACGATAAACCTTTGTTGTTATAATATTTCAAATAATAGGGGATTATGAAAAAAATCGTCAATTACGCACTCATCGCAGCGGCCGTAATGGTCATTTGGGCAGTCCCTGCTTTTTCGCAGACCCCGGCGAAATTGGAGGCGGTCCGCGGGCTCGATCTCAACAAATATCTCGGTAAATGGTACGAGATCGCCAAGTATCCCAATAAATTCCAAAAACAGTGTGCCGGCAACACTACAGCTACATATTCACTCAAGCCGAATGGCCGGATCGAAGTTCTGAACGAATGCACAAAACGCGACGGCACAAGGGATTCGGCAAAGGGCGAAGCAAAGATACCCGACAAAGCCAACAATGCGAAGCTCAAGGTGCGATTTGCGCCGAGCGCATTATCGTTCCTGCCTTTCGTATGGGCCAATTACTGGGTAGTTGCCCTCGGCCCGAACTACGAATATGCCCTGATCGGGGAACCCGACCGGAAGTATTTCTGGATCTTGAGCCGAAAACCGGAAATGAGCGACGCCGAGTACCAGAACCTCCTCCGGCGTGCCGAAAGCCTCGGGTTTGTTCCCTCAAAGGTCGAAAAGACGCCGCAGAACCTTGAAGTAATTCCCGGGGGCGTTGTTGAAAAGTAAATATAGGTCGGCTCCGACGATCTGACAAATTCCCAGGGCCCGGCGGACTGCCGGGCCCTTCGCTTCAAGCAAGGTTTTATCTAGCATCAAACGGCGGCCGGGGTTGTCGCCGCAGCTTCGTGCTCTTGTTCGGCCAGGAACCTTTCCGCATCGATCGCGGCCATGCATCCTGTACCGGCCGCGGTGACCGCCTGACGATAATAGGAATCCTGCGCGTCGCCGCACGCGAAAACACCGGGGATGTTCGTCCGCATTGTCCTGCCCTCCGTGATCAAATAGCCGACCTCATCCATGTCAAGCTGCCCCCGGAACAACTCGGTATTCGGCTTGTGCCCGATCGCGACAAAAACACCGCGGGTCGCGTGATCGCTCTCTTCATTCGTAACGTTGTTAAAGAGCCGGGCCGATTCGACACCCTTATCTTTGGTCCCGAGGATCTCGCGGACCTCTGTGTTCCACAAAACCTCGATCTTGTCGTGTTCAAGCACCCGGTCCTGCATTATCTTTGAGGCCCGGAACTCATCGCGGCGATGGACGACCGTGACCTTCGAAGCAAAGCGGGTAAGGAAAAGAGCCTCTTCCATCGCCGTGTCGCCGCCGCCGACCACAATGATCGGAACGTCCCGGAAGAAAAAGCCGTCACAGGTCGCGCACGCCGAAACGCCGTTGCCGCCAAAGCCCTCGGGGACCGGAGCCTCGCCGGGAATCCCCAGCCACTTTGCCGAGGCCCCGGTGGAAATTATCAAGGTTTCGGCTTTGATGATCGCGGATACTTCATCGCTTTCGGGACTCTCTTTTCCATGAAGCGTGAACGGGCGGGCGGAAAGGTCCACTTCCGAGATCCAGAGATTCGAAAATTCGGTACCGAACCGTTCGGCTTGCGTGCGGAACTCGGTCATAAGGGCCGGCCCCATGATGCCATCGGCGAAGCCCGGGTAGTTCTCAACGTCGGTGGTAATTGTCAATTGCCCGCCGGGCTGGGGCCCGTCGACAACGAGCGGTTCTAATTGTGCCCGCGATGCATAAATGGCGGCTGTCAAGCCCGCCGGGCCCGAGCCGAGGATAACAACTTTTCGACCGATGATCTTTTCTGGCATATGTAACTGCCGGCTTCGCAAACGCCGGAAATAATTGAAATAATTACTTCCGATATAGTATAACTATCGGGCGCTTGGTTCGTCGAGGCACTGGCGTCATTTAGCGAGAAGGGCGCTGCGGCCGTGCCGGCGTTCACTACCGATCTTCCGACCCGAATGCGATAGTTGTTTGTAGTGTGTTCGTGCTAAACTTTTCGGTCTAACGGGTTTAAATAGGTTCGAGCACCAATGTTGACTTCTATGCAGCCCCAGTTCGAAGAAAAACGCTTTGCGCTCCGGATGGCGCTGCGGCTTCCGATAGTGGTTTCGGGACGATCGGATGACGGTGCTGCGTGGAGCGAACCGACCGAAACCGATGATATCTCGACCCTCGGGGCACTCTTCCAGCTTAACCAGCATATCGGACAGGGTGACAGCCTTTATATCCGGTCGCATCGGCCCGACGGCGTTCCGGTCGAGGTCAAGGCCAAGGTCGTCAGGATCGCCCCTGGAAGCCACGGGACGTCACGCGTCGGGGTGTCGATCGTCGAACAGAAAGAGAATTGGCTCCGGCTTTTTGTCGCATGGATCGCGGACGATAACGTAGCCGAGGGCCATGAAGAGTAGCCCGGTGGGCGATTCCCGGAAGTCGATCGAAAATTTAGTTCCTTAGTAACTCGACAGGCCGTTTGCCTGTCGTAATCATTTATGACCGAATTTGAAACGATAAAGGTAGAACGGGTCGACAGAGTGGCGATCCTTACCATCAACCGGCCAGAGAAACTGAACGCACTAAACAGCACCGTGCATCGTGAGGGCGTCGCTGCTCTCGATGAACTCCGCGAGGACGATTCCGTCCGCGTCGTAGTGATCACTGGAACGGGCGAGAAGGCCTTTATCGCCGGTGCGGACATCAGCGAGTTCGAGGGGAAGACCCCTGTGACCCAGAGGGCGACCTTTCACCAGCGGACGCTTTTCAACTCGATCGACGTCTTTCCAAAGCCGGTCATTGCGATGGTGAACGGTTTCTGCCTGGGCGGCGGTAACGAACTCGCGCTTGCATGCGACCTTCGGGTCTGCAGTGATAATGCCCGTTTCTCTCAACCCGAGATCAACCTCGGCATCATCCCGGGCGGCGGCGGAACGCAGCGGCTGACCCGACTGATCGGAGAAGGCCGATCGATGGAGATCTGCCTTACGGGCGACATGATCGACGCCGAGACCGCGTATCGCTTCGGGCTGGTCAACCATGTGCACCCGGCCGGTGAACTCCGCGAAAAGACGCTTGAACTAGCCGCCAAAATTGCCGATAAGGCACCGATCGCGCTCCAACTGGTCAAAGAGGCCGTGAAATTCGCGTCCCGCTCAAATCTTGATGAGGGCCTGCGGCGTGAAGTGGACCTTTTTGCCGTGTGTTTTTCGACCGAAGATAAGGTCGAGGGCGTCTCGGCATTCCTGGAAAAGCGAAAGCCCGAGTTCAAGGGTAAATAAACGGGCGATGCTTGACGCTCTGCGGTCTTTTCGCTAGAGTCTGAACTTGCCGCCTCACCCGGCAAAAATCTCAGGGGTCGTAGCTCAGCTGGGAGAGCGCTGCAATGGCATTGCAGAGGTCAGGGGTTCGATCCCCCTCGACTCCACCAAGTCTTTGACCATAAAAGGCGCGCCGTTAGGCCGCCTTTTTTTGTTCGACCTTAGAGGTGCCTTCCTGGTGAAATTGCCCGAAGCGGCACCACGGCCTCGAGCCTGCGAGAGATGCGCCGACGGGCCGACAGCGGGTTCGGTTCTATCGACACGACCGAATAAAAAAAACTTTGATTTTAGAAAGTTTCGTTATACACTCGTCGGAAACACTCTAGAAGTTCGACTTTTTACATCGTTGTTTGATCTTGCAGGGGCGGCTATCCGGCTGTTCGTTTTCTGGTTCAGGTTTGGCCGGGGCACGACCTTGTAAGATCGAAACCAGCCGAACCCGCGGACGGTCTCGCCGCCCGGCCGCAAAGCCAACTTAAGCAATCGAAAGATCTGATCTATCAGGGTGTTGGCAAATTTTCGCGTGCAACTGCGTCAAGAGGGTAAATCCGAGAGAGCGGCAGGGCAGAACATGCGAAATGGAATGACCGGCAGAACAAAAGAAGAGGGGCGACGACGGCCACGGCCGCTGATCGCCGGGCTTCGAAGCCGAAACATTTTTATTTAGATAATCGGAACTCGGGGCACAATAGCGCTTTATCGGGAGGTAGTCAGTTAAATGGAAGGTTATGAAACCGGTGCAGGGACCGCACGGCAGGCCGTGAAAATGGACATGCCCGCGGACCAACCGCAGACACCTATCGACGAAGTGATAAGAACCGCTTACGATAATATTGGCCTTGAACGACTTGAAACGGTCCGCGCCCTCGTGCCCCGAGTTGGCATGGGCGGCCTGTCGCCTGTACTTCTGAACAAGATCCGGCCGCTGTTTAAGCATACCCACCTTGTGAAGGACGAGTACCTTTTTCAACAGGATGACGAGGTCGATTTTGTTTACTTTCCTGAGAATTCCGTGATCTCTGAGTTCCAGATGCTGGCGGACGGACGAACGATCGAGGTCGCCGTCACCGGCAACGAGAGTGCTGTCGGGATATCGGCCGTCTGGAGCACTTCGTCGGCGGTAAATTGCGCTCAGGTGTGCGTCGGCGGAGACGCTTACCGCATCGAAAAGGATGTGCTCGAACGTGAGCTTACGTACAGCCGGCCGTTGCAGCGTTGGCTTCACGACCAGATCAACGCCTACATAAAGCAGATATCCCAAAAGGTCATCTGCAATACGCATCACGCGGTTGAAGAACGATTCTGTACCTGGCTGCTGATGCTCCAGGACCGGAGCAGGAAGAACAAATTCAACCTGACGCAGGAGTACATCGCCGGCGTCCTGGGAGTTTACAGGCCGAGCGTGACCTGCATGGCCAAATCGCTTCGCGAGAAAAACGCGATCGACTATGTCCGCGGCCAGATCTTCATCACAGACCGCAGCAAGTTGAGAAAAATGTGCTGCTCTTGTTATTCCGAGCTGCCACCTCGACGCGTTTTTTAGATCGACGAGAAAACACCCCAAGTACATTTGCCCCGGGTCATGACGCCCGGGGCTTTTTGTATTGTCCAACCTCCTTTCTTTGCCCGGCCTTCCTTCTCCATCGATAGATAATATCGCCGCCCAATATGACCTGGATCATATTTGCCCACGCGTTGCCGCAATAAGATTCGATCTGTAGTTGTTCTTTTCGTCGGGGGGTTGCGATGTCATCGCTAAGAGTCCACGTCCCCGATGTGGACTATCACCAGAATCTGATCTCATGCCAGGTGGCCTGTCCGGTCAATACTGATGCACGTGGTTATATTCGCGCCATCGCCGATGGCCGTTTCGACGAAGCATACCTGATCGCACGGGGACCGAACCCGTTCGCGTCCATTTGCGGCCGGATCTGCGGAGCCCCCTGCGAGATCGCGTGCCGCCGCGGAAAGGTGCCGCGAGTGGACGATGACGGGCGTTTCGTCGGCACCGACCGGCCGATCGCAATCCGTGCCCTGAAGCGTTTTGCTTGCGAATTCGCGGGCCCCGAAGCCCGAAGCACCGGCGAGATCCTCGATTCCGTTACGAAATTCATCCCCCCGATAGCCGCGAGGGCCGACGAGATAGCTGCACTGCTCCGTTCGGCCCTCGACGGTAAATTCATAAAGGCCGACGGCGGCAAGATAGCCATCATCGGCGCCGGACCCGCCGGCCTTTCGGCGGCTCACGATCTTGCCCTTATGGGCTTCGAGCCGACCGTATTCGAACTCGAACCCGTGGCAGCAGGAATGCTGGCCGTCGGCGTTCCGGCCTATCGGCTTCCGCGCGAGCTGATCGAGCAGGAGGTCAAGGTGATCGAGGCCCTGGGCGTCGAGATCCGCACTGGAGTCAGGATCGGCAGCGATATTTCCTTCGCACAGCTCAGGGAGGATCACGATGCAGTGATCATCACGGTCGGTGCGAAGTCGTCCAGGAGCCTCGGGCTGCCCGGCGAGAACGGCCCCGGCGTCTATGGCGGTGTCGATCTTCTCCGGTCGGTTTCGCTTGGCGAAGACATAGACATCGGCCATGAGGTCGTCGTGATCGGCGGCGGCAACGTCGCTTACGACGTTGCGCGTACGGTGATGCGGCAGATCGCATCGGATACGGCCCGTACCGCTGCACGGCTAGCCGGTACAACAAACGTTTATTTATATTCGCTTGAAGGAGCCGAGGAAATGCCTGCCGATACGATCGAGATCGTCGAGGGCGACGAGGAAGGCATCAAGCGTGAGAACGGTTGGGGGCCGTTGGAAATTATCAGGGCCGCTGACGGTCGAGTGACCGGCGTCAGGTTTCGCCGATGCCTTCGTGTTTATGACGAAGACCGGAAATTTGCACCGATCTATGACGACGAAGACACGCGAACGATCGCCTGCGATACGGTGCTTCTTGCCGTCGGCCAGGCCCCTAAGCTCGATTTTCTGGAAGACGGCGGCGAGGACGTAGAAACGATGGGTGGCGGATGGATCAAAGTTGATCGGGCCACGCTTCAGACAACAGCCCCCGACGTCTTCGTCGCCGGCGATCTTGCACATGGGACAAAGCTCCTGATCGATGCCGTGGCGTCAGGCAAAGCGGCAGCGAGGTCGATCTACCAATATCTGACAGGACACGAACTCAGGCCCGAAACGATGACGTCGCACATCGTTCTCGACCGCTACCGGCGTGAACGCGGGTACGAATCGATCCGACGTGTCGACGTCCCGACGATCGAACCGGGCGAAAGGCTCGCGGACCCCAACCATGTCGTCGAGATCGGTTTCAACCGGGACCAGGCGATGCGGGAAGCCTCGCGATGCCTGGATTGCGGTGTCACCCCAGTTTTTGACGGGACGCGGTGCGTACTTTGCGGCGGGTGTGTCGATGTCTGCCCGACCGAATGCCTGAAGCTCGTGCCGCTCTCGGACATCATGTCGTCGGCCGAGATGGACTCGGTGATCATCGACGCTCTGGGAAGCGACACAGATATGGCCAACAATTCCGCGATCTTGAAGGACGAGGACCGCTGCATACGCTGTTCGCTTTGCTCGATGCGGTGCCCGGTGGACGCGATCACGATGGAACGCGTGGCTTTTTCAACAGATTGGAGGACCGTATGACCACGAAACCCACGGAAAAAAGGTCAAGATTCGAGCCGGAGCCGATGCCGAGACGAGACTTCCTCGGGCTTGCCGCACTGGCGTCGATGGCGGCGGCGTTCTTTGTTTCGATGTTTGGGATGCTGAAGCTGCCCAAGGCGGCCGTTTCGGCCTCCCCGTCAAAGAAATACAGCGTGGCCCTGCCGGACGCTTTGCCCGAGGGCGAGGCATTCGTGCCGCCGGGCCGGAGCGTTGCGGTGTTTCGCGACGGCGAAGGAGTGTTCGCCATCTCGACCGTCTGCACGCATCTCGGCTGCATCGTCAAGCCGAACGCAAACGGCTTTGAATGCCCGTGCCAC
This sequence comes from Chloracidobacterium sp., assembly GCA_016716365.1. Taxonomy (GTDB): domain Bacteria; phylum Acidobacteriota; class Blastocatellia; order Pyrinomonadales; family Pyrinomonadaceae; genus OLB17. Next base: position 7,870 of record JADJWM010000006.1, on the reverse strand, counting down.
GGGTCCGGGTTTTCAAAGGACGGGGCGGTCACAAAAGGCCCGGCACCGAAACCGCTTCCGTGGCTAAAGGTGTCGAAGGGCGGCAGCGGTTTTGTTATCGACGAGGAAGCGACGGTCAAGACCGGAACAAAGGTGTAGGAAATGGACGAAGCAAACCGATCAGCGCTGAATGAGTTTTGGGTGAACCTGAAGAGCGTTCCCTCGCAGATCTATCGCGCGATGTTCCGCGGCGGTGCCCCCGTTTCGGACCGGACCCGATCGTCGTTCGTCTTCGGGAATGTTTTTCTTCATCTCCACTCGGTCAGGACCCATCTCTGGAGCCTGCGATGGACGGCCACGATGGGCCTTGGGATCATCACGACGGCGGCTTTCCTGATCACGCTGGTGACGGGTGTGCTGCTGATGTTCTATTACAAGCCTTACCCGGACGTCGCCTACCAATCCATCAAGGACATTCATTTCATCGTGCCGACGGGCCGGTTCATGCGCAACATACACCGGTGGGCGGCGAACGTGATGGTCGTTGCGGTGCTGCTGCATATGGCCCGGGCATTCTATACGGCGTCCTATCGCAAACCGCGGGAATTCAATTGGTTCATTGGCTGGGGATTGCTGGTGACTACGCTTGCACTTTCGTTCACGGGCTACTTGCTTCCGTGGGACCAGCTTGCCTATTGGGCCATCACGATCGGTGCGAACATCGCACAATCGCCGCGTGAGATCACCGACGCGATGGGCATCACCGAATTTTTCGATATCGGCGGGCTCCAGCGTGAGGTGCTCCTCGGGTCGGACAAGGTCGGTGAAGAATCGCTTATCCGATTTTATCTGCTTCACGTGATGATACTGCCGCTGGTCCTGGCGATGCTGATGGCGGTGCACTTCTGGCGGATCCGAAAGGACGGCGGGCTGGCAAAGCCGGTCGATGTCGATGACCGCGTGAAGGCCGATGCAGAGGAGCATTATCCGGTCTTTACCGAAGAACCGCAGAAGACCTACCAGCTTGCGGCGGTCGTCAAAGGGCGGACGCCGGCCGTGGGCAGCGGGCCCGAGAACACCGTCCCTTCAATGCCGCACCTGTTTTATGCGGAGCTTGGGGTGTTGATGTTCACGACCCTTATCTGCATCGTGCTCGCCTTCGTATCCGACGCCCCGCTTAAGGAATTGGCGAATCCGCTGGTGCCCGAGAATCCCGCAAAGGCGCCGTGGTACTTCCTCGGGCTGCAGGAAATAGTGGCGTTCTCGGCATTCATGGGCGGGATCGGGATTCCGATGCTCTGCTGGATCGGGCTCGGGTTGATCCCGTTCCTCGATAAAGAAACAGAAGGGACGGGCGAATGGTTTGGCGGGCCCGGGGGAGCGAAATTAGTCGGGTGGTCGATGATCTATGGTTTTGCGACCTCAATTGCGGTCGAGGCGGTCGCGATCAGGTTCGGATGGTTAAGGGAATGGTTCCCGGACATTCCGCAGTTGGTGATCACGCTGGTGAATCCGGGTACCGTCATTACGGTACTTTATGCCGGGTTTTCGATCTGGGCCTTAAGACGGTTCAATTCGACGCGTGCCGGGGCATTGGCTTTGTTCACATGTTTTCTGTGCGGATTTATCGTCCTGACGGTGATCGGCACTTATTTCCGCGGGCCAAACTGGGAATTTTTCTGGTCGCCCGCCGATTGGAACGCTCATTAAAGCTATGAAGAAGAACAAATATTTGCTTCTGATATCAAGCCTGGGCGTGCTGGCTCTGCTGGTTGCGGCTGCCGTCTCGGAGAACTTTCTCAAGGAGTGGCATGCCATCCAGGGCCAGGCAAGAACCCAAGAGGGGCCGATCGACGTTCGCCTCCGGCAGATAGTCAATCCCGACTTGAAGAAAGCGGACCGATGCGTGACCTGCCACGTGGGAATGGCACCCGGCGAACAGATCCTCTCGGACTCGAAGGTTGCCCAACCGCATAAGAATGTGGTCCACGACACCGCGACGATGGGATGTACGACGTGTCATGGCGGCCAGGGACAGGCGACCGAGAAGGACGATGCCCACGGAAACGTGCACTTTTGGACCGAGCCGATGCTCCCGGCGAAATACGCATATGCGAGCTGCGGAACCTGCCACACTCCACTGAACGTTCCGAATCTTGAAACGCTTTCAACCGCGCGAAAAACATTCGAGCGACTTGATTGCTATTCGTGCCACCGGCTCGACGGAAGAGGCGGAACGCTACGCCCCGGCGGCGAGACCGGGATGGAAGGGCCCGATCTTTCACACGTCGGACTGAAGGGTTACAACCAGAACTGGTACACCGCTCACGCCCAGAAGAACGTCGAGGCCCAAGGCGGGCCGTGGCGTCGCTTTCAGGGAGGTCAATGACGCCGACAGGGCCGCGATAAAAACATTCCTCGACACGAGGATGGGTGCACCGAAACTGATCGAAGCCCGTGCCCAATACAATTCGGTCGGATGCACCGGCTGTCATGCATTGGGAGGATTCGGCGGCGAGAACGGCCCGGAGCTTTCAAGGATGGGCGAACGCGACCCGAACCAGCTTAATTTCCGGAACGTACCGGGCGACCGGACGCTGACGAACTGGATCGTTCAGCATTTTCGCTCGCCGGCATCGACCGTGGCCGGCTCGCTGATGCCCGCGCAGAACCTGAACGACGAACAACTCGACCTGCTTACGATGTATATGCTCTCGCTTCGCCGACGAAGCCTTCCGGACGTGTTTCTCCCGAAGGACCGCGTGACGGCGATGCGTTTCGGCGGAAGGGAGTTCGCAACGGACTCGGCGACGTTATACTCGACCGTTTGTTCAAGCTGTCACGGGAATAATGGGCAAGGTACACGGTTCCCCGGCTATCCGCCGAACCCGTCGATCACCAACCCCGATTTTCTGGCGCTGGCGTCGGACGATTTTCTGTTCGCGGCGATAAAACGCGGCCGCCCCGGCCGGCCGATGCTCCCGTGGGGCGAGCGTCAGAACGGTTTCAATGATGCGGAGATCACGACGCTGGTCGCCTATATCCGAAGCCTGGGCGGGGGTGTGCAATTTGCCGGCGACACGATGCCCGCGCGTTGGGTCAATGCCGACGCCGCACTCGGCGAACGTCTCTTCACGTCGAATTGTGCCGGATGTCACGGAGCCAAAGGAATCGGCGGCGAGGGCCCGGCCCTCGGCAATAAGGTGTTCCTGGAAACGGCGACGGACACCTACCTGGTCGAAACGATCAGCCGTGGCCGCAGGGGAACGATAATGCAGGGATTTGCGACGTCATCTGTGGTCCGGCCCGCTCTAACGCGGGCGGAGATCGAAGCGATCGCGGCGTACATCAGGACGCTCGGCGGTAACTGACTTGAGTGAGGAATTTATATGAAAAGCGAGATCTCAAGACGAGAATTTTTGGCACGGATATCGGCTGCAGGGTTCGGCGCATTGGCCGTTTCGGCAACGAAGGCGTGGGGCCTTGAAGCCATCGCCAATCCTCTCGCGGCGTATCCGGACCGCGGCTGGGAGAACGTCTATCGCGACCTTTGGAAGTACGATTCAAAATACACGTTCACCTGCGCTCCGAACGACACGCACAACTGCCTGCTTCATGCATATGTCCGGGACGGCGTGATCACGCGGATCGGTCCGTCGATGAGATACGGCGAAGCGAAGGACCTTGCCGGAAACGGCACCACGCACAGGTGGGACCCGCGTGTATGCCAGAAGGGACTCGCACTTACCCGCCGCTTTTACGGTGACCGGCGGGTTAACCAGACGATGGTCCGGGCGGGCTTCAAACGCTGGCACGACGAGGGATTTCCGAGAGGAAAGGACGGCCGGCCCGACGAAAGTTACTTTCAGCGGGCGCGCGATGAGTGGATAAGAATGCCGCACGCGGAGGCGGCCGTGATCGTGGCCGCCGCCCTGAAGAATATCGCCGAGACCTATACAGGGGAAGAGGGCATGCGGCGGTTGCGGGATCAGCATTATGACGAATCGGTGATCGAAGCGACCCGCGGGATCGGCACTAACGTGATGAAATTCCGCGGCGGAATGCCCCTTTTGGGCGTGACCCGCGTGTTCGGGATGTATCGATTCGCCAATTCGATGGCGTTGCTCGATTCGAAGATCCGGGGCGTAGGGCCGGATCAGGCAGTCGGCGGAAAAGGCTTTGACAACTACTCGTGGCATACGGACCTGCCGCCGGGGCACCCGATGGTATCGGGCCAGCAAACGGTCGAATTCGACCTGTGTTCGGTCGAGCATGCAAAGACCGTTGTCGTGTGGGGGATGAATTGGATCACGACCAAGATGCCGGACGCTCACTGGCTGACGGAAGCACGGTTGAAAGGCACCAAGATCGTCGTGATAGCTTGCGAATATTCGGCCACGGCAACCAAGGCCGATGACGTCATCGTCGTCCGGCCCGGAACGACGCCCGCACTCGCCCTCGGGCTGGCGAACGTGATCATCAAAGAAAAGCTTTATGACGACAAGTACGTTCGCGAGTGGACGGACATGCCGATCCTCGTCCGGATGGACACGCTCAAATACCTCAAGGCGAGCGAGGTTGTCGGCGGGACACCGGCCGAACTAAAACAGACTTTCATTGTCAAAACCGGGGAGAAGGAGCCGCCGCCGATCCAGCAGACCACGCAAAACGTCGTACCTGAAAAGCTTCGAGCCGAGTGGGGCGATTACGTTTTCTTCGATACCGCACGGAACGAGGCGATTGCGGTCACGCGGGACGACATCGGAGCGAACTCGAAGATGGCGAACGCTCTGCTCGAAGGTGCCGTTGAGGTCACGCTCGCCGACGGCAGCAAGGTCAAGTGCCGGCCCGTTTTCGACCTGATAAAGGAATATGCGGCGCATTTCGATCCGAAGACCACGGAAGAACTGACGTGGGCTCCGGCGGCGGCCGTCGAGGGGTTGGCCCGCCACATTGCAAAGGAGCCGGGAACGACGCTCTTCGCCCTCGGGATGGGGCCAAACCAATTCTTCAACAGCGACAATAAGGACCGCGACACTATCATGCTGGCCGCACTGACCGGCAATGTCGGGAAGATCGGCGGCAATATCGGCTCGTATGCGGGGAATTACCGGACCGCCCTTTTCAACGGCTGCCCGCAGTACATAAACGAGAATCCATTTGATATCGAACTCGATCCAACCAAACCGGCCCGGCCGAAGGCGTACTGGACCGCCGAGTCAGCCCACTATTACAACCACGAGGACCATCCGCTAAAGGTCGGGAACACGATCCTGACGGGTAAGACCCATATGCCCTGCCCGACGAAATCGCTTTGGTTTGCCAATGCGAATTCGATCCTCGGTAACGTGAAATGGCATTACAACCAGGTGTTCAACGCACTTCCGCGGATCGAGATGATCGCCGTTAACGAATGGTGGTGGTCGACGTCGTGCGAGTGGGCCGATGTGGTCTTCGGCGTCGATTCGTGGGCCGAACTGAAACATCCGGATATGACGGCCTCGGTGACGAACCCGTTCCACAATCGTCTTTCACGGACACCGATCGAGCGGATCTTTAACACGATCGGTGACATCGAGGTCTATTCGCTCGTCGCGTCGAAGCTCGCGGAATTGACCGGCGACCAACGTTTCAATGATTACTGGAAATTCGTCAATGAGAACAATACCGACGTTTATCTTCAGAGGATCCTGGACAATTCTGACAAATACGAAGGGCTGCAATTTCAGCGAATTGCCCGCAAAGGCCCTCGAAGGCATTCCGGGCCCTGATGAACAGCCGGACGACGCCGAAGAATGTTGGCTACGACCAGCTTACTGACTCCACGCCGTGGTACACAAGAGCGGAAGGCTTGGTTTTACCGCGAAGAGGACGAGTTCATCGACGCCGGCGAGAATCGCCCGTCCACCGCGAACCGGTCGATTCGACGTTCCTTGGAACCAAATATAATCATCGCACCGCCGCACGAGGCGTTGAGGCCCAAAGGCCCGAGGATTACGGAGCGAAACGCGACGACCTGAGCTGAGACGCGATGCGGGCGGAATGTCGTTACACGTGGGAAGAGGCCCGGAAGACGGCCCACCCGCTTGTAAGGACGGATTTAAGTTCATTTTCCACACGCCTGAAGTACCGCCACGGATCGCACACGACCCCGATCGATACAGACATGGTCGCGATCCTCTTCGGCCCCCTTCGGCGACATCTACCGTCACGACAAACGCTCGCCGTTCGTCACGGAAGGCTGTGTTGATATCAACCCGACCGATGCCAAAGAACTCGGCATCAACGACGGCGATTGCGTCTGGATCGATCCCGACCCGGAGGACCGCCCGTTCCGCGGCTGGCAGAACGACAAACGGAATTACGAGGTCGCGCGGATGATGCCGTGCCCGTTATTACCCCGGAACGCCCGCGGCGTGACGCGAATGTGGTTCAACATGTATGCAGCGACGCCCGGCTCGCAGCAGGGCGAAGGAACGCCGAAGACGGACTGGCAAAAAACCCGCGAACGAATTATCAAGCGATGTTCCGCTCGGGCTCGCACCAATCGGCAACGCGGCTGGCTCAAACCACTGGATGACGGATTCGCTGGTCGGAAAGGAATGTTCGGCCCAGGATCGGCAGGGCTTTGCACCGGACATCCATTGTCCACCGAGCGCCCGCGAGAGGCCTTGTAAAAGATCTCGAAAAGCGGAACCGGCGGGTCGACGGTAAGGGCTGTGGCGTCCGGTGGATTCGGGGATACGCCCGAGAACCAGTCCGACGCGATGAAGAGGTATCTCCGGTGAGTTTATGAAAAGTAAAGTTAGGTGATGGACAGCCTAAAGATTCACCAACTGATCAACTACTACCCGGCGATCGGAATGGTCCTCGGTTCCGTCGTGCTGGCTGTCGGGCTCGTCAGGTCGAACGCGGACGGAATGATTGTTCTGCCTAAGGCTGATGGTCTTCGTTGCTCTACAATTTCTGGTGTTTTTTGCAGGGGAATTCGCGAACTGGGATCCGACGGTCGAATCATGGCGCGAACGAAGCACTACGCAACCTAAGTTGATGGGTGCGCCGCGTTTGCCGTAACCACTCTGGCAGGCATCGCAGCATACGTTGCGATCAGGCACCGCGAAACGCGGGCCGCGATGGCTGATGGCCCTGATGACGGCTTTTGCTATCGGTCGCCGCGACCGTCTGTTCTCGACCAGCAGTCTTTCGCGGCAGGCAGTGGTGAAATGGGCTGGAGCGGTCATACCCCCGATGGCTGCGACCCAAATGACCCGCCAGTAACGGCCTAAAACAACCGTCAAAAATAAACCAAGTCAGCGAAAGAATGAATTAAGGCCCGCGTAAATAATTGGCAAAGCCGAAGGGAGATATCCTACTGGTAATCCCGAAGCTCGTCTCAAAACAGTTCGCAGCGGTGTTCGGCGGTACGAACAAGTGCATTGCGTGCCGGACGTACGCTTGCCTGCAAAGACCACGTGGACGAGCGGCAAGGGCATGATATGTGGAACAACGTCGAGACGTAAAAGCCGTGCGGCTTCTATCCGCTGGCCCAGGATCAACCTGTCGAAATGCTCGGCGGCGGGACTGGGACGAGACCGGCGAGGCGGCCCGTTTTATCAGGGCAGCACAGTTTAATCGGCACCGGCGGGCGAACGCGTGCAGGATGCGGCCTGAGGACCAGGACTATTCTTATCCGAACGTCGGCGAGGACGACTGTGCCGGGCAGGTTGACGGCGGGGCGAGCCTGATGGTATCGCACGACATGCGTGGTTTTTACTATCTGCGACCGCAAAATCACGCCACCTGGCCTGCCCAGCGTGTCGCGCCCGGACGGCGCGGCCGGAGTGACGGTATCGCCGCGGAAAGGACTAGCGCTGCCGCGGTTATCAGGAAT
>JADJWM010000005.1 GCA_016716365.1 Chloracidobacterium sp. | reverse complement strand
GAAACTATCATATTTGGCTAAACGCGGACTCGAAAGAATATTTGTTTCGGCCGCCGACCGGGCACGCTTTCCCCATTTCGGCTACCTCGCTTCCCTTCCCGACCGCGGCCTCGATCGCAGCGGCTAATTCGAAAAAAAGCTGGTTTATTTGGCGGCACGGCCCAGCCGATATCTCATCCGATCAAGCCTTTGCGACCTCCGATGCGGGATCGCAAAGCGATTATCGGTTTGCCGGCGGCAAGAATATTGTACGTCCGGCTCGGGACCGAAACTCCGAGGCATTTTGTCGAACAAAGATACCAAGGCTACATCGCACGCATTAAGGGAGAGCGGCTGGTCGGAACGCGGCCGCGGGTCGAGACCGTCACATTGTCGAGCCCGCGTTCGCCTATTTCACGCCTCGATCTTCGGCCGCTTTGCCCCGGCACCCAAAATACGAAGTGCACCGCCAGCTCGGCCCTCAATTGTTCAGCGACTTCGATGATTGTCTACGTCGTTCGGGCCCATGTTTCCCGCATAAAGCAGAACGAACTTTCCAAACAGCCCCAATTCGGCGAGCAAGGAGTTTTCCTCTCTGGGACGGGGCGAAACGGTCTCGAGTTCTGCCCAATTCGGGATATTCTGGATCGGGATCGAAAGCCCCGCCGTCTTTCTCTCCAATAACTCTGCCATATCGCGGCCGACCACGACGATCCCCGAAGCATGCTTGTACAGCCAACGATTAAAGAATGAAAAGAACTTCGCAGTTAACGAACTCTCGCGGATCTTGCCGGCGGCAACCAATATCTCCGGATAATTGTCGTGGACAAGCAGAGTGTACGACGTCCCGCGAGCCAACGCCGCACGGCTGGCCGCCACGAAGACATCAGCGGAGGGTTCGTTACGACAAGGACCTTGTCGCCGGTCCTGAACTGCCGCCACGACCGGATCAGCACAGAGACACCGAGCGTGACCATGTTCGTCACGCGAAACAGGATCACGTTCTTGTCCAGCGTCGTTCCAGCCGTTGAAAGATCTCGACGCTGTTTCGCCATTCATGGCTTTGCCGCACGAGTGCCGCGGGCTGAATAGTTCGGCTGACCGCTGATTGCCTTGACCTCGAATCGGTCCGCAAGCCCTCGGCGATCAGGGGTTAGGTAATAGCCGGTCGGGGTCATCTCGGGATAGTAGAGCCTGAATGACCCAAAGCCGCTTTCGATCTTTCGAGGTTTCAGACATTTCGTCAGCTATGCGGGCAAGAAGGGCCGCGCGGTCGGAGGCAGTCGAACAAACCTCGAATATATCAAATCTTGGCGTCGGGTTATATCCGGCCGCGAAAGGCCATTTGAACGGCCCGTTCGAATCACCGATAATTATTAACGTTCGGGATGCACGCCGGCGAATGTTGTGTCCGGGCTCCTCCATTCAAAGGGCAAAACTAGTTGACCCTTGTGGGATGGAAGTGTGTACCTGTGTTTCCTGCAGCAGAGTGACTTACCGCGAGTTACCCAAACCGAAGTTGACCGTTGAATCTTCCCGGCCGCTTGCGGTGAGGGGCCGGCGGTCGGGATCTGGATGTAAGGTCTTTTATCCAGCCGAGGTGTTTATCCGTCGCTAGCCGGCGGTACCGCCAACCCTGCTATTGGCTCACAAAACCTGGTTAGAGAGAAGGTTTCGAACCGGGCGTCGGCGCAAGCAACTCAGGCATTGGCGAAGGGGTCCCTTTGAACGAGTGGAGCGAGAACGATTCGGGTAAGTCGATATTCGTCCGAACGAGACGTGCATCTTTCATCGGTCTTTTACCCCGCCGCGTTCCTCACCGGCATTGCGGCTCGACTTATGGGAAAAAAGATCGCGTGGTCTCCGCATGGTGAACTCACCGAATACGCTTTGAACTACTCCGCCGGCCGGAAACGCCCGATCCTCTGGTTGTTGAAAAAGGTCATGGGCCGCTACCCTTTGTTTCATTCGACATCGGATGAAGAGACCGAGGACATTAAAAATTCGACGTCCTCGCCAGTTTATTTCACGTTGATGCCCCTCGCATTCAGAGAATTTCGGCATCGTTGTACTCGAATCCAGCTCTCGCAAGACACTACACCGGTCGTCGCTTCTATCTACAATCCTTGGGACCGTTGGAAAAAGAAGGGTTGATTCTGGACCGACAACAGCGTGGAAGCATCTTGCGGCGATCAGAGGAGCAAAATAATTTCCGATGGACTCCGCGAGTACGCCGGATATCGGGCCCGCGGCCGTAATTCCGTCTGCCGCGAGTTTCGACATCAGGCTCGCAAGTGTCGGATAAGTGGCTGGATTTCCTATCGGGTCGGTCCCATCCCGGCCGTCACCACGACCAATGCCCGCCGCACCGACGAGTATCCCAGCACGATCTTGCTCACGGTTTGTGCAGAAACATATCGACGAGGTACTCCGGCGGTGCGACCAGTCGGCCGGGCTTGCGAGGGCGTTCGTCGCTGCGTTCAATATCGATTCGGGTCGGCTCCGCTCAAGATAGCCCCCGCACTCGATCGTCTCCGGAGCGTTCAGTCAGTCTCGCAGCGTAATATTTGGTACCCGGAAGATCGCACATTCTTCCTGCACGGTACCGCTGTCGGTCAGCACCGCCAGGGCATTCTTCTCCAAGCTTGACGAGAAATCAAAATCCGAGCGGTTCAAGCAGGGGGCAAGTCGGTCACTGTTGACGGTGATCTCCGAAGGATTCGGAAAGCCGTTCGGCCGTCCGGGGATGGACCGAAACCAGGACCTTCTTGTCGAATTTCTCCGAGATCCCGTCGAGGCCCCGGAAGATCTTCGCCAGGCGGTCCTTGTCGGAAGTGTTCTCGGCCCGATGAAGCGTCACGAGAAAATAGCCGAACGCTGCGACATCGAACCGTTCCAGCGAATCGCTTGCTTCGATCTGCGCGTCGAAGATCCTCAGGACCTCTTTGATCGGATTCCCGGTGACAAAAATTCGTTTGGCCGCGATGCCCTCCGCCAGCAGGTTCGCCCGGCTCCGCTCGGTGTACGGCATCAGGATGGTGCTTGAATGGTCAATGATCCTTCGATTCACTTCCTCAGGCACGCGGTCGTCGTAACAACGGTTCCCGGCCTCCATATGAAAAACCGGAATTCCCCGGCGGGCGGCCGCTATAGCCGACAACGCGCTGTTGGTGTCGCCGAGGATCAGCACACGGTCGGGCCGCGTGTCAGCGAGGACCTCATCGACCTTTCTGATGATCTGACCGGCCTGCTCGGCAAAACTCGTGGATTGTATCCCGAGATGGATATCGGGGTCCCTTACGGCGAGGTCCCTGAAAAAAATGTCGCTCAGGCTTTCGGCGAAATTCTGGCCGGTATGGATCATCAGGTGGCGGCAATGCTGGTCGAGCACTTTCATCACGGCCGAGAGCCTCATGATCCAGGACGCGTCCCGAATATGGTCATCACTTTCAGTCGGATCGTCGCCGCCCGGTGTCAGGCGGTCTTGAAACGTTCGATGTCCGCGAGCGATGGGGCCAGCAGTTCCCCGATCTCGCCTATCGACAGATTCGCTTCGCTAGAGGAATACTCGCCCGTCAATGCGGGCTCTTCGTCCGGTACGGACCTAAGCTCCGGAAGCATTGCCTGGATCGCGTAGTAGTCGCCCGCATTCCGCGTTCTAAAACATTCTTCCTCGGAGACCATTATTTCGTGGATCTTCTCGCCGGGCCGGATGCCGGTAAAGTTGATCGGTAATTCCCTGTCGCCCATCATCGCTTTGGCAACATCCACGATCTTTGCCGAAGGCACTTTCGGCACGAATGTCTCGCCGGGCCGGGCCGAACTGAAGGCGGCGAAAACCGTATCAACTGCCTTGTCCAGGCTGAGCAGAAACCGCGTCATTTCGGGCAGCGTGACGGTTACCGGCAGGCCCTTACCGGATCTGCTCGGCGAACAAGGGGATGATCGAGCCACGCGACGCGATCACGTTGCCGTAGCGGACACAAACGTATCTCGTTTCCGGCGAATCCCGGTTAGCCTCGACAAACACCCGCTCCTGCAAGGCCTTTGTCATACCCATCACGTTTATGGGCTTGCAGGCTTTGTCCGTGGAGATACCGATCACGGTAGAGACCAGCATCCGGTTCTCGCGGATCGCACGGACGACGTTCTGGGCACCGTGGATATTGGTAAGCACCGCCTCGAACGGAAAGTATTCGCAAGACGGGACCTGCTTCAGGGCGGCAGCGTGGAATACGACATCGACATCGCGAAGGGCCGCGACGACCGCCGGATAGTCGCGTACATCGCCGATCCGGAAATCCAGGATGTCCTCGGCCTTGTGGTAGATGACCTCGTCCGTGGCGACGGAGCGGTTCAGGAATTCAAGCCGCATGAAATGCTGCTTCGCTTCGTCGCGGGAAAAGACGATTATCTTCGCCGGCAGTCCCATTTCGCCGCTCAACAGCCGCCGCACTAGCGTCATCCCGAGCGAACCGGTCCCACCCGTAACGAGGATCCGCTTTCCCTTCAATTCGTTTTTTCTATCCATCTTTCGTAAGGCGTGGCATCATCGGCCATCCTTCTGACCATTGTTCTCCAGTCGTCCGGCACGAACCCGGTCTCTGCCCTGAACCTGCCCGAATCGAGGCTTCGGTCGATCGTGACGCTGTCATCCGGGGAGATCTCGACGCCCGCCGCATAATACTCATTGAACAGATGCAGCAGGTCGAGCTTGCTTATCGGCTCGCTTGAAACGTGGTAATGCCGCTGAGTCCCGGATGGTCCCTGATCAAGCGTTCGATTATATCGGCGAAGACGATCGTGGGAAAGCCGGAAAAGATCGCATTCGGAAAGCCCTTGACGCGGCCGCCGCGGTTCGACAAAAACCATTCGAGAAGCCCGTGTCCCGAGCCGATCTCCGGGCCGATGATCGAAGTGCGGATCGTCAAAGCACCCAGGGAGTTCACCTCGCCCAGAAACTTGCTCAAGCCGTAGAGGTCGCGAGCATCGGGCGCGTCGTCCTCGGTGTACATTCCTTCTATTCCAGTGAAAACGCAATCGGTGCTAATCGTGATCAGCCGAAAGCCGTATTCCTCGCCAAGCTGAGCAAGCCTGTGCGGAAGGATCGAATTGAGGTTGAGAGTCGTGATCACGTCGGCCGAGGCAGGCAGTTGTTTCACGATCCCGACGGCATTCACCACTACGTCGGGCCGGCAAATTTCGATCGCCGACCTTAGCGAAAGCTCATTAGAGGCCTCGATATTCGAAATTATCCGCTCCGGTTCGACAATCTCAAGCTCTTTCAGGATCCGCCCATCGCCGCGGACGGCGCCCCAAACATCCATTCTCCTGCCCAGCTGTTGAAACAGCTTATGGCCGAGCATTCCGGTTGCGCCGAGGATCAGGATTCGCATTTGGATCGGGCTGAAGGACCTCAACGAAGGCTAAGAACGTCCTTCGTGCAATAGTTTAAGAAATGATAGCTAAATGTAAGAAACAAGAATGATCTCCACGCGTCACATTCTGATCAACGGTGATTTACGCTTGGTCGAACATTTGATCGACCAATTCACACCATATATGTGCGACCGTTATGTGCATTTCCTGGATGGGCGGTTCCTTCGACGGCACCATTATGCAGGCGTCCGTCAACGCGGCAAGCTTTCTGCCGTCTGCTCCCGTCATTCCGATCACGCGGCAGCCTTTTTCTCTCGCTTTCATTACCGATGCGATCACGTTTGGCGACGTCCCGCTGGTGCTTATCGCTATCAGGCAGTCACCTTCGGCAGCCAACGCCTCAACCTGCCTGGTGAACACATGCTCGAAGCCATAGTCGTTTGAGATCGCGGTCAACGCCGACGTATCGGTGGTCAACGCGATCGCAGGCAGGGCACGCCGTTCGGTTTCGTAACGGCCCACAAATTCGGCCGCGATGTGCTGTGCGTCCGCCGCACTTCCTCCATTTCCGCAGATCAGGACCTTCTTACCGTGTTCGACGGTCGCCTTGATCAGTTCGGCACATTCCCTTATCGACGGAAGCAGGGTCCCGATAGATCCTTCGGCGACGGCGGCGTGCTCCGAGAGTGAGTTGTACGCAGAGTCAACGCTCGCTTTGCCCGTCTCCTCGGGGTTTGGCAACCTTTCAATGATCGCACTTGATGAAAATCCTTCCAGCAGCGGAAGCGAGACTACCTTTCCGCCGTTTGATTTCACAAAGTGGGCTCCGATTATCTCGTCTAACTTCCAATCGCCGCCTTTAACGAGGATATCCGGTTTGATCTGCCGGATGAGGTTTTCAGGGGTCAGGTCATCAAAAATTACTACCTCATCAACCGCCCTGAGACCCAAAAGCACTGCCCGCCGGTCATTTTCAGACTGAAGCGGCCGGCCCGCTCCTTTTATTCGTCTGACGGAGCGGTCGCTGTTGATCCCGACGATCAGCCGATCGCCCAGGGCTTTCGCACGGTTGAGCAGATCAACGTGACCCGGATGGATCAGGTCAAAACAGCCATTAGTGAATACGATCATAGGGCCAGGCTTGCCGGTTCCTGCGGTCGGCGGGTCAATTCGGTGTCAGGGTCCTTCGATGTCCAAGGGCGCGGGCTACAAGGCCGACGATCAGGATCCCGACAAGGGCAGTAAATCCCACTTTGAAGAGATATGGGATCAGGATCCCATAAAATCCTTCATACGAGATCGCCATGATCAGCATGAAGAACAAGGTGACCCGCAAAAACGTCCTTGGCTGGTCCTCGATCGGGGTCCTGTAGATGGATCTTATTATGATCCCGAACAGGAACATCCCCGTCGGAACTCCTATCGGCCCGAAATTTCTCCAGCAGGTCCGCCATCGGCGTAATGGCAAATGAGTTCTCACCGGTCGAAATAGAGGTCGCTGTACTTTCGCGGCTCCGAGGCGATCGGTTTTTCGTCCCAGATCACACGAGGAATAAAGAAGGTCGTCAGATCTTTCCAGATGTTATTGTCGAGTCCATAGCTTTCCTCATACGGGGCCAATTGTTCATGATTCGATACCACCACCGCGACCGAACTGAAAGTGTCAAGACGTTCGGCGAAGCCGAGGAGAGCGACCTCAAGGCCGCCGACGAGATCGAATTTACCGACCTGGTCGATCGTTTCGAAGATATTATCTGTGTACTGTTCAAATGAAACACGGGCTTCCGTGCCCTTCACGTGCCGAAAAGTGGTCCCGTAGATCATCCCGGCGACAAGACAAACCGTCAGGACGAACCCGGCAGCTACTGTCCGCTTGAAGTTGAAACGACCGCCCGCGAGGATAAAGGCGAGCGTGACGATGAGGAATACCTGGAAAAGCGCTGCACGGTTACCGGAGATAAGGGCCCGCCCGATCGTCAGTAAAAGCAGGACGCCAAATACCGAGACGGCCTTTACGTCGACAATGCCCCTCCTGAATATCACGAACCAAAGGATGAAGGAACCCTGCATCCAGAAAAGCGTTGTCAAAAAGACCAGGCCGCTGTATGAATCGACCGCATCCGCCCTTTGATAACCGACGACCCCGATGATTAGTGCGCCAAATGTGTTTAAAGTGCCGAGGACCAGGAGAATTAGACCCGGGACAAAGAGTGCGGAGGCGTCAAAGTCGCTTCGCGGGAGAAATTTACCGAGAGATGTTCCTAGTTTCCGGCCGACCGGCGAGAAATACCCAAGGGCGAGGCCGCTGAAACCGAGACCGATTATTAGTACCGTGTACGGTAGATTCGTTGCCGGGTCCTGAATGAAGCTCAGGAAATAGGGCTCGGACCAACCGGCCGTCAACATGAATCCGCCGATGACGAAGGCCGGGAAAAAATATGACCAGGTCGCATACACTAGCGGATCGACCAGCGTGAGTTTGCCCTGATAATAAAGGATCAATGTCGGCAGCAAGAGAACCGCCGTCAGACCGATCAGCCAGGGGATCAGATAGAGGTACGGGAAAGACTCTGTCAGGTCGCTCGAAAGCAGGACAACCAGGCCGGCAAGCAGCAAAGCCGCGGCCATGAGGCCGATCGCTACACCGAGCGACCGCTCCTGAACATTGCTTACCGAACTATTGCGTATTGGAATTGCCACCTGACTTGCCGGGAAAATTGCGAGGCCTTCTTTGTATCAACTATCTCTGCTCAACTCTTTCGGCCGTTCGTTCCCAGATCTCCCGTTCGCGGCCGTTGTACGGTGTGAATTCGGCGACACCGCAATAATTTTGGGTCATGTGATCAAACAGCGGCTTAAGTTTCTCGCCTTCAGATATTTGAAGTATTTCCGCGGTCCAAGATCCATCCCAAATGATATATCGCGGGGGGCTCCTTTTCAAATCATCTATAACCTGAGCAACGTGTTCCCGGAGGCGAATTACCTAAGTTCAGAGTGAACGAATTCCGCGACGGATTTCTCAAACCACGCGGAAAATTCACATGCAAACAATAAGTTTCAAACACGAGTTCACCGGGGCGAGAGTTCTGTGGCAGCCATTTGTAACTTTCGCTGATCACGGGCGAGAGGAAAACGAGATGTCCGCTTGCCGTTTCGAGTGTCCGTATTTCCCACGCCGACTGTGTCCGGATGCCGAGGATGATGCCGAACGCGAACAGACCGCGATAAAAACATGCGTGACTCGCCGGAGGAACCCGATTCTTGCTAGAAGCCAATGCAGCAGGCCAATCAAGGGATGAGCGACGTGAGCAAGCCAAAGTACGCACGGGGCCAAAATTCTCGCGGACAATACTCGCGAAGGAACTTAGTGAGGAAGAAATGATAACTATCGAAACCCGCCGCATCGCGGAAATATCCGTGGCAAAGTGTGGGCAACAACAAAAGAGGCGTGGCGAGATGCAGAGCCTGTGCGACCAGGCTTCGCGCACGGAGTCCCGAGGTGAAATAGTCCCTTATGCACAAAAAAGCCGATTCCTTACCGGGCGATAAGCCCGAACGATTGTACAAAAAACGAGGCCAGGGCACACAATCCGCAAGCCCACATCAGCCGAGCCGGCGAGCGTCCTCGCAACAGAGCGACCACCGCGGTAAAAAAGAGAACGACGCTGAACAGGCGTTAGGGACCGTCCGCAAAAGAAAAGCCTGAAGTCTACGATCAAAAAGATCGGGGGCGGAAGATAAACAGTTAAGCCCGTATAGAATTGGCATGAGAAATACCAGACGAGCAGGACAAAAAGAAAGTCCAGAAGGAGGATTATGAAGTTCAATACCCAGATCTTTGCGCTGAATGCTCCAAAGATCTTCGCATACACCAGTTAGGCTCCGGGTGCCGTCAGGTGGAAGGCATCACGGTACATCAAATCACCAGATCACCGTCCATCAGTCTGACCAAGTTCGGGACCGGGATGAAGTCATCGCCCTCTAAATAATACGGTGTAAACGGAAACTGAAAGAGCTGTGTGGAGAAAAACGCGGGGCCCCCTTCAGAAAAATCGGATATGAACGGTGGCTGAGTAACATTGGTTTTGGCGAGGCAAGATCGGCCGTGGATCAATCGCAGGGGCTCACGAACCTCCCTTGATTGCTCGGACGTAGTACTGGCCACCGATGGGAAGCCATTCGAGATGCCGCTCGAGCCGACGCAGGCCGTTGAACAATTTGTGCCCGGGAAAGAAGATCGTGTATGAGAGGCCGATATCCCGGAAGAGAGCATTACCCACCATTTCACGCGCATTCCGGGCGCTCAGGAGGACCGCATCTTCGTCGAAGGGACAGTTCTTAACGACACGCTTGGTGAGCGGGTTTAACGGATTGTGCTCGAACAGGTAAAGGCGGCCCCCATCGCGCAGGACACGTCTGATCTCGGCAAGTACATTCGCATGAAGTGCGCGATCTATATGATGAAACACGCAGGCAACGAAGACAATGTCGAATGACTCATTGGCCGCGGGGATGTTCTGCCCGTCATAGTGCCCGAACTCGGACCTATCGATTTTCCTTTGTCTGGCGATCTCGATGCTCCTCTGCGACGTATCGACTCCGTCGTACGAGGCCTTTGGAAAGTGTTTTCGAAAAAAACGGGCGGAATT
Organism: Chloracidobacterium sp.; assembly: GCA_016716365.1. Lineage (GTDB taxonomy): Bacteria > Acidobacteriota > Blastocatellia > Pyrinomonadales > Pyrinomonadaceae > OLB17. Next base: position 27,629 of record JADJWM010000005.1, on the reverse strand, counting down.
GCCGTCACCGCATCCGAGATCTAGAATCCGTAAATCGTCGGCCTGCTCGTGTCGCTTTAGGATCGCTACCTTTTGTTCCGAAAAGAAATCGCTGTCGGCACCGCTGAACTTGAGACATTCGTTGTGAATATCGCGGTAATCCTTTGCGAAACCGTCGAAATCGTCAAAGGTTCTCTCTTTAGCGGGTTTCGTGCCCTTCTTCATAGAACTCAAGCCTTCTCGACCTCGTGGGCTCTCTTCCGGGATGTTCGATGCTCTTCCGGACTTTCAAAATTCAACGTCTTCTCAATTACCGTGTGCGGTCGATGGAGCGTCTCGTCGTAGATCCGGGCAATATATTCGCCGATCACGCCAAGGCAAATCAGATTAAGCGACCCGAAGAATGAGATAAGCAAGGCCAAGGTCGAGAATCCGCGGACATCCACTCCTACCGTGAAGAACATTACGACAAGGAATAGGCTGTAAAATAGCGCTACACCTAACCCGAGCAGTCCAAGAAACGTAATAAATCTGATCGGAAACTTCGAGAAAGAAAAGATTCCGTCGGCACCAAGCTGGAGCAGTTTCGCGAAAGTGTAGGCGGAAACACCGTCGATCCGGGCCTGCCGCTCATAGCTGACGGCGATCTGCTTAAAACCGACCCAGGCCCGCATTCCCCGGAGAAAAGGATTACGCTCGGGCAGGGTAAGCATGTGCTCCACCACCCGGCGCTTCATAACACAAAAATCGCCTGAGTCCAGCGGGATTTCAATGCTACTGAGGCCACGAAGGATCCGGTAGAACGAGCTGTACGCCAGCCTCTTCAAAATGTGTTCTTTTCGCTTCTTTCGCTCGCCGTAGGCCACGTCGTAGCCATTGTCGAGATATTCGAAGAACATCGGCAAAAGGCTGGGCGGGTCTTGAAGGTCGTCGTCGAGGATGGCCACATAATCGCCGTCGCTGAATTCGAGCCCGGTCCGCACTGCGGCCTGGTGCCCAAAGTTCCGCGAGAGCTTGATTGCCTTGATGTAGCGATACTTCTCGCCGAGTTCTTCGACACGCTCGTAGGTATCGTCCCGGCTTCCGTCGTCGATCATGATCAGTTCAATATCCCAGCCTGACTCCCGCCGCTGGGCGTCAATCGCTTCTACGGTTTTATGCAGAAACTTTCCCGCGTTGAATACGGGCATGACGATGGATATCGGAACACTCATAATCAGCGGCACGAAGCCGTTTACATCAACCAAGTCCGTGCGATCGTACAAGACACTTTAGGGGATCCTTGCAGCACAACTGATGTCAAACCCGATCGGTCAATTAGAAGTCGTCGCGGATGACGGCAAACTTCGCTTGAGCGACTCGCGCACCTGATCTTCTACCCAGGCGTATGTAACCCTCAGCCCTTCCTCAAGCGAAATCGATGGTTCCCAGCCGAGAACCGCTTTCAGCCGGCTGTTATCCGAATTGCGGCCCCGAACGCCCTGCGGGCCGTCGACGTGTCTTTTAATGATGCTGATCCCCGCGGCGGCGGCAACAAGGTCTGCGAGTTCGTTTATCGATACCATTCTGTCCTGCCCAAGGTTGATCGGTTCGAAATGATCCGACCTCATCAATCGGTAAAGGCCTTCGACGCAATCGTCTATATGACAAAAAGACCGAGTCTGCTTGCCGTCGCCCCATATCTCGATCTCGTTCGTTCCCGAAAGTTTCGCGGCGGCGATCTTTCGACAAACGGCCGCCGGCACCTTTTCGCGGCCGCCTTCCCATGTTCCAAGCTCGCCGAAAATGTTGTGAAACCTGACCACGCGGGTCTCGAGGCTATAGTCCTCGCGATAGTGCATACACAACCGTTCGCCCATCAGCTTTTCCCATCCGTACGCATCCTGCGGGAATGCCGGATACGCATCGTCCTCGCTCAAAGGCGGAGCGTCGGCCTCGCCCTGAAGGTGAAGCGGATAGATGCAGGCCGAACTTGCATAAAGAAAACGTCGGGCACCGTTCACCCGTGCCGATTCGATGGTATTAAGATCGATCAGCGAATTATTGTAAAGGATCTCGGCATGATGGGCGGAGATGTAACCCATTCCGCCCATGTCGGCCGCAAGCGCGTAGACTTCGTCGACACCTGCCGTCGCTTCAAGGCAGTTTCCCGGAACTCTCAGGTCGAGGAGGTAGAATTCGTCGGCGTCGGTCGCTGAGAATTCCGGATACTTTATATCGACACCCCTGACCCGGTAACCCTTCTTTTTAAGGTACGTCACCAGGTGATGGCCGATGAACCCGCCCGCACCTGTGACGAGTACGCTTTTGTGTGCACCCATAACAGTCGCTGCTGTGAACGAGCTCAGACCACCTCATCGCTGTTGTAAGCGTTGCGATGATAATAGGACTGATAGTAATAATAGTTGTCCTGTGAACGCAGATTGACGTTGTTCAGCACCACGCCGAGCAGCCGCGCACCCACATCCTGAAGAAGCATCTTCGCACGCCGCACGACCTGCCGCGAGCTCTTCCCTGAATGGACCACAAGGATCACCCCGTCGACCATAGAAGCGATCAGAACGCCGTCCGTGAAAGAGGTGATCGGCGGCGAGTCGATCACGACGTGGGTGTAATGCTTCTGCAGCCGTTTCAACAGCGTGGCCATTTGCTCCGAACCGATCAGTTCCGCGGGGTTCGGCGGGATCGGGCCCGACGTTAACAAATGGATCTTGGTTCCGCCGTCGGTTTTTACGACCCGTGTGATGTCGGAATCCGTCGATTCGCTCGAAAGAAGCGTGCTTAAACCCTCGCCATTAGGTATGTTGAACACCGAATGAAGACGCGGCCGGCGCATGTCAGCATCGACGATCAGGACCTTTGCACCGGTCTGCGCAAGGCTGATAGCGGTGTTCGTCGCGGTCGTCGTTTTACCTTCCGACGGTAAGCTTGACGTGATAAGCAGCGACTTCGGCGGATGGCCGGCGGTCGACAGCAGGATCGACGTCCTTAGCTGCCGGTACGCTTCGGAGAGGCCGGACCGCGGATCTGAATAGATCAAGAGCTCGGAGTTTGGCCGTTCCTCGACCTCCTCGTTCGCCCCAACGAGCAAGAGCTTTCGTTTCGGCATTGACTCGATCGTCGGGATCGCAGCCAGTGCGGGAAGCTGAAGCACGCTCTCGATCTCCTCGACGGTTCGAATGGTGTCGTCGAGATATTCAAGGAAAAGTGCGAGTCCCATTCCGAACAATATCGAAAGTAGGAAGGCGGCCGCGACCGTCATCAGCCGCCGCGGGCCGACCGGAATGTTATTCGGGATCGCAAAGCCGGCCACGCTTATGTTGTTGTCGGAGCCCTGTGACGAAACGTCGTTCGAACTCTGCTGTTCGCGAAGCTTGTCCAGGAAACCTTTGTTCGCCTCGATATTCTGTTCGAGAAGTTTGATAGTGACGGCTCCGCTGTTCTGTCCCTGGGCCTTTGCGTACTGTTCGTCAAAAGCGGCTCTGATGCTGCTTTCTTTTTCCTTCGCTTTGGCGTACGCCGTTTGAAGATTGTTCAGAAGGTCTTCGGAGGCTCGTTTTCGATACTCGCCTATCTCGGCATTGTTCTTTCCGATCACGCGGTCCAGCGTTGCCTGCTGGCTGGCGATCTGCAGGTCGATCTCGCGTACAGGATCGGCGCCCTCCTTAAACTCCTGGAGAAGTTTTTCCTTTTGGGCGGTCAGGTCGGCGATCTTCTTTTCCGTATCATTACGGAAGTTGATGGTCGAGTTCTCCTTTTCCGTTATGAACCTGGCACTGGCTGCTTCAACAAGCGACCTCAGCTTTTCAGGTGAATTCTTGACCGCGAGCAGGTCCGACTCCGCATTGGTCCGCTCCAGTTCGGCTGCAAGACGGTCACGATTCAATCCGGCGAGCCTTTCCAACTCGATCGTCTGCTCGCCGGTGGTCTTGAGGATACCGACTTCCCTCTTCAGGTCGACCAGCTTTATCTCATCCGCCCGGATCTCGGACTGAAGGTCGCTGATCCGGCTCTGAAGGAAATCGCTCGTCTTCCGGCTGGTCCCGGACCGCTTTTCCTGGTTATAGCTTGTAAATGTCTCGCAGATCGCGTTCGCAACGAAAGCGGCGAGTTCCGCATTCGAATTCGTAAAGGTCACTTCGATCAGACGCGTATCTTTTACGGTCACGCGTGATTCGCGGACCGGCTCGACGCCGAGGTTTTCTTGATTATCTCGACGTAGGCGCGAGTCGAACGGCTTCGGCGATCTCATCCGCCGACACGAGCGTATTGCTGGAGTCCTCTGAATTGGTCTCACTGTTCGGGACGGCCGGTTTCGCTTCCTCGCGGGCAAGGCCGACGGCCTTTAACATCGACCGCATTGCCGAAGTCCCATTCTCAGCTTTTATCTTCTGAAAGTCTGCGTTGGTGTCTAGGTTATGTTCTTTGATCACGCGGCGAAGCAGAGTGTCGCTGTTCAGAAGCTGCAGCTGCGTGTTGAAGTACGACGGGTCCGCAGTCAAAAGCGGCCTTTGCCGGTCGGTCATCAGGTCGGGGTTTGTCTGCTCAAGATCGACCTGAACGGTCGCTCTCGCAAGGAAAATATCAGGCTTTCGGGCCATATAAATGGCGACCAGCGTCGTGATGAGCACAGCGATACCCACGACCAGCCATATCCGCTTGCGTACGGCACGCCAGTAATCCAGGAGTTGAAAACCGTCCTGTGCATAATTCTCGCGATAGGCCGGATAACGCCCGGTCTGTCCCACGACCTGCGGCTCGAAAACACGGTCGAACTCGAAGAAATCGCTCTTCGGCTGCGGAACCAACTCTCGACTTTCTTTCATAAAATAAGCGTCCTAGTACGGCCGATAAAGCAATCCCGGGATACCTTGCGTAAAGCTCTTTGCAACATTGTTAAGGATGCTCTTGGTCTTATCTTCCGAAAGGGCAATGATGTCATTTGGCATAAGGAAAGGGTCTTCAGCCTTCTGTTTGTTGATCGCATTCAGGTCAAAGATCAGCTCTTCCCTCTCCAGGCTTCCCGGCTTTTGCCGGATGATCCGGACCTTGTCTTTTTTGGTCGCCGGGCGAAGGCCCTTCGCCGTCGCGATCGCCTGAGTAAGGGTCAAAGGCTGCTTCATCGTTACCTGGCCCTGTTCGACGACATTCCCGTAAACGAAGACCACATCGGCCTCAAGAACCGAAATAATATCGCCGGGTTGGATAAAGAACGTTTCCTTACCTTCCTGAAGGTCCCTGATCGCGAATGTGTGCAGATTTGCATCATCGGCGTCGGGCGCCCCTTTCGGCGCACAGTCGGACCGGCTCCCGGTCCTTGAAACGTATAACCGCGAACCGGCTTCCTTCGACGGCCCCCCGGCCAATGCAAGAAGTTCGAGAAGGTGGACCTTCCTGCTCAGATACTGCGGCCCGGGTTTCTCGACCGCACCGATCACGAAGACGGCGTGCGACATCTGTTCGACGGCGACGACGTTTACTTCCGGATTTTTGAGGTAATCCTTTCGATACGCGGCTGCGATGTCATCCGCAAGTTCCCTCTCCGTCTTACACACGGCAACCACTGGTTCCGGGATACGAAATAGATTGATCGTACCGTTTGGATTCACCGTCACGGTTTGATTGAGGTCGGCGTGCCGAAAAACCTGGACATTGAGCTTGTCTCGGAACCCGATGCGATACTTGTCATCCTGTCGGTCGGACGTGCTCGCCCGCGGCACTTTATTCTCGGCCCGCAGCTCTTTCTCACCGTTCGGTGCAGTGTTCGAAGCTTCCTGAGCCTGAGACGACAACGCAAACACCAAGAGGCAGGCTGCGATGCCCAACGAAAGTAACTTTGAGATCATTGATGGACTCCTTAAAAATTCACGAAACCCTAAGAATTTTAAGGCTTTGGATTGCCATGACTTGTTAAACGTTGTTCGGTTTTTCAGCCCTTAGGCCATTGGGGGTCGAACAAAGGTTCAGTTTAACAAACGGCGAAGCCTTTGGAAACCATTCATTTTAAAACTTTCGACGTTTTAGTTTAGACTCAGAATCTGCCTAAATGGCTGAATTGGGTAATGAAAGAGATCACGCCGATGCTTCGGCAATTCCTCGAGATAAAGAAACTCTATCCGGGCACGCTCCTGATGTTCCGGCTCGGGGATTTCTACGAGATGTTCAACGAGGACGCGATCATCGGAGCGAGAGAGCTTCAGATCACGCTGACGGCCCGTCAGAAAGACTCGAAGAATCCGATCCCGATGTGCGGCGTTCCGCATCACGCCGCCGGAAATTACATTTCAAAACTCGTCCGCAAAGGCTATCGCGTGGCCATCTGCGAGCAGACCGAACCGGCCGGAAAGGGCACTAAACTGGTTCGTCGCGAGGTTGTCCGGGTCATAACGCCGGGGACCTCGTTCGACCCGGAACAGATCGAATCGAAAGACCCGGTCTACCTTGCATCGATCTGCGTTGACGGTGATCAGATCGGGGCGTCTTTCCTCGAATTGTCCACCGGCGAATTCGCGGCGTCCCAGATATCAGGGCCCGATAACTGGACTAAAGCGATCGAACTGATAGATGGCTATGCTCCCCGCGAGCTCGTCTTTCCTGCACGGCTCTCTCCGGATATCGTCGAAAGGATTGGCAACGGTGGACCGGGAGGCTTGCTTCCCGAGATCGCAGATACCCAAACCGAAAAGAGAACATCAAGATTCACTTTAACGGAGCTGGACGACCACGATTTTGACCTCGAAAATGCTGAACATCTGCTCAAGGATCAGTTCAAGGTCCGTGAACTGGCCGGATATGGGCTCGATGGGCGCAATGCGGCCATCAGGTCAGCCGGAGGCTGCCTTTCATATGCCCATTTCACCCAGAAGATCGCCGCCGAACACATCAACAAGATCGAGTACTTCGAATCCAGCGACTGCCTCGTGCTGGATCAGGTCACGCTTCGAAATCTGGAGGTCGTCCAGACACGAAATGAGCCATCGAAGCAAACTCTCCTCGATGTGATCGATGAAACACTTACCGGTATGGGGGGGCGGCTGCTTCGGGCTTGGCTGCTGCGGCCCTCGCTCAGGCGGAGCGAGATCGAGACCAGGCACGCGGCCGTTGAGGAATTCGGCGACCCGATCCTTCGTCAGTCTGTCAGGTTCGTCCTGAAACAGCTGACCGATCTTGAGCGGATAGTCGGCAGGCTTAATCTTGGAACCGCGACCGCCCGGGACCTGCTTGCGTTAGGCTCTTCTCTCTCAAAAACGCCCGAGATCGTCAATTCGATCACCGACGCAAGCTCCCTTCTGCTCCAGGTCCTTTCCGAGAATATCTTTGATCTGCCAGAGGTCCGCACCCTCATTGAAAAAGGAATTGCCGACGAACCGCCCGTCAATATCAACGATGGAGGCACCATCCGTTCGCGCTTCAGCGAGGAACTCGACGAACTTAGAAATACTTCGAACGACTCAAAGCGGCTGATCGCCGATCTTGAAGAACGCGAACGTGAACGCACCGGGATACCCACGCTGAAGATCCGCTTTAATAATGTATTTGGGTATTACATTGAGGTTTCAAAGGCGAATATCCACCGAGTCCCTGACGATTATCAGCGCCGACAGACACTTGCGAACGCCGAGCGTTTCACGACCCCTCAATTAAAAGAATGGGAATCGAAGGTACTCGGAGCCGAACAACGCGCTATCGAGTTGGAAAACGAGCTATTTCAACAGATACGGGCAAAAGTTAAAGAAGAAACTTATAAGTTGCAGACCACTGCACGAGCGCTGGCGACTATCGATGTTCTCGCAGGGCTCGCAGAAACCGCAGCAAAGCGAAATTTTGTCCGTCCTGTGCTTCATGACGGAGATGAGATCGAGATCAAGAATGGCCGGCATCCGGTCGTCGAAGCATTTCTCCGCGACCCGTTTGTCCCTAACGACGTTTACCTTAATAATTCGACGGACCGCCTGCTGATCGTCACCGGGGCGAACATGGGCGGAAAATCAACGGTCCTTCGACAGGTTGCCTTGATCCAGATCCTGGCTCAGGCCGGATCTTTCGTGCCCGCATCCGCGGCACGCCTGCCGATCGTTGACCGCGTTTGGACCCGCGTTGGAGCATCCGATGACCTTGCTTCCGGGCGCTCGACCTTCATGGTCGAGATGACGGAGACCGCGGCGATACTTCACAACGCAACTCCGCGCAGTCTGGTACTGCTTGATGAGATCGGGCGCGGAACGTCAACATTTGACGGGCTTTCGATCGCGTGGGCGGTCGCGGAGTATCTCCATAATTCGCCGGAACATTCCGCCAAAACCATCTTCGCCACGCACTATCACGAGTTGACCGAACTCGCTGATAATCTGCCCGGGGCGAAGAATTATCAGATGGCCGCAAGCGAACGCGAGGGCGACGTTGTCTTTCTGCACAAGCTGCAAAAAGGAACCGCCAACAAGTCTTACGGCATTGCCGTCGCCCGCCTGGCCGGAATGCCGACACAGGTATTAGATCGTGCGAACGAGGTCCTCAGGACGCTCGAAGAATACGAACTCGCGGTTTTCTCCCGGCAGGCCGGCAATGACCTGAAGGCCGCCGCGGCCCGGGGCCAGATCGCCCAGGTTTCCCTTTTCGCTTTGAATAACGAAAGTGCCGTCGACCGGCTCCGTGAACTCGACGTGACCGGCCTCACACCCGACGAATCGAAACGCGTCCTCCTTGAAATGAAGGAAAAGATCATCTGACCGGATGTTAAAGTTTCACATCAGATGTCGCAGTTTCGACATCTAATCCATCGGTTTAACTCTTATGGAGCGATCAACCCCTCGATCGATATCGTTAGAAGAAAAGATCGGACAGCTTCTCTTCATCGGCATCCCCGGCCCGGAGATCGATGTTGACACCGAACGCTTGCTTGCCGACATCAGGCCCGGCGGCGTCTGTCTTTTCGCGCGGAACATCAGGTCCCCTGAACAAACGCGCGAACTCCTCGACGGTATTCGGGCAGCCTGCCGCGTCGAACCGTTCCTCAGCGTGGACCAGGAGGGCGGCCTCGTCGATAGATTACGTAGGATCCTTGACCCGATGCCGGCAGCATCGAAGCTGCGATCGGCCGACGACGCCCGTGAGATCGGCCGCATCATTGCCGACGCACTCACCTCGCTCGGCTTCAATATGGATTTTGCTCCTGTCGTGGACGTCATCGACGAAAAACGCGTGGCGTTCGTCAATGGCCTTCATTCCCGGGCATTCGGGCATTCCGCGGCCGAAGTAACTGAATTCGCCGGCGAATTCCTATCTACGCTGCAGTCCGGCGGCATCGTCGGATGCATCAAGCATTTTCCCGGCCTCGGAGCATCGGAGGTCGATTCACACGAAGAGCTTCCCCTCGTATCGATCGGTCAGGCCGAGTTCGATTCGGTCGATCTTACGCCCTATCGCGAACTGATCGCGACGGGATCGGTCCGGGCTGTGATGGTCGCTCACGCCGCGTTTCCGAACCTTGAGTTGCAGGAAACAGGCCAAAATGGGAAACTCTTACCTTCCTCGCTTAGTTCTAACTTCGTCACTAAATTACTAAGAGATCAGATGGGGTTTGACGGGTTGGTCCTGACCGACGATCTTGAAATGGGAGCCATCATCAAGAATTACGGCATCGGCGAGGCAGCCGTTATGTCCATCGAAGCCGGGTGCGATATGGCGTGCATCTGTGCCGGGACCGTATCGATAAGAGAGGCGCACGCCGCCCTGCTCGACGCCGCGGCCACGGGCCGGCTTGGCGAAGATCGCATCGACGCTTCCGTCGACCGAATACTTCGTTTGAAGGAACTGGCCGCGCCGCCGGCCGAGTTTCTCGCCGATCATGTCTCGGCCATCGCCGGCAAGATCGCCCGGTTCAATGATCGGTTAGCTTAATGTCCTGGAGGTTTATTTGATTTGAGATATCTTGCTTTACTTGGATTGGCCGTCGCGCTTCTGTTCTCGTTCTCCTGCCGCCGCACGAACAGCGAATTTGTCACCGTCGCCCTTTCGGAGCCTTTCACGGGATTCGACACGCTGACCACGGAAAAGTCCGACGCGGCCGCTGAGCGGGTTCGCAACCTGATGTTCAACAGCCTGGTCCGAAAGAATGCCAGCTTTGATTATGAGGGCGAACTTGCGAGTGAGATCCGTACCTCCGAGGACGGCAAGGCGATCACGTTCATCCTTCGCGATAACGTGAAGTTCCACGACGGGAAGCCGTTCACTTCGGCTGACGTAAAGTACACTTTCGACGAGCTTTTCCGTACCAAGGGCTACAAATCTTTCGCGTTTTACGAGACCGTTGACAAGGACACGCCGCCGGTCGCTCACATCACCTCCATTGAAACGCCGGAACCGAAAACGGTGGTTTTCAATCTTGAAAAGGCCGCACTCAAGAACCAGCTATTGTCGAACCTCGTTGCGATCCCGATCATCTCGGACGGTTCTTCGGCCCAACTTCGAGAGAGGCCGATTGGGACGGGCCCGTTCAAATTCACGGCCTTTGACCAATCGCAGAACACCGTTGACCTTGAAGCATTCGCCGAATACTGGGACGGAGCTCCGAAAATATCGAAATTAAGGGTCAAGACCGTTACCGACGCAAGTGCCCTACAGGCCGAGCTTCAGAGCGGTGGCGTCGATCTCGCTCCGGTTCCTTCGAATCTGCCGCCGGACAGCATCAAACAGCTCGGTACCCTCGCTAACCTCAAGGTCGAACAGTTCGACGGCTCTAATATCCAGTACGTCGGCCTTAATACGACTTCCCCGCCGCTGGACAAGGTCAAGGTCCGTCAGGCGATCAGTTACGCCATCGACCGCGAAAAGATCATCCGCGAATTGCTTTCCGGCCAGGCAAAGATCTCTTATTCCATCCTGCCGGAAGCGTCCTGGGCATATACCCCGGGCACTGTTTACAACTACGATCCCGCAAAGGCGAAGCAGCTTCTGACCGAGGCCGGTTACAAGAACGAGCCGATCACTTTCAAATTCTCGTCCGGAAATGCGGCTTACAGCAGCTACGCCCAGGCTATCCAGAACATGCTGGTCGAGGTGGGACTGAACGTTCAGATCGAAACGCTCGACCCGAATACCATCCGCGAAAACCTCGCAAAAGGACAGTTCCAGATGAACACGGGTGCGTGGATCGGTGGAAACCAGGACCCGCTCTTCCTGAAGGACCTATTTACGACCGGCAAGATACCCGGCGAAGGCGTAAGCTGCTGTAACCGTAGCCGTTATTCGAATCCGAAGGTGGACGAACTGCTCAATACCGCTATTAACGAGACCGACCGTGCAAAGGCAAAGGACCTCTATGTGCAGGCTTGGCAGATCATAAGCTCCGACGTGCCCCTCATTCCCCTTTGGTACCCGGCGAACATGGTCATCGCCAATCGCCGGATCGGAAATATCAAGATCAACCCGAGCGGTGATTGGGGATTCATTAAGGATATTACTGTCAGTAATTAACTGGCTGTAGCTAAGAATTAACTTTACATTAGGATCAATAGAGCCATCTGGCGTAACGAATGGCATTCCGCGGGTCGCGGCGATGGGCATGAACGATCGAGCAGTCGTCTAGAAAAGGGCTACAAGGGGACGAACAAAAAGAGTTCAGATCTACCGGCGCATCAAGATCCGACCGGCGGCACTTTGGTGGTTTGGGCTACCCTTCGCCGCCTGTGTGCTCAGAGACTCAAGATCGATACGTCCGGGACGCCGTCAGATAGGTACAAAGAAGCATGATCTCCCGATCTATGAGCGGTGACAGTCCGTTCCAGCCCCTCACGCACATCAAAGCTTGACAAATGGCCACCGCTCGCTAGAATCATAGTTTGCGTGCGGGAGTAGCTCAGTGGTAGAGCGCGACCTTGCCAAGGTCGAAGTCGCGAGTTCGACCCTCGTCTCCCGCTCCAGTTTTTTGAAGGATGAAGGCGGAAGGATGAGGGATGAATATGAAGACCTGCTTTCATCCTTCATCCTTCCGCCTTCATCCTTTTCGCTCGGGCGGCGTAGCCAAGTGGTAAGGCAGAGGTCTGCAAAACCTTTATTCATCGGTTCGATTCCGATCGCCGCCTCCAACAGTATCTAAAAAGCAAAGCGGCCGTTTCGGGCCGCTTTTTATGTTCGTATAGCTGGCGAGGCCGCTTATCTCTGCCATCGGCCTCTCCGATCTTATTGCCCCACGGCGATCATTCGACAAGTCCACCGTTCCCGCGAAACCTTTCTATTGTCAGCCGCCGGCCGCGTGACCGCTCCAGAGCGATCGTTTACGGTGGTCTGTCCTGACATCACCCGAAATAACAACACTGCCGGGCATTCGCTTTCTTTTGCCTAGATAGGGATATGATCGCCCGGTCAAAACGACGTGGGCCCCGAAACGATCCTGCTTCGGCCCGGCTTGGTACGGGATCGGCGGCCCCGAAAGGAGGGCCGTGGACCGTGCATCGCCCAACGGGCTCACCCAAACCGATTGAAAAGTGTCCATCGCCGCTCTTTGCGATCTCGCGGCTGTCGGTGCCGGGCATTGTGCTCGGATGAGCACGGTGTTTACTCGGGCCGAGGCGCGGAGCGTGAAGTCGACGGCTTGTCCCGGATTGGGCACGGTGAACGTGGCTGTCACCGGATTGACCGTCCCGAACGGGAACGGCGGTATCGTCACATTTGCGTTTGTTGCACTGACCACCGTGTAGCCCTGGAGTCCAATGCTTGTGTTTACCAGGTCGACCGTCACCGAGCCCGGTCCGGGCGATATCGCCTGGAATGCAGCGAGGCTGCCCGGCAAGACCGGGGTGATCGTTAACGTTGGCGTGCAGACGCCCGGTGGCGGAGGAGTCGGCGTCGGTGTCGGCGTAGGTGTCGGCGTAGGCGTCGGCGTAGGTGTAGGCGTCGGCGTTGGCGTCGGTGTTGGCGTCGGCGTTGGCGTCGGTGTTGGGGTCGGCGTCGGTCCCGGGCCTGAGAAGGTGCATTGCGCACGGATCAGGATGGCATTCTGACGGGCCGAGGCGCGCAGGGTAAAGTCAACCGGCTGTCCCGGATTCGGCAGCGTGAAGGTAACGGTCACCGGGTTGAACGTCCCGAACGGGAACGGCGGGATGACGATATTTGCGTTGGTCGAGTTGGTCACAATGATTCCCTGCAGACCCGCACCGCCGTTGACATGATCGATCGTGATCGAGTTGGGACCGGCGGTCACGGATGAGAAGGCGTTCATGCTGCCCGGGAATACGTTTGTGACCGTCAAGGTCGGCGTGCAGACGTTCGGGTCGAACACCTGATGCAGCTCGGTATCGAAGCTGCCAAGGAAGTTCGCATTGCCCGCGTAGGTCGCCGTTAAGGTCTTGTCCCCAGCCGACGTAGAGGTCATATTACATGTCCCCGCGGCAACCGGAGCGGAGCAGTTGCCTCCGGTCCCGTCGGTCACCATAACCAATCCGGTCGGGGTTCCGGTTCCCGGAGCGACGATCCCCACAGTCCAGTTGACCGCATAGGATTGGCCGATCGCGGACGGGTCCGGCGAATCGGATATGATCTCGAGTGTCGTACCAGCCATGTTGACCGTATGCGACGCCATGCCGCTGCTGGTGTTGAAATTCGTATCGCCGCTGTAGATCGCGGTGATCGTTTTCGTGCCAGGGCTTGTGCTTGTCAGGTTGCAGCTGCCCGCTGCAACGGCTGCCATACAGGTCGCTCCGGTTCCGTCATTGACTGTCACCGTGCCTGTCGGCGTGCCGGCACCGGGAGCATTCACCGTTACGTTCCAATTGACCGCATATGGCTGCCCGACGACCGTTGCCGTACTCGCGAGGGATGCCGCGTTCGTGATGGTCGTCGTCGTATCGGCCTTAATCACAGTTAACTGGAAGCTCACATCAGTGGTTTCCCCGCAGTTGTCGGTCGCACGAATAGTGATCGTGTGTATTCCGGCAGGGGCCGCGTTCGAGATCGTTACAGTTCCGTTCGTCGGATGCACCGAGATCGTTCCCGTGTATGTTCCCTGTGACTGAAGCACCGTGCTCACGACGCTGCCGTTATCCGACGGGCCCGTTGCCGGGTTTACCGCCGTACCGGCACCGAAGACGATCGCTGCCGGATCCGTGTAAGTAAGCTCAGGCGGAGTGTTCGCGACGACGGTTATCGTAAAAGCTCCGTCTGTAGAGGATCCGCCGCCGTCCGTGACAGTCAATGTGAAAGTCGCATCCGATGCCGTGCAGTCCGCCCCGATGTCCGCTGTTACTCTTCCGACCCCATTAACCGAGATATTCGAAAGAGTAACGCCATTGACCGTCGCCGTTGTTCCCCCGTTTACCGTCACCGCCAGATCGCCGGCCGGTGTTTCGGCATCTCCCACGTCAGCGATCGTTGAACCGGACGCAGGAGTTCCCTGCTGACGCGTCCGCCCCAGTGCAGGTGTGATCGTCGGCGGTGAGTTATTCAGCTCGAACGCTCCGATATCGGTACCATCGTCTGCATCGGCAGGAGGGCTGTTAAATGTTCTCACGAATCCGGCGCCGCGCTGGTCGTTGGTCAGCATCGGGACCACATTGGTGCCCTGGTCGATCGCCGGGCTGCCGGCGAGCAGCGCGTGCGTTTCGGTCGGCCCGCCGTTCGGGGCCAATGCACCGAGCATTGGGTCGAGCACACCCGCCCCACCGGTCCCGACCTGATCTTCATTCACACCGTGTGTAAAGCCCGTCGCTGTACCGACGTTGCCGATCAGGTTGAACCCTGATGACGTAAACGCTCCTTCCACATCCGGTATCGTTGCGTTGTTCTGATTGTCAGCAATGATCGAGTTTTGCACAGTTAGACCGGCAAAAAACGAAATAACACCGGTGTAAGAATTGTTGGTTATTGTGCTGCTTGTGATAGTACCGATACTTGCCAAATTCCAAATTCCGCCGCCGTCACCTGCGGTATTCCCTGAAACCGTACTGTTAGTCAAGTTCAACGTCGCGGGGCTACCTGTAGCCTGACTCCCTATACCGCCGCCAAAGTCGGACGTATTGTCACTGATGGTGCTGTTGGTGATATTGATTGTCGAGCTTATTGAATCAGAAGAGGATTCCTGGAAGATGCCGCCGCCAAAATCGGTGCTTGTGTTGTTATAGATCGTGCTGTTGTTGATATTAAGCAGAGCCGTCCCGCCAAACGCAGGAAGAGTACCGATCCCGCCGCCGAACGCGGAAGAGTTGTTCCGGACAGTTGTGCTATTGACCGTAGTACTTCCACCGAAATTGAGGATACCGCCGCCACCTGAGCCACTTCCGGACACGTTATTGTTTCGTACGATCGAGTTGTTGATCGTGAGCGTCCCTTGATCATTGTATATCCCGCCCCCGAGGGCCCCGGTGGCATTCACAGATCCGTTCGCGATGGTCAGCCTGTTGAGAACGACCGTGTTACCCGGCGAAACGTAAAAGACCCGAGAAGCGTTGTTACCGCTTACCGTCAATTCAGCCGTGGTCGGCCCGTCGATCGTCAGGTTTTTGTCGAGAGCGATCTGCCCACTCGTTAACGTGATCGTGTCAGGTGCAGCGTCGGTAAAGTCAGTCGCGCCATTGCCAAACGTGATCGTCGAACCCGGACAGGCGTCGATAACCGTTTGCCGCAAACTGCCCGGGCCGCCGTCCGCGCTTGTCGTCACTATCGGGTCCGTGAAGCACCCCGCCGGAGTGATCGAAAGATCGTCTATAGCCAAGCCGTGATCGCTGCCAGCGTCGTCCGGATCCTCCCATCTGATCCATATCTCCTGACCATTCGCTACCGGAGTCGGGAACGTCAGGGTAGCTGACTTGGCCGTACGGTTGGCCGGGGCGTTACCATCCAGGGCGCTAGACGAATTCGTGAATATTGGACTCGTAAAACTCAATGCTGAAAACGTGGTCCAGCCGGTGGCGGGCACATTCACATCGGTTATGGTTCCGCCATTTGCCACTTGATATTGAAAAACTATCGTTTCGGAGGCGTCAGGGTTATCGGAGCTATCGCGCCATTGCTCGCCGTTGTAGCTGATATCAAGTGACCCAATGTCTCCACCAGTGTTATTCGTAAGTTTGAATCCATAATAGATACTGTTGGTTCCACTCGAGGCCACGCCGCCGAGTGCACGATCCGTGACCGGATTTGTGCCGGCGACACCGAAACTGTAGAGAGAGCCAGTAGTACTGCTGCCAGTCCCCGCGTTATACGTCGTCGCATCAGAATACGCTCCAAAAATTGTGGTGTTGTCCGTCCACGCTATATTCGCCCCGGTATTCGCAAGACCATCAAAATTCTCGGTCAATGGCGAACCGAATGAATTGATGCTTCCTCCATTCGTCAGGAATGCCCGATTGGGCGACGCGAATTCGGGAGTTTGCAACCTGTGAAGTCCCCAAAACCCCGTCACGTCATCCAAAGACCTCAGGCGCACGTTGGCGTCGGAGGCGGAGGCAGCGGGTACGGGAGCACTGCCGGGCATCGCCCATCCCAGTGCGTTAACCATTCCGAGCCGAAACGACTCGGCCGAGCTAATAGAGCCCGAAAAGCCGAGCGTGGCCGCGATGGAAACGACTATCGCTGCCGCGAGCAGCCGCCAGTTACGCAAAAACTTGATCGAAACGCCTTTTTTCTTCTGTCGAGCCATTTTCCCTCCGAAAACTCACTTCAATCTGCATTGGGTCTGATCTTTTTTCTAATGGAATGTTCGATCCGGCGAAACATTGCACGGGCAGCAAAAAGCCGCTCGGATGACAAGCGGCAACTGGGATCGTACTGACTCCGTTTGTCTGCTCGAAACAATGGCAGCCAGGGTTGCCGTTCATAGGATTGGTCGATTCCGGGTCAGGCCCAGGTATGCTGGAAATTCGATCACAGCCCGTACCTGCATCCGCGGAAGCTATGCAATCTTAATTTCGGATTACCAGAGTTATGAGAACGCGACCAAAGAGGTTACTACAAATCTAGCAGTTTTGTCAGTATGCTCCAGTACATACGGCCGCGGAACCGATGCGTCAGACTTCTCTGTTGGCCGCAATATCGAAAGCCAACTAACGAAAGACCGCTACCGCACGCACGACGTGGCGTCAAAGCTCGATGCGACCAGACAAACCGGGCCGCCATTGGAATTACATCACCTGAAGTGCGAATATCGACATCGAAGGATGCTGGGCTTCGTTTCCCTTGCGAGATGAACGGCCCTTTCAATTAAAGTACAGATGAGATCAGGTCCATTACCTACGCTGGCACAGATAGCCCAACGCCGTCTCGTATTCGCGGCATCGCTGGTGCTGTTGATGACCTTTCTCGGCGGTCTGGGCTTCAGGTATTTCGAAGGCCTGTCGTGGCTGGACAGTATGTACACGGCCGCTCAGACCGTTACGACCGTTGGTTACGGCGATCTGACGCCGGTCACGCCCGAAGGGCGGTTCTTCGCGATCATACTGATGCTGACCGGTGCGGGGACCGTCCTGTATGCTCTGACGCTGCTCGCGCAATCGGTGATCCAGTCCGAAATGGTCGAGGCTTACGGAAAAAAGGCAAAGATGAAACAGATCGAGAATCTTCGCGACCACTACATCGTCTGCGGTGCGGGCAGGGTCGGCCGCCGCGTCATTCGCAACCTGCAGAAAGAAAGGCTGCCGCACGTCATTATCGAGAACGATGAGAAAAAGTTGGCCGAATTGGACCTGGAAGGCACGACGGTGATGATCGGTGATGCCACCCTCGAAGAAAACCTCAAGGGCGCCCAGGTCAGGTACGCCCGCGGCCTTGCGAGCTGCCTGCCCGACGATGCGGCAAACGTTTATGTGGTGCTGACCGCCCGCGGGCTGAATCCGGATATTCATATCGTTTCCAGGGCGGTCGAAGAACAGGCTGAGCCGACCCTGATCCGTGCCGGTGCCAGCCGCGTCGTGGCGCCGACGATCATCGGAAGCCAGTCGATGGCCCGGGCCCTGCTCAAGCCGGCTATCGCCGATTTTATGGAATCTATCGTCGCCGAGACGCTCGATCTCGTATTCGAAGAGATCGCCGTCGACCAACAATCGCCTTACGCGAATAAGTATCTGCGCGAGACTAATCTGTTGAGCGAGCTCAACCTTATTGTCGTTGCGATCCGTCGGTCCGATGGCAGGCTGGAATTCCATCCGAACGGAAATACGCTGGTCGAAGAAGGCGACCTGCTCATCGTCATCGGGCAGGCCGAGTCGGTAAAACTTATCATCGAAAAGAACCGCGGATAGGGGACTTCAGTTTTTGGGTGATCTGATAAGGTTTTTCGGCATCGAACGAACGGTACCCAAAACAAGCTCTTGGGTGAGCATTTGGATCGGTACTCAGATCGTTTTGGTGGCCTCGGAAGCAATCGCCGTTGAAAGTGCTTTGTGATAATCTGTATCGCACGATGGTTTTCAGTCTGACACATATCTCGCGCTCGTTCCGCGTTTCAGGGAGAATGTTGCGAACGATCAAAGAAAATTTGTCTTCTAGCTTTCCGATCTTGACCGCTGCGGTCTTGGTCATTGTCGGACCGATCATCGTCATCGGCCAACAGCCCGAAAACCCGCCGGGCCCCGTTCTGGTCCGTCCCGGTGCTCCGGGAGAACCGACCAAGGTGCTTCCGGCTTCCACGCGTGTGACCTTGCCCGGAGCCTCACGTAAAGACGTCGAGTTCATGCAGGGGATGATCATGCATCATGCTCAGGCCGTCG
The DNA here is from genome assembly GCA_016716365.1 of Chloracidobacterium sp. Lineage (GTDB taxonomy): Bacteria > Acidobacteriota > Blastocatellia > Pyrinomonadales > Pyrinomonadaceae > OLB17. The sequence continues at coordinate 8,955 of JADJWM010000005.1, read as the reverse complement.
AGATGACGGACATGATCGCCGCCCGTACGACAAATCGCGACCTTAAGCTCCTCGGCGAACGGATCAGCAAATCCCAGACAGACGAAATGGGCTTTATGCGGCGTTGGCTCGAACTTCGCGGTGAATCGACCGAGCACCAAATGCCCGCAAAACAGACCGGCCACGCCCACGGCGCGCATGGCTCGGATAGCGAAATGCTGATGCCGGGGATGCTGTCCAAGAAACAGATGGACGCCCTTAGAAAAGCGAAAGGAGCGGAATTCGACCGCCTTTTCCTCGAAGGAATGATCCAGCATCATGAAGGCGCCCTCGTTATGGTCGATGAGCTTTTCGGAACCGCGGGTGCCGGGCAGGACGCCGAGCTTTTCAATTTCGCGACCGATGTCGACAGCGGACAGCGGGCCGAGATCAGATCAATGCAAACTTTATTAGGAAAAAGACCGTAATAGCAAAACTATGGATCGCATACATCAATTCACACTTCGTTTGATCGTAACTTCCCTTCTGATCTGCGGATCGTTCGCCGTTGTGGCGGTGGCCCAAGGCGAACAGGCAAAGCCCGCTCCGAAACTTCCTCCCGGAATGAAGGGAGCGAACACGAAGGACCCGCGCGCCAAGCTCGCACCGGGCCTTTACGATGCTGGCGAGGCCGCTCTCGGCATCAAGCACGTCTCGCTGCAGAAGAAGCCGGAGGCCTTCGACCTCGGGATCGACCCAAATTCGCCCAAGGTTACAAAGGCGCTCGGCGCGATGGGCATCCCGCCGAATGCGAACGTACCGCCGGGGATCAGGATGGCCGTCGCGGGACTTGCGCTCGGCAATTCCGACCTCGCGTTCCAGGGAAATTACGTCTTCATGGGCAATTTCTACGGGATGAACATCTACGACATCTCGAACCCGGCCATGGCAAAGCTCGTCACGTCGATGATCTGCCCGGGCGGCCAGGGCGATGTCTCGGTCTATAAGAACCTGATGTTCATGTCGGTCGAAATGCCGAATGGGCGTATCGATTGCGGCGAACAGGGTTTTCCGCCGGCCGAGGGAGCAGGCCCCGGTGGGCCGCCCGCTGCCAATAAGGACCGCTTCCGCGGTGTCAGGATCTTCGACATTAGCGACATCCGGAATCCGAAGCAGGTCGGGGCCGTCCAAACGTGCCGCGGCTCGCACACGCATACGCTGGTTACCGACCCGAAGGACAAGAAGAATGTTTACATCTACGTTTCCGGGACGTCGTTTGTCCGTTCGAGCGATGAGCTTGCCGGATGCAGCGGCGGGCCGCCCGATAAGGACCCGAACACCGCTCTCTTCCGCATTGACGTGATCAAGGTCCCGGTCGCGGCGCCTCAGGATGCGAAGGTCGTCTCGACGCCGCGTATCTTCGGCGACCCGGCGACCGGAGCCATCAGCGTCCTCAAGGATGCCGGCTCGCACGACAACAAAGGCCGTGTCGAACCGACCGACCAGTGCCACGACATCACGGCGTACCCCGAGATCGGCCTTGCTGCCGGTGCTTGTTCGGGCAACGGAATTCTTCTGGATATCAAGGACCCGGCGAACCCGAAGCGGATCGATTCGGTGAATGATCCGAATTATGCCTACTGGCACTCCGCGTCGTTCTCGAACGACGCGAAGAAGGTCGTTTTCACCGACGAATGGGGCGGCGGAATGGCCCCGCGTTGCCGCGAGACCGACCCCGACAAATGGGGAGCCAACGCACTCTTCCATCTCAAGAACAACAAGCTCGAATTCGCCAGCTACTACAAGCTCCCGGCCGCGCAGACCGAACAGGAAAACTGCGTTGCTCACAACGGATCGCTGATCCCGATCCCGGGACGCGACATCAAGGTGCAGGCGTGGTACCAGGGCGGCATTTCGATCATGGATTTCACCGATGCGGCGAACCCGGTCGAGATCGCCTACTTTGACCGCGGCCCGATCGATTCGAAGATGCTCGTCATGGGCGGTTCGTGGTCGGCCTACTGGTACAACGGCTTCATCTATTCGTCAGAGATCGCCCGCGGGCTCGATATTTTCGAGCTTGTCCCGACAAAGCACATTTCTCAGAACGAGATCGACGCGGCTAAGTCGGCCAAGCTGTCCATGCTGAACGTGCAGACGCAGGAAAGGTACAAATGGCCGAACAAGATGGCCGTCGCAAAAGCTTACCTCGACCAGATCGAACGTTCACAGGCCCTGCCCGCCGGCAAGATCGCCGAACTTCGTGACGCGGTCGCCAAGGCTGAAGGTTCGAAACTCGGCAAGAAGGAGCGCAGTGAGCTGAACAAGCTCGCGGCTTACCTGGAGTCGGCCGCAAAGGCAAAGAGCGGTTCCGACAGCAGCCGGATCGCCGCACTCGCCTTCGCCCTGACGGAAGCGGCGCTCTAAGAAGGGACGCACTCTTAGGAGTTGTTTTCTCCTCGATAAAATTAAGACCCGGCCGACTTTACCCCGGCCGGGCTTTTTGCGCCACCCCCCGGACCCCCTCCTCCTGGCTCCGTCGTCCCCGGCCCGGCATGATTTCGCGCGTCAGCAGCGGCATATGTAGCCCCCGTGCAGCGAAGCGGAATGGGGTGAACCCAAGGGCGACATACCCAATCCACCTGTCACCCGTTTCACGGGTTCGGGGCATTTATGACGTTGCCCCCCACGTTTCGCGAAGCGCTCCACGTGGGGCTAACCATGCCGTCTGCTCCGCAGACTATTTCCGGCCCTGCCCCAACGCAGTGCAGTCAGGCCTACATGACCGTTCAAGCCCCTGAAAAGACCACGCTCGCCTTGAGGCCCGGCCTCAAGGCGAGCACCCCCCCGGGGGAAGCGGTTCTGTCTCGCCTGCACTCGGCCGCAGGGCAGCTTCCCAAGGTCGTGGTGTTGCTCCCGCTGGTGTTGAACTTCCGGTTGCCGTAGCGGTCGATGGTGAAGGTCTGCTTCCAGGTCTGGACGCTGTCGTTGGTCTCGGTCGCGGACGCAAGCCGGTTCAGGTCGTCGTAGGTGTAGGTCTGGATGAACGGGTCTTCTATCCCCGGAACAGTGATCTTCTGCTCGGGGAGGCTCCCGTTGTTGTCATAGCTCGTCCCGTTGGTATCGTACTTGTACTCCAGCTTGAGCACGTCCTGGACAGTGATCGTCTCGCCCAGCGGTGGGCACTGTATTCGAACGTCTCCCACAGCCCGTTGCCAAGCTGCATCCTTTTTGAAATCGATACTTGCTGCGATGGTCTCGCCCATTGTTCGGTCTCATCGACGACTTCAACGCAGACCGCCGAAACCGAAAATTTCCACTATCACTTGACAGTTTCATCCAAAAACGTCTGAAGAGACTTCGAAAGGTTTTTCGCGTTGAAACGACTGCCGTCCGCAAAAACCACCTCTTCCACCATAACAATCCAAACCGCTTTTAACAGGGCCGAAGAATTAGGCGATTCTGCCGATTTTTCTACGAACGGAATGACCTCATAATCGGTTTCTCAAGAGACCCCCCCCCCGCACGAACTTTCTGCGGCCTCAGCGTCGCCCTCGCACCCGCGTTTACAGTCCGCCCGAACTCCAGTGAACCGAGGACTTACCCAATTCCGCCCAAAAGATCAAAAATAATTCACCTTCAAGAATGTATTATACTCGCAACAGACCGTAATCTATGATAATAAGGCCGTCGCCCCCATTTCGGAGGCTGGTTCTTTGAAAACTTGTAATGACGAACCGGCCGTGCACCAGTCCCGCATGGGGGCAAATAGCCCGGCCCGCCGCCCGATCTGTCCCGCGTGAAGATTACACAGGCAAAAGCGTAAACCTCGTCCCTAGAACAATTAAACACCGTTGACACGATGTTTCTGTTCAAATGGCGTGGGACAAACAGCTAAACCTCCTCATGTAAAGAGGTTAGCGGTAAAAATAGGCCTGGGACAACGGCGGGACGTCCCGGGACAAAGCCCGTCTCTCGTTGGGGACAAAGTCGTAAGTGCCTGATCCCAAAAGCTTTCAGGCCCGGACAGATGCAAACCGTTCTCCCCACCGCGGGACACGCATTCTTGAACATTTCCTATGTGACCGGCGGTTCAGCCTGATACAACCAACTCTTCGCTCAGGTGCATCGAACGGTCGTTCGTTATAGATAGAACGCTCATTCTATGAAAGATGCCGATCTGCGAAGTTGGGCCGTTGTCCGTGGAGCCCAGACAAGAAAAGAGATACTCAGAACCAGTGTGGACGTCGCGTCCGCCGAAGGCCTCGAGGGGCTGACAATAGGACGGCTTGCTAAAGAACTTGGCCTGAGCAAGAGCGGGCTGTTCGCCCATTTTGGGTCCAAGGAAGAGCTGCAGATCGCGACCATCGATGCCGCTCGCCGTGATTTTGTCGCGAGCGTGATCGACCCGACGCTCGATGTCGAGCCCGGCCTTGCCCGGCTGCTCGCGATGATGGAGGCGTGGATCGAAAGTGTCGAGCATGGCCGCTATCGCGGCGGATGTTTCTTTTACGCGGCTTCCGCCGAGGTCGATGACCGGCCCGGCCCGGTCCGTGACTTCCTCGTGAAGTTAACCGGCAGTTGGGTCTCGCAGCTGAAGAAGGAACTGAGGTTGGCGGTTCGGCTGGGCGAACTTGCGGCATCGACAGACATCGATCTCCTCGCGTTCCAGCTTCACGGATCCGTCCAGGAAGCAAATTGGTTCCGCCGTCTTCACGGTGATGAGAAAGCGTTCGATCTCTCACGGGCGGCGATGCATCAGGTGCTAAGGCTCAATGCCACCGAGGGCGGGTTGGCCGTTCTTGGTGATCGATAGTTTCACGTACCTTAACAGATCATAGAGGTAATTATGTTCGCATTATTTTTCTTATTTGTGACGCTTGCAGATCCGGGCGTGGCCGCCGATCTCGACGTCGGCGATGAAAAAGGTCAAACGATCGTCGAGGCCGTCGAATACCCGGCCCGGACCGCACCCGTTGTGCGTAACGAGCGGGTGAAAGTACCCGACAAGGGCTTTATCACGGTCGAAGAGGGTGCCCGTATCTACTACGAAAAGGTCGGCACCGGAAAGCAAACCGTCGTCGTTCCTCTGCATATGTTCCTTTTCGACGATTTTCGGCACCTTGCGAAAGGACGGACGATGATCTTCTACGATGTCCGCAACCGCGGCAGATCGGATGCGATCGCCGACGGCACTAAGTTGACCGTTCAACACGATGTCGAAGACCTCGAAATCCTGCGGAAACATTTTCAGATCGACAGAATGACGCTGATCGGCGAATCGTATGTCGGCCTGATGGTTGTGATGTACGCCATGAAGTATCCTCAGCACGTCGAAAGGTTGGTTCAGATAGGGCCGGTTCCTCTGAAATACGGAACGAAGTACCCGACCGAATTTACAGCGAACGATCCGACACCGGTGCCGGACCCGCAGAGGTCGCGAAGATAGACGAGCTTTACAAGCAGGAAGTTCATAAGACCGACCCGCAGGGTTTTTGTCGAAGGGACTGGGAAGTGACAAAGTTCGGGCTGGTCGGCGATCCGAAGAACGTCGACAAGCTTCGAAGTCCATGCCATCTGTCGAACGAGTGGCCGGTCAATCTGTACCGGCACTTCGCATCCCATTTCGTTTCGGTCCAAAAGCTTGAGATAGCAAAGGACGAGGTGTCGAAGGTCGAGGTCCCGGTTCTCACCATTCACGGGACGAAGGACAGGAATGCTGCCTACGGATCGGGCCGTGAATGGGCGCGGCTGTTGCCGAACGCGATGCTGCTGACAGTGCCAAATGCCGCCCACTTCCCGTGGATCGACGATCCACAGCTCGTGTTCGGCTCGATCAAAGAGTTTCTCTCGGGCCGGTTCCCTTCGACCGCCCAAAAGGTGCACGCTGATGATCGATCCTCAAAGTCGGGAGACCAGGAGTGATGCCGAGGACCTAAATTCGAGAGATCCTTTCAGCGGCCGCCGGTCGACGATGGAGCGATCCGCCCATAGAGTTCCGTCAGATCGCGAAGTCGGGACGCTAGCTTTTTGGTGAGTTTTCGCGCGGAAAATCTCCAGGTCCAATTTCCCGAGGTTGTGGCAGGCAGATTCATCCTTCCATCGCTTCCGATCCCGAGCACGTCCTGAAGCGGGGCGATCGCGAGGTCCGCGACCGAAGCCCATCCCGCTCGGATCAGGTCCCAGTTGATCTCAGCGCCGTCGGTCTGCAGGTATTTCCGGCAATGCTCCTGTTCGCGCGACACGGCTTTCTTGTCACGTGTCGACCCCTTCCCTGCTTTAGACCGCCACCATCCGATCGCGGTGTCGTTGTCATGAGTGCCCGTGAAGACTACGCAATTGTTGACGTAATTGTGCGGAAGGTCGCGGTTGTCGGCGTCGCCGCCGAATGCGAACTGAAGGATCCGCATCCCCGGAATGCTGAATCCGTCCCTGAGCTGCTCAACGTCCGCCGTGATCACGCCGAGGTCTTCGGCGATGACTGGCAGGTCCCCGAGCGCAGCCCGCAAGGCGGAGAAGAGCTCGGCTCCGGGAACGCTGACCCATTCGCCGTTCGCGGCCGTTTTCTCGCCGCCGGGTACTTCCCACGATGCTGCAAATCCCCGGAAATGGTCTATCCGGATCGCATCGACCATCCGAAGCGTGAATGCAACGCGTGCTATCCACCAACCGAATCCCTCGCGCCGCATCGCTTCCCAATCGTAAATGGGATTTCCCCATAACTGGCCGGTCTTTGAAAAATAATCAGGAGGAACGCCGGACACGACCCTCGCCGTTCCGTCGGGATTAAGCTTGAACTTGTTCTGGTTGCACCAAACATCCGCGGAATCGTGAGCGACGAATATCGGCACATCACCAATGATCTTTACGCCTCGTTCGCTCGCATATTCCTTGAGCGACTTCCATTGGCTGAAAAACACGTATTGAAGAAATCGCTCGGCCTCTATCGGTTCGCGGAGCTTGGCTCCGATCTCGGCGAGGGCTTCGGGATCGCGCAGCCGCACCGCCTCCGGCCATTCAAACCAGGGCCGCGGCTCGAAGAATTTCTTTGCCGCCCTGAAGGCGGCATAATCATCGAGCCACCAAGAGTTCTCGGTGCAGAAGCGGGTAAATTCGGCGTTTCGGACCGTATCGATCGAAGTCTGGAAGTTTTCGAACGCGTTCATTAAGAGCCGTGATTTCCATTCATATACGGCTCCGAAATCGATCTTCTTTTGGGGAAACGCCGGCCTGGCGGCCAAATCTTCCTCAGTAAGAAGACCGGCACCGACCAGTTTTTCGGGAGAAATAAGGAGCGGATTACCGGCAAAAGCGGAAAAGCATTGGTAGGGCGAATCGCCGAATCCGGTCGGCCCAAGCGGGAGGACCTGCCAGTAAGACTGGCCCGCTTCCTCCAGGAAATCTACGAATTCATAGGCCGCCGGCCCGAAGTCGCCGATGCCAAGATCCCCCGGCAGGCTAGTTGGGTGAAGGAGGATCCCGGATGCGCGTTGAAACCTCATATTCTCTCGACCCCGATCGCGGCAGCGTTATTGCGGTCAGGAAACAAATTAAACTCTTCGTTAGCGGACCGTCATTTGTCAAACGCTGACGATGACCGGACGATTCCTTGACGGGCGTTCCCGATGCAACTAGAATTTTCGTGTTTCCCAGTCCAATTTGATCGAGATCGATCGTTAAGGAGTTGAAATGACGTTTTCTCGCCGTGATTTTATAAAGGCAGCCGGTGCCGCTTTCGGCAGCGCGGCCGTGCTGCCGACGTGGGTCTATCAGGCCTACGGCCTCGATGTACGCTTGGCCGAGGTGAACAAGGATGCTCTCGCGGATGCAGCCCTTTCGACCGCCAAGAAACTCGGGGCATCGTATGCCGACATCCGGATCAATCGCTATCGACTGGAATCGGTCAATACACGCGAGCGGCAAGTGCTCAATGTCTCAAGCGGACAGAACTTCGGCTTCGGCGTTCGCGTGCTGGTCAACGGCACTTGGGGATTCGCTGCGAGCCCGATCGTGACCGCAGACGAAGTAGTACGGGTAACGACCGAGGCCGCTGCCATCGCAAAGGCGAATTCGGCAATAACCCGTCGCAGGATCGAACTTGTCCCAACGCCGAAGGCCAGCGCAAAGTGGAAAAGCAGCTTCGAAAAGGACCCGTTCGAGATCCCGAGCGAGGACAAGATCGCGATCCTCCTGAAGATCAATGAGGCCGCCCTCGGAGTGAAAGGTGTTTCGTTCGTCAATTCGTCCCTTTCGTTCGTAAACGAGCAAAAGTACCTTGCAACGAGCGACGGTTCCCGGATCGAGCAGTACATCATCAGGACCAACCCAAGCTTCTCGGCGACGGCCGTCGATCGTTCCTCTGGTGATTTCCAAGCTGTAAATTCCCTCCGCGGTGCCCAGCAGATCGGTTTCGAATACATGAGCAAGCACGATTGGGCCGCTGAGGCAAAGACGGCCGCCGAGCACGCCGTCATGAAACTTAAGGCTCCATCCGTAAAGCCCGGGAAATACGATCTTGTGCTTCATCCGTCGCACCTTTTCCTTACGATCCACGAGTCGGTCGGCCATCCGACTGAGCTTGACCGAGCAATGCTCTGGGAAGCAAATTATGCTGGAACAAGTTTCCTCACTCCGGACAAGACCGGCAAGCTTCAGTTTGGTTCAAAGATCGTTAATTTCGTCGCCGACCGCACACAGCCGGCGGGATTGGCCACGGTCGCTTACGACGATGAGGGCGTTCCGGGCCAGAGTTGGAATATCGTGAAAGACGGCCTCTTTGTGGACTGGCAAACGACCCGCGACACCGCGAAGCTGATCGGCCGGTCCAAGTCCTACGGCTGCCTGCACGCCGACAGTTGGTCGAGCGTTCCTTTCCCGAGGATGCCGAACCTATCGCTCCAGCCGGCGAAGGAGAATGTCTCAATGGACGACCTTGTCGGAGGCGTTGACAGCGGCATTCTCATCTACGGACGCGGAAGCTATTCGATCGATCAGCAG
>JADJWM010000004.1 GCA_016716365.1 Chloracidobacterium sp. | reverse complement strand
CCGGACCGTAGGGAGAAGCGATCTGCCAGCACCTTGCAGGAAGAGATGGTACCGAAAAAGCCGGTCCGTCCCGTTCACCGCGTGATGTTTTAACTTGAGACGCGAAGACCGTTATCCAGGACGCCTTCAAGGTTCAAAACCGGTAAACAAGAACCTGGTGGATGCGCAGCAGACCCGGCGCATACTCGACCGGTTGGTCGTCTATAAGGTCTCGCCACTTCTCTGGACAGCGATCGGCGGACGTCTCTCCGCGGGCCGCGTGCAAACCGTCGCTGTTCGCCTAGGTAATTCCGAAGCGAACGCGAGATCGAGGCGTTCATCAAGACCGAATATTGGTCGATCATCGCGAACCTATCTGCCGCGCTGCCGCCGAACTTTGATTCGAAGCTTTATAAGGTCGAAGATAAAACCGTCAAAAGCAGCAAATTTGATGAGGATCTGAAGTCAACCGAAGTACATATCAAGACCTCGGACGAGGCCGATGCGATCGTTTCCGAGGCTCGGAAAGAAGATTTCATCGTCGATTCGGTCGCTACGAAAGAGCGTAGGCGAAATCCAACGCCTCCTTTCATCAAGAACCGGACGCCGGAAAGCCTGGCGAACAAACTGGGGCCGGATGAACTGAAGCTTTACCGCTTGATCTGGCAGCGTTTCGTCGCCTCCCGATGATCGCGGCCGTGTTCGATCAGACGACGATCGACATCCGGGCCGCCGTTTCTTGTTCCGCGACAGGTTCGGTCTTAAAGTTCGACGGCTTCTTAAAGGTCTACGAGGAAGCCGCCGAAACGAAACGAGCCGAAGAAAAGAACGACGAGGAAGAAGAACGAAACCTGCCTGCAGTCAGGGAAGGCGAAAACTGAAGCTGAACTCGGTCACGCCCGAGCAGCACTTTTTACAGAACCTCCTCCCAGATACTCTGAGGCAACGTTGGTAAAGGCACTTGAAGAGAAGGGCATCGGCCGCCCGTCGACGTACGCAGCCATCATGACCACCATCCAGGAAAGGGAGTATGTCGAGAAGGTAGAAAGCCGTTTTCATCCGACCCGCTGGCGTAACCGTGAACGATCTTTTGATCGAGGCTTGACGGCATATTCAACACTGCCTATACGGCCCGGATGGAGGAGGCCTCGACGAAATTGAGGACGGAAAACTGGATTGGCGTTCGGCGCTCCATGGCTTTTACAACAAATTCTCAAAAGACCTCGAACACGCGGCCGAATCGATCAAGAACAAGAAAAAGACCTCGATACCAACAGATGAGACGTGTGAGAAATGCGGCTCTGGGATGGTGATAAAGTTCGGACGCTTCGGGCAGTTCCTTGCATGTGCGAACTATCCCGAATGCAAGAATACGCGGGAGGTCGGGACCAAACGAGCCGGATCGGACGGTGATCCCGGGGGGCCCAGGGCAAGGCAGCCGAAGCCGAAGAGGTGCCGCCCTGCGAGCTTTGCGGAAAGGAGATGGCTCTCAAGAAAGGGCGATTTGGTTCATTTACGGCTGCACAGGTTATCCCGGAATGCAAGAACATCCGAAGATCGCGAAGGGAGACCAGAAGCCGCAGGCACCACTCTGTCCCACTGGACGACCCGCCCCAAAGATGGGGCAAACCTGGTCCGGAGGCATGGCCGATTCGGCGAATTCATATCTTGTTCGAACTATCCGAAGTGCGATTTCGTAAACTGAGAGACCCTTGGTGTCGCGTGAAAAATGCGGCGGCGAGATAGCGGTAAAAAAAATCCCGCCGGGGAAAGGTGTTCTACGGATGCGTCAATTATCCCATGCGACGTGGTCTATTGGGACAAACCGGTGGAAAAGGCGTGCCCGAATTGCTCGGCACCGCGATTGTTCGAGAAGACGACAAAGCGTGACGGCACCGTGCACTAATGCAAAATGAAGATTGTGATTATAAAATTGCGGTCGTTAACAAGGATTTAAGTTTGACTCGTCCGCCGAGGCAAACGCTCCGGCCGGATGAGAGTATGCAATGAACGAAAACATCGAGTTCCTGCAGGCTTTCCTGAAGAACCTTGGTAAGGTCGGCGCTATAAAGCCGAACTCGCCTGAGCTTGCGTTGAAAATGATAGAGGGCGCCAGCCCCGATTGGGACAATACGGTCCTCGAACTTGTGTCGGCACCGGCGCGATCACGAAATTTCTTCAAACCATGCTGCCCGATCCGAGATCGTATCTCGGCACGATCGATCGCGACCTGGTCCGGTCGCTGAGGCGGAATTTCCCCTGACATGGCGATCGTTCACGGCAATGCGATGAATACCTGGGCAATACACCAGCGGTCGGGTAACGGAAAGGTGAGTTATATCATCTGCTGTCTACCGTTCGTTTCGCTCCCCAAAGACGTCGGCGAGAAGATCCTTCTCGAGGTCGAGAAATCATGGATCAAGGAAACTGTACTTTTCGCACTTTCCAGTATGCTCACGGCTACTATTTCCCGTCCGCGATCAAGCTTCGCGAGTTCATGCGGAAGCGATTCGGAAAGTCGCAGAAAAAGCCCCTGATCGTGAAGTCAAACGTTCCGCCTGCGTACACGCTGACCTGGTCAAGCTAACGGTGGCCGACGGCCTGCCGGCAATTTCTTTCCCTGACACACCGTCCGCCCGGCTGTACGATCGGCAGTTTTGTGATATAAGGATATTTCCGTCTAAAAAGTTTCTATTTCGTATCCCTAGGAGAAAAGAGCGATGCTTCGACGAAAGTTAATCAGCGCGTGTCTCGCGTACTCAATTTTATTTACGGGTCTTGCGTTCGGCCAGACCGGCGAGGTCGGGTCGGCGGCCGCCGCACCCGCGAAGGTTTACACTGCCCCAAAGGAGGTCATCGATAAGATCCGTGACGAGGGACTGAATCGCTCCCAGGTGATGCAGCATTTAAGCTATCTTACGGATGTCATCGGAGGCCGGTTGACGAATTCGCCGAATATGAAGCGGGCGAACGAGTGGACGCGCGACACGATGGCAAAATGGGGGATGCAGAACGCGAGGCTCGAACCGTGGGGTCCGTTCGGACGCGGCTGGTCGCTGAAGAGTTTCCATGCCCAGATAATCGAGCCGCAGACGATCGCCGTCATCGCTTATCCGAAGGCCTGGTCGACCTCGACCAAGGGAACGGTCGTTTCTGAGGTCGTTCATTTTATGCCGCAGACCGAAGCCGATCTCGAGAAATACCGCGGAAAGTTGAATGGCAAGATCGTGCTCGTATCTGACATTCGGGAAGTTAAAGCCGACTTCGGCGGCATGGGGACCCGTCGTTCGGATGAAGACCTGAGAAAGATGGCGGAAGCCAAGCCCGCGGCGGGCGGGCCGGGCGGTGGTGGCGGCCAGGGCGGCAATCGGGCGGCCGCGATCTTTAACGCGAAGCGATGGAACTTCATGCTTAGCGAAGGCGTCGCCGTGGTGATCGACAGCAGTTCAAAGGGAAGCGGCGGCACGCTCTTTGTGGGCGGTGCGACGGCTGTCCCGAACATCCCTTCGGCTGAGGCCGGCACCCCGAACCCGCCGCCAGTGCGTGCTTACGACAAGGCGAACGAGTCGCGGATCATCCCGCAAATGACCGTGACCATCGAGGACGCAAACCGAATGATCCGAATGATGCGTCAGGGCTTTACACCGAAAATGTCGGTGGAGATCAAGACGCAATACCACGATGAAGACCTTATGGGCTATAACACCGTTGCCGAAATACCGGGTACTGATCCGGTACTGAAGAACGAGGTCGTTATGGTCGGCGCGCATCTCGATTCGTGGCATTCGGCCGGCGGTGCGACCGACAACGCATCAGGTTCGGCCGTCGCGATGGAGGCCGCGCGCATCCTCATCGCATCGGGGCTGAAACCGCGGCGGACGGTCCGCGTCGCCCTTTGGAGCGGCGAGGAACAGGGCCTGAACGGCTCTCGCGAGTACGTCAAACAGCAATTTGGCGAGATGCGCGGTGCACCGCAGTTCGGACAGCCGCAGCCCGGGGCCGCAAGGCCCGAGCTGGTAAAGATGCCGAATTATGAGAAGTTCTCGGCCTATTACAACCTGGACAACGGGACCGGTAAGATTCGCGGCGTTTACCTTCAAGGGAACGAGGGCGTGCGGCCGATCTTTGAGGCGTGGCTTCAGCCGTTCCATGACCTGGGGGCGAACACGCTGACTATCTCCAACACCGGCGGGACGGATCATCTTTCATTTGACCGCGTCGGACTTCCGGGATTTCAGTTCATCCAGGACGAGATCGAATACAGCACGCGTACACACCACTCGAATCAGGACAATTATGATCGGATACAGGCCGACGATATGAAACAGGCCGCGACCATAATTGCCGCATTCGTATATCAAACGGCAATGATGGACGAAAAATTGCCCAGGAAACAGATGAGGTAGGCGCCAAGCAGAAACTTCAAAGAGGCCGCTGCCGCTCGATCGTCGGCAACGGCCTCTTTTGTTTTTCGTTGGTTTATCCGCCTCCGTTCTTCATTACGTGATCCGACAGGTACCGTTTTATCTTGTCGCGGTTCGCGTTGCGGTAAACGGCATAATCCGGCCTCATTCCCTCGCTGGCCCGGGTCAGGAGTATCAAGAAATACTTTTTGACCGGCCCCCTCTTCTATAGCTCGAAGGACATAAAGAGTGTTTCTGAGTTCGGATTCTCGTAATAAGGACCAACCTCTTCAAACCCAAACGCACGGTACATTCGAACCGCCTGCTCCATCTTAGGTGGGTAGGTATCCAATAGCAATCTACTGTATCCGATGCCGCGTGCGGTGCGGATCAGCAATTCTACGAGGCTCTTACCCAGCCGAAGGCCTCGGAAACCGGGGCGGACGTAAAGACGCTTCATTTCACAAATTCCGTCGCCGAACTTCCTGAGCGCTACACAGCCCGCGGCCTCGCCGTCGACAAGGGCCAGATAGAGCCGGCCTTCGGGCGAACGATACCGTCCCGGTAGGGTACGAAGCTCTTCCTCAAACCCCTGAAAACAGAGGTCCAGCCCGAGCCATTCCTCATATTCGAGGAAGAGCTGTCGAACGGCAGCAATTTCGCTATCGCTCTCGGCGTGGACGATGTCGATCGCTGGTTCCATATCGCTCACAAAAACCGACCGCAGGCCAGGGTGATTGAATTTGGCCGCAAAGCATTTTAACCTATGAATGGATCCTTACTTAGCTCGGAGGTGTCGGCTGTGGACAGAAGGACATTTTTAAGACATTCGGCTTTAAGTTCGGCCGGGATCGCCCTGGCTTCCAGTTCGCTGGCTAACCGGGCATCGGCTTTGAAGCAGGTCGGGGAGCTTGAGAGGGCTCGATCGCATGGTTTCGGGACGCTGCTGCCGACGCCTGCCAAAAACACCGGTGAAACACTTCTTGCAATGCCGCAGGGGTTTGAATACAACGTGATGAGCAAGACCGGGAAGGCCAATGTCGAACGGTTCACCGACGCCTGCCGCGCCCGACGGAATGTGGACCTTTAAGGTCAGGAACGAGCTCAGGATCGTTCGAAATCACGAGATCGTAAACGGGAGCATCCCAAAGCCGAATTCGGCTATCAGTCAGGTCAACGCCTACGATCCCGATGCCGGCGGCGGTACGACCACGCTGGTGATCGACCCCAAGTCGAAAACGATCGTTCGTGACTTTGTGAGCTTGTCGGGTACGCTTATAAATTGCGCCGGGGGGCCGACGCCTTGGGGAAGCTGGATCTCGTGTGAAGAAACGACATTAGGGCCTTCGATCCGGACAAATTCCCGCGGCATCAAGTCCGGCGGGTTCTCGAAACCGCACGGATACTGTTTTGAGGTACCTGCATCGGCCAACGGGCCGGTGCCTCCCGTGCCGCTGAAGGCGATGGGACGGTTCACTCACGAGGCAATTTCGGTAGACCGGAAAAGCGGGATCGTTTATCTGACTGAGGATTATAATCCATGCGGCTTTTACCGGTTCCTTCCGAAGAAGAACAAACGTCTCGTTAATGGCGGCATACTTCAAACGCTGGCCGTCGTAGGTAAGGACGAATTTGACACGCGATCAGGCCAAAAAGCACCGTCAACTTTTGAAACACGGTGGGTGACGATCGATGATCCCGACCCGGCTTCGGCGGACATGGACCCGATGGCTGTGTCCAAACAGGGCCGTGCGAAAGGTGCCGCCCTGTTCAATCGGCTGGAGGGGTGCTGCAATGACGGCGACGGCCGTATCTACTTCACTTCGACCAGCGGCGGCGACGCCAAGGGCGGTCAGATCTGGATGTACGAGGCCGTTTCGCATGACCGGGGCCGATTGACCCTTTTGTTCGAATCGCCCGATCGAAACCTGCTCGACATGCCCGACAATATCTGCCTGATGCCTCGCAGTGATCTGCTTTTCATTTGTGAGGACAGCGATTACGTCGGCGAGGGCGGGACTGCCGATAACTACATTCGAATCTTAACGCCGGACGGAAAACTGGCAGACTTTGCCCACAACATCATCCCCGGGTCCGAGCGCATCGAATTCGCGGGTGCGACATTCTCTCCTGACGGAAAGATCCTCTTCGTGAATATCATGGGCGCCGGCTGGACGTTCGCGATCTGGGGCGATTGGGGGCGCTTCCGGGCGTAGACGAACGGCCTTTTGGTCCGCGCCGCGAAATTAACTGATGCAGCGGCCGAGTGCCGCAGCCGGGTCTCGGCCCGAGAAGTTTGTATATGGAACTTGCCGTTGAAAAATATAAGGTCGAGAAAGAGCCTTACTATTTGCCGATAAAGAACGAGATCGCCTTGTTTGAGGCGGCATACTCGGCCCGCCTGCCGGCGATGTTAAAGGGGCCGACCGGATGCGGCAAAACACGGTTCGTCGAGTACATGGCCCATCGTCTGGGACGGCCTCTGATAACGGTAGCGTGTCATGAAGACCTTTCTTCAACGGACCTTGTCGGACGATTTCTGCTAGAAGGCGAGGAAACCGTCTGGCACGACGGGCCCTTGACGGCGGCGGTCCGTGCGGGAGCGATCTGTTACCTTGACGAGGTCGTGGAGGCGAGAAAGGACACGGTCGTGATAATTCACCCGCTGACGGACGACCGCCGGCGGCTGCCGATCGAGAAGCGAGGAACCGTTATCGAAGCCCCGCCGGAGTTCATGCTGGTCGTCTCGTACAACCCCGGTTACCAGTCCATTCTAAAGGACTTAAAACAATCCACTCGACAGCGGTTCGTTGCGCTCGAATTCGATTATCCGGGCCCGGACCAGGAGGCGGAGATCGTCGGCATGGAAGGCGGCGTCGATGAAAATACGGCAAAAGATCTGGTCAGCATCGGTCAAAAGGTACGAAACCTTCGTGGACATGGTCTCGAAGAGGGTGTTTCGACCAGGCTGCTGATCTACGCCGCACAGCTGATCGCGAAAGGAATTTCGCCGATCGAGGCCGCCGAGATCGCGATATGCTCGCCGATTACGGACGACCGCGAACTCAACCGAACCATTCGCGAGATCATAACCACGATCATTTAGAAGTTTTGATCGAGGTAATGAAAAATGGCGAAACTAATACTCTCCGGTTCCGTCGGGGCCAATGCAAATAACAATCCAGCGGACGTAGTAAGTGTAAGGGACAGGCTCCTTGAGCTCGGATATGAGCGGGTCGCCCACTGCAAGACCGGCAAGGAGTCGGACATGATCCTGACGATCAAGTTGATCCAGTCGATGATCAAGGGCAGCGGCAAGATAGACAAGGGCGACGGCAAGATCAGCCTGCATGGCGAGACCCATCGATGGCTTGCGGCCCAGAATGCCCCGAAATGGGTGCGGATCTGGGGTGGCGGCGGGCTCGGCTGGTCCAGCACAAAGGATTATGCGGAATCTAACGGCGGCTGGGCAACCTCTTGGCTGCTCGAGCGGCTGAACACGGCCGGAGCGATGTATCGTGCGGCCGCTTTGTTTACGGTAAATGACGCGCCTCCGTTGTGGGTCCGGGAATGTTCACCGCAAAAAGCGGGAAAGAATCCTTCCGGGCACAAGAGCCACGAAACCGGCCTCGATGTCGATATTCGCCTGCCGCTTCTCCCGCCGCACACGAACGAGTGGTTCCAGCTAAGGGCCCACAACTACACCAAGCTGTTCCATTTTGAGGCTGCAAAAGTCCAATGCCAGATGATCAAGAAGCACATGGACACGAAGTACATTTTCTTTAACGATCCACGCTTCATCAAGGACCTGAAACTGACGACGCACGAAGCGAATCACAGCGAACATTATCACATACGTATCCGGCCGCCGGTGAGGATCGACGGCGTATATATGTAGGGTTTTGACTTCAAAGTTGAGCCTGCCCGGCGGTTGGGGTTTAATATTTAGTGATGACCACGACAGATCGACGTGAATTCCTAAAGCGCCTCACCGCCGCCGCTGCCGGCCTTTCTGTGGCTTCGACCGCCGCCGTGGCCCAGCGTCGGCCAAAGAGCTGCGTCGTCATTGGCTCGGGTCTCGCCGGGCTTTCGGCTGCCTACAAACTTAAGAACGCCGGTTGGGAGGTCACCATTCTGGAAGGCCGGAGCAGGGCCGGCGGCCGGGTCTTATCCCATACTTTTCGCGACACCGACCTGATCTGCGAACTCGGGGCCGAGTGGGTCGGCGAAAGCCACGAGCGGATTCGAGCACTTTGCACCGAGTTCAAGATACCTCTTCAAAAACACCAGTTCGAAGACCGGTTGATGCAGAACGGCAAGGTCTCGGCCCCGCGGGAATGGGGCTTTTCGGAGCCGGCAAAAAAGGCTTGGGCCGAAATGATGGGTTCCTACGAGAAACTGAAACAGGTTCAGAAGACCGAGCTTGACCGGATCGACTGGTGGACCCACCTTCAGAACATCGGCTTTTCACGCGACGACCTAATTGTCCGGGACCTGATGGACAGCACCGATTTCGGCGAATCGATCCGCAACGTTTCAGCGTTCGCGGCCATGGCCGAATATGCCGAGTCAAGCCCGAACAACGAGATGGATTATAAGATGACGGGTGGGAACTCCCGTCTTGTCCAGGAATTCGCATCGCGGATCGGGACTGAGAATATCCGGCTCGGTAAGAAGGTCACGGACATCGTTCAAAAACGAGGGATCGTTACAGTGAAAGTCGGCGACGAGGAATTCACTGCCGATGCCTGCATTTGCACGGCCCCGGTGCCGAGCCTGCGGAAGATAAAGTTCGATCCGCCGCTTCCGCCGCTGCAGGCGTCGGCCGCCGAAAGGCTGGGATATTCGCGGATAATCAAGAACAGCGTTTTGTTCGACGAGAGGTTCTGGAAGGACGAGAATTTCTCGATGGTGACAGACACTACCTCTCACTATTATTTCCACAGCACGCAGGGACAAGCCGGAAAACAAGGTATCCTGACCGCCTACGCCGTGGGTGACAAAGCTGACGTCCTGGCGTCTCAGGACGACGGCAGACGGCAAACGACCGTGGTTCGCGATCTGATCGATCTTAGTTGGGAGGCGCCCAACCGTTCACGCGGGATCGTTTCTTACGCTTGGCAGCGAGACGAGTATACGGGCGGAGCCTACGCTATCTACCGTCCCGGCCAATGGTTCGGGATCAGGCCTGTGCTCGCCCGCCCTCATCTCAAGGTCCTCTTCGCCGGGGAACATATTGCAGATTGGCAGGGCTTCATGGAGGGCGCTGTCGAGACCGGTGAAGCAGCAGCCGAAGCACTGATCCGCTGATCCATTCCGGCAGCCGCGGACGACCTCGATCCACCGTCCAAGCCATCAGCCTGCTCGCTAAAGTTAATACCGAATTAACATGAATTTCAGATTCGTTTAACCCGCCACGCCTATTCTGGCGATTGAAACTTCAAGAAACATTAAACAACTCTACGAGGAAAGCCGCTCAGGCTGACAAGTCCCTCGTGCGCCTTCTTTTCGATCTTTATTTTGGAGAACTAATATGCGAGCAAAACTTTTGACGGGACCTCTTTTTATCCTCCTGGCCCTTGTTTCTGCTTCGGCCGCGTTCGGCCAGGCAACAGGGGGATTGAGCGGGACGGTGAAGGACCCGAATAACGCCGTCGTGCCGGGGGCAAGTGTTACCGTCAGGAACACCGGTACGAACCTTACCCGTGCGGCGATCACCAACGACGAGGGCCGTTGGACGATCATCCAGCTTCCGGTCGGGATCTATACGGTTTCATATGAAAAAGATGGCTTTAAGAAGGCCGTCAGCCAACCGACGGACGTTGAGGCCCTTGTGACCCGCACCGTGGACGTCACGCTTGAGGTGGGCGTTTCAGATGTTTTCGTCGATGTAACCGCCGAACAACCGTTGATCCAGACGGAAAGTGCCGCAGTAGCAAGGCAGATCACCGGCGAGCAGTTGATTCGCACGCCCACTTCAGTCAGAAGTTTCACCGGGCTGCTTTCGTCAGAGGCTGGCGTTTCGTCGGAACTGTCACCGGTGGGCGTGGCTAGTGCCGGCAACATTTCGCCGTCTGTGAACGGAACGAGGACCACTTCGACGAGTCTTTTTTCAACGGTATCGATGCAACGAACATCACCAGCAACGAGGGCTCGCTGACTGACAATATCTCGCCGGCCCCTGAGACGCTGCAAGAGGTCAAACTCCAGACCTCGCTCTACGACGCATCGACGGGCCGCAGCGGCGGCGGAAATTTCCAGCTTGTCACGAAATCCGGCGGGAACCAGTTGAACGGTTCCGCCTATTTCTACATGCAGAACAAGGCGTTCAACGCGAACGAATTCTTTCTTGAGAAGGCCGGTGAAGAAAAGCCGCAGGCCGACCGCATCGAGACGGGTTTCACACTGGGCGGCCCGATCATCAAGGACAGGTTCTTTTTTTTCGGCGGATACCAGTTCACCGATGCAAAGACCGGCCTGGTACCGACCGCAAGGACGCGAACGGTCCTTCCGATGGCCCTGAGCGCCCTCGGCGATGATAGGTCTCCGGCGGCCATTGCAGCTGCGTTCAATCAATTCAACGGCTGCTCCGGATCGAATTGCCTAACCGCGTCCGACATCAGCGATGTCGCTTTCAGGCTATTCAACCTCCGGAATCCGGTGACCGGCGGATTCGTACTTCCTTCGATCACGAATTACACGGCTCTGGGCATTGTTGATCAGTCGGGGACCGGCAGCTATCAGTTCGGAAATTTCCCCAGCGTTGCCAGCCGGACGCTCCAGCGAAACAACCCCCTGGTCGAGGTCATCGACGTCATTCCGGCGGAGTTCCGGCAGAACCAGATCACAGCACGGCTTGACGGCCAACTCTCCAGCCAGAACACGCTCAGCGGCACGTTCTTCTATTCGGACTTTCCCGGCCTCGACCCATTCCCGGACCCGAGCAGCCTTGCATCGCCGTTCATGCTTCGGCGGGCCGACCGGAACAAGACCCTGTCGATCGGCGATACGCACGTCTTTACATCGAACTGGATCAACGAGGTCAAGTTCGGCTACTACTCCCTGAACAACACTCGGCGGCTGGACGATCCGTTCCTGGCATCGGAACTAAGCAATGAGGCCGTCGGTATCCAGAATCCGGCCTCACTGTTCGATTCCAGCCCGGCAACGACCCGGCTCGGCCATTTCATCGGCCGGAACAACATTGCCAACTTCTCATTCGGCGGCCCGAATGACTCGTTCAACCAAAGGAAACAGGTGACGCTCAGTATCGCCGACAATGTGAGCTGGAACTACAAGAGCCTCGCCTCAAATTTGGCGGCGAATTCAAGAGCCACCAGTACGACAGCAATCTTCCGGAAGAGCAGGCTACCGAGTTCGAGAAATTCGATTCGTTTACTCAGCTTCTGACCGGGAATGCGACCGAGGCCGACACACAGTACGGGATCACGTTCAAGCAGTTTCGATTCAAGGATGTCGGCCTATACCTTTCCGGTGACTGGAAGATCAACCGGAAGCTCACGATGAATGCCGGGCTGCGCTACGAACTATTCATGTGGCCGACCGAGAAGAACGGGTTCATCGGAAATTTCGATCTTGAACCGTGGCTGCCGTGCTTTACGGCGACCGGCGGGACAAACGAATTATGCGACAATCCGAGTCCCGGCTTCCTGGTGCCGAGCAACGTAAGCCAGACCGGCCTTTCAGTGGTTGACGGAGCCGCATCGGCCACACGCGTGGCGGGCAACAAGCACACTCTCAACGGCCAGGACCTGAACAACTTTGCTCCGAGGATCGGTTTCGCTTTTGCGGCGACGGATAAGTTGGTCTTTCGGGGCGGCTACGGCATCTTCTACGACCGCCCGTCTGCTGCATTTATCAACACGATATTCTCGAACTACCCGTTCCTGCGAGAGGTTGAGATAACCGTCCCGAGCGGCAATGTGCCGATCGTGTCCGCTTTCTCCGGCGTGCCCACGAACATTTCATTGAACCAGTGGCTTCCGTTCCGGATCGTGCGATCGTCCGGAGCCAACGGGACCTACCAGATCAGGGACAATACTCCGGTCTACGTCGATTCGCGGGGAACCCCGCAGGGCTCAGGCTGTAATTCAACGACCGGAGCGAACTGCACGCGGGGAAATATCGCGGAAACGTTTGAGTTTAGGGCGATCGACCGCAACCTCAGGACTCCGTATGTTCACCAATGGAATTTTGGCGTCCAGTACGAGCTTTTCCGCGACCTGCTGTTCGAGGCGCGATATGTCGGCACCAAGGGTGTGAATCTTCTCATCGCACGGGCGTTGAACCAGGGCTTCGATATGAACGATCCGAACAACCCGGACCACATCTACGAACGGTTCAATCAGGCATATCTCGCCGCGGGTTCGCCGAACGGGCCATTGAATGCCGGATCTACGGCACGAGCACGCGGGCTTGGCAGGGCGTTCGGGTTCCTGAATTCTGTGACCGGCCAGATCGACCTGAACCTTGCGAACGCCAACGGGCAGGTGATCAACTTCGAGGCAAGGGTTCCGATCCTCGGTTTCAACGTGCCGGAGGCGCTATTGCTCCAGTCGAAGGGATATTCGGACTATCACGGCGGCCAGTTCAGCCTGACAAAACGGCTCTCGAGCGGGCTACAGTTCAATGTTGCCTACACGTTCTCGAAGTCCCTCGATGTAATGTCAAGCGACCCCGGAAGCACTGCGGGCGGCGGAAAGCCGGACGTTCCGAACGTCGGGTTCATTGCCCAGGGAAGCGCGTACGATCTTGACAACAACCGCGGGCCGTCCGATTTCGACAGGACTCATCGTTTCAGTACGAATTTCGTATGGGAAATACCGACCGGGCGTTCGAACAACGCCTTCATAAAGGGCTGGTCGATATCCGGATTCTTCCAGGCGCAGTCGGGCACGCCGTTCACGGTCTTCGCCTCGGAACCAGAGGTACAAACCGCCGCCCATTATACGAGCGTCACTCGCGGGGCCGGCGGGCTATTGCGGTTGGGATTCGGGCGGCCGAACACCAACTGCACTGCATCTCAGGCTGTCTCCGAAGCTAGCGCCAATAACCTCAACGTTATCGACGGATCGTGCTTCTCATCGGCGTTCGGGCTGTTCGGGAATCTTGGAAGGAACACCTTCCGCGGCCCGACGCAGAATCGATTCGACCTGAGTTTTGCCAAGAGCACGAAGATCAATGAACGTATGAGCTTCGAACTCGGTTTCGATCTCTTCAATGTGTTCAATCGGGTCAACTTCGCGAATCCCAACAGCGATCTTCAGGATGGGACTGATTTCGGAACGATCACAAACTCTATCGGCGGCCCTCGCGTCGGCCAGTTCCGGGCGAAATTCCGGTTCTGACATAACTGATCCAAAGGGGGACTGGAAAAGGCTGCTCAACGTACATTGAGCAGCCTTACTTTTTTTACGATGGCATCTGCCACTTCCTCGATATCAACTATTGCGTCGCCTTTACGACGGCGGTTGCTTTCGGCTCGCGGGGATCGTACGGAGTAGCCTGATATTTCTTGACCGCTTCCTGGGCATTATCATAATCATCGCCGATGCCCTGAGCCCGGCCATAGGCGGCGACCGCCCTTGCCCGGTCGCCCTTCGCGTCGTAGGCATTGCCCATCTTGATGTTCGACCAGACCGAAAGCCACGTCGGGCTCAGATCGCCGCTGAGTGCGGCCTTAAAGTTATCGATCGCAAGGTCGTAATTCCTTTGTTCAAGGAACAAGAGGCCGAGATGGTAATAGACCCATGAATTCGAGCGGTCAAGCTTGAGGGCCGCCTCGAACTGAGCCTGGGCCTCAACATAATTGCCCTCTTTGAACTGTTCGATGCCCCGGCGGGCGATCGACGAGACCCTCAGGTCCGGGGAAATGCGGAGGAGCTTGTACCCTGGGTCGATCACCACCGCGATCGGTTTGCCTTCAGCTTCAATGTTAAAGTCGGCCGTCGCTTCGTCAAGCTGCACGGTAACGGTCTTCAGGCCGCCGTCACCCTCGCTGCGGAGTTGGATATCCACCGGCAAACGCAGATTGTCGTAATTCTGTTTGATCGTGCCGCGGGCGACGAACTTGCCGCCGCGGGTACGGATTATCTGATAGTCGCTTGAAAACTCCGGGACCCCAGTTCCTTCGACCCAGCGGGCAAAGAAATATCGAAGGTTGTCGCCGGCGATCCGCGAAGCCAGCTTCTCGAATTCATCGATAGAAATGTTCTTACCACGATACTCCTGGAGGAAGGTCCGGAGCAGTTGGTCGAACTTCTGGCTTCCGAGCGTATCCCTTAAAAGCTTGTAAACAAATGCCCCCTTTGCGTACATGATGTACTGATACGCAACCGACTGGTCGTCAAGATTTGCCGGCGCCCGAAGCAGGGACGCGGTTTGCTCGAACGTAAGGGACTTTTCAAGGAGTTCGCGGCGCAAAGCCTCGGCCTGGGCCGCATTCAAATTGCTCTCCCGCAGCGAAAACGCGCTGTATTCGGCAAGGCCCTGTGACAGCCATGCATCGTCAAACGATTTGAGGCCGACCGTAAGGCCCCACCATTGATAAGCCGCCTCGCGCTGAAGCCTTTCCTCCGTTATCGGGCGGGATTGTTCGAACTGCCTGCTGGAAACAAAGAGCATTCCGAGAGCCGAGTAGAAATCCAGGCTTTCATCGTCGATCTGTGCAACGATCAGCCGATTCCCCATCTCCGCGGGGCCGTACTTCTGGGCATAGAAAACGAGAGCCTTGCCAAGGGTTTCGCCGTAACTTGCCACAAGGGCATCATTTCCGGGGCGGGTATAGAACTGCACCTCGAAATCGCCGACACGCATCGACCGGTTAAGAAATTTGCCGTAAGCGATGTTCCCGATCAACCCGGGCTTCGATTTGGTGAATTTGAACTTGCCGCCTGCCGCCGTTGCCGGCACGTCCGAAACTCCGACGACCTGAAGCCCGGCCGGGGCCGTTATCGTGATCTCTGAGGTCGCGCGGTCGGCTGCATAATCGTTGAACGGGAACCAGCGAGCCGCGTACATCAGATAGCCTTCATCAACACCTACGTACGCCAACCGCTTCGTCAACAAAGGGCCGCCGCTTGGGGTATTCAGGATGCCCGCATATTTGAATTGCAGGGTCACCGGCGTCCCTTTCGTGACCACTTCGCCAAGGTCGATCCTGACACTCGGCCCAAGTTCCGAGATCCCGACCTGATCCTGAATGAAGGTGATCGCTGCCTGCGGTTGGGCTGGAGCGGCGGGGCGGGTCCGCGGATTCGGCGTGGCGACGGGGGCCGGGCGGTCCGTACGTGTGATGGAATCGATCTTGAGCGAACCGTTCATCTCAAAGGCCACGGACCGCGTATCTTCAAGCGGGATAAAAGTTACGTCCGCGGTCGCAGCCAATTTGTTCTCGGCCGAAAGCAGTTGAACGTCGATCTGGTAGTGCGTTACGTCAAGAGGTGTCCGCTGGCCTTGCGCGTATGCTGTCACGGAAGCTGCGATCGCGACAATCGCAATTGTTGAAAGTTGTCGCAGGAAATGTCTCATCTGGTTCAAAATATCCGTTTTCTGATAATTACGTCCAACTAGGATGTTCGCGCCCAATGAATCGTTTGCCAATGCCGGGTCAAACCCAATGTACCGCAGCCACGAATCTATCAGTTTCCTTGCCTTTATCCAATCGCCGTGTTGACCGCCGGGGTATTCACATTAAACACGGCCTTAGTTTCGGCGGGGTGATTTCGGCGTTGGCCGCGGCCGGCGTCGTCTCAAATCGTCTCAGTTGAGCGTACAAAGTGAGACGGCCTAAATGAACTATCCACTTCATTTATAGCAAGAAATCGTCTCACTTGGGAGTGCAAAGCCAACAAGTGAGACGATATCGTCACGATCAGACGTAAATATCTGCTAACGCTTCACTTACGGCAATTAAGCCGACCCTGCAACGCTCACCGATCCAGGCCCTCACATCGTGCCCAAAATTCGCTTTTTCAAAGAACAGACAGTCGCTTCATACAGGATGCCATCTGTTTTATAGCTTGTCAAGAATTTTATGTATGAAACACATATCGATGCTGGCTTAGTCCGGCGGTGCGGAAGGCGAAGAGTGCCGGCGTTGCGGTGTTGGGAGGGTAATGTAATATTTAGACGGCTGAGGATCGTGAATGATCCGGGCCACACCTTTTAACAAAATGGCATAATCTAACTGCCCGATGCCGGAGAGGAATGGCCGGGAGAATCCCAGGGAATGAGCAATAAGCCAATGAATCGAGGGCTCGCGGCGGCGAAAGCGGCGAAGCAGGACGAGTTCTATACCCAGTACATCGACATCCAGAAGGAGGTCGAAGCTTATCTCGAGTTCGACCCGGACACCTTTCGCGGCAAGGTCGTGTACTGTAACTGCGACGATCCGTTCGAAAGCAACTTTTTCAAATACTTCGCGGCCAATTTCAACAAGCTAGGCCTCCGTCTGCCCACGCTGGTCAGGGCTCCTTTCCCGGAATACACCGCGGCAAGCAAAGAAACCAGGCCATCGCCAGGCGCATCAAAGACGCCACCGGCCACCCCCCCCCCCCCCCCCCCCCCCCCCCCCGCCCCCGCCCCCCCGCCCGCGCCCCCAACCCCCCTCCTTTTCAGGAGTATGTCGCTCCTGGACCTGAACTCAGGCCCCGACTTGCACGCTTGTCCCGACCCAGTTTCGCGTCCTGACCATTACCCGCTGAAGGCGTTTGAGGTTCAGTAAACATAAGGAATTGAGGGGTAAGGCGGCGTATGATCGGTACTACAACTTTGACGCAATCGAAGTACCATTCAGCGACGCCATTCCCAGCGACTTCGAAGGCGTCATGGGCGTCCCGGTCTCTTTTCTTGACAGGTACAACCCAGACCAATTCGAGATTATCGGAAACGCTGATGATGGAGAGATGATGCGTGAAATCGGGGTCCGAACTCTCGGTCGAGAGTTCATCAACGCGTATCGTTCTCGCGGCGGCACCGACAGCGGCGGGTCGCAACGCGTCATTCTTATCCGTCACCGTCGCCCGGAAATACCCGCGCAAGGAGCCAACGAGTGAAGACTACACTTAAAACCAACATAGCGCCGCATGCGACGGGTTCGTGTACAACCAGTTGGAGGGCAAGGGGCTGTTCGGGCTGGGCGGGAAGCTCACCATTCAGCCCGAGTACCAGCGCAACTACATTTATTCGGACGGCGGCGGAAAGAAGGAGCAGGCCGTCATTCACTCGCTGCTGAAGGGTTACCCGCTGGGGCTGATCTATTTCAACAAGGTCGCGGACGACAAGTTCGAGGTGCTGGACGGCCAGCAGCGGATCACGAGCATCGGACGGTTCGTTACGAACAAGTTCGCAATAATGGACGACGGCAATCCGAAGAACTTCGACAGCCTGCCCGCCGACCAGAGAGAAAGGGTACTTCGCTCGCCGTTGCTGATCTACGAGTGCGAGGGTACGGAAACCGAGATCAAAGAGTGGTTCAAGACCATCAATATCGCGGGCGTGCCGCTGAACGATCAGGAACTGCTCAACGCCGTTTACTCCGGTCCGTTCGTGACGCTTGCCAAGGCCGAGTTCAGCAACAGCCAGAACGCGAACATTCAGATGTGGAGCGCATATGTCAAAGGCAGCGCAAACCGGCAGGAGTTCTTGGAGCGGGCTCTGGAGTGGGTGAGCAAAGGCGACATCGGCGGCTACATGAGCGCTCATCGCAACGACAACAGCATCAACGAACTGAAGACCTACTTCAACAGCGTCATCGACTGGGTCTCAACCGTCTTCGAAGATGTTAAGAAAGAGATGCAAGGCTTGGAATGGGGCAAGCTCTACGAGGAATATCACTTGCAGTCCTACGATTCGAAAAAGGTATCTGCCGACGTGAATCGACTGTACGCTGATCTCTACGTCAAGAAAAAGCGCGGTATATTCGAGTTCATCCTCGGTGGACAGAAGAACTTTAAATTGCTGGAGGTACGCCTGTTTGATGACGCCACCCAGCTTTCAGTCTACGAAAAGCAGACGACCGCGGCGAAGGCAAAGAGCGAGTCCAACTGTCCGCTGTGCGCTCTCGGGCACGACGCTAGTAAGGGCAAGATCTGGTCGCCCGCCGAAATGGATGCCGACCATGTCACAGCCTGGAGCAAAGGCGGCACCACGGACATCGTAAACTGCCAGATGCTCTGCAAAACGCACAATCAAGCCAAAGGAAATAAGTAAGTCACAAATTTCTGCTAGCGGACGTAGATGGGGTTCGAGATTATCCAGGGCATTTTATCGAAGGGCGGGCCGAGTTGATCGAGGTAAACTTCGAGGCGGTAGGCACCCGTTTCTGTAACGGGCAGGGTAAATTCGAGTGCGTCAGATCGTTCTAAAACCGTTTGTCCATCCTTGAGCAAGACAAACCTGGACCGGCTCGGGGACGTTCCCCGAAGCAACCCCTTTTGCGAACCGGTGGCTGACGGTCCAGACCCAAGGCGAACCAGATCGTCGCCACACACGCACTCGAACGAAAATCCCGACGTATCACCTATAACGTCCAAGCCTATGTATGATCTGCCTGCCTTCAAGGCTTCAACCAGGCTCTCTTTCGTCAGCGGTTTGTCTCTTTCGATCAGTACATGCTGACGGGCGAGCCGGAATATGGTTGCGTAGGGGTCGATCTTGATCTTCAAGCCCTTATTCCCCGCATCGTCGCCGAACAAATGGACGCCGATATTGGAATGGGCGTCGGTC
The DNA here is from genome assembly GCA_016716365.1 of Chloracidobacterium sp. Taxonomy (GTDB): domain Bacteria; phylum Acidobacteriota; class Blastocatellia; order Pyrinomonadales; family Pyrinomonadaceae; genus OLB17. The sequence continues at coordinate 52,132 of JADJWM010000004.1, read as the reverse complement.
CCCGCAAAAAGGCTGATCTCTCGTTTTGCGGCTATCTCATCGAACTTTCTCAGGTTCTCTTCCGGCCGTTTGAAATAGGTCGCGAGCATAAGTTCCGGGTACGCGGGAAAGGACCAGATCGCGTCGAAGATCGCCGTGAACGGGTTCATTTTCTTCGCGTTCGTGTGAAGGCTGAACACCTCGATGCCGTCAAACTGAGCGTTCCAGGAATTTAACTTCTCGGGATAAGTGACAAATGCAAGCCGGTTCTCTGCGTGCAGTTTGTCGATCACGGCGGCCGTCGGGACCTTTCTCAGGGAGGCGGCATCGCCGCTGCCAGGGATCATCAGAAAGCGGTCTCCGGCATCGGCAGTGTCGATCTCGCTGCCGCCGATGAACAGGGTCTGCCCGTAAATGCCGTTCAGGGTCATGGCCGACGTATCGATGGTGTCCGACCAATGCTCGGTCAGTATCACGAAATCGAGGTCGTTCGCATTCGCCGCCGCGATCATCTCCTCAAAACTGCCCGTACTATGCCCGCCGAGGTGGGTGTGGGCGTGAATGATGCCCTTGTATTCCTTGAACCTCTGATCGGGGGCGGGAGGTGTCCGGCTTTGGTTCAGCTCTTCTATCTTTTTTGCCAGCTGCCCGATCTTGTATCGACGATAAATGAACGGGGCCTGCACCGCTATCAAAACGGCGAGAATAATTAGAAGGATCCTTTTGAGCAGATTTTTCATCCAAGTAACGGTCCAGAACTCACGCCAGTGCTTGTTTCCTCCAGCCTAAAAGGCACGCAATGGCGTGATGTCTGGGCCGCTTTTCAACTTCGGAATCCGTGTCTCATGGACCGCAACGACGAAGCGCGGCGTGGTCATTTTCCACCGGCCGCTATCTCTTTCAACTTGTCGCGGGTGAAAAACGAATCATCTAAATTATCGGGAAACTCGCGGTTCAGCACCTCGATAACGGTCCTATTCTTATAGACCAGATTCTCGACCTCGGTCCGAGCAGGATACGGCCCCCTCTGGTCGGTCTTGACTTCGACGACCCGATACGTCCGAATGTGCCGTTCCGTCGAATCATAAAGCTTGAGCTCGACCGGCACCAGATCATCGGCGCGCATCAGGATGGTCATCATATAAACGACGCCTGAGCGGCCGGGCTTGAGGGTCCCTTTGACCTCGAAACCGCGTCGGCCATCGAGTTCTTTCTCGCCGACGAACTCGAAATCGAATTTGTCCCATTCCCCGAGCAGTTCGCCAGCGGTCAGTCCGCCAAAGAACATCTTGTTGGTGTCGGTCTCGCGGAACTCCTCGCGTGACGCGACATAAGTGGTCGTCTTCGTCGGCTGGCCTTCGACCTCGACGGCGAGCGATGCAAGATCCGTATCTTCAACAGGCTTAATTATTTGCGACAAGGTCCTTGTCTCGTTTCCGGACTGCTTTCGCCAGACGTCGACCTCAAAGACCTCCTGCTTATCGCCCTCGGTCGTCGTCAGCCGCACCCTTGTCTTCCTGAATGGGGCGGCGTCGCGTTTGCGAAAGTCCGCGATCAGTTCGTCACCGCGATCGGCGGCATTCGGCTGACGCGGCCCGGAGGCAGGACCGCCCGCGGGCGGCGGATCGGAACAGCCGAAAACGAAAAGGACCGCTACTGCGAGGAGAACTGATCTCATACGTTCGAGAACTCTCGGCCCGGCTTCAACTTTTGCGTTTTTCCCGATCTATCCTAAGATAGGCTCGGTCCGCAAACTTCGGCCTATCGGGCCGGGTTCACCTTTTCCGTTACCTTATCACGCCGCGGCAAAGCCGCAAATCTAATATCGATGGAACAGGTCGTTCGATTCGACAATGTAACGAAGCGGTATGGTTCCAGCGAGATCGTGACCGCGCTGGAACACGTCGATCTCGAGATATTCAGCGGCGAGCGCATAGCGATAATGGGGCCGTCGGGTTCCGGCAAATCCACGATGCTTAACCTGGTCGCGGGACTCGACAAACCAAGCGACGGCGAGATCTATTTTGAAGGCCGGGCACTGTCGGGGATGTCCGACGATGAAGTGACGCTGCTGCGTCGAAAGAAGATCGGCCTCATCTTTCAAACATTCAATCTTCTTCCTACTTTGTCGGCGGTCGAGAACGTTTCGCTGCCGCTTCGGCTGGACGGCATGCCGCAGAAGACCTCGATCGAACGCGCGTCGGCAATGCTTGAAAAGGTCGGACTCGAGCATCGCGGCCGGCATCGGCCGGACGAACTTTCGGGAGGTGAGCGGCAGCGGATCGCGATCGCACGCGCCCTGGTCTTCGAACCTGCGGTTCTGCTTGCCGACGAGCCAACCGGCAACCTGGATTCGCACAGCGGCGGCGAGGTGATGGACCTCCTCGACCGGCTGCACGACGCCTTCGGAACAACGATAATGCTGGTGACGCACAACCTTGCTGCGGCCGAGCATTGCGAACGGCGCATTTCTATCCTCGACGGAAAGATCACGCACGAATGACCGGCGGAAGATCACTCATTACCATCCGGCAATGGCAGCGGCACAAGCTTAGGCTGGTGCTGACGATCCTGGGGATAGCTCTGGGGGTCGCGGTCTTTTTCGCCGTCAGGATAACGAATTCCGCACTGATCGACTCGCTTCAGTCGACCATCAACAAGCTCGCCGGCAGGTCGACGATCCAGATCGTCGCCGGCGAGACCGGCTTTTCGGAGGACGTGCTTCGAGTGGTCCGCGGCACCGAGGGGGTCGAGCTTGCCGAGCCGGTTTGCGAGATCTTCGCGACGCTGGACGGGCCCGCTGCCGAAAAGATAATGATCCTGGGGCTCGATACGACAAGCGACCTGACCTTGTACCAAGGGACGTTCGATCAGGAGAGCCTCTCGATCTCGAACCCGCTGGCCTTTTCCAGCCGCGGCGATTCGATCGCGATCACTCACTCGCTGGCCGAGCGGCTCGGCGTCGGCGAAGGGGGCCGGATCAGGGTCAACATCCAATCGGGCCCGATGGAGTTCACGGTCCGCGGCCTGTTCCGCTCGACCGGTGCGGGCGACATTTTTGACGGGAATGTCGCCGTAATGGACATCGCCGCGGCACAGGACGCTTTCGGCCGCACGGGGCGAATCGACCGCATCGATGTCGCCGGCACGGCCGGTGTCGAAACGGAAGAGCTGCAGAGGCGGCTGACCGAGCATCTGCCGAGCGGGATCAGGGCGGTGCGACCCGACCTCCGCGGGCAGGGCCTTGAAAACTCTGTTTCGTCAATGCATTACGGATTGACGATCATGAGCTTTTTCGCCCTCTCGATCGGGCTCTTCATCATCTATAACTCCTTCAGCATCAGCGTTAACCAGCGATGGAAAGAGATCGCGATACTTCGCGGGCTAGGGCTGGAGCGGCGAAAGGTGCGGCGGATGTTCCTGCTCGAAGCCGCGGCGATGGGGCTGATCGGTTCGGTGACCGGGATCGCCGTCGGATTCCTGCTTGCGCAGCTTGCGTTGCGGTTTGTCGGGCGGGTAATGGCCACATTTTACGGATTCGCGATCTCGTCGGCACCGCTGGACTTCAACTTTGGTTTCGCCGTAGAAGCGGTCCTTGCCGGCACGGTCGCCTCGGTGGCCGCGGCCTGGATCCCGGCGCGTTATGCGTCGAACCTGGACCCGGCGTTGGCACTTCACAATGTCGAGACCCGCGACCAGGAGTCCGGTATCGGGTTCCCAAGGTTCATTGCCGGGATCGCTCTCGTCGTCTCCGGTTTGTTACTGGTCAGATTCGCCGATCCCACGATCGACCTGAACTTCCAGCTTTTTTATACACTGATCCTGCAGTTGGGGATGATATTGCTCGTCCCGGTCATAACTTATTTCGGAGCAAAAGCGATACGTCCGGTCATGAGCGCGGTCTTCGGGATCGAAGGGACGATAGCCGTGGAAACTATGGCCAGGGCACCTCGGCGAACCGGTTCGACCGTGATCGCCCTGATGCTCGGGCTCGCTTTCGTTTTCGGGACCACCACACTGATCGAAAGCCAGAAGGGAGCGGTCGACCGAAGCATCAAAAAAGCGCTCAGCGCAGACATCGTCATCAATTCCGCCGAAGAGGTCAATTCCAAGACGTATCGGTTCAACGCGGAGACCGTTGGCAAGATCACCGCGCTTCCGGAGGTCGAACGTGCCGACCCGCTCCGGATCTTCAGCTTTCCGTTTGACGGTCAGGAGATCGTCGTGCTCAGCCACGATATGGATGCATATTTCGACATCGCACCGGATATTCTGGACGTCGGCGACGCGGCCGCAGCCCGTGATATAACCGCCCGAGGCGAAGGAATGCTTGTCTCGAACAATTTCGCGGCGAGATGGAACGTGAACCTCGGCGACGTCGTGACGCTTGAAACCCCGACCGGCCCGCTGAGCCTGCCGGTTGTCGGCCTGCTCGACTATTACCGGTCGCAAACGGGCACGATCTTTTTTGACCGGAGCCTTCTCGCGAAATACTGGCAGGACACCGATGCGGACTACGTCCTTCTGGACCTGAAGGCAGGCGTCGACCACAGCCTAGTGCGGTCGAAGATCGAGAACGTCCTCAGCGGCGAGCAAAGAGCTTTCGTTTATACCCACGAGGAATATCGCCGGTGGGTCGGAGATGTCGTCGATCAGTTCTTCGGGTTGATGTATGTGCAAATGGCGATCGCGTTCTTTGTCGCCGTCCTGGGGCTGGTCAACACGATGGTCATCTCGGTTGCGGAACGGCGGCGTGAGATCGGCATTCTCAGGGCGATCGGCGGGAAGAGGCGGCAGCTCTTAAAGATGATCCTGCTTGAGGGCGTCGCGATCGCGTTGATCGGGCTTTTTGCGGGCGGCGTCGGCGGATTGATGAACGCCTACTTCCTAGTAAATACCGCGTCCAGAGTTGTTTCCGGCTTTTCGCTGCCGATGGTCCTTCCGGTAAAGCTTGTCGTTATCGCCGTCCCGGTAATGATCGCGTTGGCCGTGATCTCAGCCTGGGTACCGGCACGTCACGCTTCGCGGATCAATGTTGTCGACGCTATCGGATACGAATAGGGCGTCATTGTCCGGAAGCCGGTTCTGTTCGTCACCGCTGCCGAAACGTCCCCGTGCCCGGAAACAGATCAAGTCAAAAACGGCCGAAAGTTTGCTCCTGTCGATCTGATCGCGATCAAGGACCGGCTGCGGCAGTTTTGTCCGCATCGGCAGGTCATTCACGGCTATCCTCCAGGCCTTTCGACGTTCGTAGATCACATAATTCGCCCCGACCGCCATGCACCTTTCGATCAGGCGTGTGTCGTCGAGCTTTCGGGCCCGGCGGATGTCGCGGATCGACCAGAAAACGCTTTGACTGATAAGCGGGTCGATCGAGTCATATTCATCTTCGATCACGCCGAGCGGGCGGCCGTAGACGGCCGAAACGTGTGTCAGCGCCCGCGGGAGGTCGGCGAGGTGCGCTTCAACGCCGTCAAGGATAAGGAGAAGAATGTCGGCCTGCGAACTCGACCGGCTGCGATTCAGCTTGACGGCCCTCTTAAAATATCGCCGCCAATGCGGTTCGACCGCGGCCAGCCCGCCTGCGGCGAAAGCCCGTCGATTCGCTTCGTGAGCGTCATAGAATGTCACGACCACGTCGAAGAGTAACGCCGTGTCACTCGAGGTCAGGCGCACCATGTGATAGAAATCTTCGGCTACCATGTTACAGGCGAATGTAGGGTAAAGCTCAAGATGATCACCGGTAGTCAGGAACCTCTGCCGCCGGAGTGAAAGTTCATTTAGGATAGCTGCGACCTTCCCGGCCGCCTTTCTGAATTTAGGCGAGCGTTCGCAAACGGCCGACTCGATCTCCGCCGGAGCGACATCCAGCATCTCGACGGGCGGCCGGCCCCGCGTCCCGGCAAGACGGCGAAGCGTCCGATGGGAAGCTGTGGACAGAAGGGCCGCAGAAACCCCGAAGAGTGGATGCTGAAACATCTGGAAAGCGATTCCCGTCAAGGGGATAGGAATCCCCGCACAAGCACAATGTGTCTGCAAATTAAAAAGGTGAACCCGCCCCGCATCATAAATGCATAGTCCAGGAAACTCAAATCGATCTCAAAGGGAAGTATCTAAGACTCTTTGCGCAATTCCGCACTCTCGGTGAAAATGCCGTATCCGTGTTGAACGAGAGGGATCGATGGCAGAGACCGATAATGGTATTTCTAAAAACAAGATCTGGAAGGTGATAGGGGCATCGTCGATCGGGACGATGATCGAATGGTACGACTTCTACATCTTCGGCAGCCTTGCACCGATAATTGCCCCACTATTTTACCCGCCGGGAAACGACACATTCGCCTATATAGCCTATTTAGCGACGTTTGCGGTCGGCTTTGTTGTACGTCCGTTCGGGGCACTTTTCTTTGGACGGATCGGAGATATCGTCGGCCGCAAATATGCGTTCCTGGTCACGCTGCTGATCATGGGCTGCTCGACGGCGGTGATCGGGTTCCTGCCGACCTACGAGGTCATTGGTTGGGCCGCTCCGATAGGATTGCTGCTTGTTCGGGTTTTACAGGGCCTCGCGCTTGGCGGCGAGTACGGCGGGGCGGCGGTTTACGTCGCGGAACACGTGCCGGACAACAAACGCGGCTTCTACACATCGTTCATTCAAATAACGGCGACTCTCGGCCTGTTCATGTCGCTGATAATTATCCTGTTTGTCCAGAACCTGATGACACCGGGCCAGTTCGCCGGCACCGAAGGCACGATCGCCGGTTGGCGCATACCGTTCCTGATCTCGATCATCCTGGTGGCCATCTCGCTCTATATTCGCCTGCGAATGGAGGAATCGCCGATCTTCCAGCACGTGAAATCGACCGGAATGACCTCCGCTAACCCGCTGATCGAGGCTTTCACGCGATGGCAAAACTTGAAGCGGGTGCTGATCTCGCTTTTCGGTGCTACGGCCGGACAAGGCGTGGTTTGGTACGCAGGCCAGTTCTTCGCATTGTTCTACCTGCAGTCGATCTTGAACGTCAACACGGTCTCGTCGCAATACATTGTCGCGATAGCCCTGCTCCTGGCGATGCCGTTCTTTGTTATCTGGGGGGCCGTGAGCGACCGAATAGGGCGGAAATGGATAATCTTGGGTGGATGCCTGCTCGCGGTGCTGACGTATATGCCGATCTACAGCGCGATGCAGTCGGCCGCGGGTTCGAACGTTGTTACGGCAAGTTCGACAAAAGATCCGGTAACCGGGGCGATCAAGCTCACGCCGCAAAAGCGCGCCGATGACGGTTCTTTAGTTCCAGCGGAGAGGGTGATCCCGTATAGCGGCATTGGCGGCCTGCTTACCGATCCTTCGGCCAGATGGCTGATCTTACTTGTTTTCATCCAGGTCTTTTGGGTGACGATGGTCTACGGACCGATCGCCGCGTTCCTAGTTGAGGCGTTCCCAGCAAAAATAAGATACACGGCACTTTCGCTCCCTTACCATATAGGTAACGGCGTTTTCGGCGGCCTTCTGCCGCTGATCGGCGTTTCGCTGATCGCCCAGACCGGAAACATTTACGCCGGGCTTTATTACCCCATGGCGATCGCCGCCATAACATTCGTCGTCGGCGCGATCTTCCTGCGAGAAACGCACGGACACAAGATCTGGGAAGAGGTGAAAGAGGAAAAAAATTAGAAATGCGGCCGCAGCCGCTGGAGGATGGCCTCACGCGATTGCACGCCGACAAGACGATCGACCTCGCGGCCGTCCTTCAGGATCAGTAGCGTCGGTATTCCTTGGACACCGAAACGTGCCGCAGTTCGTTGGTTTGCATCGACGTCGAGTTTACCCACCAGCACCTTGCCCGCAAGCTCGTTGGCAAGCGCTTCTATCGTCGGGGCGATCACCCTGCAGGGTCCGCACCAGGCTGCCCACAGATCGAGAAGTACCGGCAACGGTGACGCCTCCACAAGTTCTCCAAAGTTGGTGTCCGTCACGGTCACCGGCCCAGCCGGCGGAGTCGGCAAAGAACGTCCGCATTTGCCGCAGACCGGCTGTTTTTTCAGTGCTGCTTCGGGAAGGACGCGATTTCGGGAACCGCAGTCGGGACATCGTACGATCATAACGTTTTAACTTTACTATTGAGCAGGTCCCAAACCTTCTTAAGGTGTCTTTCCTCGACACGAACGCCTCCGACCGAAAGACGTAAGGTGAACTTGCCGTTGAGCTTCGTATGCGAAATATAAGCATCGCCTGATGCGTTTATCTCGTTCATGATCCGCTCGTTGAAGGCGTCAAGATCGTCGACGCCGGCCGGACACGCGCGGAAGCACACGAGCGCGAACGGCACCGGAGCGAGCAGTTCAAAATTAGGCGATTCCTCAACCCAAGATGCGAACAATTGTGCCAGCCGGCAGTGGCCGCGGATGCGGTCGATCAATCCCTCGCGGCCGAAATAACGGATCACAAACCATAGCTTCAATGCCCGGAAACGCCGCCCGAGCTGAATGCCGTAGTCCATACCGTTCTTCACGGTCGGTTCTTCGCTCGTCTTCAGGTATTCAGGCACGAGCGAAAATGCTTTCTTCAGGTCGCCGAGGTCGCGGCAATAAAGCACCGACAGATCGAACGGCGTGAAAAGCCATTTGTGCGGATTGGTCACGATGGAATCGGCACGCTCCCAGCCCTGGAAGTAATGCCGCATCTCCGGCACGATCGCCGCCGAACCCGCGTAAGCCGCATCCACGTGCAGCCAGATGCCGTGTTTCTCGCAAATGTCCGCGATCGCATCGACCGGATCGACGCTCGAGGTCGACGTGGTCCCGACGGTGGGGATCACGCAGATCGGAACATGGCCGGCTTCGATATCTTTTTCGATGGCCTCGGCCAATGCCTCAGGGATCATTTCGAATCTTTCGTTAACAGCGATCTTTCGAAGGCTTCGCGTACCGAGCCCGAGCGTGATGCACGATTTGTCTATCGACGAATGAACGTGCTCGCTCGTGTAAACGGTCATCAGCGGCAGATCGTTACGCCCGCTCATCCCGAGGTTGCGTACGTCAAGGCCGGCACGTTCGCGTGCCGCCGCGATCGCGTGCATCGTCGAGACCGAAGCTGTGTCGTAGATGATGCCCTCGAACGCCTCGGGCAAACCCATCATCTGCCGAAGCCAGTCGAGCGAAACGTCCTCGAGTTCGGTCGATACGGGCGACGTCCGCCAAAGCATCGCTTTCATGTCGAACGCGGTTGCGAACATATCGGCGAATACGCCGATCGACGAGCCCGACGTCGAGAAAAGCCCGTGAAAGTTCGGGTGGTTCCAGTTTGTCACGGCGGGAAAGATAAGCTTATCGACATCGGCGAGAACGTCCGCGAAGTCCTCGCCACTCTCCGGCGCCGACTCTGGCAATTCGCCTTTCAGCCAGTTCGGCTCGACCTGTGAAAGGACTGGCAGCGATTCGATCTCATCCAAATAGTCCGCGATCCGATCGACAATCTGATGTCCAAATCTTCGAAAATCTTCGGCAGGTATGTCGCCGAGCGGCGGCGTATCAAGTTTCGCGTCCATAGTATTTATCGAAGATAGTAGCCCAGACCTGCTCGACATGCCATATAAATCGGGTATAATGCACGGATAACTCCAAAGCGTACCGACTCTCCTTAGTACGCAGTCCCGCAAAGAAACGATCAGCGGTAAGAAAAAATTAAGTAGAGGTGTAAATGAAGGACAGAATCAATCGGTTGGCACTATTTTTGTCGCTTGCGGTCATAATGCCGGTTTCTACGTTTGCCCAGGATCAGGGTCTCGACGAGCGGATCGATGCCGCTTTCGCTCCGATCTCGGCGGCCTGGGAAGCAATTGTTTTCTATCCGGCACCTTTGCCCACTCCCTTCGATCTGCCAATCGTCCTCTACCTTTTGGTCGTCGGGGCATCTTTCTTCACGGTCGCATTCGGGTTCGTAAATATCCGCCGATTTCCGCTGGCTTTGCAGGTCGTTCGCGGCAAGTACGACGACATCGAAATGCGGGACGATCCGCAGCATTCGGAGCCGCATTCCTATCCTACGGCCGAGGTCGAAATGACTGAGGAAGGCGATGTGATGCGGACGATCAAGGATGAAAGCCATCACGGTGAGGTCAACCACTTTCAGGCTCTTGCAACCGCGGTTTCAGGCACGGTCGGGTTGGGGAATATTGCCGGCGTCGCGATCGCGATCGGTATCGGAGGCCCGGGTGCCACTTTCTGGATGATCGTAGCCGGACTGCTCGGGATGTCGTCGAAGTTCGTCGAGTGTACGCTCGGCGTAAAGTACCGCGACGTTGATTCGACCGGCACCGTCCACGGCGGCCCGATGTATTACCTTTCTCGGGGTTTTGCCGAATTGAAGATGGGCGGATTCGGAAAGGTCCTTGCTGTCATATTCGCGTTGCTCTGCGTGGGCGGATCGTTCGGCGGCGGCAACGCCTTTCAGGCTAATCAGGCGACCACGCAGCTGATCAATACATTTGGAATTCAGGCCGGTGGAGCGGGCCGCACGGTGATCGGGATCATCATGGCCGTCCTCGTTGCGGTCGTGATCATCGGCGGTATCAAGCGGATCGCGAACGTTACCGAAAAGCTTGTTCCCCTGATGGCGATCATCTACGTTGTCGCATCCTTGATCATCATCTTCGCCCACTTTAGCGAGATCCCGGCCGCGATCGGCGTTATTTTCGCCGGAGCTTTCACACCGACGGCTGCGGTTGGCGGTATCGCCGGTGTCCTTATCCAAGGGTTCCGCCGTGCAGCGTTCTCGAATGAAGCGGGTGCCGGTTCGGCTGCCATCGCTCACTCTGCGGTGAAAACAAAGTATCCGGCCAGCGAAGGGATCGTCGCACTGCTGGAACCGTTCATCGATACCGTCGTCATCTGCACGATGACCGCGATCGTGATCGTTCTCTACAACATGGACGGCCACTTCGTTTACGGCCAGGTCGCGGACACGAGCACGACGGCGGGTGTGGCGTTGACCGCAAGTGCCTACAACGACATCCTTCCGCACTTCGATTACGTATTGACCGTCGCGGTCGCACTGTTCGCGTTTTCGACAATGATCTCATGGTCGTACTACGGCCTGCAGGCTTGGAAGTATCTATTCGGCAGGTCAGTCGCTGCCGATATGTCATTCAAGATCATCTTCTGTTTGTTTGTCGTCATCGGTGCGGCCGCTTCGCTCGGTTCGGTGCTTGCATTCTCAGACGCGATGATCCTGGCGATGGTGTTCCCGAACATGATCGGCCTGTTCTTCCTTTTCCCAAAGGTCCGTGAGGAACTGGCAAGATATCTTAAAGCTATCGGGAAAGCCTAGTTTCATGTCATTTCTTTTGTGAAAGGGCCGGCTAGACCGGCCCTTTTCGCGCGATCTATAGTGACCTCTGCCTTTGGAAAAAGCATTTTACGGCTCGACAAGGGATGGCGGAAGCGTATAATAAGCGTCGTTAATTCTTGCCTTATTGATCGAATGAAGATCTAACGGAGCGGATCCGGGCTTGGGCAGACAGCCACGCCCGCCGGTTCTACCCGCCGCATAAATGTATGGCAACAGACGTTGCTGAGCTGGAGCAGGAGACAAGAGAAGGATTTATTCGCGGCCTCGGGCTCCTGGACGCGACCATGATCGTCGCCGGCACGATGATCGGGTCGGGCATCTTCATTGTCTCTGCGGATATCGCAAGGCAGGTCGGTTCGCCAGGCTGGCTCCTTGTGGTCTGGCTGATAACCGGGTTCCTGACAGTAGGCGCGGCCCTTTCTTATGGCGAGCTGGCGGCGATGATGCCGCGGGCGGGCGGGATGTACGTATATCTCAAAGAGGCGTACGGGCCGCTCTGGGGTTTCCTTTACGGATGGACGCACTTCCTCGTGATCGGCACCGCCACGATCGCCGCGGTTGCAGTTGCCTTCAGCCGGTTCACAGGCATCCTCGTCCCACAGATCTCCGAATCGAGCTATATCGTCGAACCTTTCCGCATCGGCTCATCGAGTTACGCCTTCTCGCTTTCGACGGCCCAGCTTCTGGGGATCCTGATGATCGCCCTGCTCACGGTGCTGAACACCAGGGGGCTATATCTCGGCAAACTGATCCAGAATATATTCACCTTTGCAAAGACCGGATCGCTGATCGCGCTGATCCTGCTGGGTATCGGCGTCGGGCTTGTGTCGTATCCGGAGATCGCCTCCGCGAATTTCAGCGACCTTTGGACCGTTCGCGGAGGCCTGCAGGACGTCGGCCACGGCCTAACGTCCGCCGCGGCTTTCGGGCTCTTCGTTGCCCTTTGTGTTGCGCAGACGAATTCGCTCTTTTCGGCCGATGCATGGCATAACGTGACCTTCACGGCGGGCGAAGTGAAAGACCCGAAACGCAATCTGCCGCTGTCGCTCTTGCTTGGCACCGGCGGCGTCATCGGCCTCTATTTGCTGGCGAACATTGCTTACCTGGCCACGCTCAGGTTCGAGGACATTCAAAAGGTCCCGAGCGACCGCGTCGGCTCGGCAACGGCTGAAGTGATCTTTCCCGGCGCAGGGGCTGCTTTGATGGCCGTCGCAATAATGATCTCTACGTTTGGATGCAACAACGGCTTGATATTCGCCGGACCGCGGGCCTATTTTGCGATGGCCAAGGACGGACTGTTTTTCCGCGCGGCCGGCGAGTTGAACAAATTTCATGTCCCGGCGTGGGCGCTTGTCATTCAAGGCATCTTTGCATCTTTCTATGTCCTTCCGCGGACGGTGAGAGCGGATGGCAGCTACGGGAGCTTGTACAATGACCTGCTGACCTATGTGATCTCTGCAGCGCTCATCTTCTATATTCTAGCGATTGCCGCTATCTTCGTGCTCCGCGTTAAGCGACCGGATGCCGAGCGGCCGTACAAAGCGTTTGGATATCCGATCATTCCGGCACTATACTGCGTCGGTGCGGCGGTGATCCTTGTCGTTCTGTTCGTTTACCAAACTACTGCCACTTGGCCGGGTCTATTGATCGTTTTGACCGGCGTGCCGGTGTTTTTCATTTGGCGTTCGCTGTCCGGCCAATCGGCCGCTGCCGGCGGATCATAGATCTACTTTTTCACCATGTAGGAGGTTTTAATGTCACTTTTTGCGACTAAACCAATAAACCAGATCGTTGCCGAGGCATCTGAGACCGGTACGCATACTCTGAAAAAGACCTTGACCGGTCTCGATCTAACGATGCTCGGCGTCGGCGCCATTATCGGTACTGGTATTTTTGTTCTTACCGGGCAGGCGGCAGGTAAGCATGCGGGTCCGGCGGTCGTCATTTCAATGATCCTGGCCGGAATCGTAAGTGCGTTCGCGGCCCTTTGCTATTCGGAATTCGCTGCAAGTGTCCCTATCTCGGGTTCGGCATATGCCTACGGGTATGGAACACTTGGCGAGTTTATCGCCTGGATCATAGGTTGGGACCTCATCCTTGAATATGCTTTCGGGGCGGCGACGGTCGCCGTCGGATGGTCAGGATATGTGGTCAGCTTTCTGAAGGACATCGGGATCAATTTTCCGCCTGCATTCGCAGCTCCGCCCGGCCAAACCGTAACCCTGTCGGACGGCTCCACGGTTACCGGAATATTCAATCTGCCGGCGTTTCTCATCGCCGTGGCGGTGACCTTTCTCCTGATCCGAGGCATCAAGGAATCGGCTACCTTCAACACTTTGATCGTTATCATCAAGGTGCTGGTCGTGGTGCTATTCATCGTCGCCGGCATCGGTTATGTGAATACCAGCAACCTCGGCATTGGCTGCGGACCGGGAGATCCAGGTTGCGCGCAGTTCATGCCGTTCGGATTCACCGGCGTGGTGACGGGTGCAGCCGTTATCTTCTTCGCCTACATCGGTTTTGACGCCGTTTCGACCGCTGCGCAAGAGGCGAAGAATCCTCAGCGTGACATGCCCATCGGTATTCTGGGCTCACTTGCGATCTGTACCGTGCTTTATATCCTGGTCGCGGGAATAATGGTCGGCCTGGTTGATTACAAGCTTTTGACCAATGCTGCAGCACCGATCGCGGTTGCGATCGATGAAGCTGTAAAAGTCTCCGCGGGCACCACTATGGGTGCGGTCCTTGCGGCATTTCCGTTCATAATCAAGGTCGGTGCGGTTCTAGGCCTGAGTTCGACAATGGTCGTAATGGTCATGGGCCAACCCCGCGTTTTCTACTCGATGTCAAAGGACGGACTGCTGCCCGAGTGGGCTGCGAAGGTCCACCCGAAATTCCGTACTCCGCACGTCACGACTGCCATAACGGGCGCGATCGTCGCCATACTTGCCGGCTTTGTCCCGATCGGACTCCTCGGTGAGTTGGTCAGCATCGGGACGCTTTTTGCGTTCGTCATCGTTGCGACCGGCATCATCATCCTTCGGTCGTCCAACCCCGCATTGAACCGGCCGTTCAAGGTGCCTCTGTCGCCGTTCGTTCCGATCGCGACCGTACTTTCGGCCGCTTACCTGATGAACAGCCTTCCGCTGGATACCTGGATACGGCTGATCGTCTGGATGTCGATCGGACTTGTGGTCTATTTTGCCTATAGCTATAACCATAGCCGTCTGGGCAAGGTGTCGGATGCCGAAGCAAATGTTGAGACGCCGGCCGGATATAAACCTCCGATCGCCGCCATGCTCGCGATGGTGCTTGCCATCGCGCTGACGATTTGGCAGGTTTGGGGGGCGGCCTGGATAGAGGTGGCGGTGCGCACGTTTGCCTGGTTTGTGACCGGGACCCTTGTGGCGGTCCTGATGTACGGCAAGGGCGACCGAAGCGGCGGCCGCAATCCAAAGACGCGACAGCTTGGACTGATCGCTTCACTTTTGAACCTGGCGGCGTGGGCGGCAATAACTTATTGGTTCTTTGTCCATTACGCTGAATTGCACGCAAAATAGGTCCGACCTATTGATATAGACCGCAGTGTTCACAGGGTCGTGTTACTCCGTGAACCCTGCGTTCTTTTGTTATGTCCAACAAGTTGGTCAAGTGGCTGATCGTGGCCGGCTGTTTTGCCGGCGTTTTCCTCCTTGTGCCGGAAGGCGCCGGGCCCGTCGAACATCGACTGCTGCTTTCGATCTTCATTGCGACGATCGTCGGTTCCATCGTTCAGCCGCTGACGGGAAGCGCGATGGTCTTTCTCGGGGTCATTGCCGTTGCTCTAACGGGGGCGGTGCCGATCGATCGGGCGCTGACTGGTTATGCTGATAAGTTCGTTTGGCTTGTGCTGGCGGCCTTTTTCATTTCGAGGGCAATGATCAAGACGGGGCTCGGCCATCGGATCGCGCTTATGTTCATCCGGATGATCGGGCGAAAAACGCTCGGCCTCGGGTATTCGCTTGTATTCACGGATTTCATTCTTGCGTCATTCATACCGTCCACCGGGGCTCGTTCCGGAGGGATCATCCTTCCCATCGCCCGGAGCGTGACCGAGACCTATGATTCACGTCCGGACGACGGCACCGCGGGCCGGCTAGGGACGTTCCTGATGACGATGCTGTACCAGTGCGAGGTCGTACTGTGCGCGACCTTTCTGACGGGCCAGGCCTCGAACATCATCATTCGCCGGCTGACCGCAGAGAATACAGAGATCGACCTGACCTATTCTATCTGGTTCGTTTCCGCGATCGTTCCAGCCCTGATCTCTTTGATCGTGGTCCCGGTGATGATCTACAAGTTTTTTCCACCGGAGATCACCGAGACACCGAACGCCGTGGCATTTGCCCGCGATGAGCTCGAGAAACAAGGCCCGCTCCAAATTAACGAGAAGATTCTCCTCTTCGTTTTCGTTGCCGTCGTCATTCTCTGGATCACCGCTTTCTGGCACGGGATCGACTCTACGGTTGTCGCGTTCGTTGGGATCGCGACACTGCTTGTGACCAGGGTTCTCGAATGGCGGGATCTGATCGACGAGACGCATGCCTGGGAAGTCTTTATCTGGTACGGCGGTCTCGTGATGATGGCCTCAGAGCTCGGAAAGACGAATATCCCGTCGATCTTTGCCTCTTCCGTTTCCGGTTTTACGGGCGGTTGGAGTTGGCCGGTCGCTCTCGCCATTCTTGCCCTCGTCTTTTTCTTCGCCCACTACGGCTTCGCCTCGATCACGGCGCACGTGATGGCGATGTTCGTGCCGTTCCTTTTGGTGACGGTCGCCGTCGGCGCACCCGCCGGATTAACGGTCCTCCTGCTTACGTACTTTGCCAACCTCTCGGCAGGGCTGACCCATTACGGCACGACACCCGCTCCAATTTATTTCGGGCTGGGTTATGTTACGCAGCGACGGTGGTGGACGGTCGGTCTGATCGCGGCGATCATAAATATCCTCATCTGGGGGATCGTCGGGCCCGCCTGGTGGAAGCTGCTTGGCTGGTGGTAAACAAGAAAACGGGCTGCCGGATCATGACAGCCCGCCGCTGAACCTCAACATTACGGATCTATTGGGTCGGGAGATCCAACGGGATCTCGGGGGTTGCGACCTGCTGATCAACCTTAGCGACCGCATCTTCATAGATCACGATGCTTCCGTCGGACTCCATCCGGCGCCTGACGGCACGCATGTAATCGACAAAGAGTTCGCCGCGTTTTCGGTCGAGCATTTCATCCCTTAGGCGGTCACGGTCCCTGGCAAACTCTTCCATGCTCGCCTCGGTTCGTTTATTTACGCCGACCACGATCCAGCTGTCGCCGATATTTACCGGCGTCTTCGTCACGTCGCCTTCCTTCATCGCGTAAACGGCATCTTCGAGGTCCTTATTCGTCGAGGCAGAAGGGCCTGTGCCAAGCGGCGAACCCAGCGAATGGCTCTTGGCCTCGAGCACCTTTAAGCCCTTCGCAGCGGCGGCCGACGCGAGGGCTCCCGGTGTCGCTGCTCCGGCGGCGATCTGGTTTGCGATGTCCTGGATCTGGGCACGTGCCTTTTCAAGTTTGACCGATTCGATGACCTGCGCCCTGACCTCATCAAGTTCCGCGTCACGTGGGTCTTTCTTTTCGACAAGGAGCGGCACGGCAAATCCATTCTGGATGGGAATCCTGTCGCCCACGTCGTTCGGATTCTCAAGGCCTGCAATGCCCTCTTCGAACTGCGGCGAGTTGCCGATGTTCGGGACATCGTCACCAGGTTTGACGAAACCGGTCTCACGGACCATGTCCGAAGGACTCATATTGGCCTCGGCGGCGAAATCCGCGACGGTCTTTTGGATATCCTTGTTCTGTTTCAGCGAATCAGCGACCTTTTGCGCCAACTCGGCGGCTATCGAATATGCGCGCCGGTTGCGGAGGCTGACCTCGATCTCC
Source organism: Chloracidobacterium sp. (assembly GCA_016716365.1). GTDB lineage: Bacteria > Acidobacteriota > Blastocatellia > Pyrinomonadales > Pyrinomonadaceae > OLB17. The sequence goes on along the minus strand of JADJWM010000004.1, from coordinate 34,848 downwards.
TTTTTGGCCATCTCAAAGGTCTTCGGAACTTCCTCGCCACGTCTAAGCAGGAAATAACGCCCCTCATAACCGATCGGAGGGCTGACCTGACCGGGCCTCATCGTCAGAAGCTGCTGATAGGGGTCGGTCGGATTATTGGGGTTTTCGCGGACCGGACCGCTCAAATTGCCTCCGTTCCGGGCGGTCGCCGGGTTTTCTGACTGGCCCTTGGCCACGTCCGCAAACTCGGTCTCGGTGACAAACTGGCTTCCACGCGTCAGCCGGTCGCGAATCTCATTCGCCTTTGCATAGATATCGCCGTCCTGGGCCGGCGTCGGTATTCGCAGGACGATCTCCTGGCCCATCACGCCCGCGATCTTTTTATCTGCCGGCAGCTGTTCGTACTCTGCCTGAAGCTCGGCGTCTGTAAGGTTGAGCTTTTCGCCGATCTTTGCGGTGTTGATGAAGATGTAGCGGATCTTCTTTTGGGGCGAGCTAATATAGTAAAGTGCCTTGTTCTTTTCGAAATAATCGCGGATGTCCTGTTCGGAAGGCGTGATCGTCGCGGCTACGTCCGAGACGTTGACCGAAACGTACGAGAGGTCGAACTTGGCGTTTTTTCTTTTGAAGTCCTCGAGGATCTCTTCGTCCGAAACCGTCACTCCGGACGTGATGAAAGTCCTCATCTTAAGAGCGCTCAGGTCGTCGCGGATCCTTTCTTCAAAAGCGGCCACGCTGCCTTCGGTCTCGCTTATATTCAATTCGTACAACTGCCGGTCGAACGGCCGTCCGTCGTCCGGCTTGTACTCACGGCGAATGTATGAGGCCACCTCGGCGTCCGATGCCCTTAATCCGAGCCGTTTGGCTTCGATCCTGGCGATCCGTCCCGCGATCAGTACCTCAAGTAGATCTTTCCCGGTCGCCGGCATGCCCGGCCTTTGCCTTGCGAGATTCTCTTTTTGCCGGGCCACGTCGCCAACGGTTATATATTCGCTGCCGACCCTGGCGGCCGTCTCTGCGCTGTTCTTCAATCCGGCACCAAGCGCCGGGTCCGAAGGCTTATAAAAAAGCACGAGGCTCGCCACCATGATAACGGCGAACGCCATGAGTACAAAATTACGGGTCTTTTCGAGTCTTTTGAAAAACGTTAACATCTTTACATCCTGGGCAGTTTGATTCTTTGCTCGTCAAGGGCAAACCACAATCATAACAAAAACGGATTCAGCAACCAATTTTTCAAAGGGTGCAGCTTCCTTCAGTAACTGTGCCGTTGACAGATTCGATGCTTTCGGCCGCCCGGCGGTCGCCCGGGAAAGCGCGTCCTGAGTCGGCGAGATCTGTTGAATAATAGACACAAAACAGCCGTCGTCCCACATTTTTCGGATAAGGCTGACACCTGACCCAAGCCGGCCGTGCCCGGAGATCCGGCTTGTTTTTTGTACACATTTGTTCAATCATTATCGGTCGGGATGCCCATCAAATGACCCCATCATCGATAAAGAGTGCCGGTGTCGTCGTGAAGCCGAACAATCCGGACGCATTGCGGACGGCCCTGGAGCTTTCGGAATGGCTCGAGACGCACGGGCTTGCGACGGCCGGTGACCCGTTTGTCCAGAGCGGAAAACCCGCCGAAAACGACGGCGGCCCGGCTGAAAGCACATCGCCTGTGTTCGCGGCCGACCTGATCATCGTTCTCGGCGGCGACGGAACGATGATCTCGACCGCACGGTCGATCGGCGACCGGGAACCGCTTGTAATGGGCGTGAACTATGGTAGCCTCGGCTACCTGACCGAATTCAGGATCGAAGAAATGTTCCCCGCACTCGAAGCGATCATCGCCGGCGAGTTCGAGATAGACAGCCGGGTGATGCTGAGGGCCGAGCATATTCGGAACGACACGGTCAGGGCTTCGGGCCGGGTGCTGAACGACGTCGTGATCAACAAGGCCGCACTTGCCCGGATAATCGAGATCGACGTTTCGCTGAACGGCCAGTTCGTCAATTCTTTCAGGGCTGACGGCCTGATCGTATCGACCCCGACCGGATCCACCGCCTATAACCTCTCGGCCGGCGGGCCGATCATCTATCCTTCGATGAACGCCGTCGTCCTGACGCCGATCTGCCCGTTCACGCTGACCAACCGACCGATCGTCGTGCCGGATTCGGCCGAGATCGAGCTGAAGCTGATCAACGAGAACGAGGGCGTTGTCCTCACGCTGGACGGCCAGATCGGGCATACGATGGCCGACGGCGACCGGGTGAAGATCAGCAAAAGCCGCACCACGTTCAACATAATCCAGCCGCCGAACCGGAATTACTTCGATGTCCTTCGGAACAAGCTTAAGTGGGGCAGGTGAAGAGACTTACCGGTTTTTCCTCGTCTAAGCTGTTCCGCCATGTTCCGAGCATGGTCCACCATCGAGTGGACCATGGAAACTATTGAAACAAGGGTAGTTAGCTCGCCGATCAGCCAGTGTTCCGCGAAATTGCGAAAAACTTTTCGGAGGAGGGCCATAAGGTTAGGTTTTCAAAGATCGGCCGATATTCTCGACGGGATATTGTTGCATAGATAGCACATTACCGTCAACGGATTTTTCCTAGCCTTTGTCATCAATCGCTTGATGAAGGCTTTTGAAGGAATTCCATTTGACAGAGTATGTCGGCTTAGTCACCGAGCCTCAGCTTTTTATTGAGCAGTATTCGCGGGTGAGCTCGTCCGCAGCGAAGTGATGAAGGCTTCCACCCTTGAAATGATTTTCTCAAACGCATTTCGTTTCTTTGCTTGCCCGCCTTTGAGCAGCAAGCCAATGTCTTCGGCATCCGTTCGAAGTTCCTGTTGCCCGTTAACGGTTAATTCAATGAACTTGGTTCGAAAATGAGCAGCACCAAGAGTTAGTGGTTCTTTCGGGACGCTAAGGATACCGACATCGATCAGACGTTTCTTGACGCCGGCAAAATCGAAACCACTCCGAGCAATCGAACCGGTGGCGATACAACGCCCAGGATTGTCGGTGGTCACAAAAGTGCCATCGAAGTAGACCTTCGTAATAAAGCCTTTGTTCCAACCGGGATTCTGAACGTCCCCAAACACAATGTGGTCAGAGTTCTCTCTAACGGTTGGTCCGAGCGCTCGAAGCCGGTCAACACGAATCTTGTCATTCGCAGAACTTCGCTCGATCGCCCACTCATCCAGGGCAACCGCAGAGCGTCCCATGATCTTTACACTTTCGACGTTCGAAATCTCGAGCTTCCAGTTATATCGAAATTCCTGGCTTTGAACACCGGGTACTTTGGAAAGCGGAACAACGAATAGCGTATCGTTTTCGCGAACTATTTCTCCACAAAGTGCGAAGGTTTGCTTCTCAACTTCGGGTCCCTTTATTCGATCAACTTCATACAAAAGCACATAACCATTATCGCTTCCTGCCGCAAGCGTCTTCTCGTTCGGGCTGAAAGCGAGAGCCTGAATTGGCATATCGCCGAACGAAGCGAATCCAATTTCCCGCGCAGCTTGTGTGCCCCAAAGACTAAGATCACCTCCACCACCGTAGTCGCCTCCAGCAACCGCGAATTTCTCCCCGGTAGCCGAGATCGCCAAAGCGAATAGCCCGCTCCGAAATCCGGAAATCTCACTGATCTTGTTGCCGTCGGTCATTCGTCTAACCTCGACCGACTTCGATCCGTAAATAGCTCCGCCACCCGAGACGAGAAATTGCCCATTTTTTGTTACAGTACCGAAAAAACTAACGTCGGCGGGTGCTAACTTTTTGATCTCTTTTCCATCTGCAAAATTCAAAATCCGAATTGAGCCATCCTCGCACACGATCACACTTTTGCCGTCGCTTGAGAATTGCGCGCTGACAATAGAGGTGTTTCCGCCCTTTCTCGCGAGGATCCGCTGCTTGCCGCTAGTAAGGTCGTAAACAACCACCAGGTTCTCTGTAGCGAGCAAAAGCGATTTGGAGTCGGGAGAAAAATTAAGAGATTCGGCTTCCTCTTGTTCTGAAAGGACTTTCTTAAGGGTGGTCCAAGAACCGACCTTCCAAATAAATACGTCACCGCTCCAGGCAGCAGCCGCAAACAATTGTCCGTCGTTTGAAAAACTAATGCGTTCAATATTGCCGTCGTCGCCATCGCCGACGTCCAGGTTTGCCACAACCGTGTGGTCAGAAGTTCTCCAGATCCTAACGCCACCTTGAGAGTTCCAGCCGAAACCGGCCGCGAGAAGACCTCCATCCGGCGAATATTCAACGGCTTGCACGCGATCCGGAGTTTTGAGGAGTTTGATCAACGGGCCGTAAGGTGTAGGGACAGGCCTTTGAGCGAGTGTCACATTAACGATCGCTGACAACGCAAACGCAAGAACAACTATCGAGACTCTCCATTTCATAGGATTCGAGTTTTAATTCGTGAATCGCGTGGATCGACTACACGGGTTTCGATGCCGCAATCTGAAAAAAGGCTGTGTCGGGTAAGAGGCCAATTTACTACCCGAGCCGTCACCTAGAAGCATAGCTATGGAACAACAACCGAAAAAATGGCTCCAAGATTCATCGCAAGCCCCGTTAGGAGCGGTGTACGCTGCCCCGATGGGGCTGAAATTCTTTTGGCGATCCGATTCTATAAACATTTCTCCTTTACGAGGCTGACGGCCCTGAATGCGATGCCGTCGGCTTGTATCAGCTTGCAGGCAGGCCGGGTTTGTAAAATGGCTTCAAGAAAGCAGGCTTGGGCGGTCATCGTCGTCTGGTTCAGAACCTTTCGGGTACCAGCGGTACTTGTTGAGGTCGCATTTGCCGCTCTTGGTGAACTCGATGCCCTCCGACTCGAGGATCTCCTGCTGGAGGTTGTGCGGGAGGGTAAGGCGGCCGGTCGAGCATCTGCCCTGGGAGTTGATGACCCGCTGCCACGGGACCTCGTCGCCCGCGCCGTGCATTACGTAGCCGACCGTGCGGGCGGTGTAGCCTTCGCCGAGGATCATCGCGATCTGGCCGTAGGTCATTACGCGGCCCGGCGGTATCTGCCGGACGATGGCGTAGACGCGTTCGCGGTATTTTTTGTCATTGACGATCATAAAGTCCAAATACGAAAAGGAAGCGATTCGAACAAATTCCTCTTACTCAATCGGGTCAATCGAAAATAATCTCGACCAGTTTCACGATTCCTAAGATTATCAGCGTCAGAATTCCGAGTAGAATTGAGAGGAAGATGAAAATGGGGATTATGTTGCTACCGACATTCGGACTTACAAAAGCCCTTGCATTTTCTCTTGGGGGTTCTTGGAACCCCAACTCTCTTAACTCCTCAGCCAATTGCGGCGGGTAATCTGAAAGGCGTCGCAACTTCGCGGAAGGAGGGAAGGTACGGAAGAGGTTAAATGGATTTCGATGTTTTTCAAGAAAGATACCGATGGCATTCTCGTACTCGGGTTTCCTTACTCCCGAGAGAAAAAGGTATTTTCCCGCGTCGGGAAGGTCTCCCATTTGGAGCAGCACCAAACCAAGCTTTTCAAAAACATCCTCATTATAGGTTGCGTGAGAGACCGAGCCCTGCAAGATTTCCTTAGCTCGCCAAAGTCTGCCCTTCTCAATCTCACGCTCAGCTTTTTCCAATGTCTTCATCTTGTTTCCAACGACGAAAGAACCCGGTCGCTGCCGCTCCCGGTACTGACAAAAACGACGGAAACCCGGTCGCTGCCGCTCACTTCACCCGAGGCTTTATAGGTTTGTCGCCGTTGGCGACTCACGGCCCGGTCACTGCCGCTCCCGGTACCGACAAGGGCGTCAAAGAACCCGGTCGCTGCCGCTCCCGGTACTGACAAAGGCAACAGAACCCGGTCGCTACCGCTCCCGGTTCTGATTTGTGCGGCATTCACACTAACGTTCTAAGAAACGTTCGGGCGGGGGCTCCGTCACCCCCGGCGCCTTCGTATTTTAGGGGGAGGCAGATGAGTTCGTAATCGCCGGGTTCGATCCGGCGGAGGTCGAGGCCCTCGAGGATGACGATCTCCTTTTCGAGAAGCGTGACGTGGACCGGATGGCCGGGCGAGCCGCTTTTTTCGATCGAAAGGTAGTCGATGCCGACGAGGACGATGCCCTTTTCGGCCAGCAAACGAGCGGTCTCAGGGGTGATGTAGGTGAAATCCTTGCGAAAGCCGCGCTCGGGCTCGCTCCAGAATTCCGAGTTGCGAGTTTTGAAAAGCACTCGTTCGACGCCCGACAGATCGCCGACGTGTTCGGGTTCGATCGCCATCACGTCTTCCGGGACGGCGACGACGCGGCACGGGCCGACCAATTTATGCGGATCGAGCTCGTGCACGCGGCGGGTGCCGTCGATGAAATGGTTCGGGGCGTCAACGTGGGTGCCCGTGTGGACGCCGAAGCGGATTTCTGAGACGTTGGCCGTGTCGCCGTTCGCCATCGACGATGCGGCCGAGACCGTGACCGACGGGTCGCCCGAATAAATTGGGACCGTTTCACTGACGGCGACGGTTATGTCGTAGATCTCCATTCGAGAGATAATTCCATTTCTCGTCTGCCAATCCGGGAATTCGATGCCCGAATCTAAACGTGATCGGGCTGCTGCCGGCTCCAGGCTGCGGCCAGAAAAGTAAATATTTTCAGCATAAATTAATTCGGACACCGCGTACAGCGTTTGCAATCGTAAGGCCATTGTTTGTACGCTCTTAATAATGGAAATTCAACAAGAAGAGCACGGCCGCAAGGGTGCGTTTTTTATCGAAGAGGACGGCGAATGGGTCGCGGAGATGACGTATGTCCGGCGCGGCGAGGACACGATCGTAATTGACCACACCGAGGTCGATCCGAAACTCGGCGGCCAGGGCATCGGGCGCAGGCTGGTCGAGGCGGGCGTGAAGTTTGCACGCGAGAACGGGTTCAAGATCAAGCCGCTTTGTCCGTACGCCCGAAAAGTGATCGAATCGACCCCCGAATTCCAAGACGTTCTCTCCTGAGCCAAGGATCTTCATGCAAGGCCCGCGGATCGCCGCTTCAAGCTACTCAAACACAGCCCCGCTCATCTGGAGCTTCCTCTACGGTTCACAACACGGCAAATGCGAGCTGATCTTAGACAATGCCCCGGCCCGGTCGGCCGAACTGCTTGCGCAGGGACGCGTTGATGCCGCCCTGACGCCGGTCGCCGCGTTCCAGACGATCGAGGCATCCCGGCTCGTTCCGGGTGTTTGCATTGGGGCAAGAGAACGGGTCAGAAGCGTTTGTTTGGTGACGAAAGGTCGGCCTTTGAAAAACGTGCGCAGCGTCGCCCTGGATATTTCATCGAGGACCTCGGTCTGCCTTACGAAGATCGTATTCAGGGAGTTTTTGGGCTTTGAACCTGAATGGAAACCGGCCGAGCCGGATATCGACTCGATGCTGTCGGGCTCAGACTGCGCCCTGCTGATCGGCGACCCGGCCCTCCGTCTGGCGGAATCGACGGCGGCGGCGGCCGACACGCCATTTCAGGTCCACGACCTTGCCGGACTTTGGAACGAACACACCGGCCTGGGGTTCATTTTTGCAATGTGGATGGACCGCGGAACGCAGGTTCCCGTCGAATTTGACGCTGTCAGAGATGAAGGACTCGCCCATATTGATGAGATCGCCGCCAACTATACCGAGGACATCGGGACCAGTGCCGAGAGCCTCAAAAGATATCTGAAGGAGAACATCATTTACGCTCCCGACGCGTCGATGCTCTCCGGTATGGAGCTTTTCTTCGAACTCGCTTTCAAAAACGGCTTGACCGATCGGAACCGCCCGACGGGCCTGACCGGCTAGCTCATTGGAATATCCCCGACTGGAAAAGCAGCAGCCATCCGGCCACGATCACGAAGATCAGAAGGCCGATGTCTGTGGTGCCAAGTTGTTCCTCTCGATTCTGCATTGCTCAATAGACCCCGTTCTATAACTCCTACATTCTTAATCGCGAAAAATATCAGCAAAAAGTGTCAAGATTGTTTGGTTAATTATTCGACGGGTCCTGATGATCGGATTTGCCGGATTTTTTTGGCGTGAAGAACTAGAAGGCGGGACGCTTCAGTTCCTGGGTGAGTTCTTCGTGGACGATCTTGCCCTCGTTTCGCTTGATGTGTTCGATAAAGATAAGGGCCGTGTGGATGCGCTTGTCGATGTCCTTGATCTTGCCGACGAAATAAAGGATCGACCGCTGTTTTCCGGCAGTGAGCGTATGGAAAAGCTCGTCACCTTCCGGGTCCTGGGCGAGGACCTCCTGTAACTCTTCGGGCATCGGCAGGCCGTATTTGCTTTCATCGAGTTCGATGGTGACGGCGATAGTGTCTCCGGCAGCTATGCCCAGCCGGTCTCGCTTTTCCTTGTTGACGATGATGGTGAAAATTTCGCCCCACGGGATCAACGCACACTGAAAAGTTTCGGTACCGTTTATCGTGCAGACGATCCGGCGGGTGCCATCCTTTTTCTCAAATCTCTTTCCGATCTTCTGTTCGACAGGAATAAAATGCCAGCCCGAATCGGCTGGAGCTTTGCTGAGGATCGCTTTGAATTTGACCGGTCTCATCTTTTCGGATCACGATCCGTGCCCAGCAAACAAGCCGCCCGCATCGCATCGTGCAAAATGTGATAATCGAACTTGCCCTCGCATTGCTTTAAGACCTGGATGCCGGTAAGCGACCTGATGATCCTCTTGTCTACGCTTTTGACAAAATCGACGAGCTTGAGCATCAGCCGCTGGTTACCCGGCGAAAGCGCTTCGAACATCCGCTTGCCCTCGCGGTCCTGCCTAAGCACCTCGGCAAATTCTTCGGGCATCGGCATGCCGTATTTGCTTTCGTCCTTGCTTATGGCGAGGTCGATCGGGTTGCCGGGCTCAAGCCGGAGTTTTTTTCTTAAGGACTTGCTGAGCGTGATGAAATAGTCGTCATCGCTCGGGAATAGTGAGCATTGAAGCGTCTCGGTCCCGTTCAGGGTGCAGATGACCCGGCGAAGATTTCCCTTGAAAGCGAAATGGGCGACCTTCGCCTTCGGTATCCGGGCGATATGCCATGGCGGATCGCTGTCGGTGACCTCGACCTTCGATCTATACAAAACGGTGCTCGGTCCGGCGGCCATACAAAGTTCAGGAGGCGTTCTATCTTACTAGATAAAAGCCGCCTCCAGATAATTGCCGGTTCAATACCGGCCTACGATTCGGCAAGGACCGCATAGATATCCTTTCTCGCCCTGTCGAGGATCTCGCCGATCCGTTTCTTTGTCGCTTCGTCGGAGCCGCGAGCGCCGTCGATGACCGCCGAGGCGAGCTTTTTGACCGCCTGCCGCAGCTCCATCGCTCGTTTCATTTCGGGCGTGACCTCAAGGCAGGGGCCGCCGCGTTCTTCCAATAATTTAAGCCCCTTGTCGGTGATCGTATAGACCTTTTTACCTTCGACCTGTTCGCCGGTCAAATACCCGCCCTCTTCCAACATTTGAAGCGTCGGATAAACCGAACCGGGGCTCGCCCGGTAGCCGCGAAAGCTGCTCTCAAGCTCGACGATGATCTCGTAGCCGTGACGCGGGCCGCCTTTTAGGATCTCGAGCAGAAGGTATTTCATGTCTCCCCGGCGTACCCGCGGAAACTCTCGACACTGGCCCATTCCAAAACCCCGCCCGAATCCAAATCCATGTCTTCCTTTCATCTAAATTACCTCATTCAATTTCAAATAATTCCCGTCGAATCGAGTCGTCGAGAAATGATATGGAAAATGTATCACGATATATCGAGATAGGTCAAGACGTTTTTGCACAAGGCCGCTACTTCTTACCGTTTGGAATTCGTGTTTGGTAAGATGGAGACAGATGAGCGACGCGATTCAACCGATATTGGAACGGGTGCTGGCGGGCGAGCGGATGACCGCGGCCGAATGCACAGCCCTGCTCGAGTCAAACGACTTTGTCCGCATCGGGCTGGCGGCGGACGAGGTGCGGCGGCGAAAGAACGACCCCGATGTCGTCACGTACATCATCGACCGCAATATCAATTACACAAACGTCTGCAACGTCGTCTGCACATTCTGCGCATTCTATCGCCGGCCCGGCAAACCCGACACTTACGTCCACTCGATAGACGAGATCTGCAAGCGGATCGACGAGACGATCGCCCTGGGCGGCACGGGTGTTCTGATGCAGGGCGGGCTGCATCCCGACTTCAATATCGAGTGGTACGAAGATCTGCTTGCGACGCTGCACGCGAAATATCCGAAGTTCCAACTGCACTGCTTCTCGCCGCCCGAGATCCACAATATTCACCTGATCAGCGGCTTGGATTACGAAACGATAATGCGCCGGCTGAAAGCGGCGGGGCTGAATTCGATGCCCGGCGGCGGCGGCGAGATCCTGGACGACGAGGTGAGAAAGCGCGTTTCGACCAAGTGCACGACAGAGGAATGGCTCGACGTGATGCGTGCCGTGCACAAGGTCGGCTTGATCTCGACGGCGACGATGATGTTCGGGATCGGCGACCGCATCGAGCATCGCGTCCGGCACCTTGAACGCGTTCGGCAGGTGCAGGACGAAGCTCTCGCCGCAAAAGCGTCAGACCCGAATTACGGCGAATTTACAGCGTTCATTCCCTGGACCTTCCAACGCGAGAACACCGCCCTCGGCCGCAAGATCACCGAAGAGCCGACCGGTATCGATTACCTGAAAATGCTGTCGGTCTCGCGGCTGTTCCTAGACAACATCCAGCACATCCAGTCGTCGTGGCTTACGCAGGGCATCCGCCTGGGCCAGGCCGCACTTCGCTTCGGGGCCGACGACATGGGCTCGATCATGATCGAAGAGAACGTGGTTTCCGCGGCCGGTGCCAACAACGAAGCGAACGAACGCGACCTCCGCTACCAGATCCGCGAGGCTGGCTACCGCCCGCAGCAGCGGGACATCCTCTACAACTACATCAACCGCGACGACGCAGATTCGCTCGACCGCAGCGACTCGCTGAAACTGAAGCAGCTAAGCGTGGCGTTTGCGGATTAGATGCTCCTTGCAGTGACCGTTCGTTACGTGCTGCTACGGCCGCGAGCTTTCCTTTGGCCAAGGTCTTTGGCCGAACATCGATTTAGAAGTAACATAAGGCGTTTCAGGAAGAGTTGAATTCACTGCTCTCGATATCCCTACAAATTTGAGGAGAAAACGATGGTTCGAACCGTTCTCTGCGACCTCCTGGGCATCGACGTGCCCATAATCCAAGCCCCGATCGGAAGCGCGACCGGGCCCGAACTGGTCGCGGCCGTGTCGAACGCCGGCGGCCTCGGGATGCTTTCGGTTACGTGGCACACCGGACGAGATACGCAAGCTTCTGCGGAGACGTTCTCGCTGACGACCAGGCCGTTCGGGATCAATCTGGTCATCAACAATGACGTTCACGACAAATTGGAGATATGCCTGGAAGAAGGCGTCAAGATCGTCTCGCTGTTTTGGGGAGAGCCGGGCCGGTACATCGAAACGTCGCACCGTGCCGGTGCCGTTGTCATTCATTCGGCCGGCAGCGTGGCCGAAGCGAGGGATGCGGTGGAGGCGGGCGCGGATATGATCGTCGCCCAGGGTTGGGAGGCAGGCGGGCATGTCCGCGGGACCGTCAGCACGATGGTGCTCGTGCCGACGATCGCCGATGCGATCGCTCCGACGCCGGTCATCGCGGCCGGAGGGATCGCGGATGGGCGGGGCATCGCGGCAGCTCTTGCCCTCGGTGCATCGGGGGCCTGGCTTGGAACGCGCTTCGTCGCGTCAGAAGAGGCCCGGGCCCACGAGATCTACAAACAGAGGCTCGGTTCGGCGCATGCCGATGACACGGCATATTCCGAACTTTTCGACGTCGGTTGGGAAAATGCGCCCCATCGCGCGCTCCGCAACAGCACCTACAAAATGTGGGAAAGTTCCGGCAGCCTGCCTTCGGGGAGACGGCCGAATGAGGGCGAGGCCGTTGCCCAACGCCCGGACGGTACCCCGGTCCTTCGCTACAGCAGCAGCATGCCCACCGATTCGATGAGCGGTGACGTTGAAGCGCTGGTGATGTACGCCGGGCAGAGCGTCGAGCTTGTAAACGAAACGAGACCCGCCGCAGCGATCATGGAGCAGCTCAAGACCGAATCCGAGCGCGCTTTTGATAGGGCGGACGGCGAGCGTCAGTTTCTGCGGCACGCCATCTCGACGCTTGCTTATCGAGCGGGCAAGGTGCTGAGGGACGCACCTGCCGGATTTGGTTCATTTAAGATAGGCGAGGCCTCGCGAACCCCGGCCCAGATCCTCGCCCATATGGGTGACCTATTCGATTGGGCGCTCTCGATGGCGATCGGGAAGGAAAAATGGAGCGATTCGGAACCGATTGCCTGGGATGAAGGATCGGCACGGTTTTTCGATGCTCTCGGCAAGGTCGACGACCATTTGGCCTCGAGCCTTCCGCTAGCGTGCAGCTACGGCAAGATCTTTCAGGGGCCGGTCGCCGATGCTCTCACCCACGTCGGACAGCTTGCAATGCTCCGCCGGCTGGCGGGAAATTCCGTCCGGGGCGAAAACTATTCTCGGGCCGAGATAATCGTCGGCCGCGTCGGCCCGGAGCAGTCGCCGGGCCGGAGGGAATTCGACCGCGAAAACGAAACGGGACCGATAATCTTCGAGCGAAAGGAAACGAGCGAATAGTCCCGTTCTAGATCCAATTCACAAGCCTGACCGGCCGTTTGTGCCCTGGCCGAAGCGGATGGTCGGCTGATCGGTCCATTTTTCCGAATATCCGCAACGGCTTGCTATCATCTAATTTGTCCCGCTAATGTCTGCTGCAACCAAGGTATCTCGAGAAAGGCTATTAAGATCGGCCGGAAAAGGCCTCGGTCTGATGGCGCTTTTGTCCCCGAGCGTTTCGTCGCTTTTGAACGAAGTTCGAACGGCTGGCGAGATCGTCGAGGGGCTTTCTCCGACGGCCGCGGCGGCCAAAGAGCCGTACTGGGACCGGATCGCGGACGCATTCTCGCTGGACAAACGGAACCTGAACCTAAACAGCGGGTGGACCAGCCCGAGCCCGCGGCTCGTGACCGAAGCCTATCGCCGTTACCGGCGGCTGGAAGATGCGACCGCCTATACCATGTGGCAGACGCTTGCCCCGCAGGCGGAGACGATACGTGCGGGCCTGGCGGAGCTTTTCGGCTGTGATGCGGGCGAGATAGCGATCACGCGAAATGCCTCGGAATCTCTTCAGATCTTATTGTTCGGCATCGACCTCAGGCCGGGCGACGAGCTGATAGCGACGACGCAGGATTACCCGCGAATGCTAACGGCGTTGAGGCAGCGGGAACTGCGCGAGGGGCCGAAGCTGAAACTGGTCAAGATCCCGCTTGGCCCAAGATCGCCGTCGGAGATCGTAGAAGCGATCGAATCCGCCATAACGCCGAAGACCCGGCTGATCCTGATCTCGCACGAGATCTACTGCACGGGTCAGATAATGCCCGTGCGCGAGATCTGCCGAATGGCTCGCGGCCGCGGGATCGAGGTCGTCGTCGACGGAGCACATTCATTCGCCCAGCTCGATTTCAAACGGGACGACCTGGAATGCGATCTTTTCGGGAGCTCGCTTCATAAATGGATGTACGCACCAAAGGGGGCGGGGCTGCTCTACGTAAAGAAAGAAAAGATCCCGAGCGTGTGGGCGCTGATGGCTTCGGAGGATAAGAACCGGCACGACATTCGAAAGTTCGAAGAGATCGGAACGCATTCCTCGGCGACGCGCCTTTCGATCGGCGAAGCCCTCCTTTTTCACGAAGCGGTAGGGGCGAAACGAAAGGAGGAGCGACTACGGTTTTTGACGACCTATTGGATGGATCGATTGCGGGGGGTTGACCGCATCACGTTCAACACGCCGCAAGACCCGAAACTTTATTGTGCTATTGGGAATTTTTCGATCGAAGGTGTTGATCCGGTGAAGGTCACTGACTATCTGATGTCCAGGCATCGGATAATCGCGGCGCCGATCGTGCATGGCGACTTTTCGGGAGTTCGGATCACGCCAAACATCTTCACACGGCTGAGCGACCTCGACCGGTTCGCCGATGCGATCCATTCATACCTTCGCAACGGCGGCGGACCTTGAGCCGGGTTTGTTTTGCCGCCGAACAAAGGCGATCGTCTTTTTCCACGCTTCGAGCGTCGCCGTGAATGACCGATGATGGCGGAGCACGTTCCGGTCGTACCGGTCCAGTTCCGTACGGACATCGCCGAATTTCTCGTTCTGAAAATACCCGATCATTTTCGGGATGGCGATATCCAGCTTTCGCTTCATCTCGTCGACGGTCGTGCGGTATTGATCACGCTGGGTCAGATAAACGAGAAGAGGTTTATACCTTATCCACCCGATCGAAGCCTTTACAAATCGCTGACAAACCGCCGACGAGTGGGCATCCACGCCGGTCAGACGTGTCGGGAGAATGCCGTTAAGTATCCGCTGATGCTCGAGAAATGCGTCGTGAAACGTATAGCACGGGACCTTCAGCACACGCAGGTCCGTGAGCGTCGTGCTCATGAATGCGTCCTCGCCGCGGGCACCCGGCGGATTGTAAAAGGCGGGCAGATGACGGATGCGTTTCAGGTTCATACAGAGGTTGGCCCCGGAGATGAACTTCATCCCGTTGACCTCGACAACGTCCGCGGCCCTCACCTTTTCGATCACACGACGGTCGGCATAGGTCACTCCGTCGTTGCCGAACACGATATCTTTAACGCTTCGCCACGAGATAATGTCGTTGCTCGTCGCCTCGACAAAGGCGCGGAAATCGCTTTCGGTCAGCAGGTTGTTGAACTCGAATCGCGGGATCGGCGAGATGTATCCGCAATGATGCCCGTGTGTGATGTCGGCCATGTCGCTGTAACGCAGGTGCGTGCCCAGTATGCTTTGGCCCATCCACATCAGGTTGTTCGGACGGTTGTCGAAGACGGCCAGGGGATACTCGTCGTCGTCGATGAACAAGAGGGAGTCCATTCCCTTTTGCACGGCAAAATATAAAGCGGCATTACGCTTTTTTGCGTAACCTTCACCGAAGAGAAGCTCGCCCTCCTGCTCGTCGATAACGCCTTCGTCGATCAATTTGCGGCGTTCGTTTTTTAACGCCGTCCGCCCGTAGAAATTGATCGAACCGACCAGAGCGGACAGCTCAGGCGGAACGCTGCGATAATCGTCGGGTGTGGTGTCGGAATAGGCCGTGTCGTAAACGACAAAGATATGCAGCCGAACGTCGCGGTCTTTTATCAGCCCGTGTTCGAGCCAGTTGTTGACATAGGAACGCAGAACGACCTGAAACTGCTTGCGTCCGGTAACGAACGCTATTCCGACATCCCTTGGCATACACTGATTATAGCACCGGCGACAAAGAGGGTTGAACTTTTTCCCAGTGAGGCGAGGACGCCATAGACCGATCAAACGCATGGGAAAAGAGGCATTGCGGGCCACTATCGTAACCGGGGTGCTAATGCCGGTTACGTCCATCCTGACGGCCTCGTTCGCGTCTTTCGCATGGGCGCTGGCCCTGTTCACGACCGTGCTGAGTTTGCTGGCAGTCTATTTTCTGGTAGTCAAACGGGCCTGGAACGCCGCCGGGGCGGCTGTTTTGTCGATAGTAGTATTCTCGATCACAACCGGCATTCTACACATCATCTGCGTTGTGATAAGTGCTGTGGCAGCGAATCAGATGTGGACCAGTCGCTGACAATGTACCTCGCACGTTCGCGAGCCTTTTTTTGCTCCGACCGCCGCGATTTCCCCGTATGAGATCGTCCGACGAAAACCGCTGAAATGCCGTCCGGATTCGCCATTTTTATGTCTGCTAAACGGAAATGGAAGGACCCGTAGAATACTTAGAGTACCTTGACGGCTGGCGCGGCCTCGCGATCGCGTTGGTGCTTGAGGACCACTTTGTCGGTTTGATGGTTAATTCGTTCGACGCGGGGCGGCTTGGGGTGGATATCTTCTTCTGCCTATCCGGGTTCCTAATGGCGGGCATTCTGTTCCTGCAGCAGCAACCGCTCACGAAATTCTATAAACGCCGCATCAGCCGCATCCTCCCGGCCTTTCTTCTTTTCGTTTTTTTCGTTTTCGCGTATGCCTGGCTGGCGGGCATAGACTTCACAATTGTCGAGTTTATCTCGACGGTTTTCTTCTTACGAACGTATCTGCCGGTGGAGGTCGGCATATGGGCGTCGGCGGTCCCGATCGGGCACTTGTGGTCGCTAAACATCGAAGAGCATTCTTATCTTTTCATGAGTGCGTTCATACTGCTAGGTTTTTTCCGTAAGCGGGAGGCGGAGGGGTTGCTCATCAGTGGTGTCGGATGCTTGGCTGTTGGCGTGATCTACGCGAAGCTTGGTCCTCGGGCACCGCATTCCGGCGGGATCGGCAGCGAGATCGCGGCCTCGCACATACTGATCGCGGCGGGCTACCGTCTGTTGCGCGAGAAACGCGGCATCAAGGTCCCTCCCTGGGCCCCTGTCCTGGCTCTGGCGGCGGCTCTGCCGTTCTATGTGAAGTCGTTCGCGTGGTGGGGTCACAGCCTGGTCACGCCTTTACTGCTGGCCTTCGCCGTTAATCATATATCTCAAACCTATGAGCGGCTTAAAGAGTGGCTTTCGCATCCCGCATTGCGGCAGTTGGGGCTATGGTCATTTTCGATCTATCTATGGCAACAGCCGTTCCAGCACGACAACATCACGTTTACAGGTTCGGTGGTTGGGCTTTCGTGCACCATGGCGGCGGCGCTGATATCGTTCTATATTATAGAACAGCCGGCCCGCGGCTGGTTGAACCGGTACTGGTAACGCGCCGGAGTCTTTTCAGCGGCGGAGATCGAATGTATATTGGCTTGCAGGCGACGCCTGCAGAGAAATCCGGGTTCAAGGATGATCACAAGCTACAATGAATTTTGGCCTCATTACGTGAGGGAGCACAGCAAGCCGCTTACGCGTGCGCTTCATTTCGTGGGCACCTCACTTGGGCTGGCCCTGCTGGCGTGGTTCATCTGGCGGGGACGTGGTACTACTTTCCGCTTTCGCTTGTCGTCGGATACGCGTTCGCCTGGTTCGCCCACTTCGTGATCGAAAAGAACCGTCCTGCGACGTTCACGTATCCGTTCTGGTCATTCATTTCCGATTACAAGATGATGTGGTACATGGTCACCGGGCGGATGGGACGGGAAGTCGAAAGGGTGAGCGGGACCGCGCGATGAGGGTGATTACAGCCCTGTTCCGGGTGATCGGCGCCGGGCTTTAATGGTCCGAGGCCGAAACAGCGGTTCAAGAGTCTAAGTTCACCATCCGTCACGAGGACTTTCCACTACTGTCATCCCAAAAAACAAGCTCCGCAGGCATGTTTGCCTGACTCGATCCAAACTCCCCAATTAGCCTTTCGATCTGCCGGTCGAATAACGTAGAATCGGGCTTATATGGCCTCCGGCGATCTTGTAAACGTTAACCCCCAAGCCCTTGGATCCACCATCGAGTTTCTGACCGCGATGGTCACCCCGACGCTGCTGATGTCGGCGACCGGTTCGCTTGTGCTTTCGACCTCGACACGTCTTGGCCGCGTGGTTGATCGCGTCCGCGATCTGGAAAAGCGGCTGAGCGAGCTGATCACGATGGAGGAACACTCGGGCGTGCCGCTATATGAAAAACGGCTGGATACGATCGTTAATCTGCTCGACAAGGTAACGAGCCGTGCCCGCATCCTGCAGCGGGCGATGGGCGCGTTCTACTACGGTCTCGGTTTTTTCACCCTGACAAGCGTAACGATCGCGGTCGCGGCATTCTTCAACGCGTATCGCTGGCTCCCGATCCCGATCGGGATAGTCGGGATAATGTGCCTGTTTTATGGAACGATCCTGATGCTCCTCGAAACGCGGATGGCGACCGCGACGGTCAATGCCGAGATGGACTTTACCTGGGCCCTTGCCAACAAGGTCGCGCCCGAAGACATCGTCCGGAAATACACTTACAATGCTCATGGAAAGCGAAGGATCCGACGCAAGGTACTTGAAACTCTTGAAGAAGGGGACGCTCAGAAGTAGGGTCGAGGCCCTCGAAGCGCTTCTTGAATCGTGTACCGTTTGCCCAAAAGATTGCGGCAACGACCGTTTGCGCGACGAGATCGCGGCGTGTTATTCGGGCCGGCTTCCGATCGTCTCTTCGTACACCGCGCATTTCGGCGAAGAGCCTTGTTTATCAGGCACGCACGGCGCCGGGAACATCTTTTTCGGCAACTGCAACCTCCGCTGCGTTTACTGCCAGAATTATCAGATCTCGCAAACATGGAAGGAACAGCGTAAGAACGAGGTCACGCATGAGCGGCTAGCCGAGATGATGCTGGAATTGCAGGACCGCGGCTGCCACAACGTCGGGTTCGTTTCGCCGACGCATTTCGCCCCGCAGATGGCCCGGGCGATATTGATCGCGGCCGAACGCGGCCTGCGGCTGCCGATCGTTTACAACACGAACGCGTACGATTCGGTCGAGGTGCTGCGGCTGCTGGACGGCATCGTCGACATTTACCTTCCGGACCTGAAGTACGCCGATTCGGACGCCGGATTTCAGTATTCGAAGGTCCGCGATTACGCCGTCCATGCAAGGGCCGCGATCAAAGAAATGCACCGCCAAATGGGTGACGAACTCGTTTTCGATGAGAATGGGTTGCTGCGGCGAGGCCTCTTGATCCGCCTGCTCGTGCTGCCTAACGACATCGCGGGCCTGGAAGAGAACTTGCGTTGGATCCGTGCTGAACTTGGCCCTCGGACCGCCATCTCCCTGATGGCCCAGTACTACGCGACCAATAAAGCCGCGGCCGACGCGCGATATATCCTCCTGTCCCGACGGATCTCGGAAGGCGAGTGGTTCCAAGCCGTTTCGCTCCTGGAAGACCTCGGGATGGAAGAGGGGTTTATGCAGGAATACGAGTCTGCATCGCATTACTACAGGCCGGATTTTACGGATAAAGAGAAGCCGTTCAAGGATATACGGGACTTCGTAAACACCTAAACTACACTGATCATGAGAACAGTTGTCCTTCTGCTCGGGTTTCTCGCTGTGGTCGCAACGATCTTAGTCGTCTGGCGGCTGTTGCGACCCAACGAACCCGCGCCTCAATTCGACAATGCTAACAGCAACGAATCGCCCGAGGAAGTGCGTTCTGAGAATCCGTATCTTGAGTTAAGGTCGATGGCACTCAATATGGCGGCCGACCAATTCGGCGTCGAGAGCAATTCGAAAACGGCGATTCCTTACGGTCTTGTAGTGGATTGGAACGTCGGTCGGGGAAACGTCACCTTCGTTGCTTTTTCAAGCGGTGACGCGAGCATGTACTTTTCCTCCGGCGGCGGAATGATCGGAGGTATCGGGCGGGAGAACGTGAAAGCCACGGCCCAATCGCTTGTGAAGGAGTCCGAGAAGTTCGTATCGAAGGCGATTCGGTCAGACGATACTCAAATGCCTCAAGCGGGTGGTGTCAAGTTCTTCTTCCTGACAAACCAAGGACGTTTTGTTGCCGAAGAGAGTCTCGAGAACTTCGACAACGGAACGAGCGAGTTGCTGGAACTATTTGTCGAGGCGAACAAACTGATAACAGAACTACGGCTGGTAGATGAACTGAATCAGAAATAAATCCGATTCTGAAAGAATGGATCAAAAACGTTGGACGGTTGGTTTGGAGATCGTATGAGAAAGAAAATCCTGAACGCATTGGTTATTCTCACATCACTCTTCGGTTATCTGGAGTGGGGAGGCGGCAACGGCGCGTTTTTGTTTCAGGCCGAATGGGAGGTGCTTCGCAAGCTTTTCAGCGATCCGGTCTCGGCGGCGCATCCGTTTACTCTGGTGCCGCTGCTGGGTCAGGTGCTGCTGCTGATCACGCTGTTCCAGAAGGAGCCGAGCAGGTGGGTGACGTACATCGGGATCGCATGCCTGGCTCTATTGCTGTTGATGATGGTGCTTGTGGGGGTGCTTGGGTCCAACTTTAAGATACTACTTTCGACGCTACCGTTTATGGTGACGGCGGTTCTGGCTATCAGGGAGGCGAGGAAAAAATGAGCGAGATCGGCATCGGGAGTGAAGCACCGGAATTCACCTTAAAGGACGGCGAAGGCAGCGATTGGGCCCTAAGTAATTACAAAGGACATACGGTCGTGCTCATTTTTTATCCCGCGGATAATTCACCGGTGTGTACGAAGCAGCTTTGTTCCGTTAGGGACCATTGGTCGGAGTATCAGGCGACCGGGGCCGAGGTAGTGGGCATCTCGACGGATTCGGTGGAGTCACACAAGGGTTTTGCAGAGAAGAACGAGCTGCCGCTTCGATTATTGTCGGACCCGGATGGCGAGGTGTCGGCCGCCTATGGGATGAAGAGCTGGCTGCCGGGCCGGTCGGCCCGAGGTGTGGTCGTGATCGATAAGGACGGCAAGATCGCATATCACAAGGTGCAGTCGCTGAGCCTGTTTCGGCCTGCGGACGAGGACGTGCTCGAAGCAATTAACAAGGCGGGCTGAGACAAATGAAAAGAATCGTGGCCGGCGTCATTGCAGTGATCGGATGGCTTTCACTGATACTTCAATTCGGGTTGGCGATGACAAACCCGGTCGAGCCTGAGCCCGGAGCCGTCGAGCGTTTCATCCGATTCTTCAGCTATTTCACTGTCTTGACGAACATCATCGTCGCCCTGACGACGACGGCGATAGCATTCGTTCCGGATTCAAAGATCGGCCGATTCACGGCCCGGGCGACCGTGCAGACGGCGGTCGCCGTTTACATTTCGATCGTCGGCCTGGTTTACAGCCTGTTTCTGCGGTCGGTTTGGGACCCGACGGGGTGGCAGGCAGTGGCGGACCACGCACTTCACGACGTGGTCCCGTTGGCTTACGTGATCTATTGGATAATATTTGCTCCAAAGTCAGGCCTCGGCTGGTCCGAACCGCTCAAATGGCTTGTCTATCCGCTGGTTTACATCGCCTATTCGCTCACGCGCGGGGCGTTTGCAATGTGGTATCCGTATTGGTTCGTCGATGTGACGCAATTGGGCTATCCTCAAGCGCTTACAAACACGGGATCCGTTTTACTAGCTTTTGCACTCGTCGGGTTCGTTTACGTAATGATCGCCAAACTTTTTTCCCGGACTGCAATTGCCGCGTCGAACTGATATAACTCTAAATATCAGGAGCTCGTAATTATGGCTTTATTCGGAAGCGACAAATTCAAATGCGCCCGGTGCGGGCAAAAGGGCGATCCGATCGGCTACGCCCCGGTACCGACCGAGTTGGGAGAGAAGATCGGCAACGAGATGTGCAAGGACTGCTGGGCCGAGTGGCAGAAAAAGCAGATGCAGCTGATCAACCATTTCGGCCTGGACGTTTCGAACCCCGATTCTCACACGTTCCTTTTCGACAATATGAAGATATTCTTCTACGACGAGGGTGTCGATATGGCCGAGATCGACACTTCAAAGGAAGGGAGCGTCAATTGGTAGTCCGGTCCTTTCGATAATATGCACACCCGTCGTACATTTGCCGCCGCGATATTCGTTATAGCCTGTGTGATCGCGGCATTTTCTCAGCCGCCGGCAAAAGTCGAAAAACATCCTGAAGTATCCTCAACAGAACGATCTATCAGGGAGTTTTTTGATTCCTACGCCGAGGACCTTCGGAGCCACAAACGCGAGGCCATCGCCGACAGGTATGACCGCCGTGGCGTTTATCTGGTAGGGAACGGTTCAAAGGCATTCATGCCTTTCGAACAGTTGAAGGATCGGTATTTGACTAAGTGGTCTGGACCGAAGTCTTTCAAGTGGAAGGACCTGTCGGTTGACGTCATTTCGAAAAATACTGCCGTCGTGACGGGACTGTTCGAATGGCAAGATCAGGACGGTACCACATTCAACTATTCCTACACCGGATTGCTGATAAAGCAGGAAGGGAAATGGCGGATCCGCCTCGAAGACGAATCCACCGAACCATCAAAAGCAGGCAATTAAGCTCATTTTACCTTTTCAAATTTCAACGCGGTCCCGTTGATGCAGTAGCGCAGGCCGGTCGGCTCGGGGCCGTCCTCAAAGACGTGCCCTAAGTGAGAGCCGCAGCGTGCGCATTCAACCTCGGTACGGACATCGCCCAGGCTACGATCTTCCTTTTCAACGATATTCTTCTTATTAACCGGCTGCCAGAAGCTCGGCCATCCGGTGCCCGAATCAAATTTCGTTGCAGAGCTGAAAAGCTTCAGATGACAGGCGGCGCAATAATAGTCACCTTTCACCTTGTTGTCGTGGTACTGGCTTTTGAAAGGATAGTCGGTCCCGTCTTCACGCAGAATGTAAAACTGTTCCGGCGTCAGCAGCTTTTTCCACTCGTCGTCCGAGCGTTCCAACTTTTGCCCATCGAATACGGCGTCGCTCGCGGCCGCGACCTTTGCGGGAGTCGCCGAGACTTCGGGGCCCGCCTCTTCCGTCAGCGTGCGCGAGGCCGAGGAACTTCCGCAGCTCAATGCAATGCCGATCGCCGTCGCTGAAAATACGATCGCGAGTAGAAAACCTGTTCGATGTTTCATTTGCTTGGCCCTAGCCGGATGTCACTCGGCACAGTCTGTTATAAGGGTATCAAACCTGAATTGTAGTTTATTCCATGCTTGACGATAGAAGAAGGCCCTCGCAGGCGTGCCTTGTGTATGGCGCACGTCCTTAAAGGGCCCGTTACTTAGCAACTAGATACTTAGTTCGGCAGAACGACCGCGTCGATCACGTGGATCACGCCGTTCGACTGCTTGACGTCCGCGATCGTCACCGTTGCACGGCCGCCCTTCTCATCCATCAGAACGACGTTCGAACCGTCGAGCATCGCCGTCAGGGTGTCGCCCGAAACGGTGGTGAAAGAGGCCTTGCCGTTGCCCTTCTGGATAGCCTTCACGACGTCCTTCGAAGTGAAGTTGCCCGAAAGAACGTGGTAGGTCAGAACCTTTGTAAGGGTCGCCTTGTTCTCAGGCTTCAGGAGCGTTTCGACCGTGCCGGCCGGGAGTGCCTCAAACGCCGAGTTGACCGGAGCGAAGACCGTGAACGGGCCTTTGCTCTTCAGCGTGTCAACGAGCCCGGCTGCCTTGACGGCGGCAACGAGCGTCGTATGGTCGGCCGAGTTAACGGCGTTGTCGACGATGTCCTTCGTTTTATACATGGCGGCCCCGCCAACCATCGGATTATCCGACTTCATCTGGGCCGAAACATTTACATTTGCTCCAACCAAAACCGCGACCGCGAAAAGAACTGAAAACGCAAAATTTTTCATTTTTTATTACCTTCCTTGTTATTCCCTTTACTCGAAATTGGTGCCCTGTTGGGCGTTCAGGAGTGGTTTCGCATCGAGGCGTGGTTCGGATTCAAAAAAACTTTGCGCGTCCGTACGCCGAGGTCAGACGAACTAAAAGTTCGAGGTGCTTCTGCATCCAAGTAAACAATCGACGCCAGAGGAGAAGTTGCGGCAAGGGTTTGCGGTTTCGTGCTAACCTGATGAGCATACCCGGCAGACCGATGAGTAAAAGACTAGAGAGAAAGCACCCGCTCGCGATCCGGTGGCTGCACTGGATCAACTTTCCGCTCCTGGCGATGATGATCTGGAGCGGGCTGCTCATCTACTGGGCGAACGCCGTTTACGGACTTTGGATCTTCAACTACGAGGTATTTCATTTTTTCCCGCAATGGTTCTACGACTTCTTCGGTATCCCGTACCGCCTGGCCGAAGGTTTAAGGCTGCATTTCTTTTTTATGTGGCTGTTCGCGGCAAACGGCCTGATCTACGTGGTTTATCTCGCCGTTTCGGGCGAATGGCGGGCCATACTGCCTGTGCCCGGATCGTTCGGGAGGGCGGTCCGTGTCGCAATGCACGACGTGAAGATCGTGAAGAAGCTCCCGCCGCAGGGAAAATATAACGACGCGCAGCGGATCGCATACACGGCGGTTATCCTGATGGGCGTTGGGTCGGTAATTACCGGACTTGCCATTTACAAGCCGCTGCAATTGGCCTGGCTTACGTCACTGCTTGGCGGATACGGGTGGGCGCGGTGGATGCATTTTTGGCTGACTATCCTGTTCGTGCTGTTCTTTTTTGTCCACATCGTCCAGGTTGCCATCGCGGGTTGGGCAAATTTTCGATCGATGGTGACCGGTTACGATACTGTGAAGGCAGGAAGCGATTTGGATTCAGTGTGAGGCGAGCTCAGACGAAACAAAAATGGGGCTTATTATTTGCGAAAAACACGGTCGTTCAGGGATCGTGTTAGTTTGCGAACATATTGCAGGTCATATCCGAAATCACACGGAACCTGATCGATTAATCAAATTGAGCTTTATTGATCATGATGGCGTGGTAGATGATATGGCACTTACTTTAACTTATTGCCCTAAGTGTATAGAAACGTATGGTCTTCCCTTGAAGAGTGAGGATCTGAGCATTGATCATCTCCGCAGCATATATTCAAAAGGGTTTGTGCCGGTTTGCTTCCGTTGTTTCGCTGAAATGGAAGTCCGAATCCAGAGTGGAGCTCTATTATGACACACGTGAGAAGGTACTATTCGCGCACCGGAAACCACAGGAACTGAGCTAAACACGCTATGGAGCTGGGTCCGGGGCTGTAAAGTTAAACAGACGGAGCAACGTCAATGAGGGACGAAGGGTGAGCGGCGCAGAAAAGGACATTTTACTCGAAGAGGTCCGTGAGTTGCGTCGCGGCGAACCTGAGAATCGCGCAAACACCGCCCGCATCCTGAGCGAAAAGCGGGTTCTCGGCCCGCCGCTTGACGAAAAGCAGGCGAAGGCCGAGATGTTCAGTCGGTCGCGCCGAACGTTCCTGATCGGCGGTGCGGCCGCGCTTACGGCGGTCTTTGGCTGGCGGTGGATGCCGGATGACGCGAAGATGGGGCTCCTGCGACGCACGCTGGAGTTCAACGAAACGGTCGGCCGGTTCTTCTACAAACCCTCGCGGCTCGCGCCGGAATTTCCGCCGGAGCGGATCTCGCCGCGGCGGGTGAACGGAATGATCGGGATGGAACAGGAACTCGATCAGGCGGCGTGGTCGCTGAACGTCGGCGGCGTTTACGGAGCAGAACAGGACCTTGTCCTTTCGCTGGACGACCTCAGGGCGCTTCCCCGGACCGAGATGATCACGGAGCTGATGTGCATCGAGGGCTGGAGCATCATTGTTCAATGGGCCGGCGTGAGATTCTCAGACTTTGCCCAAAAATACTCGCCGAAGACGATCGACGGAAGCCGGCCGGACGTGGCGGGCCGGCCCGACAAACTGCTGCCCTATGTCTCGCTCTCGACGCCGGACAACGGATATTTCGTGGGTTGGGATACGGCAAGCATTCTCCATCCGCAGACGCTGCTGGCCTATGAAATGAACGGCGAGCCGCTGCTGCCCGAGCACGGAGCCCCGCTCAGGCTTGCTTCGCCGACAAAGTACGGCATCAAGCAGATCAAGCGGATCGGGCGGATAGAGTTTACGGCCGAGCGACCGCGCGACTATTGGGCAGAGAGCGGATACGATTGGTACTCCGGCCTGTGATCGCAGAAATATGAAAGAGGGAATTCAAAAACCGATCCTCGAACATATGCTGACGCTGAAGGTCGGCCCAGATACGCTGGACGAGCTTTACGCCCTGGGCTGGCGCCATTCGGGCCTGGAATTCTATCGGTACAATCTGGCCCGATACAAGAATGAATGGCGAAACGTGATCCCGTTGCGGATCCGGCTTTCGGAATTCAGACTGTCGCGGAGCCAGCGCCGCACGGCCAGCCGCAATTCGGACACACGGACCGTGATCCGGCCGGCCGAACCCAATTTTGAGGCCGATGAATTGTTCATGCGGCATTCGAGCCGCTTTGACGAGCGGCCGCCCTCAAGTCTGGCGGAATACCTTTTTATCCCCGACCCTTCGCGTGTCCCGAGCAAGACGCTGGAAGCCGCGGTCTTTAAGGCCGACAGGCTGATCGCGACGAGCTATTTCGATGTTGGCCGCGCTTCTGTTTCGGGAATTTACGCGATGTTCGATCCGGACGAGGAGCGCCGCCGGCTGGGCATTTTCACGATGCTCAAGGAGATCGAGTTTGCCATTGCAAGCGGAAGGTCATTTTATTATCTGGGCTATACCTACGAGGGACGCTCTTTTTACGATTACAAAAAGCAGTTCATCGGGACGGAGGCCTTTGACTGGGAGGGCCGCTGGGAGCCGTTCGCACGACGCGGAAGCCAATAAATACGGACCGCCGAGAGTTTCAGGAATCAGGTATCCCCCGACCCCATCCTCCTGAAATTCTCGACGGCCCGATGCTATGTTCCCTCAGCCGATAAGATTCAAGTCAGAAGCCAATACCTTATTTGAGGGAGGGTGCGTGTTCGCCAGAGTCTCGGCAAACGCGGCTTCCATGAACGCCGGATCGGTGATCTCGACGTATCGTTTGGTCTGTTCGGGCGTCATCACCTCCAGCATAAAGGTATTCTCGACCCAAACTTCGACCAGTTGGAACAGGCCGCCGCCGCGGTTGCAGACAAGCACCCGCCAGCCCTCGCGTTTTGCAAGTTCGCGGATCTCGTCGATGCTCTTTTTCGTGTTGATGTTCAGGTGCGTCGCCACATAGCGGGGCACGAACTCGCTTTTGACGAACTGGGCCTCGTATTCCTCAGTCGAAGCGTCAAGGTCGTCCTCATCCGGCAGCCCTTCACCGGGAACAAGCACGGTGCCCGCGGGAGTTACCTCGACAGCGGTCCCCTTGCCGTCATTTGCAAGGACAAAGAATGAATCGGGTGCCGGCGGAAACGGGTACACGATGCCGTCCCAGATCTCGGCAAGAAAATTTGCGACCCGCTCGGGTTCATTAACAGCGATGGAAATATGATTGATCATTGCAATAGTGCTCCTCACGTGTAAATGTTCGGGGAAATCTCCCCGCAACTGATACGCGGAGAAAGTTGTCGGTATGTATCAGGATGAGCGGAACAAATGAAGAGCAAGGGTGTCTAATGTGATGGAGATCAAAATGGACATTCTGGAGAAGATCAAGATCGCGAGCCCGTGTTCCGCCGACTGGAACGAAATGTACGGTGATGATAAGCGACGCTTTTGCGGGCAGTGCCGGCTGAATGTTTACTACCTTCCCGGGATGTCGAGACAGGAGGTCGAGAATTTCCTAATCAGATCTGAGGACCGAGTTTGCGTCAGACTCTATGAGCGTGCTGACGGCACCTTCATTCCCGAGGACTGTCCCGTCGGATTCGCTGCGGCGCGACTGCGGGTGCGGCGGATCGCGACGGCCGCGATCTCGTTTGCTGCCAGTTTCTTTATTGGTGTGGGATCGGACCGCTTGGTGAATGGTCCAGGGTCTGAAAGATCTCCAGTGCCTGAGCCACCACCGTCTCCGACAAAGCAGGAGGTAAAACCAAAGATCGAGTTCGGCGGTATGATCTCCAATCTTCACGAAATAAAGGCCGAGATCATTCGAGGCCAGGAACGATCGTAGAGGCTAGAGCGTCTTCGTCCACTCGAGATACATCTTCGAATCGAACTTCTTGCCGGTGCTGCCGCTTTTCATGATGCGGATCTTGCCGAAGACGTCGCGCTCCATCCACGGCCGGTCGTGTTTGCCGAAGCACCAGAGGATGCCGGCGTAGGAATTCGGATCGCGGCCGTCCAGGCAGTATTTGTTGTTGAGATGGACGAGCGTCTCGAACGCGACCTCGTAAGACGGCGACCACGCGATGACGTTCTTTCCCCAAAGCATCCGCACATAGTTATGCATCTCACCCGTCGCGACCATTTCACGCTGGGCGGCGTTCCAAAGCTCGTCGTGCGTTTGCGCGTTCTCTAATTCTTCTAGGTCGTAGATGTGTTCGCGTTCGTCGTCTGCGTGTTCGCGCATCGTCTCGTGGACCCAATCGGGCAAAGCTTTCAGCGAATCATAGTTCTCGTTGTGCCGCGTCATGTTAAACGAAAGTTCGCGGCGGACGATGAGTTCTTCGAGATACGCGTCTTTCGCATCTTGCGGGGCTTTCGCGTCCTTGACCGCCAACGCGATCTCCAACGGCGAGATAAAACCGAAGTGCAGCCACGACGACATTCGCGACGAGCCGTCCTTCTCGGGCTTGTTTCGTGCTGCATCGTAATCAGGAAGGATCTCCTCAACAAACCGCTTCAGCCGCTTGCGGGCGTTCTTTGTTCCGCCGTGATAGTAGGGCGACGGTTTGACCGTGTGGTCGATGTCGCAGCCGGCGACGAGATCGGCGATGTTGTCGGCGGTCACTTCGGTGTCGGGGCAGTCGACGTCGAGGTTCGGCTTTTTCACCTCGAGCTTCTCCATCTCCATCGGTTTCAGATACCGGTCGATTAGTTTGTTGATCTTCGGCCGGATAGTGTACGCCGCGTACTCTTCCTTCTCGAATTTCGACATTGGGATGATTCCGCAGGAATCGACGGCGTGAACGGCAATGTCCGCCTTCTCTTTGATCACTTCGTTGTGGTGCGGAATGATGAAGCAGGGATAATCGTCGGTGACGATCAGCGCGGCGTCTTTCGCGAGGCGTGCGACGGTTTGCTTCGGCGACTTGTCGTTCTCCTGCAGGTAGAAAACATATCGGATGCCGAGCTTTTCGAACTCTTTGCGCTTCTCTTCCACGCCTTCGAGGATAAACGTATGCAGCCGGTCGCTCGCCCACGGGTAGTAATATTTCAACCCCTCATAAACCGCGAGCGGCAGCTTGAGTTCATTCGCCTTCCGTATCGCCCAAATAAGTGCGTGATTGTTCTCCACACGCTTGAACATCTGCATCCAATAAAGGACGTACCTGGCTTTCTCGTTCACCGGCTTGTCGTTTAGCTGAATTACCCTTTCGTTGATCCGCATCCTGGATTTAATATATGCCACAGAGGCCACAGAGAGCACTGAGAGTATGAATCTTCTAAATCTCCTTTTCCGCGAATGTTCAACTAGATATGGATTCGTTAAGCCATGGTATCTAGTTTCTATTCTCTGTGTCCTTTGTGCGCTCTGTGGCTATTCCCTCGCCCAGGCGTTCAAGCAGGTCCACCCCGGGGTCGAGTACGCCCAAGTCGAGCACAAACTCGGAGACGACCCGGTGAAGATCAATCTTCTGCGGCTTGATCTGACGAGGGTGCGGCTCGACGTGCATCACGCTCTCGACAAAGCGATCGGTCTGGAAACCACTTCATCCATCGCAACGCGCAAAGGCGCTGTCGCGGCGATAAATGCGGGGTTCTTTAGGTTGGACAAGAGTGAATTTGCCGGTGATGCTGCTGGAGCTTTGGTAATCGACGGAATCATTTGGAGCGAATCGAAAGATGATCGGGTTGCTATGCGGATAAACAACGGCAGCTCCTTGACGGACGTGTGGTTCGGTCATATAACGGTCGAGGCTCATCTTTCATACCACTTTGGGAACGTGCCACTTTCCGGCATAAATCGTCAGCGAGGGGCAAATGAAATGGTAGTGTACACGCCCATTTTTGGTGAACGAACGATGACCGATTCGCTTGGCACGGAAGTGGTTTTTCGAAATTGCAACGGAGGATCTCATTGTGGAATCGTAATCACCGAGAATAGTGGGAACTCGTTTATCCCTAAAGACGGCTTTGTCTTATCAATTGGACCTGTGCGGTCCGAAGACGCTGAATATTTGATCGAACGTCTAAAAACAAAGAATGATCCTTTTGAAACTAAGGCAAAACTAGGCCCGAATGCTATTATACGGCCCCAATTTCAGCTGACCCACATGGATGATGTAACGAATGGCGTGCCTCAACTTATTAGAAACGAAAGGATTGATATCACTTGGGAGTACGAGAAAGCTTCGAAGGCGTTTGTATTTAACCGCCATCCGCGGACGGCGGTGGCGAAGCTCAAAGATGGCAAGTTTCTGATGATGACGGTCGATGGCCGTCAGCCGGGCGTGAGCGTCGGCATGTCGCTGCAGGAATTGGCGGAGTATCTTTTCTCGCTCGGGGCGGTCGATGCAATGAACCTGGACGGCGGCGGATCGACGACGATGTTTCTGGACGGCAAGGTCGTCAACAAGCCGTCGGACCCGACCGGCGAACGCAAGATCG
Source organism: Chloracidobacterium sp. (assembly GCA_016716365.1). Lineage (GTDB taxonomy): Bacteria > Acidobacteriota > Blastocatellia > Pyrinomonadales > Pyrinomonadaceae > OLB17. The sequence goes on along the minus strand of JADJWM010000004.1, from coordinate 4,738 downwards.
GCGATGCGATCGTCGTTACCCTGAGAAATAAGCCCGCGGCGAGGAAATGAACACACATCTCCTTTTCGTTTACGGAACGCTCCGCCGCGGCGGCGAGAACGAGATCATCCGGCTTCACCCGACGTCTCGTTTTGTGGGCGATGCCTCGGTCCGCGGCCAGCTTTACGACATGGGCGGATACCCGGCGATCATTCTGGACGAGGACGGGGTTTCGATCATTGGCGAGGTTTATGAGGTCGACGGCGAGACGCTTGCTAAGCTCGACGCATTCGAACTTGATGCGGCGTATGACCGGATGGCGATAGACATATCGATCGACGGCCTGCCGCGTTCCTGCTGGATCTACGGGCCGGCACCGGAACTATGTTCCGGCAAACCGGAGATCCCGTCGGGCGACTGGATCGAATTCCGGAAGGCCGGTTCAGGATAGGATCCTCTTTAAGTATTCCTTCACGCCTTCGATGTCATAGCCCTTACCGATAAAACCGATGTAGTTGTCCGGCCTTAGAAGCACGCAGAAGGTCGCTTCTGTATCGAAGATCTCGGCGATGTGCGGATAAAGCGGGATCGTGTGGACGTCCGCCAGGCCGTCAAGATCCTCGCTCATCCCGGCCTGCTCGGCCGAGCCGTCGCTGAAGACGATCAGGTGGAATCGCGGTTCGTGCAGGCGGTCATAAATGCTCTGCCCGTCGACAAGGAAATACGGCATCCGGTCGCCGGCGCTCACCTTCACGGCCGCCGCGTCCTTGCTTAGCGACGACCGCCGATAGTTGATCCCGATCTGCGAAACGAGCGGGAAGACCATCCGCTGGACCCACTCCATTTTTGTCATTATGTTCGCGACGTACGGAAAGACCCGAACCCTAAGCCATGCCGTGAACCACTCCTCGCCGGCACCGAGCTCGAACATACGGTCGGTCGTTTTCAACAGCCGCTTCGCATTGGGGAGGCGTTCTTCGTTGTAGGTGTTGAGGATCTCGACACTGGCTCGGCCGTTGAGGACCATCGCGAGTTTCCAGGCAAGGTTGTAGCCATCCTGAATACCGGTATTCATCCCCTGCGCCCCGGCGGGCGAGTGGATGTGGGCCGAATCGCCGGCGAGAAAGCAGCGGCCGACCGAGAATTTGTTTACGTGACGCGTGTGGACCTTATAGGTCGAAAACCAGTTGACATCGTGCACGTCCAGCGGATGCTTGAGTTCGTTTTTAATAACCTCTTCGATCTCTTCGTAAAGAATTTCAGCTTCGTTCCTTTCGCTGCCTTCGGCCAGACTGCCCACGATGCGATAGTGGTTTTCGCCGCCGGGCATCGGGAAAAAGCCGAGAAGCGTGTCCTTTGAAAGATTTAGGTGAAGGGCGTCGTGCGAATATTCCCAGTCTATCTGAACATCGGCGACGTAGAAGATGCGTTCGAACGTCCCGCCGGCAAATTCAAGGCCCAGCGAGTGACGAACAAGGCTCTTCGCACCGTCGCATCCGACGAGGAACCCGGCCTCGACCGTCTCCGAAGACCCGTCCGCCATTCGGATCTCGGCGGTCACGCCATCGGCCGATTGCGAGAACGAGATCAGCTCCGTCTGCCACATCACATCCTTGCCGCCGTCCGAGATGTATTCGTGAAGGATCTTTTCGTGCTTGCCTTGTTCCAGGATCAGCAGGAACGGATAGGCGCTCATCCCTTCGCCGAAACGGGACAGGTCGATCTCTGCGCGGATCTCGCCTTCTTCCATCAAACGGGTCTTGCCGACGATGGCGCCTTCGGCGACCGCCCTTTCGGCCAGGCCTGTTTGTTCGTAGATCTCGAGCGTTCGGGCATGAACGCCGATCGCCTTTGAATAGGGTGTCGTGCCCTCTTTCTTGTCGATGATGAGAAAGTCAACGCCGTGGCGGATCAACTGACAAGCCAGCGAAAGGCCCGTCGGGCCGGCACCGACGATCAAGACCGATGTTTTCATATCCGTATACTACGCCTCTCGGCCGGTTCTGTGGAAGTTCGTCTTTTAGTTTCCTTCGAGGATAACCATCTTGAGCTAAACGGCGTAATAATGCTAACTTCGCTTTGCCCGAACAACTTCAAAATATGAAAACGATCATTTCAATCCTGACCGTTATTGTTTGTGTTTTCTCCACCGCCATTGGGCAGGAGCCGGCCCGCAGATCGTTCGCGTCAATAGTCGAGCGAACCCAGAAGATCGACGGCTTCGTCCCCGTCTATTTCAACGCCGACGATGGAAAGATCTTCATGGAGGTCCCGGCATTGAACAGCGAACTCCTTTATTTGGTGAGTCTGCCGACGGGCGTCGGGTCGAATCCGATAGGCCTCGACCGGGCTCAATTGGGACCTACGCGGATCGTTAAGTTCGAACGTTCCGGGAACAAGGTTCTGATGATCCAGCCGAATTACGAGTATCGGGCCATGAGCAACAACATGGCCGAACGGAAGTCGGTCGAAGAATCGTTCGCGCGTTCGGTCATTTGGGGTTTCAAGGTGGAGGCGGTCGACGGCGGCCGGGTGCTGGTGGATGCGACGGCGTTCTTCGTTCGCGACGCGCACGGGGTGGCCGATCGCCTGAACCAGGCCCGCCAGGGGACTTACAACTTCGACGAAAGCCGAAGCGCTATTTACCTGCCGAATACGAAAGGCTTTCCGAAAAACACCGAGGTCGAGGCGACCGTGACACTTTCGACCAACGCAGAACCGGGCGCGCTTGTGCGGGACGTGACGCCGACCGCAAAACACGTAACGGTTCGCCAGCGTCATTCATTCGTCGAATTGCCGGACAACAACTACAAACCGCGAAAGTTCGATCCGCGGACCGGTTCGATCCCCACAAGTTTTTACGATTATGGAACCGACATAAACGAGGACCTGGAGAAACGCTGGATACTGCGGCATCGTTTGGAGAAACGCGACCCGAACTCGGCGACGAGCGAGGCGATCAAGCCGATCGTTTATTACGTGGACAACGGCGCGCCAAAGGCGATCCAGGACGCATTGATCGAAGGGGCGGCGTGGTGGAACCAGGCCTTCGAGGCCGCCGGATTTCGCAACGCATTTCAGGTGCGTGTGCTTCCGCCGGACGCCGACCCGATGGACGTTCGCTACAACGTGATCAACTGGGTGCATCGTTCAACCCGCGGATGGTCGATCGGCTCGAGCGTCGTCGACCCGCGGACGGGCGAGATAATCAAGGGAGACGTAACGCTGGATTCGCAGCGTGCCCGCCAGGATTTCCTGCTCGGCGAGGGGATGATCCCGGCTTACCGGGCGTCGGAAAATGCGTGTGAATTCGGCATGCTGCCCGACGCGGACTATCTGATGGCCGCTCAGGCCGCCGATGAACTTACCGAGATGTCCTACGCCCGGATCCGCCAGCTTTCGGCCCACGAGGTTGGCCACACGCTGGGCTTTTCTCACAATTTTGCGGCAAGTACGTACGATCGCGGTTCGGTGATGGATTACCCCGCCCCGATGGTCGAGATCAAGAATGGAAAGCTGGACCTCTCGAAGGCTTACGCGGTCGGGATAGGATCTTTCGACAAGTTCTCGACGCGATACGCGTATGCTCAGTTTGCTCCGGGTGCAAACGAAGAACGCGAGCTTGAAAGGATCGTCGCACAGGGTCTGGCCGATGGGATGCTCTATGTTTCAGACCAGGACGCACGTCCGGCCGGGGCCGCACACCCGCTGGCGAACCTGTGGGACAACGGCAGCGACCCGGTCGCGATGCTCAAACACGAGATGCAGGTGCGCAGGATCGGGCTTGACCAGTTCGGCCTACAGAACGTGCCGGACGGCTCACCTTTGTCGGAGCTCGAGAATCGTTTTTTGCCGCTATACCTTCATCACCGCTATCAGTTGACCGCGGCGACGAAGGTGATCGGGGGAGCTTATTACACGTATGCGGTTCGTTCGGGCCGCGGCCCGGCATCGGCCGTCGAGATCGTGCCCGCGGCCCGTCAGCGTGAAGCTTTGCAGGCCGTGCTGGACACGCTTCACCCGGAAGCGCTCGTCATCGAAGATCGGATCATGAAGCTGCTGCCGCCGGTCGCCTACGGCTACAATTCCGGAAGGAGCGAACGGTTTGCTAAGCGCACCAGTCCGATGTTCGATGAGATAGGGGCGGCTGAGATAGCGGCCGAACTTGCCATCTCCGGCCTGCTCGAACCGAACCGGGCGGCGCGGCTGATCGCTTACAACGCCCGAGACCGCGCGAATCCGCATTTTAGCGACGTAGTGACGGCGTTGGTCAAATCGACGTGGGGAGCTCTTGTGCCCGCCGATGCGAAACAAGCCGCTGTACAGCGTGCCGTTCAAAGCCTGACCGCCGCACGTTTGATGGACCTCGCGGCAAACGACCGTGCCCAGCCCCAGGTTCGAGCCGTTGCGGTCGACGCGCTTCGTGCCCTTTTGGCTTCATTGAAAAGGCCCATCGTGAACCGGGATATCGGGATCCACAATCGGGCAACTGCCGACGATATCGAGCGATTCCTCGCCCGTCCGGCCGAGCCGCGAAAGCCCGCGACGCCGCTGCCGGCGCCGCCCGGAGATCCGATCGGGAATTGATCTAACGCAAAGCTGAGCAGAAAACACTCGACGCCGATAAAACTTTCGAACTTATGAGTAAATCTAGGTTTTGGTTGCCTTTCAGGATCCTGATCACATTGGTTCTTGTCGCCACGGCCCACGCCGACCAGGTTGACGAATACATCCGTACGGTCCTGGCCGAACGCCACCC
>JADJWM010000003.1:190000-561874 GCA_016716365.1 Chloracidobacterium sp. | reverse complement strand
CGTGAAATCTTCGCCGGGGTTGACGAAGAGGTTCTGTTCGAACCGGTATTGCTTGTCGTAGAGCTGTTTATAGCGGCCATCCATCGCAATCAATTCTTCATGGGTGCCGCGCTCGAGGATCTCGCCTGATTCGACGACCAGGATCTGGTCCGCACTCCGTATCGTCGAAAGACGGTGGGCGATGACGAACGTCGTCCTTCCCTGTCGAAGATTGTTCAGGCCTTCCTGGATCAGAGCTTCGCTCTCGGAATCGAGCGACGAGGTCGCTTCGTCGAGAATGAGGATCCGCGGATTCGCTAGCAGTGCGCGTGCGATCGCTATCCGCTGCCGCTGGCCTCCCGAAAGCTTCACGCCGCGTTCGCCGACGACAGTTTCGTATCCATTCGGAAACTTCTCGATGAATTCGTCAGCATTTGCGATCTTGCAAACCGACTTTATCTTGTCGAAACCGGCTTCAGGGTTCGCGAACCGGATATTGTCGAGGATCGTGCCGTCGAACAGAAAATTGTCCTGGAGGACGACCCCAAGATGGCTCCGGTAATCGCGAAGCCGCACCGACTGCAGGTCCTTGCCGTCTATCTTCACCCGGCCGTTCACAGGTTGGATGAAGTTCAGCACGAGGCTCAGGATCGTCGACTTCCCCGAGCCGGATGAACCGACCAGTGCCGTTGTAGTTCCGGCCTCCGCATGAAAGGAAATTCCCTTAAGCACGGGCACGCCTTCTTCGTATTCAAAAAAGACGTCCTCGAAATCGATCGTACCCTTGATGGACGGAAGCGGTTGACGCTCGGCATCCTCATCGATCTCGGTCGGCATCGACATCACCTCGCGGATTCGGTCCAGGCCGGCAAGTGCCTCGGTTATCTGCGTCCCGATGGCGGTGAGCTCGATGATCGGCATCGCCAAAAGAAATGTGAACGAGATATACATCAAAAAATCGCCCAGCGTCATCGTCTGGGCCTGGATGGCGTTGCCGCCGATGACGATCATTACCACCGCAACGGCCCCGATAACGATCGATGCGAAGGAATTGATCGCCGAAACGCCGGTGACCGTCTTGGCCACGTTGCGGAAAAGCTTGTGCGCACCGCGGGCGAACGACAGTTCTTCCCTCTTCTCCGCGGTATAGGCCTTAACGATCCTGATCCCGCCGAGGCTCTCGCCCAGTCTGCCGGTGACTTCTGCCGTGATCTCGCCCCTTTCGCGAAAGACCGGACGCAGGACCCGGAATGCGTAAAGCAACGCACCGCCAAAGATCAGAAGAACGACGATCGTCGCCAGCGTCAACTGCCAGTTCAGGTAAAGAAGGACGCCGACGGCGATCGTCGCGGTCACAATGCTGCCAATTATTTGCCCGAGGCCGGTGCCGACAAGGTTTCGGATCCCTTCGGCGTCGTTCATGATCCGGGATATGAGCTGGCCGGTCTGTGTCGAATCGAAATAACCGATGGGCAGGCGCTCGATGTGAGCCTGCACCCGCTTTCGCATTTCGGTGATCGCCCGCTGGGCCGCCACGCCGAGGATCTGCGAAAGGGCGAATGCCGTCGTACCCTGAACCAGCGTCGAAACACCGATCGCAAGCGCGATCCACTTCAGCAGGTCGTAACGCTGGTTGACGAAGACCTCGTCCCCGATGAATTTCGTCGACGCCGGCAGCACCATCCCGGCAAGCCGTGAGATCAGCAGCAGCACGCTGCCAACAAACAGCCGCCAACGAGCATTCCACACGATACGGCGTGCCTCTGCCCACGCACTGGCGTAGTTGATCTTTTTCTTCTTGGGCTCGTCCGCCATTAAGTTACAGTTTGGCGTGTCCACGAGCTAAGTCAAGCTCAGGGCCTTGTGATAAACTTTGCGTTTGAATGCGGAAACTCGATCGGCGGCGAGTGTGCCCCAGGTGTAAAGGGCTCTCAAAAGGCACGCTCCGCATCGGTCGTGTTTCTGCTTAATTTCTTATGTCGCAAACATACATTGATGAGTTAAAGGACCACATCGGCAGCGAAGTCACGCTGAAAGGCTGGCTATATAATTCCCGCTCGAGCGGTAAGCTCGTCTTTCTGCAGCTTCGCGACGGTACGGGCATTGTCCAATGCGTTGTATTCAAGGGAAATGATGAAGAGGTCTTCGAAAAGGCGAAAGCACTCGGCCAGGAATCGTCGATAATTGTGACCGGGACGGTGAAAGAGGATTCTCGCTCGTCGATCGGCGTCGAACTCGACGTCACGGGTCTGGAGGTCCTGCAGAACGTCCACGATTATCCGATAACGCCGAAGGAGCACGGCACCGAGTTTCTGATGGACCACCGGCATCTGTGGATCCGTTCGAAAAAGCAGCACGCGGTGCTGAAAGTCCGCCACACGGTGATCAAAGCGGTCCGCGATTACTTCGACGACAACGGATTTACGCTCGCCGACACGCCGATCTTCACGCCCGCGGCCTGCGAAGGCACCACGACGCTTTTCGAGGTGGACTATTTTGAGGATGCAAAGGCATATCTGACCCAAAGCGGCCAGCTTTATAACGAAGCGACCGCTGCGGCGTTCGGCAAAAGCTATGCATTCGGCCCGACGTTCCGTGCCGAAAAATCCAAGACCCGCCGTCACCTGACCGAATTCTGGATGGTCGAACCGGAAGTCGCATATTCGACCTACGAAGACATGATGGACCTGGGCGAAGGCCTGATCCTCGCCATCGTTGAACGTGTCCTCGCGGACCGGCGTCCGGAATTGGACGCGCTCGAACGCGACATTTCAAAGCTCGAGGCTATATCGGCCCCTTTCCCTCGCCTGCATTACGATGATTGCGTGAAGATGCTCCAGGAAGGCCACGCGAAAGGCGAACTCGAGAATAATTTTGAGTGGGGCGGCGATTTCGGCGCGCCCGATGAAACCTATCTCTCCAACCAGTTCGGCAAGCCGGTATTTGTGCATCACTTCCCCGCCGCGATCAAGGGTTTCTACTTCGAAGTGGACAAAGACCGCCCCGGGCGGGCCCGGGGCCCCCCCCCCCCCCCGCGGGCCAGGGCCGGGTAGTCGGCGGCGGCCCCGCAATTCCCTCGAATATATGGAAAAACAGCGCGCCCCCCGCCTTCCGCGCGTTGAATGGTATCTTCTCGGCGTAGGCCCCCGCACAGCGGTTTCGGCATGGGCATCGAACGCGCCGGCTGGTGGGGGACCGTCCGCTTCCCTGGGGTGTTGGAAGGGGCCGCCCCGACAAAGCGAATAAGGATTCTCCTCACCATGGCCGCTGGGCCGGGGGCCCTCCGTCCGCGGTTGCTATTTCTCACCATCTTGTTCGAGCAGCGTCGAACCCCCCCCGGCCCCCCACACCACGGGCTGGATCAACGCGACCCCCGGAATGGTTACCTGGAGACCGAAAGAGGCGTCGGCTGCTTGATGGTTCCCCAACGGTCCTGATCGGGCATGGAGGTCGGCCCTGCGGCACAGGATTTCGGTATTGGTTTCTAGTCCTCCGCGCCCGATGGAGAGTCCACGTGGCACGGCGTTGGACCCCTGAATATGTCAACGCCGACACGATCGCCGAAGGGTTATCGGCGTTCGCCCCCGAAGACGCCTCTTTCCCAGCGGCCGGGTAATGCTTGTACTACGACCTGGGAAAGCTTGAGACCACTTGCGCGTTAGGGCGGACATCGCATCTTGAAATTGCAATTCGGGTTAGGGTCTGCCTCGGCAAGCGGGAAAATTGCGGCCGCTAATTTGTTTAACTTCCTCCCGATCGTCGATGCATGGCTGATTAAATGCCGGAACCTCTCCCACGGAGATCGTGCGTTATACTGAAGAGGGGCGCGAATTCCAAGACTCTGGGCCGAGATCAGAAGCTGACAAACGGGCAAGATCTTTTATCATTTAGGGACGAGTCAACAAAGCTTCAGTGGCGGTGTTCGGAGGCATTGCTTATCCACAAGGCCGGCATCCGATTGTCGAACGCGACGGCAAACTGGTGATCCTTCAGCCGGACGAGATTCCAGCCGAATAATTTTGTCATCCCGAATTGAGCCCTCCGAATGAAGTTCGCCCAAAAAGACCCGTGCTCAACGAAATTGGCAGCCTCCGAATCGCAAAATTTGACCTGCTCCGATCTGAACGAAGCCGTCGAAATGTTCACGACGCGGCTTGGGTTCCGGCTGGAGATGGTCTTTCCGGCGGATGATCCTTCAGTCGCGGTCATTTCGGGGCATGGGGGGGGGGGGGGGGCCCAAAAGCGGTCCGATCATGACGCGTGCCGGCGATGTGGAGTGGGTCGCGGGGCGGGCCGGGATGGAGTATCGCGATCTGATCCCGGGCCGGATGGGCGGCAAGCTGATCGCTTCGCATATCAGGATACCCAACGCCGGCGAGGTGTCGGACTACGTCCATTATCACAAAGTCGCGTTTCAGATGATCTATTGCCGCCGCGGGCGTGTGAAGGTCGTTTATGAAGACCAGGGCGACGCCTTCTGGCTTGAGCCGGGCGATTGCGTGCTGCAGCCGCCGGAGATCCGCCATCGGGTGCTCGAAGCCGCCGCAAACACCGAGGTGATCGAGCTGACGTCGCCTGCCCTTCACGAGACCTGGGCCGATCATGACCTGGATCTGCCGACCGGGCGGCTCGACCCCGAACGAATTTTCAACGGCCAGCGGTTCGTGCATTATCGTGTAGCCGGATCCACACCGATGCCGGCCGGGTTCGGTGGATTCGAGACGTTCGACCTAGGCATCGCCGCCGCCTCCGGCAACGCCGCGAGCGCGTTCGTGCTCCGATCACCTGCCGATCACGCGGAGTTTACGTCAGAAGGCGATGGTCCGGGCTCCAGTTTCTTTTTTCTGCTTGACGGGACGGCGACCGTGACCATCAAAGGTGACGATGCGGTTGACCTTTCTCCCGACGACGCTATTCTTATCCTGCCCAACATTTATTTCACGATCACAGCACCCCCGGTTCAAGAATTCTACTCGTGCAGACCTGAACGCCCTTGGAGGCTCAGCCTCCAAGCTGAGCGATAAGATAGAGAACACCCCCGGTCAGGCAAGCCTGACCGCACTGCGAGGCGGCAAGCCGCAAGAATGTGATCCGGTGCTTGACGGAAAAGGAGAGCTCTTCCGCAAATAGACGGGCTGAGCCCGAAAAAAGCAGGCAAGAGCGTCCAAAATGGCAGAGCTTTTCTGCAAATGAAAGGGTGGAGCCAAAGGCTAAAGCGGATTTGCCGCGTTGGTTGTTAAGCCCGCCCTAACGGTTGGGCTTCTGCACCGTATCTTCGGATGCGGCGACCTTTTCGATCGTATTTCCGCTGGCGTTATTGGCGATGATGGGGCGTTTTCCGTTCGCGAACTTGGTGTAGCGGACCTCGTTATCGGTGCCGTTGGCAACTATCTCGGTAAAGGCGACGCCGGTGATCTTGTTCCGGTCGCCGTTCAGCATGATCTGCCTGCAAACGCCCTTGACGTTCAGCGTGAGACCGTCGGCGTTGACGTGAACGCGGTTGTATTTAGTGCAATTCACTTCTTTGACGGCGGGCGTCGGGTTGACGTTGATCTTCGGTCCTTCTACGGCAGTGTCAACGGTGACGACATCGGCCGGGTCGATGGCGGGTTCGGGCGTGCGCGACGGCCCAGGCGTCGGCGTTGTCGTGAATTCTTCAACGCTCTTTTTGGAGATGCCGCTCTGCACATCGCAACCCGAAAGCGCAAATCCGGCGGCGATCGAAAGAAGGATAATTGAAGCTTTCATAACTTTGTCCCGGCCCTGCCGACCCTCTGTTTTTGCTTACGATGCCTTTAATACGGCCCCGGATGCACGGCCGCGCCAGTCTTCAGACCTCCAGGACGAGCCGCCGCGAGCGAAACTCGCGCAGCTTTATTACAAGCGTGCGCTGGTCTATCTCGATCGCACCGTGACGGACTGCGATCTCGCGGCCGGCCGCCGTCAGGTCGAAGTGCGGCGAGCTTTTCGGCTGGAACCACTCCGGCCGCAATCCCATGCTGACGGCAAACTCGATAAGCTCTTCGACCGAATCGGCTATCAAATGACACGACGGGCCGTGCCGCCATCCGTAATCGCGCAACTTGTCGACGTATACAGCCATCAGAAATATATAGCCAGATGGACCGGCTTCCCGCAAGCCAGGCGTAACGATGGTTTTACATCTCGTCCATTTTGTAAGGCCGACACTGCCGTTATAATCGAGCTGTGAACCTTTGAACTTACGTTCCTAACGTGAGACGGAAGTGGAGCGGGAGAAGGTTTCATCTTCTTGTTTTTCTTCTTTCGTGTGTTTCGTGGATATTGATTCCACAAAGCCGATCAAGTAGAACGATGAACGACATCCTCGAATTCGAGGAAAGAATATCCACGAAAAACACAAAACAAATCAAAAAGAGGGATGATCCACTTCCTATGCAACGTCCGGGCGTTCATGTCCCAACACCGATGATGAAGAAAGCCGCTATGTCCTTCCGCAGTCTTTCGCTTGTGCTGGTCCTTGCGTTTTTCGGCGCGATCCTTGGCGCCGCGGTTCCGGCCGCCGCTCAAGCCAAGCGGGTCCGCGACATAGAACCGACCATCATCCTGATCTCTCTTGACGGCTTTCGGTGGGATTATCCCCAGAAATATTCGCCGCCGGTGATAAACAAGCTTATCCAAAACGGCGTACGTGCCAAATGGATGATCCCCTCGTTTCCGACAAAGACCTTTCCGAATCATTACACCGTCGTCACCGGCCTGTATCCGCAGAACCACGGCATCGTCGAGAACAATGTTTTCGACTTCGGCACCGTTTTTACGATGTCTAAGCGCGAAGAGGTGGAAAATCCCCGCTGGTGGGGCGGCGAGCCGATCTGGGTAACGGCCGAGAAGCAGGGCCAGCAGGCCGCAAGCTACTTTTGGGTCGGTTCGGAGACCGGCGTCGAAGAGCTTTCGCCTTCGAAATGGCGGATCTACAACGGACGCGTACCGAACATCATGCGCGTGGACAAGGTCCTGGGATGGCTCGACCTTCCCGCCACCGAACGCCCGACGATGATGACCATGTATTTCAGCACCACGGACGATGTCGGCCACGAATTCGGCCCCGATTCGGAGGAAACACGCTACGGCGTCCTCGAGGTCGACGGCTACATCGAACGGTTGATGAACGGGCTGAAAATTCGCGAACTCGAGAACAAAGTGAACGTCATCATCACGTCCGATCACGGGATGGCCGCCTACTGTCCACGCAACGCTACTTTCCTCGACGAGCATTTCGACTTCGACCTGACCGAACGGATACTGTGGACGAACGAGATCGTCCAGATATTTCCAAAGACGGGCAAACTCGATGAGATCTACGGCAAGGTCAAGGACCTTGAACACGTAACGTGTTGGAAGAAAGGCGAGATCCCGGCACGGCTGCACTATAACGACGGCAAACGCGTAGCTCCGATCGTCTGTTCGTCGGAGATCGGCTGGATCACAACGAGCCGAAAGCGTTGGGACGATTGGTACAGCGGCCTCGACGACGTGAACCGCCCTCGCGGAGCCCACGGCTACGACAATCGCTATCAGGAAATGCAGGCGACATTCATCGCCCACGGCCCCGCGTTCAAGAAAGGCTTCGTCGCCGAGCCGTTCGAGAACATTCACGTCTATGAACTGATGTGCAGGATCCTCGGCCTGAAGCCTGCCCCCAACGACGGCAGCCTCGATAGAGTTCGTGGGGTGCTGAGGTAAGAACTTTTTGCCACGAACAACAAAAAAACGGGGATGGGTTTCGGGAGTTCCCGCCGCCCGGGCCCGGGGGGGCCGGAGGAACCCCCAGCCGCGCGCCCCCTCACCGCCTTTTTTTTTTACTCGTGTAATTCGTGGCTGAAACTCATTCTTTGGTGCGGATCGTGACCACAGCGATCTCGGGAGGAACAAGGAATCGGAACGGAAGGATGCTGGTCCCGACGCCGGTCGTGACGAACACATCGATGCCGTCCGACCTGACGTGCCCGGCCGCGAACTTCTGCCCGAACATCGACGGAACGACGGGGCGGCCGAGGATCGGAAGCCAAACCTGGCCTCCGTGTGTGTGGCCCGCGAACATTATTTTCAAATCGGGCGAGATCAGCAACTCACCGGTCACCACCGGGACAACATCGGGGCTGTGCTGGAGCACGATCAGGTCTCCCGTCCCGTCGGTCGGGACCAGATCGCGCTTCGCGTTACCCGAAAAATTTTTCCAAATGCCGATGTTCGTGTGGTCCTGCAAGCCATAGATCCGCAGCTTTTCACCGCTGTTCAGAACAACCTCAGCCAGTTTGCCGTTAAGCACGCGATAACCGGTTCGCTCAAATTCGCGGATCAGTTCATCGGCGGCGTAGGCTTCATCGTGATTCCCCAAGACGACAAAAACGCCATTTCGAGCGCGCATTCCGGCCAGGCTTCTGACCACCTCTGCGGGAGCCATCCTAAGTTGCGAATGGTCGGATGGATCGCGTGATATGTAATCGCCCAGCAAGAAGACCGCGTCGACGTCGGTATCGTTGACCATTTCAACAAGGCCGCGTAAATACTCGGCGGTCACGCCATTCGACCCGCCGTGTATATCCGAAACGAGAGCTACACGGAATCCGTCGAACGCTGGATCCCAGCCCTTTACCCGCATCTCGTACTGGTTTACGACAAGCCGCGACGGCTCGATGAAATAAGCGTAGGCAAGGCAAACAGCCGCGGCTGCGAACACCACGAGCGTTGATTTCCAGGCTAGGGGATGGATATTCACTTGGATCTTAGCGTTACGACGGCGATCTCCGGCGGTACTCGAAAGCGGAACGGGATCACGCTGGTGCCGACGCCGCTGGTCACATAAACATGCTTGCCGTCGACTTCCACGTGGCCGTCCATGAATCGCGGATCGTTGAACACGGCTTTCGGCCCGAAAATGGGCCAGTTCAACTGGCCGCCATGCGTATGGCCGCTGAACATTATCGCGAAGCCTGCCGGAGCCGAAAGCAGGGAGTCGGGATTATGGGTCATTGCGATCACGTTCGACTTGTCGGCAAGAGAATTAAACGCCTCGGACGGAACGCGGCGATTGAGATATAGGTCTTCGATGCCCCACAATCTAACCTTTGTTCCCGACACGTCGATTTCGGCAATCTCGTTGTTTAGGACCGTGAGTCCGACGATCTCCTCGAACATTCGGTGGATCTTTTGCTCATTGTGATACCAGTCGTGATTGCCGATGATCGCAAATACGCCGTATTTCGCGTTCAGCCCCTTAAGGCTTTCGGCGATCTCTTCAACCGGAACTTTTAATTCTGTACAGTTTTCCCGGTTTGTGGCACGCCGGACGCATTGCTGGTCCCACTTCGCTTCGCTGACATAATCGCCGAGAAGCACGATAATGTCTGCATCCTGAGCGTTCGCCTGTTCGACCACATACCGAATGCGCTCGGGCGGCGCGTAGTTCGAACCGGTGTGCAGATCGGCGATCGCGACGACGCGGAAACCGTCGAGCCTCAGGTCCCAATTCGGTGCCGCGATAGTCTCCTCCACAACCACGAACTGTCGCGGCTCAATGAAATAGGAATATGAAAGGAACCCCGCGACGAGCAGCACGAGCGTGCCGAAAGCGATCGCTGTCCTTCTAAGCCATTTCTTCATCTCTTGTACGACAGGCTTTCCGGCCTGTCGATCCCGAATATTCTCAGCTTTCGGATAAGCAACCAGAGCCAGTCGGTTATACGGCAATAGACAGGAAAGCCTGTTGTACATTATTGAAAGTACTCGGCCCAACGTCGGCTGACCATGGCGACCGTGTCATCATCGGCCTCGACCTCCTTCGGATACCAGGGTTTCATCCGTGCATCTATCACGATCGGCGGCTCGTAACCGATGTGGTTGTTTTTCATCTCCGCCTTCTTCGCGTGGATGTCCAGGGCCGGATCGAATCGCGTCCAGGTCGCCCAAAGGAAGTGCTCTACCGTCCGGGCATGCTTCGTATCATCCAAAAGCACGACCACCTGCCATTCGTCAAAATGTCCCGAAGCCGCGATCCTTTTACCTAATTCGCGATCTTTCTCAAAACCATCGCCTGCAGCGACCAGGCATCCACCGCAGAACGGTACTGCCTCACGGATACCCCCCGGCACGTCGCTGTGGTACTCGCGAGCAAGTTCGCGTCTCGCCTCGCCCACGCCCATCAAGATCGCTTTGCTGCCGTGGTTGATCTTGCCGCTTGCGTAGTCGAGCGTATCGAAGGCAGTCTGACTGAAGATGAACAGATCGCGGTGCCACTCCGTCCGTGCGAGAACGTGCTCGAACAGCGACCGAAAGTCGCGGAGGTCTTGCGGCTGATCGGTCAGCAATAAGAATTTCGTCAAGGCCAGTTGTCCCTCGCCCAGGATACGAAATCCGGCTGAAAGAGCCTCCCGGGCGTATCTTTCCCTTACCACAGCCGCAGCGAGCGAATGAAACCCCGTCTCGCCGTAACTCCAAAGATCGCGCACTGCGGGCATGACAAGCGGAAATAGCGGCGAAAGAAGCTCCTGAAGATAATCGCCGATGAAGAAGTCTTCCTGGCGAGGTTTTCCGACGACCGTCGCCGGATAGATCGCGTTCTTTCGATGGAAAACGGCGTCCGCATGGAATACCGGATAATCGTGAGCAAGCGAATAATAGCCGTAATGGTCACCGAACGGGCCTTCGGGCCGCCGATCCTTTGGGGGCACGCGTCCGCAGATCGCAAATTCTGCCTCGGCTATCAGCCGGTGCCCGCCCGGTACGGCCGGTTCGCCCATTCCAAGTTTAGAGCCGGCTAGCAGCGAAGCCAGCATCAGTTCGGGAACATCCTCGGGAAGCGGTGCGATCGCCGAAAGGATCAGAGCAGGCGGCCCGCCGAGGAATACCGTTACCGGCAGCGGTTCGTCTTTTTGCTCGGCCTCCCAATAATGAAACCCGCCGCCTTTGCCGATCTGCCAATGCATACCGGTCGAAGTCTTATCGTACCGCTGCATCCGGTACATTCCGAGATTCGGCTTACGCGAAACCGGGCTTTCGGTATAGACCAGCGGTAGCGTAACGAAGTGCCCGCCATCTTCGGGCCAAAGCTGTAATAGAGGGAGTTTCTCGAGATCAACGGGTTGCTGTCGCCGCTCGGTGACTGCCGGACGGCCTACCTTTCTCGTTCCTAACTTAAGCCCGGAAAGGCCGACGTCCCGAAACTCCCACAACTTTCCCAGTTTGGGAGGAATGATCGTCTCGGCCATCTCGACCGCCCGTTTGACGAACGCGAGCGGCCGCGGGCCGAAGGCAAGTTCGATCCGACGGACCGTGCCGAAAAGATTAGTGACCACGGGAAATTCCGAACCCTTAACGTTCCGGAAGAACAGGGCCTTTCCCTGCTCGTCGATAACGCGGCGGTGGATCTCAGCGATCTCGAGATACGGATCGACGGCAGCGTCGATCTCAACGATCTCGTTTTCCTTTCGCAGCAAGTCGATGAATGAACGTAGGTTGGAGTGCATTTGATCTCTGCGAGCAGGGCTTCAATTTATTGAAACAGACCCAAAATGAAACGGCAAATATGAGAAAAGACGTCCGCTGTCCGCGAACGCCCCTTCTTGATCGCCGATCGGGTGATCCTTACGGTACCGAAGCTTTCCGCAGCGTTTCGCTCTCGATATCCAGTTCGTCGGCCTTAATGACCTGGATGCTGTGGTCGCGGAACCTCTTGGCAAGATCCTCGCGAAATACCGAGTAGTCGCCGACGATTATCAGGTCGCCGTTGTTTAGGTGCCGGGAAGCAAAGATGCGTACATCGGTGTTCTTGACCGCATTAATGCTCGGCATGTAAGTGTTCATTTCGGTTGTGGGAAGTCCATAAGTGTAAATATTCGCGAGGGCATTTGCGACGCCGTCCGTCGTTTCGAGGTTCCGTCCGAAACCGCCTGTCAAAACCGATTTACGCGGGCCAAGCTCTTCATCGGACGGGACCGAATCCGCCAGCCGCTTGATCTCGGCGATCATGAGCTCCGCCACTTCGGCAGCCGATTCGTTCTTTGTCTGCGTGCTGGCCCGGAAGTTGCTCTTGCTTGTTCGCCATTGATAAAAGCTGCTTGCACCGTAGCTTAAGCCCCGCTTTATGCGAATCTCCTGATTCAGACGCGACGAATAGCCGCCGCCGAGAAGGGAGTTCGCCACAAGAGCCGGCGAAAAGTCACGGCTGGCGCGGCCGACGCCGAGTATCGGTTTCACAAAGTTGACCGACGCCTGTCCGGAATTGGGCAGGTCGATGACGAGGACCCGCTTGACAATGGGCTTGGCCCCTTCCGCCAGCCCTGTAGTGCCGGCTGCGGATCCGTAACCGCGGCCCTGTTTCCGCCATCCGCCAAAGTACTTTGTCGCGGTCGCCATCGCCTTTTCAACGGTGATGTCGCCGACGAACAGAAGGACGGATTCGGAAGGGCGGAAATTGTCGTTGTAAAAGCCTTCGACATCGGCCCGAGTGATCGACTCGATGCTTGCCGGCGTCCCGCCCGAAGGGTGCTCACCGTAGCTGTAGCGGCTGGCGACGTACCCGGCAAGAAAGCCCGGCTGGGTCAGGTTGTAAGTCAGTTCATCGAGGCTCTGCGATCTTGCCAGCTTAAGCTCGTCTTCGGAAAAGGCCGGATTCAGCACTGCATCGGCGAAGATCGCCATTGCGGCTTCGAATTTATCGGTCATCGCCGATACGCCCGCGTTCGAGTTCTGCCAGCCGCCGAATGAGTAGATCGACGCACCGAGAAATTCGATCTCCTCGGCAATCTGCGTTGCCGAACGCGTCTTGGTGCCCTTTGTAAGCAGGTACGCGGTCAAGTTCGCAAGCCCGGCTTTGGTGCGGTTCTCGACATTGGCACCGTTCCGTGACACGAGCTGAACACTGACGGTCGGGACACTCTTCCTTTCTATCACTGCCACCGTCAGGCCCGTGTTAAGTTTCGATTCCTTGATCGCCGGGACCGTCACCGACCGCGGCGGGCCCGGTTTCGGTTCCTGCGCGGCAACATGGCCGAGTGAAAATAGAAGTGCGGAAACGAAAAAGAAACCGCTCAAAGGGCGAAAATTCCTCGATCCACGACCTTCGACACGAATTTGTTTTCTCATTTTTCACCCTCCGCCTGCTTTCCCTGTTCGTAATGGATGACGACGCGGTTGTTGTCCTTGAAATACAGCTTCATAACTCGCTGAATGTCCGCCGCGGTCACGGCCTGAAGCATTCGCAGTTCGTCGTTGACGGCCCGGGCGTTCCCGAGGTAAGCGACTGCCCTTTCGATGAGGATCGCTTTCCCGTCATTGGATTCACGCGACGCGATCGCACCGGCGATCGCTCGGTTCTTGACCTTTTCGAGCTCCTTTTCGGTGACACCGCTTTCTTGGATCTTCTTCAACTCGGCAAGGAGTGCTTTTTCAAGGTTGTCGGCAGTGCCCTTTTCCGACCCGATCGCGATCAAAGACATTCGTCCACCTTCCGTGTTGAGTTCAAGATCGAGAAACGACTCCTGGGCGATCTGCTGGTTTCGGACCAGCGACTGGTAAAGCCTTGAGCTCTGGCCGCCGGACATGATCGCGGCCGCAAGTCGGATCGCGGGAATGTCAGGGTGCGATGTGCGCGGGGCTCTATAAACCAGCGCGGTTGCCGGGAACGGCACCCGCGGGCCCGTCTCCTTGAATCTGCGTTCGGCGGTCCACTCCGGTTCGGTCTCGGTCACACGTGGGATGCTGCCCTCTGGCTTCGCGATCGGGGCAAAATATTTATCGATCCAGCCGTCGAGCTGTTTCTGATCGAAATCGCCGACGACGATGAGCACCGCATTGTCCGGGCGATAGAACATTCGATAAAACTTTTCGGCATCTTCGCGGGTCGCCGCACTAAGTTCGTCCAGATTGCCGATGACGCCGCGGCGATACGGATGCTTTTGAAACGTAAGGGCATCGAGCAGCCAGAAGAATTTTCCATACGGTGGAGCCAGAACGCCTTGTCGGTATTCCTCTTTCACCACATCGCGCTCCGAGACGAAACTCGCCTCGTCGACGTTGAGATTCACCATTCGGTCGGCTTCGGCCCAGAGGATCGCTTCGAGATGGTTCGACGGCACAACCTCGTAATAATTCGTAAAATCAGGCCAGGTCGAGGCATTGTTGAATCCGCCGACGTCTTCGGTCAGGCGGTCCATCTTCTCGTTCGGCATGTGCTTGGTGGCCTTGAACATCATGTGCTCGAACATATGAGCAAAGCCCGACCGGCCCGGCGGGTCGTTCTTTCCACCGACGTCGTACCAGACATGGACCGAAACAGTCGGATTGGAATTGTCCTTAAGCGTCACAATTCGTAGGCCGTTCTTCAGCGTCCTTTCCTTTAGGTCCAAGGGTGGAACAGAGATCTGGGCATACGCGGCCGCCGACGTTAGAAGTGCAATTGTAAGCAGGGCAGTGAGTTTTCGCATTTTGATCACGTAAAAAGAAAACTTCGATTATTACGTTTGGCGGGACGGATTTGTTTTCAAGCCACTTTCTCGGCCGGTTAGTTGCTCGCGTAATCGTAGAAACCCTTACCGGACTTACGGCCGAGCCAACCGGCGTCGACGTATTTCTTGAGCAGAGGGCAGGGCCGGTATTTCGGGTCGCCCAAACCTTCATGCAATACATTAAGTATCGCGAGGCAAACATCTAAGCCGATGAAGTCTGCCAGTGTCAGCGGTCCCATCGGATGGTTCATCCCGAGCTTCATTATCTCGTCGATCGCCTCCCTGGTAGCGACGCCTTCGTGGAGGGCGAAAACGGCCTCGTTGATCATCGGCATCAAGACACGGTTCGAGACAAAACCCGGATAGTCGTTGCATTCGACCGGGACCTTGCCAAGCTTTTCGGATATCTCTTTAACACGGCCGTAAGTCTCATCGGACGTTGCAATTCCGCGGATAACCTCGACCAGTTTCATAAGCGGAACGGGGTTAAAAAAGTGCATTCCGATGACCTTATCAGGGCGTTTCGTGACTGCCGCGATCTTTGTGATCGAGATCGAAGACGTGTTGGAGGAGAGTATCGATTCCGGCCCGCAAAGCGAATCGAGTTTTTCGAAAATTCCCTTCTTGATCTCGAAATTCTCCGTCGCGGCCTCGACGATCAAGCCGCAGTCTTTCAGATCGTCGAGTTCAGTGGTGGTTTTAATGCGGCCGAGGATCTCACTTTTTTGATCTTCGGTGATCGTCTCTTTCTTGACAAAACGGTCGAGACTTTTAGAGATGTTTGAAAGCCCGCGATCAACGAATTCCTGACTCACATCGCACATCACCACGCCATAGCCCGCGCTCGCCGCGGTCTGGGCGATGCCGTTCCCCATCGTTCCGGCGCCGATCACGCCAAGTGTTTCTGACATATATTTTACAAAAAAGCGAATAGAAATACCGATGCATTGATCGCAGGTCCGCGGACCTGCGTTCCAAAAACACCGCCCCGTCTGCCGGTCAAGACCTGCCGCAGCCACCCCTCCTTACTCTAGGAGGGACCTTGAGAACCCCGGTCGCTACCGCTCCCGGTTCTGACAAGAAGGCAATTCTGACTAATCACGTTCAACGGCCATCGCGACGGAGTTCCCGCCGCCGAGGCAAAGTCCCGCTACCCCGCGTTTTGCTCCGCGGCGTTTCATTTCGTAGAGAAGCGTGGTAAGCACGCGGCTGCCGGAATTGCCGATCGCGTGTCCGAGAGCCACGGCCCCGCCATTTACGTTCACGCGTTCGGGGTCGATCCCTAGTTCCTTCATCACGCCGAGTGCCTGCACCGAGAAAGCCTCATTCAGCTCGAACAACTCGACATCATCGAGCGACCATCCGGCCTTGGCGACAGCACGCCTGACCCCTTCGACCGGTGCGAGCATGATCAACTTCGGCTCGATGCCTGAGACCGCGTAAGAAACGACACGGCCGAGCGGCTCGATCCCGAGAGCCGACGCTCGATCGCTCGTTGTCACAACCACGGCCGAGGCCCCGTCATTTACTCCCGGTGCGTTGCCGGCGGTGACGGTCCCGCCGTCTTTTTTGAACGCGGGCTTTAGTTTGCCAAGGGCATCGACCGTCGTTTCGGGGCGGACCGGCTCGTCATAATCGAGCACGATAGGATCGCCTTTTCTCTGAGGGATCTCAACCGGGACGATCTCGTCCTTAAAGCGGCCCGCGGCCTGTGCTTCGGCGGCCTTGCGGTGTGAATTGAATGCGAAATCGTCTTGCGTCTCACGGGTGATCTGATGCTTTTCGGCGACCACTTCGCCGGTATTGCCCATGTGCCAATTCTCGAAGGGGCACCAGAGCCCGTCGTGGATCATAAGATCTACCGCGGTCTGATTTCCCATCCGGTAACCGTCGCGGGCACCGGGCATTGCATAAGGGATGTTCGACATCGATTCCATCCCGCCGGCAACGACCACCTCGGCGTCGCCGAGCTTAACAGCTTGCGAAGCCAGAGCCACGGCCCTCAATCCGGAGCCGCAAACCATGTTCACAGTCAGAGCCGAAACTTCGGGCGGTAAGCCCGCCTTCAACGCGGCCTGTCGCGCTGGAGCCTGGCCGATCCCGGCCTGGACCACGCAGCCCATCACCACCTCGTCAACGTCCGCCGGAGCCACGCCAGCCCGTTTAACAGCTTCCTTGATCGCGATGGCGCCGAGTTCCGGCGCGGTGAATCCTTTTAGGGCCCCCTGGAACTTGCCGGTCGGCGTTCGGGCGGCCGAAATAATTACTGCTGATTTGATATCTGACATAGAATTACCCTGTTTGAATACTTAAATTTACTGAACAAAAAGCAAAAATAAAGAATATCATAGCGAGTCGGTGAATGCCCGTTCAAGAATGGCCAAAGCGCTGATAGGCGACCTTTTCGAGGCTCTCGCGGTGGTCAGGATGGGCAATGCGGACAAGCTCGGCGGCACGCTGGCGAAGGTTCTTGCCATAGAGGTTCGCCACGCCGAATTCGGTGACGACATAATGAACGTTTGCGCGTGTCGTGACCACACCAGCGCCGGGCTTCAGACTCGGGACGATCTTGCTTTCGCCGTGTCTGGTGGTTGAGGGAAGGGCGATTATCGGTTTTCCTCCGTCTGAGAGAGACGCCCCTCGGATGAAATCCATCTGGCCGCCGACGCCGGAATACTGCCGCTCGCCGATGGAATCGGCACAGATCTGGCCGGTCAGGTCCACCTCGATCGCGCTGTTGATGGCTGTTACCTTCGGGTTTCGGCGGATGACCGAGGTGTCGTTGACGTAGCCGATATCGAGCATCAGCACCTGCGGGTTGTCGTCGACAAAATCGTAGAGCCGCCGCGTTCCCATCACGAATCCGGCGACTATCTTGCCCGGATGCTTGATCTTGCGATGTCCGTTGATCACGCCCTTTTCGACGAGGTCGATAACGCCGTCCGAGAACATCTCCGTGTGAATGCCGAGGTCCCGATGGCCGTGAAGCGAGGCGAGGACGGCGTTGGGTATCGACCCGATGCCCATCTGGAGCGTCGCCCCGTCCTCGATCATGGCCGAAATATGACCGCCGATAGCTCGGTCGACTTCGGAAAGCTGCGGGATAGGAACTTCCGGCAACGGCTCGTCCACCTCGACGATGGAATCGATGTCGTTAAGATGGATCAGCGCGTCGCCGAGTGTACGCGGCATCTGGGCGTTGACCTGCGCGATGACGTGATCGGCGCAATCGACGGCGGCCCGTGCGACGTCTACCGAAACCCCGAGCGAGCAGAAGCCGTGCGAATCGGGCGGCGAGACGTTGACCAGCGCCACGTTGATGGGCAATACGCCCAGCCAGAAGAGTGCAGGGATCTCCGAAAGGAAGACCGGGATGTAATCCGCACGACCCTGGTTGACGGCCCGACGGACATTCGCCCCGACAAAGAACGCATTGACACGGAAACTCTCGGCGTAGCGTTCATCGGTATAGGGAGCTTCGCCTTCGGTATGGAGATGGACGATCTCGACATCGCGGAGCTCGTCCGCCCGGGCGACCATGGCACGGATCAGCGTCTGCGGGGCCGCCGCAACACCGTGTATAAAGACGCGGTTTCCGGAAGACACGGCACGGACGGCCTCTTCAGCGGTCATTTTCTTGCCCATCTTTTTCATTTAAGTGCCGATGTCTTCGTTCCAAAGTTCAGGGTTCGCTTCGATGAAATCTTTAAGCATTTCGACACATCGGGTGGAGTTCATATCAATTATTCGGATGCCGTTCTCGGCAAGCCAATCGATGCCGCCGCGGAAGTTCACCGATTCGCCGACGATCAACGTCCCGATGCCGAACTGTCGGACAAGGCCGCTGCAATACCAGCAAGGGGCGAGCGTGGTGACCATCACCGTTTCGCGGTAGCTCCGCTGGCGGCCGGCTTTGCGAAAGGCATCGGTCTCGCCGTGGATGGACGGATCGTCCTCCTGCACGCGGCGGTTGTGTCCGCGGCCGAGCAGTCTACCTTTGCCGTCGAACAACGCGGCCCCGATCGGTATTCCGCCTTCGGCCAGGCCGGCTTCGGCCTCTTCAACTGCGACGTGAAGCATCTGTTCGTGGTCCAAAGGTTTGGTCATGGTTTGCAAACGTATTTTAGCTACACTTGGCGGTGCGTGCTAATCTCAGGAATATGATCCACGAATTTAAGCCGGGCGATTATCTTATTTTCCAGATCGAAAGCGGCTACGGGCTGCTTCGCGTCCTCGCGATCGACGAGCGGCCCGGAGACGGTGTCTGGCACCTTGCGGCCTATGAAGACCTATTTCTCGAACCCGAAGGTGCGGAAACGGCGATCGCGGGGGATCAAGCGTTGAATTTGAAAGAGACCCATCTCGCGATCACGAATCGGGCGTTTGAAAGTACGCAGGTATCAAAGATCGGCGAGGGGCCGCTTGAACCGGAAGCCGTCGCAGGTCTCGAAAAATGGAGATCCGATGCCGAGGCAAGAGTCTCCGATCGTTCCGTCAGGCTTCTTCTCGGGTTAAGATAGACCCCGCCGTTTCATTTCCCTCGCGATGAGGACGAGCTCACGGCTGATATTGCCTGCTGCCGAGCTGTTCTCTTCTGCCCTCCTGACCAGGTAGGGCACCGCGTCCTTGACCGGCCCGTACGGCACGTATTTCGACACGTTGTAGTCGTTTTTTGCGAGTACGTAGGATAGATTGTCGCTCATGCCGTAGAGCTGTGAAAAGTAGATATGATCGTGGTTAGGCGCGAGACCCCGCTCATGCATTTTTCGGGCAAGCGTGTGAGTGCTCTTCTCGTTGTGAGTTCCGGCGACAAATGAAATGTCGTCAAGATGGTCCAGGCAGTAGTCGACGGCGGCGTCAAAATCGCGGTCGGTCGCTTCCTTGTTCACATGGATCGGTGACGGATAGCCATCATCTTCGGCCTTTTCGCGCTCCTTTTCCATATACGCTCCGCGAACGAGCTTTACGCCTAGTACATAACCGTTTGCATGAGCCTCGCGCCTTGCTTCTTTCAGGAATTCCAGGCGGTCGGTCCGGTAAAGCTGGATCGTGTTATAGACGATCGCCGATTCCAGATTAAACTTCTCCATCATCTCGGTCGCCAAGCGATCGATGGCGTCCTGGATCCAGGTTTCTTCCGCGTCGATGAAAACCGGTTGCCCGATCGAATACGCGAACTCGCAGATCTCGTTCACCCTTCCAAAGATCCGCTCACATTTGGTCTGGCTTTTTGCGTCGAGCTTCTTCTTTGCACTCATCCGCTCAAGAGTGCCGAGCGGGGCGATGCCCGTGACCTTGAACACGGCGAACGGGATATTGTCGTCATTCTTCGCACGCTCGATGGTCCGGATGATCTCGTCCTTGGTCTTGTCAAAGTCTTCTTCGGTTGATTTACCTTCGATCGCGTAATCGAGGATGGTCCCGATCCCTGCCGCCCCCAGGCGGTCGATCGTCGCCTGGCATTCGGCTATATTCTCGCCGCCGCAAAACTGTTCGAAGATGGTCCTTTTGATTATGCCTTCGACCGGGAGCCCTAAGGACAGGGCAAGTTTGGCCGAGCGTGTACCGAGGGCGTTAAGGAACGGCGAATTCAACAACTTAAAGATTCGGTACTTTTCTTTTAATTCTTCATCCGATCGATCGGCAAAGGCCGTCGCGGTGTCTTGGAAATCGAGGTCGAATTCACTCATAAAGGCGGGATAATAGCATATTAGCTACGGAGCACACAGAGGCCACGGTGCCGACCCGTTCCGCATTCACAGCCGAATTGTCAGTTCGCCCGCTAATGCCTTATCATCTTGTCTTTGGCTGAGGTGCCCTGATAGTGGCTTCTGCTGCCGATGGTTTATATGAGCAAAGCACTTCCAAAGCGTTCGGAGAACTATTCCGAGTGGTACAACGAGATCGTGAAACGGGCCGACCTTGCCGAGAATTCGGCGGTGAGAGGATGCATGGTCATCAAGCCATACGGGTTCGCGATCTGGGAAAAGATGCAGCGCGCACTTGACGATATGTTCAAGGCGACCGGCCACCAAAACGCATACTTTCCGCTTTTCGTACCGCGTTCTTTCCTCGAGAAAGAAGAGGAGCATGCCGAGGGCTTTGCAAAAGAGTGCGCCGTCGTCACACATTACCGCCTGAAAGCGAATCCCGATGGCAAAGGGTTGGTGGTCGACCCGAACGCAAAGCTCGAAGAAGAGCTGATAATTCGGCCGACATCCGAGACGGTGATCTGGAGCGCGTACAAGAACTGGATCCAGTCCTGGCGAGACTTGCCCATCCTGATAAATCAATGGGCGAACGTAGTGCGCTGGGAGATGCGGACCAGGATATTCCTTCGCACCGCCGAGTTTCTTTGGCAGGAAGGCCACACGGCCCACGCGACCGAGGAAGAGGCGGTCGAAGAGACGCACAAGATCCTCGGGATCTACGCCGATTTCGCTGAGCAATGGATGGCTATGCCGGTCGTGCAGGGCGTCAAGACGGCGAGCGAGCGGTTCGCCGGTGCCGAGGATACGTTTTGCATCGAGGCACTGATGCAGGACGGCAAGGCACTCCAGGCAGGAACATCGCACTTCCTCGGGCAGAATTTTGCACGTTCGTTCGACGTTCAGTTTGTGAACAAGGAGAACCAGCTTGAATATGCGTGGGCGACGAGCTGGGGTGTTTCCACGCGGCTCATGGGGGCTTTGATCATGGCCCATTCGGACGACAACGGGCTCGTGCTGCCACCGAAGCTGGCCCCGATCCAAGTAGTTATCGTTCCCATCTACCGGTCGCCGGAGGACTTGGCCAAGATCAGCGAGAGCATCGAGCCGCTGATCGGAGCACTGAAAACCGCGGGGCTCGCAGTCAAATACGACGACAGCGATAATCAGCGTTCGGGCTGGAAGTTCGCCGAATACGAGCTTCGAGGGGTGCCGGTCCGGCTCGGGATCGGGATGCGCGATCTCGAAAACGGCACCATCGAAGTGGCCCGCCGTGACACTCTGACCAAGGAATCGAGGCCGATCGACCTTGTTTCGCCCGACAGCTTTGTCGCTGGGATCAAGTCGCTTCTCGACGAGATACAGGAGAGCATATACGACCGGGCGTTACGGTTCCGCGAAGAGAACACATTCCTTGTGGATACATGGGACGAGTTTAAGGAGCAGATCGAGAAGGGCGGCTTCATAATGGCACATTGGGACGGCACGGCCGAAACCGAGGAGAAGATCAAGGAAGAGACCAAAGCCACCATTCGCTGTATTCCGCTCGTCTCCGACGAGATGGCCGGCAAGTGCGTCTATTCCGGCAAGGAATCGGCAAAACGTGTCCTTTTTGCACGCGCTTACTAGGGCTTCCGCGAGCAGGAGCCGGGACGCTATCGAACCAATCCCCTTCCAGGAATGGACACAAGCCCCTTCAGAGGTCCAGGACCGTAGCCGACACTATCGAATTTATCCCCTCTATGCGACCGCGACCCGGTCCTAAAACCCACGCCGGGATCACTGTCAACAAGGTAAATGGACCACGTTCAATCCAGCCAGTTGCGGTGTTAGAATACTTCTTCTCAGTTACTATTTCGCAGATTGGGGCTAGACTAGGTCGAATCAAGATAGTCGTCGGCTTTCGAATCAGAGACCTTGGTCGATACATAAGGAATTGCTCATGACACGTGAGGAACTATTAGAGGAATTACAGGTATGGCGGCGACGTTTCGATGACGATGTTGTCCGAATTTATAAAGACGGCACCGCAAAACGGGGCGATTTGGCCTATGAACACTGGAAGTTTGGGTTGCTCGATTTTCTAATAGAACATCTTCCGAGTGAGGTGACCGGCTTTCAGACGTTGACGGAATCACGTGGTGATAAAATCGGACCGGGCGACGAACCTTTTCTGCATTTTCAAAGGAGTGTGGGTAAGAAGACCGTTGATTACATGGACGGGTTAGTTTCATCCGTCGAAAAAGGTTATGTCGACGCAACTCCAGAAAAGGGAACAATAATCCCAGCTGAAATAATTGAAGACGCGGTTAGTTCACGTGTCCGTGACCCAAGAAAGGTTTTTGTTGTTCACGGGAGAAACTATGACATCCGCAGCTCGATGTTCGCATTCCTTCGGTCGATCGGCCTTGAACCGATTGAATGGTCCCAGGCAGCCAAGTTAACAGGTAAGGCGACACCTTATACGTTTGAGATTATTCAGGCCGGGTTTTCCGTCGCCCAGGCCGCGGTTATTATGTTTTCTCCAGACGACGAAGCCCGATTAAGAGGGGAGTTTGTTAAGCGAGGTGACCCTGCCTATGAGGCGGCTTTGATGCCGCAAGCCCGTCCAAATGTAATATTCGAAGCAGGAATGGCAATGGCAAAGTTCCCAGATCGAACAGTAATCGTCGAGTTTGGAATCACGAGACCGATGAGCGATATAAGCGGGCTCAATGTTATCCGGATGAGCAATGATCCAGAAGTACGAAATGAATTGGCTGATCGCCTTGAAACAGCCGGATGTAAGGTTGATACGAAAAACAAGAGAGACTGGTATAAGGTTGGGGATTTTGACCTACAAACTGTTGATCCGGTTGCTCCGACAAAAATGAAACCGAACGTTTTGTGTGTGGACACGGGCGTTGCGAAGGTGGCCGACTTTGGTTCCGGGCCATTCCTAGTATCTCCGAGTGAGAGCGGATCAGACATCTTCCTAGCATTTGTTGCAACGTTTTCAAATGAGCCGACAACCGATTTTCCGGTAAGTAATCTGTCTAGCGTGACCGCTCAAATTTTTTTTCTGGACAGCGATTCAAGCGAACAGATTCATCGGGTCCACCAAGCAATTTGGCTTGATCAAAACAAGCCCGTCCGGCTCGATGTTGGTGGACAAGTGCATCGTCTTATTTTGGCTATCCGACCTAACGGAGAACTTACAACTCTTGAGCGAAGTGGAGGTTCAGCTACTTCGGTTTACGTACTTCCTGAGCGAGATTCGTATGTAATCAGAGTAAGGCTTATTAGTGGCAATGAGTGGTCCCAAGATTACTTTTTCGAGATGTCAGGGCGAGCCGGGGGTGGGAGTTTTAAGGAGCTGCGTGGAGGAGCAAGCTCATAGATATTCACCTGTAAGAGTTTCACCCGTAACCGGTTGTTACGCATCAACCTTTTACTGGGCTCCACACGATCGCTGTAACAGCCTGTAGCAGGTGTAACCGTTACAGTTGGCGGTGAGCAGTAAGCAGTAGAAGAATAGACCTTTCCGACCTCTCCCAGCTTCCATATCGTTCCTATCGTTCGCGGCTTGCGTATCATTCCTATCGTTCGGATCGTACATTTCATTCCTATCGTGCATTTCTTAGATCGTGCGATTGTCCGGCGCGGTTGTGTTGGTAAAATCTCGATAGCGGGCGTTGGAGCGCCGCCAAACCACTTCGGATCGGCACCCGGTCATTCGGCCGGCGGTGCTTTTTGTTGTTTGATAATTTGGTATGGCGAAACAGGCCGTGTCTCGTCCTGAAATGGGTTTACAGAATGAACTGGAACAATTGGGACAATAGATCAGGTAGGTGAAGATTGTTTCGGGGCACTTTACGGCCCGGTGTTGAAAACAAAGGACTTACGGGCTTCAAAAAGTTTCTTGTTAATTTTCGCTGAATACGCCTCATTTAGGGCTATAAACGTAATAACATCAATGGGTTGCACGTTCCGAACGCAGCCGGAACGCGGTCGGAACGCAGCCGGAACGCGGAACGCGGCACTCGCTTCTCGAATTCCACGATCTGCGGCCAAGCGCCCGGTCGCCGCGGCCGCCGGGTCCCGCGAAGGACCGCTTTACGGCTGCTTAGTGATCGGCAATGGGCCTGAACGACGAGACTCGTGAGGAGTCCTTCAATATTAATTACTAATTAGAAATTATTAATCAGTAATGAGTGTGAATAACGAGACTCGTGAAGGACGCCTCGACATTTGTTAAAGGTGATGCGCCTGGTAAATTATTCAACTTTGGCGGCATTTATTGCGTCTTATTACTGGTTGATGGTGAACGGATGTGTTTTTCCCGTTCGTTCTGAATTGAGATCGTTGCGGCTGGATGTTTATTGATCTGACCGATGAAGAGCTAGTTGAACTGGCGGTTGCGGAGAACCCCGAGGCCTTCGGCGAGATCGTGAGGCGTTGGGACCGGAAGATCTTTGCACTGTGTTTTGGTATGCTCGGCCGCGAGGACGAGGCTAGGGATGCCGCTCAGGAAGCCTTTATCGCCGCTTACCGCGGCCTTGCAAGGTTCCGGGGCGAAGCTAAGGTCTCGTCGTGGCTGCATAGGATCGCTGTCAACCAGTGCCTGACGACAAAGCGAAAGGCGCGGACGAGATCGGAAGAATTCATCGACGAGGACAAGGCGGAAGAAGAGCGGTACTTTGTCGCGTCCGAAAGAACGTCGCCGTCGCGAACGACCGAGGCAAATGAACGCCTCAACCTGGTGCGGCAGGCCGTGACTTCCCTGCCGTCGGAATTGCGGCAGGTCGTTGTGATGAAGGAATTCGAGGACATGACGTTTCAGGAGATATCCGACACCCTCGACCTTCCGCTGAGTACCGTTAAGAGCAGGCTTTACACGGCTTTACGCCAGCTTCGGATGAAGCTTGAGCGGGTGCCGCTTGAGATCGCCTGAGACAAGACAATGAATAACGAGACCAGATCGAAACCAGATTGCTGTTCGGCCGAAGACTTCGTCGCACTGATGTACGATGAGCTTTCGCCGGCGGTGCGCACAGGGATCGAAGACCATTTGGCCGTTTGCGATCCTTGCACCAGCGAATTCGCGGATCTGTCGCTGGCCCGGCTTTCAGTCTATGAATGGAACCGGGATGAGTTCGCCGTGATGAAAACGCCGCTCATCGAGATACCGATCGCGACGGAGCCGGCCGCATCTTGGCTCGATCCGTTAAGAGCGATCTTTGCTTCGCCGATGCGTTGGGCGTCCGCGGGCGTTTCTTTTGCTGCGGTACTCGCCGTGATGGCTTTCTGGGCTTATATGCCCGCAAATGATGAGTTTGCCGGTGTTGACGTACCTCCGTCGGTCATCGAAACAGGACCGGTCGTTATTGAAACCGGCGAGCCGTCCGCCGAAGAGCCTTCTTCGGAAAATGGTGCTTTTCGTGAGGACATGGTGACCGTGTCCGAAAGACCAGCATCGACCCGCAAACCAAGGAGTAAGACATCCCGTCCGGCCCAAGCGGTGGTCAATCGATCCCGGACACCGTCCCGGACGGTCCAGGACCAACGAACGAGTGCCCCCCGGCTGGTCGAATTTGAAGATGAGGACGACGTAACCCTCCGCCTCGGCGAACTGCTTGCGGATGTCGATACGCGTAAATGACTATGCTGCTCACAAAAATGTTGAACCCAAAGAGATTTGTC
This sequence comes from Chloracidobacterium sp., assembly GCA_016716365.1. GTDB lineage: Bacteria > Acidobacteriota > Blastocatellia > Pyrinomonadales > Pyrinomonadaceae > OLB17. Next base: position 536,019 of record JADJWM010000003.1, on the reverse strand, counting down.
CGCGTCGGCTTGGCATTGGCCGGGATGGCAGTGTTTTCGGCCGCCGCGATCGGCCAGGAACGCAGGCCCATGGAGCCGCGGCCGGCCGATAGCCGTTTTGCCGGCGAACCTCAAGAGCCCGCCCCGCGGCCGAATCTGCTGCGCGAACTTGGCCTTTCGCCCGATCAGATCGAGGCGCTCAGAAAGCTCAATCAGGAGCGGAAACCCGTCGAAGAGGCGGCCCGCAAGCGTTTTCAGGACGCAACACGCGGGCTGAATCTGGCCATTTATTCCGATGAGGTCGACGAGCCAGCGTATCGAGCAAGCCTTCTCGAATACCAATCGGCTCAGGCCGAGCTGGCGCGGATCAAATTCTCGAATGAGCTTGCGGTTCGACGGCTGCTGACACCGGAGCAGTTGATGAAGTTCCGCGAGATACGCCGCCGGTTTGCCGAGGCCCGCGAGCGCTTGCAGGATCGCCCTGCCCGGCAGGCCCAGCCGCGCGGGCAATTTCCGCCGAGGCGGCAGCCGCCTCCGCCGATCGATAGATGATCTTTTTTCCCAAGGTCTCTCCTTCAATGGCCGCGAAGATTCGCGGCCTTTTTCCTTTCTTCGGCGACCGCTTTTCGGTGAGGATCAGGATGATGAGCTCCGAAACATATGCTCTTATCGCGAATGCGGCATGATCCGGCCGTCAGGAAATGTTCAGAGGTCTAGTCGACTGAATGCCTGTTTGTCGATTCGCCGACTTCGTTGTAACCTTTTTGAAATCATATTTTTCGCTGGTGCACGGCCTGTCCGCGAATGAATCCGATCACAAAATTCCTGTTTGAACTTCAAGAGGTCAGCCTCCTGCTTTGGGGCGTGGTCCGGGGCATGTTCCGCGGGCCGCGATACCTCGACCAGCTGGTGCGGCAGATGGACGTGATCGGCGTCGGGTCGCTTCCGATCGTGCTGCTCACGGGTTTTTTCACCGGAGCGGTCCTCGTGCTGCAGACCTTCCCGACGCTGCAGTATTACGGCGTCCACAGCGAAACGGGCAGGTCGGTCTCGGTTTCGCTGATCCGCGAGCTTGGCCCGGTGCTGACCGCTCTGATGGTATCGGGACGCATCGGCTCGGCGATCTCGGCGGAGCTGGGTTCGATGGTCGTTTCACAGCAGATCGACGCGATGAGAGCCCTAGGCACCGACCCGATCAAGAAACTTGTAGCACCGCGCGTCATTGCCCTTATCGTGATGCTTCCGCTGTTAACGGTCGCGGCCGACATCTTCGGGATAATCGGCGGCGGCGTGATCGCATCATATATCTATGACCAGGACCAGAATACCTTTATCACGTCGGTAAGATACGGGATCACTTCCAGCGACCTGATCGGCGGAATAATCAAGCCCTTCTTTTTCGGTCTGGTGATCGGCGGCATCTCATGCCACAAGGGCCTTTCAACGACCGGCGGCACTGTGGGCGTGGGCCAATCGACCATCCAGGCCGTCGTTATATCGTCGATCTGGGTGATCATTTTCGATTTTTTCCTGGCAAAGGCCATTCAATCGATCCTCGGCGTAGGCCTGTATTGATCCGGCAGCCTTAGAATGAACGATCTCGCAAAAACACTGGACTTGACCCCCGATATTTCGGCTGATGCCGAGCAGGCCGACATCCACGACGCGGTCGATCAGCCGCACCGCACCGTGCCTGCCATCGAGTTTCGGGACGTGCATCTGGCGTTCGACGAGAAGGTCGTGCTGAACGGTGTCAGCTTCATGGTCCGGCGCGGCGAGACGAAAGTGATCCTGGGCCCGAGCGGCGGCGGGAAATCGACGATCATCCGGCTGATACTCGGCCTGCTTAAGCCCGATTCGGGGCATATCCTCATCGACGGCGAGGAGATCACGGGCTATTCCGAACTGGAGATGATGCCTGTCCGGCAGAAGATCGGGATGGTATTTCAGGAAGGGGCACTTTTTGACTCGCTCTCCGTCTATGAGAACGTCGCATATCGTCTTCGCGAGCAAGGCGTGGAGGAAGAGGAGATAGAACAGGAGGTGCGCAGGATGCTCCAGTTCGTAGCGCTCGAGGACGCGATCGAAAAGATGCCGATCGAATTATCGGGCGGGATGCGGCGGCGGGTCGGCATCGCCCGGGCATTGATAGGGGATCCGCAGCTCGTGCTTTTTGACGAGCCGACCGCCGGGCTCGACCCGCCGACCGCACGTACGATCTGCGAACTTGCGATCAAACTCCGCGACCTTCAGGACGTTTCGTCCATCTTTGTGACCCACGAAATGAACAATGTCCGCTACCTTTCATCGGAGTATGCGATCGTCGGACCGGACGGCGAAGTACTGTTCGAAAAGGAAGGAGAGCGTCTTTGTTTGATCAATACGGAAGTGATAATGTTGCGTAACGGAAAGATCATTTTCAGCGGATCAGACGAAAAACTGCAGCGATCGCCGGATCCTTACATAAAGACGTTCATCCACGGGAAGTTAAGCTAGGTCATGCCGTCAACGAAAAGGGCCCTCACATTCAGTAAACTCCGCGTCGGGATCTTTGTCCTCTTCGGCCTGGCGATCCTGGCGTTCCTGATCCTTAATTCGACGGGCGACTTCAATCCGTTCGAGAAGAAATTCATGCTGCGGGCGAGATTTGCGGCCGCCGATGGCCTTAAAGAGGGGTCGGAGGTCCAACTTGCCGGCGTGCGCATCGGCAAGGTGGATCGCGTTGAGCTGTTGGCGCCGGACAGCGAGGAAGAACTGAAGGTCGAGGCCGTGATGGCGGTCGACAGCGAAATGAACGGCCAGCCGATCAACGAGCGGATCCGGACGGATTCGAACGCCCAGTTGATCGCGACCTCGCTGCTTGCAAACGACAAGACGATAAATATCTCGCTCGGCACCGCAAAGGGATCGCCGGTCGCGGAGAATGCGGTACTCGAATCACGCGTTGCGATCTCGGTGAACCAGTTAACGCGGACCGGAAACGACCTTCTCGAACAGATCAATCGGCTCGCGATTCCCGCGAACGAGATCCTCAACAAGGCGAACCAGGGCGACGGGACCCTGGGCCGGATCATTAATGACGAGTCGCTGTATCGAAACCTCGATACGACGATCTCCGAAATGCAGGCGACGCTGAACAAGGTTAATCGCGGCGAAGGGACCGCGGGAAAACTGGTCAACGACCCGGAACTCTACAACAGCCTAAACCGGACGATCGAACAGCTTGAGGCCATCTCGGCCGACATACGGGCCGGCCGCGGAACGGCCGGAAAATTCGTCACCGATGATGCGCTCTACGACGAGACCCGGGCCGCCATCGCCGAACTTCGCCAGTCGGCCGGAAAGATCAGCTCGATCGCAGACGACTTTAAGCTCATCTCGGCCGACCTGACGGCCGGAAAAGGGACCGCCGGAAAATTCCTGAAGGACGAGCAGCTTTACGAGGACGCAAAGTCCACGCTCGCCCGGTTCAACTCGACCGCAACACGCATCGAACAGCTGATCGCCGATGCCCAGGCCGGCAAGGGCACCGTCGGAAAGCTGATCACTGACGACACACTCTACAACAGCATTAACCAGACGGCCGCAAACGTGAACCAGTTCTCGAGCGAGACCACAAAGCTCATTTACGATTTCCGCCAGAACCCGAAAAAATATCTCCGCATCAAGATCAGTCTCTTCTAACCCGGAACATCCGTCCCGGCAACTTGCACTCATATTTATACATCTATACACTGTTTATGCATTTCGAGTGCATAGAACACGTGTAAGATGCAAAAAGACCAGCGGCAAAGAGAGATCGTGAACATAGTTTCCGCAAAGCGGATCAAGAGCCAGGCGGCACTTGTCCGGCAATTGCGGGGACGCGGTTTCGACGTAACGCAGGCGAGCGTTTCGCGAGATCTTGATGAACTGGGTGTGATAAAAGCAGGAGGACAATACACGCTTCCGCAGAGCCCGAAAGGCGCCGAGGTGTTCGGGCTTTCATCACTTGAGACTGCCGGGCCAAACATTATTGTCGCCCGCTGCTCGCCTGGGCTGGCGTCGGCCGCGGCAGTGCGGATCGACGCGGCGGGAATAGACGAGATCGCCGGGACGATAGCCGGCGACGACACTATCTTTATCGCCGTTCGCGACGAAAAAGTCCAGAAGGCCGCGATAAAGAAGATCTGGGAGTCATTCAATGGGTAATTACGTGAGAAAAGTTGCGGTCGGAAAGGTCGGCTCGGTGGCTTCGTCCCTCGGGATCGACGGCACGGTAAGCGTGATCGAAGGAAGCAGTTTTCCGGTATCGGGCGATGTTGTCGTGGCCCGGGCTTTGACCGAAAGCCAGACCTACGGCCAGCTTGAACTGCCGAGCGGGCGTCTCGCACGGATCAACCGGAACGACGTGATCGTCGGCGTGCTCGGTAAACGGCGTGCATTGAAAGGTTTTGTCGGCGACGTGCCGGCCTCGGTCGTTGCGGGCGACCGCCTGAATCTATTAAACATGGGCGGTGTGATCGGCGTTTGCAGCGGCCACCATTCTTCCCTTTCCGACGCGATCGAGGTTGAGGTTATCGGCATGGCGGCCGATTCGTCTGGCCGCACGCTGAACATTTCGGACGACGCCCTCGAACTTTCGGACAAGCTCGAGCCCTCGGCCCCGATCGTGCTGGTCGCGGGAACCTGTATGAATTCCGGGAAAACCATCGCGGCCGTCGAACTGATCAAGCAAGCTGTCAATGCCGGTTACCGCGTCGCCGGTGCCAAACTGTCCGGCATCGCCTGCCTGCGGGACACGCTGAATATGCAGGATGCGGGTGCCGTCGCGACGGCAAGCTTCCTGGACTGCGGCCTGCCATCGACCGTCGATCACGGCGATCTTCCGTCGGTCGCGAAGGCCGTTTTGAATCACTTGAACGCAGCCGGCCCCGACCTGATAGTGGCCGAGTTGGGCGACGGCATCATGGGCGGTTACGCCGTGGATTCCATCCTGATGGACCCGGAAATTCGCTCGCGGATCGGATCGTTCGTTTTTTGCGCATCTGACTATGTCGGAGTGGTTGGCGGAGTCGCACTCCTCGGCGAGATTGGGATCAAGATCGACGTCGTTGCCGGCTCTGTGACCGATTCGACGATGGGCGAGGAGTTCATCGAGGGCCGTTTCGGGATCCACGCCGGGAATGCGAGAAGGGACGGGGCACGGCTTTTCGAGCTTGTGATGCAGGACCATCGGTCGGCGATAGCGGCTTAGTGATTAAAAAAGGATGACCGAGAAGATCAAGATCGCGATACTTGGCGGATCAGGATACGGCGGCAGCGAACTGCTCCGGATCCTCCTTTTCCATCCAAATGCCGAGATAGGGCTCGTGACGGCGAACGAGCACGCGGGCAAGCCTGTATCGGCCGTCCACCGAAACTTGAATGGCCTCACAGACCTTGAATTCGCGACCGCTCCGGAGGATCTTCCGTCGCTCAGCGATATCGACGTCGTTTTTTTCGGTCTGCCGCACGGACAGGCCCTTAGCCTGATCCCTCGGCTTCCGGCGGGAGTAAAGGCGATCGACCTCTCGGGCGATTTTCGGCTCGACGACGCAGAGCTTCACAAGAAATTCTACAAGACCGAACACGGCGGCGATCATCAGCAGGGTTTTGTATACGGCCTGACCGAGACCAACCGCGAGGCCATCCGTTCGGCCGGAAGGATCGCCAACCCAGGCTGCTTTGCCACGGCTTCCCTGCTGGCGATGGCACCGATGGCGAAGAGCGGTTTACTGGATGGAAGCGTGATCATCGATGCGAAGACGGGGTCTTCCGGCTCCGGTGCAAAACCCGCCGCGAACACGCATCATCCCCAGCGGATGAACTCGTTTTATGCATACAAGCCGTTCGGCCACCAGCATTTGCCCGAGATCACCCAGCACCTGCAGCAGATTGCCGGCATGGAGAACGAGATCGTTTTCCTGACACACAGCCTCCCCGTAGCCCGCGGGATCTTCGCGTCGTGCTACATGGAAACGACGGCGGCCTTGACGAATGAGGACCTAGCAAATCTTTACGCGGAGTTTTATCGCGACTCGTTCTTCGTAAGGCTCGTTGACGGCTCGCCCGATATCAACTGGGTCAAGAACACCAATTTTTGTGACATTTCGATGCACTCCGACGGCCGGAGGATCATCGTCCTGTCGGCGATAGACAACCTTGTGAAAGGTGCGGCCGGACAGGCCGTCCAGAACATGAATCTGATGTTCGGGCTGGACGAAAAGACAGGGCTCGTTTTTCCCGGGAGCAATCCGTAGAGGTACTGCACGCTTTCGTGCCTGCCAAGTTCGCGGGTAGATGGTCCTTTTCATTTTAAGGCCGACGCATTAAATTACGACCCGAACAGGCTGGAAAGCCTGTTCTACTTTTATGAATTTTGAAGAGATCGGAGCACTCGAAGACCGAATTCAGGTCGCGACATACGCGAAGCTGCCAATCGCCGTCCAGCGGGGCGAAGGGGCCTGGGTTTGGGCGTCCGAGGGTGAAAAATATCTCGATCTTTACGGCGGCCATGCGGTTTGTGCGACTGGCCACTCGCACCCTCTGGTGGTCGATGCGATCAAAAGGCAAGCGGAGCGAATGATCTTTTATTCGAATCTGGTCTACTCGGAAACACGGGGATCGGCAGCAGAGAGGTTGGCGTCGGTCGCCCCGGACGGACTCCAAAAGGTGTTCTTCTGCAGCTCGGGCACCGAGGCAAACGAGAACGCGATGCGGATGGCCAGGATGGCTACGGGCCGCGAGAAGATAGTCTCGTTCTCCGGCGGGTTTCACGGCAGGACCGCAGATTCGATCTCGGCGACGTTCCTCGGCAAGTATCGCGAGATCGGCAAGCCAAACGTACCGGGCCACGCAATGGCGGAATTCGGCGACATCGAAAGTGTCCGGGCCGTTGTTGATCAGGAGACCGCCGCGGTGATCATTGAGCCGATCCAGTCGATGGCCGGCGTCCGCGAGGCCCCGCCTGAGTTTTTTGTCGAGCTGAAAGAAGTTTGCGAGGCGAACGGCGCACTTTTGATCTTTGACGAGGTGCAGACCGGCGTCGGCCGCACCGGAAGCTGGTTCTTTGCCGGAAGCGAAAATGCGGGCGGCGTAGTTCCGGACATAGTATCGCTCGCCAAGTCGCTCGGCAGCGGCGTTCCGGTCGGGGCGTGCCTGACAAACGACACGGTTGCCGGTGCGATCAAGATAAACGACCTCGGCACGACCTTCGGAGGAGGGATGCTTGCGATGGCTGCGGTCCATGCGACGCTCGACGCCATCGAAGAGGACGCAATGCTGGAGAATGCGGCCCGATTCGAACGGAAGGTCCGCGAGATCGCCGAGGCGAACGGTAAGATAACCGGTGTGCGGGGAAAAGGATGCCTGCTCGGGCTTGAATTCGCCGGGCCCGCATCAGCCGTGCATCAACGGCTGCTTGAGAAGCGGATCATTACGGGAACGTCGAGCGATCCGAATGTCCTCCGGCTTCTGCCGCCGCTTTGCACCGAGATCGCCGACCTGGGCCTTTTGGTAGACGCTCTAAATGACTAACTTTCTGACTACATCGGCGCTCGGCCGCGGTGATCTCGATGCGTTGATTGAGACGGCGATCGCCGCAAGAACGGGCCGTGTCGATCTCGGGAAGCCGCTAGCCGGCCGTTCGGTAGCGCTCGTCTTTTTTAACCCGAGCCTGCGGACGCGTGCTTCGATGCAGGTTGGTATCTATGAACTGGGAGGCAACGCCGTGGTCCTCGAGCCGGGCTCGACTTCGTGGACGCTGGAGCACCGCGAAGGCGTTGTTATGGACGGCGGCAAAACCGAGCACCTGAAGGAATTCGTGCGTGTCCTCGAGCGTTATGTTTCGGCGATCGGCGTGCGTACCTTTGCCGAGCTGAAGGATTGGGAGACCGAGCGGGCCGATCCGATCCTTGCCGCATTCGAGAGCTACGCGAGGGTTCCCGTTATCAATCTTGAATCGGCAATGCATCATCCATGTCAGGCGATGGCCGATATGATGACGATCAAGGAAAAACTGGGGCTCGGGAAGAAAAAGGTGCTGCTCACCTGGGCGTGGCACCCGAAGCCGCTCCCGATGGCGGTTCCGAACAGCTTCGCACTCGCGGCGGCTCAGTTCGGGCACGACCTGCGGATCGCGCATCCTCGCGGATACGAGCTTGATGGTGAACTTATGGAGTCGATCCGAGGTCACACTGAGGTGAACGGCGGCAGCGTCGAGATTGTTAACGACATTGGTTCGGCTTTCGACGATGTCGAGGTCGTTTATGCAAAAAGCTGGGGGAGTCATCGGTTTTACGGCGACGCGGAGGGCGATGTCCGCGAACGGGCCCAATATCGCACCGAATGGATCGTTAACGAGTCGAAGATGGCGCGGACGGTTAACGCGATCTTTATGCACTGTCTGCCGGTGAGGCGGAACGTTATCGTTACCGATGGCGTGATCGATTCGCCCGCCTCGGTCGTGATCGACGAGGCCGAAAACCGGCTCCATGTTCAAAAGGCGATACTCGCGAAATTGATCAAATGAACATCGAGAAACTTGAACTGCTTCGCGAAGCCCTGCCCTACATCCAGAAATTCAAGGGCAAGACCTTCGTGGTCAAATTTTCCGGCAAGGTCACCGAGGACAAAGAAAATCTGCGGTCGCTGGCCGAGGAGCTGGCCCTGCTTCATCAGGTCGGGATCCGCGTCTGCGTGATCCACGGCGGCGGAAAGCAGCTTACCGAACTTGCGCAAAAACTCGGCGTCGTTCAAACGGTCATCGAGGGCCGGCGGGTGACGGACGACGACACACTCGACCTGGCGAAAATGATCTTTCGCGGGAAAATAAACACCGAGATACTTTCGGCGCTTCGGCACCGCGGCATCGACAGCGTGGGCCTTTCGGGTGTTGACGGGGGCGTGATCAAGGCGGTCAAACGGCCGCCTCGCGAAGTGGTGGTCGACCGCACGACCGGTGTCACCGAATCGGTCGATTTCGGCCACGTCGGCGACGTGGTCAGCGTGGATGTGAGGTTGATCGAACTCTTACTGGCCGACGGATACCTGCCGGTGATATCGTCGCTGGCGGCGGACGATGAGGGCAAGGTATTCAATATCAATGCGGACACGATAGCGTCGGAGATCGCCGTCGCGTTGAAGGCGGAAAAGCTTGTTCTTCTTTCTGATGTGAACGGGATCTATCTGGACGAAAAAGATGAATCGACCAAGCTAAGCAGGCTGACCGCGGCCGAAGCTCGCGAGATGATCGCTTCAGGACGGGCCACCGGCGGCATGATCGCCAAACTCCAGAACCTGATCGACGTGACCGAACGCGGCATCGGCTCGGCCCACGTGATCGGCGGCAGCCAGCGGAATGCCCTCCTCGCGGAAGTATTCACCGACGAGGGGACGGGGACGATGGTTGTCGCGGACTGATACCGGCATTAAGCGCCTAAAAAGAAAAAGACCGCGAAGTTATCTTCACGGTCTTAAAGAATGGTGCTCAGGGCGAGACTCGAACTCGCACGGATTTCTCCACACGCCCCTCAAACGTGCGCGGCTACCAATTACGCCACCTGAGCAGGATTTTCAAAAGAACTACTGATTCGACGGCGGATTTTCCTGGATGGGCATCGCAACCGAATTCGCCGGTGCCGAGTTGGTATTTGTTCCTTCCGCCGCGGGTGCCGGTGTCGGGGTCGCCTCGACCCCATCGGTGGTCGAGAGTACCGAAACGTTACCGCTCAATGCCGGCATCGAGATCATCAGGGCAGAAAGCATAAAAACGATGGCCGCCCCGATGGTGAACTTCGCAAGCACCGAAGCAGTCCCTCTCGGCGAAAATGCCGTGCTCGAAACGTTGCTCGTAAATAGCGCGCCTGCGTCCGTTTTGCCGGGCTGAAGCAATACCGAGCCGATCAACACGACGCATGAAATAAAGAAAATAGCGTAAAGTACGTAAAGCAAATCTTAACTCCTAAGCTAAAAGGCTGGCGGCTCGGGGCTCACCGGCCGACCACGCGAGCGGTCCGCGGTATCCAACTTCTCAAGCCCTTTGAAAATTCACTATTCGGGCAAAGGTGTCGGCATCAAGGCTCGCGCCCCCGACGAGGGCTCCATCGATGTCCGGCTGAGCCATCAAAGTGTCAATATTCTCCGGCTTTACCGAACCTCCGTAAAGGACCCGAATCCCATCGGCCGCCTCTTTCCCATGGATGCCTGCCAGAAAATTCCGGATGTATCCATGCATTTCTTGAGCCTGTTCAGGCGTGGCGGTTTTACCCGTACCGATCGCCCAGACAGGCTCGTAAGCGATAATGATACGTTCGATATCGGAAACTGTCAATCCCGACAAACTTCCCTTTAACTGGCTTCCGACGACGGATTCGGCATTGCCGGCTTCCCTTTCCGAAAGATGCTCGCCTACACAAACGATCGGGGTCAGGCCCGCTTCGATCGCGGCTTTCGCCTTGCGATTTACCGACTCGTCCGTCTCACCGTAAAACTGCCGCCGCTCTGAATGGCCGATTATCACGTGCGAGCAGCCCGCGTCCTTCAGCATGCCGGGCGTCACCTCGCCTGTGTGCGCCCCGAACTCGTTCTGGACCGCGCAATCCTGGGCGGCGACCGAGATGTTCGAGCCCTCAAGCCGGTCCGCGACCGTCTTCAAGGCCGTAAAGACAGGGGCGATAACCACCTCGCAATGAGCGGCGTTCGCAACCTGCGGCTTCAGGGCGATAGCGGTGTCTACCGCTTCGCCGAGCAGCTTGAACATCTTCCAATTTCCTGCAATTACGGGTTTTCTCATCTATTCGATTCGCTGTCGCACGCTCCCTTAAGGTCGCATTTCTGCCCGGTCTATTTCTCGTCCAAGGCCGCCACGCCGGGCAGCACATCGCCGGCGAGGAATTCGAGCGTCGCACCGCCGCCGGTCGAGATGTGCGAGATCTTGTCAGCGAGCCCGGCCTGATTGATCGCAGCCACCGAATCGCCGCCGCCAACTATCGATGTCGCACCCTTTTCGGTCGCTTCCGCGACAGCATTGGCGATCGCAAGCGTGCCTTCGTCGAACGGCTTTTCTTCGAACATTCCCATCGGCCCGTTCCAAACAATCGTCCTTGCACCCTCGAGAGCTTTAGCGAAAACCGCCGCCGTCTCCGGCCCGATGTCGAGCCCGACCAGTCCCGCGTTCGTAAATTCGATCTGAATGGCCTTGCGTGAATTGATCGGGTCGTAAGAATCGACCACCTGATGATCGGTCGGCAGAAGAAGTTCGACGCCCGCCGCCTTGGCTTTTTCCTCGATCTCGAGTGCCTTTGGCATCATCTCGTCCTCGACAAGCGATTTACCGACCGTATACCCCTGCGCTTTGAAGAATGTGTATGCCATCGCTCCGCCGATCAGAAGTTTATCGACCTTTCTTTCGATGAGCGATTCGATGACCGGGATCTTATCCGACACTTTTGCACCACCCAGGATCGCTACGAAAGGACGGTCGGGATTGTCCAAAGCCTTGCCAAGAAATTCTAGCTCCTTCTCCATCAGAAGGCCGGCTACACAGGTATCGACGTAATGCGTGATGCCTTCGGTCGAGGCGTGGGCACGGTGGGCCGTGCCGAAAGCGTCATTCACATAAACATCGCACAGCGATGCAAGCTGCTTCGCAAATTCCCCATCGTTCTTCTCTTCGCCGGCGTGAAGCCTGAGATTTTCAAGCAGCAGCACCTGCCCTTCCTGCAGACTACTTGCAGGCGAGGCCGCTCCGGGCCCGACACAGTCATCGGCGAAAAGAACGCGATCGTTTTTGATCTCGGCTTTGCCGACCGCGGCCCCTTCGTCGCTCGAAGAAATCTGGGCTTCGGCCCTTCCGGCATCAATCTGAAGTTCGGGCATCTGCCGAAGATATTCGTAAACCGGACGAAGGCTGTACTTCGCTGGATCGTACGGGTTTCCCTTTTCTTCCGCTTTCTTCTTGTCTTTCAGGGGCCGGCCCAGGTGCGAAGCCAGGATGACCTTTGCCCCGTTCTCGACCGCGTATTTAATGGTCGGCACTGCCCCGCGGATCCTTGTATCGTCCTCGACAACCCCGTCCTTTATCGGCACATTGAAATCGACGCGGATAAAAACGGTCTTGTTCTTTAGGTCTATTTCTCTGATCGTCTTTTTTTGCATTGAATATTTACGGTTTATCAAAACAATTTACCTTTTTCTCAAACACCGCCGGGTCGATCTCTGGATTCAGCTGAACGTCTGAGAGCTGGATGTTGAGAAACTCCTGACTGCTGATATTGAATGGAAACATCACATCCCCGACCTTTCGGTAGTCCCCAAACGACAGACCGCCGGTAGGGCCTTCGAATCCCGAAAGAAGCTTCGTCTCCGTGTCAAAATAGATGGCAATTGTCACACCGTCTTTTGTCTTTCCGTCGATAAGGTGGACCTTTCGGTCACCGCGGTCAAAAACTCCTAGGTAAGCAAGGTGCTTATAGTCCCCGGGCTGCATCGAACGTGTGATCGAATAAAGGAAGTCCGTTTCTGCGATCGAAGCTAAAAAGGGGCGTTGGATCTCGACCCCGAGGTCTGATGTTAGCCTCATTATCTTGCCGTCACGAAAACTACGGGTTTCGCCGATCGCAGCAGACTTGACCATATTGAGGTGACGCGTATTGCCCTGACGATAGCTGAAGTAATCCTGTTCCTGGCGAGAGGCCATCGTGACCGTCACGACCGTTCCGGTAAGCTTATAATCCGTGATGGCGGAATAGGCCTTAAGGCCACCGGCCAGTCTTTCAAATTCCTTCATCAATTCGACGGCCTTGGGTTCGATAACATTGGGAGGCTCGGCTGGCGGTGGCGGCGCCTTCACCGTGACCGTCCCCAGCGAACGAGGTGGGGCTTTCATTGGCGGCGGCGGAGGAACGGGTCCGGATAATAACGCCGAACCGCGCTCCGCTGATTCAGTCTTCTCACCCGCGGTTCGGGGTTTCTCAGCGGGTGGTTTTGAAAGTTCAGCGATCGCGGCAGCAAGTTGGGGATCCCGCCCCTTGATGAGCGACTGCCTATCAAGAGGGACGACGATGTCAGGCGTCACGCCCTTTCCTTCGAGATACTTGCCGTCAACCGTCCGATAATTTGCGACCGGGTACATGAGCCGTGCGCCCGTTTGAAGTTCCACCGTGACTGACGGGAGGGATTCTCCAGCCGATTGAGCCCCGATCACCGTTGCACGTTTCGCCGCCTGCATTGACGCTGCAAACATTTCGGCCGCGGAGATCGATAATTCATCGGTCAAGATCACGATCGCCCCTTTGAATTGCTTTGCCTTCGGTTGAGCAATGAGCGGCTCAGGGCCGTACCGGTAGATAGACGTTCCAAGATCGACCGGCTTGTCCGAAAGCATCCCGGCAAGGGCAACGGAGACCCCGATGATCCCACCGGTGTTGCCTCGGAGATCGATGATGAGGCTGCGTCTGGAACCGAGTTGAGAGAGAGCCGTGCAGAACTTATCGATGACCGGAAGAGAAAAGTTGTCAAAGTGAATGTAAGCTGTATCCTCACCCAGCGGGCGTGCGACAAAGGTTAATTGCATCTCCGGGTGGTCGGTACCCATCGAGGCGGTGACTGTCCGGAGGCGCTCCCGCCGGAGGACGATCTCTCCCTTCTTGTCCTCCAGGTCCAAATAGCCGACCTTAACGGTCGAGTCCTTTTCGCCGTTCAGCATTTCATTTACTATCTCCATCGGGATCTGACGGAGAACGGACGGCTCGTTTCGGGCCAATATCCTTACCCGCGCAAAAAGCTGCTGCATCGAAACATCGTCAATGGTCTCGATCACGAAACCCGGCTTGATACCACGATATTCAGCCGCGGAATTCTCGCCCACCCGAAAGACCACGAACCTGTCGTCAATGAGGCGCAACTCGATGCCAGGGCCGTAGATCGATAAAGGATCGTCAAAGTTCGGGGGCGGGTCGTTCTCGATGGTATCCTCTCCGGAAGCAGACAATAATTCCCGTTCTCTGGCCTTCTCTCGTGCGGTTTCCTTGGCTGCTTCGAGTGCTTCGAAGACGGCTGGACGGATGATCCCGAGATGCGAGGACTTCAATCGCTCAAGCATCGAATCAAGGAGGTCGTGAAGTTCGCTGTCCGTACGAGCGGCCCGGACTTTCGGTTCGAACTCCAATTTGACCGCTTCCCAATTTACGTTATTGAACCTGCCGTCAAAGTAGTAATAAAAGATCGTGCGCCAGACCTTATCGAACGCTTCAACTCTCGCTTTCTTATCAGGCGAGAGCCCGTCAGTTTTCGGCGGGAGATAAGCTGAACGGGGAGCCACCGGCTTCGGTGGAGCCTTGCGCCGTTGGGCGGAGACCTCAAGGAATGCGCCGATACCCAGTAGGAGAAATAATGCGATCAGCGAACGAATCTTCATAGAAAAAATCGGTCAGATCCCCTTATTTGCAATAAATTTCACCAGGTCGCGGACGCGGCAGGAGTAGCCCCATTCGTTGTCGTACCAGGCGAGGATCTTGATAGCGGTGCCGTCGATCACCTTAGTATTTTCAGCGTCAACGATCGACGAGTTCGGATTACCGCGGAAGTCGATCGAGACGAGCGGTTCCTCAGAAAAAGCGAGAATACCCTTTAGTTCTTCGTTCGCCGCATCCTTAAGCACCTGATTGACCTCTTCGGTCGAGGTTTCCTTCTCGACGTTCATCACCACATCGACGAGCGACACGTTCGGTGTCGGAACGCGGACCGAAATGCCGTCAAATTTGCCCTTCAGTTCGGGGATCACGAGCGCGACGGCCTTCGCGGCACCGGTCGAGGTCGGGATCATAGAGAGGGCCGCGGCACGGGCACGACGCATATCCTTGTGCGGAAGATCGAGCAGCTGCTGGTCGTTTGTGTAGCTGTGGATGGTGTTCATCAGGGCGTTCTTGATGCCGAATTTCTCGTGGATGACCTTTGCCACCGGAGCCAGGCAGTTCGTGGTGCAAGATGCGTTCGAGATGACCTTGTGGTTCGCAGGGTCGTACATTTCGTCGTTCACGCCAAGCACGATCGTGACATCCTCGCCCTTTGCCGGTGCGGAGATGATCACTTTTTTCACCGAACCGCGGAGGTGCTTTGCAGCGTCTTCGGCCTTAGTGAAACGGCCCGTCGATTCGATGATGATCTCGGCGCCGACCGATTCCCAGTCGATCGCCGCCGGGTCCTTCTCAGAAAATACCTTGAACGAGTCCCCGTCAACCGTGATCGTGTCGCCCTGGGCCGAGATCTCGTTGTCGAGATTCCCCATGATCGAGTCGTATTTCAAGAGATGCGCCAGCGTTTTTGTGTCGGTTAGGTCATTGACCGCCACGAAATCGATATCCTTGTCGCCGAGACAGGTACGGAGCACATTTCGCCCGATCCGTCCGAAGCCATTAATTCCAACTTTGATGCCCATTTGTTTGAAGTTTCCTCCGTTTTCAATAATTATGTAAAACTACCAAGATAGTCCAAATCGGGGGCAACTTCAATGTGACGCGGCCGCGTGCGCGGAGTGCTCACAAGAGACGGTCCCGGGGACGCCGATGCTGGCTGCGTCCGTGCCATTCTTGAGCGCGGGCTCGCCATCGGCGAAAATTGTGTGGATAATTGGTGTTTTCGTTTCGGTTTCTACGTGGGAAAGGTCATCCTTAGAACCGTTCGGGGAGCGTAAATGGTGTGTTCAAGCGGAGCGCCGCGGCTGGCTCGCGAAGGGGCATTTAATTGAAACAAACGTAAAAATGTGGACGTAGTTACCGTTTGAGTTCTGAGCGGCTAATCATATTTTCAGGTCTATAATCGGAGCGATAAATCTTAATGAAATCTCGGCTTCAGTTGTCTAAAACGCTGGTTGTGAACGCGGTGATGATCCTTTTTCTCGCGTCGGCAGCATCTTTCGCTCAAACGGATCAGGTAGTCAAGGCCAGATTCGGTCCGGCGGCGGCTCCCCCCGTCAAGGCTCCAGGCCCCGAAAAGCCGGACTCATCTGCCGGCTCATCGAGGTCCGGGTCGCTGCTGTTCCGGGTGGGAATTCGATCGGCGGCCACTGTTCCGCTTACGCTGGATGAGGCGATAAGGAGGGCCCTGGCCAACAATAACAGCATCGAGATCGCACGCGACGATGTGAGGTTCCAGGAGACGCAGATCCGCGCATTGCTAGGATTTTATGACCCGGTGTTCAATATCACCCCAAATTTCAACCTGAATAACACAACCGGATCGTCGGCCACTCGCGATTTCTCCGTGAATTCCAATATGACGAATTTCATTCGTCCCGGCGGCGGTAACTATCAGGTGTTTTTCAACAATAGCCGAACTGAGAACCAGTTCGCCCAGGCCCAGGTTACCTCGGGATCGATTTCAGGTGTCGGAACCAGCGCGGTTTACTCCTCGACGTATGGAATCAGATTCACTCAGCCCCTCTTCAGGAACTTTGGAATTGACAGCACTCGCAGAAACCTTCGGATAGCCAGACGCCAACTTGAACAAACTGACGCTGATTTTCGCCGTCAGACGATCGATATTATCTCGCAGGTCCAGCGGACGTATTGGGACCTCGTCTTCGCTCTGAGGACCAGCAAAACCGACAGGCGAATTTGAATCTGTCCCAGGAGAACCTCCGGCAGATGGAGGCAAGGATCGCGGCCGGAGCTGCCGCTCCGCTTTCGCGGGCCGAGGTCGCTACTGAATTGGCGAATCGTGAAAGCGAGCTGCTTGTCGCCACGCAGCAGGTCTCGATCGTCGAAAATAATCTCAAGCAGCTTCTGCTCAAGGACGCCACCTCCGCCGAATGGTCGGACTCGTATGTTCCTACGGACCAGCCTGCCTTCAGCCTTGACCCGGTGAATCTGGACCTGGCTGTGAAGGACGCGATCGATAACCGCTTCGAACTGCGGCGGCTGAGGTTGGCGAGGGACATCAACGCGATCGATCTTGCTTACTTCAAGAACCAGACTAAGCCGCAGATCGACCTGAACACTACATTTTCGCTCGACGGCCTGTCGCGCGGCGACGTTTCAACGGACCCCGTCACGGTACCGTTGATCGATGTAAATCTCGCTTCGATCAACTCGAATGCTTCGGCTTTCCTGCTCTCACAGATCCAGCGATTTCACCCGGGTGAAAATATCAACGTCCCGACCGTTACTTTCCCTGGAGTTCCCTCTTACTTCGCCGGGGGATTTGGCCGTTCGTTGGCAAATACATTCAGGTCGGATGCACCGAATTATTCCATCGGCGTAACTATCTCGTTCCCATTGCGGAACCGCACCGCAAAAGCAAACTTAGCAGGCGCGGAGATCACGCGGAACCAGATCGATAGCCAGCTTCGGGCACAGGAGCAGGCCGTGATCGTCGAGGTCCGAAACGCCGTCCAGGCGGTCGAAACAGCCCGTCAACGGGTTCTCACTTCTCGGCGGGCGCGCGAAAATGCAGAGATCCAACTGGAGGGCGAACGAAGGCTTTTCGATTCGGGTAAATCGACGACTTTCCTTCTGTTCCAAAGGGAAAACGCCTTGACGTCCGCAAGGAACGCCGAGATCAGAGCCGAGACCGATTACAACAAGGCGGTGGCCGACCTCCAGAGGGCGACCTCGACGACGTTCGAGCTAAACAACATCGTGGTCGAATCGCCCAAAGACGATAAGTAGGCGGGATCCGATCGCATCGGTTCGCGACGACAGGCGAAGGGAATGGGGAAGCTCCCGTTCCCTTTTTGTTTTTCCCCAACTTTGCGACAATCGTTCCCGTGCAGATATCGGCCGTCATTATCACACGCGACGAAGAGAACAACATCGCGGATGCGATCGGCGGGCTCGATTGGGCCGATGAGGTGATCGTCGTCGATTCCGGCAGCACGGACCGGACGGTCGAGATCGCAAAAGGGCTCGGCGCAAAGGTTATTGCGAGAGATTGGACCGGCTTTGCTGAGCAAAAGCGGTTCGCCGCCGAAACAGCCTCACATGATTGGGTGTTTAGCCTTGACGCCGATGAACGGGTCTCGCCCGAACTTCGCCGCGAACTGATAAGGCTGAAGGACCAAGGGGCCGCGAACGACGGCTACCTGATCCCGCGGCTATCGATCTACCTGGGCCGGGAGATAAGGCACGGCGGTTGGTATCCGGACCGCCAGCTTCGGTTATTCGATCGGAGAAAAGGAAACTGGAACGCGAACCTTGTACACGAATCGGTCCAGATGGCGGCTGGGGCCGCGGTCGGAAAACTCAAGGGCGATCTGCTCCATTACAGCGTCACTGATGCTTCTCACCATCACCGGATGATCGGCGAACGATATGCTCCCCTCGCGGCAAAGCAGATGTACGACGCCGGGCGGAGGTCTTCGTATCTCACCATCGCTGCCGCCGCCCCGCTCGCGTTCATTCGCTCTTATGTGCTGAAACTGGGATTTCTAGACGGTATTCCCGGCCTCGCCATCGCGTCTTTCGCAGCTCATCACGCGTTCCTCAAGCATCTGCTACTTTGGGAAATTCAGTCGGCCGAGAATAGCCCGCGGGACTAGGCCGAGGGTTACAACCTTACACTGCCGGCGAACATCGAATCTTCGCAGATCCGTTTTTCTGGACTATAATAGATTTCGGGCGGCAGCGTACAGAACGCGGCCCTCGTCCATATGAAACAACTTCTGATCCTGGCGTCAATCATCCTCTCGTTGTCGGCTGCTTCGGCGGCCCAGAAAGGTGTGGACACACAGACCCAAAAGATCAAGGACGACGCAAACAAAGGTACTTCCCGAAGCACTGACGTATCCAGGTCTTTCAACTGGGGCAAAGGCAAGACGGTCGTTCGCGATCGGCTGCCGAATCCGTACAAGCTTAACTCGAGGCGTGATGTGCTGATCGAGACGATCGCCTCCGTACTCAGGGACCGGAAAATGGTTATCGACGAGGCGTCGTCGCGGCTTTCGGACGGGATCGTCGTGACCCAGCCGTATATCTTCGCCCGTGGGACCGTCATCTCGCAGAACGAACTTAAGCGGTATGGGATAATCGAATACGCCGATAACGCTTGGTCTCGGGGACGGTTTTCCCTGACGATCGAGGTCCAGTCGATAGACGGCATCCAGAACAACGTATCGGTGAATGCGAAGATCGAGGGCCTGTCGGGTACCGGGCTCACGTCAGAATGGGTGACGGTTCGGAGTTCGGGGCTTGCCGAAGAAGAGTTCCTCGTCAAATTGGTCGAGGCCGTCACCGGAGTTTCGCCCGATGACCCGAACACGGTCGACAATTAGGCCGAAGTTTTCGCGGCTTTTCAATGATGGGCCATTTTCGCTCAATCAAGTTTCTGCTCGTTTTCGCGGTCGTTCTGTTCGCAGCGTCCGCGAGCCTGGCCCAGATCCCGCCCATGGGCGATCCGAGTCCGGTCCCCAGCCGCGACCCGTTCAGCCAGCCGCGCAACATTCGCGAATCCCTTGCGAAATTCAAGGCCGAAAAATCGAAGAAGGAACACGCAGAGCTTCTAAAACGCGGCGAAGAGGCGGTCGAGCTTTCCGAACAGCTTAAGCTGACAGTTGAAAGCGGCGGGCAGCTGAGCGCGAGCGACCTGGAAAAGCTTGAATCGCTTGAAAAGATCGTGACCCGAATACGAAAGGATCTTGGCGGCAACGACAAAGGGATGGACGATCCAGATGAGGCCGTTGAGGAGAAAGATCCGAATTCGATCCAGGAGGGCTTTCGAAACCTCTGGGCGGTGACCGTCGAACTCGGCAAAGAGCTCAAAAAGACATCCAGGTTCACGGTCTCGGCCGTTGCTATCCAAACATCCAACTCGGTTCTCCGGTTAGTTAAGTTCCTTCGGCTCCGCAAATGATCCGCACTCCTCGCTTTACCGCCGGCCTCTGCCTGTTAATCGCTGCCCTTTTTGCCTTTGCCCAGTGCCTAAGCGCCCAGGACGAGAATGAGGTCATCAAGGTCGAATCGGCCACCGTGCTGATCAACACGACGGTTTTTGACCGCGACGGGAAGGCCGTCGGGGGACTCGCGCGCGATCAATTCAGCGTTTTCGAGAACGGCACGCGCCAGGAGATAAGCTACTTTTCGGCCGCGGACACCCCTTTTGCTGCAGTCATCCTGATCGATTCGTCCGGGAGCATGGAATCGCGGATCAGCATGGCTCGGGCCGCCGCGATCAATTTTCTCGATGGCATTCGCGAGAGTGACAACGTCGCTATCTATCGATTTGCGTCAAAGGTCGAACTTGTTCAGGATTTTTCAGGCAGCCGCGACATCAGTGAAAGGATCTTCGACATAAAGGCCGACGGGATGACGGCGTTGAACGATTCAATATTCAAGGCTGCAGAACAGTTGAAAAACCGGGAGGAAAAGAGGCGGGCGATCGTCGTTCTATCAGACGGCGAAGACACTTTCAGCGGCCGCTCGGCCGACCGCGCTCTGCGTGCGGCGCTCGAGGCCGGGGCGCTGATCTACACTATCGATATGTCCGCGATCGAACACAATTCAAGACGGCGGATGCAGAACCAGGGAGTGCTGAAGAACTTTGCCGAGAAATCCGGCGGACGCTTCATAGCGACGCCGGCCGGTGCCGCACTTCGCGAGGCGTTCAAGACGATCGTCGAGGAACTTGGTGTTCAATACACCCTCGGGTACGAACCCATCGACCAGAAAAAAGACGGTAAGTGGCGTGCGATCGAGGTACGTATTGCTCGGCCGAACCTAACTATCCGCGCACGAAAAGGCTACACGGCCGCAAGGTGAAACGGAGCCGCAAGCAAAACTGTCTCCCGCTTCCGAGTTGATCAGTCTTCGGCGCTTAACACGAAAGTCAGGATCATTGTTACACGAAATTCCGTGACGACCGCGTTCTCAACCACCACCTTCATATCTTTCACCCAAGCCCCCTGGATGTTCTTGATGGTTTGAGATGCACGGCTAATGCCCGCTTTCACTGCATCGTCAAAGCTTTCCTTGGACGATGAGATTATCTCGATATTCTTTGCTACTGCCATAATTTTTACTCTCCCATGTTCGAATTCTAGCTCAATCGGACCGTACAATTACGCTGTCGGTCTTCGTGTCTTTCGCGCGCAAGCTCGATGAGTCGATCAAGCACGCTTGAGAAAGGACGTCCGCTTCCCTCCCACATCTTGGGATATCCGGATGCCGGCGTCAGACCGGGCATCGTGTTTATCTCATTGATCACGAGGGAACCGTCGTCGTCACGCAGGAAAAAGTCGACCCGTGCGAGGCCCGTACCGTCGATCGCCTTAAATGCTGTTATCGCCATTTTTCGGATCTTTGCCGACAGTTCGTCGGAGATCGGTGCAGGAACGACGAATTCATTGTTCCCGGTTCCCGAATACTTCTCCTCGAAATCAAGAAAGGATTTCGTTTCATCTTTAATGATGTACTCACCGGGATGGCTTGCCTCCGGTTCGTCGTTCCCAAGGATCGCGCACTCGATCTCGCGCATTTGCAGACCTTCCTCGATGATGATCCTCCGGTCGTACCGAGCCGCAAGTTCGATCGCAGCTTTGAGGGACTCGGTGTCCACGGCCTTGGAAATGCCGACCGATGAACCGAGATTCGCAGGCTTTGCGAAGCACGGATACCCGAGGGTATGCTCCACGCGTTCAATGATCTCTTCGGGACCGCTTTCCCACTCGCGGCGGAGAAACCAAACATACTTGCACATCGGCAGCCCAGCCTCGTGAAAAAGCGACTTCATGACGACCTTGTCCATTCCGCACGCGGACCCTAGGACACCGCAGCCGACGTACGGTATTCCCGCCATGTCGAGAAGTCCCTGGATCGTTCCGTCCTCACCAAAGGTGCCATGAAGGACCGGAAAAACGACGTCCAGCCTTAATTCTGTTACTTCTCCGCCATCGCCGCCGGTCAAGGTTAGGCCATGCGTGCGTGGGTCGCCGAACATGCCGACCTCGGCATCGCTTTCGATCTGCGGCACGTTCTCAACAAGGCTGCCGGCCTCCCGGCCAAGAAGCGACGCGGAGGCAGATGGGCTGAGCCATCGGCCGTCGAGGTCGATCGAGATCGGGACCACGTCGTATTTGTCGGCGTCGAGCGATCCGATAACGTTCTCCGCTGAACGTACGGAGATCTCGTGCTCGCCCGACCTGCCGCCGAAGATGATGCCGACCCGCGTTTTCATTAGTTTGAATTGCCCTGCCAAGTGCTCGCTGAAAGGGAGCCCCTTGGCCACCGCCGTGCCCAGTTGATCAAAGGATCGTCTTGCCGAGAGCCGAGAGAATGAGCTCGCAGGCGAGTTCGACCGTTATATTGCTCTGGTCGATCATCGGATTCACCTCGACGATCTCGAACGATCGCATCCCGCCGTCCTCGGCTATCATTTCGAGAGCCAGATGCGCTTCGCGATAGGTGATACCGCCTCGCACCAGCGTTCCTGAGCCCGGGGCGAAACGGGGATCGATGATGTCGACATCGAAGGTCACGGCATAGCCGCCCTCGGCCCGCGAGGCGATCGCGATCGCCTCGCTGACGCACGCCTGCATTCCTCGTTTGTCGATATCGCTCATCGTAAAGAATTGGTCGCGGAGCCCGAGCGAATGGATAAGCTCCTTCTCGCCGGGATCGAGATCGCGCCCGCCGACGTGGGCAAGGAACCGCTTGTCCAGCTTTGGCGCGAAGCCCTCGATCGACGTCAGCGACTCGTCTCCGAGCCCGAGAATAGTAGCGAGCGGCATCCCGTGGATATTGCCTGAACCGGAGGTCTCGGGTGTGTTAATGTCGGCGTGAGCGTCGAACCAGATGAGTCCGAAATCGCGGCCGAGGTTTCGAAAGTGGCTTGCGATGCCGGAGACGGAGCCGATCGCGATGGCGTGGTCCCCGCCGAGTATCACCGGAAAACGGCCATCATCCAGTGCTCGGCGGACGGCTTCGGCGGTCCGCGAGCAAGATTCAGCCATCTCTTTCAGGTACTTCGGATTTTCGTCAGGAGGAGCCGTTGCTGCCGGCCGGGTTATTTCGACGTTCCCGCGGTCCTCGACCTCGTAACCGAGTTCGCGGATCATTTCCTCCAGTGTACGGCCCCTGAGCGACCCTATCCGCATGGCATCTACGCCGAGGTGACTGCCGGGCTGGCCGGCACCGAACCCAAGCGGAACACCGATCAGTGCAATTTGCTTGTTTTTCAGATTCCCCTTTTCGTTTTTCACGTGAGCAATTCGATCTCCCCGAAACCGCCGGCGAACAGTTCGCCTACAGCTTCCAACGCTTCAGCCTCGTCCTCGCCCTCTGCCTGTATTTCCAAAAGGGTATCGAAAGCGGCCGCCAACGCAAGAACGCTTAGCATCGATTTGGCGTCGGCCTCGGCCCGGCCGTCGCATCTGACTAAACGGATGCGGCTCTTAAATCCCTTCGCGACGCGAACAAGCTGTCCGGCAGCCCGTGCATGCAGGCCGAGCACGTTGACCACCTTGACGGTTCGCTGGCGCATTTCACTTTGACCGGGCGGGCTCAAATAATGCGGCGGTTCGATATATCGACTGTTTCCCCTGGTCCTCAACCTCGCGAGCGATATCGCTAAGACTCGAACCGTCGGCCCTGGACGCGAACTTAATAACCATTGGAAGATTTACGCCGGTAACGATCTCGACCTTCCCTTCGGCGAGGAACATCGCAGAAATGTTGGTCGGCGTGCCGCCGAACATGTCGGTCATTAAGAGAACGCCCGAGCCTGCAGAAACGCTCTTGATGGCCCGTTCTATTTCTGCACGTGCAGCTTCCACGTCGTCGTGCCACCCGATCGACACGGCTGCTATGCTGTCTGTGTCGCCGATCACCGTTTCCGCCGCGGCAAGCAGTTCATTGGCCA
Source organism: Chloracidobacterium sp. (assembly GCA_016716365.1). Lineage (GTDB taxonomy): Bacteria > Acidobacteriota > Blastocatellia > Pyrinomonadales > Pyrinomonadaceae > OLB17. Next base: position 512,172 of record JADJWM010000003.1, on the reverse strand, counting down.
ATTGGCCGTGTGATACGATCACGCCGCCGACCCTTCCTTCACTCATTACATCACCACAATAATGCCTTACAGGCCTATTTTGTCACATCGCGATGAACAACCGAAGCACTGTATCCACCTTTCCTGACGGCGTCGCGGAGTTCATTCGCGACCATGACCGATCGATGCCTTCCTCCGGTGCAGCCGACACCGATGGTCAGATACGACTTACCCTCCTTTTGGTAGAACGGAAGAAGGTAATCTATCAACTCGGTGAAGCGGCGGATCGTCTCATGCACATCGGGATTCGAGGCGAGGAATTTCACGATCTTCGGATCGTCGCCGGTAAGCTCGCGAAGCCCCGCCTCAAAATAAGGATTCGGCAGATGCCTGACGTCGAAAAGGATGTCAACATCGCGCGGGTTTCCGAACTTGTGGCCGAAACTCACGAACTGCACCTTCATCGCCGCGGCCTCTGATGGTCGGCTGAATTTCTGAAGCAGAAGGCGTCGAAGTGTGTGAACCGTAAGGTCGGAGGTGTCGATGATCAGGTCGGCATGACTCCGGATGTCCTGCATCGCCTTTCGCTCAGCCCTGATCGAACGCAGCAGCCCGCTGCCCTTGTCGGCCGGGTGCGGCCGACGCGTTTCCGAGAACCGGCGGCGAAGCACCTCATCGGACGCTTCAAAGAAAACGACGAAGGGTTTCAGCTTTTTCCTTTCGAGTTTTGCGATCTCCGACGGGAGTTCGAACAAAAAATGGCGTTCGCGAATGTTGATCACCAAAGCAGCCTTCTCGATCGCCGTTTCCTCTTCCTTGTTTGGCATTAGCAGCCGGGCAAATGTCGAGAGCATCGTCAGCGGGAGGTTATCGACACAGAAATAACCGAGATCTTCAAAGGCGTTTGTAGCCGAGCTCATACCCGAGCCGCTGAGGCCGGTGATGATCACGAATTTCGGAATGGATGCTGCGGGTTTTGGTTTTGAAGCCATCAGGTAATTCGGGTCCGGACCATTGCGGGCTCAGATATGAAAGGTCTTTGCGTCGTTTACGTCTGCGGATGCAGTGTTGCCGGAGGTGTCATGCCCGAAGCGGGCCTTAACGGCACATTCGGCGAGCACCGGAGAGATCCGCGATCCCCCCGCCTCAACGAGCACCAACGGAACGGAAACGCCGAGAAATTCTACCGTCTTTCCAGGGCTTTCTTCGTCAAGAGCCTCGTAGATCGTTCCCCTTGACGTAAGTTCGAGACAAAGTTCGATCGGCGATTCGTCCAGTAGGGCTCCGTCGCCAAAAACCCGTCTGGCGTCGATCGAACCCATCCCGGGTACGTAAACTAAGCCGCGAAGATCGTCCGGTGCCGACCCGAACAGCACGCCATCCCTCTCATAGAGAAACACGGCATCGTCAGCGACGAGGCGGTGGCCGCGATCCATCAACTCAAGGGCCGCGATCGACTTGCCCGAGCCCGAACCGCCGACGATCAGCACGCCACGGCCGAAGATCGAAAGCAGCACGCCGTGGATCGTCCTGGTCCTGGCCTTTGCTTTACCGGGCATAGGGCCTTTTGCCGCCTCGAAGTGCGGCTACGGCTCGATCAAGCCGTAATTTCCGTCGTTCCGCTTGTAAATGACCGAAACGCGCTGATGTTCGGCGTTCCTGAACACCAGGAAATTCTCTTCGCGGTCCTCAAGCAGCATTGTCGCCTCATCTATCGTGACCGGCTTCACCTCGTAGCCGTTGACGTTCACGATACGGGCCGCAGGCGGTTCAGGGGCGACCTCATTCTCGGCTCCGACGATCGTGCTTGCCCTTTTCGCTTTGTGAGATTTATCGATGACCTTTTTTTTTAGTTTCAGTGCCTGTTTTTCGATCTTTCCGACCGCCTGTGAGATCGAAAGGTACATATCGGCCGACATGCTCGTCGCCGTCAGTGCCTCATTTCTCCAGTTCACAACGATCTCGCATTTATGCCGGCCGCGTTCAACCTCCATGACGATGTGCGCCTTGGAAGCCTTGCCGTCAAAAACATGTTCGATCTTCTCAAAATGGTCCTCCGTATGCTCTTTAAGCGCTGGAGTTACTTCGATGTGCCTACCGGAATATTCAAATATCATAGCTCTCCCCAATGTGTGTCTACCCGATGCCGGCCCGCATCGGCGGAGCCGGCTCTAAAAAGTTCAGATCACCGTCTTTCGTTCCCTCGAGCCGGCAATATTCATCTGGTCCCTGTATTTTGCCACGGTCCTTCGTGAAAGTTTGACGCCCTCTTTGCTCAATACCTTGGCAAGCTGTTCATCCGTGAAGGGCGATTTTGAATCCTCTTCCTCGATAAGTTTCTTGATGCGAAGCTTCAAAATGCGGGTCGAGACCTCTTCGCCGTCCTCGTTCATCATTCCTTCGCTGAAGAACCGACGCAGTTCGATGATGCCCTGCGGCGTGTGGGCGTATTTTCGGTTGACGACGCGCGAGATGGTCGAAAGGTGCATCCCGATATCTTCGGCCACGTCTTTCAGCATCATCGGCTTTATGTATTCAACGCCTTTGTCCAGGAATTCCCGCTGACGCTGGACGATGCACTCGACGACGCGATAGATCGTTTGCCGCCGATGCTCGATGTTGCGGAGAAGGTCGACGGCCGAGCGTACTTTTTCCTTGATGAAGTCTTTGGCCTCTTTCGACGTCTCGTTCTGGTCCATCAGCTGATGATATGTCGGGCTGATCCTTAACCGAGGGCTGCCGTCGTCGGTGAAATAGATGACATACTCGTCGTCCACCTTCTCGATATAGACCTCCGGCGCGACATAGATCGCATCGTCGTGAGTGAACCGCCGGCCCGGATACGGATCGAGCACACGTATCTTCTCGATCTCGTCGTTCAGGTCGTGCACGTCGAGGCCCGTTTCTTTCGAAAGATGGGCAAGCCGATGCGGCTGAAGGTCTTCGAAATGGTCGCGGATCAGGGTCTTTGCAAGCGAATCGCCCAACCCTTTTGCGTCAAGCTGTACCGACAGGCACTCCTTTACCCCGAGTGCCCCGCAGCCGACGGGGTCGAGGTTCATCACGGCCTGCCGCGCCCTTTCGACGACTGAGACCGGACACGAAAGCGCGGCCGCGATGTCTTCGGGATCGACGGTCAGCCGGCCATCCTCATCAAGATTGCCGATGATAAAGATCCCCGCCTCCTCGACCTCTTCAGGTATGTCCTGCAGATTAAGCTGCCACTCGAGGTGCTCGCTGAGCGTAGGCGCATGCGACAGAAACTGTTCGAAACTCGGCGCGTCGGTCTTGGTCTCGAATTCCTGCGTGCGGTATCCCGGGTCAAGATAATCCTGGAATTCACGCCCGAAGTCGATCTCTTCGAAAGAGTCGGAAGTTTCAGTGCCGGTTTCATCGCCGCCGTCACCAGACGCGTCTGCCGAGACCTCAGCCGATTCGCTGCCGGCGCCATCCATGTTTCCCGGCTCGCCGCCGTTCGCGGCCGTGATCGCCGCGTCGCGGTCAAGCCCGTTCTCGTAACTCTCGAAATTACCGTCGGCGTTCTGGTCGAGAATGTTGTCGGAGATCTCCTGGACCTCCTCACCCGGTTGGACCTCTTCGAGAACGGGGTTCGCGACAAGCTCCTGATCGATCAGTTCGGCAAGTTCCATCGACGTCATCTGCAGCATTTCGATCCGCTGGCGCAGCTGGGGCGTCAGGATCATCCGCTGTTGAAGACTGGTGGTTAATCGAAGTGACGACATGCCGAAAATCAGGGCTTAAGCACGGCTTCAAGGCCGCCGTTTGGCCCGTTCTAAACACCTTCATTATACGAAGTTTTAGAATGAAAAGGAAAAGATGCTTTTGGCGGACAGAGCCGGCTGACCGCCGAGAAACGGACGCATCAGAGCGAGAACCGTTCGCCCAGATAGAGCCGCCGGACGTCGTTGTCGGCGACAAGTTCTTCCGGCGATCCACTGCGGAGTATTCGCCCTTCCGTCATGATGTAGGCACGGTCGGTGATCGACAGCGTTTCGCGGACATTATGGTCGGTGATGAAGATGCCGATACCCTGCCCCTTCAGGTAAAGGATGATCTCACGAATGTCCTCAATGGCGAGGGGATCGATCCCCGCGAAGGGTTCGTCGAGGAGTATATAATGCGGGTCCGACGCAAGACAGCGGGCGATCTCGACGCGTCGCCGCTCACCCCCCGAAAGGGCATCGCCGCGGGTCCGACGGACGTGCGTCACACCGAACTCTTCGAGCAGTTCGTCGAGGCGTTCAAAACGCTCGGACCGTTTGAGCTTCATCGTTTCGAGCACGGCGAGGATATTCTGCTCAGCCGTCATCTTTCGAAAGATGGACGCCTCCTGCGGCAGGTACCCGAGCCCGAGCCGCGCCCGCAGGTAGATGGGCAGGCCGGTAACGTTCAGCCCATTGATGTAGACCGCGCCCCGCTCCGGCGTTTCAAGGCCGACGACCATGTAAAAGCTCGTCGTTTTGCCCGCGCCGTTAGCCCCGAGAAGGCCGACGATCTCGCCCTTGCCGACCGTAAAACTTACGTTATCGACCACACGGCGACGGCCGTACGTCTTTTGAAGATGCTCGGCATAGAGGCTGTCGGGAGGCGGCCCGCCCGAGTTTCCGTTGCTTGAGATCGCGATGTCGCGGTATTGTCGGTCCACTTCGATTTAGATCACTGCCCCTTGACTCGATATGTCGACCTGACCCGTCCCGACGGGTCCTGCCGGGTGGTACCTTCGCCGGCGAACCGGTTGTTCTTAAGGTCGATGGTGATCTGGCTGCCCTGTGAACGGCCCTGCTCCTTGTCCTCGACGGTTGCAGGCCGGCCCTGGAGGAAAAGTGTCTGTGCCGCGGTCTCGTATCGTGCGAGGTCCGCCGATGCACGCCGGGTCGGCTGGGTGATCACAACATTGTCGCGGATCTCGGTCCTCACGGGCTGATTGTCCTCATCCAGATATATGTCGGCCCGGCTGCCGACGGCCCGGTCCGGCCCCTGACGGATATCGACGTCTTGCTCATAGCGGACATGCCGTCCGTTCCGAGTATAGTTCATGCGACCCGCCGAGACGTTTATGGGCTGACGGTTCTCAGTCCCATTCTCCGAACGCTTCACATCGTACAGCAGACTCTGCACCCGGCCCACCGCGGTAAAGGTGCCTTCAGTCTCTGAGATCGCAAAGCTGTCGCCGCGGACGTAGTTACTGTCCTGCCAGCCGCGGGCATTGCCTTCAAAGACTGCGGTTTCCGCTCGATGGTTGAAACGGGCACTTTCGGCGGTAACGTAAACCGGCCTATCGCTCTTTCCGAAGGGCGTTGCCCCGCCCGCCGACCGGGCGCTGAAATAGGTTGTACTGGCCCCGCCGCGAAGTTCGGACCTCTCGTTCGCGGTGTCCCAATCGATCTCAGGAGCCCTGGCCCGGTATTCACTGTCCCAGATCGCCGGTTCGCCGCCGCGCATGCGAACGGTCTTGTCCGCGGCAGTATAACTTATCTCGGTCGACGAGGCGTTACGGTCCCGCTCGGTAAACTTTGCCGAACCAGTCGCTTCCAGCGAGGCCATGTCCTTCGTCGCGGCATCGAAATTCGCCGTCAGGCGGTCGGCAGTGATGTTCTGTGTTCCCCGCGTGGGGCCCGGTTGGACGGGCGTCCGAACGGTCTTTGTTTTGGAAGCGGCGATACACTGTTTCGGGTTATTACTTCCGCCGAAAAAGTCACAATCGAACCGCGGGGCCTTAACGTTGGTGACGTATGCCTGCTCGTTCTTGACAAGCGGAGTGACGATTAATTCGGCATTTCCGATCGCATTTGCGGCGGTCATGAAACGCCCGTCGGGACCGAACCTCGTCGAAACCGCATCGGCCGTGAGAGCTTTGTTGGCGGCGTCCGGTGAATTGTTCGGCACCTCTACATTCACACTCGTCCGGCCATCGGTGATAATGTTCTCGAGGAGTCCTTCGCCTTTGAAACCGACATTTATCGCCCGGCCCGCAGACATCGTTAGCCGGGTGTAGTCGCCCGTGTCCGCCGGTACTACGATAGCCGTTCCAGCACCGGAAAGCACCGCTTTCGAGATCGCCGCATTCTCGCCGAAATCTGCGCGGACCTTGGGCCCGCGGACCTCGGCGGTTTGCTCCGGGGTTACCTGCCGGACGACCGCATTCCCCGTAATCTCCGCGTAAGTCACTCGCCTGGCATCATTTAGCTGCGAGAAGATGGAATCGCCGGCGGCACTCGCGGACTTCTGCGCCACCGAAGCCGATCCGCTTAGGGTCATCCGTCCCTGCGGCTGTTCGTAAACGGCGTGCTCCCCGACGGCTTCCGTCGGTTCACCTTCCGAAGCGGTCCGGATCCGTACCGAGCCGCGGAGGTCGAAACGGTCCAACGGACGTTGGTAAAGGGCGTACTGCGAATCTATCCGGGTCGGCTCCTTTCCCGCCTCGGTGGTCAAGATCGAAACGCTGCCGAACATCTCGGCACGGCCGATCTGACGCTCCTGGTCGTCTTCTTTCTTATCGAGGAAGACACTCGCACGGTTGGAGCTCAAGAGGACCTCACGCGGCTGTTCCGGGCCGGAATAAGTCTTTACTTCGACGCCGTTTTGCAGTTCGATCTGTTCACGGCCCTGGTCGTACACGGCGGAGCCGGCATTAAGCGTCGAGGTCTTTTCGCCGTCCTGGCTCTCGATGCTGACGCCGCGATGAAGCTCGAGGACCTTTTCCTTCACCTTGACCAGCGCTCCGGTCGAGCGGCCCCGCACGTTCAGCCTTTCGAACTCGACAAGCTCTTCGGCGGCCGCCGTCTCATCTATTTTTCTGTAGGTCAATTGTTCAGTCCTGACCTTAAGTGCATCCCGGGTCTCGATCTCGACAGTGCCCGCCATATAGGTCGTGAAATTCTTATTCTCACCGGGAACGTAAACTCCCTTAAGTGCAGACAGTTTGTCCGACGAGGAACCATCCTCGCTGTAGACCTCGATGTAGACGTTTTCAAGTTCCTGATGTTGATCGGCGAACGACGTCGCACGGTCCGCGCGGATGTAGTACTTTGTAACTCCGTCTTCCATCTCGCGGCGTTCGTAGCCGTCAACCACCGCGACAACATCTTCGGAAAGCGATGTCGGGAAGCCCTGCATCCTGAATTCGGGATTCGAGCGCGACCAGAAAGCGGAATAGATGATCAGGGCGACCGAGGCGGCCAGCAGGACGAGAGCACCAAGGCCCACGAGCCTCGGGAGCCTGGCCTTGAACGGCACGTCCCTAACCTTTTTGTTTTCCTTGCTTTCCACCCGATTAATCGATCGTTCTTATATCTTCAGTTACCAGCTGAAGCCGCGTGTTTCCCTGCCAATGATTGGCTTCAGCGGTGTAAGCAATTTCGATGCGGGAACCCTCTTCCAGCGTTCGCCCCTTTGAACGTGCGACACCGTCCCACCAAACTGCTTCAAACCTCTTTCCAACCGGATCGGCGAGGTCGAATTTGAGGTGGCGGTCCTTCATCACGAACGGATCACGCCGTAAAACAAGGTCGCGAGTAAGAAAAACAGGCTTAGGATTCGCGGCACCGTACGGCTCCAGTCGGTCGAGGTCCTTTAGGATCTCAAGGCCGAGCGTCTTGGTCGAAACGACCGCCTCTATAAGAAGTTCGTTCGGGAGTCCCTCGCCATCGATCCTTTCGCCAGCGAACTCGTTGAGCCGCGAGCGGAGTTCGTCGATCATCCCCGTCTCTATCTGCAGGCCTGCGGCGGCCGCATGTCCGCCATATTGGATAAAAACGTCAGAGCACCGGTCGAAAGCTTCGACGATGTCGAAACCGCCAAAGCTTCGTGCACTGCCGTGGGCGACTCCGTTCTCGATGGACAGCACGACCGCAGGACGAGCCAGCCTTTCAGCGATCCGGGACGCTGCTAGCCCGATCACGCCGCGGTGCCACCCGTCACCGCCGACCACAATTATGCGGTCGTCCGGAAAGTCGGTGGCTGCCGACATTGCCTGTTCGGTGATCAACTCCTGGACGCGCCTCCTTTCGCGATTTCGCCCGTCAAGGATGCCGGCCAGTCTTCGGGCATCGGCGGGTGTGCCGGCCTCGAGCAGCTCAACGACCCGCGAGGCCGCGTCCATTCGGCCGGCTGCATTGATACGCGGTGCGATCCGAAATCCGATGTGCAGACTGGTCATCTCTGAAGTGCAATCCGCCACTTCCATCAACGCCCTTAAGCCGTAATTGCGTGTTTGGTTGAGGTGCCGCAGCCCGAGCGTAACGATCGAACGGTTCTCGCCGGTCAGCTTCATAATATCGGCGACGGTGCCGATCGCCGCGATCTCGAGGAACTCGCCCAGGAGCACCGGGTCAAGTGCGTCGCCGAGCAGGGCCTGTGCCAGTTTGAAAGCAACGCCCACGCCCGCAAGCTGCTTGTCCGGGTAATCGCATCCGGCCTGGTTCGGATTGACCACGGCAGCGGCCGGCGGGGCACCTCTTTCCGGGTCAGAAAGATGGTGGTCAGTCACTATGACATCAAGCCCGCGGCTGCGGGCCCATTCAAGAGCCTCGAAGCTTCGGATGCCGCAATCAACCGTCACGACCAGCCGGGTTCCTTTTTTCGCGGCCTCTTCTAGTGCCGGGATGTTGAGCCCGTAGCCTTCAGTGAAACGGTTTGGAATATGGAAATCGGTCACCGCACCGAGCCGGTGCAGGGCCTTTCGCAGAAGGACGGTCCCGGTGGTCCCGTCAACGTCGTAGTCACCCCAGATGAGGATCTGTTCACCACGGGCGATCGCGGCACGAAGGCGCTCGACGGCATCATCCATCCCCAACAGAAGCTTCGGGTCATTCAGGTCGCCGAGCCCCGGTTCCAGGAAGCGTTTGGCGGCTTCAGTGTCCGTGTGGCCCCGAAGGATCAAGAGCGCGGCCAGAAGCGGCGACACGCCGAGCCGCGACGCCAGCCCATTGACCTCATCAAGATCATGCTTACTTACGATCCACTCCTTTTCCATATGGGCGATTGCGTCAATTCACATTCGGATCGATGACGCCGAACCAAAGAAGCCCGAGGATAACGACCCCGAGAACCAGCCGATAAATGATGAAAATTCCGGTCGACCTTCGCCGGAGGTACGAAATCAGGAACCAGATGGCCAAGTAACCCACGATACCCGAAACGACGGTCGCCACGAGCAGCGGCATGAACGATTCCTGAGGGAGGATGTGCCAGGCCTCTCGCAGTTCTAAAAGGCCGCTGGCCGAAATGGCCGGGATCGAAAGCAGGAAAGAAAACCTTGCCGCCGTTTCACGCGTCAGCCCCGCAAACAAACCGCCCATGATCGTCGAACCCGAACGGCTCGCTCCGGGCATCAAGGCAAGGGCCTGCGAAAGGCCTACGATGATAGCATCTGAGATGCCTAGGTAATTCATCCCTTTTCGCTGCGAACCGATAAACTCGGCAAGCGCGAGAAGCAGGCCGACAGCTATCAGCATGCTCGCGATGAACCAGAGGTTTTTCGTTGAGGGCCCCTCGATGACGTCCTTGAACAAAAGGCCGACCGTTCCAATAGGGATCGAGCCGATAATGATCAGCCAGCCGAGCCACGCCTCGTTCGAGAGCCAAAGCGGCCGGACGCCGTGCGTGCCCGAATGCATCCGGACCCGTTTTCGCGTTATCAGCGCCCAGTGATCGCGGACAAAAGCTGCGATAATGCCGGCGATGTCCGAGGCAAAATAAACAAAAACAGCACCGAGAGTGCCGAGCTGGATCACGGCCATTGTTGCGGTGATCTGAGCGGGATTGCCGCCGTAGATCTCGGTCCAACGCCCCGCGAAGACGAGATGCGCCGTCGAACTGATCGGAATGAACTCGGTCAGGCCCTGGACTATGCCGAGTATGATCGCCTGTAGATAGCTCATCAGGAATAAGAGCTGACGTGAATGAGGAACCTGCGGTCAAGGCACTTAATTGTTGTAAACCTTTATATTGTTTAAGTCAAAGCAGAGGATTCGCGAGGCGTCCGTCAAAAGCCGGAACCTCGGCGCGCGACGGACGGGCTGTTCGAGAGCCGCATTCCGCGTCCGCAACCGCTGCGTGGTTTTCCATCGAACAGGCAAGAGAATAGATTTATCGGCTTTAGGCGCGAAAAAGGGGACCGTCTCCCACACCGGCCCCCTTCGTTGCATTCTGCCATCGGGCGATGGCAGTTGATAATGCAATTGAATGCTAATACAAGCCACTGACGATTGCAAGTGACGGAGGTCACTAAACGCAAAAAAATCATCCGAATGCGGTATGTTTTTTAGGTCCGGTAATTCGCCCTTCCGGCGATGCGGTCGTAAAGCCATGACGGCATGAATTTTCCCGCTCGAACGAATGCGGCAAGCTGCCACGGAAAGGCCGCGAACCTACGGCGTTTCTCGATGGCATTAAGGAACAAGGGGATCGAATCCTGCAGTTCCATGATGAACGGCATCTTGTTCTCACGGCCCGAGGTCAGGGGCGTCTTGATAAAGCCGGGCTGAATTATCGTCACGTCGATACCGCGATGATGAACGTCGAGACGAACGCTTTCAAAGAAAGCCGTCATCCCCGCTTTGCTCGCCGAATACGCCGCCGACTTCGGCAAGCCACGCAGCCCAGCAAGGCTAGAGATGGCGACCAAATGGCCGGAACCGGCTTCAAGCATTTCGGGCAGAACAGAATGGACCGAGTTTGCCGCACCTAACAGGTTTATATCGATCAGCTTCTTCACCGCCGCCGGTTCAAGCTCGCGGGTCTCGGCATTGTTCCCGCCGATGCCGGCGTTCGCGATCAGCATATCGATGCGGCCAAAAGCGTCCCGCATCTTCGCTGCCGCATCCGCTACCGCGGCCGCGTCCCTAACGTCTGCAGGGAGAGCGATCGCTTTACCGCCGGCTTCGACGCAGCGTCGCGAAAGGTCTTCGAGCATATCGGCTCGTCTCGCCAAAAGGCCGAGCCTCGCACCTTTCGCGGCAATCGCCAAAGCGATGCCCTCGCCGATCCCGCTGGAAGCACCGGTGAGCAGAACGCTGCGTTCATTCCAGAAATTGTCCATACTAGGTGAACCGCCGGCATCAGAATTCGGCCCATTCTTTGCGTGAACTCAAAGACAGTCGATCGCTATTGATCGACTCCCGCGACGTGAGGCGTCAATGCCCGGACCGCCGTATCCAAATGCTCTTCTTTTATCAGGAGGTGATCACGAGAAAACGACGACAATGCCAAGATCGGCACATCCGCTTCCGCCATTACTCGTCCGACCAATGCGATAAATCCGACCAGCGTCATCTCGAGAACTGGGGAGAATGTCATAAGCCTCCATCCTTCGTCGCAACGCCTCGACAGGGCAAGCTCGTCGGGCCTACAAGCCTCAGAAAATACAAGGGTGACCTCTTGCGTGTCGCGAAAGACAAGAAAAGGCTTAGTTCCCGCCGTGAGCTGCGGTAGTTTCGGCCCAAACTCCCCGAACTCTTCTACGTCGAAGGCGGCGAGAACGAAGCGCTCCGAATGAATTACCAGCCGGGCTTTTGAAAGTGCGATCTGCGCAGCTTCAACAGACATGATCCGCGTGCGTTCCGGAGTTAAACCTCAACAATGGTTGTTACGATCACCGGCTTGGTCCCGAGTCTTTGTTGTATCAGTCGCTTTAGTGCAAGCCGCAGTGCTTCTTTTAAGAAAGTTCGGTCTGCGATGTGCTCGCGCTTCATAACTGAGACAGCCGATGAAAGCTCACTGCGGGCCTCGGCCGCAAAACCGTTTAGTGGGTCGAAACCGGCGACGCCCTGGAATTCGATCTGCGGCTCTCCAGCCACCTCGCCGCTTTTCTTGTCGATCGTCACAACAAGCGAAACGGCACCGCCGTAAGCTAGCTTTTTCCGTTCGCGGATCACATCGTATTCGACGGCTTCGCTTGACTCTTCGTCGATGAAGGTCTTGAACAGCTCCCGCTTGTCGCTGACCCGGGCTCCCCGCTCATCGATCTCAAGCACATCGCCGTTCTCAACGAGGATGATATTCTCATCTGAATAGCCGGGCACGTGGTTCTTGACGTATTCACGGTGCCGGAAGAGCATCCGGTACTCGCCGTGGATCGGTACCAGATACTTCGGCCGGGCCGTTTCGACCATGATCCGGATGTCTTCTTGCGAAGCGTGGCCGGAAACATGGATCAGCCGCCGCTTTTCCTCGATGATATTCGCTCCGCGTTTATAGAGATGGCCAATAAGCCGGCTGATATTCTTCTCGTTGCCCGGGATGATGCGGGCGGAAAGGATGACGGTATCGCCCTTCTCGATCTCGAGCCCTTTGTAGGTTCCCGTCGCAAGGTTCCACAGCGCGGCCCGCATCTCTCCCTGCGAACCAGTCACGAGATAGACGACCTCATCGTCGTCGAGCGAGCGGGAATCCGAGATCGAGATCATTTCATCATGTCCGATCTTCAGCAGGCCCTGCTCTTCTCCGATCTCGACATTCTTCTGCATTGACCGGCCAAGCACGCAGACCTTTCGGCCATACATCCTCGCGGTATCGAAGACGATCTGCAGCCGGTGAAGCGATGACGAGAAAGTCGAAACGAAAATCCGGCCTTCCGCTTCTTCGAAGATCTCTTCAAAGGCCGGTATCACGTCCCGTTCGGACGGAGTCCTGCCCGCCACGGTCGCGTTTGTCGAATCGCCCAACAAAGCAAGAACGCCTTCGTCGCCGTACCGCCCAAGTGTCTTCAGATCGTAGGGCCGGCCGATCACCGGAGTATCGTCGATCTTGTAATCGCCGGTGTGAATAACGGTCCCAAGCGGCGTCCGGATCGCGAGCGAGAAACATTCGACCAGCGAATGCGAGGCGTGGATGAACTCGACCGAAAAATGGCCAAGTTTAACGACATCGTTCGCTTGCACCCGATGGAGCAGCACATCGCTGAGCATGTCGAATTCTTCCAGCCGCTTCTCGGCCAGGGCGAGCGTGAAACGCGATCCGTAGACGGGAATGTTGAATTTCCTGAGCAGGTAGGCGAGTGCCCCGATGTGGTCCTCGTGCCCGTGCGTCAGGACCAGCGCCGTAAGATCGTCACGATACTCTTCAAGGAAATCGAAGTTCGGGATGGATATATCAACGCCGAAGGGTGTTTCCTCGGGAAAACCCATTCCGGCATCGACGATGATCATCTCGTCGTCCCACCGGAGACCGAGGCAGTTCATCCCGAATTCGCCGATGCCGCCAAGTGGAATTATCTCTAATTTATTCAATGTATTAGGCCTAACCAAAAGAACCAGTATAGCACACGAGAACCTGTCGAAAGGCCCGCCCCGCTATCCGGCATGGCCGCCGATGATCGCATGAAGCCGCAGCCATTCCTCAAGCGTAAGGCTCTCGGCACGCCGCCGTTCCTCAATGCCGACTTCCGAAAGTGCATTCGCCGCGTACGGAAAAGTTACCTTCAAATTATTCAGGATCGTCTTCCGCTTTTGAGCGAAGGCGGTGCTGAGCAGGCGTCGAAATCCGGGCCGTTCAGGTATATCGTACTTTGCCGGCACCATTTGGACGACAGAGCTCATCACCTTCGGTCGCGGGCGAAAGGCCGCCGGCGGGACATCGAATAGCTTCTGGGCTTCGAATGACGACTCGACGAGCACGGTAAGGAAACCGCGGTCCGACGATCCCGGTTTCGCCGTGATCCGATCGACCACCTCCTTTTGAAGCATCAGAACGAGGACCGAGAAATTTTGCGAATGTTTAGCGAGTTTCTGCAGTATGGCGGTCGAAATATTGTAAGGGAGGTTCGCAGCCAGTTTGACGGTGCCGATGGCCAGGCTTCCGTAATCTACGTTGAGAGCATCACCTTCTATGAGTCGAAAATTCGGCCGGCCCGCGAACTTCTCTCTCAGTTCAAAACAAAGGCCGGCATCCAGCTCTATCGCGATGACGTCAGCCCTGGCGCCGACAAGTTTTTCGGTCAAGGCTCCGTGACCGGGGCCGATCTCAATGACCGTTTCGCCGGGCATTGCATCTATCGCCGCCGTGATCCGGGCGGCATAGGCCGGATCGACCAGAAAATTCTGCCCAAGGGACCTTTTTGCCCGGTGTCGGTCGGTCCCTTTCATCGCTGCGGATAACCTGTTATCTCGATGTCGTCGCCGTGGCGGGTTACCGTGACATCCGTAAGTCTTAGGGCATCGGCGATCGCAGACGGCCCCGAGCCGCCGAATCCTGCCGGCGCGTTTTCTCCGCCAATAATGATCGGGGCGTAGATAAGCGTGACTTTATCGACCAGCCGCGCATCGACAAAGGCCCCCGCGACGGCCGTTCCGCCCTCGACCAAAACGGATTGGATGTCGCGGCGTCGAAGCTCTTCGAGGACACGGTCAAGTTGTCCGGTGCCACCGGCGATCGGGACGATCTCAACGCCGGTCCCGGCCAGCCGCTCCGCTTTCTCGGGATCGATCGAATTCGTAAGCACCAGCGTCGGGCTTTCATCGGTTGACGCAGCAAGCGAAGAATCTGCCGGAAGCCTGAGCCGGTTGTCCAGGACTACCCGCGTCAGCGGCCGGAGCCTCGGCTTCCCACTCCGGTCGGTCAGTCGCGGATCGTCAACAACGGCCGTGTTGGCACCGATCAGGATCGCGTCGTGCTCGTGCCGCAATCTTTGAACTCGAGCACTCGCCTCTTCTCCCGAAAGCCGGGTCGAAACGCTTTGGCCAAGCGAGATGCGCCCGTCGAGCGACATCGCAAGCTTTAGGTGGACGAACGGCCTCTGCCGATCGTGCCAGCAGATGAATTTTTCATTGATCCGCGAGGCCTCGTCGGCCAGAAGGCCGGTCTCGACCGCGATCCCGGCAGCCCGAAGTCTTTCGAATCCGCGGCCAGAGACGAGCGGATTCGGATCTTCGATAGGGCAAACGACCCGCGTGATCCCCGCGCTTATCAACGCTTCTGTGCACGGCGGCGTCTTGCCATGATGAGCGTGCGGTTCAAGGGAGACATACGCCGTGCCGCCGCGTGCCCGCTCACCCGCTTGTTCGAGAGCGATTGCTTCGGCGTGGACAAGGTTGTCTTTTCGGTAAAATCCCTGCCCCACGACCTCACCGCCCGCGGAAACGATCACGCACCCGACAAGTGGATTCGGCGAGACCAGCCCAATGCCCTCCGCCGCGAGCGAAAGGGCCCGGGCGGCAAATTCAAGATCGGGATTTGAAGTTTCGGTCAATGGTTTTGCGAGAATATTTATCAAGTTAAGACATTTTCCATTGACCTAATTACGAATTAAACAATTAGTAATCAATAATTAGGTCCTGGAAAACAGCCTTTCATAAACTTCAATTGAATAACCCATTCACGTAGGCCTCGGCGTCGAAGACCATCAAGTCGTCGACCTGCTCACCGATGCCGACGTACCTTATCGGAAGCTTGAGTTCTTTAGCGATCGCGACGGCGATCCCGCCCTTTGCCGTTCCATCAAGCTTGGTCAGCACGAGGCCGGTGACGTTCGCCACTTTCGTGAACTGACGGGCCTGCTCCAGCCCGTTCTGTCCGGTCACAGCGTCGATAACCAGAAGTGTTTCATGCGGAGCGTCCTGTACCTCGCGGCCGGCGATCCGCTTCATCTTTTCAAGCTCGGCCATCAGGTTCGCCTTGTTATGGAGACGGCCCGCCGTGTCGACGATCAGGACGTCAGCGTTTCGGGCCTTCGCCGACTGAAGCGCGTCAAAAAGAACTGCCGCGGGATCGGTTCCCTGCTTCTGCTGCACGATCGGGACGCCAGCACGGCCCGCCCAGATCTCGAGTTGGTCCGATGCGGCCGCACGGAAAGTGTCCGCGGCACAGATCAATACCTCGTTCCCCTCATTCTTGATACGCTGTGCGAGTTTGCCGATCGTCGTCGTTTTCCCGACACCGTTGACGCCGACGACCATCAACACATAAGGCTTCACAGACTCGGCCACCTCTGTCTCAGCCGCGACCCCGTGGTCCTTAGAATGCTGGAGGATGTCAAGAAGCTCATTCTTCATCACCGCCTTCAGGGCGACGGGGTCGCTTATTTCCTGTCTTGAAACGCCCTTCCGGATAGCTTCAAGGATCTGCACCGTGGTCTTGACCCCGATGTCGGTCGAGATCAGCATCTCCTCAAGCTCGTCAAGAAGCTGGTCGTCGATCTGCTTCCGGTTCTCGAAGATCGTGTCGAGCTTGTTATTAAGCGAATCGCGAGTCTTGGCTATCGCCTTCGAGAAACGAACGCCGATCTCCTTTTCGACTGCGGCCTCTTGAGCCTGAAGCTCTTCGATGGTCTTGTCGAGCCCGAGGGTCGACGTCGAGAATTTGTCCCCTTTATTCCTGCGCCAAAAAGCCATAAACACAGACTGCGGCTATCCAAGCCGCGGTGCAAATGACCGATTATAAAAAAATATCCGGCGCGTAACAAAACACGCCGGCGCATAGCGGTTAATACAGGTGATCAGGGACGAAGGCCAAGGCGACGGGAATTCTTTGCAAGTGCGTAGCCGAGGATGCAGGAAAAAACGATCGAAAAGTAGAAAGTGCCGATGCTTCCCACCGCGGCCGCGGGTATGTTGCCGATGGCCGGCAGGTCGAATGGGAAGAAAATCATCCGAAGGAAGAATGTGACGGCGCCGGATGCGATCAGGATCAGAAGAAACATCAGAAGCACGAGCGCGTACGACCCGCCCAGGCGTTTGATGGTATCGAGGCCGACCGCGGGGTTGATCGTCGAGATAAACGATCTTGAATACCCGGCTACTGCGCAGGCGGCGGGAAAATAAAAGAATCCCCACAGAAGAGCAAGGAGGCCCATCACCGCCAACGGTGCGGCCAGACGAAAGATCCGTCCGGCGGCCGTACCGAAGGAGCTTTCGAGATCTGCAGTCGGGTCCGTCGCCGACTGGACAGGTGGTTCCCGCTGCAATTTGTCCTCATCAAAGGGGAACGTTGACGCGAACTCTTCCGGCGGGGCCGTTTGCTCGAAGCGGTTTATCGACGGCTCACCTGATTCCGCGAGCAACGTCCGCTCCTCCGCATTTCGGCGCAATTCTTCCAAACGCTTGTTGTTGGCCCTTTGTACCCGCTCCAGGATCTCGCGGACCTCACGGCTCTGCTCGCCGGTGCGGTCGGGCGCGTAAAGCGGAGTCCCGGGAACACGCGTTAATTGGTTATTGAACTTATTCAGTTCATCCGCGGCTGCACTCGCGATCAGATAAAGGCTTATGACAAGTACGATCACGAACGGGCCGAACGATGAAATATAGGCCGCGATGCTTAAGAAAAACGGGTGGATCACGTCCTCCCAAAGCGAAAAATCGTCGAATGCCGGAAGAAAATCAGACTCGAGACGGCCGTGAACGAAGTTGTCGATCGTGTTCGCAAGGACGCCAAACCACATCATGTTAACCAGCATCATGCAAATGATGGACGCGGCCAGGAAGAATATTCCGCCGATCGACGATGCCGACTGGCCGATGCTGAAGATCATGAACATCAGGCCGCCGATCACGAGGCTGGACCTGAATTTGAAAGGGTGCGCGAATGCCCGGAGGAGGTCGCCAAATCCGAAAGGGCCGTAAACCGCTTCGATATCCGGCTGGAGAGCTTCCGGGTTCGCGGCCGTACCGGCGATGGGGAGGCATCGTGCTCCGCAGGCCGGGCAGATACGGTTGTCTTCGGGGCCGGGGACTGCACATGTGTTGCAGAGATCAGCTCGGCATTGAGTGCAGTTGAAGACCGCTTCCCGATCCGCGTGGCGTGAGCAGGCATCCAACGGCGGGCCGCCGGCTTCATGATCGGGCACGGGAACGATCGTCTCGACAATGGGTTCAAAGGTTGTTGAGGCAAAAGCGGCGGGTGCGTCATGAGGCCCCTCAACCGTTTCCGGTGCCGGTTCGCTTTCGGCTGGCGGTTCGGCGATCGTCGTGGTCTGGACCGGGACGATCCTTTCGCCGCGGGCCCGCGCGTTGAAAAACGGGATCAGCAGCGGGACCTTTCGGGCCTCGATCCAACGGAGATTGCCCTTTCGGACCTTGTCCTCGGGCTGCAGCGAACCCTCGTCGATCCACATGGGCAGCTCGTCGACCGTGGCCGTGTATAGCTGGCCGGAGACCTCGATCTCCCAGATGTCATTTTGAGACTCAGTCTGCATCGAAGGATAAGCAATGCCTATCCGAGGACAAGAATGTCCTCATCGGCGGTTCGGGGAGAAGTGATGGCGTTCGGCGGGATGCTGAGAGGGGCCTGTAGGGCGGCCGGGGCAACGCGGCTGTTCACGAGGCCTGTGTTTTCACTGTTCTTGTTCAGGAACTGGACGATGCCCTGGCCGATCTCGCCGGCCTCGCAGCCACGGATGAGGGCTTCGACGACGGCGGCATCGTATCTCGTTCCGACAAGACTCTTTATTCTTTCGAGGGCATCCGGAAGCAGCATGCCTTTCTGATAAGGCCGGTCGATGGTCATCGCATCAAACGTGTCCGCGACGGATACGATCTTTGCCTGGAGCGGGATCTCCTCGTCCTTCAGACCCTGCGGGTAGCCCTTCCCGTTGACCATCTCGTGATGCATATACATTCCCGGAAGAAAATCCTTCATCGCCGGGATCTGCGACATGATCTTGAAACCCTTCTGCGGATGGGTCTTCATTATCTCGAATTCTTCGTCGGTCAATGCAGCGGGTTTCTTGAGGATGTTGTCGTCGATAGCGATCTTGCCGACGTCGTGGAGAAGGGCGCTGATGCGGAGTGTTTCAAGTTCGTCGGCGGGAAGCCCCATCTGTTTGCCAATGCCGACGGATATACGTGCGACGCGTTCAGAGTGGCCCCGGGTGTATTTGTCCTTGCCGTCGATCGCCGCTGCAAGTGCCTTTACGGTCCCGACGAACAGCTCGCGGTTTTCCGTCGCCGCCTTCGCAAGCCGGGCTATGTGCTCTTCGAGCTTGTCGCTCATCACGTTGAACGAACTGCCAAGAGTGCCTATCTCAGTTACGTTCCGGGTCTCGACCCGTGTCGAAAGATCGCCGCCAGCGATCTTCTCTGCAGCCGCGGAGAGCTTGAGAAGCGGAGCGGTCAGCGTCCGGGCCGCGATCGAACCGACGAGCATGGCAAAAAAGGCGAAGGCAAGGCTGATCATCCAGGTCTGCGACCGCATTTCGCCGACGGACGCAAGGGCCTTTCGCTCGTCCTGCATCGTGATGACGCCGAGGTTTAGCCCCGGGCCCAGCCTCGCCGTGGAATAGGCCCCGATCATGTCATAACGGTTCCCGCCGTATTCGGCCGAGAAAGGAACCAGACCCGACTGGATCTGTCGGTTCGACTGCTGCCATTCATCTACGATCTTAAGTTCCGAGAGTGAACGCTGTGAATCGACGAGTGCCTGGTCAGGATGGAAAACGGTTTCTCCTGCCTGATTGACGACGAAAATTATCGGGTGGCCGGCGGCCCAAAGCTGTTCTTCGCTTTGGATCGAAGCGCCGACGATGTTTGCCGAGATGTCCCGCAGCGAGAGCACCGCGACGACCGAGGCGATCGTTCGGTTGTCGATCGAAACGTGTGAGACCATCGCGATGAGCGAATCGCCGCTTGACGCTGAGCGCCGGGGCGGGCCCATGAATAGGCCGTCGGTGCCCGATGAATTCAACGTCTCAGAGGCGATCGCCTCCAACTCTTCACGTCCGATCGAACCGGGACGGTAAAGTGAAAGAGCCTCGCCGCCGACCGGCTGCAAGTAGATCGCAAGCACGTTCTGGTCTCGCTGCAGTGATTCGCTCAGTTTCTGTTCGGTCTGCGGCGCCGAGAGCAGGTCCACGTCATTGGTCAACTCCAACGCAGTCGATAAGGAAGCGACAAGGTCGCCGTATTTCTGGCCGAACATCTCGATCTGGCGGGCCTTATCCTGGACCAATTGGATCTGGTACCGGTTCTCGACCGATCGCAGTTCGCTCCCGCTCCGCTCAGAGAGGAACCACCCGGTAAGCAGCAGTGGTACCAGCCCTATCAGAAGCAGGGTGACAATTACAAAATAGACCAGACTAATTTTCTTTGGCAGGGACAGCATGTGGGACCGAACCGGGGATGGTTCGCAATGAAAAGTTTACGCTAGTGAAGCAGAAACGTCAACAATTATCAACAGTGTTGTGCATCTGGTTTTGCGGCCGGTCCAATCCGGGAACCGCCGTCCGAACGAATGGCGGAGAAAAGCCGTAACGATGTAGAATCAGGGAAAGATGACGCCCGAACGCTGGGAAAAGATCGAGTCATTATTTCAGGCCGCCGCGGACCTTCCGGAATCCGAACGGCCCGCATTCCTGTCGCGTGAATCCGGCGGCGATCCCGAACTGATCCGTGAGGTCGAGCGCCTTCTCTATTCGTCATCGACGTCGAGCGCCTTTATCGAAAGCCCGGTATGGAATGACGGTTCGATCTTGACGCCGTCTGCGAAGATCAGTCTTTCGGAGGCGATCAAGGACGACGAACAGCACATAACCAAGGACAATTTTTCGGGCAGGATGCTCGGGGCATACCGGTTGACGAAAGAGATAGGCCGCGGCGGAATGGGGGCTGTTTATCTGGCAGAACGTGCCGACGGCGAGTTTCAGCAACGTGTCGCGATCAAGCTGATAAAACGCGGGATGGATTCGGATTTTATCATTCGGAGGTTCCGGCACGAGCGGCAGATCCTGGCATCATTCGAACATCCTTATATAGCAAGGCTCATCGACGGTGGAACCACTTCGGACGGAGTCCCCTATTTTGTGATGGAGTTCGTCGAGGGGCGGACGTTTTATTCATTTTGCGATGACGAGGGGCTCGGGGTGCGGGATCGGCTCGAGGTTTTTCAGAAGGTCTGCTCGGCGATCGGCTACGCCCATTCACGAAAGATCATTCATCGAGACATTAAGCCGAGCAACATCCTCATCGACAGCCACCGGACTCCGAAGCTCCTTGATTTCGGCATCGCAAAGATCCTCGACCCGAACCTGATCCACGAATCGCTGAACCCGACAGCCTCGATGTTGAGGCTAATGACCCCCGATTACGCGAGCCCCGAGCAGGTGCAGGGCTACGAGGTGACGCCGGCAAGCGATATCTATTCGCTCGGCGTCCTGCTTTACGAGCTGCTGACCGGACACCGTCCGTACAATTTTGCCGGGCGTGCGATCCACGAGGTCAGCTACGTCATTTGCAACTCGATGCCGAAACTGCCGAGTCAGATCCTTGGCGATGGCGAAAATCTATTGCCGCTCTATAAAAAAAACGGGACCAACTATCTTGAACGGCGGCGGGCGACCCGCGAATCACTTGCGGACGAGCTCCAGGGCGATCTTGACAACATAATCATGAAGGCGCTGAGCAAGGCTCCCGAGGGCCGCTATGCGTCCGCCGAAGAACTCTCCGAAGACATTGCCCGGTACTTCTCGGGAATGCAGGTCGCGGCGCCGAAGTACAAGGTTAGTGCATCGACCGCGCTTGACCCTGTCCTCAATCCGAGCGTTTATGCAAAGTCGCTGGCGGTGCTGCCGTTCAGCTTTATGAATCTTGCTGCGGAGAACGATACCGACGATCGATTTCTCGGCATCGGGCTTGCTGACGCCCTGATCACACGTCTGAGCAAGGTCCGCCGCTTTGTCGTAAGGCCGACCCGTTCGATCTCGGCTTTTAGCGAGAGCCATATTGATCCGATCTCGGCGGGAAAGGACCTAAACGTAGATTTCATCCTGATCGGCAGCATCAAGAAGGCGAATGACCGGCTGCGGTTGACCGCCCAACTGTTGAACGTTGACGAGAATGCCGCAGTCTGGGCGACCTCGATCGACGAGGTGATGTCGGACGTCCTGTCTTTGGAAGACAAGCTCGCAGCGAAGGTGGTCGAGGGGCTGCTTCCGGAATTGACGTCGAACGAAAGGTACGAGTTCGACCGCCGGGGCACCGACAACCCGGAGGCGTTCGAAAGTTACCTCCGCGGGCGTTATTACTTCAATACATTTACCGAAGAGAGCTTCGCCAAGGCCTTTGTCAGCTTTCATACGGCGATCTCGCTCGACCCGGATTATGCCCACGCATATGCCGGGATAGCGGATTATTACAACTGGCTCGGGATCATGGGCGTATTACCGCCGCAGGACTGCTTTCTGCCCGCGATCGAAGCGGCAAAGAAGGCGGTCGAACTCGATCCGCAGTTGTCCGAAGCACACGCAAGCCTGGGTTTCTCGCTGCACGCGGGCAATTACGAATGGTCGCGGGCAGAACAGCACCTGAAAAAGGCGATCGAGCTTAACCCCAGCAATGCCAACGCTTACGTCTGGTACGCGATAGTGATGTACACAACTGGACGGTTTCGCGAAGGACTGGAGTTCGCAAAGCTCAGCACGGACGTGGATCCGTTGACCCCTTTCAACAAGCACAACATTTCGTGGGGCCTCTATTTCGCCCGCCGGCTTGACGAGGCAGAAGAGGGCTATCGAAAGGTGGTTTCCGAATTTCCGACTTACAGTTTCGGCTATTACGGCCTGAGCAAGGTCCTTCGGTTGAAGGGCGAGACACGCGAGGCGATAGAGGTCAATGACAGGGCGATCGATCTTATGGGCCACAGCATCTTTTCGCTGTTGGCCGAAGCCGAGTGCCTCGCCGCGGACGGTCAACGGGAGGCAGCGCTGGAAAAACTACGCGACCTCGAGGAACAGTCTGCCAGGCGTTACGTCTCGTCATACCAGCTTTGTCTTGCTTATTGTTATCTGGGCGATCGCGAGAAGGCACTCGAACTGCTTGAGAAAGCAAGCGAGGAAAAGGAAGCGTGGCTGAACTGGATGGGCGTTGACCCGGTGCTCGACCCGCTCCGTAATGACCCCAGATTTGAGCGGATCCTCGAAGCAACGGGTTATCGGCCGCTTTTTAACAGCTACTCGGCAATGGACCTGGACGGCTTCGGGAACGCAGGATACACAGGGGGCGTTCATAATCTGACGACTCTGATGATCGACGGCACGCAGGAAACCGGCGGCGGGCCGCCCGGATCCGAACGCAAGGGCGTTAGTTGGGCATATTTTGCGGCGGCCGCGTCGATCATCCTCGTGCTTATCGCCGGGGGGTGGTTTCTTGCTGGACTTCCCTTGCCGGCGATCTTTCGGACGGCGTCGGTTTCGCGGGTCCAGACCCCGAGTCTTGTCGTACTTCCTTTTGAAGGTGCGGACCGGGCGGCTGCCGAGATCGGGGTAGGGCTGGCGGACGCACTCACGAACAAGCTGGGTAATATCAAGGCCTTGCAGGTGGTTTCGGCAAATACGGGACGAGTCCTGATGAAAGAGGGTGCCGAACCTGGGTTCGACGGGCTTGGGATCAGCTATGTTCTTCGCGGTGATCTGGACACATCCGGGCAGGGCCCGCGCCTCCGAGCGGAGCTCTCTAACGTGCATGACGGAACGATACTTTTCAGTGAGGAATTCGTCTCCGATGATGGAAACCTGTTCTCACTTCAAAGCCGGCTCGCCGAAAAGGTCTGGGCGACGCTAGGCATCGACCCGCTGCCGCTCGAACGGCAGCAGGTTGAGCGAAGCCATACAGAAGATATCGGTGCTTACACGCTTTACCTACGGGGCCGCTCAGAGATGTCGAACAGGTCCGCGGAGTCATTAAAGACCGCGGCTTCGACCTTTTCATTATCACTCGAAAAAGATCCGAATTTTGCCCTCGCATATGTCGGACTCGCGGATGTGCTTGCATTGCTCAACTTGTACTCGGTGACTCCGCCGCCGGACGCTTATTCGCAGGCAAAGCGGAATGTGAACCGGGCCCTCGAGATAGATCCAAACCTCGCCGAAGCCCACGCGACTCTCGGCTATATCAAGTTCTTCTACGACCGGGACCGGGCTGGTTCGGAACTCGAGTTTCGCCGTGCGATCCAGGTCAACCCTTCGTATGCCCCGGCCCATCATTGGTTCGCCCTAACGCTGGCGGCGAAAGGCGAACGCATCGACGCCGAGACCGAGATCGAGATAGCCAAACGGCTCGACCCGAAAGCGGCACCGATCAGGTCGGCCGCCGGCGTTGTTTATTTTCATCTCGGGGAATTCGAACGGGCGATCGCCGAATCCGACGATTCGATCCAACTGGACGAGCGCTCGATCCCCGCGTACAAAGTGAAGCGGTGGTCGTATTCGGCCCTTCGGCAGCCGGAGGCCGCGCTTCAGGCATTTGAACGAGAGATCGGTCTAATGGCCGGCAGTGTCGACGAACCTGGCTGGAAGATCATCAAGATCCAGATAGACGGGCTCAACGGTGACAAGGTAAGACTTGAGCACGAGATCGATCAGGCGGCTGCGGATCCGAGCATCGCGTCAAACCCGTTCGGCTTTGCTTATGAGGTCGCGCTTGCCTACAACATGATCGGAAGTTATGAAAAGGCCCTCGACTGGCTTCAGCGGTCCGAGGCGGCCGGGAACCATTCGTTCAACTTTCTTGCGTCGGATCCGCGATTCGCGAACCTTTCTAAAGAGCCGCGTTTTATCGCTTTAAGAGAGAAGCTCAGGTGATCTTTTTCCAGGTGGCATTGGACCGCAGCGTCGGCGGACTGCTGCTATGCCATTGATTGGATGTCGCGCGAGCAAAAAGAGGCAGCCGAACTCACGGCTGCCTCAGCCCGCCTTCCGAGCGTCCCCTATATGTCTATTGAAAGTTAACTCGCATGGCTTTCAATAGACTCTGACGATGACAATCGCCATTGTGATCGGATCGACGGTTAGCGAATGAAAATTGCGAATTCGCACGCGATTCCAGAACCCGGCAGCCCAGAGGATCGATCTCACGCCTTTACTGAAAGAGAATGAAGACACCCTAAGCCGACAGGGCCGCGCCCGTGTCCCTCCGAAGCGGCAGGGCAACTTCCCGCACTTGGCCGAAACACCGATTTCACATCGGACCACTTTCCTTCGAGGAAGGTGCGAAGATGCGGTTTGCGGGCAATCGGCCGTTTACCTATAATTTCGCAATTGAAGGTGCAGCCGATGAGTGAACGAGGACCAAGCGAGATAACACAGATGCTGATCGAGTTGACCGGCGGGAATAAAGACGTCGTCAACCAGATCCTCCCACACATTTACGACGAGCTTCGTCGGCTCGCGGGCAGTTATCTCCGCCGCGAAAGGTCCGACCATACGCTGCAGCCGACCGCGCTGGTCCACGAGGCCTACATGAAGCTGATCGACCAGAAAAAGGTCAAGTGGCAGAACAGGGCCCATTTCTTCGGCATCGCAGCCCAGGTGATGCGGCGGATCTTGATGGACCATGCCCGAAAACACTCGGCAGAAAAACGCGGCGGCGAAGCGGAAAAGCTGCCGATCGAGGAAGAGATCCTAGTCGTCTCGCACGGGCGTTCGGCCGAGCTTCTTGCGCTCGACGAAGCGCTCGAAAAACTGGCGCAATTCGATGAAACAAAAGCGAAGATCGTCGAACTGCGCTATTTTGGGGGCCTTTCGATAGAGGAAACTGCCGAGGTTATGGGTGTAAGTGTGCCCACGATCAACCGCCATTGGAGGATGGCGAAGGCCTGGCTTCACGCTGAGGTCAGCGGTGGTTAGACGCGCTTCACGATCACCAGGGTAATGTCGTCGTTCGCGGGTGCGGTCTGGGTAAACGCGGAAAGCGAAGATTCGACCTTGTCCCGGATGCCCGCCGCCGACCTTTGCAGATTTCCTTTCAAAACCGTCTCGAGCCGGGTCATGCCGAATTCTTCACCTGATAGGTTCGTGGCTTCGGAGACACCGTCCGAGTAAACAACCAGAGCATCGCCCGGGCCCAGGACGATCTCGCCGGCGTCGAATTCGGCATTCGGGATGATGCCCAACGGGAATCCGCCGGAAGCGAGTTGTTCTATCGATCCATTCGACCGGCCGACAAGCGGAGGATTGTGGCCGGCGTTGATATAGCGGAGGTGTGCGGTCGAAGGATCAAGCTCCGCCGCGAAAAGAGTGACAAACCGGTTCGCCGGTGTGTTTTCTGCGAGATAGCGATTGACCGAGCTGACGGTCTGATCCAGCGAGCTCCCGGCGGAGATCTGTGCATGGATCGCGGCGTGGAGGCTGGACATCAATAGAGCGGCCGCTGTGCCCTTGCCCGATACATCCCCGAGAGCGATCAGCATCCTGCTGTCCTTTGTCGGAATAAAATCATAATAGTCGCCGCCGATCTCGTAACACGAGAACGAGATCCCCTGGAACTGGTATCCCGGCAATTCGGGTGGCCCCGCAGGCTGGAAACGCTGCTGGATCTCGGTCGCGAGCTCGAGTTCCCTCTCCATTCGCTCCCGTTCCAAACGCTCTTCGAGCAAGGTCGCGTTCTCGACGCGGATCGACGCGACCGAAGCGAGCGTGGTGAGAATGTTCAGATGCTCTTCGGAGAAAGTGGCCTCAT
Organism: Chloracidobacterium sp.; assembly: GCA_016716365.1. Taxonomy (GTDB): domain Bacteria; phylum Acidobacteriota; class Blastocatellia; order Pyrinomonadales; family Pyrinomonadaceae; genus OLB17. Next base: position 485,794 of record JADJWM010000003.1, on the reverse strand, counting down.
AGGTCGGTGAATCGGCGTAGATCAGGCCGAAAATATTACGTTCATCGACGCTCAAAGGAACCGCCAGTACGGAACGTACACCCGAAAGTGCGATCGTCTGGCTGGCGAAACGGGGGTCGTGCTGGGCGTCGGCGGTCAGTACCGACTTCCCGTTCAGCAGGACCTCGTCCATAACGGTCCGGCTTACGCGAACCTCTTCAATCACTTCATCCTTTCCGCGGATCCGGGCAACCTTGATCTTCATCGCCCCCTCGCTGTCTTCATCGCGAAGCATGATCACGCAGCGCTCTGCGGGGACGGCCTCGAAAACGAGGGTCGCGACCTGATTGAGCGTCTCATCCAGCCCGCTTGCCGAAAGAAGAGCGACGCCCACCTTGCTGATAAGTCCGAGCAGCTCGGTCCTTGACGAGAACTGGCCCTTAAGAAGCTCGGTCGTGGGTATCCGCCGGTGCTGGAACGAGATCGTGTTCGAAGGGTCGAGAGCCTGAGTTCCGTCAGCGATCAGCATCGATGCGGAAAAGTCGACGGGCTTCTGGTCGTCGAAAATGATCGATGTCTCGCCGATCTGGATCTCGCCGCCGGAAGTCAGCGGGGTCGAGCTTTTGACCAGGGCCCCGTTGTACCTGGTGCCGTTAGCTGAGCCAAGGTCCTGAAGCCAATAGCTGTCGCCTTCCTTCCTTACCTCGGCATGCAGCCGGGACGCAAAGGCATCCGGAATACAGACATCGCTTCTAGCCGAACGGCCGATCGTCGTTCGAAGCCGAGTTAATGGCACCGCTTCGGCAGCCTGGTCCGCATTCTTTAAGATCAACTGAGCCATAAGAACGTCAAATGCCTATCGCAGCCGCCTGTCTGCGAAGATCACGATGGTGCCGGATACGTAATCATGAAGTGCCCGGCCGGAGCCGTTCAACGCCGACAACAGGAAGCCCAGCCCAAGCGTTAGAATGGTAAGGATATAACCCAATACCTGCCGAAGAAGCAACTGCGGTATGCCGGCCTGGCCGCCGTCGGACCGGACGATCCGGAGCCCGACGATCATCTTTCCCAGCGAACGCCCGGTAAACAGCGGCAAGAGCACGAAATTCGTAAGGCCGATAAGCGAAGCGATAAGCCATCCGCCATCGTTCAGGCTTCCGCCGACAAGCCGGGCGCCGTCATTTCCGAGATACCTGCCCAGCAGCATGGCGCCCACCGGGATCAGCAGGAATATGATGTAGTCGATCAGGAAGGCCCCGCACCGAAGAAAAAAAGGTGCGGCAACTCTCGAAGGCTGAAAGTTGACCACCTTTTCCCTCTCTTCCCGCGGACGAATTTCCTTCTTTCTCGCGATCGAACCCTTTTTGCCTGATGCGGTCATCCGATAACGAAATGCAATGTTGCGTCGCCGACGCGGATCCGATCGCCCGCGGCAAGTACCTGCGGCTGCTTTGGAACCAAACGGATGGATTCGGACGAGGCCTTCGTGAGTATCGTTCCGTTGGACGAGCCAAGGTCCTCCAAAAGGAAGTTCGTGCCGTCACGCCAGATCCGGGCATGGCGGCGCGAGATCTTAGTTTGCGGATCGTATTTTGAGAGGTCCACCTCAGGAAAGATATTGGACATCGGGTCCCGCCTGCCGAGCAGATTCTCGTCCTTAAGGAGCGAATACGCCGGGGCCGTGAGTTCGCTTGTCCCCTCGACCACAAGCCGGGCGGTCATGGCCCCGGGGCTGTAGATCTCGGAATGGACACCCTGCTGGGCGATCGGCTGTTTGGCCCCGCAAAAGGCGCAGAACATGTCGGTGGCGACGATCCTCTGGCCGCAGAAACCGCAAAAGACGCTCTGATGGGCAAGGCTTACCGAGGCGGGGACCTCGCTGACACCGAAGGTCACGATACCGGCTTTAAGCTTTAGAAGATGATCCTCGAGGACGTCGCGCATCTCTGACGCCGATTTGAATCGGTCCTCGGCGTTGTACTGGACCGCCCGCATAAGGATCCGTTCTATCTGATCGGAAAGCTGAGGATTGATCTGACGGGGCCGAGGGTTCTTCTGGAAATCGAATATTAAAAGCGGATTGCTCTGCGGGTCTGCACCCGTCAAAAGGTGGAACATCGTCGAGCCCAGGCTGTAGATATCGGACCGCGGTTCGACGTTTCCGCTGAATAGCTCAGGCGGGGCGTAACCCATCGTGCCGACGGCCGTGACGCCCTTTTCTTCTTTCTGGCTTATCGAACGGGCGATCCCGAAATCGATCAGCATTGCCCGCCCGGAGTTCCCGTCGATCATGATGTTCGACGGCTTTAGGTCGCGGTAAACGATCGTCGAAGGCTGGTTGTGGAGGTAATCCAGGACATCAATGATCTGGACCGCCCATTCGCAGACGGTCCGTTCGTCGATCCTGCCTTCGGTCGCTGCACGAATCCGGGACGACAGATCGCCGCCGGAAATGTACTTCATCACCAGGTAGAATCGGCCCTCTTCCTCTTCGTAAAAGTAATCGTAAATGGTCGGGATCGAGACGTGGTCCAGCGACGAAAGGATCATCGACTCGCGTTTGAAATCGTTGATCGCCTTTTCCTGCTGGTTTTCCTCGATATGGGTCTGGACCATTTCCTTGACCGCACGCAGGACACCACCGAGGTTGTTGTCGCTGGCCAGGTAAACTGCACCCATTCCGCCGCCGCCGATCTTCCGGATGATCTCATAGCGGCCGTGCAGGAGGGTCCCTTCGGTCAGGGGTTTGAGCTTCGCCCCTTTTTTGCCGTCGGTGTCAACCATTCCGATATTGTGCGAGGTCGACGAAAGGACCTCGGCAGGCTCGTCCGGCCCGACCGGCTGGACCACCTCGGGTACGGCCAACGGCTTTCGCTGCCCGCTCAAGGTCGACGGATGAAGGCGTGTATCGACATTTTCGTCCGATGAAAGCCCCGTCGGCTCCATTATCCTAACCGAATCGAATATCGGCTGACTCTGATCGCCATCGAACTGACTCAGGTCGTCGCCGGGCATCGAGATTCCCGCATCTTCTTCGGCATGCGGTTCTTCGGTCGGCCCCGTCGTTGCGTTTTCCGTGGCCGCGGCATCTTCTACCGGGCTTTCTTCGATCGGCTCCGTTTCGACGGCAGCCAAAGCTGCATTCTCTGTATCGAGCTCGGCAGAGGGCGGAGCGGCCTCTGCGGGTGGTACCTCAGCTGGCGGAAACTCGTCATCGGATGCGGAAGCCTTCAGCACTGCCGACCCAGCCGGGATCTCCGCATCAGCAAGTGTATCGTCAAGATCGAGACCGACTTCGGGCTCAGGAGTTGCGGCCGCCGCCTGAACTTCCGGCATGGCGGGTTCGGCATCGGGTTGGGGTGCATGGGCCTCGGTCTCTTCCGCCGTGACCGTACCCGAAAGCGTGTCTTCGTGAACGAGGTCGTGCTTTATCTCTTCATCGGAGTATTCGGACGTCCTCGGCGTTCGAATACTGCCATCAGTTTGTCCACTGACCGAAAGGATCGAAGGAACAGGCACATCGTCGATGTCTGCTTCGGCGGCCGGTATTTCCTCACTTTCGAGGGAATCTTTGACCTCTGGGGCCGGTTCCTCAACCGCCGATGCTTCCATTGCGGGTGCATCGGCTGCCGTATCGTTCGCGACGCTTTCACTAAAGGGCTGGTCCCCCGCGGCCTCAGATGCCTGCGTTTCCTGGCCAGCGAGCTTCAATGCCTCCGATGGAGACATCATAATCGTGCTTTCCATCGAATCGTCGACAACGTCATTAGACACCGCCACCGCCTGCAGGCTGATCCCGCAGAACGGACAGAAGGAGTCGGCGTTCGTGATCGACGAGCCGCACTCGTGACAGGTAGTTGAGCTCTCAGGATCCAATTTCTGTATCCAACCTCACTAGCGGATTATCCGGAAACGAAGAAAAGTTTTACCGACGATGATCTCGTCGCCTTCATTCAGGACCTGCGGGCTTCCCGGAAGAAGCCGGCGCCCTCGGTTAATAAACGTCCCGTTAGTCGAGCCGAGGTCTTCGATCATATGGACCTTCCCTCGGAACGTGATCCTGGCATGGCGGCGCGAGACCTTTGCGTCCGGATCGTAGGCGTCGAGGTCGACGTCCGGGAAGATGCCGTTGTCAGCGTCCCATCTGCCCAAATAAGATTCCTCTGTGATCAGCGGAAACTCGGTATTCGCGGAATCGCCTCGTTCGATGATAAGTTTTGCATGGGCCCCGCTGACGGGCCGTTCCTCCACCTGTTCGCCGTGGCCGCTGAACTCGACCGGAGCCGCCTCGAGCGGCGGAAGCCCCATCGACGTTACCTGGGCCGGCTGCGGCACCGATACGGGCATCGCGTCATGGGCGCCATCGGTCCCCGAACCGTTGGGGCCGGTCTCGGAGAACGGTTGGGCAACGAGTTTCGACCCGCATTCGTCACAAAATCGGAACGAATCCGGGTTAACCTTTGAACAGGATTGACATCTGATCATGCTCGTCGAAGGTCAAACCCTGCACCGCCCGAAAGGGCGGACCTGGTATTCCACGTCAGTAGTTTACCTGTTAAATACGATTTCGTAAATGTAAAAGGATTCCGAACAGATGGTTATGAATTTAGTCGCGATCAATAGGCATGAATGGGCCCATCCTAAAATGAGACGGCCCGGCCAATTTTTTGAAACTTTAAAAAGATCGTATTCGTACAACGGGCTTGATGCCCCGTCTCGTTTAACTTATTGGATTTCGACTAGTATTATCGACAATACGAGTTTGAGGAAAAAAAGGAATGGCACTTAGCCGGAAAAAGAAGATAGTGATCGGCTCCATCGTCGGAGCCCTTCTCCTGATCGTGATCGTCGCAAGCATTTTCGCGACGCGTAAGGACACGCCCGAGGTCGTGGTCGTCAAGATCGAGACCAAGCCGGAGCTTAGATCGACGGTGACGTCGTCCGGCGAAGTTCGCCCGATCCAGTTCATGAACCTTACCAGTGAGGTTCAGGGCCGGATCGAGGAGATCTACGTCAAGGAAGGCGAAATGGTTACAAAAGGCCAGCCGCTTGTGCGGCTCGATCCAAACCAGCTTGAGTCGAGCACCGATGCCCAACTTGCCGCGTACCAAAGCGCGCAGAACGAGGTGAATGTTGCCCAGAGCCAGGTCGCGGCCGCCCAGAACAACCTTGCGCTGTCACAGCAGCAGCTGAACGCGTCGCAGGTGGCCGTGGATTCGGCCCGACAGCAGGTCATCGCCGCACGGACCGAGATCGACCGCGCCCAAGTCGAGTACAACGCCGCCAACCGAGAGTTCAAGCGGCTGGAACAGCTGCTCGAGAGCGGTGTGATCTCGCGCCAGAGTTTCGACGAAGGCCGTGACCGCCTTGAAACGGCTCAGGCTTCGCTCAGTACCGCCCGATCCAACCTGGCCGCACGTGAACTCGGAGTTAAGGACGCCCAGGCGAGGCTCGCCCAGCAGGAGGTCGCGGTTCGCGATGCCCGAAGGGCTGTCGAGACGTCGAGTTTGAGCGTTCGGTCAAGCCAGTCGCGGGCCGAGCAGCAGTCGGCAGTTTTGCGGGGCCAGCGTAGCCAGCGTGACAAAACAATGCAGGTTGCGCCGATCAACGGCGTGATCGCCGAGATCCCGTCCAAGGTCGGTACCTTCGCCGTTGCCGGCCTGTCGACCACGGCATTGATGACCATCGCCGATATGTCGACGATCAATGTAGAGGTGAAGGTCGATGAAACAGAGATCGATAAGGTCGAGGTTGGGCAAAAAGCAAAGATCAAGGTCGATGCTTTTGGCGAACGCGAGATCGATGGTGAAGTGATCCAAAAAACGCCGCTCGCGGTCGGCAAGTCGCAGACTACCGGCGGTCTGTCGACGAACATTAATGTGCAGGAAGCGAAGGAATTCCGAGTTGTGATACAGCTCGTGAATCTTCCGGAAGAATTTCAGACGGGTCTGCGGCCCGGAATGAGCGCGACGGCGGTTATCACAACAAAGACGGCCGAAAACGTCATCGCGGTGCCGCTTCAGGCGATCGTGGAGAAGAAGCCGGACGAACAGGGCTCGACACCTTCCGAGCAGAATTCTCAGACGCCGGGCGAAAGGCCGAAGCCGATCAAGGGTGTGTTCGTGCTTGATGGAAATAAGGCCAAGTTCGTTCCCGTCGAAACGGGCATCACCGGCGAATCTGACATCCAAATCACGTCCGGACTGTCTGAAGGCCAGGAGGTGATAACGGGGCCAAGCCGTATCTTGAATACCCTGAAGGAAGATACGGTGGTGAAACGGCAAGAGAAGAAGGACTTGAGCGGCGCCGCCAGATAGCGCGGCCTGAACGATATGTATAGATTCATGGAGAACGAGAACGGGGCCGCCGAGCAGCCGTCGAAGAATGGGTCGGGCCAGAATCTGATCCTGATGAAGAACATCTGGAAGACCTATCAGATGGGTGTGGAAGAACTTCATGCGCTTCGGGATGTTTCGTTCAAGGTCGATAAGGGCGAGTATTTGGCGATCATTGGGCCTTCGGGCTCAGGGAAATCAACGCTGATGAACCTTATCGGCTGTCTCGATTCGCCAACCAAGGGTGAATATTGGATCAATGGCAATCTCGTCTCCGAAATGACGGACGATGAACTTGCCCGGATCCGCAACAAGGAGATCGGCTTCGTTTTCCAGACCTTTAACCTGTTGGCCAGGGCAACGGCGCTGCATAATGTCGAACTACCCCTCATCTATGCCGGGATGAGGGCCGGTGAACGTAACGAGAAGGCCCAGGCGGCCCTTGCCTCGGTCGAGCTGGCCGACCGAATCGGACATAAGCCGAACGAACTTTCGGGCGGGCAGCGGCAGCGTGTCGCGATCGCCCGAGCATTGGTGAACCACCCTTCGATCCTTCTAGCCGACGAACCGACCGGAGCGCTCGACACGAAGACAAGCGTTGAGATCATGGGGCTCTTTGAAAAGCTTCATGCCGAAGGGAATACCATCATCGTCGTTACTCATGAGGCCGAAGTGGCCGAACGTGCACACCGCGTGATCACCATTCGCGACGGCCAGATCGAGAAAGACGAAAAAATAAGATGATCGAGGGCCTGCCCGGATACATCTCGCCGCTTTTTATCGCAACAACATTCCTGACCGTCGCCACGTTCTTCTACGCGGTCAGGACATCAGGATCGGAAAAAGGGCCCGCGAATGCGGCCCTTTTTTTGATCACTTTTTGGCTTGTCTTCGTGATGAGCCTCTCGTTGACCGGGTTCTATCTCGAAACAGACAGCACGCCGCCGAGATTATTCTTCCTGGGCATTGTTCCATCGCTGCTGGTCATAGCTGCTTACTTCACCTTTTTTCGCGAAAGCTTCATCGCGCATCTCCCACTCGAGACGTTGACCCTTATCCACGTGATCCGGGTGCCGGTAGAGATCGTCTTGTTTTGGCTCTACCAGGAAGGTCTCATTCCCAAGGTGATGACCTTCGAAGGCCGGAATTTTGATATCCTCGCCGGGCTGACCGTTCCAATCATCTACTTTTTCGCGTTTCACACTCATTTCAACCCTCGTTTCCTGCTCATCGGGTGGAATTTGGCCGCCCTTGGCCTGCTTGCGAATATCGTAACAACTGCGGCGTTGTCGATACCGTCCCCCATTCAGCAAATGTCATTCGACCAGCCAAATCGGGCCATTCTTTACTTTCCGTTTATATGGCTGCCGGCGATCGTGGTCCCGATCGTCATGTTTTCCCACTTTGCAAGTCTTTACAAATTATTTCGACAATCGAAACCCGCCCGGGCATCAAACTAGTACGATTATCGTATAATCGGTCTTGGAAACTGAAGACTTATTTCTGATTGCGGGACCGCGTGAATGAACTTTGCTGAGACCTTAAAACTTGCGATCGATTCGATCACGTCGCACAAGCTGCGGTCATTTCTCACGCTTTTGGGAATGATCATCGGCATGACCGCATTCATGATCGTCCTTTCGCTTCTGCAGGGTTTCAATGGCTACGTCGACGAGAAGATCGCCGGTATCGGTTCCAATACCTTCACGGTGATGCGTTTCAGCTTTGAAGACTTCAAGGACAGCGACACTTTTGCAGCGGCTCAACGCCGAAACAAGGAGCTTGATTTTGCGGATCTGGATTTCATCAAACGGAATGCCCGCCAGATAGGTTTGATCGGAGCAAAGGCCGGAAATACGACGCGCGATGTTCGGTTCGAGACTCAGACCCTCGCCGATGTCTCGATCACCGGCGTTGAGCCGGTGATCGCCGAGCTCGAGAATGTGGATATCGCGGAAGGACGATACTTTTCCGATGCCGAGAACAAGAACTCCACACGAGTCGCCTTTGTGGGTGCCGATGTCGCGACGAAGCTGTTCCCTCAAGGCGGTGCCATTGGCAGGGAGATCTCGATACAGGGAATACCATACCGGATCATCGGAGTGCAGGTCGCAAAGGGCAGCATCTTCGGCCAATCACAGGACAATTTCATCTTGCTCCCGATAGAAACGTTCGGGGCCAATTTCGGGGGACTTAAGTTCAGCCGGGCACCGAGTTTCATCGTGAGCCCCAAGTATGGAGTCAAGATGGCCGATGCGGTGGACGAAGTCCGGACCTTGCTGCGGATCCGAAGGAAGCTCGCATCTGACGAGAAAGACAATTTCGGGATAATTACACCAGACGCTATCAGCGGCCTTCGTGACAGCCTTTTTGGGACGATATCCGTCGTGATCCTTTTTGTGCCCGCGATCGCCCTGGTCGTCGGAGCCATCGTCATAATGAACATTATGCTCGTTGCGGTGACCGAACGAACGAAGGAGATAGGGATCCGCAAAGCAGTTGGCGCAAAGCAATCAGACATTCTTCGACAGTTTCTTTTTGAATCGGCCCTGCTTTCAGCGATCGGCGGTATTATCGGTCTCATAATTGCTCTGATCGCCGGCCAGGTGATCACTGCATTTGTATTCCCGACACGCATCCCCTGGTGGGCGGCCGTTATTGCCATCGGCGTTTCCGCAGCCGTTGGAATTCTCGCCGGATTGTTCCCGGCCTGGAAAGCCGCACAATTAGACCCGATCGAAGCGTTAAGGGCGGAATGACATGACTGTAGCTACGAGCAGATTATTCGAAAATTTTAAGATGGCGATCGAGACGCTTCGCAGCAATAAGCTGCGTTCGTTCTTGACGATCATCGGCGTCGTCGTCGGCGTTATCACGGTGATGCTCATTTCTTCGATCATCTCCGGGATCCAGTTGGCAGTCGAACAGCAAGTCAAGTCATTCGGTACCCGCTCGATCTTTGTATACAAGATGGACATGGGCATTCGTTTCGGCCGGCCCAGCCGCGAAGAGCGTATGCGTCCAAATTTGACGCTTGAGGATGCCATTGCCCTCCGCAGCCTTTCAGAACTCGAGACTGCGGTGCCGAGATTGGACGTGTCAAGCGGGAGGTTCGGTAACGCCACGGTTGTCTCTGCAGGCGGAAAACAATCAACCTCGATCAATTTGATGGGTACGCTCCCCGAGATCGAGGCGGCGGGCACCGAGGAGATCGTGGACGGCCGCTGGTTCACGCAGTCGGAGAACGACAATAGAAAAGACGTCTGTGTCATCGGCGATTTCGTTAAAGAGACTTTTTTCCCTTATACCAACCCCATCGGTGAGACCATCGAGATCAACGGACGAGCATTCACGGTGATCGGACTTCTTCAAAAGAAGGAGCAATTTCTCGGCGGCGGCGGCGGGCGGGGCGATCAGAGCAACACGATATATATGCCCTTCGGATCGGCGTCTCGCATCAAACCGAACGCTGAGGATATTTTCATAATGGCGATCGCTCGCGAAGGCAGGCTCCGACAGGCCCAGGATCAAGTTGAGGACCTGCTTCGGGTGCGTCGTCATGTTTCCTACGGCGAAAAGAACAACTTTGCTCTTTCTACGGCAGACAGCATCATTGATCAATTTCAATCAATAACAGCGGGCGTCGCACTTGCAATGGTAGTGATCTCATCGATCGGCCTGTTGATCGGCGGAATCGGTGTCATGAACATTATGCTGGTGTCGGTAACGGAAAGGACGCGAGAGATCGGCATCCGAAAGGCACTTGGTGCAAAACAAAGCGATATTTTGCTGCAATTTCTGATCGAAGCTGGAACCCTTACTGGATTTGGGGGTCTTGTTGGCTTGTTGATCGGTTGGGGTTTGACCCAACTCATCAGCCTCGTCTTTCCATCGTACGTGCCGTATTGGGCGCCGCCGGCAGGATTCTTTGCCAGCGTCCTCATCGGACTATTTTTTGGGCTTTTCCCCGCATGGAAAGCCGCCCGGCTCGACCCGATAGAGGCACTAAGATACGAATAGAAAGGGCCCGTGATCCAGGATCGCGAGCCCCTGCAAGGCCGTATTCACCTAATTCATTTCTAACTCGGATTTCCGGAGAAGATGGCGCCTACGATCCTCATTAGCACACCGATCAGGCCGATGATTACAACCACAGCCCAAGCGGAACCGGAAGAAAGCTTGTTGGTGATCCGCAGGCCGATAGCCGCAAGCACCCAGCCCCAAATCATGAACAGGTCGAGCGTGGCCAGGAGCGTCGCCACGATCGGCATCGCCTTTCCGTCGATCAGCATACTCGGATTCGCCTGGACAAGTCCGCGCTGGCTGGCGGCGATGTCTATCTCATCAGCCGACTTTATAGCCATCACTATCAAGCTCCCGATCGTCCCGATCACCGTTGGCGGTATCGAAGAATAGATCCAGACCGAGAGAGCGTGCATAAAATTGCCGTTCCCGCCGAATGCCTTCGATCCCAGGAAGTAAAAAAGGGCGCCGATGACCAATGAGATCGCGATGACTACAGGAAGTGCGTACCTGATCACGCTCTGAATGGTCATCTGAAGATCGATCGCGGATGATTTTTGTTCCGCCGACATTCCAGAGGCCTGCGGGCTCTTGTCGATCTGTTCGGCCATGAAACGGCGCATGCCCGTATCCCCGACCTTGTAGTAAAGCCCGAAGCCATACGCGGTCACAAACAAGGCGATAATGATGGCTCCGATAATGAACCTCGGCTTTCGCCTCAGGTCTTCGAATACACGCCCAGGCTCAAAAAAGACGCCCGTAACCGTGGCGATCTCAGACATCTCGGCGGTTTCGGCGGGCTTTTCAGGCGCGCTCGCGGGCATATTGTTGATCTCTTCGTTTTCTGACACAGGAAATTCTCCTCCTCCTCCAAAGATTTGAACTACGTCAGATCTAAAAGCATTCTGACTCCGCTGGAAAGTATATTCTAGTAATTGTACGAGATTATTACATTTCCGTTTCAACTTTCACGATAGCGGATGTCCGACGCGGATGCAGGCCGCACGATGGCCGCCTCCGAAGTCTCTGAGTTCGGGGACCGCGGCGGCACATTCGTCTATCGCGATCGGACAACGCGTTCTGAACCGGCAGCCGGACGGCGGATCGATCGGCGTCGGAACGTCGCCCTTCAGGATGATCCTTTCCCTCTTGAGAGTCGGGTTGGGTTCCGGGATCGCAGAGAGCAGTGCCTTTGTGTACGGATGAAGCGGGTTCTCGTACAGCTCTCGAGCTTCAGCTATCTCGACTATTTTGCCAAGGTACATCACCGCGACCCGGTTCGAAATGTGTTCTACGACCGAAAGCCCGTGTGAAATAAAGAGATACGTCAGTCCGAATTCGGCCTGAAGATCCTGAAGCAGGTTCACGACCTGTGCCTGGACTGAAACATCCAGGGCCGAGACGGGTTCGTCGCAGATGATGAACTTCGGGTTCAACGCTAACGCCCGGGCGATGCCGATCCTCTGCCGCTGTCCACCTGAGAATTCATGCGGATAACGGTCCATATAACGCGGATCGAGGCCCACCTTCGATAGCAGGTCAGCGACCCTTTCTCGCCGCTCGGATCTGGACCCGATGCCATGTATCTTCAACGGCTCCGAAACAATAGAAACGATGCTGTGACGCGGGTTAAGGCTTGCGTACGGATCCTGGAAGATCACCTGCATTTTGCCCCGAAGTTTCTGCATTTCGGAAGCCCGCAAGCCGATGATGTCCTTTCCGTCGAAAAGCACCTCGCCGGAGGTCGGCTCGTCCAACCGCAGGATACATCGACCTACCGTCGATTTCCCGCAGCCGGATTCGCCGACGAGCCCGAGGGTCTCGCCTTCGAGGATCGCGAAAGACACTCCGTCAACGGCCTTGACGACGTCATCGCTGTCCTCGATCGGAAAGTATTTGACGAGGTTTCGAACGTCGATAAGTTCCCGGTTTTCTCGTGCTGGCGGAGTTGAGAGCATCAATATTCGATAAGTTGGCTGTATCTAAGCAGGCACCGCGGCGTCACGGTGCAGCAAACACCGTACGTGCCCGCCGGGTATCTCGAACGACGGGATCGGAGCTGTCCTGCATTCGTCAAAGCGATAACTGCACCGCGGTTCGAAATGGCATCCCGGCGGCAGGTCGGTCGGTGAAGGGACCGTGCCCTCGATCGTTTGCAGCCTTTCGTTTCTCGCCGTACCGGCCTTGTACAATTTCGGGACCGAATTCAGAAGCCCTTCCGTGTACGGGTGTTTCGGCTTTTCAAATAGGCCAACGACTCCTGATTCCTCGACGATCTTTCCGGTGTACATAACACAGACCCGGTCAGCGGTTTCAGCGACAACACCGAGGTCGTGGGTGATTAGGAGCACCGCCAGGCCGCGCGAACGCCGGATCCCGTCGATCAGCTCAAGGATCTGGGCCTGAATGGTCACGTCCAGGGCCGTGGTCGGTTCGTCGGCGATCAGCAGCTCAGGGTCGCAGGCAAGGGCCATCGCGATCATCACACGCTGTCTCATGCCGCCGGAGAGCTGATGCGGATAGTCGCCCGCCCGCCGCTCCGCCGCCGGGATCGAGACCTCTTTCATCGCATCTATCGCGGCCCGCCAGGCTGCTTTCCGGTCCAGCTTTCGATGCAGGCGCAACGCCTCGGCGATCTGGTCTCCTACGGTAAATACCGGATTCAAAGACGTCATCGGGTCCTGGAAGATCATCGCGATGTCGTTGCCGCGGATCTGGCGCATCCGGTCGCTGCTCGCTGTCGTCAGTTCTTCGCCCTTGAACCTGATCGATCCGGCCGAGATCCGGCCCGGCGGATAGATGAGCCGCATGATCGAGAGCGCGGTTATCGACTTACCACACCCGGATTCGCCGACCAGCCCGAGGAATTCACCCGGATCGATACGAAAACTGACGTCATCGACGGCCTTAACCAGGCCCGCTCTCGTCGGAAACGTGGTCTTAAGGCCCCTGATCTCTAAAAGAGGTTCCATCCGGAAAAACTAACTTATTTGGTTCTTGCCGTGGCCCTTTGACGCAGCCCGGCAAAGGCAAACGATTGTTGAAGCAACTATTTCCGTCGCATTTTCCTCAAAGGAATGTTATCATTTTTTGGCCGATTCAACCTTCGGGCCGTTTACGTAAGGGAGACCTTGTCTAGTGAGAATACCATCAGCCATACTTCTATTGCTCGCCGTCTTCTTCGTATCCTCAGCAACAGTTTTTGGACAGAACCAGCAGGGGGCGTCTAAGGGACTTCCGAAAGGGGTGATAGCATCGCCTGATGCTCTGCCGTCTGTGACCACGAAAGCCATTGAAAAGGACGTTGCCGAAGCACTTGCCTTGATCGAAGCGAATCATTATGTCGGCAAGAAGATCAACTACAATGACCTCTTCAAATCGTCGATCGATGCGATGCTGCACACGCTCGATCCCCACTCAAATTACTTTGACGCGAAGGAATTCGAACAGTTTCGAACTGACCAGAGCTCAAGGTATTTCGGGATCGGGGCGACCATCGGCGACCTGAGCGATCCGGATGGAAAGGTGATCGCGACCTATATTCGCGCGACGTTCGAGAACGCGCCGGCGAACAAGGCCGGGCTTCGCTACGGCGACAAGATCGTCGAGATCAACGGGACCTCCGTTCTGGGTAAGCCGTTCTCCGAGGTTCGGAATATGCTCCGCGGCCCGCGGGGAACGCCTGCGAAGATCGTCGTGGAAAGGCACGGAACGGGGAAACGGGAGGCCGTCAACATCGTCCGCGATGCCGTCCCCCAACCCTCGATCAGCGAGGCTTACATGATCCGTCCCGGCGTCGGCTATATCGCGATGACCGGCGGTTTCAACCAAACAACCTATGCCGAATTCGTCGACGCGATGAAACGCTTGAAGGCGAAAGGCATGAATCAACTCCTGCTCGACCTGAAAAACAACGGGGGAGGCTTGGTCGGCCAGGCGTACCGTGTCGCTAACACTTTCCTTAAGAGCGGCCAGACCGTTTTCACCCAGAACGGCCGTATCGACGGGGTGACGATTCCCTACCGTGCTGAAAATCCTTACCCCGAAACGATGCCCGTTGTTGTCCTCGTAAACCGAAATTCGGCTTCGGCGTCGGAGATCCTAGCGGGTGCTCTTCAGGACCACGACCGAGCCCTAATCGTCGGCGAAACGACGTTCGGCAAGGGCTTGGTGCAGAATCCTTTCATCCTTGATCATGGATCGATGCTCCTTTTGACGATCGCGAAGTACGAGACCCCGTCAGGCCGGTTGATCCAGCGTGACTACTCCGACGGCAATCTCTACGATTACTACACCAACGGTGGGATCGGTTCCAACGCGGCCGACGAAGGTACCCCGAAAGGCCCCGAGGCAAAAACCGACGCTGGGCGGACGGTCTACAGCGGCGGCGGGATAATGCCGGACGTGGCGATCAAGCCCGATACTATCACGACCGAAAGGTTCCGGTTCCAGCAGAAACTGAACAACCCTTTGTTCCTGTTCGCAATGGACCTAGCTTACGGCAAGGTGAAGGGCTTCGAGCAATACAAAGTCGATAAACCGATCACGTTTGGCTACGACATCACCGCGGCCGACTTCCCGATGACCGAAGAGCTTTACAAGGCCTTCCGCACATTTGCGGTCACCAAGTATAAATTCACGCCCTCGCAGGTCGATAAAGAAAGGGAGTTCGTCGAAAGGAATTTGAGGGCCGAACTAGTCTCGGCAGCCTACGGGTCACAGACATCCCTGCAGGTGGCTAACGAATTTGACAGCCAGCTTTTGAAGGCCGTCGAATTGATGCCGCAGGCACGCCAGCTTGCACAGGAAGGTGCCAAGGCGAGGCGGAACAACGCTGTGAGGCTTGGGTCTGAGAACGACCGCTAGGGTTAGGGACTTATAGAGTAAAGAGGGCTCGTCGGCGTGATCTGGCGGGCCCTCTTGGTTTTAGAAGAGGCTCGATATCAAATAGTAGGCCCCGTAGGCAATTCCTGAAACGATGACGATCAGAGCGATAACAAGTCCCGCCACGATAAGCTTGAACTTTCGGTATCGGCCCTCGTCAGGCGGTGATAATTGATTCTGCGGAAAGTATGGCGGCGGCCTGTTCATTTATTTGATCTCCAGCAAAACTATTTCTAGTTCCAAATCTAACAACCCGTGGCGGCCTTGGCAATTTGGGCTATGTGGTTGACGGCATCGTGACGCCTGGCCGATCAACGCGGGAGCGGCTTTTCGGCATTGGCGAGGCCGTATGCCAAAACCGCCATCAGCGATCCGACCTCGGCAAGGTGCTTGGGGTCCACTTTGTCAAAGGTGTCTGCAGCCGTATGGTGATAATCGAAATAGGTCCGCGTATCGAAGAACGGCGCAAACGACGGAACGCCCTGTTGTGTAAGCGGGCCGATATCCGCGCCCACGCCGCCTTGCTGCTGCACGATCCGCGCACCCTGCTTACTTAGGACGTTCGTTATCGGAGCAAGGAAATTGGCAATATCCGCCTTCCCGGCAAATAGTATCCCGACCGGGTGCGACGCACCGAGATCGCTTTCGATCGCGGCGAAGTGCTTGCCGATATTCGGTGCCTGTTCGCGTGCGTATTCGGTGCCGCCGACAAGCCCGTTCTCTTCGTTCATATACGCGATCACGCGGATCGTCCTTTTCGGCGTGAGATCCAGCGACTTCAGAATAAACGGAACCTGCATCGAAACGGCGACACCGACCGCATCATCCAGGGCCCCCGTGCCGAGGTCCCACGAATCAAGGTGCCCGGATACGATCACGACCTCGTCAGGCAATTCACTTCCCTTCAGATCGGCGATCACGTTGTAGCTGGTCGTGTCCGGAAGCGTTTTCGGCGTCAGGACCAGCCGCATCTTCACCGTTCCCTGGGCGGCCAGGGCCGCGATCATTTCGGCGTCTTCAAAAGAGACGGCGGCCGCTGGTATTTTCGGAACATCCGGGCGGTACCGCATTCCGCCCGTGTGGGCGAGCCGATTTCTTGCGCCTCCGGTCGAGCGGATAACTGCGGCGGCAGCTCCCATTCGGCCGGCCGCGGCCGGGCCCTCGCTGCGGACCGCGACTGCCTGGCCATAGGCCTGGATGCCGAACCCGGATGCTGCCAATTCCGAGTCGAACTTGCCGTTAAAAAGTACGATCTTGCCCTGGACACGTTCCCGGCCCAACGCGGCCAGTTCGGCGACCCCGTCCACAACGACGACTTCGGCGGTCAGGCCGGTCTCGGGCGTCGCGATGCTGCCGCCGAGTGCAGTAAGGACGACATTCTGTTTCGTGCCGGCCGCCACTCCCGGAAACTCGACAAGCTCGCCGGTCTCGGTCCCGCGTACCCAATGCGGAACGGTCAATTTCTGAAGCCTGACCTCGAGTCCCAGCTTCCGCATTTCGTCGGCGACATAGTCGACAGCCCGCTGGGCCTGCGGCGAGCCGGTCAGCCGAGGGCCGATATTGTTTGTTAAAAAGGAAGTTTGCTTGAGCGCGTAATCACTCTTCAGTGCAGCTTCCTGGATGGAGCGAAGCTGCGTAAGTGTCCGTTCCGAATAGATCGCGGAGGCAAGGCCGGCTTGCTGAGCGGTCAGGTTTACGATCAAGGATGCTGACAAAACGAGAGCGGAGATCACCTTCATATACTGAATTCTAACTGCTTCATCCTCCGGCGGTAAAATCACGCGGTATCGGCGGCAATGGTGGCGCCTGGCGGCGGGACTTATGCGATAATAAAGTTTAGCTCTACTTACTTCAAAAAAAGCGTGGTTTGCGATCTAAAGAACATGAAAAGACTTCTTTTGCAGGTGATCGTCCTTTGTGCGGCCGGGATGGCGGTGATCGCCCAATCCGGATTCACTTTCGATCAGATGGTCAATCTGCGGCGCGTCGGCGATCCGCAGCTCTCGCCCAACGGCCGGACCGTCCTCTACACGGTCGGCGTAGTCAGCAAAGCCGATAATCGGACCCTGACGCATATTTATTCCGTGAATCTCGACGGTTCGAATCAGCGGCAGGTCACACGCGGCAATTCGTCGCATTCGTCGCCCCGATGGTCGCCTGACGGCAAGAAGGTCGCGTATGTGACCGGTGGGCAGATCTGGACGATGGACCCGGACGGCGACGATACGAAACAGATCACGCGGATCTCGACGGGCACGGCAAATCCCGTCTGGTCACCGGATGGCCGCTGGATCGCGTTTGTCTCGGACGTCTATCCCGAATGTGATTCGGACGCGTGTAATCGGGCAGAGGATGCAAAGGTCGAAGCCAGCAAGGTCAAGGCGAAAATTGCCGAACGCCTCTTGTTCAAACACTGGAACGAATGGCGTGACCGGAAGCGAAGCCATGTCTTTGTCATTCCGAGCGACGGCGGGGTGGCACGCGACCTTACCCCGGGCGACTTCGATTCACCGCCGTATTCGGCCTCGACCGGCCAGGATTATGCGTTCTCGCCAGACGGGACGGAGATCGCCTATCTGCGCAACCCTGACAAGGTGGAGGCGACCTCGACAAATAGCGACATTTACCTGCTTCCCCTTCGAGGCGGCGAGGCGAAGAATATTACCGCGGCCAATCGCGGATATGACGTATCGGCGATGTACACGTCCGACGGTAAGTACATACTTTTCCGGTCTCAGGCAACCGCGACCTTCGAGGCAGACCGCTGGCGGATCATGAGATACGACCGCCGAACGGGCGAGGCGGTCGAGCTGACGCGGGGCTTCGACCTGCAAGCGGACGATGTCACCGTCACCTCTGACAACAAAACGGTCTATTTTACAGCCGTCGCCCGCGGCCGGTCACAGGTCTATTCTGTTCCGTTGGAACCGGACTTCCGGCAAAGGATCGCCACGCACGTCAAGCAGGTCGAGCCGTACCTGGCGGCATTTCCGTTCATCACCAACATAAACCTGACGCCGGATGGGAGAACCATCGTTTTTCTGACAAGCTCGATGTCGGCCCCGGCGGAAGTGTTCTCGGCGTCGCTTCAAGGTGTTTCGATCCGTTCCCTAAGCAAGACCCGGGCAGACGTTGACCTGCCTCGGCCCGAAGAGCTTACGTGGCGCGGGGCGCTCCAGGCACCTATCCACGGCTTTCTCCTTAAGCCAGTGAATTTTGACCCGGCACGCAAGTATCCCCTGCTGGTGCTGGTCCATGGTGGTCCGCAAAGTGCCTGGAATGACAACTGGGGCTACCGCTGGAACCCGCAGATCTTCGCCAACGCCGGTTACATCGTCTTCATGCCGAACCCAAGGGGTTCGACGGGATACGGGCAGAAATTCATCAATGAGATCTCCGGCGATTGGGGCGGCAGAGTTTTTGTCGACATCAAGAACGGCATTGCCGAGGTCCTGAAGCGCCCTTATATCGATCGGAACCGCATTGGCGCCGCCGGGGCCAGTTACGGCGGATACATGGTGAACTGGATGATCGGGCACAATAATGACCCGCGCTTCCGGTTCAAGGCGTTTGTTTCGCATGCGGGAATTTACAATCTCGAAAGCATGGCCGCAGCGACCGAGGAGATCTTTTTCGTGAATTGGGAGTTCAAAGGAATGCCATGGGAGAACCCGCTCATGTACAGCCGCTGGTCTCCGCATAAATTCGCTAATAACTTTTCAACTCCAACGCTCGTAACAGCAGGGGAGCTTGATTATCGTGTCCCGGTCGATCAGAGCCTGCAGCTCTTCACCGCGCTCCAACTCAAGAACGTTCCATCGAAGCTGATAATTTACCCAGATGAGGGTCATTGGATACTGAAGCCCCAGAATTCGGAACTTTGGTTTTCGAATGTCATCGGATGGCTTGACCGGTTCCTGAAACAATCCTGATGCAAAATAGAATTAACCTTAAGATCGCCGTCTTCATCGCGGCCCTCTCATTTTTTGTCCTGCCGGTGCCCGGCCAAACGGCACGGCCTGACTTCAATCGTTCGTCCGATTACGATGTCCAGCATTACGTGATCCGCGTCAGCTTTGACCAGGCAAAAAAGCAGGTATTCGGCGATACGACCGTCAGGTTGAAGCCGCTGAAGGACGGATACAAGCAAGTCGTACTTGATTCTATCGGCATTTCCTATTCGTCGGTTGCTCTTGAAGGGGGTGATATCCCGCTTACGTTCAAGACCCAGGGTAAGAGCGTGATCGTCGATCTGGACCGGGAATACTCGGCGGGAGAAACGGTCGCGGTCCGGTTCAAATATACAGCGACGCCAAAGAAGGGCATCTATTTCGTTGCCGAAAGGAAGGCATCGGAAGGTTTTCCCGGCCATTCGGCCCAGATCTGGACGCAGGGCGAACCGGAAGAAGCTCGTTATTGGTTCCCGTCCTTCGATTTTCCGAGCGATAAGGCAACAGCCGAGCAGTTCATTACGGCGAAAAAAGGCGATAGCGTGATCGGCAACGGCGCGCTCGTTAATAAGACCGACAACTCGGACGGGACGTCGACCCATCACTTTCGGATGGACGTGCCGTTCCCGACCTATCTCGTTTCTTTCGTTGTCGGCGGATACGTCCGTATCGATGAAAAATACAAGGAGATCCCGCTCGGGTACTATGTTTACCCGGGAACCGAGTCGATCGTTCCAAAGGCCTACGGAAAGACAAAGGAGATGTTCAGGATATTCGAAGATATAACTAAGATCGATTATCCGTTCGTAAAATATGATCAAACGATCGTTGCATCATTCTCTTTCGGCGGGATGGAAAACATAACCGCCACGACGATGGCTGACAGCGAGATCTTCCTTGCCGGAAACCCTTTGTTCGGCGGAGGGGTTGAAGACCTCGTTTCACACGAGCTTGCTCACTCATGGTTCGGAAACCTTGTAACGTGTAAGAATTGGGCCGAACTTTGGCTGAATGAAGGTTTCGCGACGTTTCTTGAGGCGGTATCGCGGGAAAGGCTCTATGGACGTGAGGCCTACATTTTCAAGGTTATGAACGACGCTGAGCGATTTCTGGCCGAGGACGCGGTAAACACGAAGCGACACGGCCTTTTCAACCGGAACGCGGCGGACGTGGATGCGCTTTTTGACCGGGCTGGCACCACTTATAACAAGGGTGGGGCCGTGCTTCACACGCTCCGCGAGCAGGTCGGTGAGGAAGCTTTCTGGAAAGGGGTGAACGTTTACCTAAACCGCCACAAGTACGGGAGTGTCGAAACCAACGATCTTAAAAAAGCGATGGAAGAATCGTCGGGCCAGGACCTTGGCTGGTTTTTCGATCAATGGGTCTATGGCCTGGGCGCTCCCAAATTAACCGTCCGACACACGTATGCAGCAGCTTCTCGAACGCTTACCGTGACGATCACGCAAACCCAACGCCAGGAACGCTTTACGCCCGCTGCCTTCAAGCTGCCTCTAGATATTGAGATCCAGACGCCGCGGGGGACCGTCAGGGAAAAGGCCGAGGTGGACACCCGTATCAAGACCTTCCGTTATAAGGTGCCGGCCCGGCCGTCAAAGATCGTCGTCGACAAGAACGAGAAGATCCCGGTCAAATCGGTAAGGATCGTTGCGGGGCCGGCGCCTCGTTAAACTTTAACTTATTGATAATTAAGGACATAGAAAAAGTTCCGCGTGAGAAGCGGAACTTTTTCCTTTGAGAAGACCGGATGTCTGCTTGAAATGTTGAGAAAGCAGTAAGCGAAGCACACACAAATCGCGACTTATTCAAGGCCTGATTGCTGTCACTTCTTTGCAACACCTACGAGGTTAGCTGCCGGGCTAGGAACGAAAGATTATCCCCGCGGTTCTGGTCCCGCTTCGCCCCCCGGGACGGCCGAATTTCGGTGTCCTGATGGTTCCCCCGCGCCTTTTGGAAGATCCTCAAGGCTTCGGTGATCAACTTTTCAACATCCGTTAGATTACCACAAACGGAAAATGGTTGACAAGAGAAAACTGAAAATCAGGGCTGGGCGGGGAAAAAATGATAAAGCATAAGATAAACCGCCACGCCAGTAAGTGAAACATAGAGCCAAATTGGATAGACCAATCGGGCCAATCGGCGGTGAGCGTCGAAACGGCCTTTAAGAGCTCGCCAGAGCGTGATCAGTATAAATGGGGCCACGGCGGCGGCCAGTACCGTATGAGAGGTCAGAATGGTGAAATAGACCGGCCGGGCGAGGCCTTCTCCGGTGAAACGAGTCGGCCCAAGGCCGAATATCGACGTCCGGATGATGTGATGAGTGACGTAAGAGACCAGGAAAACGGCCGAGATCGAACTCGCTGAAAGCATGCATAGCCTGTGAACGGCGACCTTTTTCCTGAGAATGAAGACGATACCGAATAGAAGAAACATGCCGCTCAAGGCATTCAGGCCCGCGTTAAGATGCGGAAAGATCTTGAGCAGCTCCATATCTTTCAGATCGAACTTACTTCCAAAAGCCGAGCATCCCAAACAGGACCACCCAGAGAAATCCCATGAAGTGCCAGTACCAGCCGACGGACCGTGCAAGATCGCGGTAGCGTGTAAGGCTATGCTCGTCCGTTGCCGGCTGCCAGATCCGTAAAAGGATAGCTCCCAATGCAGCGATCCCACCTGCTACGTGGACAAGGTGGGCGGCGGTCAGGATATAAAAGAAGCCCGCGTACGGGTTCCCTGCCATATAGAAGCCCCGATTAACGAGATCGAGCCAAACGAGGAATTGCGACGAAATGAAGGAGGCACCCAGAACCGTCGTGACGATCAGCCATGTTCTGGCCGTGGTGAGCGACGCGGAATCGATGAACCTCTTCGCGATCACGTAGGTCACGCTGCTGAGCGCGATGATCACGGTGCTGATCCAGACCTGAAGCGGCAGGGCAAACGGCTTCCATTCGGCAGCTTTGGTCGTTGCGATCATCAGATAGGCTCCGAGAAGACCGGCGAATGTCATTCCGACCGCGATCATCAGGAACCATGAGATGTATTTCGATTTGTCTATCGTGGGGGCGTCGGAGACCTCATCTTCGTCGGAAAAATTTGATCGGTCGTGACCATCGTCACCGGGGCCGTCGTTCCCGCCGCTGCCGGAACCCCTCGATGACGAGAACGACCGGACCGCTGCTTTTCTCCTCTTTAAGGGTTCGTCTACCGTTTCGACCGTTCCGATATCCATCCTTCTAACGACTATCGATCACCGCGAGGGCGAGAAACAAAGGCAAGTAAAGTACAGAGCAAAGCAAGAGCCGGCGCGCCATCAGCGGCGTCCGGGCACGGGCCGCCCGGTAGCTTTCGACCACGAACCAAAGGGCCAGCAGAGAGGCGCCGGCCAGGAAAATAGGGCCTGCAAAACCGAGAAAGAACGGCGCGAGGCTGACCGGGGCCAGCATTACCGAAAACAGAATGATCTGCCGGGCTGTGATCCGTCCGTCCGCTTCGACCACCGGCAGCATCTTGATCCCTGCCCTAGCGTAGTCGTCCCGGTACATCCAGGCGATAGCAAAGAAATGCGGAAACTGCCAGAGGAATAGCATCGCGAAAAGGGCCCAGCCACCGATCGTTACCTCGTTTGCGGCAGAGGTCCACCCCATCAAAGGCGGCATCGCTCCGGGGATGGCCCCGATCGCGGTCGATACCGAAGTCTTCGTTTTCAACGGCGTGTAAAGGAACACATATCCGACGATGACCACAAGGCCGAGATACGCCGTGAGCGGGTTGACCAAAACGTATAAGTAGACCAGGCTCACGATGCACTGGGCAAGCCCGAACGCCAAAGCCTCGCCCGGCGAGATCCTCCCCGAAGGGAGCGGCCTCCGGGCCGTACGATTCATTAGTGCGTCAGTCCTTCGTTCGATGTACTGATTTAAGGTCGCGACGCCGAACGCAAGAAGCGCGATCCCGATCATCGAGTTTACGAACAGTGCGAGATCGATCGGGGTGCGGCTGCCGAGATAGAAGCCGGCCGCCGACGAAAGCACAAGCATCAGAGCGATCCGGGGTTTTGTCAGTTCGACGAACGCACTGATCCGCTCGCGAAATCCGATCGCTTTTGTTTGCCCGATCTCTGCTGCCACTGCACGCATAACTACAAGGGTTGGAAAGTTCGTACTCTGGTAAGGATAGCTTTTTGATTTTGAATTCCAACCTTAAGGAAACGGGGACTGCTACTTTCTTCGTAAAGCCCGACTAATCTACTTGCGGGTGACAAACACGGAACCATTAGGCTAAGATTTTCTTGAATGTCCGCTGCTGAAGAGACCATCAAAGCAAAAGATCTGCCGCGTGCGAAGACACCGATCTTTGACCGGATCCTGAACTTTCTGAGTTCAGTTCGGCTCGGCGTTGTACTGCTGTGCATCCTCGTTACCTTGTCGATGATCGGGATGCTCATCATTCAGCAGAACGTTCAGGGATTTGACACTTATTTTGCTTCTCTTACGCCTGCAGAACGGCTGGTGTTCGGCAGTCTTGGCCTTTTCGATATCTACCACAGCTGGTATTACAACCTTCTGCTGCTCATCCTTTCCCTGAATATCATTCTTGCGTCGATCGACCGTTTCCCGAGGATGTGGGAAGAGTATTTCTCAAAGCCGAAACTCATATCGACGCGGGAACGCTTGCTCGACCTCAGCCAGAACGCGGTCTTTACGAGCCGGGGTGAGAGCGACTCCGAGATCACGAATAAGATCCGCCAGGTATTCGCTGCGAACGGTCTAACGGCCCGCACAAGTGAGCGTGAAGCTGTCGCGTATGCGACGGATGAACACGGGCAGAAGGATTTCAGCAGCGTGGTTCGCTCGAACGAAATGTGGGTGTTCGGCGAGTCCGGGAGGATCAACCGGTTGGGCGCCTATATCGTACACGTCGCCCTTCTCACGCTGTTTCTAGGGCATTTTGTCGCATTGCGTACCGGATTCGACGCCGATGTACGGATGATCCCGGGCGACGCGACCGACAAGATCCAGATGATCCAGTTCGACATGGACAAGAAGGAGAAGTTCGATGTTCAGCTTCCCTTCACGATGACGTGCACGGATATCCAGCAAAAGCTTATCGATCCCGCCGGCTCGATTGACGTCACTAACACGCTCGATTGGCGAACGCAGTTGAAGGTCGACGACCCGGAATACGGCACGATCCTGGCCGACGTCAGCATGAACAAGCCGTTCACTTATCGCGGGTATCGGTTCTTTCAGGCCCAGACCATCCCGATCGGAAACGCTCGCAATATAAAGCTTGAAGTGACCCCGCAGAGCGGCGGATCGCCGATCGCACTGGACATACCGCGAATGGGCTCGGCGACGCTTCCGGACGGGACGCTGGTCGAATACGACCAGTTCCTGCCCGACTTCACTTTCAATGCCGAAGGTAAGCCGGACACACGCACGGGCGAATACAATAACCCGGTCGCCGTTCTAAATGTGACGCCGCCCGGAGAAGCACGGACCCAGGTATTTGCGTTCGGGACCGGGATCGCGGACAACATTCCGGTCGGGGCTCCGAAGCTCGGGTACAAATGGCGGTTGAGCGAGTATGAAAAGTCGCCCTTCGCCCACGTCCTTTCGGTGAAGTACGATCCCTATAACGGGGCCTTCATCGCTTGGTATTTCGGGGGCTTCGGCCTGATGGGTGCGCTTGTATTCGTCTTCTTTTTCTCGCATCGGCGGATATGGGCCGTGATCCGAAGGGGCGAGACCGGCGAGGCCGAGATAGTGCTCGGCGGCCACACGAATCGAAATCATGCCGCCTTTGACCAGAAGTTCAATAGGATCGCGGCAGAACTCGAGGGAAATGCGGGACGTCGGCGGGTGGACCGTCCGGATATAGAAATGTGAGGTAGCAAATGGCACAAGAATTTACAGTTCAGGAGATCGGAATCTCGGCCGGCAAGCCCGGCTGGCTCGTCAATCTTCCGGCGATCCTTGCGATCGCGGGAGCTTTTGTGTTTCTCGGACTGCGTCTTCAGATCGGCGAAGGGTTCATTAGCGATGGCGCTTTGATGATGATCGCACTCGCCGCGTACATCTTCGCTGCCCTTTTCCACCTGACCAACCTTTATGCGCCTTCGGAAATGGCGAGGAAGCTCGGACTTTGGTCCGCAGTTCTCGGCGTCCTTTTTAATCTGGCAAGCTGGTTGGTTCGTTGGGTCGCGGCTTACGACCACGAGATCGACAAGCTTCGGCTTGCGGGGAATATGGAAACACCCTGGGTGTTTCGATACGTGCCCTTCGCAAATCTTTACGACCTAAGCCTTGCGTTCGCGTTCGGTGCCGGGATCGCGACACTTCTTGTCGCCAACCGCCGTAATTTTCAGGTACTCGCTGCTTTCACGCTGCCGCTGGCGGCACTGATCCTGACCCTTGCCCGGTTCATTGGCGGCGAGTTCATCGACCTCCCGCCGGTGCTCGATTCATACTGGCGCCCGATCCATGTTGGCGTCGCTTCGCTGAGCTATGGCGTTGCACTCGTCTGTTTTGCGATCGCGGTCATCTACTTGCTCAAGGACAAGACGAAGGTCGAATCGATGGCGATCTGGTCGAGCGTTTTTGTGCTAGGGGTGATCGCGTCGATAAGTAAATTCTCGGTCTTTACCGAATTCGTTTACCGTGCCGGGCTTTTCCTTCCCAACACGGCCGGTGGCAAGCCGTTCTCGGCCCCGTTTCGGCTTGAAATACCGTTCGTCGGGCCGGCCCTGGTTATCGCCGGTCTACTTTCGGTCGGCGTGATCGCCGCATTCCTGCTGTACCTTTATCGGGGAGATGAACGGGCGAAGACGGCGGGCCACGTGCTCCTGAAATTGTCGTTCGTGGCCCAGATCATCGCGATCGGATTGCTTGTGGTTGGCATCAGGACCACTGCGGATGTTCAGGGAAAACTCACCGAGCAGCTTGCGGCTAGCCCGGCCCAATATGCTAACGCCGGCCGCGCGATCGCCGAACGGGAGGACCTGTCGGCGGCAGAATTCGCAGCGATTACCCAGGCCCAGTTTGTACAGGCCGGGCGATCGTACTACGAGTCGGTCAGCGACAAGCTTTACCTCAGCCTGAACACGAATCCCGTCGAGTTGGCGGGCCTGCTGACAGGACTCGCAGGGACATTGTTCATTCTGATCTTCTCGTTCAGGACCGAGAAACTTCGTGAACGCCTTCCGAGCCTGGAATCACTTGACGGGTTGATGTATACGACCGCCTGCATGGCCTTCGCGGGCCTTGCGATGCTCCTTATCACGGGAGCTATTTGGGCAAACGAATCATGGGGCCGGCCGTGGGGATTCGACTCGAAGGAAACCGGGGCCCTCGTTGCATGGCTGACGTACGCAGCTTTCCTCCATACGAGGATCTCAAAAGGCTGGTCCGGGCGCAGTTCGGCCTACTTCGCGATACTCGGTTTTCTGCTGGTGATCTTTACTTATCTCGGTGTGAGCTACCTGCTGCCCGGGCTGCACAGTTATGCCTGATCGGCCTATTCGATCGTAACTTTTGAGACCTCAGTGATCGGGAATCTTGAGATCTTGCCCGATCGCAGCAGTACGACGAGGATGCCGCGATCAACCGAGAATCGGCGGACCTCGCTCATTTTGAATTCGAGCGCATTACCATCCTTCAACTGGATCATCAGGTTAATCGACGCGAGCGGGTCGGGCTTTGGTTCGGGGGGCGTCCGAACCGGAGGAGTCCGCGTGGTGCGTCGGGTCCGCCTCCGCGCCGTGGCCGGCGGGGCCGCCTCAGGTTCCTTTAATTCCTTTTCGGTCTCCGGCTTTTCAGGCTTTTTCTCTTCGGGCCGGGCGGCGGGGTCATCAGGTTTCGCCGCAAGAGGATCGGTAATGACGACCTCGGCTTTCTTCTCGGGTACTGCTTCCTTGGTCTCGGCTTCCCCGGCTTTCTTTACCTCTCCCTCGATCTTTTTTTCGTCGGCCCGTTCGGGCGGTGTTTTGGCTTCCTCGGTCTTTTCTTCCGCTTCTTTCTCCTTGGCCGGATCCGCCGTCGGCACCGGTGATCTCTCCGTTTCGGCGACCTTTTCGTCGCGTTTTGTTTCGGCTGCCACGCGCGGCATCTCAGGTGCGGCCTGAACATCTTCAGGCCGGATCGCAACAAAGCTTCCTGCGAACTTGATGCGATATACGGCTTCTTCGTCGTTCGGGGTCCGGCCCTGGACACGGAGAATGAGCTTTTCCTGTTTTCGGAGATAAACGACCCGGCCTGTCTCGTTCTCGCCGTAATCAGCGTAGACGGCGATCTTCGTAACGGGCCGCAGGCCGTTAAGCGTGAAAACATCGAAATCGCCGGTCAGGTTTCTAGTTACCAGATTGATAAATACGTCACCCTGATCGCCGTTGAAGGTGTAGTAGTGGGTCGTCAGTCTCGAATCACCGATGGTCCGCGGCTTAATGGTACCGCTGATCTCGTTGGTGAGAACAGGTGTGGGAAAGTCCTGGGTCGTCGATTGGGCGTGCGCCGCCGCCGAACATGCGAGGATCATCAGCAAGTGTAAAGCGGGGAGTTTAAGACCTGGGACCGACATAAGATAATTCACCGGCGGTATCGGCTAAAGTACTTTTTTCAAATGGATAAGCCGAGAGGTTTCACCGTATCCGAGGCTGCGGTGAGCAAGAAGGCTCGTGTCGTTGCCGACCTCGACGTCCGAAGCCATTTCGATGCAGCCCATCCGGCGTGCCCAATCTTCGGCCATGCGGACAAGCTCGCGGCCGAGGCCCCGGCGGCGGAACGCTTCATCGACGTACCAGCCTTCCAGGTAACCGACGTTCTCGGACTCGCAATCTTCGGCTAGCGGCCTTATGCTCGCTTCCAGGAATCCCGCGAGACGCCCGTTGCCTCTATCCACCACAAAGATCTGCTGGGTTTCCGGCTTTCCGAGTATATCGAGGATCTCGTTCTGATGCTCGGCCGCCGTTACCTCGTCCCAGAGACTCTTTCTAAGCCGGAACAGCTCGTCAAGGTCCTCGATCTCGAATTCGCGAATTTGGCCCTGAAGCGCCTGCATCAAACGGAATATTAACAGTCTTGACGGCCGTCAACAACAAAAAGCCGGCCACGGCGGCCGGCTTTTTTACGATCTCTGTATTCCCGTCTCAAGCTCCAGCGGCTTTTGCGGTCTGGGCCTTGTCCTGAAGCAGCTCAAGAGCCTTCTTCAGCTGCAGGTCTTCGGCCGGCTTCTTTACTTCAGGTGCCGGTGCCGGCGTCGGTGCCGCCTGCGGATTCTGCTCCTGATCGTCCTGCTGGTCGATCAGCTCTTCGACCTCGACCGGTTCGGGAGTGTCCGGACGTTTAACCTCGACCGATGGCTTTACGCCCATCGAGTCACGGTCATCGCCGAGGAAAGCGGCACCGCTCGGCGACGCCCACTTGGCCGTCGTCAAGAGCAGTCCGTCGCCACCGCGAAGTTTGAACAACTGTTGTTCGGTCCCGGCGCCGAAGCTTCGTTCGCCTACCACTCCGCCACGCTTACGATCAAGGACAGCGGCGGCGACCACCTCGCCCGGGCCCGCAGTGCCCAGGTCGATTAGCACCGCGACCTTTCCGTTGAACAATGCCTTCGAAGGATCGGCGGTATAGGTTTTCAGGACCTTATTGTCCTTCCCGACCACCTTTGCAAGTTCGCCTTCGCCGATGAACATATTCGCGACCGCAACGGCTTCGTCAAGCGTACCGATCGCAACGCCCCTGAGATCAAGAACGAGCTTTTGGACACCTTGTTTCTGCAGGCCCTGGACCTGCGTTCTGATGTTGGCGGCTTCCCCGGTTCCAAGCTGGAAGACCTTGATCACACCGGTCTTGCCGGCTTCGACACGGGCCTGCGACTGAGGCATCGAACCGTTGCCGCGGGTGACCTTGATCGAGAACGGCCTCGCGCCCGACCTGAGGATACGCAGGTTGACGACGGTTCCCGGCTGGCCGTAGATCAACTGTTTCGCGTCATAAAGCGAGATGTCGCGCGTTGCCTTGTTCTCGATGTATTCGATAACGTCTCCGGAACGAAGTCCCGCCTTCTCTGCCTCGGAATCCTTCAACACCGAGACCACATAGAGATAGAGAGAGACCTGAGAGAACTCGGCACCGATACCGACCTTTTTCCCGTTGTCCGGGCCGCCGAATTCAGCAACCTGCTGCGGTGTCAGGTAGGACGAGTAAGGGTCAAGCCCGCCGACAAGTCCGCGGAGAGCACCGAACCGGACTTTTTCAAGATTGGGTTCGTCTACGTAGTCGTTCTGGATATGCTGGAGCACCGATTCGAAGATCCGAAGCTGTGCGCTCGAGTCGTTGATCGGCTGCTGAGCGCGTGTCCACGGACTGAGGATCCCCCCGATGACGGCATACAGGCCGATCGCAGCTGAGACCATCAGGATCGAAAGCTTTCCGCGAAATGACATAAACTACCTCTTATGATAACTACTAGCTTCTATCTTACGCCGGTACTTGCAAGAAAGTTTTGAACGGCACCCGTCGTAACCTTGATTATATAATTTACGTGCAGGATAAAGAAACACTTAATCCCGAACAATTTACAGACCCATCGTCGATACCCGAGGGCGGAAGGATAGTCGCGCTGGACATCGGCACAAAATGGATCGGCGTTGCCGTCTCCGATGAACTGCAGACCATCGCAACACCGCTTCGTACGATCGCTCGCCGAAGCTGGAAAAAGACGCTTGCTGAGGTGCTCGACATTCTAACCGAGTTCGATGCCGCCGGTCTTGTGATTGGTTTGCCGCTTAACTCCGACGGCAGCGAAAGTGAGATGTCGGCGGAGGCACGGCGTCTGGCCCGGAATTTCTCGCTTTCGGCGAAACTGCCGGTCGTGCTGCAGGACGAACGGGCGACGAGCTACGAGGCCCGCGGACGGCTTTGGGACCGCGGGGTCACGCTGTCGGATACAAGGTCCATGGTCGATAGTGAGGCCGCCGCGATAATACTCTCGGACCTTCTAACTCGCCGTTGAACAAAGTTCGGACCACCAACGAATACAGCACTCTACCGGCCAACTGAAACCAACTATTTTGCCGGGCTAAAGGTCTGCGATGACTTCGCCGCAGCCGCCACCGCAGCCTTAGTGAACGGGAATATGGCCGGCTTGCCGTTGTTCCAGGTGTCAAACTGGTCTCGGAAATACGGCGAACGCGGATTCCCACTTTGACCGAGCGGTATTACAAGTTGCGTCGAGTCCCAATCCCCGGGCGTGGCTATTTGCCTCATTGAAACATAGGGCCCGACGTTCGGCGTTTGGCCGCTGCCGTCGACTCCCTTGGGCTCGACCAGGAACTGGCCGCCGATCAGAGGAGCGGCCGCAAGCGGATGGTTGAAGCGCGAGCGGAAGACCGAATCCCAACGCCATTTCGATTCATCCGGACCAAGCCGTCTGGGCTCGGAAAGAGCCTTTCGGGAGGTTTCCTCGCAGGACTTGAACAGATCGTTATAGCTCGCGAAACCCGACGGGAGCCATCGAGGAGCCCTTTGCGCGACCGCCCAAAAGAGAACGCGTTCGCGGATCGCCGGGGCCGGAGCCGGTTTGTTCGCCTCGGCCATTTTCGAAGCAATGCAGCCCCGGATCTCGTTTGTGATCACGGCCGCCTTCGATTCCGCCTTCATCGAACCGTCCCACGCGTTCAGAAGCGATGTCGTTTCGGCCGAAAGTGCGCCCGACCTGGCCAGTTCTTTGGCCAACATCGACAACGGGATGTTGTAGATATCGTGCTGGGCTCCTCGGACGTCTTCGACGCCGATCTTCTTTTTAACAGACAGCAGGTCGAAAAGCCGGCGCGCACGCCAAGGCGGTGCCGCATCCCTGATCAGCTGCGGATATTTGTAGTCGGTGCCGGCAATGCGCTGGTTGGCCGTGATTATCAGGCCGGATGACGGATTGTAGAGATTCGGCAGTTCGGCAAACGGGATCGTACCTGTCCAGTCTCCCTCATCGGTCGAACCGTCATAGGGGACCTCACCGTGTCCGGAACGGCGGATCGGGATAGCCCCGGCGATGTGCCAGCCGATATTGCCGCTCGTGTCGGCGTATACAAAATTTTGGGAGGCCCCGCCGTAGCGGCTGAGTGCAGCCTTGAAGTCATACCAGTTCGCAGCCCTGTTCAGCTTGAAAAAAGCCTCGAATTCGCTGTTCTTAGGGTCTCGGGCGGTCCACTTCAGTGCGTACCGCTTGCCGCCTTCCTCCAGGTTTATCACGCCGTTTCGCGTCTCCGTGACCTCAAAAACGACGGTCTCGGTCTCGGGGTTCAAGGGATTCTTTCGGACCTTGATCTCTTCCTTTCGGACGGTTACGTCCTTCCACCCCGACGGCGTCTTGTATTGTCCGTTAGTGTTAAACGTTTCCAAATAGAGATCCTGAACATCCGGTCCGACATTTGTGGCACCCCAGGCGATCTGCTCATTATGTCCAAGGATGATCCCCGGCACGCCCGGAAAGGTCACACCCGCGACCCGCATGGTCGGCGTCGAAAGATGCGCAACGTACCAAATGCCCGGTGCCGTCGACGAAAGATGGGGATCGTTTGCAAGTATCGGTTTTCCGTCGGACGTTCGCTCGCCCGAGATGACCCAGTTATTGCTCGCGGCAAGGTCTTCCGCAAACAGGCCGACATCCGTCAGCGAGCGTTCGCGTATTGCCCAGGCTTCGCGGGCTTTAGCCATTACCCCGTCGTCGACCGGCAAAGCGGTCACGCGAGCGGCACCTTTGGCCATCGGCCGGTCCTTGCCAAAAAGGATCACGTCATAGGGCGTAACGAGGTTCGTTATGTCGCCAAATTTCTCTGGGCTGAGGGCGGCGGCGTTCGTCGCCCGTTGGAGGTCCTGAAACCAGGTCGAACTCAGCGCCTCAGCCAGGATCTTGCCGATGAGCACGGAATCCTCCGCGCGCCACGGCTTGGGCGAGTATTTTAGGATCGTAAATTCGACCGGCATTGTTTCGGGCGTCAACGAAGCGATGTACGCATTGACCCCGGCTGCATAGCTATCGAGCGCCGTTCGAAGCTCGGGTGCGACGTACTGGAGGTTTTCGGCGGCGATCTTTGCAAAACCGTACCGCCGCCAAACCTTATCGTCGGCCAGGGCGGCATTGCCGAATATCTCGGCGGTCTCGCCGCTCGCCCGGCGGCGAAGCAGGTCCATTTGCCAGAGTCGGTCCGAAGCGGTCACATAACCCTGTACAAAGTAGAGGTCATTATCGTTTTCGGCGTCGATATAAGGGATCGATCGATGGTCGCGGGTGACATTCACGCCGCTTCGAAGCTGTTTGAAAGACAGTGCCGTCCCGGCGGTCTGACCGGTCATGTAGGGCGGCGAAAATACGGTAATTGCCAGGAAGAACGCGAACAACGGGGCGGTCGAAAAGTAACGCTTCATAAGAAGAAAAATAATTCAATCCGCCGCTTTCGGCAAACGCCGTCCGGGCCTGCCATTGAAAACTTGCGTTGCGGGTGTCAGCGGGACTGCGGTACACTTTCCCTCATTCTGATCCTTCAGACGAGGACTTTTTCGAATGCCTGATTTTCGGACAATTATTTTTGTATCTTTTCTCATCTGCATTTTTCTTGGAGCATGTACCTCGAGCCCGGCGCCGAATGTAAGCTCCGGTCAAAACAATTCTTCCCCGCCGCCGTCCAGCCCCGTTGCAAAGCCTTCGGTTGACCTGATGGCAACCGGCAGGAAATTGTACGCGGACAACTGTGCCATTTGTCATAAGGAATCGGGCAAGGGCGGAAAGGTCGAGATCGAGGGCAGAAGTATCTCACCAGACGATCTAACGGGCGAGAAGATCAAAAAAATGCCGGACGACCGGATCTACAAATATATCTTTGACGGGATCGCCGACGAGGGAATGCCGGCCTTCAAGGACAAACTCTCCGAAGCCGAGATCCGCGAGGTCGTAAGGTATATCCGCTCCGAATTACAAAAATGACGCCGTTTCCGGCGCCAGGCCGACGCTCCATACCTCGGTTGCATAAACGTTCCGAGCGAACTAAACTCCACTTAGTGCACCCTTAGCTCAGTTGAATAGAGCGTCTGACTTCGGATCAGAAGGTCGCAGGTTTGAGTCCTGCAGGGTGTACCAGCCTCATCTCATTATAAATCAATTATTTAGCGAATTAACGAAGGTGGCCTTGAATGCCGCCTTTTTATCATTGGGACTCAAATTAGGACTCAGGAGATTCGACCTGCGGGATTTTTATTAGGTTTCTTCAGGAAGGTTGGGAGACTTATATTGGTCAAAAGAACGGTGCTTCCACTCCAAGAGCAAACTTGAACTCCAGCATTATCGCCCCTGTGGGCATTAATAACTGAGCGGTAAGCTTGCCTCCTGTCGGCCTAGGAAAAATGACCTCGGAAGCTTTGCTTAAAAGAGCACAACTCAAAAGTAGAAGTTTTCTGAGATCGTAGACCTTGCCGTCGCTGTATACGGCCCGGAGCGTCTCTTCGTTTTTATTCCATCGAACCTTCATTACCCGGCTACTTCGCTCGAACTCGGAGATCGCCTGCCAGCTATCGGTCCTGTAAACAGCCAGCGCCCCGCCTAGTCCTTATCGATCGGGATCACATGCACGGCGGCGTCCTTTACCTCGCGGAGGAATCGATTGATTACCGAACCTTTCCAAATGATCCGCCAGCGGCTGCGGGCAGATTGGCCGAATATGACGTGGGTGATCTCGTTTTCACTGGCGAACTTAAGCAGGGCGTCGACGACGTTGCTCGATTTAAGTTTTACGACGGTCGCGCCGAGCGTTTCCGCGAATCGGATATTCTCCTGGAGCGTTGCGTGGGCGTTCGGGTCGATCCGGCCCGGCTCCTCGTCCGGCGTTTCCACATAAACGGCGAACCAGTCGCGGTAGGCGTGGCGCCCGACGATCCGCGCTCCCGTTCGGAGGAGCTTCTTCGCCGAACCGCGCGACGCCATGCATACCATCACCTTTTCGGGGATCGTTGCGGGTTCGAGCCCCTCCATCTCGCGGTACTCATGATCCTGGACGGATTGATGCAGGGCGACCTGCCTCAGGGCAAGTTCGCGTAGCGTGGCGAGATTTCCCTTGCGAAAGAAGTTGTTAAGAGCCTGTTCGATCTTTTCCGGGGCGTAGATCTTTCCCTGACGCAATCGGGTCCGGAGCGTGTCGATCGAAACATCGACGTCGATGATCTCGTCCGCGCGCTTAAAGAACGTGTCCGGCACGGTCTCGCGCACACTGACCCCGGTCGTGCGGGCCACGATGTCGTTCAAAGATTCGATATGCTGAATATTTACTGCGGTGATGACGGAAATGCCGTTTTCGAGCAGCTCCAATACATCTTCATACCGCTTGGCATTCTTCGCGCCTGGGATGTTGGTATGCGCAAGCTCATCGACCACGACGACCGTTGGCTTGCGACGAATCACAGCCTTGAGATCCATCTCGTCAAACTCGGTTCCTCGATACTCGAGTTTCAAGGGGGGCACGATCTCCAGGTCCCTGATCTGCTCTGCCGTTTCCGCCCGCCCGTGGGTCTCTACCGCGCCGATCACCACGTCTATGCCGTCTTTCTTCAGGGCGTGTGCGTCTTCGAGCAGTTGGAAGGTTTTGCCGACCCCGGCGGCCGCCCCGATATAAACGCGTAGTTTCGCTCGCTCGGCCCGCCGGATCATTTTAAGTAACGCTTCGGGTTCGGGACGCTTGCCGGTCCCGTTAGGAGGCGCACTTGGCTCGGTGTCCACGAACATATTATTTCACAGGTCGTCCGAAACGCCGGTCCAGTTCGAGGTTCAGCATCAAAACGTTGACTCGTGGTTCGCCGAGCAGGCCCAAGGTCCTATCCTCCGAGTACCGCGAGACCATATCACGCAGTTCCCGCTCAGGTATCCCACGCTCCTTCGCGATCCGAGCGACCTGGAAATCTGCCGACGCCGGCGAGATATGGGGATCCAGACCCGAACCGCTCGTCGTGACCAGATCAGCCGGTATTGCTGTGCCCGGATTTTCAGCCGCACGTGCCTCGGAATCGCCTTTAACGCGGTCTATCAGCTTCTCACTGGTCGGGCCGAGGTTCGAACCGCTTGAGGCGCCGGCGTCATACCCATTTCCCGCCGCGGACGGCCGCCCTTGAAAGTACGTCGGAGAAGTGAAGTTCTGGCCGATAAGTTCGGAACCGATCACCTCACCTTGTGCGTTTCGGATCAGCGAGCCGTTCGCCTGGTGCGGAAAGAAGGCCTGGCCGACTCCCCACACCGCCAACGGATAAATAACACCGAGCGAGATCGTGAATAGAAGCAACATCAGGAACGACGTAATTAGGTCTCTCATTTTCTTAACCCACCAGGCCAACGGCCGTAATGATCATGTCGATGATCTTGATACCAATAAAGGGAGCAATAATGCCGCCGAGACCGTAGATCAGCAGGTTTCGCTGCAGCAGCGAAGATGCTGACATCGGACGATACTTGACGCCCTTCAACGCGAGCGGGATCAGCGCAATGATCACGAGCGCATTGAAGATCACAGCCGACAGAATGGCTGACTCAGCAGTTTTTAACCCCATGATGTTGAGGGCGTTTATGACGGGAAATGTGCCGGCGAACATCGCAGGGATGATCGCAAAGTATTTCGCCACATCGTTCGCGATCGAGAACGTTGTCAGTGCGCCGCGGGTCATCAGAAGCTGCTTGCCGATCTCGACCACCTCGATCAGCTTGGTCGGGTTGCTGTCGAGATCCACCATGTTCCCGGCTTCTTTTGCGGCCTGCGTACCGGTGTTCATGGCAACGCCGACGTCGGCTTGTGCAAGCGCCGGAGCGTCGTTGGTGCCATCGCCCGTCATCGCGACGAGCTTTCCTTCGGCCTGTTCGCGCTTGATCAGCGCCATCTTGTCTTCAGGCTTTGCCTCGGCAAGGAAATCGTCTACTCCAGCTTCGTTCGCGATCGAGGCCGCGGTCAGCGGATTGTCGCCCGTGATCATAACGGTCTTGATGCCCATCCG
Source organism: Chloracidobacterium sp. (assembly GCA_016716365.1). Taxonomy (GTDB): domain Bacteria; phylum Acidobacteriota; class Blastocatellia; order Pyrinomonadales; family Pyrinomonadaceae; genus OLB17. Next base: position 449,584 of record JADJWM010000003.1, on the reverse strand, counting down.
CCGAAGCTGATTGAATCGCTCACGCATACCGACTTTGACGATGTCTTTCAGATAGATCACGCCAAGGGCCTTTTTATCGTCGGCGACCACAAGCGGCGTGCCGCCTGCCCTCGCGATCTTCTCAACCACTTCCCGCAGTTCCGCCGGAGACTTAGCACCGCTTTCACCGAGATATTTCTCGACCGCGTCCACCGCTCCCTTCCGGATCTCGCGTCCGTCGAGGTCGATGCCGGACATTCTCGTTTGGGCAGTGAACGGTACGAACGCGGCATCCGTCGCGAGTTCGTGGATCTCCCGGCCTCGCATGCCGTACCGCTGCTTCGCCAAAACGACGATCGAGCGGCCTTCCGGGGTCTCGTCCGCGAGGACGAAAGCTGCGCCGCGTCAGCCAGGTGATGCTCATCGATGCCGGTCAACGGAATGAACTCCGTCGCTTGCCGATTGCCGAGAGTGATAGTTCCAGTCTTGTCGAGCAGAAGGGTGTTAACGTCACCCGCCGCTTCGACCGCCCGCCCGCTCATCGCGAGCACGTTGTGCTGAACCAGCCGGTCCATCCCTGCAATGCCGATCGCCGAGAGAAGCGCCCCGATCGTGGTCGGTATCAGGCACACCAGAAGCGAGATCAGAACAAAAAGCGTCTGAGGGGCGTTCGAGTAGATCGCGAACGGCTGAAGCGTCACGACCGCCAAAAGGAACACGATCGTGAGGCCCACCAGCAAGATGTTCAGAGCGATCTCGTTCGGTGTTCTCTGCCGCGCGGCCCCTTCGACCAACGCGATCATGCGGTCAATGAAGGTCTCGCCGGGGTTTGCCGTGATTCGGACCTTGATCCAATCGGACAGCACACGCGTCCCGCCCGTGACAGCGGATCGGTCGCCGCCCGCTTCGCGGATCACGGGTGCCGATTCGCCGGTGATCGCCGACTCATCGACCGACGCTACACCTTCGATAACCTCGCCATCGCCTGGTATAAAATCGCCGGCCTCGACCAGGACAACGTCATCGAGTCGCAATTCCGTAGCGGACACGACCTCCGGACTGCCGTTTCGCAGGAGTTTTGCGTGTGTTTCGGTCCGCGATCTTCGGAGCGTGTCTGCCTGAGCTTTCCCGCGTCCCTCGGCCATCGCCTCGGCGAAGTTCGCGAACAGCACCGTGAACCAAAGCCAAAGCGTGATCTGCAGCTCGAACGGAAAATTCCCTGCGGCGCCCGGCATCACCAGATTCATGACCATTCGCACGGTCAGAAACGCGGCTCCGACTTCCACCACGAACATCACCGGGTTCTTGAGCATCGTGAGGGGATTCAGTTTCTTGAACGAATCAGCGACCGCACGGCCGATGATATTAGCATCCCAAATTGAAATTGCCTTCTTCATATAATTAGAACGTCTGCCCCGCGTACATCTGAAAGTGCTCCAGGATCGGCGACAGGCTAAGAACCGGGAAGAACGTCAGCGCCCCCACGATCAGCACAATGCTGACCAGCAGCACACTGAACAGAACTGTATTGACGGGAAAGGTCCCCAGGGTTGCCGGCACTACTTTCTTTTGAGCCAGATTGCCCGCGATCGCGAGCATCGGGATGATCATGAGAAACCGCCCGATCAGCATCGAGAGCCCGATCGTCGTGTTGTACCAGTAGGTATTCGCATTCAATCCGGCAAACGCTGAGCCGTTATTTCCAGTGCCCGAAGTGAACGCGTAAAGGATCTCGGACAGTCCATGGGCTCCTTGATTGTTCAAAGACGTCAACCCGAAATCGGGCGCCAGAACCGAAACGGCCGTAAAACCAAGTATCGAAAGCGGAAAGATCAGAACATAAAGCATTGCCATCTTCACGTCGTAGGCCTCGATCTTCTTGCCGAGATACTCGGGCGTCCGCCCGACCATCAGGCCCGCGATGAAGACGGTCAGGACGATCATCACCAAAATGCCGTACATTCCGGCTCCGACGCCGCCGAAGATGACCTCGCCAAGGAGGATGTTCGTCATCGGAACGAGACCGCCGATCGGCGTGTAGCTGTCGTGCATGCTGTTGACGCTCCCATTCGACGCGGCGGAAGTCGCCGTTGCCCATAGAACGGAATTGGCCATCCCCAAGCGCACTTCTTTACCTTCGTAGTTTCCTCCGACCACCGCTTGGTCCACGTTAGCCGGATAGAGCGGGTTGCCCCGCGATTCGGCAATATAAGCCGTTGCGATGCCGACGACGAGCAGGAACATCATCGCCCCGTAAACCGCCCAGCCGTGGCCTTGCGATCTGACCATCCTTCCGAGCGTATAAGTAAATGCGACCGGGATAAGGAGGATCAACAGCATCTCTAAAAAGTTCGACAACGGGGTCGGATTCTCAAGCGGGTGAGCAGAGTTGACGTTAAAGAAACCGCCGCCGTTCGTGCCGAGCTGCTTGATCGCGATCTGCGAAGCTGCCGGGCCTTGAGCGATCGTCTGCGTGTCAATCGTTTTGTCCTCTTTTACGTTCTCGCCCGCCTCGTCGGTGACAACATTTCCGTCGTCGTCCTTCTTATCTACTTGCACGACAAAGGTGTCGGTAAGATTTGCAGTATCGTAGGCCTTGAAATTCTGAACTACTCCCTGCGAAACGAGCAGGACAGCGATCAGGAATGAAAGCGGCAGCAGAATGTACAACGTACCGCGCACGAGATCGGCCCAGAAATTACCTAGCTTATCTGTCTGAAAGCGCGCGATGCCGCGGATGAACGCGATCGCCAGCGCCATGCCGACCGCCGCCGAGACAAAGTTCTGCACCGTCAGCCCAAGCATCTGCGAGAGATAGCTTAAGGTCGTTTCACCGCCATAACCCTGCCAGTTAGTGTTCGTCATGAACGACACGGCAGTGTTGAACGATGAATGTTCTGATGGGGCAGCAAGCTGCTGCGGATTGAGCGGCAGAAAGAACTGCAGCCGCTGTATCGCGTAGACGGCGATACCTGAAACCAGGCTGAACATTAACATCGCGACGCCGTACTGACGCCACGTCATCTCTTTTTCAGGATCGACCCGGCCGACCTTATAAAACAGCCGCTCGACGGGGCCGAGAATGAAGCTAAGCAGCGTTCTCTCACCCGCATAAACCCGCGTCATATAGATACCGAGCGGTTTCGCAAGCACCGTCAGCACCGCCAGATATATAAGTATCTGAATTATTCCGTTAGTAGTCATGATCTTAAATAGGTCCTGTTGCGCTAGAACCTTTCAGCCCTGAGCAACGCATACACCAGGTAAACCAACAGCAAAACCGCGCACACGCTCGCCAAGATACTTTCCCAGCTCATTTGTCGTCGCCTCCTTTCGCAAGCATCGCATGCGATCAGGTACGCGATCGCAATAAGGAAAAATCCAGCGATCAATGCCATATAAATAAGGTCGACCATTTTGTTTGTCCTCCTTAGTTGAAGTTGTAGCCCACCTCGAACAGGAAATAGTGGTTGCCGTTCGAGGCGCCGGTGTTTCCGATCGAGTATGTCCAATAAGTTGTTACCTTCGGGTGCGGTTTGTAGATCACGCCGGGCGTGAAGTAGCCGCTCGAATGCTTTCCCGTGATCCAGTCTGCGGCAACGGAAAACTTGTCGTTGATCGTTTGCTCGATGCCGAACTGACCGCCCGCTCGGACAGCATTCGGTGCGAAAACATTCTTGCTTGCAACGTATCCGCCTGCGGTCAGACGAGTCTTGTTGATCGTCTTGCTGCCGGCAACATATGTGTAGGTGCCAAAGTTGTAGGCACGGTTCCGAACAGGAATGTAGAAATTGGTTCCTGCGATCAGCGCAATGTCCTTCTTCTTATTCTGATAAAACCGAAACTTCACCGTGGGCACGAGCGTGGTCGAATCGGCACCCGGCTGTATATTTCCGGTCAGGTTCAACCCTACTTCGACATTCCCGCCTGTTCCAACCACAACTCGCGGAACGAAGCTCGAAAAGCGGCAAACTGCCGCCTCGCAATTGGGCTTAAAACTCACGTCAAGCTCTCCATATACCTTGCCGGGATCCAGTATATCGGTCGTCGGCACGTTGAAAATGGTCTGCTGTCCCTTCGCTTGTATGCTCAGCAACAGGGCGAATATAAATGCGAATAATGCGAAATACAAAATTGGGTTACCTCTCGTTCTCATAATCCCTCCGGGCCGACTTCGACAACTCCTCCATCAGCCGTTGGTGTTTCTCGCGCTTCTCGATCTCTCGGATCTTGTCCATCCCATGGGCGGCTCCAAAAAGAGATGACAACGCGATCACGATCAACGCCACCGTTATGCTTCCACTGACGCGGTTTCGTGTGATCAAACCAAACATCGTCAAAAGGCTGAAAAGAATGCCAAGCGTGCCGCATACGACCCCGATCAAGCCTCCGGCGAACACAACGTTTGTCCAGGTTCGCGAAGCCGATCGCGCCCGTCCAACCTTTAAGCGATCAATAATCGGATTTGTTCGTAGTTCCAACATATTAAAGCCGCTGCTCTTGCTCGCAGCTTAGCTATCTACATACTAAAAAAGACGGCATAAGAGCCGTCTAAAAAACGCATTAAAAGTTCATTAAAGGAAGATCAGGCGAGGGGATCGCCACCCGGTACGAACCGGTAGCCGATCCACGGTTCGGTGATCAGGTATTTGGGATTGGCGGGCTCATCCTCGATCTTTTTCCTGAGATACGCCACCAGCACTCTGAGTGCGTCCGCCTGTTCACTGTAGTACTCGCCCCACACCGCACGGAGGAGTTGAGTGTGGGTCAGAACACGCTCCGGGTTCTTCACGAAACACACGAGAAGGTCGAACTCCTTGGGTGTGAGTTTCAGCACCTCGTTGTTCAACGTCGCTCTGTGTGCTGCGATATCTATGTTGAAACCGCCCACCTGGATAATGTCCTTTTCTTTGGCTGGGGCCCTTCGGAGTACGCTTCGGATCCGCGCAACCAATTCGTCAGTGCCGAACGGCTTTGTGATGTAATCGTCAACCCCCGCATCGAGGGCTTCGACTACCGTCTTTTCTTCATCCTTTACGGAGAGTACAACAAGAGGCAGGTCGGAGATCGCCCTTAGACGCTTGCACAACGCGAGACCGTCCATGTTCGGCATTTGGAGGTCTGTCAAAACGAGGTCGGGACGCCACTCATCAAATACCTCAAGTGCCGCCTCGCCGTCTTCGGCGGTACGAACCGAGTAGTTGTGCGTGGCCAGGATCCGGCGAAGAACGCGAAGAAGCGGTGCTTCATCGTCAACGACCAGGATCCTCGTTCGGGTTTCCATTGGTTACTATCGGCAGTTCAAACACGAAACGGGTCCCCTTCGCTCCCGACTCGATCCAGATCTTCCCGTCATGCGCTTCGACGATCCCCCGGGCTATCGAAAGCCCCAGGCCAAGACCGCCCGGCGTGCGATGGGCTCGATGGAACTTCTCGAAAACGGCCTTACGCTCCGATTCCGGAATGCCGTCCCCTTCATCCTCGACGGAGAACCTGACCTTGCCGTCGAAGAGGTCGGCGGATACCGTTATCGTGGTTTTGGCCGGCGAGTATTTCGCGGCATTGTCCAACAGATTGTACAACACCTCCACGGTGGCTCGCGGGTCTACGGACACAAGGGGGAGATCAGGATCGATCCGCCGGTGCAGCACGTGCGACGCGAGCGCGGATCTAGCCCGCTGTGCCGCCTTCGACACGATCTCATCTGCGGACACCGGCGCTTTTTCAACGGCGGTTTCACCGGCCTGCACTCGCGCCAATCCGACCATGGCGTCGATGAAAGCGTTGAGTTTTTCCGTTTCTTCGGTTATCGCCTCAAGAAGCTCCTCGCGACCTTCGGGATCCAGGGTTTCATGGATAGACTCATTCCGGATCTCCTGCCGCAGCATCGTGGCTGCCGCCTTGATCGTGGTAAGTGGCGTCCGCAGATCGTGCGTCACCGCATCCAAGAGCGCGGATTTCAGTTTTTCGCTTCGCTTAATGGCTTCGGTTTGGCTCGCCCGTTCGAACGCCTCTTCCAATTCACGATAGAGCCGTTCAGCCTCCGCCCGCCTTTTGTTTGATGTCGACGCGAGGCGGCCGACGGTGATCGCCAGGATCAGAAAAACGAAAAGCGCGACCCAGTTTTGCGGATCATCGATCGTGAGCACGTGATATGGCGGAAGGAAGAAAAAGTTGAAGGAGAAAGCCGCGAGAACGGAAGCCGTCAGCGCAGCCCGCCATTCATAGTACGTCGCGACAAAAATGACAACCGCCAGCTGAAGGAACCCCACCGTCGTCGCGTTCACGGTGCCCCGCAGCGGCAGCAACGCGAGCGTCACCAGCGCGACGCCAAGGACGGCCACGATCATGCCGGCGTTCCGGTAATTTTTTGGGTCAAGCGTGTCCATGCCGGGCTAGAGTATATTTCGACTCTTCGTTCATCCGAAGCCGCGAGGCGTTTCCCGGGGCAGACAGCCTTAAACAATAGGCCGTCTTTGGCCAAACAGCATATTAATAGGGGTAATTCAATGAATGCCGCTCAGGCCGATCTTCCCGCTTCACGCGTACGATGAACCTCAATGCAAGATCTCTCCGCCGTGATTGTTTCGCTTGCCGGGATGTGGTCGATCGCCTTGGTTGCTTTCTCGATCGCAGGGTCCAAGTGGGCTGACCGAATTCACCGTGGATTCGCCAGTTCCGCATTCACCCATTCTCTGGAGATGTTCGTCCGAATCATAGTCCGCACGGCGTGCGTCATCTAGGCATGAAGTTCAGAAGGTCGCAGGTTTGAGTCCTGCAGGGTGTACCAAGTTAAACCCTTTTATTTCAATAAACTACAAAACACAGATGACGGCGGCACCTTTTATCGCGTCGTTTTTCAGTGCGATTAGGGCATCGTTGGCTTCATCGAGGCGAAAGCTCTGAACGGATGTCGTTATTGGAATCTCTGCGGCTTCTTTCAAGAATTCCCTTCCGTCATCGCGAGTGTTGTTTGCAACGCTTCGAATTATGCGTTCGCCATAGATCAGCTTGTAATCGATCTCCGGGATCGGGCTCATGTGAATCCCGCCGAGGACCAGAGAACCGCCTTTGTCGAGAGCTTTCAAAGCGGGCGGCACGATCTCGCCGGCCGGAGCAAATATGATAGCGGCATCCAGCTTCACCGGCGGCTCGGAGAACGTGTCGCCGACCCATGCCGCCCCGAGTTCGAGGGCGAGGGCCTGGTGCTTTTCACGATCCCGAGTCGCTACATAAACGGAGGCTCCGCGATGACGAGCGATCTGGATGCAAACGTGGCCGGCCGCTCCGAACCCGTAGATTCCAAGCCTGGAACCTTCCCAATCGCAAATTCCCGTCAACCTGAGCGCACGGTAGCCGATGATGCCGGCACAGAGAAGCGGGGCGGCCTGAATATCGGAAAACCCGTCCGGAATCGGATAAACAAAGCGGGGATCCGCGACCGCAAACTCCGCGAAGCCTCCGTCGCGTGTCCACCCGGTGAATTCAGCTCGGTCGCAGAGATTCTCGCGACCCGAAACGCAGAAACCGCATTGCCCGCACGTGGAATGCAGCCAGGCAACGCCTACCCTCTGGCCGATCGAAAGTCCTTCGACGGCATCGCCGATCTTGTCGACAATGCCGACGATCTGATGACCGGGGATCAACGGTGAACTCCTTTGCTCAAGATCGCCCTCGACCACGTGAAGGTCGGTCCGGCAGACCCCGCAAGCCGCGACTTTGATCCGAACCTCGACGCCTCGCGGCTCGGGAACGACGACGTCGGCATACTTCAAAGGTCGCGTCTCAACGGGAGCCTGGTTTTGCAATATACAGGCCTTCATATGGTCGGCGACGGGGCCGGCAGATAATATTATCTCATCTTCCGGATCTATCTGATCCAGCAAACCGATTCTAAGCCCAACAGTCGGTTTTGAGATAGTCGCGTGAAGTTGTTCGTCTCAAGCATGGGGGCGAACAAATGGTCCCCGCATCGGCCTTCCGCAGATCAAAGCTATAATGTAGGAGATCTCCAGAGTGGGTGCGAATTTGTCCGCGTCTCCAAAGTCGCCGATCGACGAAAAATGGCAGAGCGTGCCAAATAAGGCGATGTTCAGCTCGGAACGCCACTTGCGTGATCCAAGGTGTATTTCTCTCTTAACCCGTGAACGATCAGATCACAGATCCCGGCAGCGCCGGGGAAGAAAAAAAAGACCGGCCGGCCGACCCCCAAACCGCCGATGTCTTAGACCTTGCGCACGGCCATCAGCCTGCCCTTATTGCCGAAACACTTGGCGTGGATGTGGAGAAGGGCCTATCAGATGCAGCGGCGGCGAGGCGGCTGAAAAGAGACGGCCCGAACGTGCTGGATGATTCCGGAGGCCCTGAATGGTGGCGGGTGCTGCTGAGGCAGTTCTCGAGCATTGTCGTTTGGCTCCTTGTTGCCGCTTCGGTCGTTGCCTGGTTCACAAGCGGGGAGATGGAGGCTATCGCGATCCTCGGCGTCCTGGTCATCAACGCTATCATCGGCTTCACGGTCGAATTCCGCGCGAACGAAGCTCTGAAAGCGCTCCGGCGCCAGACCGTGTCGAATGCCAGGGTTCGCCGGAATGGTGCGGAAACGATCGTCGATGCTTCGGGCCTCGTTTTGGGTGACGTGATCATCCTGACCGCGGGCGACCGCGTGCCGGCCGATGCAAGGCTGGTCGAAGCCACAAATCTGCAAACGGACGAATCGGTGCTGACCGGCGAAAGCGTTTCTGTAGACAAGCACAAAGACCCTGTCGGCATTTCGTCGATCGTGGCGGAGCGTCACTCAATGATCTACCTCGGGACGTCGGTCGTCCGGGGGCACGCGGTCGGAATTGTTACCGCCACGGGCCGATACACCGAGATGGGACGGATCGGCCGATTGCTTGCCCGAACGGAATCCGAAAAAACGCCGTTGGAACGGCGGCTCGAACAACTTGGGAAGATCCTTGTGTTCGTCGTGCTCGGCATCGCCGCGGTCATAATGGTCGCAGGATCGTTGCGGGGTGACCCGGTTTGGCTGATGCTTCAAGTGTCGATCAGCCTTGCCGTAGCGGCCGTGCCGGAAGCACTGCCGGCGATGACGACACTGATCCTTGCCCTCGGAGTGCTGCGAATGGCACGGCACAACGCGATCGTCCGGCGGCTTGCCGCGGTCGAGGCACTCGGCAGCACGACGGTGATCTGCACCGATAAGACCGGAACCTTAACGGAAAATCGGATGACGGTGCAGGAATATCGCCTATCTTCTGGCCGCCGGGTCAGTGCGTCGGAGGAAGCGGCGAAGGAAGATCCGGTTCTTTCCCGTCTGCTTCGCGTGGCCATCCTATGCAATGAAGCCGCTTTCCATCCAGGGAGTTCGAGATCTGAAGAGATAGGCGACCCAACAGAAACAGCGTTGCTTGCTTCGGCAAACTCGTTCGGCCGGGATATCCAGGCGGAGCGGGACCGTTTCGAGACGGTTTTCGAGGAACCTTTCGAGGCCGCGACCCGGCGGATGACCATAGTCGTTGAAGACCGATCCGGTGCCGCTCAATTCGCACTTATCAAGGGAGCCCCTGCCGTGATCCTCGGGGCTTGCTCTCACTTTGCTTCGGAAAGTGGTGATCGTTTGCCGCTGGATGAATCTGCTCGAGAGGGTTTTCTTTCGACGAATGAGCAGATGGCCAACGAAGCACTCCGCGTTCTCGCGTTTGCGGACAAGGAGGCCGGCGACGATAAAGAACGTCTCGATCATTCCAAAGGATTCACGTTTTTGGGCTTCGTCGGCATGGCCGACCCATTGAGGCTGGGCGTCACCGACGCGATCCAAAGTGCCCGCGAGGCAGGTATCCGGACGGTCATGCTCACCGGCGATCAACTCTTGACCGCACAGGCGATCGCACGTGAACTGAATCTTAGCAACAATGGCGATGTCGTTGCGCTGCATTCTAGAGATATTGCGCGAGGGGATGATCGGAGCCTGGCCGCCGACGCAAGAAAGGCACACGTGTTTGCCCGGGTTTCGCCTGAAGACAAGCTCAGGATCGTTGAGGCGTTGCAAGGTGCGGGCGAGTTCGTCGCGGTCACCGGCGACGGGATAAACGACGCCCCGGCGTTGAAACGATCGAATATCGGGATCGCGATGGGCCAGAGAGGAACCGAGGTCGCCAAAGAGGCCTCCGATATCGTCCTGACCGACGACAATTTTGCGACCATCGTAAAGGCCGTCGAGGGCGGTCGGACGATCTACGCGAACATCATCAAATTCGTTCACCTGCTCTTTTCAGACAATCTCAGCGAGGTTTTGGTGATCTTCGGAGCGATCATGATCGCCCTGCCGCTGCCGCTTCTGCCGCTGCAGATCCTTTGGATCAACCTGGTAACGGACGTGTTCCCGGCAATGGCTTTGGCGGTCGAACCCGCGTCGCCTGGCACGATGAAGCGAAAACCACATGCTCCTGGCGGGGCGATACTGTCGAGGGGATTTCTGTTCCTGATCCTCTGGAAAGGCTTGCTCTACGCCGCGATCGTGTTGGGCGCGTACTTCTGCGCATTGGAGATGTACGGCGAGGGGCCGCATGCACGCACGGTAGCACTGCTCTCGCTGGTTGCCGTCCAGTTGGGTAATCTGTTCAACTGCCGCTCGCGTTCGCGGTCGGCGTTTGACCGGTTTTTCAGCAATCCTTTCATTTTCGCGGCAATCGCTGTGTCTGTCCTTCTGCAGGTTCTGGCGGTGTATTTTGATCCGCTTTCGCGGATCCTCGGGACAACGGTTCCGAACGCGATCGATCTGGCGGTCATCGGTGCGGCTTTCGTGCTTCCGGTCCTTTTTATCGAGATAACAAAGGTCATTGCACGCGCGGTCAAGGGCCGGACTGCGTCGCCTGAGATCGCCGATGAACGGAAATAGGTAACGGGTATCGATCCGGCCCCAACCGGTTCGGCGCCCTGGCTAAATAATGATCTGGCTGCAATTCATCTTTTGTACAGCGGTGATCCTGGTCGCGGGAGCACGTCTTTCCAGATACGGCGACGTGATCGCCGAAAAGACCGGGATGAGCCGGACCTGGATCGGCGTGGTCATGATGGCTTCGGTCACATCTCTGCCCGAACTCATCACCGGCGTCAGCTCTGTCGCATTGTTCGATCTGCCCAATATTGCGGCGGGCGACGTGCTCGGCAGCTGCATGTTCAATATTCTCATCCTCGCCCTGCTCGACCTGAAACCGCGTTCGGCGCCAATTTCATCACAGGCTCATCAGGGACACGTACTAACGGCGGGTTACGGCATCCTCATGCTGGGGCTGGTGACCATCGGTATCGTTGCCGGAAACCGGATCCCGGTCGTGGGCTGGATCGGCATTTACAGCCTTTTCTTTGTTTTCATCTATCTTGGGGCGATGCGGATGGTCTTTTTCTATGAAAAACGCAGGCACAACGTCGTCCCGGACGACGCCCCCGTGAAAGAACTTCTTTACCCGAACGTCTCAAGACGAAGGGCATTTTTGATGTACGCATTTTTCGCCGTCGTGATCATTGCGACTGCGACGTGGCTGCCGCATATTGGCGAGAAGATCGCGGCATCAACGGGTTTGGGGACCACTTTTGTCGGCAGCCTTTTCATCGCGTTATCGACCTCCCTGCCGGAATTGGTCATCGCTTATTCCGCGCTCCGGATCGGGGCCGCCGACATGGCTGTCGGTAATCTATTCGGCAGCAACCTTTTCAATATCGGTATCCTTGCGCTGGATGATCTTTTCTATACGAAGGGAGCGTTGCTGTCGAACATCACGCAGACTCACGTGATCACCGCGAACGCGGCGATGGCAATGACGGCGGTAATGATAATCGGGCTGACCTATCAGACAAAAAGGAAATTTCTCTATCTCGCGTGGGATTCATTCGCCGTTATCTGGATATATATCTCGGCGATCTGGCTTCTTTTTGCACTTCAATAGATCGCGAAACACGTGTTCACCATCAGTTCACCGATCAAAGCTGAGGTGCCGTTCGAACCAATCCGCAGCCAGTTCTGCCACGAGCTCGAGTTTGCCCGGTTCTTCGAAAAGGTGCGTGGCTCCGGGAACGATCTCCAGCTTCTTTTCGCAATTCAACTGAGCGAGGGCCTGTTCGTTCAGCCGGATCACCACATCGTCAAGGCCGCCGACGATCAGCAGGACCGGACACCTTACGTTCGTCAAAGCGTCACCGGCCAGATCGGGGCGGCCACCCCGCGACACCACCGTTCCGGCCACTTCGCCGAGTTCCGCCGCGGCTACCAATGCCGCCCCGCCGCCCGTGCTTGACCCGAAGAAACCGATCTTCAGATGAGCCGTTTCCGGTTTGTTTGCTAACCATCTGGCGGCCGAAACCAGCCTCTTTGCAAGCAGGCCGATGTCGAATCGAAGATGGCGCGTCTGAAGATCGATGGCCTCTTCCTCACGCGTCAGCAGATCGAACAGCAGGGTACCGACGCCGTGCCCGCGAATGACCTCGGCGACGAACTTGTTACGCGGGCTGTGACGGCTGCTGCCGGAACCGTGCGCAAAGACGGCGATGCCTTTGGCCCCGGCCGGGACTATCAGCTCGCCCGAAAGCCGTTCGCCGTTTACGGGAATGGATACCTCTCCTTCTAATGCTGTTTGTACTTTCATTGCAGTTCAACTCCTCCAGAATAGGCCGGAAACCTGATCTGCCGCCGGCTGCAGATTACCTCACTAGATGCCTGTGGGGAACGTTTCCGGCACCTCGCCGGCCTCCCATTCAGTGGTTCGTTCAAGCGGTTCGACCGCACGTGTTTCGTCGATGTGGATCACAGCGTCGAACTGGTTTGATAGACTGGCCTGAAAATAGTGGCTTTGACGTTCAGTCTCAGGCCTATAGATCACGCCGATCGCCCGTTCCAGAAGAGGGCCTTTCAGTGCCGCATGCGCTGCAGATCCCGGAGTCATCAAGAGCATGAACCGGTCTAAGCCTGTTTCATGAAAAAGCTTCTCATAACTGTTAGGTAGAGCCGGTCGAACTCGCTTCCGTTCGGCCGCCTCGCCCCAATTCGTGGCGGCGGTTACCGTTCCCTCATAAGTTGTGAAACCGATGAGCAAAGCCTCTTCGCCGTATCGCTGCCTTGCCAACTGGCCAACGTTCCACTCACCTCGCTTGCCCATCTCCGTTGCGCTCGCGTCGCCGAGATGAGAATTGTGCTCCCAGACGACGACCTTCGCCGGAGCTCCAGGGCCGGATAGATGATTGTCGAGTGCGACGAGCGTCTCCATCATATGCAGGTCGCGAAGGTTCCACGAAGAGATGTCGCTTCGATACATCGTCCGGTAGTATCGTTCGGCGTTCCGGACCAGCCGGGCATTCTGCTCCGCGAAGAAGAAATCGTCGGCGGCGACGCGCCCGTCGCGGCTTGCCAATTCCGCGGCACGTTCATGAAGTTCGACTAGCTGCCCTATGACCTCTTCTTCACAGGAGTCGGCGATGCCGATGCCCGCGGCATAACCGTATGCCTGAACATCCTCGCCGAAATGATCGAAACAGGAGTAACGCTCCCGCGCCCTCTTTGCTCCGGGGGGATCGATCTTTTCCAGATAGCCAAGCACAACTTCGATGGAAGTATGGAGACTGTAAAGGTCCAGGCCGTAGAAGCCGACCTTTGGCGATCCCTTATCCAGATCGTCATTGTGTGCCCGAAGCCAGCCGATAAAATCGAGGACGTCGGCATTCCGCCACATCCACGCGGGAAATCGTTTGAAGCCGCCGAGCGCATCCACGGCATCCTGGTCGTCACCCTCGCCTCGAACATAACGGTTTATGCGGTAAGCATCCGGAAGATCTGCTTAGACCGCGACCGCCGAAAACCCTTTCTCGGTGATCAGACGCTTCGTTAGCTGGGCCCGCTCCCGGTAAAATTCGTGCGTGCCGTGGGATGCTTCACCGATCAGGACAAAACGAGCATCGCCGACCAACGCGATCAGGGGATCGTAATCCGTGATCTCGCCAGCCTGCAGAGCAACCGCCTCCCGTCGGATATCTTCAATAGAAGGCATTTGGTTAATCTTGAACATCTCAGTGCCCCCTGATCGCTACACAAAATGCCCTTCCGTTTTAGTTTTCGCGGCCCGCTCAAGCAACTCCTGCACTTCTTCATCTGAAGTTTGCTCGAAATTGTCGTACCACATTCCGACGGCATAAAACGGCTCGGGGGATTGAACGCAGATGCACCACGTGTCGGTTTCCCGCTCCAGTTCGTCGCAGGAGAGCGGTGCACAGACCGGTACGGCAACCACGATCTCCTTCGGGCCGTGCTTCCTGACCGCCGAGACCGCGGCCCGCATGGTCAGGCCCGTGGCTAACCCGTCGTCGACGATGATCACCGTCTTTTCACGAAGGTCCAACGGCCGTTCGGTGCCCCGGTACAATTTTTCCCGGCGATCGAGTTCACGTTGCTCACGTTCGATGATCTGGTCGAGAACGGCCTCCGGCACGCCGAGTCCCCGAACCGACGTGCGGTCGATCAGGCATACTCCTCCAGACGCGATCGAACCAACCGCGAATTCCTCGTGGCCGGGAGCCCCGATCTTCCTGACGACAAAGACGTCGAGCGGAAGGCCGAGCGCGGAGGCAACTTCATAGGCCACGGGAACTCCTCCACGCGGCAAGGCCAACACGATCGCGTCGGAACAGCCCGCGTAGCTTCTTAGTTTTTCCGCCAACATCACACCTGCCTCGCGGCGGTCCTTGAATCGATACTGCATATAACCTCCTTGGCCGCTGACCGAGGACGAAACGACCGGCTACGCCGATGAGCCTGCCGGCCCGCGGACCACCAACACCGAGCAAGGCGCGTGATTCACAACGGCGTCCGATACCGAACCCATGAGCGCCCGCGACCAGAAACCGCGGCCGTGTGAGCCGACAACGATAAGGTCCGCACCCCACTCTTCGGCGATCTCGACGATCGTTCGCCCGGGAACTCCCATCGCAACCTCTTCAGCAACAGCGATACTCGGGAGTCGTTCGTTGATCGCAGCACGCGCACTCTCAACATATCCGTGTGAAAGCTTCTCTACGCTTTTTCGGATCCCCTCATAATGATCGGGGAGCGTCATAAAAGGCTCGGTCGCAACAGTCGGAGCTTCATAGATCGAAACCAACCGGACCTCTGCCGTGTCTCTGTACCTTTCGATAAACTCGCAGGCTTTTTCAACTGTGAGACGACTGAATTCAGAGCCGTCGGTTGCGATCAGGATCTTCATCGGTGTCTCTCGTGCGAAGTATCGCTCTCCATAAAGCAACGCAACTATCGTGCCCGCCCGGCCCATCTCCGGCCGGCGACGTTTATTGGCTTCCTCGGCGGGACCGAAGTGACGGTAAACATGGCTGCGCCGCGCAGCCGCGAGAATCTTCGCGTTTAACTTGAATATTTCACACAGGCCACGCATCGTATTCTCGAATACCTGAGAACGGGTGGATCAATAACACACCGGAAAGAGGGGTTTTGCGAAGTTGGAAGGGTTCGCCGAGAGCATATCGCCACGGCACGCCCGTTGCGCTTTGTATACGGTTGAAAGCTATTTCAGTTTTCGACCAGATCTTCGAAAAGGAGTTGTGAAATGGAAAATACAGAGCAGAAGACGGCTATCGTTCCGGCGGAGAAGGAAACTAAGGGAAACCTTGGTGAACCGATCTCGCCGATCTTTGTTGAAGCAGAAAAGATGTTCGATAAACTGGCCGAGCTCTCAAAAGAGACGGCACAGAAAGCATACGAATTCTTCCTGAAGCGTGGCGGCGAGTTCGGAAAGGAACTGGATGATTGGTTCAACGCCGAATCAAAGCTGCTTCGGCCGGTGGCGGTCGAGATCACCGAGACCGACGGCAAGATCAATGTAAATGCAGCCGTTCCGGGGTTCAAGCCAGACGAGATCGAGATCAGCGTCAAGGACGACCAGCTCATCATGAGCGGCCGAACGGAGAAAAAAGAGGAGAAGAAGGAAGAGGGTGAGGTGGTCTATACTGATTGGGAAAGCGATCGCTTCTTCCGGCAGTTGACCCTTCCCAGTGCGGTCCAGGCCGACAACGTGAAGGCCGAGTTGAAGGACGGTATTCTCAAACTGACGCTTCCAAAAGCCGAGGTACAAGAGCCGAAACGGATCGCTGTGAAGGCCGGCTAGTTTCGCGGGTCGCCGCAAGCGTCGCAAGATAACATCGAGAGTCTGCGGATCGGCGATCCGCCGCCGTTATCGGCCATATCGGAGGTTCGAATGAAAAGAACAAGGCCCGCGACCGTGCCGGAAACCAACGACGGGGCGGGCCTTATCAAACCGGCCGGCGGCCCGGAGCACATCGTTGGCCGTCCGGAGAGCGAACCTCAGATATTGAACTCGATGCAGGCGATATTCCGTATCCGGGGCATATCTAAGGTCTATCGAATGGGCGATGTTGAGGTTCACGCATTGCGTTCGCTGGACCTTGACCTTTATGAGGGCGAATTGGCTGTTCTGCTCGGCCCGTCAGGCAGCGGAAAATCAACGCTCCTCAACATCATCGGCGGGCTTGACGTCCCCACAAGCGGCGAGGTTCACTATGCTGACCATGATCTGACCCGCGCGACCGACAGCGAGCTTACCCAATACAGACGAGACCACGTCGGATTCGTTTTTCAATTCTATAATCTCATTCCCAGCCTGACCGCGCTCGAGAACGTCGAACTGATCACGGAGGTTTCGGAGAATCCGATGAAGGCCGAAGAGGCCCTTGAGATCGTCGGTTTGAGCGAACGCATGGACCACTTCCCGGCTCAGTTGTCGGGGGGCGAGCAGCAACGGGTAGCGATCGCCCGTGCCATCGCGAAAAGGCCGGACGTCCTGCTATGCGATGAACCAACAGGAGCACTAGACGTGGAAACTGGCAAGATCGTTTTGGCCGCAATAGAACGCGTGAATCGTGAATTGGGTACGACAACGGCGGTCATCACCCATAATGTTTCGATCGCGCGGATGGCAGACCGGGTCATTCATATCGGAAGCGGCCAGATCGTCTCGATCGAACGCAACGAAACAAAAGCCCGTCCGGCTGACCTGGTCTGGTAGGAGAGGCCGCCGATGCTGAGTTCTCTGAACAAGAAACTGCTTCGCGACATCCTGCATCTTCGCGGGCAGATCATCGCAACCGCACTGGTCGTGGCCTGCGGGGTCGCGTCGTTCGTCTCGATGCAGAGCACCTACGACTCGCTCCTCATCACCCAGCAGGATTATTACGCGGAGTACCGGTTCGGCGATGTCTTCGCCCATGCGAAACGGGCCCCGGAAAACCTTAGGGCCTCGATCGAGCGGATCCCCGGCGTAGCATCGGTCCAGACCCGGATAGTCTCGGAAGTGGTCCTCGATCTTCCGGGGCTCCGCGAGCCTGTACAGGGACGGATCGTCTCAATACCCGAGCATCGGTCGCCGATGTTGAATGACCTTCACCTTCTTCGGGGCCGCTATGTTGATCCCCGAAATTCCCGCGAGATCATCGTAAGCGGTGCCTTCGCCGATGCCAACGGTTTCGATCCCGGCGACTCGATCGATGCGATCATCAACGGCAGATGGCGGCGGCTGACGATCGCCGGCGTTGCCCTCTCGCCGGAGTATATTTACGAAATTCGCGGCGGCGACATCTTTCCGGACAACAAGCGATTCGGGATCCTCTGGATGGACCGCACCTCGGTCGCGGCCGCTTTTGATATGGAGGGGGCTTTCAACGACCTCTCGCTGACGCTGGCCCCCGGTGCTAGTGAGCAGCAGGTTATCGATGAAGTTGACCGTGCCCTGGAGGCCTTCGGCGGGACCGGGGCTTATGGCCGGTCGGACCAACTGTCTTTTCGATTCCTCGTGAACGAGTTCGCACAGCTGCGGTCCTTCGGTATCGTTCTTCCTCTAATTTTTCTCGGCGTGACCGCGTTCCTGCTTCATCTTGTCCTTTCGCGGCTGGTCAATACCCAGCGAGAACAGGTCGGGCTGTTGAAGGCGTTTGGATATACGAACTTCGAGATCGGCTCGCACTATCTCGGCCTTGCAGCCGCGGCGGTTTCCGGCGGGCTTCTTCTTGGGATGCTCCTCGGGGTCTGGATGGGCAGCTGGATGACGACGATGTACGCCGATTATTTCCATTTCCCGCTCCTGAACTTCAGTGTCGGATTCCCTTTGATCGTGTATTCGATATTGATAACGCTTGCGTCGGCCGCCGCGGGTGCGATGTCGGCGGTGAGAAACGCGGTACGTCTCCCGGCTGCCGAGGCGATGCGGCCCGAGCCGCCGGCTTCATTCCAGGCCGGGCTGCTCGAGCGTTTGCAGATGACCAGGGTGCTGCCATCGTCCGCGCGGATCATTTTCCGGAACCTGTCACGTCATCCCGTCAAGGCGACACTCGCGGTTCTGGGCATCTCACTAGCATCCGCATTACTTTTTACGGGTTTCTATTTTTTCGACGCGATCGACCGGATCGTCGAGGTTCAATTTCGACAGGCGATCCGTGAAGACGCGGTCGTTGCGTTCAACTCACTTCGGCCCCAGAGTGCCCGCCGCGAGCTTGCCGAGATGGAGGGCGTCAGGTCGGTGGAAACGTTCAGAGCGGTCCCGGTCCGCCTCCGTTCGGAAAATCATTCAAAACGTGTGGCCCTGATGGGGACGGAAAGAAACCCCGATCTGCACAGGATAGTCGACGAAAGATCGCAGGTTTTCACCGTGCCCCCGGGCGGCATTGTGCTTTCAGACGCTCTCGCCGACACCCTCGGCGTCGCGATCGGCGATCAGGTCACGATCGACGTCCTTGAAGGTGCAAGGCCGACCGCGAAGGTCGAGTTGGCCGCCACGGTGGATGAGCTTATGGGAATGAACGCCTACATGCACATCCGGGCGCTGAACCGATTGATGAACGAGGACGACGTTATTTCGGGTGCATATCTCGAGATCGATCCAAAGTATTCGGACGTGGTATACGCGAAGCTGAAGAGAATGCCGGCGGTTGCGGGCGTCGGTCTTCCGGGGGCGATGCTCGAGACTTTCAATGAAACCTTTGGGAAGACTATTGGACAATTTACGTCGATCCTCGTTCTGTTTTCGAGTGCGATCGTATTCGGCGTTGTTTACAATGCCGCCCGAATCGCATTGTCCGAGCGAGGCCGAGAACTGGCATCGCTTCGGGTGCTTGGCTTTACAAAAGGCGAGGTAACGCGCATCCTGCTGGGTGAGCATGCCTTTTTGACTGCGCTCGGAATTCCGATCGGTTTCGCAGTAGGGTTCTTTCTTTGCGCAACCATGAACAACCTGATGGATACAGAATTGCTGCGGCTTCCGCTCGTATTCAGTCAAAAGACGTTCGTCCTGACCGCGCTGTTCGTGGCTCTTGCGGCGGTAGTGTCCGGGCTCTTGATAATGCGGCGGCTGCGAAGACTGGACCTGATCGCTGTTCTAAAGACGAGGGAGTAAAAAAATGCAGATCGGAAGAAAAAGGTTGATCTACATCGGGGCGGCGATAGTTGCGTTGGGGCTATTGCTGTGGAGCGTTTTTCGCGAATCACCGGTAAGCGTTGAGGCCGGCGTCGTCAAACGAAGCCCCATGGCGGTGACCATCGATGCTGAAGGAAGGACCCGCGTTCGAGACAAAGTGACCGTGACCGCCCCGATCTCGGGTTTGATGGCCCGGATAAGACTGACTGAAGGCGATAACATAGTTCGAAATTTTCCGCTGGCTGAGATAGACCCCAATCCGCCGATCCAGAGAACAACGCCAACCGAGCCGCGTTCGATGCCGAATCCTTACGCGGCAAAGGTCTTCGCGCCGATAGGCGGCAAGGTCCTCCGGGTATTTGATAAAAGTGAGCGGTTCGTAGCCGCGGGGGCTCCGATCCTGGAGCTGGGCAACCCGGAGAACATCGAGATCGTTGTCGATATCCTCTCAACCGATGCGGTGATGGTCAGGCCGGGAGCAGTCATGGTCATTCAAAACGAGCATGAGGTCTCGCCGATCAGGGCTCACGTCAGGCTGGTCGAATCTCAGGCGATCACAAAGGTCTCGGCGCTGGGCGTGGAAGAGCAGAGGGTGAACGTGATCGGTGACCTTGATTCGAAATATTCGCACTATGGCGACAACTTTCGTGTGGACGTGCGAATAATGGTCTGGGAAGCCGACGAGGTTCTGACTATCCCGTCGAGTGCCCTTTTTCGGAGCGGCGAGAATTGGGACGTGTTTGTGATCGAGAAAGGTAAGGCCCGTCGGCGATCGGTCACGATCGGGCATCAGAACCCCGAATCCACCGAGGTCCTCGGCGGACTTTCCGAAGGCGATACGGTGATCCTGTTTCCGTCAAGCCAGCTTTCAGACGGGACCAAGGTAGAAGCCCGTTAGTAAGACACCGTCGAAGCATCATTCGGCCGATCAAAAACCAGGGCCCCGCAACAATGCAGGGCCCTAGCTATTTAACGATTCTCCTGAACGCCCCTCGATGGAACGTCACTTGGTCGAACTTCGGCTAACGGTGCCGCGCCCGCCATACCCGGTCGTGGACCTCTTTTGCCCAACCCCAGAAACTACCCTGCCTGATCCGGTAAATGTTATCGTCCCAGACGCCGTAGTGAAGGTAAATGGACTCGGGCCCGCCGGCATCGATCACGGTCGCGATCTCGTGATAATAAGCCTGAGATGGGGTCTCCCCTTTCAGTTCGGACAGGATGTTCGCCGCGGCCACCTCGGCCTGCCTAACGGCCATGTGCGCGAACTTTGGACCAGAGAATGCGACGAGGTCGCCCGCGGCGTACGCCATATCCATGCCGTGCACCTCCATCCGGTCATTCACCTTGACGAAATCTTCCTCGTTGGTGATCCCAAGGTCCCGTACGATCGCCTGTCCGCGGAATGGCGGGACCAGCATCAGAAGGTCGTGTTTGATATGATGCTTCTCCGATGAGATCACTTCGTCCGCGGTTATCTCGATGATCGGAACGTCATACAGGACGTTGATCTTATGCTTTGCGAACGCCGCTTCGAGTTGGTTATGGATCGCCGCACCTCCGAATGCCGCGGCAAGCGACTCCGGAAATATCACTTTGATCGTTACCGTGCCGGCCTCGATCTCAGCTTCGAACCTCCTTGCGAGCGCGAATGCCGTCTCGCAGACAGGGACCGGGAGGCGGCCGCCGGGGCAAACGCCGAGGACAATATCGCCGGTCTTAAAGTTGTTGACCGCATCGCCAAACTTCTTGGCCGCGTTAACGCCAAGCAAATGGTGCGAATACTCAAAGAAACCGCTCACTTTCTCTGTGGCAAGCCTGCGGCCCATCGCAAAAACGACGATGTCATAATTCAGATCGCCCTTCATGTCGTCGCCGGTGATCTCGGCCGTCTGGGCTGAGCGATTGACCCTCAAAAGTTCGCCCTGAATAAAGCGAACATCCAGAAGATCCAGCTTCTCCCTGAGGTCGAAGGTGATCGAATCTGACTCGGTTTCTCCGAAGGCCAACTCGACCAAAGCCGGATAGAATGTGAAATTCCGATTGGGTGCGACAAGTGTGATCTGGTGTTCGGGGCCGGTCGAATGCGCCAATCGCTCCGCCGCAACGAGACCGGCAAAGCCCCCGCCCAGGATTAGAATGTTCGCCATCTTATAAGACCTCTCCTTAAATTACTCGGGTTCGGGTCTGACAATCAACACCGAACAGGGTGCATGGTGGACCACCCCGTTGGAGACCGAACCCAGCCACGCTCGTTTCCAGAACCCGTGCCCGTGAGAGCCAGTTACGATCAGGTCAGCTCCCCATTCCTCGGCCTCCTCCACGATCACCCTTTCCGGCGATCCGACGCCGACGACCGTTGTAACATCCCCGACCGAGGGTGCCATTGTGGTAAGGTCGGTTCGTGCAGCTTCCACCACCTCGTGGGCCGACTTCTTTGCCGCATCATCCAGCTCGCGGATGTACTCGGCCGATACTGCAAAAGGTTCGGTCGGTACGACGGTCGGCTGGACCACCGAAATGAGCCGGGCCTCGACCCCGCCGATATTTCCGAAAAGTTCACAAAAGCGCTCCAGGGCTTTTTTGCTGAACTCGGAACCTTCCGTTGCAATAAGTACCTTCATTATTGACCTCCAGAATGGATTCTCGCAAATGATCAAGGGCAAGGAGCGTTCCATCCCGCTTCGGACGTTTGGGTCAGCAAAAGCAGCGATTTCCGGGCATGAGCGGCGAGAGAACGCGGCCGGCCGCATGAATCTTTCGCGCTTCGCGGCATTTATTCGCGGTTCCGCGGAATTCACACGATAAATTCCACGCCCCATTCGGCAAGCTTCCTCCGGCCCGACTCCGCCGGTAACCTGTCATCGCGGGCCGGTCAGGGAATGGCGGGAACCGAATGTGCCGGCACAGCCGCTGGCACGGAGGTTGCCGTTTGATGAACGCGATGTTCAAGGATCTCCGTCTTGTCCGTCGACGGTAAATATCGTGAGATCCACGTATGATCGGAGGAGAAGAAAAAAATGGCTAAGATCGTTATAGTCGGAGGCGGGTTTGCGGCACTTGCGGCAGCAGAAGAGATCGTGAAGAACAACGACGGCTCCATCGAGCTGACATTGATCTCTAGGTCGCGAAACCTGTTTTTGTACCCGGCCCTCGTTCCTTATGTTTTTGGCAGTTTTGACCGCGAAGATCTTACCGTCGATATTGCTCCGACGATGGCCGAAAGGAATATCAGGTTTCTTATCGGCGAGGTGACGCGGATCGATTCAGCCACAAACACCGTCGCATACGCCGGGCACGAAGGAGAGGAGCAGGTTAGTTATGATCTACTTCTGATCGCGACGGGCCGACAACTCGTCGTCGGAACCGTTCCCGGGTCGTCCGAATTTGCGGATCACCTGCTTGACACTGACGCGGCGGACAAGCTTCGGGCCAGGATCCACGATTTTCGTACCGGGGCGATCGTCGTCGGCCTAAGTCCAGGGAGCAATCTGCCGATACCGGTTTGCGAGGCAGCGCTCGCATTTGCCGAGCGTTTTGCATCGGGTATCGGGAATGGGAGCGTTTCCGTCACTGCGGTTTTCCCGCAGACGCTGGACGATGCGTTTCAGGGTGCAAATCTTTTCAGGGATCTGCCGAACGAGTTCAAACGCAAAGGCATAACGCTCTGCGAGAACTATCGTGTCGAACGTGTCTTACAGAATAGGACCCTAGACGCCGATGACAACGCGATCTCCTCGGACCTCACAATGCTCATCCCGCCTTTCAAAGGCCGGATGAACATCGCGGGCCTTGATCGTCATGTCGATGCCGACGGGTTTATCGAGGTGGCCGAAAATCTTCGGGTCAAAGATTCGAACAGGATCTATGCGGCCGGCGACATTATCTCGCTTGCCGGGCCGCGATTCGGTTATATGGCCCTTCGTCAGGGAAAAATAGCCGGAAGGAATCTGCTCCGGGCGGCTCTCGGCGAGGAACCGGCCGAGGTTTATGAGCATTCCATCGCGTGGGCTATCGGCGAAAGATACACAGGGCCGATCTTCTTTCACTACGGCTTCTGGGATGAGTCTCTCGACGACTTCGATGAAGAGGTTCTTTTCGGTCTGGTCAAGCCCATTCGCAGCAAATACGGCCACATTAAGGGCTTCGGGACATCGCTGGCGGTGCCCTGATCTTTCGGTAGCTGTTTCGCCTCGCCCCCGGCGCGATTCGGGATCGGCCCCGCAAAGTTTGCAGGGCCGATCCCGAATGTATATTTGCACTTACCTTCTGCCCTATTTAAGGGCCGCGATGTCTTCTCGCAGTTTCGCGATGGTCGCGTTTGAAGGATCGGCTTTCTCTAATTTCGCCAACGCCTCCTCGGCCTTTACTGCATCTTTCTTTTTGGTATATGCGACCGCCATGTTTTGCAGGGCCTGGACGTGAGTTGGGTTCGCGTCGAGTACTTTTTTGAATTCGGCGATAGCGCGGTCGTTGTCGGGTTTCTCACGAAATACGAAGCTCAAGCCGAGATCGGTCCTGACGTCGAGATTGTCGGGCTTCTTTGCGAGAGCCGTCGTGTACCACTTTTCGGCCTCCTCATACTTCCCCGCGTCGAAATTCGCATTGCCGAGGTTCACGATCACCTCATAGTTCTCGGGCTGAAGATTGTTCGCGTTCTTCAGGAACTCGATAGCACCGTCGAAACGCTGGATCTGATAATAGAGCTCGGCAGCTTTCATTTGGGCTTCGAAATCATTGGGATCGGCCTTCGCCCGATCGATCGCGGCCTGGACCTCTGCGACCGATCCGCCAGACCCGGGAACACTCGGATGCCCGGACGGCATTCCTGGCTGCGGCTGAATTGCCGTCGCCCCCGGAGTCAAGGCCCCCTGATTGACCGAGTTTGCAAAGAAGAACCCGATCATCATCCCGAAAAGTAAACCGATCACTGCAAAAAGAAGGTTCTCTTTGGTCATAATTCTCCTAAGCGTACGAATGAAGGCCCGGTAAGAGATAGCTTACACCGAGATACGTAAAAATTACGAAAAGGAACGCGAGAATGGCGAAGTATGCCGAGCTTCGGCCTTTCCAGCCGTATGCGATCCTCGAATGGAGGAACCCGGCGTAGGTCAGCCATGCCACAAGTGCACCGACCTCTTTCGCGTCCCATCCCCAATAACGGCCCCAGGATTCGTTAGCCCACACCGCCCCGGTAATCAGCAAAAGCGCTAGGCCCGCGAACGCTATACCGGCAAGCTTGTACATAAGCCCGTCAAGCGTGGACGCGGGAGGAAGGGCTTCCCTTAACCGATTCGTCCGGAAAAAGAAGATCACGATGAAAAGCGTTCCGGTGAACGCGGTGATCAGTGCGGCAAGTTCGACCGGATTGGCGTTAAGGCTGAGATGAAGCTGAGGCCCGTTTTGCCGGACCCACTCCGGATCCCATTTGGAAAAGCTGCGGCGAGGTCATTTGATTGATCTGGCCCTGGGGCACGCTTTCCTGTTGAAGCATCCAAACGGCAAAACGCTCGAATTGCGCCGGATTGATCTGAGCGACGACATTCTCGATCGTTTTGATCTGATAAACGAGCATTGCGATGGCGGCCCCCTGAACAAAGAGTGCCGCGACCATCAGGCCCCGGCCGATCCTGCGGAGCTTGGAATCGTCACGCGAAAGATCATTGACGAATAGCAATGTTGCCGCGGCCAGCAAACCCGCCGCTGCCACGATCAGCCATCCGACATAGGGGAGGTCGGCACGCAGTGCGAGCGACATCCGCGAGTTCCCCACGAACGTCGAAGCTGAGTAAGTCCCGAACGTCGACGGCAGGAAAACGCTGAACTTGCTGATCGTGCCGAAGACCGAGAGTGCGAAGAGATTGGCCCAAATGGCCATCTTCTCGACCTTTAACCCGTCCTTGAGGAGGTAAAGCACGGCGGCCGCAAAACAGACCAGCGCCACGCCGTAGCTGATGGACGCGATTCCCACATGGATCGGCCGCCAATATGAATCAAGAACGGGCGGAAGATCGATGAACTCGCCTCCAATGAATCGTGCAAGGACCAGAATGATCGCGGCCATCGGCAGGGCGAGTGCCGCGACAAGCGCAAAGCCCCTTCGCCGCATCACCAGAAGCGTTGTGATACCGGCCCCGAACGCAAAAGCAAGGCTCAGGTCGTAAAGGTTCGCAAATGGAACATATCTGAACATCCACGGCATTTCCGTCGCCGGGCGGCCTTGCTCGTGAAAGATAGCAAGCTCGCGATCATAGGCGGCGACCCACCTGACGAGCCAGCTCGCCAGATTGAAGAAGACACCGAGCGCCGCCGCCCAAAAGCCGAGACGTTCGGCAAATCGAAACGGCGCGTAGAAGTTCGTCAGGTAAAAGACCGCCGCAGTCAGATAACAAGCCAGTGCCAGCATCATCAACGCGGGATCGGAAATGAAGTTTTCCGGCCCGGCACCGATCCTGACCGCACAAAGGAGAAGCGCCGCGAAGATCACGCCGACCGCGGCGTAAAAGCCGCCCTGGCCCGAAACGGCCGTCTCTTTTCCGGCTTCGTAACCAACTATGGGCTTTGCCAAAACGTCCTGATTCATAAATTCTCCTTGTCCGCGAAGAACTTCTCTTTCCACTTGTCCCTGAATGAATTGAACCTTTCCTCGAAAGCGTTCGGGTTTCGATTGGTGTGTCCGCCGGAGATAACGTTTATCCGGCCATTTTGCCCGGCTTCGAATACCACCCAAACTCGCTGATGCGAGAAAAGGAAAACGGCCAGCAGTGTTAGGCAAAGGAGAGCGAAACCGACATATACGACGGTTGCTCCGGGATCCCGCTGGACCGAGAGGATGTGCCTGTCGGCGACCTTTTCGAAGTCGACCAGTGAATAGGTATAGCCCGCGGTCGGCTTCTTAGCTGCCGGAATATTGGCCATCTGCGGCCCAAACGCGTAGGCGGTTTCCACCGTGCCTCCCGGCGGTGTGACCTGAAGGATCGCGGCCGGATTGGGATAGTCGCTCGTATCCTCGTTCGGATCCTCGGGGCCGATCCGGAAATTCCCGCGGAACTCGGAGAACCGGACCCTAGTCCCGTCGTCAAGGACCGCGGCACCGTCACGTTTGATCGTCAGCCTTTGCGGATCGCCGCCCCCGGCAGGCGTCAGGTCGATGGTCACGTGGCGTGCCCGGCCGGTCGGAATGTAGCTCGCCTGGAAGAAGCGATAGCCCCGGTAGTCAAAGGGGCGGTTCATCTGGACCATCCCGTCATGCTGTCCGGTCTCGTCCGAGATCCTGAAATGGGTTATCCAGTCGATCGTATTACCTACACCGAGCGAACCGTCCTTACGGATCAGTTTCTGTTCAATGTCCGTAAAGGTGACCTCGAACGGAAGCCTCTTCGTAACCTGATGGACCTGGTCGAGTTCGACGACGTTTTCTTGGATCAGGTCCGAGGATTCCCCGGGCGCAAGCGGGAGATTCCCGGTGGTGCCAAGCTGGGCGGTCAAAAAGCCGCCCAGAAAAATGGTCAGAAGGCCGACGTGTACAGCGTAGGCCCCAAGCCGGTTCCACGTGCCCGATTCGGCAAAAACGTAGGTTCGCCCGCCCTTTTCTGTGGTCTTGACCTTCTTCCAGCCGCTCTCTTTGAGTAGCTGCTCGGCCTCGGCCTTAAAGTCGTTGGGTGCCCCAGCAGTCTTAAATTCGAATGCACCGCTTTGCGACCTTAGCCAATGGAGGGGCACGGTATGCTGAGGCTTGGAAAAATAACGCCAAGCTTTCGGAAACCGGTCCACCGAGGCGAGGATGATATTCAGCGAAAGAAGTGCGAGAAGGGCGTTAAAGTACCAGACGTGGTAGATATTAAAGAAACCGAGCCTGCCGTAAACAAGCCGTTGGGCCGGCGTCAGGGCGGCATAGTAATTCTCAAAACCGTCGACGTTCTGCTGCATGATCAGCATCCCGATCATGCAGGCCGCTCCCAAAAGACATAAAAGAAAGACCCCGAGGCGAACGGACGACAGCCAGCGCATTGAGGCGGCGAGAGCCGTAACTCCCCAGCCCGGCTTCACGGTTTCCGGTCGCGGCAGGTTCGCTTCCGATCCAAGAGTTGAGATTTCACCCATGTGCAATATTCCAGTCGAGTTGGATCGAGCAAAGGCCGTGCCTTTCATCAATTGGCCGCGAAACACACCTCAATTCTAGGGAAGGCGGTTATTGAGCACGGCGCCCAAAGCAAATGGCCGCGGACTATCGTGATGACTGCGCGGATAATTACGCATATCGTAACCATGCCCGCTGTGTTTCTATGTGACCATAGTCACAGCAAGCACGCACGGAAATTATTAGTCTGAGTCGTTACTTTGCGATCAACCAATGCGTGTCCGACCGGCCCCCCGCAAAAACCAGGAACGGATCGCGTGGGGTATTACTCTTGTCCTGATCTCGGTGTGCGGCTTTTTTCTCTGTTTGGAAGAAGGCCGGAGGGTCAGCGCCCAGGCGAGGCAGGTGCCGAATCGCCGCGGAGCCACCTATCGAGATTTTCAGCACGACGTTCAGGCGCATCGGCAGGAATGCTCGACGTGCCATAAATTCCCGTCGCCTAATTGGAACAAGGTCAGATCTGAAGCCGAGGCTTTCCCAGACATCACGGAGTATCCGCAGCATCAGTCCTGCCTGGGGTGCCACCGGCAGCAATTCTTTAGGGGGGCACGGCCCGCGATCTGTTCGGTCTGCCACGTCAACCCTTCGCCAAGGGACAGCCGCCGGCATCCCTTCCCGAACCCGCCGGAGATCTTTGACCAGTCGGCAAAGGGAAAAGAGGCGGAGTCGGACTTCCAGATCGCATTTCCCCATGCCGTCCACATTGAGATCGTTTCCCGGACATCGGGGCCGCGATCGATCTTTCGCAACGCCTCATTCACACCTGGCCGAGCGAGCGAAGAGAGCTGCGCCGTTTGTCACAAGACTTTGCATCCGCAGGGAGACGGCTCCGATGAGTTCTTTACAAAGCCGCCGGCGGACCTCGGCGATGGTTTCTGGCTGAAGAAAGGTACGTTCAAGTCGGTGCCGAGGGGCCATACGGCCTGCTTTACTTGTCATTCGGCCGATTCGGGCCTCAAGCCCTCGCCCGATTCCTGTTCGACGTGCCACGCTCTTAAACCGGCCTCGGTGGCGGCCGATTTCGACCCTAAGCTTTCCGGGACGATGGGGGTTACGGATAGGGTGGTTTTGAATGCCTGGAAACTTCGGGACTCGACGGGTAAGTTCCGGCATGAGTGGTTCAGCCACAATGAACTAAGCTGTTCGACGTGTCACAACGCGGAATCGATGAATACACTCAGCGCCGCGTCAAAACGTGTCGGAATGAGCAGCTGCAGTACCTGCCATGCGACGGCCACGACCGACGACGGCGGGGCCCTGAATTTTGAGTGGGACGCACGCAAAGCGGACCCGAAGTTCGAATGTACCAAGTGTCATGTGGTTTTCGGTAGGCAGCCGGTTCCCGAAAGCCATCGTTCGGCGCTTGTAGAAGCCGGAGCAAAACCTTGAAGCGACCATCGGCGAGACTCGAAAAGTCATCCGACGCGGCCCGGCGGCCCGGCAATACCGGTCGCTTACTTGCCGCGGCTGTGATGTCGGCGATCTTGCTCATCGTAATGGCCTTTTCGATGGACAACGAGAGCTCAAAGGGTGCTTCGATGTCCGAACCCGAAACAATGCCCGCCGTCCCTAACGAGCCGCCCGCCGACCCCGCCGTCCAGGACTATTCCCGGTTCCGGCACGATACGGCCCAGCATAAAAGGATGCCCTGCCTTGTCTGCCACGTTCGAAACGACAACCGGACTACACCGAAATTCCCGGGCCACATTCCGTGCTCTTCCTGCCATTCTCAGGAATTCAGGGACAATAAACATCCGATCTGCGTTATTTGCCATACGCCGACCTCGGTCAAGCCCTTTCCCCGGTTAAGGAGCTTTCGGACGGTGTTCGATCATTCGAAACATTCTCGCCTGGCAAACTGCGCCGATTGCCATCGGCCGGTCTCGCGGGGGGCAGCAATGACGGTACCGACGAGGCTGAATGCCCATTCGAACTGCTTCCAATGCCATGGCCCGCAGGCCCGGTCCGGCGGCCGCGACATCGCGTCATGTGCAACGTGCCACCAGGCAGGTCGCCCGAACCGGTTCTCGCAGTCTTCGGCTGCCGCTCGCGTGAATTTCAGCCATTCGGAACACACGTCGAAGCGGATCTCGTGCAGCGAATGCCACACGGTCCGGGCCGGGGCGGCGACCGGACGTCAGGTGTCTTCACCGCTGCTTTCGATGCACCTTGCTCCGGCACGCACCCGGAGCTGCGCTGCCTGCCACAACGACAAGAGGGCGTTTGGCGACAGTAATTTCACTTCGTGTAAGAGGTGCCATGAAGGATCGACGTTTCGATTTTGAGCCCGACGCTGGGGCGTAAATTTTCGCGCTTGCTTCGTTGTAATTCACCGCCTGATGGCCGAGGCAAGCCTATAGGTCGACGTTTTCTAGGATTTTTGACAATTTTCCGGATCAGATCGCTTGGCATATGCATTGCTGATGGGAGGTCAGAAGGACGGTTCAAAGACCGAAAACCTTATTCAGGCAATCATGGAGTCAACCAAAATGAGATTAGATCTGATCAAATGGGCAATAGCGGCGATGATGGCAGTGGGATTTGCGTTGTTGACGGCGATCGGGCCGGAAGCGGCTACGGCCGCTCGGGTCGAAACCCCAGACGATGCGGCAGTTTACAAGGCAAAATGTGCGATGTGTCATAGTCCGAAAGCGGAAAAGTTCTATGACCCCGCGAAATCTGAAGACGAGCACGTACAGATCGTTTTGAAAGGCAAGAAAGGCGAGAAACCGCCCTATATGCCGGGTTATGAAGAAAAAGGAATGACGGCCGACGAGGCCAGGTCCCTGGTCAAATATATGGACTCCTTGAGGAAACCGAATTGATGCGGAACGTCGGGTAATATTCTGAAAGGAACTCCATTCGGGGGAATTGATCAGGCTCCGGCCAAACGACGAAGCAGCGGCTTTCACTTGATGCCGCTGTTCGTCGTTTCTCGTCAACGGCGTTTGTTTACTTGAGAGGCCTTTATGGAGGAACCGATGTCCGACGAAGTCAAAGCCCCGGATGGAGGGCTTGAACCCGAAGAGAAACCCCAGGTGCCGGGGCTTTTCCGCAACTACATCAGTTTTATCGGATTCGCGATCGCCGCCGCGAGTCTCATCAGCATCGCTCTCCTATTCCTGATCGAGATCACATCGGGCTCGGAGAATCCCTACACGGTTCTCGTTACCTACATTCTGCTCCCGAGCGTACTGGTTTTCGGACTTGCTGTTGCCGTCGTCGGGGCATTGCTGGAACGCAGACGGCGGCGAAAGTATCCGGAATCCGGCCTCGCCGCTTATCCGGTGCTCGACCTGAACGACCCGGCCCGCCGAAGGTCCCTGGTGGTGTTCATGTGCGTTTTGTTCGCGTTCTTGTTCATGAGCGCATTCGGGAGCTATCGGGCATTTGAGTACACCGAATCGACGGCCTTTTGCGGCCAGCAGTGCCATACGGTGATGAAGCCCGAATTCGTCGCTTACCAGGCATCGCCGCATGCCCGGGTGGCGTGCGTCGAGTGTCACGTTGGCGGCGGCGCCGAATGGTACGTCCGGTCGAAGCTGAACGGAATGAACCAACTCTACGCGGTCACATTTCGAACCTATGACAAGCCGATCAAAACGCCGGTCCACAATATGAGGCCGGCCGACGAGACGTGTGCAAAATGCCATTGGCCCGAAAAGTTCATCGGCGACCAGCTTCGGGTGTTCGACCACTTCGGTTATGACGAGAAGAATTCGCTGAACCGGACGCGGATGCTGATCAAGGTCGGAGGCGGCAGCCCGGCCGCGGGCCCGGCCGGCGGGATACATTGGCACATGAACGTGTCCAACGAGGTCACTTATATCGCGACCGATGATCAGAGGCAGAACATTCCCTGGGTTCGGCTAAAGGATCCGCAGGGCAATGTCACGGAGTATCAGGTCAGGGAGGGTGCGCTTTCGCAATCGCAGATCGATTCAATGCCCCGCCGGCGAATGGACTGCATCGATTGCCACAATCGCCCCGCCCACATTTACCTCTCGCCGAACGAGGCGGTCGACCGTTCGCTCTCCGCCGGCCGGCTTGACCAGGCATTGCCATTCATCAAGGCAAAGTCCGTCGAGGTCCTCGCAGGAAATTATCCCGACAATGACACGGCACTTGCTCAGATCGCATCACGGTTAACCGGATACTATCGGGAGACTTACCCTGACATTTTCGCCTCCCGGAATGCCTCGATCGTTCAGGCGGTAGCGGAACTCCAATCGATCTATCAGACGAATTTCTTCCCGGAAATGAGGACGAACTGGAGCTCGCATATCAATAACATCGGTCACCTAACGGCTCAGGGATGTTTCCGGTGTCACGATGGCCGCCATTTCAGCCGCGAAGGCAAGGTGATCCGGAATGACTGCGCTATCTGTCACACGACGATCGACCAGTCGTTCGGCGGCAGCACGCTGATCCCCGAGAACAATGTGTTCAAGCATCCGGTTGATCTCGGCGACAAGAACACCTATCAGTGTGCCGCCTGCCATACAGGCGACCGGACGTTTGTACACCCTCTGAATCTAGGCGATATTTCAAGGTTCCAATGTTCCGAATGCCACACCGGCAATTACGAGAAGGTGAAGTTTTAGGCAGCTTCTATCGAACAAAGTGAAAAGGCCGGCATCGAGCCGGCCTTTTACTTTGCACTCTCCAAATGAGTTCCTACCGGTCCCCGGCCTTCGGGCCGAAGAAGATCCGCAGCGAAGTGTAAGGCATGTGGGCCGTGTAGTTCTGTGCCGGGAACAAGATCGCCGGCGTGGAGAAAGGGCTCGTGAATGGATCCTCGCTGTACGAGTTATATTGATAGCCCAGATTCCAATCGATGTTTCGTGTCAGCCTTATCGCAAGCTTAACCTCAGGATTATGCGAACGCATCGGATAGGACGTGATAAGATCCTGCGGCCTCGAGATCACACGGTCTCCCTGACCTTGATCGTCATTAAACCGATAGCCGGCATACAGAGAGATCCGTTTGTGCGGTTGGGCGAACACATCGAAGAAAAAGAAGCTGTCCCGCATGTAGAACTCGCTGCTTCCGAACTGCCACCGCGTTGGGGAGAAGATCGGCGTCCCGATCGGCAAGATCACATCAACATTGCTCGTGAGGTCTGTATAGGTATAGCCGGCGTTCAAACTGAAACTAGGCGAGGGCGACCACTCAACGTCACCCGAGAATATGCGTGTTTTCGTGTTTGCAATGGCCTCGGTGGCCGGTATCGCTGTGCTGCCGGAACCTACCGGGACGGATGTCCCCGGGTTGTCGTTATCCTTGGTGATCGCTGAAAGGTTAAATGTAAAACTTCCTGCACTTGCCCGGCTGCGAACCCGGAAATTGAAGTTATCGTTGTTTGCGAGCCGTGTGAACACATTGTCCGATTGGCCCCGTTCGACATCGGCATATATGGTCCAGTTAGAGACCGGCTTGACTTTGGCGCCCGCAATGAACGAGTTTGTGGAATTTTCATGTTCTTCGCCCCCGGAGTCTGTGATCGCACCGGAAATAAGGTTTCGGTCACTGACGAAGACGCCGACGTTTCGGTGCGTATACCGGTAACCGACGTTGAAAGCGAATGCCCTATTAACCTGGAAGTCTGCCTCCAACAGGTTCGAGTACCGCTTGTACCCAAATTGCCGCCACGATGAAGTCGACGTCGTGGTCGGGGTCTGCGGCGTTCCGGTATTCGAAATGAGCGCGGCGAATTCAAAATAAGTGTTGGATCCGCTTATGTTGAATTGGTCAAAAGTGAAAGTGTTCGATATACGGACCTTTGAAGTAGCCCTGACGGTCATACCGAGATCGCCACGGGTCTGCGGCCTCTTGTTGAAGGCAGGGACAACAATGTCGTTTTGGGTCACGATATTGCCGGTCGCGGACAACCGTCCGGTCAGGACATCCCTTTCGCTGACCTCGGAGGTGACCTCCGAATATATCAAACGGCCCCCTATGTCTAGCCTGTCGAGTATGGTTCGCTGGAAAAAAAAGTTTCCAAAGTTCGTCGCCCCCCTCGTCTGGTAGATACGGGAGGCCGTGTTCAACGAGGCCGTGGTCGGGGCCGGATTGTTGCCGGGATTCAATGAACTGACGATGAATTGGGTTCCGTCCTTGAACATGCGATGGCCGTATAGTACACCGAGGTTGAAACCGAGCAGCTTGCCCTCGACCCCGGCTCGAAAGTCGTCGCTTCGAGTGTCGATCTCAGAATCGACCTGGAATTCGTCGCCGCGGAAACGAAGGGTATTCGATCCCGGGCCCTTAGTATCATTGAATCCGTAGCCCAAACGAAAACGCAGGTCCCGCTCCGGGAAGATCGTAAGGTCGAAATCGCCAAAATGATGCAGGGTGTTCGCGTAATGCTGAGAACCGGTCGAGACCGGCTGTGACCAGGTCGGAACATGGTCTTTCAGGTTATTGAAATAACGGACCCGGCGAACGCTCGAATCAAATTTATAGAGCCCGATCCTGTCCATATTCATCCGGAAAGAGCCGGTCGGGTCCGAACCCCATCCGCTCGCCTGGATGAGTGCGCTGTCGAAGGCACGGAATTGCGACCTACCCTCCTCGATCAGGATGCTTGAATCGAACAGCCTGAATCCCGCCCGATAGTTAAGATCACTCCTAAATTTCTCGTGATCACCGTTAACCTCGAGTCCCCGAACCCCCAGCTCGACACTGGTATTGATGGTCGGTTCCCCGGTGTTTGTCTGGACGCCCGGGCTTGAGGACGGTGTCTGGCCGTAGGCGGCAGAGAATACTCCCACGGCGGCGATCATCAGGAGGGCCCTCGATACCGTTGGCATGATCCCATTTGTGATTTTCATAGTACCTCCAATGTTCCTACCTGAAGAACGCCTTGTGTGAATTCGAGCCATGGATCGCCGTGTGGCACACAGTGCACTGCTGGTACCGGACCTGTGACTGGTTGTGGAAACTCGGAACCCCGGGCGAAAGCTCCTCGGTAATGCCCGTGTGGCACTCTAAACAAAGCTGCCTCACTTGTCTCCGCTTAAGCATCTTCGGGTTCGCCGAGCCGTGCGGCGTATGGCAAGCCGTGCACCCTTCGATCTTGAGCGGCCCGTGTTCGAAGACGAACGGGCCCTGCTTGTTTGTGTGGCACTTGACGCATGCCGCGTCGGCGCCAACAGAAAGTTTCGTCTGCTTTGATTCGAAGCCGCCGTGCGGGTTGTGGCAATCGCTGCAGTTCATCGTCCCTTCCATCACGCGGTGCCTGAACGGCTTGTTGAACTGCGCTTTGACCTCGGTATGGCAAGAGACACAAAGCTGCGGATCGCTCGCACGAAGCATTGCCTTCTCCGCTTGGCCGCTATTCTGGGCAGACGAGCCGCCAACACGGATCGACGAACCGAGTTCGAACTTCGGCAGGTCCGGGCCGTGAGCGGCGTGACACTCGGTGCAGCCGATATTGTTCCGCCAATGTTCACCGCGGCGGAAGTTATTGTGGGCTTCCTTGCCCGCGTGGCATGACAGGCACGATTCCGAAGCAGCTTTGGAATCGAGCCGCTTGAACGAGATGATCTTGGTTACATCTCCACTCGATTCGACGTGGTCCTTGCCCGGGCCATGGCATGATTCGCAGCCAACGACCTTACCCTTCCAGGACGACAGCGTGTGAAGCTTGCCGTGTTTGGTTCCGGCCACCTTTTTGAACTGGGCGTCATGACAAGCCGCACATGTATCGCTCCCGACGTAACGGTCGTCGAACGGTGCAGAGTCGGTGGCCGTGACCAACTCACCGCCCGCAATAATACTGGCCGTGGTGGTCACTGAGCCGGTGAAAAGCCAAATTACACCAGCTCCAAGGAACAACACCACGAGACAAAGTTTCAATATTTTATGATTCGACATGATCGTCGCCTCCGGCCTGGCAGGACTTCACCGGGCCTCGAATAACGTGATGTAAGAAAGATCAGAAAATTTAACTCAAACCTATATCCTGGTTGACCTTACGTCTGTGATAGTGGTCACACATCAGCACCTTTACAGATCGGAAGTGTGCAGTCGAGAGATCCG
Organism: Chloracidobacterium sp.; assembly: GCA_016716365.1. Classification (GTDB taxonomy): domain Bacteria; phylum Acidobacteriota; class Blastocatellia; order Pyrinomonadales; family Pyrinomonadaceae; genus OLB17. The sequence continues at coordinate 413,940 of JADJWM010000003.1, read as the reverse complement.
CCGCGACGCTTCGGAGGAGTTCAAGCCCGACGTCGGGCATGCATTTCAGCCAGTTGACCAGGTCGTCGACATCCATTCGCTGAAAGACACAAGGCGAGATCGCTTCGAGATTGTCCGGATGCGGGATCGATGCGAGTGTCTCGGTCAGCCCAACGAATTCACCGCGGTGAATAAGGACGGACGAACGGACCGTGCCGGGCCCATCGCACCGAACGAGCCTTGCAGTACCTGACAACAAAAGCCAGGTCGACGTGTCGCGGTTTTGGGGCCCAAAGATCGCCGTCCCGGCAGGAAAAGTAATGGATCCGGCCCCGGAGAGCTCTTGCGAGAGAATATACTCGCTCGCCCCGCAGCGTGACGGCACGATCGGCAGTGCCTGCCGGGTAAGTGAAACCTGCTCGATAAAGACAGAAATGGTGCGGGACATGCTGGTCCGTAAGCCTCCGCCGGAGCGATGCTAACACCTGACGCTGAGAAAAATAGGACGTTCGTCACGTGGAAATGTGACCATCGTCACACCTTTCGGATTCGTAGACCCTGTTCGAACCGATCACGGCTTCGAGGCGACGCCTGTCGGGAATGAAGAGTTTGGACTTTTCGAGCGTGATCAGCTGCTGCGTACGAAAGATCTTTAGCAGCCTGGTAACGGTTTCCCGGCTCGTGCCGATCATCTCGGCGATCTCTTCATGCGTAAATTCCATCGAGAAGGCGGTGCCCTCTCTCAGTTCGGCGCTGTGTTCGAACCAGTCGAGCAGGAGCCTCGCGAGTTTGTCGCTTACGGAAGACGCTAGTCCTAGAGAACAGACCTTCAGGTGGGCTTTGTGATAAACAACGCTCAGGTCCCGGATCGCGTTGAAGGCCGCTTCGCTGTGCTCCGCAAAGAAACGAAGCAGGTCCGACGTCCTCACGAAATTGACCTGGCAGTCGGTGATCGCCTGCGCCGTACACTCATAATCGTGACCGGCGACACTTGCGCTCAAGCCAAGGGCCTCGCCCGGCTCGGCGACGCGAAGTATCATCGATCGCCCGTCCTCAGAATAGGTCGTTAGTTTGATCTTCCCTTCGCACAGCACATATATCCCGTTGGCCTCCTGGCCCTCAATGAACAGGACTGTTCCCTTCGGATACGCGTGGGTGATCTTAAGACTGCCGAACTTTTTGAGCACATCTTCCGGAAGATGGCAGAAGAAACCGGGCGAGCGCCAATCGCACACGATACAGTTGTTCTGGACGGGAAGAGCCTTCCTTATATTCATTTCGACCTCTTCAGCCTACCGGCTATATTTCTTTCGTCGATACGCCATTATCGAATCTCAGTATAGTCGTCGCCCCGCCCGAGTCGATTATATCCATACCCTCTTCGTTACCGTCGAACGAGTAGATCGGCCTGAGGCCTTTCACATTCCGCACGACGTGGGTCAGCCCCTCGAGCATGATCTCAACAACAGGCAACCGGCCGTTAAAATCGACGTCGATCCCCTTTAGCGGCAGGCCGTTCTCGATCCAATAGTCGTTTGTAACACCATCGACGGTCTCGAACAAACCGATCCGCGTCGGCCGGTCCAGGTTCTGACTCCCAAAAAAACTTAGAAAATTGGTCCATTCGTTCTGTGGTTTCACGGCTTTTTTATTACCTCGCATTTGTTTTTCCGATCGATCGTGAGGAGGCGGCTCCGGCGAGCTTCTCCTCGAAAAGCTTTGACGAGACCGTCAGGTAATCGAAGGCGGTCACAAGGCCGACAAGAAGTTTCCCCTTGACCACCGGTAAACACCCGATCCCCCGGTCACGCATCAGATTCAGTGCCTCGAGCGCGCCGGTCTCAGGGGGTACGGTGACCAGATCCGTTTGCATGATCTCGCTAACCGGTATCTCCTTGCGGCCCTCAACCTTTCCTAACGCGATGATTTCGAGCAGGTCTCGGTGCGAAATGATGCCGATAAGCTCGCCGTCGTCGTTCTCGACGGGAACATGCCGGACGTGCTTCCAATGCATCAGGCTTGCGGCCAGGTCGATAACATCTTCGGGCCTTACGGTGAAAAGGTCGGTCGACATGAACTGCTCAACACGCATATAGTTGTCGATCCATTCCGGCTGATGCGGAACCTCCGCTATCGGCCAATCGGCCAGCGTCAAGCCTTTCTCCTGATTGTCTTTCATCGCGGCAACCAGGCTCCGCATCCTGACGTTCAGTTTGGCTTTCGGGTCCATGCTGCCGATCGAATCTAGCATCCACTGTGCACCCGTCTTTCCGGAGCTCACCCTCGCTTCCAGAATTCCCAGAAGCCTCGTTATGTCAGATCTGTCAACCCCGGCCATTTCGAGGCCTTTTCCGGCCCTCGGTAGCAGTTCTTCAAGAATAAGTCGGTCCGTTCGGCGGCTTTTTCCGCCGAGCCAAAGAGTCTGAGAATTTAAGCCATAGCGGGCGGCGTTGAAGAAATTCGTCTTTGCGCTGTCAAACGGCATCAGCTTTTCGACATCGCCGAACTCCTCCGGAAGAGCCTTCATCAAACCCAGGAAAAAAGCGGCATTCGCCACCTCGTCCGCCACGGTCGGCCCGGACGGCAGGTATCGCGCCTCGATCCGCAAACCCGGTCTTCCGTTGATGATCCCGTAACAGGGGCGATTCCATCGCCAAATGGTCCCGTTGTGCAGCCGCCAGGCGTAAAGTTCGGGAATCTTGCCTTGCGCGATCATTTCGAGCGAATTCTCGTCCCGCCGCTGCGTTAGGAGGATCCGGAACCGGACCGCGTCCTCGCGCAGGACCTCGAGAATGCTCCCCTTTACCCATTCGTCGCCGAAATTGACCCGCGGCATCTGATTTCGTTCACGATGGACCTCTGATCGGGTATCCGTCGCGTGCTGGAAAAGGGCGATCCGGGACTCGTGCCACAGCCTGTTGTTTAACAGAATGGGGGAATTCACGGCAGACGCAAGGACCGGGCCCGAGATCGCCTGGGCCCAATTGTAATAACGCGGGAATTGACTGGCCCCGACCTGTAGATGGACCTGAAAACTCGTATTGCAGAACTCGATAAATGTGTCCTGTAGGGTCAGCTGTATCTCGTCCAGGCCCTTCAAGTGGATCTGCCGGTCTTTTCCGTGAAGCTTCGTGACGATCCGGTTGATCTCGTGGTAACGGGGGTTCGGGGTAAGGTTTTCCTCGGTCAGATCGGATAGCTGGATCGTCGGGAGAATACCCGCGAGAACAAGCGAGGAATCGAACTGCGCCGCACCCTTTCGGACCTCTTGAAGAACGTCGTTGAGCTCGGTTTCAAGATCCGACATGCAGCTTCCGGTGAATTCTCGGGGCGTTAGGTTTGCTTCCAGGTTGAATTTCCCGATCTCCGTGGTCAACCGGCCGTCTTTCACGGTGTTGATAAGCTCGGTGACGATCGGTGAAGGATGCATCGACGGATCCACGAGGAACATCTCCTGCTCGGCTCCGATCCGCCAGACCTCTTCCTCCATCAAGCCAGAGTCGATCAACGTCGCCAAAGCCTGAAGATCGTTCAGGACCGAGCGAGTGAACGATCGCATCTCGGATTCGTCATAGCCTGTGGTTATCGTCTTTTCACCCATAATTCAATGCCCCTTTGCCGCGAACGGGCTGACGGTATCGAATCGACGCCGGCTGACCAATAGAAATTCGTTGCTCCATCGAAGCCTGCGGAATCCGAGAAGGTGGAAGATCTGGAGCGGGAAAAATCTCGCGATCCGCGTGTCCACCCTGAGTTGTTCCGGATGCCCCGGCACCTCGGAAACGCCCGGCAGGAGATGCATCAGCCTGGCTGCGTCAAACCTGCGGAGCAACGCCGACAAATGAAGCCAAAACGGAGCGACCTTGCGGGCAATGAAGAACCCGTCTTCACCCTTCTTTTGATATAGCGGCATCATTATAATACCGGTCTCAGGAGAGGCAATATCGCCGGAAAGATCGCTTGCAAGTATCTGGCCCTTCCGCACAGGATCGAAATTCGCGAATCCCGGCCGCATCTCAAAACCCTGCCCCGCGGTGATCGCCTCACGATGCCGGACCTCGATGATCTGGTGCCTCGGCATCGCTGATCTGAGCCGCTTTGCCAGCACCTCGAAGTCCGGCAGATCGGCCTTTTCAAGAACGCCGCTATACACTAATGCTAACATCACGAGCGCTTCGTGATTGTCGGCCGACGCAGGATCGTCGTGCTGGCCGGCCTCGAAACCGAGCGTTACGGCCCCCTCGTTGTTGAGAAATTCGAGCAGGGTCCCTTCAAGCTGTTCTTCGATCCCCAGCAGCAACGTGACCGGGAATTTCATCGCAAATCGCCGATTACGCATCGTGTCGCCCACCGTTGCGAACGGTGCCCCGCCGGCCGACGTCGAATGAAGGTCAAGCACAAAGATCTCGTCCACCGCGGTACGGAGAGACTCCCCTATCGACTGCAACAATTCGCTCTGTTCTTGGTCTTCAGAGGCATGGCTTTCTGCCGATGCGGCGGAGTTGCGCAAGATGTTCTCGCGGGTCCAATGCCGGTTGAGGTCTGTATCCACGAACCTGACGCCGAGCGTTGAAGCTCGAACATTCCCGGTAAGGAAAAGAACGCGGCCCTTCAGTTCGCCGGCCTTCCGATCCACGAATTCCGACGCACGAGCGAGCGCGAGCCGCCCACTCGGCTCGTTTCCATGGATACTCCCGACAACTATCAGCGTCGGCCCGTTTCGGTCGCCCGTCCATTCGCCGACAACTCGACGGATCTCCGTCGCCGGCGGACTCACGATCTTAATGGGAATTGCGGCCATCGCATTGCGGAAAAGCAATTTCAATGCCAGCGAACCCTGCTCACGGAACGGCCTGTTTTCGCTTGTTTTCGCAGAAGATCAAGGTACTTAGCGGTCCGCCGCAACGAACTCATTTCGTCCGGCTGGGGGGAGATGTGAATTACTTCGCAACGAGCGCGGAAGTTCCCCTTTTTGCCGCAACGATGTGTTTATGGTTGAACCGAATCAAATTTGAAAGATCGTGGTCCATCATTCAAGCGCGGCACGACCCGGACCCGCACTTTTTAGACAGGCCTCGTGAGGGGTGGGCATGACGGCAGATTACCGCAATGAACCGTTCAACGATTCGAGAGCCTTATTACCCGGACACAGATCGTCTTTTCCTAAAGCATTGAGCGGGGTCGAAGACGTATTCAGCAATTCGTGAAGATCTATCGAATTCTCGTTGACATAGAGCAGGCCGGTGAGGATCTCGTCGCGCCGCTTTGCCTGGCGAACCGCGTTGGTCGCCGACAGTCTATCGTAAGGGTCCCAATCTTTTTCTAGTTTGTTAAGGCGGATGACCGATCCGTCATGCATCGTCAGGTCCTGGATCGAGCCAGCCTCATACGTCGTTGTGATCTCACGCATGATCGGGATGAAGTCCATCGTGGCGGTGGCGGCCATGTGCTCCCGAACGTAGTCGTAGGATTTCGTCGAACCGGAATTATTGTTGAAGGTAACGCACGGCGAAATGACGTTTAGAAAGGCGAAACCGTTGTGGTGCATCGCCGCCTTCAAAAGCGGTACGAGCTGTTCCTTATCGCCGGAAAAGCTCTGCGCAACAAAGGTCGCCCCAAGCTCGATCGCCAGGCTGGCGAGGTCGATCGCAGCGAACAAGTTCTCATGCCCGGTCTTGTTCCTGGAGCCGGCGTCGGCGGTCGCGGAATCCTGCCCTTTGGTCAGCCCGTAGCAGCCGTTGTTCATCACCAGGTAAACCATCTTCAGATTCCGGCGTACAACATGGACAAACTGCCCCATCCCGATCGAAGCCGTGTCGCCATCGCCTGAAACGCCGAAATAGATCAGGTCGCGATTGGCCAAATTAGCCCCCGTTGCGACGCTCGGCATTCGGCCGTGAACCGAATTGAACCCGTGCGAATTCGAAAGGAAATAAGCCGGAGACTTCGACGAGCAGCCGATGCCCGAAAGCTTAGCCACCTTGTGAGGCTCGATGTTCAATTGCCAACACGCCTCCACGATCGCCGCGTTGATCGAATCATGCCCGCAGCCCGCACATAACGTGCTCAGAGAGCCCTCATAATAATCGACCGTGTACCCGAGCTCATTCTTCGGCAGGGCCGGATGTCTGAATGTTGATCTAACGTAGGTCATTATTGTTCAAATCTACTCTTAAATTGTTTTCAAATATTATCCGCAGTGACCAACATACGAACCTAACTAAAACCCGAGGTGTGTTTCGAAGAATCTGTCTCGTGCATGATTCTCTTTAGATCACAGCTCAATGATCTCTCGGTTCTTTTTCAAAAGGCGATTGACGATCTGGCTCCTATCAAGTTTCTTCTTTGCAGATAATTGATCCACGAACGCGGCGACCTCCGGCTCTAGGTACACCGGTATATTGAATTTCCCGTCCGGGTTGTAGAATTTGCCTCGCACTCCCTTTGAAGAATCATATTCCTTCTTCATATTGCGTCCTTTCTCGACGGCCGGCCCGGCCCATTCGTCAACAAGGAATCTCATCTAAGCAGTCTCGACGACAAGCGGCATAAACTCGCTCCTGCTCAGCGATTCTCCCGCAAACAGCAGGCATGCCTGTATGTCTTCGACGGTCAATCCCTCATACTCTTCCAATATCTGCGAAATTGTCGCGCCGTGCGCCATGAGATTCAGTATAAACTCGACCGACAGCCGCGTTCCTTTAATAACGGGCTTGCCTGACAGCACATTCGGGTTGAGGGCTATCCGTTCTAATAAAGCCTTATCATCCATAAAATAATACTAACCCAAATTCCCCTTTATCTGCCTGTAAATATTATCCGCCGTGATCGGCATGCCGTCGTAGTTCAGAACGGAGATGAGCTTGGCCGGATCGGTGCCGAGTTCGATCATCATCAGGCTCTTGAACTGGGCATCGCGATTCTGCTCGATGACGAAAATGCGCTCGTGTGATTCGACGAATTCGACAAAGGCCCTTCCGAATGGGAAAGCCCGCGGACGCATCGCGTCAAGTTTGATGTCCTCGCCGGCGAGCATTTCGATAGCCTCTTCGGCGGAATAGATAGATGTGCCGAAGAAGATCACGCCGTCTTTTTCACCCTTTGCGACATCGCCATGGGCGGACTCATGCTTCATCCCAGAATGGTAGAAAACGGGCTGCGGAACAAGCTCCTTTGCGGTTTCCCATTTACGCATCAGCCGGTCAACGTTGCGGACATAGGTCTCGCTGCTCTCGGTATAAACGGCGTATTCGTCGCGGCTTGAACCTCGGGTGGTAAAGGCTCCTTTGGTAACGTGTGTACCAGCGATAGTCCGATAAGGTATGCCGTCCTCGTCAACGTCCAGATAGCGGCCGTATTTCCCCTTGAAAGCAGTTCCGTTGTTATAGATCTCGTCGAGCTGTTTCGGCCCCAACACCTTTCCGCGGTCGTATGCGCGGCCGTCGTCCCATTCAAGCGGCTCGGTTACGTGATCGTTCATCCCCAGGTCAAGGTCGGTCATCACGATGACCGGTGTCTGCAAACGCTCGGTAAGGTCGAAGGCGTCGGCGGTCATCTCAAAACACTCTTTCGGCGTCGCCGGAAAAAGCAGCGGGTGTCTCGTGTCGCCGTGTGAAGCATACGCTGCAAGGAGAATGTCGGATTGCTGCGTCCGCGTCGGCATTCCGGTCGAGGGGCCCGTACGCTGCACGTCGATCAAAACGGTCGGCACCTCGGCGAAATAGCCAAGCCCGAGGAACTCATTCATCAGCGAAACGCCCGGGCCGCTGGTCGCCGTAAAGGCTCGGGCGCCGTTCCACATTGCCCCCATGACCATCCCGATCGCGGCGAGCTCATCCTCGGCTTGAACGATAGCGTAGTTGTTTCGACCTGTCTCCGGATCGACCCGGTACTTCGCGCAATACGATGCAAAAGCGTCGACCACGGAGGTCGATGGCGTGATCGGGTACCACGCCGCGACGGTCGCGCCAGCATAGATCGCCCCGAGGGCGCAGGCCGAATTGCCGCTGTATAGGATCTTGTCGTCTAGCAGGTCGCGGCGTTCAACGCGAAGGTCGAACGGGTATTCGAAATTCTCCTTAACGAAGTTGACGCCCAGGTTCAGCGCTTTGATATTCGGCTCGATCAGCTTTTCCTTCCCCTTGAACTGGTTGCCTATCAGCCCTTCAAGGACAGCGAATTCGATATCGAAAAGCGTAGCCAAAGCCCCTATGTAAACGATGTTCTTAAAAAGCTGCCGCTGCCGCGGGTCGCTGAATTCATCACGGCAAAGCGCCGTCATAGGGATGCCGAGATGGGTGATATCCGTTCGGTCGTACTCAGGCGAGAGCGGTTTTGTATTGTCGTAAACAAAATAACCGCCCGGCCGGACATCCGCGTAATCCTGCTTTATCGACTGCGGATTGACCGCCACCATCAGATCGACGCCCTCGCGGCGCCCGAGATAGCCCTTTTCGGAAACCCGCACTTCGTACCAGGTCGGTAGGCCCTGGATGTTCGACGGAAAAATATTCTTCGGCGTCACCGGCACGCCCATCCGAAAAACCGCCTTGGTAAACAGCGCGTTCGCTGATGCCGAACCCGTGCCATTGACGTTCGCAAACCTGACTACAAAATCGTTGATCTTCATAATTACCAACGGTCCAATCCGTATGATGGATGCCGATGATCGTGTCGGACGATCAAAATTCTTATTGAATTCTTATCTATCTGTCTGAAAAGAAAATGATACGGAAATCGTTGGAGATTAACCCTTCGTATCTCCGTCGAGTCCTCTCTGTAAATTCGGAAGGTACGTGGAGCGTCGGCTGCTAGGCCGGCGAGTCGAAGGAATTCGTCGTGAAAGTCGATGGCGATCTCACTTCCCGCAGTCCTGTTGTAATATTCGATCGCCTCGCGAAGGTCATCGTGAACAGCCGAATTAAGTTGAACGGTCATTTGCGGAGAAACGGGAAACGTTCTGAGAGTCTCTCGTTTAGTTGCTCCAAAGAAATGATCGACTCCGGATTTTCGTCCATCTCAATATCACGCCGTCGAGCCTCCGCTAATCCGCCGTCATCCGCATACAGCGGCAACGACCGCAGTATTTTTCCTACCAACTCAGCTCGGTCCTTTTCCGAAAGGCTGAAGATCAATTTTTCTGCTTCCGCCATCACAGACATACTTGGTACCCTCGTCACATTCTACCATTCCCGGTGGATCAAGCGCTCTTGTTCTTCTCGTCCCACAGCATCGGCTCCCAAAGTTCTATTTTATTGCCGTCCGGGTCCATTATCCATGCGAATTTACCGTTTTCGTGCGATTCCGGGCCCTGGATTATCTCAATGCCGGCGCCGGTCAGCTGTTCGATCATCTCCGCCATGTTATCGACGCGGTAGTTGATCATAAAGGACGAATCGCTCGGGCTGAACCACTTCGTGTCCCCGGCGGCCGCATTCCAAACGGTCAGGCCGCCGTCCTCGGCTTTATCGTCAGGCCATTTGATGATAGCTCCGCCCCACGGCTCCAACTCCAGCCCAAGGTGCTTCGCGTACCAGGCCGAAAGCGCCTTGTGATCGTTAGTGCTCTTGAAAAAAACGCCGCCTATTCCTGTTACTTTTGCCATATTATTCACTCCGGTTTCCGCAAGATCTTCTCCATCTTCTTCCCTTTCGCGAGTTCGTCGATGATCTTATCCAGGTAGCGGATCTTCTGCATCAGCGGGTCCTCGATCTCCTCGACGCGGTATCCGCAGATCACGCCCTTGATCAAATGTGCGTTCGGATTGAACTTCGGAGCCTTCTCGAAAAAGTCGCGAAAGTTCGTCTTCTTCTCGATCACCTTCTCCAGGCCCTTCTGCGTGTAACCCGTCAGCCACCGAATAACCTCGTGCAGCTCATCCTTCGACCGCCCCTTCGACTCCACCTTCGTCACGTAGTGTGGATACACACTTGCAAAACTCATCGCGAAAACTCTTTCGTTGTTCTTACTCATCAGATCGCTCTCGCAAGTGGCCGTCGCCGCAAGGTCAGAATCGGGAGCGGTAGCGACTGGGATTTTCGATCTTCGCAAGTATACATGTCTGCCTTCACCGAGCCAGTCGCTACGAGTTCATAATCCTTCACGCATAGTCTCTACCCAGCGTCCCAAGAACCCGGTCGCTACCGCTCCCGGTTCTGACTTCCACTCCGACCGCCTCGTGAGCAAGTCATGGTGGTGCGTAGCAAACTCTTTGCCCATGATTGAGGATACTTAGTGTTTCGTGAGCATTTTCGCGTCGCGGATTAACCAATCGCCCCCTCGCAACACTAATGTCACGTCGCAGTAATACGTACGTGACGGTGCGCCATTAAACAAGAGTTCGAATGTTGCTCGCCATTTCATCATGTCGTTCGTCTTGTTTATCAATTTTCGACTACTACGCATCTCCTTCACGCCGGTCGACGACGAAACCCAAGGAGCATCCAGGCTCGCATATTGATTTTTCCCGAACACCTTTCCAGTCAAATCGACAAAACTAAACTCGTCCGACATCAGGTCGAGCACGGGCTGTCCGATATTTCTTGGTGCCAATAGGGAGTTGAAAAAGAAATCAAGCAGGTTCCCCATCTCTTCGATACGCTCAACCTCGGGTTTCTCCGCGTTCCACTTCGCGCGAATACCGTTTGTTTCGGTGACGTCATTTATCGAAATGATTTTGGATAATATGACCTGCGCCCTCGCCCAGCCGTCAAGACTGCCGAACAAGTGTGCCGTAGCCACCTCTGATCGGCCTTCAAACTTGATCTCTAAGACCAGATCTTTTTCTGACGGCAGTCGGGCAAAGAAGTGATTCCATTTCTTCCAGACCTTTGAATCACCTTCGGGGATCGCAAAATAATCGGGACCATTACAGTCAGGTGAATATAGAAACGTATCGGCTCCGTCCACTCTACTGACAGTCGAATGAAACATCAGGGCAGACGAAATCACCGTTCTTCCTTCGTTCGCGGAATCGAAAAGCGAACAGTAGCTCACTTGCTTCTGCGCGCGTATTTCAGACACCGCGGCAAAAAGTATCACCACGGAGCATATGTAAAGACGCAGAGCCCACATTTCATTCAATGCAAAACTAGCCCGCACCATTTCCATTCCTTTGGATCTGTACCCGATTGCCAATTACGGTCGTGGCATCGCGAGGCACTTTTTACGCGTCGTCTCGAACTTTTTGCCCTTCGTGGGGACCTCTTAAGGTTTCGAAAGCGATTTGCTAAGGCTATTCCGTATCTGAAACGTCCTTAACCAGCTTCGTGATCGTTCGGAGAGCGCTTCTTCCACCGTTTTCGCGCATTATCTTTCGACGACGCTCCTTATCTGCAATCACTTCGCCGAGTGGAGCGTCGGGATATTTCTTCCAGTCACTTGGAGCCTTCCGGTCCAGATTCGTGTCGATGATGTCGGCTACGGTGTCCGATTCGAGCGCGCCTCCTATCGCTAGGGCCTCGTGTTCGGCTCTTCGATTAGCGCGGTTTCTCTTTGCCTTCTGTAAAGGAATGTTCTTCCTTGCCGCGTGTGGAGCCTCACCATAAACGTTTCGACGATCTCGCTCATAGCTCAGCTTCTTCTTCTCTTGTGTTGTAAGTTTTTTCATTGCGACTGCACCCACACTTCATTCAAGGTAGAACTAGGCCGCGCCATTTCCATTCCTTTGGATCTGGACGAAATTGCCTACGACGGTTGGGCCGTATTTGATCTCGCCGGCTTTGGTCACGTTGTTTGAGAACTCCTGCATGTCCCAGGCGGCGGTGGACAAACTCTTCATTAAGTTCGATCGCGCCAGTAAAAAGGCTCGCGGCTGAAATGTGCTACGGCGACGATCAGAACGTCTTTTTCCCTGATCTCGTAAACGACGCTGTATGGAAATCTGCGTACAAAACAGCGACGCGTGCTTTCGGTTATACGTGGCCACAAGGTTGGATTTGCGATCACTCGATTGATCGTTGCGTAAACCTCTCTTGAAAATCTAATCCCGACACCTGCGCTGGATTCCTCGTAATAGGCGATCGAGTCGATAAACTCAGCCCTCGCCTAGGGATGAAATTCGAAGGTCATTTGCCAAAGCGTTCTTCGATTTCCGCGAAGACTTGTTCACCAGGGATCGTCTCAACCCGGCCGGAGCGAACTTCTTCGACTCGGCGTTCGATCTCGACCTTCCAGAGTTCGTCGATCTCCTTTTGTGTCGGACCGATGCTTTCCAATAGCCGATCGACCAACTCGAGCTTCATATCGATCGGCAGCATTTCTGCCCTCTCCATGATATCCATTGTTTCAGCTGTCATAAGTATTACCTTCGGTCGATCATAAGTCGACAAACCACTCCCGCCGCTCACGCAGGCGATTCTGATCCCGTACCGTTCCCATTCCTCGTGATCTGGACCATCTGGCCGTACTTAACGCCGCCGGCTTTTGTTACGTTGTACCAGAACTCCTGCATGTCCCAGGCGGCGGTGGGGCAGCGTTCGGCACAGAGGCCGCAGTGGAGGCAGACGTCTTCGTCCTTGACCATCACCCGAGCGGTTTGCGGAACGGGTTCCGAGACGTAAAGGTCCTGCTTTAGATTCAACGCCGGGACCTTCGTCCGCGTGCGAAGATCGTTTTCGTCGCCGTTGGCCGTGAAGGTGATGCAGCTTGTCGGGCAGATATCGACACAGGCGTCGCACTCGATGCATTTCGGGGCGTAAAAAACGGTCTGAACGTCGCAGTTCAGACAGCGTTTCGCTTCTTCATAACCGGCCAGCGGGTCAAACCCGAGCTCGACCTCTTTCTTGCGGTTTATCAGCGTCTCGGTCTTCGGCGCCTGCGGCACGACCAGGCGGTCGTATTCGTCGATCTCGCTGTCGTAAGCCCATTCGTGGATACCCATTTTCATCGAATGGAGATTGACGTGCGGCGGCGGCCGGTTGGTCAGCAGGTTCTCGCCCTTGCATAGCAGGTCGATCGAGATCGCGGCTTGATGCCCGTGGGCGACGGCGGTGATCACATTCTCAGGCCCGAACGCCGCATCCCCGCCAAAGAAAACCTTCGGGTTCGTCGATTGAAAGGTCGTTCGGTCAACGACCGGCATGTCCCATTTGTCGAATTCGATGCCGATATTCCGCTCGATCCACGGAAACGCGTTCTCCTGCCCAATCGCGACCAGCACGTCGTCGGCCGGATAAAAGACCTCAGGCTCGCCCGTCGGGACAAGCGAGCGCTTGCCGTTCTCGTCATAAACGGCTTCGACCTTCTCGAACATCATCCCTACAAGGCGGTGAGCTGTGAGCGGTGAGCCGTCAGCAGTTTCTTTCTGCTCACTGCTCACTGCTAGCGGCTCACAGGCTTCGTACACGAAGCTCTTCGGTACGTGATTGTCAATGATCGGGATGTCCTCGTGCATCGCATCTTCCTTTTCCCAGGGCGATGCCTTCATCGTCTCGAAAGGCGAACGCACGATCACCTTCACGTCCTCGCCGCCCAACCGCCGGGCCGTACGGCAGCAGTCCATCGCGGTGTTTCCGCCGCCCAGGACGATCACCGTCTTGCCTATCGAATGGGTGTGTTCGAACGCCACCGAACCGAGCCAATTGATGCCGATATGGATATTCGCCGCCCCTTCCTCGCGGCCGGGTATCTTCAATTCCCGCCCTCTCGGGGCCCCGGTCCCGACAAATACCGCGTCGTAATCCTGTTCAAGTACTTCTTTAAGTGATGCGACGTAATGCTTGAAATGAGTATGGATGCCGAGCCGAAGGATATAATCGACCTCTTCATCCAGGACGCGTTCAGGCAACCGAAATGCGGGTATCTGCGAGAGCATAAAACCGCCGCCCTTGAACTGCTCGTCAAAAAGATGGATCTCGTACCCTAGCGGAGCCAAGTCCCGCGCGACGGTCAAACTCGCCGGCCCCGCGCCGATCAAAGCCACCTTCTTGCCGTTCGGCTCGAACGGGCCTTGCGGCATATGCGGGAGCGGGTCTTCGCGATGGTCGGCCGCGACGCGCTTCAGCCGGCATATCGCCACCGGCTCCTCGTCTATCCGCCCTCGGCGGCAGGCAGGTTCGCATGGCCGGTCGCACGTACGGCCCAGGATCCCCGGGAACACATTCGAGTCCCAGTTGATCATGTAAGCCTCGGTGTATTTACCCTCGGCGATCAGTCGGATGTATTCGGGAACGGGCGTGTGTGCCGGGCATGCCCATTGGCAGTCAACGACCTTGTGAAAATATTCGGGATCGGAAATATTGGTTGGTTGCAATTGCAGTCACCCCTAATGGTTCGTTTAGCGATTCTTACGGGTTGATGATAAAGGAAGTGCTTTAGGTTTACCAGCTAAATATGTCCCCATTCTAATTGCGGATTGCGGTGTGTGTATTTCGTCACGTCAGCTCTTGGACTCTCTTCTGCGTCTTTGCGACTTTGCGGGCGATCGCTTGACCTGTCACTCGACACTTCACACATCCGGAACCCAGAACGTCCGGCCCGAACTGGTCATTCTCTTAAGACCCAGGCCCGAAAGTTCGCTCTCTTTCACACCAAGATAAGTGAAGTGCGGAAGGTCAGACGCCACTGTCTGGAACCAGCCGTTTTCGTTCAGGATGCGGCGCACCTCGGCGTTGTCGAATTCCTTTACGTCGAAGGCGAGCAGCGAAAGATGCTGCGACGTTCCGGGCGGCGCCACCGAATAGATGATCGATTTCGACAGGTCCTTGGCGAAGTAAATGCCCTGTTCTTCCAGCCGCAGCACTTCCTTGACCTGGTCAAACGTGGACATTCCCTTGATTCGGTCTGCATCTGCCTTCGTGAGCTTTCCTTTTCCGACCCAATGGACAAGCGCCGGATCGACGCGGCTTTTCCATAGCCCGACGGTCTCGTCGTAGGTCCGCTTTGCTGAATCGGCACCGCGAGGCGATATGTCCAGGCCCTTCGCCCTGGCCTGCCCGATCGCGGCCTGCAAAGCTTCCATCGCCGGGGCTTGCAGCTCAAGCCGAGATCCGCCGATCGTGGCCTTCGAGGTCTTCAAGCCGGATTGGAAGCCCGACACCTCGTCCTGATCGCGAAAGACGACCTTGGCCGGCGGCGTCACTCCGCCCCTCGCGACAAAAACAGATCCGTACTCGCGAAGGAGCATCCGTCCCACATCGTCCGTCGGCTGTTCAAAGCCCGAAGGGAGGTTAGCGGCATATCCCTCTTTCTTAGATCGGTCATCTTCCCGGTTCGAGTTCATCGCTTTATTCGAGTTGACCAGGTCCTTCACGTTCGTATTGGAAAAATCGACGCGTTCGTTTCGATAATTCACCGGGCCTTCGGGCGACTGCGACTTCGGGCTTGTCCAGCAGCCCGACGCAGCAACCACGCAGGCCGCAATAAAGGTAATGCGCGAGATCAGGTTGGAATTCATCGATCAAAGTTCGGTATCCAAAAGATAAAGCCGTCTCGCGGCACTGCGATCAGGCCGCGTTTCGGCAGTTCGTCCTCGTCCAGCCCAAGATATGTGAAATGCGGGGTGTCGTCAATTATCGTCTGGAACCACCCGTGATCGTTAAGGATCGCCCTTACGTTCTTGTCCGCAAACTCCGTGACATCCAGGGCGATCATCGACAGATGCTGCGACGTTCCCGGTGCGGCAACCGAGGAAAATATCGAACGATTGAGACCGGTGCTGAACCAGATCGAATCTTTTTCCCATTCGATGACCCGGGCTACCTGGTCGTTCGTTTCCATCGCCGCGGCCTTCGCCGCGTCTTCCTTTTTGATCCTGCCGTTCCTGACCCAATGGGCGAGGGCCGGATCGAATCGCGAGTTCCAGATCCTCAGTGTATCGGCATAACCGCGTCGGCTTGCGGAGGCACCGCGCGGCGTGATCTTCAATTTCTTCTTTAAGGCCGCCTTGTTTGCCTCAAGCAAAGCTTCCATCGCTGCTTCCTGAAGCTCGATCTCCCGCCCGTTCAGCCGCTCCTTCCGGATCTTGACCGAAGCTTGAAAATCACTAACGTCGTCCTCATTCGCGAAAACGCATTTCGAAGGCGGCGTTACCGACTTTGACGCGATGAACATCGCACCGTAATCCTTAAAGATACGGGCGGCCACGATGTCGGTATCGACCGGGCAAACCGCTTCCAGTTTCAGCCCGCGTTTTTCCAGACGCTTTTTCACCGCATCTCTGAAGTCCGAGGGGACGTCGATCGGCGCTTGTCCTGCGATCACGCTGGTCAGGATCGCGTTCTGCATCAGTAAGACGGCGAGTGTACTCCTCAACTTCATTTCCTCCGTGTCTCCAAAGCATCCCGGGCCCGCTCGGCCATGTCCAGATACTCTTTTCGTATCGCGTCCAGTTCGCGTTCATCCAGTTCCTCAAGGTCCATCACTTCTTCGCGAGTCCCTTTTACGGCCCTGATCAATTCATCGAGCTTGATCTGGATCGCTTCAGTGTCGCGGTTCTGAGTGTTTTGGATCAGGAAAACCATCAGGAAAGTCACGATCGTCGTGCCCGTGTTGATCACCAATTGCCAGGTATCGCTAAAGCCGAACACCGGCCCGGACACCGCCCACAATATAAGGACCGCCACGGCCAAAACAAAGGTCAGCGGCTTTCCGGCCGCGACCGCTATCGTCTTCGCCAGCCGAGAAAAGAAAGAGGATCTGTGGTCAGCCATCGTCCGCCTCCATTACAGAGTTCTCCTCGACAAACTCTTTGACCAGGTGACCGACCGAATCCAGATGGTCCTTCATATACACGTCATTTTCGATGAAAGGGATCCGTTTTCGGATCGCTTCATAGATGGGTGCGGTCATCCTACCCAATTTGCGTTCCGGGCCGATCACGCGGCGCCGAAAGTCGATCCCCTGAGCGGCGCACAGAAGTTCCAGCCCGAGTATTATCTCAAGGTTCCGCGCCACTTGCCGCAATTTCAGCCCCGCCGTCAGGCCCATCGAAACGTGGTCCTCAACATTCGCCGAACTCGGTATCGTATCGACGCTCGCCGGATGAGCGAGCACCTTATTCTCCGAACAGAGGGCCGCGGCCGTGTACTGCACGATCATAAATCCCGAATTCAGCCCGCCGTGTTCCGTCAGGAACGCCGGAAGCACGTGGGCGTTCGACGATTCATCCGTCAGGCGCATGATCCGCCGCTCGGAAATGTTCCCCAATTCGGACAATGCGATCGTCAGGTAATCAAAGGCCAGCGCCAGCGGTTCACCATGAAAATTACCGCCTGAAATTACCTCAATGTTTTGAGTCCCGCCTTCTGGCGGCTCGGAAACGAAGATCAGCGGATTGTCGGTCACCGCGTTCAGTTCGAGCTTAACCAGCCATTCGGCGTACGCCACGGCGTCGCGGCAGGCCCCGTGGACCTGGGGCATGCATCGTAGGGTGTACGCGTCCTGGATATTCTTCGGGTCGTGACCGCGGAGAAATTCGCTTCCCTCGAGGATCTGCCTCAGATTCCGGGCACAGTCGATCTGCCGGGGATGCGGGCGAAGCTGATGGATACGCTCATCGAACGCCGAGACCGTCCCGTCGAGAGCTTCAAGGCTCAGGCACCCCGAGATGTCTGCGAGATCCGCAAGCCGGATCGAACGGCAGGTTTCGAGCAGGCCGAGGGCGGTCATCACCGTCGTTCCGTTCGTTATTGCAAGGCCTTCTTTCGCCTTTAGCGTCACCGGCGAAAGGCCGGCGCGCGAAAGGGCCTCGCCGCCAGGCAGGACTTCGCCTTCAAACTCCGCGCGTCCCTCGCCGATGAGCACCGATCCGAAATGGGCAAGCGGTGCAAGGTCGCCGCTGGCTCCGAGGCTTCCCTTTTCAGGGATCACGGGATGGACGCCTCGGTTCAAACATTCGAGGATCAGTTCGAGCGTTTCAAGCCGAATGCCCGAAAATCCGCGGGCCAGCGTGTTCGCCCGGATGAGCATGATCGCCCGGACCGTGGCTGTATCGAACGGTTCGCCGACGCCCACCGAATGGCTCAGAATTATGTTTCGCTGGAGCTTTTCGACCTCGTCCCGGCCGATGATCTTATCCTTGAATGCACCGAAACCGGTCGTGATCCCGTAAGCGATCTCGCCGCGTTCAAGAAGGGTATCGACGGCAGCTGCTGCTCGAGTCACCTTCGACTTGGCCGGTTCGTCAAGGACGACTCGCGGCTCGCCGGGCTTTCCGAAAGCCGTCGAGACGACCTGCTCGAACGTCAGGTCTTCACCATTGATCAGAATTGGATCCACTTATTGTGCCGCCCCGTCTTCGGTTATCATCCGCCAGAAACGGCTCTTTCCAAGCTGATCCTGAAGATCGGCCTTGAAACGTTCCTTTCCCGGTTTTTCTTCCGGCCAGACTAGGTCGAGATAATCCCACGCCGCCGACTCATTTCCGGCGTAGATCAGGTCGAGGATCGTTCCCCAAAAGACCTCTTCGAGATATCCGACATCAACTCCTTCATATGGCTTCGTGCTCAGTTTCGGACGGATCTTCGCGGCTTCGGCAGCTAATTGGGCTTTTGTCGGAGCCTGCTTTTTCATCGCGGCAAAATTGGGCCGCCATTCGCCTTTTTGAAAGTCGAGAATAAGATCTGGAAACGGCGAAGCCGCAAAGCTCGTGTTCCAATAGGCAAATGCCGAGTCGGCAGTCTTCAGCCGCAGCCCGCCCTTTGGATTGCGGCCGACGACCGAAACCTCGGCGTCGCCCGTCATGATCGGGGGCACCGCCCTAAACTGCCTTCCGAGTTCGAAAAAGTGGAGGCCAAAGCAGCAATGGGCGCCGCCCGACCAGCTTCTCACTGCAATATCTGGGTTCCCGTCGCCGGTCTTATCGGCCGTTTGCCGAAACATTCGGGCAGAACGCTGGTCGTATTCGTTATCGTCGGCGAAATAATATTTTGAATCTCCTTTAACGATCCACTTGAGCTTGCCGCCCTGTTCGACCGTAAAAAAGGATTCGCCATCCGGATCGTTAAAGATCTTCGTCTGGTACCCGTTCACGGTTCTCACCGCCGTCGGCTTGATGCCGGAAGGCGGGGTGTAAGAATTCGAATATGTGAGAGTGATCTTCTGCGGCGACGTGATCAGGTCCCCTTCAGCGGTTTTGCTCGCAAGTTTAACGATGAACTTGAACGGCCCGTTCGTCGGTGCGACAAGTGTCATTGTCTCGAAGTAGCCGCGATCTTTGAGCAGGTCCTCACCTGCCGGGGTCAACAGCGAGAATTCTAGTTCGAGGCCGTCGGCGGCCTCCCAACTCAACTCGATAAATTCGCCTTCATTGCGGCTGATGATCAACGTCCTCTCTTCGCCACCGCGGATCGTCACGGACATCGGCTTGTTCGGCTCCAAAACGGGTTCCGAAACGATCTGTCCGGGCACGGTCAGCGCCGCGGCCCAAATTATGCCCCATACAG
The DNA here is from genome assembly GCA_016716365.1 of Chloracidobacterium sp. Taxonomy (GTDB): domain Bacteria; phylum Acidobacteriota; class Blastocatellia; order Pyrinomonadales; family Pyrinomonadaceae; genus OLB17. The sequence goes on along the minus strand of JADJWM010000003.1, from coordinate 394,579 downwards.
CAAACGTCAAAATGGATCTGGTCTTATTACTTCTCATATCTACTGATCTCTGAAGATGGGCCTGATTAGAAACCATCCGTCCCGGGCCTATTCTAGGCCAAACACGACATCTCCCTTCTTAATTACCGTTCTCACGATCTGGCCGCCGAATTCATAGGCCGTGTCGCGAAAATCATTTGTTTCAAGGATAAGCATATCAGCCCATTTGCCTCCCTCGATCGAACCGACCTGCTCGCCCAGCCCTATCGCATACGCCGCGTTTATCGTCGCAGCGTTCAGGGCCTCCGCCGGAAGCAGTTTTTGGTACCGACAAGCGACAGCCATCGCGAGCGGCTGCGACGGGCAGGGTGCCGAGCCCGGGTTGTAGTCCGTAGATAACGCTACAACGCAGCCCGAATCGATCATTTTCCGGGCATCGGCGAAATGGGCGGAACCGAAGTTAAAGTTCACGGGCGGCGTGACCACCGCCACGCTGTTCGATGCCGCAAGCAACGCGATCTCCTCGTCCGAAATGGCGTCGAGATGATCGACGGAAGCGGCGCCCATTCCAACGGCAAGCTTCGTGCAGCCGAGGTTCGTGAATTCGTCGGCGTGTGCCTTCAGGCCAAACCAAAGGGCCTTCGCTGTCTTCAGCACACGTTCCGACTGGGCGAGATCGAACGCGTTCTTCTCGCAGAATACGTCCGCGAATATCGGTGTTCCTTTGCCTCGGAAATGCGAGGTCGCGTACCAATCCCAGGCTTTTGGTAGGATCTCTCCGCAGATCAGGTCAACATAAGCGTCTTTCCTTTCTACAAACTCAGGCGGAAACGCATGTGCTGCAAGGACCGTCGGAACGATGTCAACGGGATGAGTCCTATCGACCTTTGCGATCGCATTGAGCATCTTCAGTTCCGTCTTCGTATCCAGGCCGTATCCCGTCTTTATCTCGCAGGTTGTCGTCCCGCAGGCCAGCATCTTGTCGAGACGTTCGATCGCCCCGGCCGCGAGTGCATCCTCAGCTGACTCCCGCGTCGCCCGAACGGTCGAGATTATGCCGCCGCCGCCCTCGAGAATCTCAAGGTAATCGGCGCCCCTTATCTTTTGCTCGAATTCGTCGATACGGCTGCCGGCGAAGACGATGTGGGTGTGGGGATCGACAAACCCTGGACACACCGTCCGGCCTTTTGCATCGATCGAGTCTGCCGCCGTAAATCTTCCGGCGATCTCATTCTCGGGCCCAACGGCGACGATCTTTCCTTCGCGGACCGCGACCGCAGCATCTTTCACAATGCCGGCATCGAGCATCGCGGCACCCCGTTTGGGCCCGCCGTTTGACGCGCAGGTCACCAAGTGCCCGATGTTGTGAACGATAAGTTCTACCTGCGGCATTTACGGATTGGTCTTTGCGATCTTCTTATGGATCTCCGGTGTTGCCATTAGCGACGCCGAGCCAAACCAGGGGATGTAATCGACGATAAAGATCCCCGCCTTTACCGCCGGGTCGGTCTCTGCCAGTTTCTTCGCCTCGTCCACCGTTGGCACCGCCAGGATGAACAACCCGCGAAACGTCTTGTCGTTCTGACCGAAAGGGCCGGCGACCGCCAGCTTCCCTTCCTCGGCGAGCCGGGTCATGTTCTCGAAATGTCCGCGGAAGGCCTTAGTGCGTTCATCGCCTTTGACGGTCGCATCGTTCGGCCCGGTCTTTAAAATAGCCAGGACGTAATTCCGCATCCCCATGTCATTTGCGCCGAGCTTCTTTGCCAGTTCGGCGTCGAATTTCGGATCTTGGGCCTTTGTATCCGTTTGCGCGTTTATCGCGGAGCCGAGAAATATGACAAACGTGATCGTAAGAATAGTGTGGATTAGATCTCTCATATTATTGCGTCCTCCCATTGTTATCGTCCCGGAAATCTTATCACGGCGGCTCTGAAGCCCCGATTGGAAAAAATTTACATCGGACAGGGTCGTTTCACCAATTAACTATGCTTCTTCCGGTAAAGCTCATTCCCCCAACCTCTCTGTTCCGATCCCGAAGATCGCCGTTTTGTACTTGTTATAAAGAAATGAAACGACGAGCAGAATAATTCCAAGCGTAACGAACAAGATCGTTTTGGGGATCGTGTCGAGATCGGCAATGTCGTAAAGGAACAGCTTCGCAAGCGTCACGCCGAGCAGCCCAAAGGCACCGATACGCAGCTCCTTCTTATTCCATGCGATCCCGATCACGACCAGTACCAGCGCGTAAGCACCCCAAAGGATGCTCAGGCCAAGCTTAGTCGCATCCGGAACACCGAATTGGCCCATCAGATTGATCAGCTCGCCGCTCACGGCGATCAGGATCGTAAGTGTCAGGACGCCCTCGAATCCAAGCCTCAGGACCTCCGAAGGGACGTATTCGGCGACGAATGCCTCGCGGCTGTACCGATAAAGCGAATAAAGCAAGACTCCGGCCGCTGTGTATGAAACATAACGGATCCAAATATTTATAGGTCCGCCGCCCGAGCTTATATAGCTCTCGCGAAGTTCGTTGAACGCAAACATCCCCGCCGTCGTGAAAAGGAGCAGCAGAAACAGGCTGATCGGCGCATTGATCGCAGCGAGGGCCTTCGATCTGAAGTATTTCACGTTGGCTGCCGTCATGCCCGCTGCGAAGGCCATCGTGTAATTCAACTGCCAAACGAAGTTCAGCCGCACGAGATCGACCAAGCCTTGGGGAAAATGTCCGACACTTACCGCACGAAGTTGGACACTTTGAATGTGATGATAGTTGCTGATCTCGATTCGAAACGCGTTGTAGAGCACCGCTGCTGCTATGGCCGCGACGAGTCCGCCAAAGTACGGGCCAAATCGAGCTGGTATCGGCCCGTCGTCTCGCGTGTTGCGGTACGTGACGAAGACGAACGCAAAGGCGGCGGCGACGACCAACGCGGTTACAAGGTCCCCATTTGCAAGCGGTACGCGGTTCGACTCGCTCGGGAGCCCCGTTCGGTCCGCGTAGACGAAAAACCAGTCGATCAGCATGCTGGCCGCAGCAAGCAGCATTACGGGGTAAGAAAAGAACTCGAATAGCCGAACCAGATGTGTTCGCCCGAACCAGAAAAGCAATGCTCCCTCGGCCGCCCAGATCATCGTAACGGCGTTTCCGTTGAACTGGACCGGGATCGCGATCGATGCAAATGTCAGGACCAGAATGGTCAGGATCTGTACAACGTCGACCGCCCCTGGACGAGAACGGCTGATACCCTGGGCTACCAGGAAATGAAGCCCGGCATGAGCAGCGGTGAAAAGCCCCAAATAGTCGCGAAGATCGTCCTGCCCATCGATCATCGAATACCCGAAGCCGTAAAACAGGAAGGAATTCGTAAGAAACAGTCCCGTTTTTTCGACGATGCTGAATTGATCCGACGCGAGTCTCTGGGCCAGGACGGTCGAATAGAACATCGCAAAAAACACGGCCGAGAATATCGCAGCCAGCCAAAAATGCTCGCTTCCGTCGTAGCGCTCGATATACCAGTCCCCAAAGATCAGCCACACGAAAGGCATAACTGCATAGATCACGAAGCGGCCGTGGAACCAGAACGAGGTGATCAGTACACCCGCCGAGACGCCAGCGAGGACGGTAAAAAAGGCCCAGTATCGAAACGCTTCCGCAACGGGAATCCCTTCTACGGCAAGGGCGAAAATGTAGAACACGCAAACCGTCGCGATTGTTGAGATCAGGTTCTCTCTTTTGTCATGTTCAGCATGGAGCTTTGCCTGGGCCAGTTTCGAGGCATAAAAGACCACGAAGAAGATGCTCAGAAATGACAGCGCGAGTTCGAAATGGACATCGGCTGTGTACCGCGTCGAAAGCCATCCGCCAAAGATCGCCCAGGTGAATGCGGATGCGGTATAAAAGATCGCCGTCCAATATCTCTTGATCGAAATGACAAGGATCCCGGCGTTTAGGATCGACATGTAGGAGAATAGGAAAAGATAGTTCCCCGAATCGTCACTCAGCAAAAAGGGTACCGCATAGGCCCCGACAAGGCCTATATGTGCGATGACCTGGCGTCTGTAGACCAATGCTGCCGTGACCGTAAAAAGCGTGAACAACGCCATCAATGCGAACGCGGCCGATTGCGGCAGGAGCGCGTAGGCGGAATAGGCAAAATAGGTCACGAAATACATGATCGCCATCCCGCCGCTCACGAGTGCCGCGCTGAAATTGTGATATTTCGGTTTTAGCTTTATCGCCAGGCCGGTAAGCCCAAATCCGAACGCGTAGCCGAGAATGACTCGGGCAATCGGGCTGATCAGATTGTTGTCGATCGAATATTTGACGCCGATCCCGACGCCGATGATCAGGACCACGACACCGATCTTGGCTATCAGGTTTTCACCGACGAATTTCTCAAGGTCGCCTTTAGCGTTATCGACGTAATCCTTCACGTAACGTTCGAACGCGCTGACCGAGCCCGGGGCCGATTCTCGTGCGGATTGGCCCGGAGAATAGCCAAATGTCGGCGGCGGGATATTCGGGGACTCGCGGGGCGGCGGCTTTGGGCGCGGCGGCTCCGGCTGCGGTGATGTCGGCGTTGATTGTTCACCTGGCCCGGCCGTATCTTTTGGCGGGGCCGCTTCAGACGGCTGCCTGGCCGAGCGTATAGCGGCTATCTCATCCCGGATCCGAAAAACCTCTGCCTGAAAATCGATCTGCGTTCGCACGAGACGTTCGAGGCGTGCTTCTAACTCATCGATCCGTGAACGTTCTTCAGGCATGGCAGCTTTGGCGGATTGCGAAATGGGCAGGCTGATTGTAGCTTATGTCTTTACAAACAGAAAGACCATCTATGTCTATTAAAAGAAGCGTAAAGGCTCCGACGGGCAGCGAGATCACTTGCAAAAACTGGCTGATCGAAGCCGCTTACCGGATGATCCAGAACAACCTCGACCCCGAGGTCGCGTTCGATCCCGACAACCTGATCGTTTACGGCGGCCGCGGGAAAGCCGCCCGAAACTGGGAAAGTTTCGATGCGATCCTGCGGTGTCTGCGTGAATTGAACGAGGACGAGACACTGCTGGTCCAATCCGGCAAACCGGTCGGCGTTTTCAAGAGCCACACGGACGCGCCGCGCGTCCTTTTGGCAAATTCGAATATCGTCCCGCACTGGGCGACACAGCAGCAATTCGATCAATACGAACGCGACGGCCTGATGATGTACGGCCAGATGACCGCCGGTTCATGGATCTACATCGGCACGCAGGGGATTTTGCAGGGCACTTACGAGACATTCGGCTCGCTCGCGCGTCAGCACGGCTGGGGCGACCTGAGCGGCAAACTGGTCCTTACCGCCGGCCTCGGCGAAATGGGCGGGGCACAGGCACAGGCGATCACGTTCAACGGCGGCGTGGGCATCCTTGTAGAGGTCGATCCATGGCGGATCGAACGCCGCATGCAGCTAAAACAGCTCGACGTTTCGACCGAAAGCATCGATGAGGCTATCAACCTCGCACAGGCTGCGATCGAGGCGAAAGAGGCAAAATCGATCGGGCTTCTCGGCAACGCCGCCGAGGTCCATTGGGAATTGATCGAACGGCGTGTGATCCCAGACGTCGTGACCGATCAGACCTCCGCGCACGACGTGCTGATGGGCTATATTCCCGCGGGATACACTGTCGAAGAGGCAGCGGAGTTCAGAGATCGAGATCAAAACGCTTACGAACAGGCCGCGATGGACTCGATGGCCCGCCACGTCGAGGCAATGCTCGAATTCCAGAAACGCGGTTCGATCGTCTTTGACTACGGCAATAACTTGAGGCAGCGCGCTCTGGACAACGGCGTCGCGAACGCCTTCGACTATCCCGGATTCGTTCCCGCTTACATCCGCCCGCTCTTCTGCGAGGGCAAAGGCCCGTTCCGCTGGGTAGCCTTGTCGGGCGAAAAGGAAGACATCTACCGAACCGACGAGGCGATAATGAACCTCTTCCCGGAGAACGACCATCTCGCACGTTGGCTGACGATGGCACAGGAACAGGTCGAATTTCAGGGACTGCCGGCCCGGATCTGCTGGCTCGGATACGGCGACCGTGCCAAGGCCGGGCTAAAAATAAACGAGATGGTTGACTCGGGCGAGCTAAAGGCCCCGATCGTCATCGGCCGCGATCACCTTGATTGCGGCAGCGTCGCCTCGCCCAACCGCGAGACGGAAGCGATGAAGGACGGCAGCGACGCCATCGCCGACTGGGTCTACCTCAACGCGATGATCAACGTCGCCGGTGGCGCCACCTGGGTCTCGCTTCACCACGGCGGGGGTGTCGGCATCGGCTATTCGCTCCACGCCGGCCAGGTCATCGTCGCCGACGGCACCCCCGAAGCCGCCCGACGCATCGAACGCGTCCTGACAACCGACCCGGGCATGGGCGTCATTCGCCACGCCGACGCCGGCTACGAGGAAGCCATCGAGTTCGCCGAAAAGAACGACGTGAAGATCCCCCTCGGTCAGTACCGGGAGGGGTAGCGACCGGCCTCCTAAAGGCTCCCCTCCTTAGGAAGGAGGGGTACGGCTTTAGCCGGGGGGTGGTTCTCTCGTTCTTGTCAGTACCGGGAGCCGTAGCGACCAGGCTCCTGTCAGTACCGGGAGCGGTAGCGACCGGGTTCCAACAGGCTCCCCTCCTTACGAAGGAGGGGTACGGCTTTAGCCGGGGGGTGGTTCTCTCATTCTTGTCAGTACCGGGAGCCGTATCGACCAGGCTCCTGTCCGTACCGGGAGCGGTAGCGACCGGGTTCTCAGGAGCTCCCCTCCTCCACCGGAGGGGTGGCCGATCGGCCGAAACGGTGTCAAGGTCCCGATGCAATGAGCCAGATCATCGACATAACAACCTATATCGCGGCAATGCTCTGGGGAACATTTCTCCTCGGGCTCGGGGTGACGTCTCTCTTCGCACCCGAACAGGCGAAGCGTTTTCTTATGGGCTTTGCGCGATCGGCTGGGCGGCATTATCTGGAAATGGCGGGCCGAATGGTCGTCGGGGGCGCTCTGTTGGTCCAGGCCCCGAAACTCGAATTCCCGACTGCCTTGACCGTATTCGGTTGGATCCTCGTCGCCACAACAGCCGTGCTCCTGCTTCTGCCGTGGCAATGGCATCGACGCTTTGCCGATCGTACCGTCCCCGCCGCCACACGACACATGGCCCTCATCGGCATCGCACCGATCCTCCTCGGAGCCCTGGTCATAACGTTGCTGCTTCGCCGGTTCCTCTAGCCCCGGCCTGTCAGTACCGCCTGCGTGAGCGGGCGGGTCATTCTAGTCACTACCGGGAGCGATAGCGACCGCGCTCCCAGAAGCTCCCCTCCTTACGAAGGAGGGGTACGGCTTTAGCCGGGGGGTGGTTCTCTGATTCTAGTCACTACCGAGTGCCGTAGCGACCGGGGCTCTTCAATGCTCGCCTCAGTCGAGGGAGCGGACTCGCGCAACCAACGCACGGCACGACCAAGCCATCGAATTCCTGAAGGTGAACGGTGTTAGAATCCTAACTGGGACTTTTTTATGAAGTCGATACTTTTAGCATTCTTCATTTTCGTGTTTTTCGTCGAGGCAGCATACTTGCAAGGAACGACTCCGCTCGTCGCGCCGGCCCAGACGCTATATCGACCAAAGAAAGATCCGAAAGGTGGTTGCGTCCTTACTCGGGGAACACCTCTCGACTTCGACGTCAAATTAGATTTCCCCATTGTTGACGGCAAGGTCGTCACAGAGATCGTTTCCAGCACCAGGTACGATAGGTTAATTTTCGAAACTTTGGGTGGGAAGCTCGTTGCCAAGCTGAATTATTTCGTCCGCTTCGCAGCAGCGCGCGATCGCCGCGTCGTTGGCTTTATCGAGACTACTCCCCGCGTGATCTTAAACGAAATAGAGATCGGGCAGTTAAAAACTCAGTCGCTTCTGATTAGAGATCTTATAGATGTGCCGCCGGGCAGCTATATTGCCGACATTTTTCTGCGTGATGTTTCATCCGATTGCCGGGGCGTTCAGACTCTTCGATTTACGATTCCCTAAGGAGTCGCCACGAATCCCCCTCCGGCATGATCCGCCTCACGCCTAACGACGAGGATTGAACAGGCTCTCTGTTCCGAGTCCCGCCTTCAGGCGGCTTCTTGAGCTTCAAATTAAAGACCTCGGCCTCCCCAAGCAACGGTTTCCCCTGTTTGTCCCTCAAAGACCTAAAAAACACCTTTCAGGAGGCCTTTTATGTCAATATTTCGCTCGTCTGCCATAGTCCTCGTATCCATGATCGTCCTTTCCCTGCCGGCTCTTGCGCAAACGGCACCGCCGAAAAGTGTATTGATCAACACGTCGGCTTTTTTCGATGAAAAGGCCGGGATCACACGCCTAACCGCCGCCGAAAAACAGATCAACACGGAGTTCGCGGCCACACTGAAGAAGCTTCAAGATGACAGCGCAAGGCTTTCGGCGATCCTTTCGGAGTTGCAGAATACGGCCGTTACGGCGGCGAATCAGACGACGTTGCAGACGAAGAAAGAAGAAGGCGAGCGGCTCCAACGCACGATCGAATACAACAAGGCCAATCTCGAAGCCGACGTCAACAAACGGCGTGAGACCCTCTTGGGGCCGATCAGGCAGGACATTGGCAACGCGATCACCGAATTTGGCAAAAAGAACGGCTACAGCGTGATCTTCGATACCAGTAAGCTTGCCGAGGCCGGAGCCCTGCTTTTCGTAGCCGAAAGCACCGACGCCACAAAAGATTTCATCGCCTTCTATAACTCCCGTACCGCCGCCGTCCCTGTTCGGTAGGAAAGGACGCGGCTTGCCGCTCGATGTGCGGCGAAGCTCTGCTTCGCCGTTGTGATTGCTCCGTTTTGAGTCCCGCCTTCAGGCGGCTTCCCCCGCTCTGAGTCCCGCCTTCAGGCGGCTCCTCCGCGTTTCGCGGCACATAGCCATGTGCTTCAGCACGCGGGACGAGTTTTCAAAATGCCCGCGAAGGGCGTTTTAACGTCCTTATTCCGGCGGCTTAAGCCCGATCCCAGTGCGGCCTCTGGAATCTCAATGCAAAACCGCGATGAAGAATGCGGAGAGCGATTCTTCTATCCTTCGGACGGCGCCGGGGGTTCGTTTTCCGCAAATACTAGCGGAACGTTATCGCGAACAACAACGGTGCCTGCGATCAGATCGTGAAGTGCGCGTCGCTTGGGGTTGTTGAGACAATAGACGACTTGGACGATGATGAAAACCGCTTGGAGGAGAATGACCCCAAAACCTAGAGATGAAAGCGTCGTGTCATCGGTGATAGGAACAAAATCGATAAGGGCAGAAACAACAAGCGCGATCACGCCGAGAATTATGAACAACGATTCACGCGAAAGCGCTTGAATCATTGATATAGGTTGTTCGGTCTTGAAATCAACCACTCGCAAATTCTGAGTCTTCTTGCCCACCGTTCGACCGTAAAGCCCATGACCAAGAATAAAGTATGTCCAAACAACAACGTCTGTAAATATAGTGAAAGAGAGACTGAGCCAAAACACACTCGCCATATCTACGAGCATCTGAAACAAGGCCGCCGGAATTACCACGATAAACCCGTCGATGATCGCAGCTGGGATCCGCGTGATCGGCAAAAGAAATCTTCCACAATACAAGTCAAATGGGAATAACAATCAACCTCATGAAGAAATTTAGCTCTCTAGCTCACACTATATTGTTTGCTGCAGCATTTGCATCGGCGGCGTTTGCTCAAACAGCAACACAACGTATCGCGGTCATCGATACAAAAGCCTTTGAAGCAGCAGGCACAGGTATCACGAAATACACGAACGCTCTGAAGAGTATTGAAACGGAATTCGCCCCGACGAAAAAGGAACTTGAGAACATTTCAGCACGCATCCGTTCGGTTGATACCGAGATAAAGGCCGGCACCGAAGCCGCACAGCGAGGCCGGCCCGTGGACTCAAGGGCTATCGAGGCGAAACGCGAGGAATACGAACGCCTAAAGCGGGATTACCGATTCAAAGAAGAAGACGCAAGAACACGAATTAACCGCCGAGTTTCCAACGTGACCGGGCCGCTAGACCTGGCGATCGGCGACCCACTTATTGAATACGGAAAGCAAAACGGCTACGCAATAATCTTGGACGTTTCCCGCGATCAAATCGGCCTCATCGTCGCCATTCCCGACGAAAAGATCGACATCACCAAGGACTTCATTACTTTCTTTAATGCCAAACCCTGAGCTAGGGAATAAGAGAAATTTGTTACATGTCCGTCCAATGCGGTGTTTTACGTCTGAATAAAGTACGGGCCTCGATTCATACACCGCTCGACCGAGACTGTGGCAATCATGATTAAAAAACTCTACCGTTACACTCTCCTGACAATTCTCGCCCTATTCGCGATCGCTGCGTTCGGGACGGCCGCGTTCCCTCAGGCGAAAGTGCCCGAGATCGGCCCGGCGACATTTGCACGGATCGCAACTTATCTCGACGGCATTGAGAGGTCAGGTTTCACGGGAAACGTGATCGTCGAACGCGACGGCAAGATCGTCATCTCGAGATCATCCGGCATGCGCGATCTTGAGCGAAATATCCGCAACGATTCCCACACTCTCTTCGACATCGGTTCGCTGACGAAACAATTCACTGCGGCAGCGATACTCAAGCTCGAAATGCTCGGCAAGTTGAGCACCGACGACAAAATAGGCAAGTTCTTTTCCGGCGTCCCCGAAGACAAGTCCGCGATCACGATACACGAACTGCTCCGGCATTCTTCCGGCCTCCGGGGCGACGTCGGCGGCGATTACGAAAAGATCACGCGTGAGGAATTTCTTGCGAAGGTAATGGCCTCGCCGCTCGAATCGAAGGTCGGCGAGCGTTTTCGTTATTCAAATATCGGCTACAGCCTTCTCGCGATGATCGTCGAAAAGGCATCGGGAAAGTCGTACGAAAGATATCTTTCCGAAAATCTATTCAAACCCGCAGGGATGACCCGCACCGGCTATTCGCTCCCGAAATTCGACCCATCTGCGATCGCAGTCGGTTATCGCTGGGATGGAGATCAGTGGGGCAAACCGACGGACAAGGCCTGGGACGGCGACGGTGCGCCTTTCTGGCACCTTCGCGGCAACGGAGGGATCTTGTCGACGACCGAGGATCTCGCCAAATGGAGCATCGCTCTTCGCGGCAATAAGATACTTTCGTCCGAAGCGAAGAAAAAACTACATCACCCGAGGCTTCGGAAGAACGAGACGGACAATCCCTATTACGCCTACGGCTGGGACGTCCTCAAGACCGACCGGAACACGTTTATCGCCCGGCACAACGGCACGAACAACATCTTCTACGCCGATATGCACCGTTACATCGACGAGCGGCTGACGATCATCCACATCGTCAACAAAGGCATCCCGTCGTTCGTCGATGTTAACAACCAGATCGCCCGCACGATCTTCGAGCCCGGCTACGTCCCAGCGATACCAAATGCTGAAAATAAGGAGAATCAGGTGTTTAGCAAGGAACTTGCTGCGATCGCGGCCGAAAAAGGCGTGGACGCCGCCGTCGCATCGCACAAGTCGCGAAAAGCGGGCGTCGATGCGGTCGAAAGGTTCGTCAACAGCGCCGGCTACGACCTGATGGAAGAAAAGAAACTGCCCCAGGCCATCGAGGTCTTCAAACTGAACACAATATTGTTCCCCCATTCCGGCAATACCTTCGACAGCCTCGGCGAGGCTTATATGGAAGCAGGTGACAGATCGCGGGCCATTACAAATTATCGGAAGAGTCTGGAACGCGACCCGTCCAACGGAAACGCGAAACAAATGCTGAAAAAGCTTGGCGACCAATAGTTCATACCGCCCGACTACGTGTTTCAGGCCGTCGCTGTGGAACAATGGGTCTATTTCGGCGGGTTGTCCGCGATGAACTTCTCGAACTTCCTTTCGTCGGGATGATCGGGCACTTTAGCGAGGAACTTCCGGTATTCATCGGCGGCCATCTTGTTGGCTTTTGCAAGCCGGTAGAGGTGGGCGAGCTGCAAATGAAGTTCGGCCATTCCGACAGGGTCGAGTTCGATGGCCTTGTTCAACGCGTCGGCACCCAGGGTGCCTTGTTTTGTCTGCAGGTACGATTCGCCCAAAAGCTGATACGCCTGGGCGGAGGTCGGCTCCAGAGCGATCGCGTGCTTGAAGACCTCGATCGCCGCTTCGTGCTGTTTCTGCTCGGCCCTGATCCGGCCGGCGGTCATCCATGCCGGAAAATGATCTTCCTTCAATGCGACCGCTTTCCTGAGCGCGGCCTCCGCCCCGGCGTAGTCCTTCTTCGCAAGTAACTTATTTGCCAGAAGGCCCCATCCGACGAAATCCTCTGCGTCCAACTCGACTATCTCTTTAAGATTTCGGATCGCCCCGTCGGTGTCTTTCGCACTTTCTGCTTCGGAGGCCTTTTTGTACAGGTCCGCGGTTTTTGGATTCGGCGGCCGCTGCGGCTTTGAAGGCACGACGCCCGGTGCCGCTGAGCGCTCTTCCCGGTCTATCAGGACGTCAAAATCCTCCCGCTGTTGGGCCGGGGCGAGCGTGGCGACCTGCCGGCGAGCGACCTCGACCCCGTCAACCTCGACGATGAGGATACCGCCGGACCCGGTACCCATCTTAAAACAGTAGTTTCCGCTTCTTCCCACTGTAAGTCTTTCGGGCGAACTACCCCTGTTTTGATACGTGATGTTGATCTTCGGGAATTTATCGCGTGGTTCGTATGCCTTGACATTGATCCGCCCAAAAATAAAAGGAGCGCTCAATCGGGGCCCTTCGAGCGTCGCGATAAACCCGAACTCGCGGCAGATATCGTCGACCTGGGCCCTGACGGCGACGCTCGCGGTCAGAACGATGACAAGGTTGAGCAAGAAAACAGGATATCGATACTCAGTAAAATTACACTTTCGCATCCGCAAACGGCTCCTCAACCTGGGTCAAATGTCGTGTCATTGTTCGTCCGGTTCCGGCGGGTTGTCCTTGATGTATTTCTCGAACTTCTTCTTCTCGGCATGATCCGGGACTTTCTTGAGAAAGGTCTGGTATTCACGCGATGCCCACGAGCGAGCTCCGGCCCGGTCATACAGCCGGGCCATCAAAAGGTGGCACTCAGCCATCCCGACCGGGTCCAAACGGATCGCTTCGGTAAGGGCTTCGACACCCAAAGTGCCCTTTTTTGCGAGAAGATATGCTTCGCCGAGCAGTTGGAAGGCCCTGGGCGCGGTCGGGTCGGCCTGCGTTGAACGGAGCAGTATCTCGATCGCTGCGTCGACCTTGTTCTGGACCAGATAAATACGCCCGAGATTCATCATTCCGAAGCCGAAGTCGGGCCTCGCGTCGAGCGCCTTGGTATACGCCGCCTCCGCGGCCTTAAGGTCACTCTGTTCGAAATATATCGACCCAAGACGGCCCCAGGCCACAAAGTCCTTAGCATCCTTGCCAACCAACTCCTTAAGCAGTTTTACGGCCGTGCCGCGGTCCTTTTTCCGCTCCGCCTCCGCCGCCCGTTCGAAAAGGGCCGCGTTCTCGCCTTCACGGGGATAGCTGTATCTTGCCGAGACCGTCGAAGGGGGCCGCTGACGGTCATCCGGCGCATTCAGCTCGAAATCCTGGCGGTGCTGACGAAGCTGTGTCGTGGACGAGGGCAGCGAACGTCGTATGATCTCATTCTCCTCGACATCAACGACGATCTGCCCGCCGCCCCCGTCGATCCCTCGGAAACAATAGTTTCCATTCCGGTCGATCGTGTAGCGGTGTTCGCTGCGGTTTCTGTCGATGAGGGTAACGGTGATCTTCGGCAGCTTTCCGGACCTCTCAAAACCGCGAAGCGTGATCCGGCCGAAAACTGCCGAGTCTGCGTTCCAATTGCTGCCTGCGCTGTCACCGCAGATCTCGCTCGCACCCTGGGCGAACGTATTCTCGGCCTGCGCCGCTGTTGCGGCACAGAGGACGAGGAGGAAAGTGAGTCTTTTCACGGCCGGGAAACCTCCAATTCAGACCTGTTAGGATCGTCGGAAAGAATATTTGAAAAGGATTCGGCGGTCAAGAAGAAAAGGTGCTTGCGCGTGCGCAGCCGCCGGAATTTCGCCGGCTTGAATAAGTGGGTTATTATCTAACAAATACCCCTGCAGTTCGACAAGAGAAACTTTTCAGAGATGGAGAACATTTTTGAGCTGACAGATCGTCCCGCCGAAGAACTTTTCCAGGCGAAGCGGGACCCGAATGACCCGCGACTGTCCGAAGTTGTCGGGCGTGCCGAATCCGACCTTGATGCGGCGGATATCGTGATCCTAGGCTGCCCCGAAGAGCAGGGCATCGTCAGGGCGGGAGGGCGTGCCGGGGCGGCAATGGCCCCGAAGGTCGTCCGTGAGCAATTCTACCGGCTGACACCCTTGAACATCAGCAGGCGGATCTTCGATCTCGGAGATGTTCGAACCGGCCGCACTCTCGAAGAGACCCACGAACGGTTTGAAAAACTGATCGAAGCACTGCTTTCAACGGGAAAGAGGGTTGTCGTCATTGGCGGCGGCAATGATGCCGCCTATCCCTGCGGAGCGGCGATGTCGGCCATCTACGGGACCAAAAACTGGATCGCGATCAATGTCGATTCGCACCTTGATGTCAGAAAGACTGCGGAGCGGAACAGTTCCACCGCTTTTCGCCAACTGCTTGAAGAGGATCTTTTGATACCGTCGTATTTTTACGAGGTCGGTTATCAGTCGCATTTCTGTTCGCCGGTCTATTTCGAGCATATACGCTCGCTTGGAGTTAACCGGATCAGCCTGGAACTGCTCCGGTCGCGTACCGAGGCCGATATCGAACTCAAAGAGAACATTAAGCTGAAATTCATTGGCCACAGCAGCTCGTTGAATACCTTTTTCAGCTTCGATATGCACGCCGTCCGGTCCGCAGATGCCCCGGGAACGAACGATCCATCGCCGCTCGGCCTGCGGGCGGGCGAGTTCATCCAGCTCGTCAAATACGCCGCCTCGCTCGCGAATACGCGTATCGCGGTCTTCTCGGAGGTTAATCCTTCCCTCGACCTGAACGGCAGGACCAGCGCACTCGTCGCCATCGCGATGCACAGGTTCTGCAGCGGGATCAATTGACGTATGGAACAGCAGATCCGGTTTTGCGCCGCGCCCGACAAGACGAATATCGCGTATGCGACGGTCGGCACGGGCCCGCCGCTTGTTAAAGCAGCAAACTGGATGAACCATCTGGAATTCGACTGGCGGAGCCCGGTTTGGAACCACGTGATGTACGAGTTCGCCCAGGATTTCCGGTTGGTCCGGTACGACGAGAGAGGAACGGGATTGTCGGACCGCGATGTTTCCGACCTTTCCCTGGATTCGTTCGTGGGCGACCTGGAAGCGGTCGTGGACGCACTTAAGCTCGAACGCTTTCCACTGTTTGCGATCTCGCAAGGTGGCCCCGTCGCGATCACTTACGCGCATCGCCACCCCGAAAGGGTTTCTCATTTGATCCTTCACGGCTCGTTTGCGGTCGGCTGGAGAAAGGCAGACCTGGCCCCTGAAGCACTTGCACACCGCGAGGCGCAGGTAGTTCTGATCAAACAGGGCTGGAACAGCCGGAATCCCGCGATCCGGCAATTATGGACATCGCTTTGCATTCCTGACAGCACGCCCGAAGAGGCGCACTCCTTCAATGAGCTTCAGCAAGCTTCGGTTTCACCGGAAAATGCCGCGTCGATCCTGGAAGCGATCGGCGAATTCGATGTCAGGGAGATCCTGCCCGACCTCGACGTGCCTACGCTCGTGAGCCATTCGCGCAACGATGCCCTCGTACCGTTCGAGGAAGGCCGCCGAATGGCCGCTCTGATCCCGAACGCAAAATTCCTGTCGCTGGAGAGTTCAAACCACCTGGTCCTGAGCCATGAGCCGGCCTGGGGTGTGTTTCTCGAAGAGATCCGCGAGTTCCTTGGCTGCCCGGAACGGGCGGCCGCCTCGTCGCCCACTCTCAAGGAATGTCCCTCCTGCTCACGGGCTTATACCGACCCGACACTTAATTACTGCCTTGATGACGGGTCGCCTTTGTCCGCCGTTAACGACGGCGAGGCCACTCGGATCCTCAATTGACGGAGAACAGCCGATTAACAGATGCCGGTCATATATGAGATCACCGCGATCGTCGAAACCGCCCTTTGCGATGCGTTCGAAGGCTATATGATGGGCCGTCACATTCCCGACGTTCTTTCGTCGGGGGCTTTCAGCTCCGCCGTTTTCAGCCGTTCGGCGCCCGCACGTTACCGGATCAGATACGAGGCCGTCAGCCGTGCGGCACTGGATAATTACCTTGAACGCGACGCCGCGTGGCTGCGGGAGGACTTCCTGTCCAACTTCCCTGCGGGAGTAAATGTCGAACGCGAAGAATGGGAGATCGTCCAGATCTTCCACGCGCCGCGGGTTTCTTGACACATCTTTTTCAATTTGTCATTCTTTGGATTCGCTTTTACGGCGAACAACGCGGTTGTAGGCACTTAGCTCAGTGGTAGAGCACTACCTTGACACGGTAGGGGTCAGCAGTTCAACTCTGCTAGTGCCTACCATTTTCATTTTAAACCCCCGATCAGGCCGGCTGCTCTGGCCCTCCCTTTCAACGAGAACTTTCACTTCAGAAAATTCGTTATCAATAACGGCGGCGGGACTACCGTTTGACCGGCCCGTAACGCCGTCAGAAGTCTTTTAGGGGGATGAAATGATCGAAATTCTTGAATCACCGAAACATGTTGTCGCGATGAAGATAACGGGCAGCGTAACCGCGGACGATATTGACAAGGCTTACAAAGCGACGGACGAGGCCTTGAAGTCTAACGAATGCGTTTCGTTTTTTACTGAGATCGACGATTCGATGGGTTTGACGATAGAGGGAGCTTTGAAAGATCTCTGGAACGGCATCGGAAAGTTCGGAAAACTGTCTAGGTTCTACAGGGCCGCGGTCGTGACCAACAAGGGTTGGATCGGTGCTCTCGCAAGGGTCGAGGGGCTGGTGTTTTCGTCGATCGACGTCAGGGTATTCAGCGCCGATGAACGCGACAAGGCTTTCTATTGGGCGTCCGAGGCGCCTGAACCGCTGCCTAAGGCGGAAGATAGGGCAAAGTCGGTGCATCTGCTTCAGACGACTAGCGAGAACGTCTTTGCGTACGAGATCAACGGCCGCCTTCGCGAAAAGGACATCAAGGAAGCCGTCGAGGCGATGAAGCCATTCCTGGAACGCGACGGAAAGTTCAATATTCTGGCCAGGCTGAAAGAATTCAACGGCTTTGACCTGACGGCCCTTTTTGACGACGACCTTGCTAAAGCCAAGTATCGTGCATTGTCTAAGGTCGAACGCTATGCGGTGATCGGTGCCAAACCGTGGATGCGCAACTTGATCGAACTGATCTCGCCTTTGTTCTCGACCGAGGTTCGGGTTTTCGACCCGGCGGACGAGGCCGACGCCTGGGAATGGGTCGGCGCTCAGCAGGCATTGCTGGCCGGGAAGTAGAGTAAGTCCTGGGTCGTATTTTCCAGGGTGCAGGGTCTCCGAATTTAGGCATTGGACTCGTGGCTTTGGGCTGTTTTGGGGCTTGAGTTTTCCACAAGGAGTCCGTATAATCTGGAGGTTTGTTACACCTGCGTCAGTCGCGCCTGCGATTGTCGCTACATTTTTTTTCGATAAGATGCTTTCGAAGAACTTTGCTGTTTCGATAACTACTACGACCCGCCTCTAATGGCGGGAAAGGTTTGGAGTTCCGCCTTCCAGGCGGCCGGGCCTGCTAAAGCAGGTACTCTAAACAAGCAAAGTCGCTCTTATCGGATCTGATCTATTTAAGTAGTAGTGACACGAGTAGATCGTGGATCGTAAATGAAAAAACGATAAGGGCGAACAATAATTCGTCCCGAGCGGGCCTGTCCCGAACGGATCGTAATGTAAATAGACTTTCTATTTACGATTTACAATTCACTATTTACCAGTTATGAGCGAACTGAACATTAAATACGGCGCAAGTGAACGCGCGATCCCTGCTCCAGCCACGGTAGCGGACGCGATCAAGGCGTTTGACCGGGATGCATTGAAAAGCGCCCTGGCGGCGAAGGTGAATGGCAAGGAAGCCGATCTTAATAAGGAACTGACGTCCACCGACGAGGTCCCTTGCGATCGAGCCGATCACCGCCGATTCGCCGGACGGCCTTGAACTGATACGCCATTCGACCGCTCATCTGCTCGCTGCTGCCGTATTGGACCTCTTTCCGGGCACCAAGCTCGGTGTCGGGCCGGCATTGATGGATGACCCCAGGTACGGCTTCTTTTACGACGTCATCGCCCCAAGGAATTTGACGGACGAAGACCTGCCAGTGATCGAAAAGAAGATGAAGGCGTTGGCGAAGCAGAACCTTCCCTACCGCCGCGAAGACATTGAAAAAGCGAAGATCCTTGATCTGTTCAAAGAACGTGACGAGCCGCTTAAGTGTGAACTGATCGATGAGAAGGTCGATGGGACGGCAAGTGTCTATTACATCGACAATTCCCCGTTCATCGATTTCTGTCTCGGCCCGCACGTGCCGCACACCGGTAAACTGAAAGCCTTTAGGCTCCTCGCATTATCCGGAGCCTACTGGAAGGGCGATGCTGAACGGCCGCAAATGCAGCGGATCTACGGGACTGCATTCGCCACGCAGGAAGAGCTTGACGCGTGGGTCAAGCAGCGTGAGGAGGCCGAAAAACGCGATCACCGCAAACTTGGCCGGCAGCTCGATCTCTTCTCGATCGACGACGATTACGGCCAGGGCCTGATACTTTGGCATCCCAAGGGCGGCATCATCCGCAACGAAATGGAGCGGCTGCTTCGCGAAGAGCTTGAGAAACGCGGTTACAGTTTCGTTTACACTCCGCACATCGCTAAACGGCAGCTTTGGTTCACCAGCGGCCACGAGGGCAACTACGCCGATTCGATGTATGCTCCGACGAGCATCGAGGAAGAGGAGTACAGGCTTAAGCCGATGAACTGCCCTTTCCACATCGGCATTTACAAGTCTTCGCCGCGAAGTTATCGCGACCTGCCGCAGCGTTATTCGGAAATGGGCACGGTCTATCGGGCCGAACTTTCAGGCACGCTACATGGCCTGATGCGTGTGCGCGGATTTTCGGTCGACGATGCCCACCTTTTCGTAAGGCCCGACCAGGTCAGTACGGAAGTCTCCGACTGCCTGGATTTTGCGATCAAGGTGTTCGAGACGTACGGCTTTGAAAAGGTCAAGTTCGAGCTTTCAGTCCGCGGCGCGGCGGAAAACAAAGGCTATCTCGGCGCGGACGAGGATTGGGCTTCGGCCGAAGAACAGCTTGCATTGGCCCTGAAAGAGCGGAATATAGTGTACGAACGCATCGAAGGCGAAGCGGCGTTCTACGGGCCGAAGATCGATATCAAGATCGAGGACGCGATCGGCCGCGTTTGGCAGCTTGGAACGATCCAGCTCGATTTCAACTTGCCGGAGCGTTTTGAGCTCGAATATACGGGCGAGGACAACCAAAAGCACCGGCCGTTCATGATCCACCGGGCGCTCTTCGGTTCGATCGAGCGGTTCTTCGGCGTGCTGATCGAACACTATGCCGGGGCCTTCCCCTTATGGCTCGCTCCGGTCCAGGTTGCGGTACTGCCGATCGCGGACCGGATCAACGATTACGCGGCATCCGTAACGACTGAATTGAAGGAGGCGGGTTTCAGGGTTGAAGCGAACCTCAAATCTGATAAAATCGGTGCGAAAATCCGTGATGCACAGCTTCAGAAGGTGCCTTATATGCTCGTCCTCGGCGACAAGGAGCTTGAAGAGCAAAAGGTGGCTGTCCGCGAGCGGAAGCAAGGCGACATCGGTGCGATGCCGCTGGATGAGTTTAAGGAGATGATCGGGCAGCAGAAGCAACTGCGATCGCTCTAAAAGGCAGCACACGGCCGGTTGGGAGAGTGCCCATACCGACGTGTAGATGCTCGGGCAATAACAAAAGGAGGCAAATATCGCAAGAAGATTTGGTAGAAGTTACCGTCCACGGCAACGCGAACCGCAGCACCGGACGAACGAGAGGATAAGGGTCCCGTCGGTCCGGGTCGTGACCGAGGACGGCGAGACATTCGGAATAATGGACACCCGCGACGCGATCCAGAAAGCTCGTGAAATGGGGCTCGACCTGGTTGAGATCTCGCCGCAGGCAAAGCCGCCGGTTTGCAAGATCATCGACTACGGCAAGTTCCTGTACGAACAGAAAAAACGCCAGCACGAAGCGAAGAAAAAGCAGGTAAACGTGCAGGTAAAGGAGATCAAGTTCCGGCCGGCGACCGACGATCACGATTACCAGTATCGGATGGAGCACGCCCGGGACTGGCTTGGCGACGGGGACAAGGTGAGGGCGGCGATCGCCTTCCGCGGACGCGAAATGACGCACCGCGAACTTGGGGCGAAGATCCTTAAGAAATTGACGGAAGATCTGGCCGATATAGCCGAGGTCGAGGTGGCGCCGAAGATGGAAGGCTATCAGATGTTCACCATCTTCCATCCAAAGAAAACGTCGACGGATAGCAAGAAGGCGGCGCCGGTTAAGGAGAAGGCCGAAAAGCCTGAAAAACCGAAGCGGGAACAGAAGAAAGCCGACGAGCCAATAGACACAAAGGACGAGGACGAGATCTTCTAATAGCGGTTGGTGCCTCGAGCCTGTCGCCGGGATCATAAAAGTTTTATTTACGGAAAATAGAACAGAGTAATAAAACCTGTTCAGCGAAGGAGAGCAATTATGCCAAAACTAAAAACACACAAGGGAGCGGCGAAACGCTTTCGCTCGACGGCGTCGGGCAAATTCAAGCGCGGACATTCGCACGCACGACATATCTTGACCAAAAAGACGGCCAAGCGTAAACGCAACCTCGACATCGACGTGCTGGTCAGCGAAGGCGACCAGAAGCGGGTCGAAAAGATGCTGCCGTACGGACGCGATTAAAGGTTTTGAGTCCCGCCTTTAGGCGGCCCTCAGCCAAGAGGGCCGGCTAAAGCCGGTACTCAGAACGAGAGAAGGAGTTTAAGACAATGCCTAGAGCAAAACGTGGAAACAAGCGTTTAGAGAAACGTAAAAAAATATTGTCCCTGGCGAAAGGATATCGCGGGACTAAGTCGAAACTGTATCGTTCGGCGAAGGAGTCAGTCGAGCGAGCGCTGAATTTCGCCTACACCGGCCGCAAGCTGAAGAAGCGTGATTTTCGTAAACTGTGGATCGTCCGCATAAACGCGGCTTGCCGTCTTAACGACATCAAATATTCGCAATTCATCCACGGCCTGAACCTGGCCGAGATCGAGCTTGATCGAAAGGTGCTTGCCGATATGGCTGTTAAGCAGCCCGAAGCCTTCGCGGCCGTTGTTGGACAAGCAAAGGATGCCTTAGGAAAGCAGCAGCAAGCCGCAGCGTAGTATATTTAAGATTACTTAGCCGCGGGTGATCGCGGATGACAGGGATCTGACCTGCGTTATCTGCGAGAATCAGCGGCTAGATCTTTGTTTAGCCCCAATTCCTGCTTCGCCTCAGCAAACTTCTCGATCGCAAGATCCAAGTCTTCTTTTGAATGAGCCGCTGAGACCTGCGTCCTGATCCTAGCTTTTCCTTTGGGCACGACCGGGAATGAGAACGGGATAACATAAACTCCCTTCTCCAACAACGCTTCGGCCATTTTAACGGCAGGCTGGGCTTCGCCGAACATAACAGGCACGATCGGATGTTCGCCGGGCAGGATTTCGAGGCCGATGCCGGCGATCTTTTCGCGAAAGTACCGGGTGTTTTCCATCAGCTTATCGCGGAGTTCGGTCGACTGCGTGAGCAGATCGATCGCAGCGATGGATGCAGCGACGATCGGCGGGGCGACCGAGTTTGAGAACAGGTACGGCCGCGAACGTTGCCTTAACAGCTCGACGATCTCCTTCTTACCGCTCGTGTAACCGCCGCTGGCACCGCCCAAAGCCTTGCCGAGCGTGCCGGTGATGACGTCGATGCGGTCCATCACGTTATGATGCTCGTGCGTTCCGCGGCCGGTCTTGCCCATGAAGCCGACGGCGTGAGAATCGTCGACCATTACGAGAGCATCATGCTTTTCGGCCAGGTCGCAGATCTCCGGAAGCTTTGCGATGTAACCGTCCATCGAGAAAACGCCGTCCGTCGCGATCATCTTGAACCGGGCAGACCTAGCTTCCTCAAGTTTCGCCTCTAGGTCGGCCATGTCGCTGTTCTTGTACCGGAACCGCTGTGCCTTGCACAGCCGGACGCCGTCGATGATGCTGGCGTGGTTCAACTCGTCGGAGATGACCGCATCCTCCTCCCCCAACAGCGTCTCGAACAGCCCGCCATTCGCGTCAAAGCAGCTCGTGTAAAGTATCGTGTCTTCGGTGCCGAGGAACTCGCTGATCTTTCGCTCAAGCTCTTTGTGGATCGCCTGTGTCCCGCAGATAAACCGAACAGACGAAAGCCCGTAACCCCACTCGTCCAACGACTTCCTCGCCGCTTCAACTATTGCCGGATGATCGCTCAACCCGAGATAGTTGTTGGCGCACATGTTGAGCACTTCCCTGCCGCCCACGTCGATCCGAGCGTCCTGCGGTCCGTCGATCACCCGCTCCGATTTATAAAGCCCCGCGTCCCTGATCCGATCGATCGTGCTCTGGAGATGTTCCTTAAAGCCTTTGTACATAGTCGCTTCTTAAAAGTTCTGCAATTCCGGGTCCTGTCTATTCGAAAAGAATGAAACTATCTCGATCTGATCCTTTTCGTTGTTGATTCGATAATAGAGTGAATTGAAACGAAGGACAACGGCTCGACGGACTCCACCTGATCTAACAGATACCGGATACATTTGCGGATTCTGAATGATGTTGCTGAGCGTTGATTCGATAGCTTTTGCGAGACGAGTGATCTCGGCATCAGAGAAATTCAGTTGAAGATACTGAACCGTCTTCTCAAGTTCGGCGAGGGCGTGGTTGGTCCAGAGAACTCTATAACCACTTTTCATATTTTGCCCGGGCATCTGTGTGCGGTTTCAGCGATCCCGCATCGGCGTCCGCTATGCCCGCCGCGATCGATCCTTTCTCGGCTTCCGAAATATCGTCCCACCAGTCCGCAACGCTTTCGTCACGAACCTTCGCGACCTTATCGATCACAGAATCGTCCTCGATCAGCGATAGCCACTGGATCAATTCGATCTTTCTTTCCTGAATATTCTGAGCCGCCATAAACGGAATGTTACCACAGCCAAGCATCCGGCGGGCCGTCAATAACGCGCTCGGATTTGTACAAGCCCGCTTCGCGGATGTCGTTAATGGTCGATTCGAGGTGTTGTTTGAATGATCCGTACATATCACGATCTAGTTCTTAGTATACCGTGTCCCGCTGAGGATCATGACATCCCCTGAAGGCGGCTGGTCGATCCTCCACGTGTTGCTGATACCGAAAAGGGATATGGTGAGCGTCTTAGCCTCTTCGTCGATCTCGGCTCCGCCGCCGGTGACCTCTTTGCCGGCGATCTTGAAACCCGCTTTCCCGTCGGCGTACATATAAATGGTCGAACCGTCGCGTGCGACCCAAGTGCCTTGATATTCCGGCGGCGCGGGTTTACCGCCGCCGCACGCCAAAGCGATCGTGGCTACGAGCGACAAGGCGAACAGGCCCGTCGAGAGATTTTTCCGTTGTCTATTCATGAGTGCGCTCCCTTTCGTCAAATAGTCGTGAAATCTAAAACCACCTTCCCGCAGTTTCCTTCCTTGATCGCCTCGAAGCCTTTTTCTAGCTGACACGCGGGAGTGCGTGGAGTTCAAGGCCGAGTGCATGGATGACTTTCAGGATCGTGTCAAAATTGGGTGTGCGTTCACCCGAAAGAGCCTTGTAGAGACTCTCGCGGGAAACACCTGCATTGCGGGCAACCTCGGTCATACCTTTGGCTCGCGCGATATTTCCGAGAGCTTTTGCTACAAAAGCAGCGTCTCCGTTGGCTTCCTCAAGGCACGCCTCGAGGTACGCGGCCATCTCCTCGGGCGTGTTCAGGTATTCTGCCAGGTCGTATTTGGTTGTTTTAATCTTCGCCATGATCTAGTTCCTTAGAAAGTGCAATCGCTTTCCCAACATCGGTTGTTTGAGACGTTTTGTCTCCGCCGGCTAGAAGAATAATTAGCTCGTTCCCACGTTCGATAAAATAAACGCGATAGCCCGGACCGTAATGGATACGCATTTCCGATACTCCGCTGCCGACCGGTTTAACGTCGCCGGGATTGCCCGATCCTAGCCGATCTATCCTAGCCAGAACTCTCGCCCGTGCCCGAATGTCACGGAGATTCCGAAGCCATTTTGAGAAAACATCCGTCTGCCGAATCTCAACCATAATAGTGTAGCCTGGTGGCTACGCTCGTTGCAATTAAATCTGGTCAAAATCCAGCACCACCTTCCCGCAGTTCCCTTCCTTGATCGCCACAAATCCCTGCTCGAAATCCTTGTACGAGTACCGATGCGTGATCACCGGCGAAATATCGACGCCTGATTCCAGCAAGTTGGACATTTGGTACCATGTCTCGTACATCTGGCGGCCGTAGATGCCTTTAATGGTGATCATGTTGAAGATAACGGTCTTCCAGTCGATCCCGAACTGTTCCGTCGGGATGCCGAGGAAGGCGATCTTGCCGCCGTGAAACATATTTGCAAGCATGTCCTTGAATGCCGCAGGAACGCCGGACATTTCCATTCCAACGTCAAAACCTTCCTTCATCCCCAACTCTCTCTGCACGTCCTTGATCGACTGCTTGCTGACATTGACGGCCTTTGTAACGTGGCCCATTTTCTCAGCGAGTTCGAGGCGAAAGGGATTTATGTCGGTGATGACGATGTTTCGGGCTCCGGCGTGTTTCGCGACGGCGGTAGCCATGATCCCGATCGGGCCGGCCCCGGTTATAAGCACGTCTTCTCCAAACACCTCGAACTCCAACGCCGTGTGGACGGCGTTCCCGAACGGATCGAAAATTGCCGCCACATCCAGGTCTATATCCGGCTTATGCTTCCAGATGTTCGTGTACGGAACGGCGATGAATTCCGCAAAACCGCCGTTGGTATTCACGCCGACGCCGCGGGTGTTCGCACATAATGCGCGTTTTCCCGCCATGCAGTTTCGGCAGCGGCCGCAGACCAGGTGGCCCTCTACGCTGACGATATCGCCGGCGGTAAAATCGACAACATTCGACCCGACATCGACGATCTCACCCACGAACTCGTGCCCGATCGTGGTCGGCACTTTGATCGTGGCCTGTGCCCACGCGTCCCAATTATAGATGTGCAGGTCAGTGCCGCAGATCCCTCCACGTTTGACGCGGATCATCACATCGTTAATGCCCATTTCCGGCTCGGGCACGTCCTCGATCCAAAGGCCCGGTTCGGCTTTGCTTTTTACAATGGCTTTCATTGTCGTTCGGAGTTAACTGTTGTGTCCTTTTTGCTTCCGATGATAGCAGAACAATTTGGCCGTTGCGAACGCGGTGGAAACCTCGGTTGACCCTGCTTTAGACGTCAATATACCGGGCTTCAATTTCGTTCCCATCTTTCGCATCTTTCGCATCTTTCGCATCGTCCATTTCTTCCAGATCACGGTCCCATCGGCCGGGCGATCTGTGTCAAGATAGTTTCCGGCCTTGGTTTTTCCTAGCCGGGACCTGGTGAAATTTGAAAATTGCGACTTTATGGAGAGTCCCTTTGCTATCGCGTGCTTCCAAAATGTGTCGGTGTGTTTTAGGCCGAAACAATTTCGTGGTGCTTCAGAAAGTGTTTCATGTGAAACAGAAACAGTGTGTGCGTCCGTGAAACGAAACACCCGGGAAAAGTCGCTAAAGGCCCTTGAATACCGTATTTATGACTGTTTCATGCGTTTCACAAAAAGAGCGCATCCGTCCGCGAAACGAAACACACGGAGACGTCACGAAAGACCTTTACACATCACAGTTATGCTAAAATATCTCTCTTTCAGTGTCTGACCTGCCCTGACCTGATATTCTAATTATTTATGGCTGACGAAAGAGCGACGGTCGAAGCGGCCCGTGAGGCTTTTGACCGCGATTTTGAGAAATTTAACGACCTGAACCTGAACGGTGCGAGCCTGAGCGACATCGAAGCGATGCGGCGTGAGATGGGCGAGATAAAGGTCCGCCATACCGGCAAAAAGAGCGCTTTGGCAGAATCCAAAAAGCTCATCGGCAAGGTGGCACCTGAACAGCGCGGCGAGTTCGGGCAGTTTGTTCAATCGGTTGAAAAGGCGATCGTCGAACGGATCGACTCTGCCGAATCTGCCTTGAACCAGTCGCTTTCAAAGGCGAAGACCGAAGCCGAGCGGCTTGATGTGACCATCCCCGGCCGGCGTCCGCGGACCGGCCATCTGCACCCGATCACGATCCTGCGGCAGAAGATCGAGGACATTTTCGTTTCGATGGGCTACGCGATCGAGGACGACCGCGAGATCGAGACGGATCATTACAATTTTGACGCGCTGAACATTCCTCCGGGTCACCCGGCCCGCGAATCTCAGGACACGTTCTACACGACCGACGGCTTTGCCCTTCGTTCGCAAACTTCGACCGTGCAGATCCGTGCGATGGAACGCCGAGGCGTTCCGATCCGCATCATCGCACCGGGTAAGGTCTTCCGCCGCGATACGCCGGACATGACCCACGTGCCGATGTTCCATCAGATCGAGGGGCTATGCGTCGATAAGGGCATCACGATGGCCCACTTGAAGGGCACCGTGACCGAATGGCTCAAGCGAATGTACGGCGAGGACACGGTCACCCGATTCCGACCGTCTTACTTCCCTTTCACCGAACCGTCGGCGGAGTTCGACTTCTCGTGCTTCAAATGCCACGGCACCGGGAGAGTGAGCGGTGAGCAGCGAGCGGCGACCAGTAAAGAGATCGATGGTGGCGAACTGCTTACCGCTCACGGCTCACAGCTAACGGACAGGTGCCGCCCTTGCAAAGGCTCCGGCTGGATCGAACTTGGCGGATCGGGAATGGTCCACCCGAACGTCCTGCGGGCTTGCGGCGTCAACCCGCAGGAATACTCCGGCTTCGCCTTCGGCTTTGGCCTCGAACGCATGGCTGCGCTGATGTTCAATATCGATGACATCAGGCATATGTTCGAGAATGATGTGCGGTTTTTGGAGCAGTTTCGATGATTCGAGTTCAAGCCCAAGTAAATGACGATCTCGAATTCACATCTCTGATCGAAGCGTTCGTGAATCGGCTTGCGAACACAGTTCAACCTGAGGAATTATTCTTAGTTAAGATTGACCATTGGTTTGACTTCAAGTGGAGGGGATTTCAAGGCAAACTCCTTGGTGCGCTCGGATTGCGTGGTTTTGAGAAGCTTCGCATCCCACCATTCATTCCCGACCGAGTGGTTGAACAACGACATTTCAAGATAGACGGTGGTGAATACAGCGAACGGGAGGCAGGACTTCATTTTTATCAGAGCAGCAGTGAGAATCTCACTCGCAAATGTCTTGTAGCAGTTTCGGCTCCGCGTTTGTTCATCTGGTATAGCGGGGGAACGAAAGACTTCCATCGCGGCAGTTTGATGGCGTATGTGATCGAACCGGAAGGGACGAAGTCATTCTATATATCGCTGTCCAAAAGGTCCGCGTGGGGTTCGCTCAAGACAGATGGGATTTCCAAGAATGAGGCACTTTCATTGCTCCAACCTTTTGACGTAATTTAATGAACATAAGCTATAACTGGCTAAAAGACCTTATCAACAACGAACTTTCCCCCGAAAAAACCGCGGCCGCGTTGACGCGTGTTGGACTGGCGGTTGAGGGCATCCACGCGTTTGGGGACGATCAGGTTTTTGATATTGACTTGACCTCGAATCGGCCGGATTGTCTTTCGCATCTTGGTGTGGCACGGGAACTGAGGGTTATCACAGGAAGAGAGTTTCCCGCAGAGACGCAAAGCCGCGAAACAGAAGCGACGGATGCCGTGCCATTCCCTGCAATTCTGGCCCCGGATGTTGTGAAGATCGAGGACCCGGACCTATGTTATCGGTTCACGGCGCGGATAATTCGCGGCGTTACGATCGGGCCTTCTCCCGAGTGGCTGGTAAAGCGGCTTGAGGCCGTTGGTGAAAGGTCGATCAACAATGTGGCGGACATTACGAATTACGTAATGCTGGAGCTCGGCCAGCCGATGCACGCGTTCGATCTGGACAAACTGGCCGAAAACCGGATCGTCGTCAGACGCGCTAAAACAGGCGAGACGATCACGACACTGGATGAGGTTGACCGAAAACTCGACGGATCGATGCTGATGATCTGCGATGCCGAAAAGCCTGTCGCGGTCGGCGGTGTAATGGGCGGTTTGGACACGAGCATAACCGACGAAACCACGAATGTCCTCCTCGAAGTGGCCTATTTCGACCGCTCGAGCATTCGCCAAACGTCTCGCGATCTTGGGCTTACGACCGAGGCCAGTTATAGATTTGAGCGGGGTGTCGATATCGAGATGCTTGATCAGGCATCAAACCGTGCGGCGGAGATGATCGCCGAGTTGGCCGGCGGTGAGTTGGGTGAATTCATCGATGTTTATCCGAACCGGCAAACCCGGCCGAGAGTCGTTTGCCGCGATATTTCCGCCGCGGTCAAACGGTTGACTTGGCTCGAAGTCAGCATCGCAGAATCGGTCCGAATCTTGGAGGCGCTCGGGATCCGAAATGAACCGCAGGAGGACGGTTCGCACGTGTTCACTTCGCCGACCTGGCGGCACGACATCGCGATCGAAGAAGACCTTGTCGAAGAGGTTGCCCGGCACGCCGGCTATGAGAACATCGCCGACGAACTCCCACCGGCCTTCGGGGCGGGCGAATATCAGGAATTCGAAGGACGGAAAAAGCTTCTTCGCCAAAGGCTTGTTGATCTGGGCTACGATGAGGCTATTACTTACAGTTTCATCGATACGAAGCACGACGGGATCTATGAGACGATCCCGGGATTGATCGACGATCGGGCCGACGAGAAATTTGTAACCCTTCGGGATTCGGTGATTGAAGGTGCCGTGCGGATGCGTCCGACACTGCTTCCCGGTTTGCTCGATTCGGTACGCTACAACCTCAATTGGCAGCGGCGTGACCTCAAATTGTTCGAACTCGGCAAGGTGTTTGCGGCCCATTCGGATGAGATCGGGCTTCCGACCGAGCGTGAGTTCTTCGGCCTTGCACTGACCGGTGGCGAGGTCCTTAACAAGCATCTCGAAGCTTCCCGCCCGCTCGACTTTTACGATGCAAAAGGGGCGGTCGAACTCGCTCTGGAAGCGGTCGGCTTTCCGGCGGCCGAGTTTCGCCCGGCAGAGGTGTCGCATTTGCGTGCCGGCCAAACCGCGGGAATCTACATCGACGGCGGATTGAT
The DNA here is from genome assembly GCA_016716365.1 of Chloracidobacterium sp. Taxonomy (GTDB): domain Bacteria; phylum Acidobacteriota; class Blastocatellia; order Pyrinomonadales; family Pyrinomonadaceae; genus OLB17. Next base: position 365,127 of record JADJWM010000003.1, on the reverse strand, counting down.
CGGCTACGTCGGCCGCCTCGACGAAGCAATCTCAAACGGATATAAATTCCGTTCGCCGGTCTTCGTTGCCGAGATCGACCTGGATGATGTGTTGTCCAGGAACCGGTCGAATGTGACCTATCGTCCGCTGCCGAAATATCCCTCGATTGTTCGGGATGTTTCATTCATCGTGGGCCGCGAAATAAGTTTCGACATGATACGCGAGGCCGTTATCGACCTCGAAGCCGAACTTTGCCGGCATGTCGGCTTTGTCGATTCATTCGAAGGAAAGGGCATCGAACCGGGTCAGCGTTCGATCACGGTTCGGCTCGAATACCGGAGCGACGAAAGAACCTTGCTCGAATCTGAGGTCGCCGAGGTTCACGAACGCATCGTCGGATCGATCAGCAGCAGCCTGAATATTACGCCGCGGATATGAGATCGCAGGTATTACTTGAAGTTTTTAATAAAACTGCAGATAATCTTATTCGCACACAACGATCACTGCCTTACGGAGACGCTCTTATGAACGGCCTTTCAGGGATGGAGAAATTCTCTCATCTCGAAGATAAAATTTACCTTACGATCGAATTAGCCAAGAACCTGCGTAAAGAGAAAGAAGTGCTCGAGCGGCAGAATATCTCGCTGAAACGTGAGGCGGCCGGCCTATCAATGGAGAATTCCCGTCTTGAAGAGAAGATCGAACAGCTGCTTTCTGAAAGAGATGCGATCCAGCTGAAAGTTGAAGCGATGCTTGATGCGATGACCACGATAGACTCAGAGGTCGCGGAGGCCGTCGGGAGATAGACAATGGCTACCGGAAAAGCAAACGCAGAGTCCGTTGAACAATCGATCCAGGTCGAGATCTATAACCAAACGTACAGCATTCGCTCGGACGGAGACAATGAGTATATCCAGAAGCTCGCGAAGTATGTTGACGGAAAAATGCGCGACATTTCTTCAGGGACGATGACGGTCGATTCCTTAAAAGTGGCGATCCTCGCGGCCCTGCATGTGGCGGATGAATATCATCAGGCGCTCGAAACCCAGGCGCAGGTCGACGCACAGCTCGGCTCGCGGAGCGCAGAATGTTCGGAACTTCTTGATCGCGTCCTCAAACATAAGGACGTGATGCCGCAGCAGGAGTTCGACATGGAACAATAGTCGCTGAATGTTTGCCAGTAGGATCGGCAGCCCTTAGAGCGGGCTGCTTTTCATTTGCGGCATCGGCGATCCATTTAAAACCATCACCCTCTTATGCTAGACTTTTTGCGGCGAAAGAGGTTTACTGCGGGGTTCGTTACCCGGCGCAATAATAATTGAGCCAACACTTGAATTGAGGGAGGCTGATGCCGGGTCCGGTGCAGTTGTCCAAGTCGATAAACTGCCATAGGGTCCGGCTGTTAATGTGCCGTTAAGGTACAAGTAGCCGCCCACCTGTTGAAAGCAGGTTCAATTCAAGCGTCGGGAACGGCCTTCGCGGTACTCATTCGCCATGATCCTGTTCGGGCTTGGCCCGAATCGCCTCGGCCTCCGGTTTGCCGGCTTCTTCCGCAAAAGCTTCATCGTCAAGCTGACGAGATATTTCCTCCGCCAACCGTACTTCTTCCAGAGCCAGCGGCAGGTGCTGCGACCGGGCCGAGAGTTTCTTCAATGCAAGTTCCGAATCGGCAAGCGTGTGTCCGCGGACGCCCGCGGCCTCGATCATCTCTAGCCGGGCCTCGGCTTCCGTGAGCATCAATCGGGCCTCTTCGTGGATATTTTCGATCTTTTCCCGGTCTTCCTCGATCTGACGCCTGAAATCGCCGGCTCTCTCGCTTTTTAACCGGCTTATCTTGACCTTTCGTCTCTGCAGCATCGAGAGTTCCCTTTTTGAAGATCGAATGATGCGTGTCGCCGTCAACCGCGAGGCGAGCGTTTCTCGGTACGCGTCAGCTAGCAATAGATCGCGCCGGGTGATCTCCTTCAGTGCCTTTCTCTCAGAAGCTTTGAGTTCGTGCCTGAACCAGTCGATCTCTTCTGCCCGGATACCGTCCGCGGCGATCTTCTCTCGCATTTCCTTTGTCCAATTCGAGCGCCGATATAAGAACAGCCCGGTCAAGAAGATCCCGATAAAGAACCCGATCGCGGTAAAGATGGCGCCGAAGACAAGGATCGTAAAGGCTGCGGGCGGACTTCCACCGAAAAGAAAGGCCAAAACGGTAAAAAGAACGGCCGGGACCGCAGTGGCTGCGAACGGTGCCGTGACGGCGGCTATTTTCAGATTTCGGCCGCGCGCCAGGTCGCGAGGAGTCACCTCATACTTGGAAATCCCTGAATACATTCGATTTTACTTTACAAACGATGCAAACTTAATTCAATCTAGACGCATCATAAAGCCTTACTCTTGATCCACTCGAACTTTGGCTTTGCTTGATACGGGACTTTTCTGCGTATGGCGAACCGAACTTTTCACCACTTTTTCGCCGGGATCTTTCTGCTCTCCCTGCTGGGCGCGTCTGCGTCTGCCCAAGAAACGGAAACGAAACCGGGTCAAAAGATCCGCACTGTCTCGATACCTATCTCGATCTTCACGAAACAGGAGCTTCGTGAAGATCGGATGGAGGAATTTGTCCAGGCCGAACGGCTGATCGTCCGCGAGGACAAGCGCGAGCAGGTCATCCTTTCGATCAGAAGCGTTGAAGATGCCCCGCTCGCTTTGGCGATCCTGATCCAGGAGGACCTGGCGGCGGCGGTTAATCTTCAGCTTCGCGACCTTGCCGAGTTTATCAATGGGCTGCCCAAAGGCTCGCGGGTGATGGTCGGCTATCTCCGCGGCGGCGGCCTCCAGGTCAGGCAGCGGTTCACGGACGATCTTTCGGCCGCTGCCCAAACACTCCGGATCGTTACCTCATCTCCCGGATCGGCACCACGCAACCCTTACGACGGGATCATCGACGCTCTGAACCGTTTTGACGCGCTCCCGGCCGGCCGGAGGGCGATACTTCTCGTTTCGGACGGTCTTGACCTTTCGCAGGGAGTCAGCAGTTCGACCCCGAGCCAAAGTCTTGACCTCGATCGGGCGATCCTTCGAGCCCAAAGGCGTTCGGTCGCCGTATTTTCCTTTTATTCGCCGGCGAGTTTCACTGAGGGTGGAAGGTCGGAGTTGATCCTGAACGGCCAAGGTTCGCTTCAGAGGCTTTCGGATGAGACCGGCGGGCGGGCATTCTTTCAGGGATCGATCGCCCCAATCAGCTTTCTGCCGTTCTTTCGGGACCTCCGGTTGCTTTTGAACCGCCAATTTCTTCTGACCTACTTGTCAACAAACGTCAAGAAGGGCTATTACCGGGTCGAGGTCTTGAGCACCAATCCCGATGTGAAGATCGAGCACCCCAAAGGCTATTACTACAGATAGAACGCCGGGCGTCAGTTCAGGGTCGCTCGGCAGACGGGGCAAACGCTGTAGTCCTGCTTCATCAGCAGACCAACCCAGAAGAAGATAAACGTAAAAACAAGCAGAAGGGCAAAGGTGATCCAACCAGCCGTCGAGATCCGCCGTTCGATGATCGGTGGGACGGTGGTTCCGCAATTCGGACACCGATAGTTTGCGGAAAGATATTGCGGGCCCCGGTATTCGAGCGGATATGTGCCCGGCTGGCCATAACTTCGCTGATCGAGCGGTTGGGTAGCCGGCCGCGTTTTGAGCCTGCGTTCGCTTTGCGTCTGGTATTCATCCGTTTTCCAAGCATAAGGACGCGGCGGGGCGTAAGTATAGTTTTCCGCTTCCTGCCCGCCCGAATTCGGGTCCGGCCGCGATCCAAGCCTGTGGCCGCAGAAGCGGCAGAATTGGGTCTGGTCGGCGTTTCCCTGCCCGCAATGTTGACACTGGATCATAGGTTTCGGATGCCCTTGCTTGGACGCTGCTGCGCGGAGAACGGATCGGCGGGATCTCGAAACGCCGCCGCGGGCGCAATCAGAACCGGATCCGTTGTCCGCTTCGAATGGCAGTATACACCGATTCGACCAACTCCACCGATCGAAAACCGTCGTCAGCGGTAACCGGGGGCTGCGTTCCTTTCTGTATCGAATCGATAAAAGCCGCATCTTCCTGCACGTAACCCCAGCGCTCTTCCTTTTCAACCATGTGGAACGACCTCGTTTCGAAGTTCGCGTCCATGCCCCGTGAGTCAAAAAGACGCTCCATTTCCTCGGTCATGATAGTGCGGTGATGACAGAACACCTCGATCCGCTCGAACGGGAAATGCCAACTTGCATCCGATGAGGAAGCGAACGTGCAGTGGAAGCCGTTCTTGAACCGAAAAATGATCGAAAATTCGTCGAGCTCGGGATACTCGTGTTGTGATCCGTATGCGACAAGCTCTTCGATCTCACCGAACTGGAACCGCAGCATATCAAAAAGGTGGATGGTAGTCTCGTACAAAAATCCGCCTGTTACGTTGACATCACCGGTCCACACGGGATTCTTCAACTCGCCCCGATTCATTTTGATGTGAGCCGAGTGGGGTTGGTCCTCCTTCAGAAGTTCTTTCAAAGTGGCGTAAACGGGAGCGTATCGACGATTGTGCCCGACCTGGAAGACGCCTGAACCCGCGTTCGCTGCGTCGCGGAGTTCGTTTGCGTCGTCGATCCCGATAGAAAACGGCTTCTCGCAAAAGACGTGTTTGCCTTCGGCGATGGCGTGTAATGCGACTTCCTTGTGGGTCTTGTTCGGCGAACATATCAGCACCGCATCACAATTCTCCATCAACTCTTCACGAGACGAACAGACCTTCCCGCCAATAGTCTTCGCCGTCCGCTCAGCCCTTTCCGGGATGATATCGTACAACGCCGCGATCTCCGCCCGCTCGTCACGCGAATGTATCCTGCCGTGAACGTTGCCAATATAGCCCGTCCCGACGATTCCTATCCGTACTTTGCTCATTTGTTTCGCGTCGGGCTTGCCCGACATAAAGAAAGCGGGCAAGCCCGCCTCTCAACGTCATTCCACCGTTACCAACTTCCACCGGCCGCATATTGGCCCAATCCCAAAGCCTTCTCTGCCGCGGCCTTCGCCTTCGCGGCGACCTCGAACGGGTCCTGCTCCCAGTATTCGGGGCGGAAGATCTCAACGCTGGCGGGGCCGTCGTACCCTATCTTGTCGAGGATGGCCTTAATCTCGGCGATCGGCAGAATTCCTTCGCCGGGAAAGAGCCGCTTCGAATCATTCAACTGATCTTTGGGCAGGTCTTCGGCTCCGTTGATGTGAAAGATGAAAAGCCTTGCCGGATCGAGGTTCTCAAGCGCATCCCAAGAAGAGCCTCCTGCGTAGAAATGATACGTGTCGATCACGTTACCCACCGAATCGCGTCCGACCAGATCGACGATCTTGCTGCCCAGATCGAGCGTCGTAACGGAATTGCCGGCCTCTCCGAGAAACTCGAACCCGATCTTGACGCCGTACGGCTCGGCGATGTCGGCCAACTCGTTTAGAACTCTCACCGACTCTTCGATCGTCTCTTCTTCAGTCTTCGGCCCTTGCCTCAAGGCTCCCGGAACGGAAAGAACATAGGGACAACCGATCGCCTGCGAGATCTCGCTTAGCTTGGCACATTCTTCTTTGATAGCGGCGTAATCCTCGTTCGACCGCCACGTGATGTGCTCAAGCGTATTGATTGACAGGACACCGATACCCGTCTCTGCCAGCAAGGCTTTCAGATCATCGACCGTCTTCGTTTCCAGGTAGTCATAAAGCTTATTCGAACGAAGCTCGACCAGATCGAATCCAGCGGCGGCTGCGGATCTGACGTCTGTCTCAAGGTCGGCGGTCATCGTCGTCGCACCGTTAATTGCAAGTTTCATTGTGATCTCCCAGCGGTTCCCGAAAGGTCAGATTTTAACACGTGGCACCCCACATGTCAGTCAACCGCCGGCGGAACCCCGAAACCGTGCGACAACCAGTTTTCTTGTCCGGGAGTCTAACTTTCGGTTATGCTAGGGGAGGCGTCCCCGGCCCACCCGTCGTGCAATATGAAGACCTTCTCATTATTCCTGATCGTTCTCGGTTTTGTTCTCTCATCCTATTCCCAAGCGTCCGACGCCTCTCTAAGAAGGGCGATCGAGGCCGATAATGCGGCCAGGGCGGGATCGGGCGGAAAACTGCCGGTCCTAACCGCCGCAGAACATCTGTCTAGGGCGGAGGCCTATATGGGAAACCGCTTGTTTCCCGAGGCACGCGAGCATTGGGCGATCTATCTCGAGAATTATCCTGAAGATGCTTCGATCCCGAAGGCCCTATTCGGCACGGCCCGGTCATTCATGTGGGAACGTGAATACCTGAAGGCTGTCGAATGGTTCGATCGTTTGGTCAAGGATCACGCGATGACAAAAGAAGGCCGCGAGGGCCTCGCATTCAAAGGAGCAAGCTACGTTCGTGCGGGCCGAAACCTCGAGGCAGCACGGACCTATGAGCAATATACCGTGATGTTCCCGAAGGGCGAACGTATCGAATCGGCTTACTTGAACATCATCGACGCGTACCGCGAAGCCGGTGAATACGACAAGGCTGATGAGTGGATCCAAAAGGCTGTTTCGGACTTTCCAGGCACATCGACAGAAACGAACGCCCTTCATGCCAAAGTCCGAATGGAGCTCTTCAGAGGGCGTTGGAAAGCCGCCGCGGAGGCAGCGGATCGAATGCTTGATGTCCGGAGCTTCTCGGGTTCGATGACATCTGCCGATGAAGGCAGATACCTCAAAGCTCTTGCATTCGAAAAGGGCGGGAAAGCGACGGAGGCCCGGTCTATCTTTTCATCATTGGCACAGTCGCCAGGCTCCTATTTCGGCGGGCTTGCCGCGGACCGAATTGAAGTTGCCGGTATCCGGAAAACGGGCGCTTCGGCTCCCCGGCTCGTTCGTGAATATCCCACCCCGTTTACCGCCGCGCTCCTGAAACACGCGAAAAAGCAGCGAGTCGATCCGCGTTTCATGCTGGCCGTTATGAAACAGGAAAGTTCGTTCCGGCCGAGCGCAAAATCACCGGCCGGTGCCCGCGGCTTGGTGCAATTGGTCTTTGATACCGCGATCAAGTATAAGGATGAAGCAGGCTATCCCGATCTTGAGCCGGACGATCTTTACGACCCGGAAACGAACATCGCGATCGGTGCGCTGTATATCCGCCGGATAAAGGACGAGTTCGGAGGGCTATACGAGGCAGTTGCGGCCAGCTACAACGCCGGTGAGGATAACGCCGCCCGCTGGCTGAACCGGACCAAGCCACGAGATCCGGGCGTCTTCGCGGCCGAGGTCGGTTTCGCTGAAACAAAGAACTACGTTTTTAAGGTAATGAACAATTACCGCGTTTACCGCGAGCTCTACACCGAGGACCTTCGACAGAAATAAATCCAGAAAAAGCGGCCGATTCTGCATTTGTATAGAGCAGGATCTTATTGGTTTGCGCCCGTGCCGTTCGTCATCGGCGCAAACTCCTGACGGAGGCCTTGGATGGAAGTCTTAGTTGAACGGGAAAAAGAGCGGGTAACTGTTCCCATGACGGTCGTTGTCGACTGTGCGTCCGGAATGCGGGAGGTCCGATTGACCGATCTGAGCATGGGCGGCTGTTATGTCGATTGCATGGCGGGCGTCAGGCCGGATGAGAGGGTCGGCCTGCAGATCACCTTCTCGAATGGCCGAACCGAGAACATAACCGGAAAAGTCGTTTATGTTCATGAAGGGATCGGTTTTGGCGTTTGTTTTGACGAACTGGACCTAGAGCAGCGATACCTGATCGCTCAGGTGATCAAAGAGCACGGCGGCTCGATCTGAGCCGGCCCGACAAATCCGAGAATTTCTTAAGGGCTGATCGGCCGTAAGGAACGGCCCGCCGGCCCTTACCATTGCCCCTGGCCCTGCCTTTCAACCTGATAGCCGCATTTTTCGAGATGAGAGCGAACGTCCTGGGCGTGCGATTCGTCTCGGACCTCCAGGATCATTTCGATACCGACCCTCCCTAACGGCGCCAACCAAATCGCCCTCTGATGATAGACCTCGATGACGTTCGCTCCGGTTTCCGCGACGTGGGCAAGAACACCTGCTAGCATCCCCGGCCGGTCGAGCACCAACACTTTCAGGATCACATAACGCCCCTGCCTGACCATCACCTGTTCGAGGATCCGTGCGAGCAGGTTGGCATCGATATTCCCTCCGCACAAGACCGAGCAGACGACATCATCGGATTTGAGCGGCACCTTGCCGGCAATGAGCGCGGCAACCCCGGCGGCCCCGGCTCCTTCGACTACAAGATGTACATTTTGGACGCAGTGGTAGATGCCCATTGCGATCTCTTCCTCGCTGACCTCAAGGACCTCATCGACCAATTCGCTGATCACCGGAAGCGTAAGTTCGCCCGGCCTCTTTATCGCAATGCCGTCTGCGATCGTCGGCTGATACACGGCCAACTCGACCGGATGGCCCGCCGCGAGCGAACCCTTGACGGCTGAGACATTCGCCGCCTGGACCCCATAGATCCTCACATTCTTCAAAAGCGACTTGGCCGCTATTGCGATACCGGAGATGATCCCGCCTCCGCCGATCGGAACAACGATAACGGTTACTTCCGGGTGCGCTTCCGCGATCTCCAGGCCGATCGTACCTTGGCCGGCTATAACAAGTTCGTCCTCAAAAGCGTGAACGTACGTATAACCATGTTTGGCCTGCAACTCACGGGAATAGGCGACCGCTTCGTCAAATGTTGACCCTTTGAGAATGACCTCCGCACCAAGGGCCCTGGTCGCGACAACTTTGGTCAACGGTGCGAAATCGGGGAGGACGATGGTCGACTTGATACCGTGGAGCTTCGCAGCCAACGCGACTCCCTGTGCGTGATTGCCCGCGGATGCCGCGATCACGCCCCGCTTTTTCTCCTCCTCGGATAACCGTGAGATCTTGTTGTAGGCACCCCGGACCTTAAATGACCCGCCCCGTTGAAGACACTCAGCCTTCAAGAACGAGGTACATCCAAGTTGATTGGACAACTTCACATCGGGCACGATCGGGGTGAGGTGGATCACGCCTTCAACGAGTTTTCGGGCGTTAAGGATGTCGGAGAGTTCAACAGACATAGGCTCCGGCGATTATAAGTCAAAATCCAATGAAAAGGCGATTTAGGGCGGATTCTGGGGTGATCTCCAATGAGGATTGGGCCGGCGTGAGCTTCGGAGATCCAATAGGATTGGATAGAACGAAGGAGAAAATGGTAAGGGCTTGGCTAAGGTATGAAAGTAAGAAGATGCTGAAGATACAAGACAGGAAACTAGGAATGATAACTGAGCCTCGCCCTTTAATATAAGCTAAACTGTCAAACTGGCACGCTCCCGGTAGAGAACGATGCCGGACTCGAATTTGCCTACCAACCTCAACGCGTGAACCTGACAGAATTCGTATCAAGTTGGCCTGACAAAGTATTTCATCGATCCTCATTCTCACGGTTTTGCCCGCAACTAAGGTATATTTAGAACAAAGCAAACTATTTGGAGGCGAGGTATGGAAGGAATCATCGGCGGTGTCGGATTAATTTTTCTGCTCTTCTTGGGCATTGCTCTGCTGACGGTCGCGTGGAAAACGATCAAGATCGTGCCGCAATCAAGCGTCCTCTTGATCGAACGACTTGGGCGGTTTCACCGGATCGCGAGCAGCGGTCTGAACATCATCGTTCCGTTTTTCGAATCTCCGCGGGCAGTTTACTGGTCAAACGTCCGTCCCGGAACGACCTTTATCGACCTCCGCGAACAGTATATCGATATGCCTCCCCAGCCGGTCATTACACGGGATAACGTGACGATCAATGTCGATTCGGTCGTTTACTGGCAGGTGACCGATCCGATGAAGGCCGTTTACGAAGTTGCCGACCTTGTCGGCGCGATCGTTCAGCTCACGATTACGGGCATGCGGTCCGTAATGGGCGAAATGGATCTCGACCACACGCTGTCGTCTCGTGACCAGATCAATGCAAAGCTTCGCGTGATCCTTGACGATGCGACCGATAAATGGGGCGTCAAGGTTACCCGCGTCGACGTCAAGAACATCAATCCGCCTGAAGATGTGCGGATCACGATGGAGAAGCAGATGACGGCCGAACGCAACCGCCGTGCTTTGATCCTTCAGGCCGAGGGCGACAAACAAGCCGCTATTACCCGTGCAGAAGGCGAAAAGCAGGCCGCCGTTACCCGCTCCGAAGGAAACAAACAGTCCGCGATCCTCGATGCCGAAGGTGCCGCACAGGCACGCCTCACCGCAGCGAACGCCGAGGCTCAGGCCATCCGCCAGATCGCACAGTCGATCGGCAACCCCGAACAGACGGCCCAATATCTGATCACTGCCCGTTATATCGAATCGCTTCGCGATATGACGCGTACCCAGAACTCGAAGGTGATCTTTATGCCGATGGAAACTTCGAGCATGTTATCGAGCATCGGCGCGATGAAGGAAGTGTTTTCAGAGACCGGTGAGAAGCGAATTGAAGAGGAACCGCCGCCTCGCGGACCGCGGGAGTTGAACCGATGAAACAAAGACGAAAATGGGCCTTCCGAGTACTCTGGACGGCCCTCGTGTTAGTCGCGCTCGGGGGCGTCGGCATCTTTGCATTTGCCTACAAGAACGGAATGGTGCTGAACCCTTCGCCCGGCAAGCCGCCAAAGGAGAGGTCTATGTACGAATTTTCGATGAAGGACATCGACGGCCGGGTCGTGCCGCTTGAGGTCTACAAAGGCAAGGTGGCGATGATCGTCAACACGGCCAGCCGGTGCGGCCTCACACCGCAGTATGAGGGCCTGCAATCCCTATATGAGCGATACAATGAGAAAGGCTTCGTCGTCCTTGGCTTCCCCGCGAATAATTTTCTCGGACAGGAACCCGGGAGTGACAATGAGATCAAGGAATTTTGCACCTTGAAGTATGACGTCACGTTTCCGATGTTTTCAAAGATCTCGGTTAAAGGCCGCGATCAGCACCCTTTCTACACTTACCTTACTCACAAAGAGACAAACCCGGAATTTGCCGGCGATATCGGCTGGAATTTCGAAAAATTCCTGATCGACAGAAACGGAAAGATCATCGGCCGGTTCTCGCCTTCGACCACGCCGGATGATCCGGCAATCGTAAAAGCCGTCGAGTCGGCATTGGCTGAAGCCGAAAGCTAGGCCCGGCCGAACGGCGCAGTGAGGAGTTTGCGATAAACGGACCCGCCGGGTAATAGCGTACTTTCGTAGAGAGTTATTCCGTGAACCTCGAATCGGACCGGTTCGAAGGCCGTTTCCAGATGAGCCAACGCCAAACCGTGTGACGCAGACGGCTCGCGAAGGCGTGCGATCGTAAGATGCGGCGTGAAACGCCGTTTCTCCTTAGGAAATCCGAGTTTCGAGGCCTCAGACGCGATGCGCTCGGCAAGGCCGCTCATGTTCCCATTATCGGCCGCCCCAAACCACAAAATTCTCGGATCGCCCTTTGGCGGAAAACGTCCGGTGCCCGCGAGAATTGCTTCGAATACCTTCGCTTCTGCAGCAACCGTTTCAAGCATCGATCGAAGACTCGGGATCAGATCCTCGTCGACATCCCCGAAAAACTTCAACGTAAAATGCAGCTTTTCCGAGCGTTCCCACCCAATCCGTATCCCGGGAAACACTCGTCGAAGCTGATCAATGTGCGCGGCAGCAACCCGACGGGCCTCTTCGGATAGATCGATCGCTGCAAACGTCCTCTTCATCTTTTTGCCACCGGATAAGCCGGATTGCTAAAATTTGATCGGAAAATGAGATTTGTTAAGCTGCTATTCCTGCTCATGATCGTCGCCGTTTTGGCGCTCGTTGGCGCGTCCTATTGGTTCTACAGTTCGTTGACGACTCCCGTCGCACACCAGAAAGCTGAAGAGATCATCGTCATCGAACGCGGCTCGACTCCAGCCCAAATAGTATCAAAACTCCGCAGTGAAGGCGTTCTCGGCGGCGATACGGCCGTTCGGATCTATCTTCGCCTATTCGGTAACGCCTCGGCGCTTCAGGCGGGCGAATATCAGTTCAAATCGCCGATAACAGCCCTCGAGGTTTTGAAAGAGCTCGAGAAAGGCGAGGTCCAGACGGTTCGGCTGACGATACCTGAGGGTTTTACTCGGTTCGATATAGCCAAGAGGATCGCCGCTAATTTTCCCCAGGAACCGCCCGTCAGCGAGGAACAGGTCCTGAAGTTGATGGACGACACATCGCTGATCCGCGATATCGCGCCTACCGCGAAGAACCTCGAAGGTTATATGTACCCGAGTACGTATAACGTCCCCAAGGGTGCCTCGCCGGCTGACGCGATCAAGATCATGGTCGAGCAGTTCCGAAAATTCTGGAAGCCCGAATGGGCCGAAAAAGCACGATCGATCGGCCGCACTCCTCACGAGATCGTCACCATCGCATCGCTGATCGAAACGGAGACCGGCGTCGAAAGCGAACGGCCGATCGTCGCCGGCATTATCAATAATCGCCTCGCCCGCAACATCCCACTCGGCATCGACCAAACCAACGTCTATATCGCTAAGATGCTCGGCAAATGGGACGGCACGATCCATAAAAGCGATCTCGAGGTTGATTCCCCGTACAATACTCGCATTAAAACCGGTATCCCACCCGGCCCGATCTCGTCCGTCACCGAAAGCTCTATTCGGGCTGCTCTCGATCCGCAACCCAACGATTACTTGTTCTACGTCCGGAACGTCGATGCTAACGACGGCAGCCATTGGTTCTATTCATCCGCCGCCGAGTTCGAGAAAGGCAAGACGAAATATCAACGATGGCTTGAACAGGAGAGGATCGAAAAGCGGGCGAATGAGGCGAACAGTCAATGATCAAACTCCTCGCACTTGACCTCGACGGTACGCTTCTAAATTCAAGGGGCAAGATAGCCGACGAAAATCGTGAGGCGATCATTGCCGCCGAAAACGCAGGTGTGCTGGTCACGATCGCGACTGGCCGCCGTTTCCGCGATGCCCGCCCGGTTGGCCTTGAGCTTGAACTCAACGCCCCGATGATCACGCACAACGGTGCCTTGATCAAATATGCGGGTTCTCTTGAATCGGTCGCGGCGGACATCCTCCACCTTGAAACGACCCGCGAGATCGTTCAAGCAGGCAAGCGTTACGGCGGCGACGCCCTCGTAAGCGCCGATCCTCACGGCAAAGGCTCGATGCTTTACGACCGGGTCTCCAAGGACAACATTCCCTTGCAAAGGTATCTTGCCTGGTCCGAGCGGCTCCACGGCCCGGAGGCTGGCGATGCGGTGATCCACGTTTCCGACCTGCACGCCGCGTTGTCCGATCACGAAGTTATCCACATATCGTTTTCGGGCGCCTGCGAACCGATGGCGGAGTTGCTCGAATTTCTTCGACGAGACCTGGGCGATTCGGTGACCATTCTGCCGACGGTCTATCCTCACCTCGATTTCACGCTGATCGACATCCTGCCGCCGAACGCGTCTAAGGGTGTAGGCGTGCAGCGGCTTGCATCGATCGATCAGATCGGGCCTGAAAACGTGATGGTCATTGGCGACAATTTCAACGATATTGAGATGCTCGAATATGCCGGAACGCCGGTGATCATGGGAAATGCAGACCCCGGTTTGCTTGAACGCGCCGAATTTTATACAACATTAAGTAATGACGAGAGCGGCGTCGCAGCCGCAATTGAACGATTTATCTTGAACGGAGACAATAATTAAGTGACAAACAGGACCGCAGTTATCGAAACGAATAAGGGTACGATCAGGTTTGAGCTGTTAGAATCTGACGCACCCAAGACGACCGAGAATTTCCGCCTCCTCGCCGGGAAGAATTACTACGACGGCGTTATTTTCCATCGCGTCATCCCTAATTTCATGATCCAGGGCGGCGACCCGCTTGGCGAAGGGTACGGCGGCGAATCGGCGTGGGGCGGCAAATTTGACGACGAGATCGACCGGTCATCCGAGCTCTACGATGGTGCGTACGCGAAAGGCATCGTAGCCATGGCAAATGCAGGCCCAAATACGAACGGGTCGCAGTTCTTTATTATGCACGTCGATTATCCGCTTCCGCCGAGCTATACGAAATTCGGCCGAGTAATTGACGGACAGGAGGTCGTCGATTCGATCGCCAGCGTCGAACGGAACGCGAATGACAAGCCGCTTGAGCCGGTCGTGATGCAGAAGGTCTATATTGAAGAGCCTTCGAGCTAATGCGGGCCGTCGTCCAAAGGGTCTCGCGTGCAAGCGTTTCGGTGGACGGCGAGGTGGTCGGTTCGATCGGACCCGGGATCCTGCTCTTGCTCGGCGTTGCCGGATCGGATTCGGGATCTGATGCGAACTACATTCTGGAAAAGGTCATCAACCTGAGGATCTTTGAGGATGATACGGGAAGGATGGACCGTTCTCTGCTTGAGTCGGGCGGCGGCCTTCTGGTAGTTTCTCAGTTCACACTTTACGGCGACACTCGCCGCGGCCGTCGACCTTCTTACATCAAGGCCGCACCGCCCGAAGCGGCCGATCGCCTGTATGAATATTTCGTTTCACAAGCGAGGCATAGGATAGCGGAGGTCGCGACCGGAAAATTTCAGGCGATGATGGATGTTGAATTGGTGAACGATGGCCCGGTGACGATCCTATTGGACAGTGAGAAACAGATCTAATTTAAGCCTATGACCAGAAAGTTAACTATCTTCTTTTTTGCAGCGGCCGTGCTTGCAGCTGGCTGCGGTGTCGGAAGCCCGGCGCGGAACACACGAACGGGCCTTCTCACGGGTGTGGCTCCCGTTGCTGATGCCGAGGTTGCCGTTATTGAAATGGAGGACGCCCCAAAATACGGTACGATAACGCTCGAACTTTATTCGAACGTCGCCCCGAGGATGGTGGCTCAATTCAAAGCCCTTGCGAAGGAAGGCGTCTATAACGGCACGACCTTTCACCGGATCAACCCGTCGGTGATCCAGGGCGGCGACCCGTTGTCCAAGGACGAGAACCCGTCCAACGACGGAACCGGCCGTTCAAATAAGCCGAATGTACCGGCCGAATTCACCGACATCCCTTACGATACCGGTATCCTTGGAGCAGCCCGCGGTTCGGACATCAACTCCGCGAATTCTCAGTTCTTCATAACGCTTCAGCGTGAACCCGGATTTGACAAGAATTACACTATCTTTGGTAAGGTAATTGACGGAATGGAGAACGTGAAAGCAATTGCTGCGGTTACCCCGAAGGTGGGCGAACGTCCGGTAGATCCGGTCAGGATCAAGACGATCACTATTAAGCCGAAGGGATGATAGTTTCAGGTCTTTTGCTCGCGTAGCTCAGTGGATAGAGCGCTTCCCTCCGGAGGAAGAAGTCGCAGGTTCGACTCCTGCCGCGAGTACCAGTTACAAAAGGGCCCTTGGGAATAGGCTTCCCGGGTAGGCCGGTACAAAAAGAAAGGGCGTCGACATCGACGCCTTTTCAAATTTATCTCCTTACCTTTCGGTCAGCGGCGGCGGCCGCCGGTTCATGCACTTTTAGCATCGGATCTCCGATAAGTGCCCAAGAGAGCCGCACATCCGTTCCGGTCGGAATGACGGTCTTTGCATCGTTCACAAGATCACCTAACCTCTCGATACTGCCGCTTCCCAGCTTGTTGAAAAACCGGGCGCCCATGATATTTTGGATGTCCGGCGTAGTTTCGCCAGTCGATGCCCACGCAGCGACGGCCCCACCGGTAGTAAGATCGAGGAGATTTTCCGCAAGACTCTTATTCGAAACATGGAGGAAATACCCGTTCAAGCATGTCAGCATCGTGTAGATCGACTGATTCGTTTGGTTGGTCAGTTGCGGGACCTCGTTGTTAGAAAAGTACACAGGGGAACCCGACCATGCTCCGGTCGTGCCGTGCCCGGAGTAATTCACAAAGAATTTTCCGGTGTTCATTGCGTTGATCAGGACTGACTGCGGCGTGGCCGGTGGTGAGGCCGAATCGCATTTGCCGGCCATTGTCGATGAGACACCGACCGGCAGCTGATCTCGCAGGTCCTCACTGTATTCCTGAAAATTGTAATTGTTCGCGGCATCAAAACAGTCGAAGGCGAAAAGCGCTCCGCGGCTCTGAAGTGTGGGAATATTCTGTTCCCAGTTCATAACCTTTGTGAGAGCATTCGTAATGATCTGCCCGGTGCGTGCGGGAACCCGGCCGATCGCCATTTCGGCGAGCCCGTCGCCATTAAAGTCCGCAAGGAAATCGTCGCTTCCCGTCTCGGTAAATATTGTATTCACGATATGGGTCGGCACGTAGTTGTTATACCCAAGGCCCTGGTAATTGCGGGAATCGTACGAGGCATCGCCGAGCAAAAGTACGTATCCGGGCGGCGTTTGCCAGTTATTCTTGGCATATTGGAGGAAATCACGCATCGAAATGGAACTCAGGTCGCCGTAATTGAACTCGTCATAGATCTCCGACACCTCGACGATCTTTACCTGAAAACCCTGGCCGATGCGGTAGTTGGCCCACGCTTGGGCCTCATTCAGCCAGTTCTTGTGGACGATGATCACGAGATCCGCGCTGTGGCTGGTCGTCTTTAGAACTGCGGGGTCATTGGGCGTGATCGATGCGGCCTGACGGAGGCCCGGGTCGCCGACTGCATACATCTGCCGCCCGCGGTCGGCAGGCATCCTGACACTGAACGTGCCGCCCTCCTGGATGACGCTAAGATTCGTCCAGAGGATCGGATCGGTCTCCGATGTTATGTCGAACACGCGAACATTCGCTGTCGAGAAATCAGTCAGCTTTCCGAGCTTAAAGCCCTCAGTGTAAAACCTCAGCCGATCGCTCGAGGCGATATGCTTTCTTGCGAAGCCGACACTGATCGAATCGAATAGGTTGAAATCCCCGGACGAAGCAGCCGCACGAAAGACGATCGAGTTCGCTCCTTCACGAAGGAAAGCCGTCGGGATCACGTACTGTTTCGAGAAAGGCGTTCTCGACGTACCTGTTACATTAGCAAGCACTTCGCCATTCAGCGTGACATTTATCACGTGATTATCGAATGAGTAGCCCTGAAACTTAAGTTCCAGCGTCGCCTGCTGCGTTTGAAAATCGACACCGCTCAGGTTGAAGTTGTAAGTGGTGTTCCCACCCGCAGAGACCACCGCACCCCAATAGTTCTCCAGGTCCCCGTTCAAGATCTGATTCAGGTAATTTGCTCTCTGCTTTTGCAGAAAGACCTGCGAATAGCTTCGCGACGTCGCCGAACCTGCATACGGCCGGGCGACCTTGGTCGCGATGCGCTTGCCTGCCGATTGACCTGTCACCAAAAAATAAACGGCCATGTCCGTTTCCGGCATGTCGACGCCCCTTGCGAAGAAGTCGATGTGATCACCATTCGGCCCCACAAGTATCGATTGCTGCACGCCCTGGCGATAGAGCTGCCAAAGGGCCGGGTCACTGTTCACATTGAAGCCCGCGGCCTGCAGCTCAGCCTTTGTGACCCTGTAAAATCCTTCGCTGCGAACGCCTATACGGACGCCCGGCTGGGTGACCACCCATGCGTGCGCATTCGCATCGGCGTCAGGGGTATTATCGGCAACCTCGCGGAAAAGGGGTTTCGGAAGCTCGAGTCGTTCGTGATCGACGATCCCCTTTCTCTTGCTTTCAGCAACTTCTTCACGCAACGTGTCCGAAGATCTTACTCCGGCCATCGACAGGTCAGCGACGTAGGATGCAGCCGTCGATCCGGAAAATCCCGTTTTGCCGTCCATCGCAAAGAATTGCACGTAATAAACCGCTCCGGGCCCACCGTTCTCATCAAAGAACGAGTAGCGTTCGCCCGTGACCCGCTTTTTCCCGTAGCGGGCGGACGAACCAAGGATCATCGACGAGGTCGCGATCTCCGCGCCGGCGCCGTCGATCCGATGCACAGTGAATCCGGCGTTGTCGGTTTCCGCGTCCATTTCCCACTCGACGAATGCGCCATTCCCGTCAGTAAAGGCCCGAACTGCCCCGAATCGGTTAGGTGTTTCAGCCGAGATCGGCGACTTCGACGTTCTGACGTCCGCCAGACGCTGAGCTTGCGAGTGAGCCGGAAAAGCGCACAAGAATGACGCGATCAATCCTAATGAGACAAACCCTTTCATTGATATTTACTCCTGAGCGTGTGCGACGACGAGTGATCGTTGCCTCTTGTAAATCTACTATTTTTCGACATTATTGCCAATACTTTTTCGACCGGACGGCCGGTAATGGACCTGAATCGACAGGAAAAGGGGACTTCGGTCCGCCCCCCGCAGAGCCCGCTCCTGACCGGGCCGGCATAGGTCAAAAAGGGCCAAATCGGCCCTTTTTCCAGAAGGTTCTGCGCTTTGAAGACTTAACCGGCGGACATCCTGGCGGCATCCTGATCGAGCAGATTCCTTAGAACATACGGGAGTATGCCGCTATGTTTATAGTACTCGATCTCGATCGGCGTATCGATCCTCAGGGTCACGGGCGTTTCGACGACTTCGCCATCGGCTCTGCGGATCCGCAGCATAACGTCCTGCATCGGCCTTACATCGCCTGATTCGAGGCCTGTAAGATCAAAGGTCTCGGACCCGTCCAATTTCAAGGTCTGGGCCGATTGACCCTCCTTGAATTGCAGCGGCAGGACGCCCATTCCAACCAGATTAGATCGATGGATCCGCTCGAACGATTGAGCGATGACCGCCTTCACACCCATAAGACGGGTGCCTTTGGCTGCCCAATCCCTCGAACTCCCGGTCCCGTATTCCTGCCCGGCAAAGATCACCTGCGGCACGCCCGCGTCCTTGTAACGCATCGCGGCATCGTAGATCGACATCTCGTCGCCGTCAGGCTGATATTTGGTAACGCCGCCCTCGACCGGTGCGACCATCAGATTCTTGATCCTAACGTTTGCGAAGGTCCCCCTGAGCATCACTCGGTCATTTCCGCGCCGGGAACCGTATGAATTGAAATCCTGCGGTTCAACGCCAAGTTCCTGCAAATATAGACCCGCCGGTGAGTTAGCTTTGATCGCTCCGGCCGGGGAAATATGGTCCGTTGTTACAGAGTCGCCGAATATCGCGAGTGCCCGCGCGCCCGAGACATCGGTGAACGAACCCGGGTCCATCGTGAAATCCTCGAAATAGGGCGGCTCTTGAATGTAGGTCGAAAACGGGTCCCACTCATAGACCTGTCCGGTGCTTGATTCGATCTGGTTCCAAAGCGGATTCTTTTCCGCGAATTCGCAGTATAGCCGCTTATATGTCTCCGGATCAAAAGCCGCCTGCAAATGTTCCCGTACTTCGTCCAGCGAAGCCCATAGATCCTTCAGGTACACATCGTTACCCTCGGGATCCTGGCCGATCGGGTCTAAGGTCATATCCTTCAGCACTGTTCCGGCAAGGGCGTATGCGACGACCAGCGGCGGCGACATCAAGAAGTTAGCTTTGATATTTTGGTGGACGCGAGCCTCAAAGTTTCGATTTCCTGACAGGACCGAAGCGGCGATGATTTCGTTTTCGAGTATCTCTTCCTCGATTCCCGCGTCCAGCGGGCCGGAGTTTCCGATACACGTCGTGCATCCGTAACCGACAAGATTAAAACCAATGCGGTCCAGGTAGTCCTGGAGTCCTGTCTTCTCAAGATACTCCGTGACAACTCGCGAACCCGGAGCCAGCGACGTCTTAACGTAAGGCGGTACCCGCAAACCCTTCTCGACGGCCTTCTTCGCAACGATCCCGGCCGCGATCATTACCGCAGGGTTGGAAGTATTAGTGCATGACGTGATCGCCGCGATCAAGACATCGCCGTGTCCGATACTCGTCGAGGTCTTCTTTTCTTCGGCCGGGCCGTCCGGCGCCTGGCTCATGTCAACCCGGTCCGGCGTTGGACGGTTGTTCACCATCTCGATCTCTGTGGTAACGTTCGTATCGTCCTTGCTCCGGTTCCCGACCACCGGAAGCGGTACGGATCTGGAGCTTTGCTCGCCTCCGCCTGCGACGACGGAATTGCTGTTCCCTGCCAGATCAACCATGAACCTCTTTTCGAGGTCCTCGGCCGGCTTTCCGTAGCCGCCGTCGGTCACGGATTTTCTGAAAAGCTCTTTGAATCGGTCATCAAGCTTTGCAAGTTCGATCCGGTCCTGGGGGCGCTTTGGGCCGGCCACCGACGGGCTGATGGTTTCCAGGCCCAACTCGATGGTCGTTGAGTAGTCGACCTCGCCCTCACGCGGGATCCCAAACATCCCCTGCGCGGTGTAGTAATTCTTAATGGTATTTACCTGCTCCTCGCTCCGCCCGGTCGCGCGGAAATAGTCGAGGGTCTTCTCATCCGTCCCAAAGAAGCCCATCGTTGCGCCGTATTCGGGTGCCATGTTCGCGATGGTCGCACGGTCCGTGGCGTGTAATGCGGCGGCCCCCTCGCCGAAAAATTCGACAAACTTGCCGACGACATTCGCTTTCCTGAGCATTTCAGTGATCCGCAGCACGAGGTCCGTCGCCGTTGCACCCTGCGGAAGTTCCCCGGTCAAATGAACGCCAACGACGTCCGGCGTCAGGAAATAAACGGGTTGGCCGAGCATTGCGGCTTCGGCTTCAATACCGCCGACGCCCCATCCGACGATCCCGAGGCCGTTGATCATCGTCGTGTGCGAGTCGGTGCCGACCAGCGAATCCGGGAAGTAAACACCGTCACGCCCAAAGACGCCTTTGGCCAGATATTCCAGATTCACCTGGTGGACGATACCAATGCCCGGAGGGATAACGCTGAAACCGTTGAACGCTTTGGTGCCCCATTTCAGAAAGCGGTACCGCTGCTCGTTGCGGCGGAACTCCATTTCCGTGTTCCTTAAGTAGGCGGCTTCACTGCCGGCGAAATCGACCTGAACCGAATGGTCGATAACCAGATCGACCGACACAAGCGGTTCAATTACCGATACGTCCCTACCCATCCGGAGCACCGCCGAACGCATTGCTGCAAGATCGACAAGCAGCGGCACGCCCGTGAAATCCTGCAGAACGACCCGTGCGACGACGAACGGGATCTCTTCGGTCCGTTCAGCGTTTGCCGACCATGCCGCGAGTGATCGGACATTGGACTCCGATATCTTCTTGCCGGCGTCGAAATTTCTGAGGACCGACTCGAGCACGATCCTTATGGATATCGGGAGCCGCGACACGTTCCCGATCCCTTCTTTTTCAAGCTGGGTAAGCGAATAATAGATCCCTTTAGAACCATCACCGGTAACGAACTCCTGACGGGTATTGAACAGATTGTGCGACATAATTTTGCCCTCAGAATAACTTAAAGCCCTGAGAAGGGTTCACCTTAAATTCCCCTAAAACTTCAATTTTATCACCAACCGATGGATGGCTCTAGGGCAGCTGGCTGGGGCTACGGGATGAACGGGCTTTTCCCGTCCTTGCCGGTGCGAAGATCGCTCAGCCAGTTCAGCCACCGGTACTTGAGAGCACGCGGTGCGATGAACTCGGTTATACCGACTGCGGACCGGGCACGCCCATCGTTGAAAACCGATTTGAAGGATGTCAGGAATCGCAGATGATAAAAACTTGAATCGATGACCTGCATCGGTTCGGTCTCAAGGACCAGACCATCGACAGAACGGATCACTTCGCGGGTTGGATAACTTATTCCGAACTTGTCGCGAACATATTCGCTGGATTCGACCGTCGCCTCATGCTCCGTCAACTCACCGTCTCGCACAAGCATTAGCCGCGTCCTTGCATCCTCATCGCCGAGTTCTGAATAACGGCAAAATACGGTTGTGAGGTCGGTAAAATGGGCCCGGCCCCAATGCCATTCCTGGACCGTTTTCGCAAGCCACCGGTCGTCGAGATTGTGGTCATGATACCCCGTACCTCGAAAACTTCTCTTGTCGGCGATGCGGCCGTCGCTATCAGTGATCGTGATACGCCCGCAAACGTCAGATCGAGGGGCGGCCATATTCCAGCAGTGTGATGATTCGGCGTAGGGCACCGGCGAGTCGGTCAGGTCTGCTTCGATGGAAAGCCATTCCAAATTAGCCCGCAAATTCTGGCCGCGCGGGAGCGGCAGGTCGATCGAGACCATATAGCCCGACCCGTAAGACGCCGTCGAAAATCGGAATCCGTTCTTGCCGATCACGCACCGGGGTTCGTCCTCGCTTGCGGAAAAATCGAAAGGGCTGAATTCGGTCTCTGCCCTGTACATTTGACGCCCTTCAGCAAAATACGTGAAGGAAACGGCCGGGAATATCTCTGGCTGAGTCAATCGAAGAAGGCCGTCGGAAACCCGGTTATATCGCGGCGAATAGATATAGTTGTCGAGAAAGACAATAACTATCGCTTCGTTACCGGAGTCCGAGAGCGCGTCAAAGTACCACCATTCGTAAGCCTTCGGGTCTTTTTTCGGATGCCATGTATCCGCGGCTACGCTTGATGAAAAGATGAACCTTTGATCTGGCTTTTTTTCACGGGCCAATTGCTATGTTCAAAGTGCCTTGAAGATCAGGGATTTCCGCATCAAGAATCGCAGAACGGAAAAAATAAGGCAAACTTTCCACGGTCGGAATGAATCTTGTGAGACAGCGATCTCTCCTCTTTCAGATCCCGTTTGCAGGTGAAGTGAATGAATAGAGCTTATTCGGCGTTTGCCGCCATGATTGTCTTCGTATCGGTTTTCTTTGCCGTCGGCTGTCCAAAAAGGGTCACCATAGCCGAGATCGAGGCAAATCCGTCAAATTTTCATAATAATGAGGTTGCGGTGGCCGGCACCGTCAGGGACAGTTGGGGTGTTTCGGTACCGGGAACAGAGATCCGGGGCGGAGCCTACAAGATCGACGACGGCACCGGGTCGTTTTGGGTGATCACCCGCGAAGCGGTCCCCACCAAAGGGGCGAAGATCGGCGTGAAAGGAAAGATCGGGAGCGGCATCGTCTGGAACGGCCGAAATTACGGTCTCGGCATGTACGAAACGGACCGTCGGATCGCGAAACGGTAACACGCCGGTTCGCCACAACGTTCCCGGCGTTCTATAATCACGGGATCCGCATCGCAGATGACAGATCTCGTCGAAATCCTTGCCGAACAATTCGACCGGCTGGAAAAGCAGTGGTTCGAGCTGCTCGATTCCTTGCCGGATGACCGCCTATTTTCAGTTCCCGTCGGCGGCGTGGTCGCGACTGGCCAGATGACGCCCGCTACGCTGGTGATCAGGTCCGCAGCCCGTATCGAGCAGGCATTCGGCGGCGTCACCGTGCGTCTTTGGGATGACCCGTTCGAATGGACACTTCCGGAACAATTGGCAACGAGGGACCGCGTGACCGGTTATTTGAATGAGGTCGGTGCCCTCCGGCGCAAGGGCTTGGCAATGTTCCGCTCGGACGAGGAATTGTTTCAGGCCGTTCCGGCACCCGAACAGCTGAAGCCTGTAGCCGAGGTCCTTTTTTCGGCACTCGTCGATGCGGCCGGCCTTCAAGGAAGGGCCGTTATGTCCGCTGAACCTGCCGATGCCCTCCGATGAGCCCGGTTGTCAAAGTTTTTTGCATTGCGAACCAATTCGTGTAAAAATTCGTTTGTCTTAAACGTAGTTCTTCGCGAGCTTTAGGAGTACCTTGATGCATTGTCCACGCTGCGGCCAACAACAAGTTTCCGGTGACACCAAGTTCTGCTCTAGGTGCGGTTTCCTTTTGGCGATCGTCTCGGAACTCCTGATCAACGGCGGTGTACTTCCTGAGCTGGAGGCCGCCCAACGCAAATCTACGATCCTTAACAAGAAAAACGGCGTTGTCTTCAGCATCGGCTGGTTTATTTTCTTCACGATGTTCGTCACCTCGATCTGGGGGATCCTGGACGTAGAGGAGTTGGCCGGCATCAGTGCCGTTACCGGTGTTTTCGGCGGGTTGATAATTCTCATTGCGTCTCTTGTCTTCCTCCCGTCCTCGAAGATCCGGAAGGTGCTTCCGATGACCGAGATCCGCGGACCGGCGTCGGCACCGGCGGGCCTTTACGGCGTCCCGGCCCATCCCGCCCTCGGTGTGCCGCAGCAGCAGCCCATCGAAGCTTACGGTTCACCGCAAGGGAGTTGGCGGACACCTGACACCGGCGAATTAATCGAACGCGGTAGCGTCACCGAGAGCACGACGAAACTCCTTAAGCGCGACGAATAGGTACATTTAACGATGCATTGCCCCAAATGCGGCCAGCAACAGATATCCGACGAGATCCGCTTTTGTTCCAAGTGCGGATTTTCGATGATGGGCGTCTCCGCATTGCTCGCAGGCGACGGCGAATTTCCCGGCGCGCCGCTCGCAGGAAAGAAAAGAGACTCGCCAAAGAAGCGCGGGATCAAGCAGGGAGTATTCATTTTTCTTTTGACATTCCTTCTTGTCCCATTGGCCGCCTTGTTCCACGTCGCGACCAACACCGAGCCCTTTCTTGCCGCGATCGCCACCATCTCGCTCACTTTTGGGGGCCTTTTGAGGATCGTCTACGCTCTGATGTTCGAATCCGGAGAGCCGCAAGGTGCGGGGGATACAGACCTTTTCTCGATGCCGCAGCGTTATTTCAACCGCGCGAGGGGCAAAGCCGAATTGCCGGCCGGTGAACCCGTGCCCGCGAGTGTATATTCTCAACCGCAGACGGGAAAATGGCGTGATACGAATGAACTCGGCGTCCCGATGAGCGTCACCGACAGCACCACAAAGCTCCTGGCAAACGAGAAAGACGCGGATCAGTAACCTATCGCCGCTCCGTCGCTCCTTGAATCGATCGCACCCAGCCGCACACCTTCATTATTGATCATGATCGCCGTCGCCGAAGCGATGCCGCCCGGCCGCTCCGGAAACTTGTGCCCATAGCTTCCGAGTATGGCCATCGTATCCGCCGAGAGGCCGAACGGTTCGTAATAGATCTGGTCGGGCAGCCACTGATGATGGACCCGCGGCGCATCGATGGCCTCTTGGATGTTCATCCCGAAGTCGATCACGTTTATCACGCTTTGCATGACCGCCGAGATTATCCTCGGCCCGCCGCGTGCGCCGAGTGCGAACCACGGCGTGCCGTCTTTTCTCATCACGATCGTCGGCGTCATCGACGATAAGGGCCGCTTTCCGCCCTCGACCTTGTTGCGTTCGCCCTGCACCAGCCCGAAAAGATTCGGTTGGCCCGGCCTTGCCGCGAAATCGTCCATTTCGTCGTTCAGGAGAATGCCGGTTCCTTTCGCCGTGACCCTCGAACCGTAAAGATCGTTGATCGTGTAGGTATTCGAGACCACCATCCCGTCCTTATCGATGATGGTGTAATGCGTCGTGTCGTTCCCTTCCGACCTGACGATCACGCCGGGCTTCAAATCGGAGCTGGGTGTCGCCTTCGTCCGTTCAAATTTAGACATCCTTTCCGTGCTGTATTTTTTATCGATCAGGATGGGGCCGGCACGTCCGCAAAATCAGGGTCCGCCATGTATTCGGCGCGGTCTGCGAACGCGCGTCGCGAAGCCTCGGTCAGCAAATGGACCATCGCGGCCGAATTATGCCCAAAGGACTTCACGTCGTGCGGCTCCAGCATATTCAGTACTTGAAGCATGACGAGCCCGCCGGAACTCGGCGGCGGCATCGTGATTATCTCGTGCCCGCGATAGGTCCCCCGGAGCGGCTCGCGTTCCTTCGCGACGTAATTTTTCAGGTCTTCGAGCGTGATGAGGCCATTGTTCGCCTTCATGTCGGCCGCGATCAGCCGCGCCGTCTCGCCGGTGTAGAATTCCGTCGCTCCCTGCTTCTGGATCCGAGCCAGCGTGGCCCCGAGCTCCGGTTGTTTCAGGATGTCGCCTTCATCAAGGTATTTGCCGTTATTCAGGAAGATCCGGTTGCTGTCCGGGTACTTCGCAAGTTGCTCGCGATAGGCGTAAAAAAGGACCGCGAGCCGGTAAGAGAGGACGTAGCCGTCCACCGCGAGCCTCCGTGCTGGTTCGACGAGTTCCCCCCACTTCACTTTGCCCGAGCCGTGCTTCTTAAAGGCCAGATCGAAGCCCGCCATCGTGCCCGGCACGCCCGAAGCCCTGTAGCCGACGGTCGATCCGCCCTCGCCGCTGATCAGCTTGCCTTCCTTATCGACAAAGATGTCCCTGTGGGCGGCCGCCGGGGCCATTTCGCGGTAGTCGATGGCAAAGGCCTTGCCGTCGGGCTTGCGGATGACCATAAAGCCGCCGCCGCCGATGTTCCCCGCTTCCGGATAAACGACCGCAAGGGCCAGGCCGACTGCGATCGCAGCGTCCACCGCGTTCCCGCCTTTCTTCAGCACGTCCACGCCCGCCTTCGACGCCAGCTCGTGCTGCGACGCGACCATCGCGTTCTTTCCGCGAGCCGGTTCGGGCGCCAATCCCGCCACCGGCACGTTCAGCAGCAAAACACACACTATCAGCAGCCAACCGGCGCCTGTCCTGATCTTATTTTTCATAAGTTGCACTTTAGCAGATTTCAACCCCCCAGTCAGACCGCCACCGGGCGTCTCACAAACCGTCTCACAGTGAGACGACCTAATCTCTGTCGTCACAACTTTTAGCTCCAATATCGTCTCACTCCGAAGAGAGAGGCGTGATGTGAGACGAGTTTTCTTATAAAGCTCGTGCATGCTGTGGTTTACGCTGATTGACATAACGTTGTGCTGTAGCTTTTGAAACGCCGATCTCGGCGGCGATGGCGGCGAGCGATCGTCCCTGCCGGGCGAGTTTTCGGGCCCTGACGCGTTGGTCGAGATGCCAGGCTTGCTCCACGAGGCGGGTGCGGGCGACGAGGTCCTTTTCCTCGCGGTATTCGTCGAATGTAAAGCCGAGAAAGTTGCACAGCGGCGGGCGGCCGTTCGCGACAACCCCCATCGAAGCGGCGAGATCGAATCTGCCGAGCGTAAACACCGGCACATTACGAGTGTCATATTCCATCCGCCCGGAGCGGCACTTTATCTGTTTCAGATACCGCTGATCCGGGTCGACCGCGCTGCGGCCCATCGCGAACACCGAATCAGCAAAGTTGCATATGTTCACCGAACCCTGCAGATCTGCTTCCGACAATGGCCCGGGCGGGCCTGCTGATTTTCCGGTATGGGCGAGGACGAGGATCGAGCAGAACTCGAACTTTTTTAATTCATTAAGCCGGCGCATTATGCCGAGCGAGACGTCGGTGTTCACGGTCGAGGGCCGGTCGAGGAATGTTATGTTGTCGACTATCAGCGTCTCGAAACGGCCGTCCTGCACCATCGCGCAGAGTTGGTCGAAGAGCATGTCCGCAAAGCTGTCGTACCCGGCGGCGAGCCGGCCGTTCCAGTAATTTTCGGTGCGGATCAGGTTCGAGGAAAATTCATAAACGTCCTTGCCCGGAAGCCCGTCATTGCCCGGCAACGAATATCGGGAGAGAAGCTGATCGCGCGAAAGCTCAAAATCGAGATACAGCACGCGATCCGGTTCGCAAACCTTCGGCATCCCGAACGGCTCCATCCGAAACCCGCGGGTCAGGTATTCCGCGATCTACGTCGCCAGCAAACTTTTGCCGACACCGGACGACGAGAACATCACAGCCAGCTCGCCTCGCCGCCAAAACGGCCCAAACAGCGAGTCCTCCACCGAAAGCGGAAACGAGTTCCTCAGCCAATCATTCATCGACCGCGCAAACACAACCTCCGGCTCCCCCTTCTCAACCACCTTCTTCTTCCGCGCCTTCAGCTTCCTGACACTCTCCGGCTCCCACCCGATCATCGAATCATAATCACTGTCCCCACCCAACCCAAGCGTTTCCTCGTCATCCCGCGCCATAAAATACCTCGTTGAAACGATCGTTACATATCACGATACGAGTGTACTATACTTGGTCGACTGTTGCAAGTATGAGATGCCCGATCGGCCGCTCGACAGGATTGGCGGGCGCTCGATCCAACGTCGGCGTCGATCGAGTTCCCTCTCGCGTCACCAAAGGTGACAAATATTAAAGCCCAGGGTGAAACCCTGGGTCACGGCCGGCCGCGACACCGGCTCCCTGTAGGGGAGCAATATAATTATTCGTCCCCTACAGGGACGGAAATGGGATGGATCTGGCACCTGGGGTTCCGCCAAGCCTCCACCCCAGGCTTTAATATCCGTCGCCGTTGGCGACAAGAACGACGCAAGCCCGACGGCACCGCTATTCGGCGGAGCCGCTTGAGGCCGATATTGGATCTCGCCGGTTCGCTCGGCGAGGCCGATGACGCGATACAGGACGACAAAGGCGGAAACACGACCTGTAGGGAGTGTGTCTTCTTACTCGGTGACCGTGGATCGTGACGGAACCGGGAACACCCTTGCTACCGCGCGGGTTTCTGCCTTTCGCCGGCACCATGTCGAATGGGTCTTTGGCCTTGAAGGCCGTTCGACTGCTTTTAACCAGCGGCCAAACAAGAACACCCTTGCTACCGCGCGGGTTTCTGCCTTTCGCCGGCGCCATGTCGAACGGGAAATTGGCCCTGAAGACCGTTCGACTGCTTTTATCCGGCGGCCAAAAAGGCTATATTCAGAGTTCCCAGTGGGCCTGAGAGGGCCAAATGCTAAAAAAATGATCGACGGCGATAGTTGCGTTAATGTTCTGGTCACGCCTTACACCGAAGCGGCTTGTGCGGAATTCGCGCGGGGCCTATGCCCGGCTCGGTGCCCGGCTTGCGCAGTATCGCCTGATCGCCTTCCTGGCCGTCCTCGGCCCCGGCCTGATAGCCGCGAACGCCGGTAATGACGCCAGCGGCATAGCCACCTACTCCAGCACCGGTGCCTTTTTCGGCTACGGACTGCTCTGGACCTTCATTCCAATGACAATCAGCCTGGTCGTGGTCCAGGAAATGTGCGTCAGGATGGGCGTGGTGACCGGGCAGGGCCTTGCGGACCTGATCCGCGAGCAATTCGGCGTCCGCTGGACGGCGCTTGTGATGCTCGCACTCCTGATCGCGAACACCGGCGTCGTTATATCGGAATTCGTCGGGATCGCCCAGGCATCGGAGCTGGTCGGGATACCCAGATATCTCTCGCT
Source organism: Chloracidobacterium sp. (assembly GCA_016716365.1). Lineage (GTDB taxonomy): Bacteria > Acidobacteriota > Blastocatellia > Pyrinomonadales > Pyrinomonadaceae > OLB17. The sequence goes on along the minus strand of JADJWM010000003.1, from coordinate 336,118 downwards.
GCCGCTCGCCGCCGGGTCGATATGGTGGCTCGTCGTCCGCGGGACCCAGCAAAGGGTCGAGCGGGTTTTTATGGCGATGTCGCTCGTCTTTCTGACCTACATCGTCTCGGCGATCATGGCTAAGCCTGACGTCGGCGAGGTCGCGTCCGGTTTCGTCCGGCCCGTCTTTACCGCCGAAACGGCATACCTTTTCACAATTATGGCCCTGATCGGGACGACGATCACGCCGTTCATGCAGGTATTTGTTCAGTCGTCGGTCGTCGAGAAGGGCCTGGACGATGACGACCTCCCGCTGGCACGTGCCGACGTCATCACGGGGACCATCTTCGCATGCGCGATCGGCGCGTTCATCATGATCGCGACCGCCGCGACGCTCCATACCCGCGGGATCTACGAGATCGATTCGGCGGCTACCGCGGCCGGAGCCCTCGCACCGCTGGCGGGGGAATATGCGAAATACCTCTTTGCCGTCGGCCTATTCGGGGCGGCAATGCTGGCGATGGGCGTATTGCCGCTCTCGACCGCTTACTCCATCAGTGAGGCTTTGGGATTTGAAAAGGGCCTTTCTCGTTCTTTTCGCGAAGCGCCGACGTTTCTTGGGATCTTCACGGCACTCATAGTGGTCGGCTGCGTTGTCGCGCTGATCCCGGGCATCCCGCAGATAAAGCTCCTCGTGTTTACGCAATGCGTGAACGGGCTGCTGCTGCCGGTGATCCTCGGCGCGATCGTCAAGCTTGCGAGCAACCGCGAGATAATGGGCGAACACGCGAACAGCCGCTGGTTCAACTTGCTCGCCTGGACGATAACCCTGACCGTGTCCGCGCTTTCCATTATGTTGATTGCTAAAACGATTGCTGATATGTTTTAGCCGATTTTTATGGCGACATCGAATCTGCAGAGAAGCGCAACATTTTTCGTCGTCCTTGCCGCCGGCGTGATCGCCATGTTGACGGTCCTCCCCTTTATCGAGACCGCGATCAGGTCACTGGCGATGGATCAGATGGGCATTTCTGTCGGGCCGGACGGCCAGATGGTCTCGGCCGACGGTGCTGGGACGGGCATCATGACCGTCACCGTCTTCGGCCTTTTGCTCAATCTCTTTACGATCGCGAAGATCGTCCTCTGGATGGTCCTGGTCATTATCATCGTCCGCTTCATCTTTCTGCTGCTGATGATGACGTCGATCTTTAAGGCCGGCCAATCCGAGGTAGCTTCGCTTTTCAAGACCGTCGTCTCGATCGTCATCTACATCGTCGCATTTTTCATCATCTTTCAGTCGCATTATCCAAAGGTCGAGCTGGCGCCGCTTTTTACGGGGTCCACGATCGTCGGCATAGTCGTCGGCCTTGCGCTGCAGGATACGTTGGGCAATTTGTTTGCCGGGATCGCTCTGCAGGCGGACCAGCCATTCCAGGTCGGGGACGTCGTTGCCCTTGCAACTGGCAAGGCGGGCGTGGTCGAGAGCGTTTCCTGGAGAGGCGTGCGGATCCGTACGTTTCAAAACAAGTTGATAATTATGAGCAATGCGGTCCTCGGCAAAGAGGCGATCGAGGTGGCGCCCAAGGACAATCTTAATGCCCGCCTCGTCTTCTTCAATACGCTTTACACAGATTCGCCGGCAAAAACGATCCAGGTCGTTCGCGAAGCGGTCCGCCAGGTGGAGAATGTGTCGCCAAAAAAGAGGCCCATCGTGCGCATCCGAAACTTTGGCGACAGCAGCATCGATTGGGAGATCAAGTATTGGACCGAAGATTATACGAAATATAATGAAACCGACGCTTTGATCCGCCAACGCGTGTGGTACGCATTCAGCCGCGAGAATATCGGTTTCGCATTTCCGACCCGTACGGTGTATATGCAGTCGGCCCCGGCCGAGCTTACCGCCGAGGAGAATTTGAATTCGACCGTAGACCTGCTAAGCCGCGTTCCGATCTTTTCGCCGTTGTCGGAGAGCGAACTCGATCAACTCGCCAAGGGCTCGCGGGCGCGTGTCTTCGCACCGGGTGAAGCGATCGTCAGACGCGGACGCGAGGGCAATTCTATGTTCATTATCACCCGCGGCAGCGTCGATGTTCAGATCCTTCAGGGCGGCGAGGTTATGACCATCAATACTCTCCGGCCGGGTGATTATTTCGGGGAGATGAGTTTGCTAACGGGCGAGCCGCGATCCGCAACCGTAGCCGCTAAGGACGAGACCGAGGTCCTTCAGATCAGAAAGGAGACCCTGAAGCCGATCTTCGAGGCGAATCCTGACCTGGTCAAAGCGGTATATGAGGAAATTGAGCAGCGGCGGGAGGCTCTTCAGAGCGAAGAGGAGGGCACGGCGGAGGTCGCAAAGCGCAGGAGCGGCGTAGTTCTTTCAATAAAGAAATTCTTCGGGATCAAATGACGATGTGCAGGAGCTACTGGACGTTCTTGTCGTAGATGTCATGAAGAACCTCACTGATCGGCTTCCGATCGGCAAATGGATCGCGGGTGCCATCAGCAGCATTTCCATTTGAGGCCCTGTTTTCCTGCCCGGGCGCAGCATGTGAAACGGGTCGACCATGGACCGGCTTGGCCTGTTGCCCTTTCTCCGGATGTCTTGTCTCTCCGTTATAGTGCACGGGCAGCGTTTCATGCACCGGTTGGCCGCCGTTACTCAGGCGTTGACGTTCGGCCTGCCGCGAAGACTGGTCAACATAGGCGGCACGACTTTCCTCGAGGATCAATTTTCCGCGTAGCCGCCGCGTCCTTTCGAGCGATCGTATGGCCGCGGATGTCAGCGGCGCCTCGCTTGGGTCTCTTTCGATCTTTCGAAGGATCTTAACGTAATTCCTCAGTTCGGCAGTCGCGTTTACATAAGCCGCTTCGTTTCCCTTTTCATTCTCGATCACCTGCGAAAGCGTGTTGATCGCTGCTTGATGCTCTCCAGCCTTGTGATAAAGGGCACCCAAGGCGAAATAGACAAGAGGCGGCGTGCCTGACATACGATGGACAATGCTCTCGCCTCGTTCGAGGGCGTCCCGGATCTCAAAACCGAACCAGTTGCGGCCATCGTCCCGAAGGATCTCATTCGCGGCAAGGTAAAATTCAAAGATATCGCGGGTTTCGTAGCGGTGTCCGCCGGTGAAGACCTTGAAAATGAAATAGGCAAATATCGCGAAGAAGAAAATAACGAAGATCGGGAAGCCGGCCACAAGCAGCATCGAAGCAACGACCCCGAACGCAAGTAGATACTGGCCCTTCTCTTTCAAGGCCCCGCCGCTTCGTTTCTGGATCCTCGTTTCGCTCAAATTTCTGCACCCGCTTCGGGTTCTTTTGCCTTTTCTTTATGCTTCGCGGTCCGGCCCCGTGAGCCTTTCGGCCCTTTGCCGTCCTTTTCGGGGTCGAGATGTTCGGCCGGACGGGCCTCGCTCTTTTCACGCACTTCCTTTTTCATCCCGAATTCGGCCAGGACGTCCATAGCCTTATCGAAAACAAGGTATGGTGAGTTGAAAATGAACGAAACAGTGTCGCCGAACGCAATTGCCTCGAGCCGCACAAGTTCCGCTATCTTCTTTTCCAACGGCAGTTCGGCGAACTTCTTGGAATAATCTTCTTCCGGTTCCGCCTCGGCTTCTTTGCCGGCGGCCTTTTCTTCCTTCTGCTCGGTCATAACAACAATCTCTCCCGGTTCAACGACCTTGACCTGACACGCAAGCCTCCAACCGTCTCCACGTTCCGTTTCAGTGAGGTTCTCCGATTCGGTCTCCGTAAGGTCGGACAGAAGGTCTCCCCCCTCGGTGACCCTGATCTTGCAATGGTGCGAGCCCTCCGCGGTAACGCATTTCTCCTCGAATCTCACCCCGAACCGGCCCGCGGCATCTGCCAGGTAACTTCCGACCGGAATGATCCCCTCCAAACCCTCGCGCTCGAATTTCAATTTCGCTTCCCGCATGATCTTAGTTGCCCTGGCTTCCGGCCACGGACCTCATCCTCACCTTCGGCTGGGCACCCGACGGTGCTGTAACGAGCATCGGCTCCGTTTTTTGGCAAACGTCGCATATACCCCAGATACGGAGACTGTGATGCGTCGGCCGAAAACCGAGTTTGTCCGCCATTTTGTCCTGCATCTGTTCGATCGCTTCCGAGAAGAACTCGATCACTCGTCCGCATTCGGTGCAGATCATGTGATCATGATGCTGATGATTGTAATGATGCTCGTAATAGGTCTTGTTGTCCCCGAAGCGCACCTCGCGGGCCAATCCTGCATCCGTTAGCAGCTTAAGCGTTCGATAAACTGTCGTATGTCCGATCGAAGGGTCTTCCTTTTGCACTAACCAATAGAGGTCTTCGCTCGTCAGGTGGTCTTCGGTCCGGAGGAATATCTCCATTATCAGATCCCGCTGGGCAGTACGGCGGAGCCCCGAATTCTGAATGTGTTCGAGAAAGATCTCTCGCTCTTTCGTAAATTCTTCCTTTTTTCGATCCATCCCGCGAGTATTCTATCACCTCGATTTGGCTTTAGCTATATTTATCAGATCGCGAAGCGCGGCGGCCCGTTCCCCCTCGATACCCGACTTTTCGGCAATTTCAAGGGCCTTTCCGCCGAGTTCGAGATAGATCTTCGGAGCCTCCGTCAACTCCGCACTCTCAAACGCGTCAAGGTGTGCACTGACTGTCTCAACGTCCGCGCGTGCAAAGGGCCCCGTCAGTGCCTTTTCCGCATCCTTTGATGAAAAATTCTCGACCGTACTTCTTACCAGCGGCAGGATCATCTCCTTCGCAAAATCACGCTCGAGCCCGCATTCAACAAGGCATTCGATGCATGTTTCGAGCAGTGCGACCAGGTGTCCGGAGGCCATTGACGCTGCGGCGTGATACAAGGGCTTTTGTTTCGCGGCGACGGTGAAAGCGATTCCGCCCAGCTTGTCAGTGATCAAGGCGGACGCGGCGAGTGCCTCCGGCGAGCCTTCAATGCAAAAGTATGCGCCGTCAAACAGGGTGGCTCCGCTCTTCGGGTCGCTGACTGAAACAAGGGGGTGAATAGAGCCCGTCGGATTGCCGCACACCCGCAGTGGTTCGAGCACTTCTGACGAAAGTGCTCCGCTCGTGTGGAGCGCCACGGTCCGCCTCGAAAGTTTGCCGGCCAACGACTCCGCGGCCGAAGCTATCGAGCCGTCAGGCGTCGCGATGATCACCAAATCGGAATCGATCCGATCTATCTCATCGATCCTAACGACGCGGCCTTTCGCCGTGGTCACACCTGGCAGCTCGGGTGGGAGCCCGCCCTTTCGGAACACCAACTGATCTAGCTCGAATCCTGCTTTATCAAGAGCGATAGCCAAGGCTCCGCCAAGGCGTCCGATGCCGATTACCGATATCTTCTTCACGAAAAAGAATATATCCGAATGCGGTGCCGCTTAAAAGTTTTCTTTGGTGAAGATCAGGATCCGGCGCAATTCAAAGCGAGAGGAGTACGGATTCCGTGTCAGCCTCATCGATCTCGACCGCCTCGACCCGGCCGCCGCGGCTAGCCGGTTCACGGCTCGCGCTTCGGCCGCTCCTGCTCGGAAGCTTCATGCCGGACTCAACTCGATCAAGCGTCTGCGACAGGACCTTCAACTGAATATCGTCAAATCTGGGAACATCCCGGCCCGAGCGCAGGCAAGACACAAGTCCGCGGCAGGCCGATTCGACCGAAGGCTCGTTGGAATCCGCGGCCAGCTTTTCGATCGAACCGATCAATAATTCGCTGTTCGCGTTCAGCACGGCCCGGAAGGCGGCAAGTCCGGCCTGGATACAGTCGTTAAGGGCCGCAGGCAGATATTCGACGTCTTCCGACAAATTAAGCGAGAAGCCGCACTGACAGAACGGCTGCGTCCGGAGGAGAGCCGACACATTTCGGCCGCAATCGGCTGAATAGAATCGGCGGCGATAGCCATCCGCGAGCCGGGCATATTTTTGATCGAAACCGGGAAGCTTTGCAAGCAGATCGAACTCGGCGGCTGCCTCGCTCTTCTGCACTTCATCGAATCTCGCTTTCCTCTCGGGCGAATTAGAGCCTGCGGCGTGCCGTTCCTCAAAATAGGCAGTGTATTCGCGAAGGAAACGCTCCCACGCGTAGCCCATTTCTCGATTTACCGCTTCGCTCGGATTCGACTCCGCGATAGACATAAGTACATAGATCTGCCCGCGGAGGTCTTCGATCTCTTGAATATCTGTCGCCTCGCTCCCGGCAATGTAAGCCATGAACTCTTTACGAAGCTGATAGCCCTTCACAAAGCTTGCGAGACGTTCAAGCCCCTCTTCGCCCTTCGAAAACTCTTCCGGGGAGCCGGCAAATGAATCAGCAACGGCCCCCAGGCATTGCTCCAGAGGAAGCGTGCCGGCCACAGCTTCCCTTATCTTCTCGACAACCGGCCCAAAATTCTTGGAAGCCCGGGCCGCAAGCTGCCATATCCCGACGTATAATTTGTCCTCCGGGACCTCCAGGAATCGTTCCAGCACCCGTGCCTGGTCCCATTCCGCGATCCACGATGCCAGCGCCTTCGCGAGAGCTTCGCGGTCCGACGGCCGGTCAAACCGGCTGAACTCGCCGTCCTTGACGAAGAGCTTTGCCCATTGCTTCAGGTCTTCGCCCGATGCAGCGGTCTCGATCGGCCTCGCTAGCCCCGTGATGTCTTCCCAAATCAGCTTAAGGTCGAGCGACCGTTGGTTGATCCGATTACCCGACGTCGTGACGAACTCAACAAATCTCTCAGCAACGAGTGCCGTAAGCAGCATTTGTTGAGCCGGCATGGTCAATCCGAACGGAGGCTGCCGTAGGAGTTGGAAAACGTCAGAAAGCGCGACGGTTGCGGCTGGATCAGCCGTGAAGAGGTTTGTGACAGCCTCGACCGCTGGAAGTGCCGCGAGGCGTTCGCGGGGCTCGGGAACAAAGGACGTGCCTTCAAGGCCGACGAGGCCAAGCGGGAATGCGAACGTCTGAGCCTTGACCTGAACGTCCGCGAGCTCACGCCGTGAACTGTTGTAAAGGTCCGTGACGATCGTGACGACATCACCGCCGTCGAACACCCGTGTAAAATATGGATGTGAGGGATATCGGGTCTCGAAGAGCGGCTCGAGCATTATCGAGAACAGCTCGGCCAGGTCTGGGGCCGATCGGGCCTCTTCAGTAAAGTTAAAGTCGAATCCGTCGACGACGAGTTGCCCATCCTCAAGGAAGCACCGGTTGAATATCTTCTCCGCCGAAAGCGAATGCGCATGTATTGAAGCCCGAATCTCTTCGCTGAATCGTTCACGAAGTTCGACCTGAGTGAGTAGGGCGTGCAGCGAAAGCAATCGTTCGACCTCATCCGGCCGGAGCCGGTCTGGTTTCCAAACGGCCCGGACCTTCCCGTCGCCCGTCGGGGCAGGTTCGGCTTCCTCTGAATCGAAACCGACGCGGACCTCCCAGTCTGCCCACCACGAAGGATCATTTGGGTTAGCTGAGACACTTACCGTGCTGTCCGGCCAAATGATCCGGCCCGGCCGTGTCGCTCCCCGCCAAACCAGCGAGGCATCAAAAGTCGCCTGGCTTTCGCGGTTCTCGGCCGCTGCCGCAGAATCCGGAAATCTGTCGATGAACACCCGCCTGAACAGCGCCGGGATCACATCCTCGGAGATCTTTCTAACGGCCTCCTCCAGTGCGTTATTCAGGCCTTCCTTGCTCCGCACCTTGAAGCTGTACCTCGTCTCAACGCCCTCTTCCGCGGCCACACGAAAGTCTTCAGGAAGCGCCTTTGCAAACGTTTGAAGAAGCTCTTCAACCGTCGACGGTCCGCTCGCGGGATCGTTTTCGTCAAAGATCAGCTCTGAGGCACAGATCTCGCTCGCTGTGGCACCCTGCCCGTCCAGGGACAAAAGCAAAAGGGCCTTCAAAATGAGCTTCGCCTGCAGACGATGCATCACCGGGATCTTGTTGACGACGGTCGAATTGAGCTTGTCGTAGGCGGCGAAGGCCTCCTCAAGGTCCTCGATCTTCCGCAAACCCGCCTCTGCATTGTCGTATACCTCGTCGAGAGCGATCAGGCTATTCGCGGGACGGCCGAGTATCTTCTCGCCGGCTTCAGCCGCAAACCCCAGCAGGGCGAAATCCGGGACATACAGCCTGACATAAGGTGCGACCTCAAGGATCGCCGGATGCAGCGGATACAATGAACTGAATTTTTGCTCGCTCCACCGAAAGCCTGGAAGGACCGCACGAAAATAGGCGTATATGTCGTGAAGGACCGCCTGCTTCTGCACATTCTTTGGAAAAACGTGGGCGTTTACAACCTTGAAAAGGTGCGATTGGTCCAGGAAGTCGATCGAAAACGAACTGACGATCGAGGCGTTCGATCCGTCGGCGTCGGCAATGTCGTCATCCAGTGCAACCCCGACGAACACATTTGCAGATCGTGCCGCGTCGGCGATCTTCGTAAGGTCTTGGCCGTCATCGCGGTTGACTCTTGCGCCTCGTTCGAGGGCGGTATCTATCAGAAGCAGCCATCCCGAATCACCCGCTTTTTGAGACGCTGCACTGAGGATCTCTTCGAAGGAGGACAGCTTATCGGCGTTTCCGATATCGAATGTCACGGCGACGGCCGCACGGAATTCCTCGATCAAGGCAGAGTGCGTGCCGCGGCGAAGATAACAAACGGGATAATGCCGCCTTTGAAGCCGCTGCGCGCTGAACTCAACGTGTGATTCGGAGACCTTGCCGCGAAGTTCGGGACTTGATGCAAGAGCGCCGAGCGTAGCAAGGAAATGGCTCTTCCCTACCCCACGATAACCCGCAAGCGCAAAGGCCGCACCGGTTCCCGGCCTGATCTGTGCAACAGCGTCGAGCCACTTGGCCATCAGGTCGGCGGTCGCATCTGTAAAGCAATAGTTCGCAAGGGTTTCCGCCGGGTCGGCAATGAAATCACGGATGCTTCGAAAGGGCCGAACCTCAACAATATCCTTGATCTTGTTGTTGATGTTACTCATCAAAATGAACCGCTTGAACGGAGGATCGTGCTATAGAATTCGAATTCGATTGGAAGGTACTTATGACGGGAATGCTCTTGGCCCGGCCGCAGCTGGCACACAGTGTAAGTTTAGCAATTTTATCGGGCAAAAAAAAGTTTTTTTGTATACTATGTCAAATGACGGTAAACGCGGGATTATTTTTCGTAAAATTCGCAACTATTAGAGGATAGACTGCATCAAAAATCGGTAAGGACAAATCCGGGTGATCGGGCATTATCGCCGCTGATCGCTGTTAAGCTTTTCGGAGGAAAATCATGCATAGGCGTCTCGCTGGGAAATACGGTTCAAGTTTGATAATTCTGTCTCTTCTTCTCTTCTCGGTCTCGATAACGCCGATGGCTGTATCGGCGCAGGCAAACGATAATAAGAAATCTTCCAAAAAGAAGGCCGAATCTTCAAAAAACAAAAAGGCTCCGGCGGCGGAACCGACACCGGCCGCAACGAGCCAAAAGCCGCTTTCCACGAAGGAAGATCCGTCCCAGATCGGCAAACGAAAGATCAACAGCGGGTCCGACAAGTTCTTCGGCTGGCTCGGAGGCTCTCAGGAAAAAGAGATGCAGATCGGGCGCACCCTGGCTGCACAGGTCGAGCAGCAGGTGAAATTGGTCGAAGATCCGTTGATCACCGAATATGTGAACCGGGTCGGACAGAACATCGTGCTTCATTCCGACGCAAAGGTCCCTTTCACGATCAAGGTCATCGACAGCGACGAAGTGAACGCGTTCGCATTGCCAGGCGGGTTCTTTTTCGTAAACAAGGGTTTAATACTTGCGGCCGAGAATGAGGCCGAACTCGCCGGCGTCATGGCGCATGAGATCGCTCACGTTGCGGCACGGCATGCGATGGAGAACCAGGGCAAGGGAGCTTTGATCAACTACGGCGCCCTTGCGGGGATCATCTTCGGCGGCCCGATCGTAAGCCCGATCCTGCAGAACGCTGGCGGGCTGATGGCCGGCCTTGCGGGCCTCAAGTTCACACGCGGTGCCGAGACCGAAGCTGATAACCTCGGCGTTCAATACCTTTACGCGGCGGGTTATGATCCCACCGCAATGTCGACGATGTTCGAGAAATTGGCATCGCGGAATAAGAAAAAGGCAGGATCCATCCAGAAGCTCTTCTCGTCCCATCCGCAGCCCCTCGACCGCCGCGAGACCAGTTTAGCCCTTGTCGCACGCTTTCCGGAGAAAGAAGAATACGTGATCAGTACGTCCGAATTCCAGCGTGTCCGCTCGCATCTCTTCAAGATCACGAATGCAAAAGCTGGTATCCTGGTCGACTTTGACGAAGAAGACAACGCGAGACCGACGCTTAAGAAGCGCCAGCCGGATGCTCCTGAAACGGATGCCGACGGGGCCGATTCAAGCTCGAGTTCCTCGGACGCTCCTCCGAAACTGAAAAAACGCGATGGTCAGCCGGAGCCGTCATCGACTCCTGAAATTTAGACATCATCAATTGAATATAACCAAGGGCGGCTTGATTGCCGCCCTTCTTGCTTTTTCCAGTGCAGACACACCTGAGCCGCGGTTCCGTTCTCCGTAACAGAAGACCCATCTCGAGACGAAAAGAGTTCCGATGCGGTCGATCAGAATTGGACAGTACCCATGATCCAGCCAAGATCTCCTATCAATATCGGGCCTGGGCCCGGCCGCGTCTTAGAACCGGTCAACCTCGACGCCAGCGTACGTCGAAACCCACTTCGTTCATGTGGACAACAAACGGCCTCTGTTTCAGAATCGATCTGATAACAGAGGCCGTCGAGACAATTAGTGCCGTTTTTGGTCCGATCTTTCTGATCGAACAGCCGAGATAGATCAACAACTTACGGCCGATCCCTCGCGAATTCCGGGCAGCCCTGATCCGCTGAAGCTATTGCTGGATCGGCGGGCCGGTCGGTACTTTCGGCTGCGCCGGGGTGCGTTTTTCGGAAATGACCGTTGTTAATGCCTGTGGGATCTGGTTGACCAGGATATCGCCTTGATTCTCGATAATTTGATCGATCATCTCGAATTTTTCTTCATCGAACTTGTTCGTCATCAAAACGCCGTTCTTATCTATGGTCATCGGATAGATCCCGAAGAACTGGTTCTTGAAGTTCTGGAAGAACGACACAGACTCCGGCGGGAGAACATTCATCCGTTCGGGGTTCGGCTGCGGCACTTCGGCGCCGATCAACTGCAGCTGTTCTTTCGATTTCGCGACCCATTCGCTATTGGGGTAATCGCGAACGATCCTCTGGAAGTACTTGGCCGCTTCGTCGGTCTCCTCTTCCAAAAGATACGTATTCGCCAGCTTGTAAAGGACTTCGTCCTGATAGGTGAAGTTCGGATATTTATCGAGGTTCTCCCTGAACCGCGACTGCGCGCCTTTAAGACCGCCCTTGCCTTGCTCGACCGACAGCGTGTAGTAGTAATTTGCGATTATGAGGTTGTGCAGGCCCAGATTGTCCTGGACCTCGTTAAGCCGTTTCTGGGCCTCGGTCCGCAGGATCGAATCCGGATATTGCTGCAGGAGGGCCTTCAGCTTGACCTCGGCCCGCTTTGCCCGGGTCGCGTCGCGATCGGGCAAACCGATCTGCCTCATTTCGGATTCCGCTATTTTGAGGACGACACGGTCAGCCAGCGGGTGCGTCGGGAAAAACGTCAGCCAGTCCTGATATGAGGCGATCGCCTGGATCAAGGCGCTCGTCGAACCTTCGAGATAGAACGAGTCCGCGACGGCGAGTTTCGCCATCGGGAGGTACGGAGAATCCGGATAAGTCGTGATGATCGTCTGAAAAAGCAGCCGTCCGACGTCATAGTTCTTCTTCCTGATCTCGCGTGTTGCGACAACAAAAAGCTCCCGATCACGCCCTGGCGTGACGCCGCCGATCAGCTCTTCATATTCGTCGGTCCCGCCCCCGCCGAAAATTCCGAGGAATTTCTTCTTCTTTTTCTTTTCCCTGGGTTTGCCGACGTCCGATTCAGGGTTCGCCCGCGCCGTTGCCGTCTCAACAAGAACCACGTCTGCCCGTCTCTGAAGGTCGGCGACGGTTGTTTCCAACTGGTCGATCTCACCTGCCTCGTATTTTTCCGAACGGTCGACCTTGTTTCTGAGGCTGTTGACTTCGGACTGGAGGCGGCTCGCTTCACGTTCGATAGATTGAAGCCTCGCGAGGGGAGTGTCGAGATTCTCCTTTTCATCCTTCGCCTTTTCGCCTTTGTTCTCGTCCTTGAGCACCGAAGCCGAACTGGCCGCCGATCGCCGCATCGTTTCGAGCTTCTGTTTCATGACCTCAAGCCTCTGCGCCGGGGAACCGTCGCCCGGCCTTGCCTGGGCAAAAGCGTCGCCAACGAAAAGCACCGCCGTCATAAAGAAGACCAAAGTTCCGAATTTTGAATTAGAAAACATAAACACCTCGATCAAACCCAAACCGTTCCCAGCTCCCGAAGCTTTCGAACGGCCGCCGACGGATCGCCGGTCCCATAAACTGCTGAGCCGGCGACCAGGATCTCGGCCCCGGCCTCAACCACCTCTGCGATATTCGTCGCATCGATCCCGCCGTCGATCTCGATCCGTGTCTCCGCACCGATCTCTTCTATCATCCGCCGGAGCCGCCTGACTTTTTGCAATGAAGTTTCAATAAAAGCCTGGCCGCCGAAACCCGGATTTACCGACATAATAAGGACGAAATCCGCGAACGGCAGGGCATCTTCCAACAGCGTCAGCGAAGTTGCCGGATTGATCGCGATCCCTGCCTGAGCCCCTCCACTGCGTATTGACGCGAGTGTCCTGTGCAGGTGCGGGTCCGCTTCGACATGAACTGAGACCATATCGGCACCGGCCTCAACGAATTGCTCGGCGTATCGGCCCGGTTCCGAGATCATCAAATGGCAATCCAACGTGAGCTTTGTCGCCTTTCTCAAGGATCGGACCACCGGAAGCCCGATGGTGATATTCGGGACAAAATGCCCGTCCATCACATCTACGTGAAGAATCCGCGCACCGCCCTCTTCAACGGCTGCTATCTCATCCGCCAAACGAGCGAAGTCTGCTGACAAAATGGACGGCGCTATGTCGAACATCAAACGATTTGCTCCCAATTTAGTTGCGTGTAGAACATTTACAGTTGCACCAGACAACTACTTCCTCGGCTGTGTACGGTTCCTGGTTGCTGCTGGGGGCTGCTTTTGCGGCGACGGCTGCGTCTTGGGAGCGGCAGGCACCGAAGAATTTCTGTTGCCCTTATCGGTTTGGGCGGGTTCGCCGCTGGGGTCCTTCTTTTCAGGTTCGGTTGATTTTGGATCCGCTTTGGTGCCCGCATCGGTATTAGCTGCCGGCTCATCAGATTCAACATCGCGGGTCGTTTCGGCTTTTTTCTTCGCGTTCGAATTCGAATTAGACTTCGGCTTCTTCGGCTTTTCCGAGATCATTTCCTCGATCTTCTCGGAATCGTCAGTCTCGAGGTCTTTGATGTACGACTTTTGCGGCTCCTCGCCCTCGACGCCGGCCTTGCTTACAACGACGAAAATCAGCTGACCCGTTTTGACCGTCTCACCCGGCTTCGGTAGTTGTTCGAGAACGGTATTCATTTTTTCCGTGCTCGGACGGTCCGCGCGCCGCTTTATCTTCAAACCCAATGCGGCAAGCTCTTTTTCGCTTTCGAAAAAGTCCTTACCGGTGATCTCAGGGACAATGATCTCCTCGCCGGACAGCGACATATAAACGACACCAGCCATCGCCCCAAGAAACGAAGCAAGAAGGACGATAACGACGCCAAGTTTTACGATCGCTGAGAATCCGGTCTTTAGAAAACTCACGCTGAACTGCTCCTAAAATTCAAACCAAAAGTTTATCACTTTTGCGGTAACGGACAAACTAATTGCGCACCAAACAGGCAATGAAAAACCCATCAGTTCCGTGCTTATGGGGGACAAGCCTGACACATTTATCGCTCGCCACGAATCGCTCGGGCAGCGGTGTCGCGTCCAGCCGGAAATCCTCCGACTCGGAAAGAAACCATCTGACGACATGCTCGTTCTCTTCCTTCTCCAACGAACAAGTCGAATAGATCAACCGGCCCCCGCTTTTCACGAGCTTTGATGCATTCGCGAGGATCGAACGTTGTTTCAAAGCCAGTTCGGGAAGGTCGGAAGGAGTCAGCCGGTACCTGATCTCCGGATTGTGACGGATCGTCCCCGTCCCGGAGCAGGGCGCGTCGACCAGCACCGAATCCAATGATCCCGCCGCGAACGGCAGGGCCTTGACGGCATCGAACTGCACTACATTTCGGCTCTCAACACCCTGCGATATACAGATCTTTCGAAGTGACGAGAGCCGAACCGCGCGAAGGTCGCCGGCTACCAGCAGACAGTTCTTACCGTGGTTTGCCAGGGCGATCTGGCTGAATTTACTTCCCGGAGCGGCACAGAGGTCGAGGAACTTTGCACCATCGTCCAATTCAACGGTGTCGCCGACGAGCTGCGAACCTTCGTCCTGAAAATAAATATCACCCCTCGCGGCAGCGGTGATGAGATCAGACGTCATTCGTTCCGTAACGAGACCATTTTTCGAGATGTCAGATCTTTGGATATGTTCCGATCCCAAAACGTCTGCCCCTTTGTTCGTAAGCCGAAACGCGATCCTTGGCTGGACGTTGTTCGTCGAAGTTAGGTGACGAGTCTCTTGGATACCGAAGTCGGCGGCCCACTTTTCAACCAGCCAGCGGGGATGCGAAGTCTCGAGCGATATACGTTCCAATTCATCATCGGCGTCGGGTCGGAACGGTTCACGGACAAATTGTCGGAGGATCGCGTTCACCAAGCCGCGTGCGTATTTTCGCCGTGCTCGCAGGGCCAGGTTTACGCTCTCGTTGACGGCCGAATGTGGAGGGATCCTTGAAAGGAAGATCAACTGGAATAGCCCCAGCCGGATCGCGATCCGGATCTCCTCATCGAGTTTTCTTCCTTTCGAATAGTGGTCGATGATCGCATCGAGATGGATCTGGTTCCGCAAGACGCCGAGTGTAAGCTCGTGACAAAGTGCGGAGTCCTTCTGTCCAAGCCTGGCCTCGTATTCGGGTAGAAGGATCGAGGAAAAAGCTCCCTTAGTTTCTATTTTCAGGAGCACATCGAATGCGGCGATCCGTGCCGGCGAGATCTTCATGATTCGGCTGTGTCGGGGTGCCGCTGTGAAAGGTCGGGCGAACCGCCCTTTTGCAGTCGCTTGTCCAAGGAGATCCGTTCGTCGAACACAAAGCACTCGCCGGACCAAAGCTGGTCCTCGACCGGGACCTCCGCGAGATAATTCAAAATGCCCCCCTTTAGCTGAAAAACCTCTTTGAAGCCCTGCTGTTTCAGATAAGGAGCGAATTTTTCGCAGCGTATACCCCCGGTGCAGAACATCGCGACTTTTCTATGGATCGACGGGTCCATTCTGGCGGCCACGAAATCGGGCAGCTCGCTGAATTTGACCGTGGATGGGTTTACCGCGTTTATAAAAGTTCCTGAGCGATGTTCGTAGTCGTTTCTCACGTCGATGACCAGCACCTCGGGGTCTGAAACGATCGCATTCCATTCGGTCGGCTCCACGTGAGTTCCCGCTGCGAACGCGATCTCTACGTCGTGACGGAATGTCACGATCTCCGGTTTGATCTTGACCTCATGTTTCCGAAACGGAGCACGCGAATGGAATGTCGAACGATATTCCGGCTCGAAGCCCGTAATCTCCGCGAAACTTCGTAAAAAGGGATCGATCCGTTCCGGCCGTCCGCAAAGATTTGCATTAAAACCCTCTTCGGCAAGAATGATCGTTCCGAAGATCTCGTTGGTTCTCAACAACTCGGCGAGTGCGTTCTTAAGCACGGGAAGATCCCCGACCCGACTCATGTCGGTGAATTTATAGAATGAGATTATCTGGACTTCTTCCATTAAGCTGTTTCTATAGATCAAATTGATCACGTATCAGTCTTCATGCCCAGAACGGCGCCGTCCCTTAGCGGAGACCCGTTCAGAAACTCTTTTACGGGCATTCTTTTCTTACCTTCGAACTGCAGTTCGTTGATCGCCAACCTGCTCCCGCCGCCGCATTCAACCATTATCCGGCCTTCACCGATAAAAAGGGTCCCGACAGGGCGTCGATCCGATGAATCCGCCATTTCAACAACCGCGCTCCAAATAGTTAACCTCTTTCCACTGTAAAAAGTAAACGCCGTCGGAAACGGCTGAAATCCTCGGACCCTTCGCTCTATTGCGTCGGCGGGCAGGGACCAGTCGATGACCCCGTCCGTCTTCTTCAGCATCGGGGCAAGTGAAGCCTGTGATTCGTCCTGTTTTCGGGGCTCGATCGAATCGAACGTCGACAATGTTTCGGACAGCAGCCCGGCTCCTGCATCCGCCAGACGAGCCATCAGCTCAGAGGCGCTTTCGCTATCACGGATCGCGTATTCTTTCTGCAGCAATATATCGCCCGTGTCCAGGCCTTCGTCCATTTGCATCGTCGTTACGCCCGTAACGCTTTCGCCATTGACGATCGCCCAATTTACCGGAGCCGCGCCTCGGTATTTCGGCAGCAGTGAGAAATGAACATTCACTGCTCCAAAGTGAAAGGCATTCAGGAAGCCTGGCGGAAGTATGCGTCCGTATGCGACTACGACGGCGGCATCGGCTTCGTGCGACCGGAATACCTCGAGTTCCTCGGGGGTTTTTATCTTCAACGGCTGGAATACCGGGATGCCGTGTTCGAGCGCAAACTGCTTGACCGGAGAAAACGTCACCTTGTTGCCGCGGCCCGACGGCCGATCGGGTTGCGTATAAACGGCGGCGATCTCGTGCCCGTCTTCGATCAAACGCTCAAACGAGGGAACCGCTGCTTGCGGCGTTCCCATAAAAACCACCTTCATAAAATCAAAAGGCCAAAGCGGTCTCCGCTTCAGCCTGAACGTTCAAGATACGCCTTTCTGTTAGTATCCGCAACGATAGTTATAACTCGTCGAAACGCTTTTCCATTTCCCTTCGGCCCGCTTATATGTCTCAAAGTGACGTCCTTCGAATGCCTGGGCTGTAGTAAAGATCTCCCCAACGCCGTCTCCGTCAACGTCCATATAGTCAAGCAGCAGCGTATGGTAAATGCCTTCGTCCAGATCCTTTACCTCCCCGCTCATGATCTTTTCCGCGGTGTAGTGTTCGAATTCGGAAAAGGTCACGGCGTATTTTCCATTGGAATCTTGCTCGGCGATAAAGAACAGCGTTGCACGTTCATTCTCTTTCGGAACAGCCCAAAATGTACCAACGAGTTCAGCTTTTCCATCCCGGTCCACATCGACCGCGGTGAGATTGTGGTAATCGATCTTGTTCGCTGCCTCAGTCGAGAGCTTTTGTTTCAAAAACTCCGCTTTGACCAGAGACTCGGCACTTGCCCGTTCGGCAGGCGTTGGCAACCGGCGAAACGCCGGAGCTTTCAAGGTAACCGGAGCGCTTGTCGCAAGGGCCATCACAAAACCTTTCAGCCTTGCCTTGACCGGCGTCGAGGTCGTTTCAGCAGATGTCCCCGAACACTCGCCCGTGTTGCGCTTTACGACGACCGTCTTTCCGTCCGCGGATCCCCCAAAAACTATCGAATAACTCTTCTTCGGCGCAAAATAGGCCTTGAGCGCATCGCCATCGAATAGACCGCCTTGGCCCTCTTCCGAGCCGGACAGCTTGCCGTTTGTAATAAATGCGATCGGTTCAAGCGTCTTTCCGTCGTCCAGCACGGCAAAAACCACGGGCTTAAGCTTAGGAGCGGCCGTCCGCGCCCGTTGAGCAATAACTGGGACGGTCGCCGTGGTCAAAATAAAGGCGGCAATTCCTGCCGCCGTCAATTTGATCGTTTTTAGGATCATATCTTCTTCGACACAAGCTTGGCCTGCATGAACTGCAATAAATATTCGCGGCCGCCGGCCTTCGAATCGGTGCCGCTCATGTTGAAGCCGCCGAACGGGTGGACGCCGACCAACGCACCCGTACATTTGCGATTCAGGTACAGATTACCGACGTGGAACTCTCGCCGCGCCCGTTCCAACCGGCCCTCGTCAGCCGAATAGACAGCGCCGGTCAAGCCAAATTCAGTACCGTTCGCGATCTCGAGAGCGTGGTCGAAATCGCGGGCCTTGATCACCGCAAGCACCGGGGCGAAGATCTCTTCCTGTTCGATCGTCGCTCCGGGTTCGACGTTGTCGATGACCGTCGGCTCGATAAAGAATCCCTCGGAATCGTCGCCGTTGCCGCCGGTCACGATAAATCCGCCCTCACCGACCCCTTTCTGGATATAGCTTAGCGTCGTATTGAAGGCCCTTTCATTGATCACGGCGGCGACGTTCGTATCGCCATCGGTTGCCTGCCCGACCTTCAGCTCCCGCGTCAAATCAACAACTTTTTCAAGAAGCTCGTTATGGACCTTCTCATCAACGATCAACCGTGAACACGCCGAGCACTTCTGGCCCTGAAAGCCAAATGCGGCTTGAACAACGCCCACCGCCGCTGAATCGAGGTCGGCATCGTCAGCGACGATGATGGCGTCTTTTCCACCCATTTCCGCGACGACCCTCTTGATCCAGATCTGACCTTCGCGGGTCTTGGCCGCTTCTTCGTTGATATGGAGCCCGACGCCCTTTGAACCGGTAAACGAAATGAACCGCGTTTTCGGATGGGTAACCATTGCCTCGCCGGTCACGGCGCTTCCGGTCAGCAGATTAACAACGCCCGCAGGCAGGCCCGCCTCTTCGAGGAGATCAACGAAGCGCGCCGCGATCGTCGGCGAATCCGACGACGGCTTCAGCACGACCGTATTCCCGGCCACGACGGCAGCCATCGTCATTCCGGCCATTATCGCGAGAGGAAAATTCCATGGCGGAATGACCGCACCCACGCCGAGCGGTATGTACTCAAGACGGTTGTCCTCGCCCTCGATCCGGGTCAGCGGCTGCTGTTCGGACCAGCGAAGCATCTCGCGGCCGTAGAATTCGAGAAAATCTATTGCCTCGGCGGTATCACCATCGGCCTCCGCCCACGTCTTTGCGACCTCGTAAACCATCACCGCGGAAAACTCATGTTTCCGCTCACGCAAGAGTGATGCGACCTTGAAGAGATACTCGGCCCTTTCGGCGGGAGGAACCGATCTCCATGTCTCGAACGCGCTCGAGGCGGCCGAAATGGCCTTCTCCACCAGAGACGTGTCCGTATCGACCTCCGAGAAAACGCCGACTACCTGGTCTTTTTTCGCCGGATTCCGGCTTTCGAATTTGTCGTCAAGCGTGATCTTCTCGCCGTTGATCACTACCGGATATTCCCGGCCAAGTTCGCTTTCCACTTTCGCGAGTGCGGCTTTCATTGCCGCCGCATTCTCCGCCTGCGAAAAATCTGTGAACGGTTCATTCCTGAATTCGTCAGTAACTCTCTGTGTTTGCATAAATGTTATTTTTAACCGAATCGCTGTGCTTCCATCTCGTGCAGTTCCCATTCGTCCAGAAGTTCCGGGACGACCGGTTCACTTTCGTCCTGCCATGCCAGGACGAATCGCGGCTCCTGCGTATCGCTGAGATGAGCAACGTAGCTTAGTATTAGTTTCCATCCGGAAAGCAGGTACATATTAAGTTCGCGAATGGAACGGACCTCCGTCGTTAATTTTGTCTCTTCCATACTCATCCCCACTTTCCTGTTTTCTGCAGCCTCTTGATCTTTCGCTTGGCAAGTTCCCGTTTCAAAACGGTCATCCTGTCGAGAAAGACAATGCCGTCGCAATGGTCCGTTTCATGAAGGACGCAGCGTGCGGCCAGCCCGTCCAGATCTGCTTCGAATTCGGCCCCGGTTACATCCTTAGCCCGAACAATTACCCGCATATCCCGTCGGACCGTTTGATACAGCCCTGGGAACGAAAGGCAGCCCTCGTCACCGACCTGCTCGCCTTCGACCGTAATGATCTCCGGGTTGATGAACGCGATCTTGTTCGACTGCCCCTCTTCATCCGGCACGTCCATCACAAAGAACCGCTCCGAGATGCCGACTTGCGGAGCTGCAAGACCAACGCCGCCCGCTTTGTACATCGTTTCAAACATCTCATCGACGGTCTTGCGCAACCCGTTCGCAAAGCTCTCATCCGCAACCGGCCGCCCGACTTTAAACAGCACCGGGTCGGGATAGTGCACGATCCTCAGCAAGGGCATATCCAACAGTTTATCGCAATTGTTTGTTTTTTTGTACCAAAATCAACTCGGCGGCGGGTTCGATAACCGTTTACCCTCATCACGGGTCCATCGACAGATGAGGTCCTTCTGGTCTTGGGTAAGGGCTGCTTCTCGATGGAGCAGCAGATACGAAGGAAGGGGCATATTTCCTGCGGAGACCTCTTCACATATCTCTTCAAGCTTTCTCACTTTCTGATCGTTCGTGTAGCCTCCCCATTCGCTCATGTTCAGGTGAGACCGGCCATGATCGATGTGGTCCGCCATGAACCAATTCGCCGGCGTTATGTGCGAGTACCAGGGATAAAGGGTCTTGTTGGAGTGACAATCATTGCAGGATCGCGAGAGGATCATCTGAAGTTCCGGCGGGACCGTTCCCGCATCTTCGATAGGTTGGCCGGGTATGACCTCGGGGTTCGAGAATGTGGGGCGAACGAACTGGCTAGCTGCGAAGATCACCAACCCGGCGATCATCGCGTAAACGATCAATTTTTTCATCTGTACAGGCCACCTTAAAACTTTGTCCGAAAAATAATAAGATATTTTCTTGAGACAGTATGTTCAACCCGGTCGTGATCGCCATCCCGTTCTTTGCCGCAGCCATTGCTCTCGAAGCGTGGTGGTCGAACCGCACGGGTGTCGCCGTTCTCGACAAAAAGGACATCTGGAACAACATTTTCATCGGATTTGCCAGCGTCGGTTTCGGGCTGCTCTTCGGCATCTTCATATCGGCGATCTATTCGGGTGCTTACTGGCTTGCTCCCTTCAAATTCCCGGCCGACGCATGGTGGTCGTGGGTCATCTTATTTTTCGTAGACGATCTGGCGTACTACATTTTTCACCGCGTTAGCCACGAAACACGGCTCTTCTGGAATTTTCATGTTGTTCACCACTCAAGCGAGGAATACAACCTTAGCGTAGCAGTCCGGCAAAGCTGGTTCAGCGGCCTACTTCACTGGATATTTTACGCGCCGGTGATGCTCTTGGGTTTCGCACCGTGGATGTTCGTGATAATGCACGGCTTTAATCTGATCTATCAGTTCTGGATCCATACAAAGCTTGTCGGCCGCCTTGGCCCCCTGGAATGGGTACTGAACACACCTTCGCATCATCGCGTCCATCACGGCGTGAATGAAAAGTACATTGACCGAAACTACGCAGGCGTCCTTATCATTTGGGACCGATTGTTCGGTTCGTTCACCGAAGAGGACGAAGAACCGCGGTACGGGATCATAAAACCATTACGAAGTTACAATCCGCTTTGGGCAAACACTCACGCATGGGTCGAGATGTGGCAAGAGATCAAACACCGTCCCAGCCTCTTCAGCAAATTGCAGTGCATTTTCGCGTCTCCCAACATGGACCGCTGAGTTTGGCGGAACCATCGTCGTTTATGCATATGCCTTCACGAATCATTATTGCCGCAATATTTTGCCTGTTCATGTCCTTCGGTGCCATCGGACAGGCGGTCACGATCACATCAAAAACGCAGACATACACTCGAACGAAGCCGCGGATCCCTGAAAAGAAGACGTTCACCGTTCGTCGGCCGGTAGTTAAGGCTGCGACACCCGCTGTTTCCCGGAAGATCAGCGCGGCGATCGATCCGGTCGCCGTCCTCGGGATCGATATCAAAGACGAACTCAGCGAGAGCCAATGGCTTTATGAAGCAGATTTCGAAGAGGTCTTTAACGACAAGGGTATCCTAACCTTAATGGTCTGGATGGAAGGCAGTGGTGCTTATGTCAGCGGTGTGACCAAATATGTCGTTGTCGATATTCAGCGAGGTGAGCGGTTGAAGCCGAGCGATGTATTTGCAGATATCCCCGGCCTGGTCGCGGCGGCAAAGGAAAAGCTGAAGCAACGGATCGAAGAGTCGATCAAAGAGATAAAAAAGGACCCTGACTGGGATGAGGAGGAGGACCCGAGACATCTCTTTGAAGACAACGATCTCACCGCAAGCGACCTTGCAAACTTCTCGGTCGACATGGCCGGATTCGCTTTTCACTACGAATTCGGGTTCCCTCACGTGATCAAAGCCCTGGAACCGGACGGCGAGTTCAGATTCTCATGGGATGAGATAAAGCCCTTCATCAAGCCCGGGAGTTTGCTCGCAAAGCTAGTTCGCTAATATACTTTCGACTGAATGAGTGAAAGAAAGATCCGAGTTCTGGTTGCCAAACCGGGCCTTGACGGCCACGACCGCGGAGCGAAAGTGATCGCCCGCGCTCTTCGCGACGCCGGAATGGAAGTTATATATACCGGCTTGCGTCAAACCCCCGAGATGATCGCCGCCGCGGCTTTGCAGGAAGACGTAGATGCGGTCGGCATATCGATTCTCAGCGGCGCCCACCGGACTCTTTGCCCGCGAATCGTCGACCTGCTGCGTGAGAACGGTATGGACGACACGCTTGTCCTTGTCGGCGGGATCGTACCCGAGGAGGATATTCCGAAACTCAAAGAATCAGGGGTCTCAGAGGTGTTTCTGCCGGGAACTTCGACCGAAGACATCATCGCCTTTATCAACCAGAATGTCCGTAATAATTAGAGCTTGGAACTACCAAGAGGCAGGGGGAGGAATAATTGATGATCAAATTACGAACGATTGCGGCGAGCCTCGCTTTTATTATCGGAATCGTAGCCTTCGGCGGGCTATTCGGCTCGCGAGGGAATCTTTCGACGAACGCTCAAGTGGTGAGCAAGGTGGAAAAAAGGACGGTCAAAGGAACCAAGACGGTTTACCGTGCCACCAGATCGGGCGTTAAGAAAGGGCTCCGGATCGGTCATCAGGTCGGAAGCCGGGTTTGGACCGGTACGAAATGGGTCGGCGTCAACTCGTGGAGGGGAGGTCGATGGGTCGCCAGAAAGACCGCAAGCGGCGTTAAGTGGACCTATTACAAGGCTCGAGGCAAGAGGAAACGAGTTCCCTAACGAATAAGTTTTTCATTCGAAATTGAGATCGAATAGGAGCAGTTTCCCGCTGCTCTTTTTTTTTTAATCGTTCTCAACATTCACTTTTCTCGTGCCATGCCCCCTACCCATTAGATTATCCCGCGGATCCAAGATGCATTTCGCCCGGAGTTTCCGCTGAGAGCCCGGTAGGGATAACCCTTGGCCCGCACTTGCGATCCACTCTTTGTCATCGCTCTAGCCATCCTTGGCATACAGAATGCATCTATCAATTATACAAGCAGTAATTGATTGATAAGACGCACGAGCTAGGAGTGGAGGTAAGATTATGAAACTAATGAGTTTATCCCGATTTGCGTTGCTTTTCGTGGCTGTACTGTTTACATACAGTGCTGCATCAGCGCAGGTCGTCGAGAAGGTAAAGAAGGTCGCCGATAAGACAAAAGATGTAGCCGTCGACGTCGCCGACAAGACCAAAGACGCCGCGAAGAAGACGGCGGATGTCACCGGCGATGTTGCTGAAGCGACCGCCGATGCGACCGTTGACGGTACAAAAGAGGCGATTTCCGGAACGAAGAAATTCGGAAAGCACACCGTTGAGGTGACGGAAGGGGTTGCCGGTAAAGCATACGAAGGCGGTAAATGGTTCACCGTGACTACCTGGGATGGCACGAAATGGGTATCGAAGAGGGTCTGGTACGCAACAAAGAAAGCCGGCACCGCGACGAAGGACTTCGTTGTCGGCAAAGAAGAAGTTAAGCCGTAACGGCTGAATTGACCAGCAACAAAGAGCCCGGGCCCCGGCTCGGGCTTTTTTCGTATTGGTTGTTTCCGCTTATACTTGCCAAACAACAATTTATGAAAGAAATGGTAAGAGTCGCGAGTGGGCAGGGTTTCTGGGGAGACCTTCTAACGGCGCCGGTGGATCAGGTCCGAAAAGGGCCGATCGATTACTTAATGCTGGATTATCTGGCCGAGGTGACGATGTCCATCGTCCAGAAACAGCGGCAGAGGGATCCCTCGGCGGGATACGCTCGCGATTTCATCTCGTTGATGCGTGAGATCCTGCCGGATTGCGTCGAGAAGGACATCAAGGTGTTGTCTAACGCAGGCGGAGTAAACGTCGAGGGATGCGCCGAGGCCATCAAGGAGACGGCCCGCGAGCTCGGACTCGGGGGCAAGTTGAAGATCGGCGTGATCACCGGCGACGACATACTTCCCCGGCTCGACGAATTTGCCGAAAAAGGCATCGAGCTGACGAATATGGACACCGGCGAGCCGCTCGCAGCCGTTCGTGACAAAGTGCAGGCGGCAAACGTTTATCTCGGCGCCGCCGGGTTGGTCGAGGCTTTGGATGAAGGCGCGCAGATCGTCGTCGGCGGAAGGCTGACGGACACGGGACTTACTCTCGCACCGCTGATGCACGAGTTCGGATGGCAATTCGATCAGTGGGATCTGATCTCATCCGGCACGATCGCTGGCCATATCATCGAGTGCGGAGCCCAGGCCAGCGGCGGTAACTGCCAATTCGAATGGGAATCCATCCCGGATATGGCAAACGTCGGCTTCCCGATCGTGGAAGCCTCGCCCGACGGCACATTCGTTGTTACCAAACACGAAGGCACTGGCGGCCGAGTCAACGTTCAATCCGTAAAAGAGCAGCTTCTCTACGAGATGGGCGACCCGAAGGCCTATATTACGCCGGATGTCGTCGCGGATTTTTCGTCGATCCATCTCGAGGATGCCGGCAAGGATCGCGTCCGCGTCTATGGTATCACGGGAAACCCAAACACGGAATTCTATAAGGTCTCGATCGCCTACTCCGCCGGTTGGAAGGCAGTCGGTACTCTTGTTTATTCCTGGCCGGACGCTTTCAAGAAGGCTCAGGCCGCAGACAGGATCTTGCGTGAACGCCTCGATCGTCTTGGCCTGAAGTTCGACACGGTCCTCACCGAATTCGTCGGCGTCAACGCCACCCACGGTCATCTTGCGATGCATGATTTTCGGAGTGAAGCGAAGGCGGCAGACCTGAGAGGCAATGAATCTTTCACGTCACTCGTAACTCGTAACTCGTCACTTTCCGATATTCCAGAGGTCCAACTCCGCATCGGCGTTCGCGGACAAAACAAAGACGACGTCACCAGATTCACGAAAGAGATCGCCCCGCTCATCCTGACCGGCCCGCCCGCCGTCACGGGATTCGCCGGCGGCCGCCCAAAGGTCGAAGAGATCATGGCCTATTTCCCAGCCTTGATCCCGAAGAACGTTATCAATACGAGGGTTCAGATAGTGGATGCATGAGAAAGCGAATTGTAGACGTGCTGATCTCATCCAAGGTATCATTCCTCCTATGAAGAAGGAATACACAGCGATCATTAAGCAAGACGGTGATTGGTGGATAGGCTGGATCGAGGAGGTTCCGGGCGTGAACTGTCAGGAAAATTCCCGTGAAGAATTGATCGAAAGCCTTCGCGTAACACTTTCCGAAGCACTGGAATTCAATCGGATCGATGCACGGCGAATGGCCGGAGCGGGGTTTGAAGAAGCGATGATCGCCGCATGAAGAGACGCGATCTTCTCAGGCATCTTTAGGGCATGGTTGCGAACTGCTTCGTGAGGGTGCCAACCATTCATGGTGGGTCAACACTGCACAGAACCGCCGCTCGGCGGTGCCACGACACAATGAAGTCAACGACAGGCTAATTCTGAAGATCTGCAAAGACCTGGTTTGGTACCTTTCACCCGACGGTCTACTTCCCTGCTCTGAGCCCGAAGGACGTGATTAAGACGAATGTGGAGATCGTAGAGGCGTAATTTATCTAATAGCTCACTTTGACGGCGGGGGCTAACGGAGACGGTATCCTGAACGCCTCCAAAGCTAGAACCTAAATTCGAACGAAGCAGACCGCGTTCCTATTTTTCGTGTGGAGTCCTTAATTAAGAATCCCTCGGAACCTGCGTCTGCAGACTTCAAAGAATCGTACAATCTTTCTGGAATTGGCAGGCAGATCTCCAAGCAATTATGTACGGCTCGTCCCGCTGTGGATGTGGACGTTGCCGAAACCTGTACGCAGACGGATTCGCCTTCAAGTCGATGGAATGCGAAGCGAGCAAGATAATCGGGTTCGAAATACGAATCACCACCATATTTTTGATAATCGAATTTGGTAAGGAATGATGTAAGTTCGTTAAGAGTAGCCGGTATACGGTCAAGTTGTCGGTCAGCAATTGAATTCTCAATGTCCGTCGAAATTTGCCTGTTCGCAAGGAAGGCCCGGAGAAGTTGGTCTTCAGTAAAAAAATCTCTCAAGTCTAAAAAACGCCTCACATTCGATACCCGAATCGTAGCGTATTCCCAGTCACCATGGACGGTCCCGCAGATGATACCATTCTCCTGTTTATAGCTCACCAAATCGCCGACAACGGCTATTGGGATGAAAAAGCTGGAAAGAAAACAACTGCCGCCCTCACCCTTTAGCGAGGCTCTGTACCTCCTGGCGGCTTCTGAAAAGAGGTGAATTTCCTTTTCCTTAAGCCTCTTTACGAACAAGTCTTTTCCGTCCCATCGATATTTCGTCGATCCGACTGTCTCGCTCCACGGAATTACATGTCGGGAACAGTCGTGCGACAGGTGTAGGCGTCGGTAAGGTAAGTGTGGCTGAAGTCACATTGTTCGATGGAAATGCCGAAGAACAGCTCATTACGCCACTTGCGGTAACTAAGAAGAGACATACTCTAGCCAACATTGCTATTTTTCCAAGAACTTCGCAATCCCCTTCTGACAATCCTCGGTCATCCGGGCTTCGGCATTGATTTCCGTGCCAACTTCGATGGAATCATCGAATCCAAGCTCGTCCATTCGATACAGGAGCCGCTTGGTTAGTTGCACCGCCGAAGCGCTTAGCTTTGAATAATCCGAGGCGTATTCGAGGACGGCGGCGTCGAAGCCTTCTTCAGGAAAGATGCGGTTGACCAGGCCGAGAAAATTCGCTTCGCGTGCGGTGAATTCGAACCCGCGAGTGAGGATCTCAAACGCCCTTTTCTCCGAGATGTTCCGACGAAGGAACGCCGCCACGATCGCCGGCACGAATCCGATCTTGACCTCGGGATAGCCGAAAACTGCGGTGTCGGTCGAGAGCACTATGTCGCACGCAGTCGCGAGCCCGCAGCCGCCTGCTAATGCCCGGCCATGTACGGCCGCGATGACGGGCACTTTCATCTTTCTTGGCATTGCGAATAGCTCGGCAAGGCTCTTCGCATCCTCGAGATTCTCTTCGTAGGACGCTCCGGCGATCTTCTGCAACGCCGAGAGGTCTGCTCCGGAACAGAAGTCCTTCCCCGCCCCGTGCACCACCACCGCCCGCAGATCGGCATCCTCATCGGCTTCACGGAACGCAGCCTTCAGAGCCGCCACCAACTCGTCATTCAGCGCATTTCGCTTCTCCGGCCGGTTAAGAGTGAGAAACCGCGTAGCACCCTCGGTTGAAGTAATTAGACTCATTTCGATGCTAATTACTAATTAATAATTCGTAATTACTAATTAGTTCCTCGACCCGCGTGAGGACGAAATTATAGACGAAATCATTTTCACAAGTTCGAGCCGGTCGGCCTCGATCGAACGATACTCAGTTTCGCTCAGGATCTCGCCATGAAAAAGTACAAGCAGCCAATACTCCGTTTCGAGTGCGCGTCGCCTCGCCACACCGAACTCGGACACAAAAACATCGCGATTCTCTGCCCCGACCGCCGCTTTTACATGTTTTCCGATACTCGTACCCGAGACGAGTAGCTCTTTCGAAAGCACATACTCACGCTTCGTTTCGTTCAAATAATGGCAAAGTTTCACTATTCGCAATGCAAAATCCAATGACTTTTCGAGAACAACGTTGTTCTTAGCTTCAGTCATTTTCAAAACATTTTAGCGGCCCGTTCGATCTCTGCCGCGACGTTCTCGAGAACGCGTGCTGCGATCGTGATCTGCTCTTCCGCTTCTTTCCAATCACGCTGCTCGATAGCTTCGCGGATCCCGGGCAGCGTCTTAACGCCGTAGCCTGTGTAGAAGCCTGGTGCGTAAATATGATGGCGAAACCAATCCCGGCGCGGAAGCCCCTCGGTCCGCGTCAGGGCCCGTTCAGTCCGGTAAAGGATCTCATCCAGCTGCTTCTGACGAGCGGGCTCGAGCGATTTCCCGCGAGTTTGAACCTGATAGTTGGCGGCACTCGCTCGCAGCTTTGCAACTGCATTTTGCAGTGGAGCGAAATTCAAGAACGGAACACCGTCTTTTTGCTTCGGGACGACGAGTCTTTCGGTTGGATCCTGAACAACCAACCAACGGCCAAGTGCGATATCTGCATTCATCCGGGCCGTTTCCGAACGCATTGAATCCGCCAATTGTGATACTTCACGCGAGTACAGTTCGATCGTATCCGCGAAGTTCCCGAACTCAAACGGCAGCGTGTCGGCATTAGCAAGCCGGAGGGTTGCATGTCCACATACTTTGGCCAACGCAACACCATAGACAAGGCCCGGATCGCCGAACCGCGTGTAGTGGTCGAACGAATCATAGATCGAATGGTACGAGCCGCCGCCATCCTCACCGCCGAAGCCGATGTTTAATGATGCGATGCCGAGGTGCTGAAGAAACGGTGTGTAGTCCGAACCTGACCCGAGGGGTGAGATACGGAGATCATTGCGGTCGAGAGCATCACGACGAGCATCAGCCGAACCGTTCACGATTCGATTGGCACGGGCTCTTTCCCAGACGGAAAGTTTTGTTTGCGGGTCAATGACGCCCTTGCCAACCTCATTGATGAATTTCTCCAATGTGTGCGAACCGCCAACTCCCAGGAAACCCCTTCCGTTCGAATCGGTGTTTATATAGGCCACCGCCCTTTCGCGAAGTTCGGCTGCGTGCTGTTCGACCCATTCCGTCGAACCGATCAGCCCTTGCTCCTCGGCATCCCACGCTGCATATACGATGGTTCGTTTCGGTTTCCAGCCTGTCTTCGCAAGTTCACCTATTGCCCGTGCCTCCTCCATCAGAGCAACAAGTCCGCTGATCGGATCGTCGGCGCCGTTGACCCAGGCATCTCGGTGGTTACCGCGGATTATCCATTGGTCCGGCCTTTCAGTTCCGGGCATTTTTGCGATCACGTTATAAATAGGTTTGATGTCCCAATTGAACTCAAGCTTCATCCTTACGGTAGGGCTGCCTCCGCCGAAATGATAGGTGACCGGCAGCGAGCCCCGCCAAGCGGTCGGGACGACGGCACCGTCCAGATTCCGGAGCAGCGGAAGAGCGTCTGAATAAGAGATCGGCAGGACCGGTATTTTCGTAAGAGTTGGCGATGATCTAATATCGATCCGCCTCGCGTCCTTTGTTGCTCCGATACCCTTGGTCAGAGGATCGCCCGGGAAAAGCGGCATGTCCATGACCGATCCGCGCTGAACCCCGTTCTCGTTTCTGTATGGCCCTTTTGGATAAACGTCACCTTGAAAATAACCATCATCTCGCGGATCGGAATAGATCAGGCAACCGACGGCGCCGCGTTCGGCGGCGACCTTTGGTTTAATGCCTCGCCAGGAACCGCCGTAGCGGGCCAAAACGATCTTGCCCTTCACATCGATGCCCCTCAGGTCGAGTTCTTCGTAATCGGCAGGCGTTCCGTAGTTCACATAGACAAGCGGGCCGGCCACGTCGCCATCGATCGAATAGGCGTTATAGGAAGGAAGCTGCTCGGCGTGCTGTCCGCTGGTCGCGTCACCCTCGACGGGCGGTTCCTGAAGCTTCAGCGAGAACCGCTCCGGCGAGGTCATTTCCACGATCCGCGTTTTGGGCGTCGGGAACAGAACATGGAATTCCTCGAGCTCGGCCTGGTAACCCCACGAACGGAAAAGCGAGAGGATAAAGTCCGCATTTTCCTTGTTGTAGGCGGAACCAAGATGATGAGGGCGGGCGGACAACCGTTTCATCCAGTCGCGAAGGTTCTCTGTCTTCAGCATCGAGTCGAATCTTGCCTCGAGTGTTCGTTGAGACGAACTGCCGGCAGGCGAGAACCCCATGAGGTCCCCGCTTCCGGGGCCAGTCGACTGGGCCGATACCGAAGCGATAAGAACAAGAACCAAGAAAAGCCGTAGTAAACGTGTGGTCATGAACACCTCTGTGGATCCGGAAATCTGAAATTAAAGGGAATGACTCAGGTTAGCCCGAGACCGGCTGCCTCGGATTCAGGAATATCGACAAACATCCGCAGCAGTGCCGTTGAAAAGGTCTTTCCCTGAGCATCGGTCATCAAGCTGAGCGTTCCTCCGCCGCCGAGAGAACCGTGTAGAAGGAAATTCAGTGCGCCTAGGTTCGGAAGCTCGAATCGTTCCACTTCCCCTTTGACCATTTCGGCGAAGTGCGCCTTTACCCGATCGGCCGTGACCTCTCGGACAAGGATCGGGTAGATCTCGTCCTTCAATGCGATCAAACCAACGTTCGCAGTATCGCCCTTGTCTCCGGAACGGGCATGGGCCAGCTTTAACAACTGAACTTTCATAATTAATTGAGCGGTCTAAGACGCACGAAGAACGGCGTCGAAAGATGAGCGCAATACTTAATTCTTGATCCTCGAAAAACGTGCAATTAGCATTATGAGCCAAACCGCAACAAAGACGAAATAAACGGTAAGGACAACGATAAGCAGGTCGCTCCGCAGATTCTCGCCGCGAAGGTTCGCGTTAAATACGAGATGATTCGCGATCATGAACAGGGCGAGGCTTACGGCTGCGAAATATTCGAAGAACTTTCGGATCGTAAGGAAAGACGATGCCCGGCGTTCTGCCGAAAGCCAGTGGTCCCTGTTCGGAAGATTTATCCATCGGTCAGGAAGTAGTTCAATGAGCCATGGAATTCCGAGAAACTCGAATAAGAGCAATACGAGGATCGCTGACTCGAGAATCAGGAATGAGTCCCTGCTCATCCAACCGTCAGGGCGGCCGGCGCCGTCGAAATGGGACGCGATAGTTGCCGGCAGTTGGGGTACGTAATAAGCAATGTGAGCGAAAAACGCGGCCGCGAGGACAAGTATTATTATGCGGGACGGTCTCATTCAGGGTTTCGCCGCTTATGATATGAGTAAAGCTGGAACGCTGCAAGAACTAATGAATGATTCACTTTACCGGTTTTGATCATCTCCTCCGCCATATTGGCCGGGACCAGCGTGGTGGCGATGCTCTCATTGGCATCGAACTTGACCTCTCCGCTGTTGACGCAATCGACCGCAAGAAAATGATAGATAGTATTATTCTGGATCGCCGGGTTTGGCCGTGAACATCCTAAGAGATGCCAATCGGACGAGGTGTAACCCGTCTCCTCGGCAAGCTCGCGGCGGGCCGCTTCCAACGGCTCTTCTCCGTCATCGATAAGCCCGCCCGGTATCTCAAGGTGCATCTCTTCGGCACCGTGTCGGAATTGCTCAATAATGACGATCTCATTGTCCGGGGTCACAGCGATCACGTTGATCCAGTCAGGGGAATCGATGACAAAAAAGTCACCTTCCTTTCGATCATGTTCCCGGGCCGCCCGGTCCCGTCGTACGCGAAAGACGCGGCAATCGGCAAGTATCTCCGACTCGATACGTTTCCATCTGTCAGGTGTCATTTGGTTTGCGGCCCGAACGATATTCAAAGTGTGACATTCTCTAGCGGCTTCGGGATCGAATCTAGATCGGAATAGATACCATCGATAAGGCCGATCCTCAATGCCTCAGCCGCATCGATCGGTTCGGCTGTTAGAAAGATCTCAAGGGCCCGCCCTTCCCCGATCAAACGCGGCAGCCGCTGGGTTCCGCCCCACCCGGTCATGATACCAAGCCTTGCTCCCGGATGACAGAACGCCGCATCCCGTACGGCGAATCTTCGCCGGCACGCGAGTGCCAGGTCCAAAGCACCACCGTAACAATGGCCGTTTATGAATGCGGTCGTTACAGCTGTACTGCCGGCGATCTGATCCATCAGCGTCTGACCGCGATGCGCGAAGGCCGGTGCGGTCTCCGTTGTGAGGGTCATTATTTCATTTATGTCCGCACCGGAAGCAAAGGCTTCACCGGTCCCTGTGAAGATGATCTCATCGACACCGCGTTCCTGTCCGGCACTCGCAAGGACGGAGCCAAGTTCATCAAGAACATCCCCGGATAACGGATTCCGCGACCCTGGGCGGGTAAACGTCACGATCATGCGGCCGTCGCTTATATAGCTCTTGAGAGGTGGTTCCTTCATTTCATGAGAAGGCTCGCCGGGACATCGAAGTTCGCAGAGGACCTGGCCTGCGGAGAAGGTGAATAAAATAAGCCCAGACCCGGCCTTAGCTTAGGCCGTCCACGCTCTCCAGAAAAAAGCGGCGGCCCAACGACCTTACAAAATATCAAATACATCAAGATTTTATCGTATTTCCGCCCGGGACCGCGCCTTGGAACAGCCGTATTTCCTCACTAATTCGCTGGGAATGACGTTTGCGTAAAGCTTCCACAGATTACCTTCAGGCAGTCGTAGATCAAGGGGCTCAGATTCTAACTAATAACTGTGAGGACTTTCGTATGGTTAAGCAAAAGATCACCTCGACGGCAATGTCCGCGGTGGTTGCGCTGTTGTTGCTTTCGGCCGCGGCCTTCGCGCAGCGGACAACAGCCGACATCGTCGGCAATGTGATCGATAGTGCAGGTAACCCGGTTGCCGGTGCAACCGTTACCGCTACAAATGTCGGAACTGCCGCCGCAAGGAGCATAACGACCAACAGCTCCGGTGCCTTCCGCATCGTGAACCTTCCGCCGGGCTTGTACGACGTCACGGCCGAGGCTCCCAATTTCAGCAGATCAGTGGTCAAGGCCCTCGAATTAAATGTCGGTTCTGACCTGAGCATCAATGTCGAGATCAAACCGGGACAGATAACCGAGGTGGTCGAAGTGACCGCTGAAGGTGCGTTGATCCAGACGACCCGTTCCGAGATCGACACCGGAATTTCGCCGAAGGAGATCGAAAATCTCCCGCTGCTGAACCGTACCTTTGCGGGCCTTTCATTGATCGCTCCTGAAGCCCGGCCCGTGGGCAACTTTGATCCGACCAAAACGCGTGTCGGGAACGTTGCCTTCAACGGCGGCGATGGCCGCTCCGTCAACGTCAATATTGACGGCGGCGATAACAAGGATAACGTCGTAGGAAGCCTTCTCCAGAATTTTTCATACGAATCGATCCAGGAGTTTCAGGTTATCCAGCACCGCTGGTCTGCTGATCAGGGGCGTGCGGTCGGCGGGGTCGTCAATGTGATCACTAAGAGCGGTACCAATGGCTTTCATGGTTCGTTCTTTTCTAACTTCCGTGACGACGCCATCACCTCTTCAACTTATTTCGACAAACTCACCCGCGAATCGAATCCGGCCTTTGAAAAGCCCGAATTCAACCGCCAGGAGTTTGGCGGCAGCATCGGCGGGCCTATCGTTAAGGATCGCGCGTTCTTCTTTTTTGCAATGGAGCGGTTCCGTGAGCGTCAGAACAACGCCGTAGCACCGTCCGCGATTGCTGAGATCCAGGCGATCCCCGGCAATCAATTCGTTCCGGAAATACCCACTCCCTATGACGACACGCTGCTTTCTGCGAAGGTCGATCACAGGCTCACCGACAAGCAGAGCATGTTCTACAGATTCTCCTATCAAGGAAATGAATCGCCAAATGACCAGGTGGCCGTACCCGCGAGGACCGATCTCTCGGGCGGCAATTTCAACACGAATAAGCTTTACAGCTTCGTGGCGAACCATACTTACAATGTCCGACCGAACATGCTGAACCAGGTCATCTTCCATTTCCAGGACTTCAAAAATGAGATCCTTGGCGTGACCGATGGACAAACGCTCAACTTCCCCGGAGGGATCACGATCGGTCAGAATGCCAACGTTCCGCAGGCGACCGAGGAGCGGAAATTCCAGTTCCGCGATGATTTCAGCTGGATCAAAGGCGACCACACTATGAAGTTCGGCATGAACTACATACACACGATACTCGGCGGATACTTCTACTTCGGAACCCGAGGATACTCCTTCACTTTCGGTCAGACGCCAACGGCGATCATGGCTGGTGGCGGATTTGAGCAGCCCGGCCTTTTGACAGCACTTACGTATTCTGACGGGGCCAGCTCCCACGACCAGGTGATCGATCAGCTCGCTTTTTATGTTCAAGACGACTGGAAGATCAATCGAAAATTGACTCTAAATCTGGGGCTGCGCTGGGACGCAAATATCGGAAACCTTCCCGCGCAGGATCAGAATCGGACGATCCTCATCCTCTCCCAGCTCAACGACCCGCGTGCGCGGGCAATTACAGGCGATGCCGAAAAGCTTCGAAAGACGACGCCCAGTTGGACCGAGTTTCAGCCGAGGATCGGATTTGCCTATGATCCGTTCGGCGATGGAAAGACCGTGATACGCGGGGGTTACGGGATCTTCTACGATCAGATATTCCAGAACCTTTCGCTGTTTTCTCAGGTCCAGTCTGAGCCCGAGATCTTCCAGACGGCGATCAGCTTGACCGCGGCACAACTCTCTACGTATCGCTTTGGTGTTGATCCGCTTCCGTCGCTTCCTCCGGGATTCAATTTCGGCAACCTCGCGGTCGGTGCCTTTGGCCGGATCAACGATCCGGACGCAAAAGAGCCTTATGTTCAGAAATTCTCGATCGGGTTTCAACGCGAACTGTCGGATTCTGTCTCGCTCTCGAGCGATTATGTTCATACGCTCGGCCTTCAGGAACCGCGATTCCTGAACATCAATCCGCAGGTCCAGGAGGAATGCAATCCGCTTTATCCGGGAGTCCCCGCGGTCCCGGATCCGGCGGTCTGCCCGCGTGGAGCATCGACCCGTTATTTCGACGCCGCGTTCCTCGCGGCAGGACTTCCGGCCAACAGGCTGGAGCAGATCAATATGTTCACAACGAACAACAGATCGCTCTTCGACAGTTGGACAACAACGATCAAGTGGCGCGCTTCAAAATTCCTACTGAATGCGAGCTACATCCTAGCTAGCAATCGGTCGTGGGGCGGCCAACCGGTCGCATCGTATTCCGGCAACGGCATCGCGATCACTCCGGAAAGGCAGTTCCTACCGGAGGAATTTGGGCCGACTAGACTTGATGAACGGCACCGTATCGTTGTAAGCGGTGTGTTCACCCTACCGTGGGACTTCCAGCTGTCCCCGATCCTTCAGTTTGCGACGGCGCGGCCGTATTCGCCGACGACCGGTGTCGACATCGACGGCGACGGTGCAACGACGATCGATCGGCTCTGTGCCGGCGTCAATCCGCTCGACGTCTTCAACGCCGTTCGCAACCGGCCTCTTGTCCCCGGCAGTACACCCGGATCGCTTGTGCTCCAGGCAGCCAGCGTGCCCGTCCTGGCGATGAATCCCCGCGGCTGCACTCAGGCCCCGGTGAATAGCTACCGGATCGGTTACATCGTCGATTCTCAAGGCAACATTATCGGCGAAGGCAACGGCCGTTTCTTTAATGTTGACCTTAAAGCGTCGAAGGTGTTCAGATTCGGCGAGCGCTTCGCTCTCAGCGCGTACGCCGACCTCTACAATATCTTCAACACCGAGAATCTGGCGTTCTCCCAGCGGCTGGCGATCAGCGCGGCTACAACCGCCGGAAATACGGCCCGAAGTGCCCAAGCTGGTCTGCCCAATGGGATAGCCCAGGCTTCACCTAACTTTATCGTCCCGTTCTCATTGTTCGGGCCGGGATTCGGGCCGCCCGTGGGTAGGCCTTTCACAGCGCAGTTCGGGTTCAGATTCACCTTCTAGAACTGCCATTCTGCAAACATCTGGCCGGAGGACATCCATTCCTCCGGCTTTTTAAAATGGCTGTGAACCAAAAGCCCTCAGAAACAGAACGAGTGGGCCGCGGGCGCGAAAAATGGGGCCCCTCCCCGAGGACCCCCACGCTCAGACGATGGGCCAAGGCCGCAAAAGAAAGATGCGGCCCTGGCCCATCCGAGCGACCACGGCGCCTCGCTAGAGTGGTGGGACTGAGGCGCCGCGAAATATTGGTGGAAGCACTTGCGGCCTATTCCGTGCAGTTGCTCGGTTCGCGCCGGAATGCAGTCAACTTATCGACTAGTTCCAAGCCTAACAAGCCGGCTCGTCGGCTTCCGTGCGAAATCTAACAATCCGAAAGATTTATCCTTTTCCGACAACCGATGTACTATGGTGTTTATTCGGACGTACCGCAGACTTCCAACAGAAGGTCCCTCCGCCGTGCCGGACCAAGATCCTTATGCCGCTGGTAAAACCAGTAATCGAACCGACACAAAACCGTCTTCTCGCCGCGCTTCCTGTAGATACTTTTCAAGACATGTGTACTCTTTTAGAACACATTGAACTTGAACCAGGGTCCGTTCTTTGGGAGTCCGATCAAAAGACCAACTACCTTTATTTTCCCGTTTCCGGCCTTATCTCGCTGGTTTACGAATCGGATACCGGTAGCTCTGTCTCTATTGGGCTCATCGGGCGAAGCGGTATCGTGGGAACCGGAATAATGACGGGAAATGTCAGGACGCCGGATCGTGCGCTCGTCATCTATCAAGGTGATGCTTACCGAATGAAAGCCGCAAGCGTTCTCGATGAAATGGCCGACTGCGGTGCATTTCAGGGGTTGCTGCTCGCCTACACCCACGCTTTTATGGTGCAGGTATCGCAAAACGCGATCTGCAATCGACTGCATCGCATCGAGCAGCAGCTCGGCCGTTTGCTGCTCGAGATCCGGGACCAGATCGACAAGGATGAATTAAAGATCACTCACGATGTTCTCGCGGGCATCCTGGGAGTGCGTCGCGAGAGCGTTTCTTTGGCTGCGAGCAGTCTCCAGCGTCGAAAGCTTATCAAGGCCTCGCGTGGCCGGGTGGAGATCAAGGATCGGGACGGTTTGGAACACGCAGCATGCGAATGCTACAGCATCGTTAACGACCAGCTCGAACAATGTCTAACGCGATACACTGAAGGTCAAAAAGAATGACCTTTGATCGTACCCGCGGAACTCGTTTTTTTCTTCTCGCACCAGCCGGTCCTCCACCGATCCCACAGTCGTTAGGATAGACGGATCCTCCAAAGTCACTTCTCAGTCAGATCTTTCCCCGAACGCCCCGCGTGCCTGATCGAAATGATCCGCATCCGGACGATCGCGTTATGTTTGGAACGCAGTTTGCCCCTACTCGATTGCATAGAAGTTATCGTTCGAATTTGATACAGGCGAAGGAGGAAACAGGAGGTTTATGAATAAGGAACAGAGAAATAACCTGCTCTACGAAGCATTGGAAACCGAACTCGGCGGGGTTGAGATCTATAAGACAGCCGTTTCGTGTGCGGTGAACAAAGACTTAAAAAAAGAATGGAATGAGTATCTCGAGCAGACGACCAAGCACGTGCAGGTGGTCAAGGAATTGTTCGAGAAACTGGAGCTAGATACAAAGACCGAGACGCCCGGCAGAAAGATCGTAAAACACATCGGCGAGTCGCTCGTGAAGGCGATGGAAATGGCCAAGAAGACAGGCGATCCGGAAGCGGCTGAGATCGTGGCAGCCGAGTGCGTCGTGCTTGCGGAAACCAAAGATCATCTGAACTGGGAGCTTATCGGCGAATTAGCCGACAAGACCAAAGGTGCAGAGGGCACGGCACTGAAAGAAGCACATGAGGAAGTCGAAGAAGACGAAGATGAGCATTTGTATCACACCACCGGGTGGTGCCGGGAACTGTGGATCGATTCTTTGGGCATGCCCGCGGTCTTGCCGCCGCCCGAAGAAGAGAAGGACGTTAAGACAGCGATCGGGGCCGCGCGTGCCAAGCACGCAAGGGCCAACATGGTTTGATTAGGGGACCGTGGGTTTAGAACTCGTCGTTCCGCTTTGTTAATTAGAAAAAGGAGGAGAAATTATGCTTTGGACAATACTGATAGTACTTTTAGTTCTTTGGGCTCTTGGATTCGGACTCGGCGGTGCTGCCGTCGGTAACTTGATCCATCTACTGTTGGTGGTTGCTCTGATCGTTTTGGTCGTGCAGCTGGTCACGGGACGCCGGGGTATCTAAAACCACGGCTGTCGGCGTGAGTATCAATCGAGGGCCGCTCCCGCGGCCGTTCGATCTTTCACCGGGGAGGTATTTTCTTATGTCGGACCAGCCGCGGATCGTTTACGCAGATAGCGATCTTGAAAGCTGCAGATTCCTGGAAACATTGCTGACGGATCTTTATCAGCTTCCCACAACTGCAGTTACAGACCCAACACTTGTGCTTGAGCTTTCGGCTCAAGCTCCGTTCGATTTTTACATTCTGGACTATTGTTTTCCCGAAACTACCGCAGTGGAGGTTTGCCGCAGCCTTCGTGCTCTGCAGGTTCATTCGCCCATCGTTGTCTATTCGGCGTTGGATAGGGACATTGACCGCCGACTTGCAGCCGAAGCCGGCGCCGAGCTTTTCTTTTCGAAGCCCGACGACCTGCCGAGGCTTGGACCTGAAATATACAGGCTGTTGAATTTCGGACCAGTGGCGAGATCTCCCAAGCCAGATCATCCGAAGATCAGCACGAACGGACGCATTACTAGATCGAGCCGCTTCAAACTGCCGCGAAAAGGCTCCGGCATCCTTTAGGCTAATTAGGCTAACAAAGATAACGAACTATTTCCCGATGTCTCTGCGGAACTGCATCCCGGGCCAGTCTATCTTCGAGACAGCGGTATAGGCAGTTCTAAGTGCATCGCCGATCTCATCACCGATGGCAGTTACTCCCAGCACGCGACCGCCTGCCGTGACAAAAGATACGGGTGACGGCTGTTCCGAATAGCCGGTCGCGGCCGCGATGCCCCGACTTTCGAGGCGGGTCCCGGCGTGAAAAATGGTGACGCCTGGGACCATGGCCGCGTCCCTCAGTCCGTTAATTGGATCGCCCTTCTTTGGTGAGCCCGGATAGCCCGCCGACGCAAGCACGATCGTCGCTGAAGCACCCGGCCGCCACTCGACATCAAGTTCCGCCAGCCTGCCCGACACGATCGCCTCACAGATCTCAACAAGATCCGTCTCCAACCGCACGAGTATCGACTGGGCTTCCGGGTCGCCGAACCGGACGTTGTACTCGAGGAGCTTCGGGCCGTCATCCGTGAGCATGATCCCCAGAAATAGGACGCCGCGAAAGGCAAATCCCTCATCGATACAGCCACGAAGCGTCGGCCGGATGATCTCGTCCTTCACCATCTCCAATTGCGCCGGTGTCAGCAGCCCGTCGAAGGTTACGGTTCCCATCCCGCCAGTGTTCGGGCCGGTATCGCCATCGCCGATCCTTTTGTGGTCACGCGCAGGCGGCATCAGAACGAAGTCACTGCCGTCGGCGAACATCAACACGGACACTTCGCGCCCAACCAAAAGTTCTTCGAGCACGATCGTATCTCCGGCCGCACCGGCAACCGATCCGAGCGACTCGATCGCCTCGATGCCCGCGGCCCGGTCATTGGCGACGATGACGCCCTTTCCGGCCGCGAGGCCATCCGCCTTTACAACGATGCCTTTCTCGGGGCCGCCGAACAGCCCCGAATTGAGAACGGCAACCGCCTTCGCACGCGTGGAACAGTTCGCATACTCCGCCGTCGGAATCCCCTGACGCTTCATGAAATTTTTCGCGAAGGCCTTGCTCGACTCCAACCGTGCGGCAGCCGTTGTCGGGCCGACTATCTTCATTCCATGCGTTTCGAACACGTCGACGACGCCGGCGGCCAGAGACGACTCGCCGCCTACGAACGTCAGATCCACGGCGTGGACATCGGCAAAACCAACAAGTGCCGCGGCGTCTTCTACGTCGATCGGAACACACTCGGCTACCTGCTCGATACCTGCATTCCCGGGTGCGCAAAAGATCCTATCTACACGTGCGCTTCGTGCGAATGAATAACATAGTGCATGTTCCCTTCCACCTGACCCGATCACTAAAATATTCATTGGAGCTTCCCAATAGTTTCCCTTTGCATTACAATTCTGTTACGTTTCGTCTTGACAGGCGTATACGATAGTTATAGTTTTTTTTGCGGAGTTCACCCACCTTCGTTCGACCAAGTTCAACCCATGTATTGTAGAATCTACTACATGCCGTAGCATTTTTTCGAACTGACGGTCGGGGTTCCCCTTCGCATAATTCATGAAGTTGAGTTTCTCAGCATGCTTATCCCCCAAAAAGAGAAACGGATGAACAAGGAGGGTGGAGATGTCGGTTACCGAAATTGAAGAACAGTTCGCACTTCCAGCGGAGGACCCAGAGTTCAGCGACCGGGAGATCGTCTGCGGCGACTGCTCTGTCACGTTCGTCTGGACGGCCGGGGAACAAGCGTTCTTCCGGGACAAGAACCTGCTTAATCCCCCAAAGCGATGCAAGGAATGCAAACAGGCGAAGAATGAGCGCCTTGCGGCCATTGCCGCAGCTCAGGCGTCCGGCGTCCGTCAGCGGATAGAAGTTTCTGTCAGTTGTGCACGATGCGGCGAAGCAACGACGGTCCCTTTTTACCCGTCGCAGGGGCGTCCCGTTTATTGCCGATCGTGTTACCTCGAGTTGAATCCTTCGATCCTTAATGGTTCCCACGGCTAGGACCCGAGCGCTTTTTAACCACCTACATGGACGTTCGGCCGAAGCTCGGGGTCGGCTTCGGCTTGTCGTAATATTTCGCGCGTCACTGGAGCCGTGTCGCCCTCGCCGAACAGCAGATATCGCGCAAGGTACATGATCGGATTCCCCTCGCTCCATCCGAAATACACGTGCGGTATCTTCCCGGTCGAATCACGCAGATTCAGAAGCAGTGCGGCGATCGCGTTCGGCACCGCCGGCGAGACCGTGCGCAAGATCTTGTAGCCCTCGACGTCGACCCCCCTTACAACCAGCCCTCCGCTGAACTCCGAAGCATCCCCCAGCTCAACTTCGTAAAACACGACCGGATCGGTCGACGGGATGTGATTGTCGATCCGCTTTTCGTGCTCCTTGAAGCGGTACTCGCTGACGTTCCCGACCTCCCTCCGGTTCGTTACGATCCTGATCTCGCCTTCGACCAGGTCTTCAATGATCTCACGCGCCTTTTCATCGAACTCGATCCTGTCGATCCTCAGCTCCGTCGTCCTCATTGCCCGAGAGACAAACGACGACAGAATGATCGCGACGATAAAGAGCGATGCTATCTTGATGCCGCTGGGCTGTTCGACGATATTGACGGCCGTCGTAAATATGAACACAAGAACGATGAGCAGATAACCGAGCCACTTGCTTTCACCCTTCGACCGGGCAGAGATCGTAACGGCGACCGCGGCCGAAGTCATCAACGCAAGTACACCTGTTGCGTAAGCACCGCCCTGTGAACTGACATCCGCATCGAAGAAGATCGTGACGATAAAACAAATAAGAGTAAAAACGAACACCAATGGGCGCGTTGCCCTTGCCCAATCTGGCGCCATCCCGTAACGCGGCAAATAGCGCGGGACTATGTTCAGAAGGCCGGCCATTGCCGACGCACCGGCGAACCATAGTATCGCGACCGTCGAAAAATCATAGACCGTGCCGATCCCGGGGCCAAAGAACGAATGGGTCAGGTATGAGAGGGCCCGCCCGTAGGCCTGGCCGCCTTCCTTGAATTGCTCAGGCGGGATCAGCATCGTCGTCACGATGCTGCTGCCGACCAGCATGAAGCTC
The DNA here is from genome assembly GCA_016716365.1 of Chloracidobacterium sp. GTDB lineage: Bacteria > Acidobacteriota > Blastocatellia > Pyrinomonadales > Pyrinomonadaceae > OLB17. Next base: position 294,269 of record JADJWM010000003.1, on the reverse strand, counting down.
ATGATGATGGCAGCACCGGCGAGCAACTTCTTTCCGTTGCGGATCCGGCCTGCCAGATGGCCTTCCATTTCAGACGAAACGGAATCGTCGGCGGTCCATGTCAGGTTGGGGTCGGGCGGCGGCACGTCGCTCTTTACAAGAGGCATGACTACCACGCCGGTCTCGAAACCGGAAAGCCCCAAGGCGAGCTTTGGAAAGACGATCAGGGCCGCAAAAGCAAGCCAAAGGAAGCTTCCGCCAACGCGCGTATCGGACCAGAGAGCCGCGATCCAGTTCGGGAGCGCCTGTGGGTGCAGGAAGAAGATGTCGTAGATCCCGTACCCGATCGTCGCAATGTTCATTGCGAGAAAGAGTGCGACGATCGCGACCGCGAGGCCTATCGCCTCGCTGAAGCCGCGGAGAAATACCGCGCCCAAGAGCCCGATCAGGATGACGGTGACGATCACCCTGTGGTCAAGAAATGTCAGGTGCTCGACCAGCGGATTTTCGATGATGTGTGCCGTCGCGTCGGCCGCGGAAAGCGTGATCGTGATGATGAAGCTTGTGGCGACGAATCCAAGAAGGATCAGGACCAGCATCTTGCCCTTCCACCGTGAAAGCAGTCGTTCGAGCATCGAGATAGAGCCGTCGCCATGAGGGCTCTCTTCGGCGACGCGTTTGTACATCGGAAGAGCTCCGAACAGTGTTAGCAGGACGAGTACGAGAGTTGCGAAAGGCGAGAGCGGGCCCGCGGCAAGGAAAGCGATACCGGGCTGGTATCCGAGGGTGGAAAAGTAATCCACACCCGTCAAGCACATCACCTGCCACCAGGGATGCTGATGTTTCGCGTGGTGGCCGCCGGCGAGTTCAGGTTCTTCGACTTCACGAAAGAGCCACTTTGTGAACCAACTCCTCGGTTTTTTCTTCATACCCAAAAACGACCAGCCTCGCGCAACGTGCGGCTGATCGTTCTCATAAAGCGATTCTCAAACTCGAGCAGGGCCGGCCAACGCGACGGGCTGCCGGTCCATCGTGGACGAGGCCTATCTTGACGATCAACAAAACTGCGAGGGCGTCGATCCTGAATAGGGCCGCTAAAATTTGTAGGGCGGCGTCTCCCACACCGCCGCCCTTAGGCCACAAGTCCTCACCCCTCGTGACCTGATGTTCACCGGGGAGGTGAACAGCACCGATTATGCACAAAAGCTATTGTGATTGCAACCAAAGTATTTTTCAGGGATTTCTCTCTGCAAATACCAAATTGCTGTAAGGATTGATGAATTCCCGGACGGCGACTCCGCCCACGACAGCGGCCCTTCCGGCCCCGGGAACATCGATGAATATTGAGTATTCCCCGATCGGAGTATCGGGTGCGGCAGCAACCTCGAAACTCAGGACCGAGAGGCCTTCGCCGTAATCATGTTCGGTCACTGAACCCGGCAAGACAAACAGAAGCGGTGATGAGAAGCTGATCGAAACGTCGTCTCCCGAAAGGTTGGCCCCGCCCACATAGATCGTGTAGCTCTTGCCCGAATTGATCGGAATAGAGTTGTAGGTCAACTGCCCGTTAAGGCCGGTCAGTTTCATGTCCGCCTGCGCCGGTCCCGATTCGAGCTTCTTTGCCAAAAGGCCCGATTCACCCGAACCTACCACGACGTTACCCAGATGCTGGGCCGGTATTGACCTCTTGGATCTTTCTTTCCGGGCGGAATAGATCGAATATTCGCCATCCTTCAAACCCGAAAATTCAAACACGCCCTCTGCCGACGTGATCCCCTGGGCAGCGACCCGGCCGGTTTCCGCTTCTTCCGCCCAAACATCGACACCCGCCGCCGGCTTCCCTTCCGGATACGTAAGCCGCGTGGCGATGGAGCCGCAGCAGTCGGATCCCGCGTCAGTTTGGCCGTACTTGACCCTGACAGCCGCCCGGTCCATTTCCGAAAGAGTTCGATGAAGGAAGCCCTGAATGCCAAACAGGCCATTCTTGGCAAAATTGTCGTACATGACCGAACCCCGCATCGGCGAATGGTCCAGGCCAAGTACGTGGCCGATCTCATGAGTAAGCGTCGATTCAAGATCGAAGCTGCCGAAGGTGCCGTCACTGGAAAACTGCTGGTACGGGTTCAAAACGACGTCCGCTTCGGTGATGCGGCCCCGCCCGTCGTAATAAACTCGCGTTGTGGCCGCCACTTCGAGTGCGTTCTTTGAGAAGAGAAGAACATTTTCGGCCGTTGCCGCGATCGTGACCAGGCTAATGCCGTCCCCTGAGGTTTGGGCGCTCACGCTTTGCCGGTCCGTATAGGTGACCCGGAATTCGATGCCGCTTACCTCTTCCCAGGTCTTCAAACTTCGCCTGAGGGCAGCCTCGATATCCGTGCCCGATCTAACATTTGGGGCCGGACGGAGCAGCGAGGACGAGATCGCGATCGGGACAACCTTTGATCGCCACCGCAGCGGCTGATCGGGTCGCTCGGCCGAACTCTCAAACGAGGTGCCGAAAGACGCGGCCGCGTGCACAAGTACGAGCACGGCGGTTAACGTAAGCTTTCGGAACTTCTGCATAAAGCCTAGTTTCGATCGTTTGAAAACGCTTCAACGCCCACCTTCTCAAGGTCTGAGAACGCGACTACAATCAAAAGGACGACCAGAGAGATCGTCGCAAGGACATATAGGATCGGGATCTGCTCTAGGTAGATCAGGAGGCCTACAATGATAGCGATCCCGCCCAACCAGGCGATCGCGGTGGTTCTCCTGCTCAATTTCTTTGTCTGTTTGTTCATTATTGGCTATTTATTTCGACTTATAAGGATATCACTACAATACTTCCTATTGAAACAAATTTCCGTAAATTGAACAATTTCGATGCGTTAGCTATCGAATAGGTTGGTCAATCGACAACGCGAAGCGGCAATTTTTCCAATTCCTCTCGGGACAGCTCGTCCGGGCCGGGGAGCGTCGGGATCCTGGCCGGCCCCGAGCCCCGCCGTTCCACCTCGATCACATCGTACGGCTCGAGCTTAATGTCCTGTTCGCTGGCGGTTTTCCAATCGAATTCCATCATCTTGCCATCGCCGCCCCTTCGATAGAGCCGCACCTTCTGCCCGCGGTAACTCCCTACGATACCGCCGGCCGCGGTGACCGCCCGGGCAAGGTTCAGGCCCGGTGTCAGGTTCATCCTTCTTGGAGCAGCAACTTCGCCAAGTACATAGACCGGGAGGCTTTCCGAAACTTGTACGATGTCTCCTCCGAGCAGGAGGAAATTCGCATCCGGGCTGCCTGCCAGAAGGTCAGCGATCTTGATCGAGATAAGCCTCGGATCCGGGCCGGAGAGCCCTCAACCCTTCCAGTCGGCCGGGTGCAATTCAGTGCCGGATTTCGGAATATGGTCACCTCGCCCCGGGACCGGTCGGTGATACCGCCCGAATACACCAACAGTTCGATCAGGCTCGCGGGCCGAAGTAGGCGGAAGCGATGCGGATTCTTGACCGCCCCGTGCACGTAGGCGACCGGCCGGTTACTTCGGTCGACGATCCTGACTCGCACGTCGGGCGTCCTGAGAAAGACACCATATTCTTTCTCTATCACGCCGGCGAGTTCGTCCGGCGTCCTGCAAAGAGCAAAAACGGGTGTTGCGACTTTGTTAAAATTATCAAGGAATCCTTCCGGGTTGAGCCCGCCCCGCCAATCGTAATCGAAGCTCCCGAGCACGTCGACGTCGACGATGTCGCCAACGTGGATCCTCTCCTTCACATCGCGGGCCGTGGCCGCGATAGTGCCCTGTCCGGCGACACAGACAGCTGCCGAGATCAGGAAAATGAAACTCAAGAAGGATCGGTATCGGCTCATAATGCCTTGCCGGTTCGAACGAAAGTTGTTCGTGATGATACAGCGCTGGCAGGCCGGTAGGAACTGAACGTAAGAAGACTTCACTCTGTGGGGCCGGGTTCGGGAGACCTCGCGGCTCGTCGGGACGCTCGCCGACGTGATGCCAGTCCGATCGCAAAGCCCCGAAATTCAAGATTACAGTTGTCGCACAACAAGTTGTAGCGACAGAGCAGCTTCGCGAAGATCGGCGTCGGGCGATATCCCCGCCGGACCCGGTTGCTCCTGCATTTTGGACAACGTTGGGCGATCATTTTCTTCTTTCGGGGCTTTTGATGCTTTACTTCTCTTCCCGATTCCGAAACGGTCGACCTGGGAGGTATAACATCGCTCTTACCCGTAGTATTCACTTAACTTCTCGATCTCGAGCACAAGCCGGTCACGTATCAAAGGCCTTTCGGGGAGATCGCCGCCAAACCGATCGACCTCGTTTAGGACCATTCTGTATCTATCCAATGCGGCCCGTCCATTTCCGGACCTCGCATCCATCTCGGCGGCCTCGATCGAATCTCCTACGCGGGCCGTCAAAATGAAGGTCTCAAGGAGGGACCTGGATTCCGTCAACGCCGGCTCATCCGGATATGACCCGACCGCCTTTTCGACCGCCCGCAGTGCATGTTCTGCGGCGTCGATCTTCTCCTTGGCCGATTGCCCGGCCCGCGCCTCATTGGAGAACGATCTTGAGCTTATCTCGGCCCATTTCAACATATGAAAACGGTGCCGCTCCGATGCGAATTTTGTCCCTTTTCTAAACGCCGGGATACGCGGCGAGCCGACCCGCACCCGATCGAGTTCGGAGGTGATCAATTCGATGTACGATTCGCACATTTCATACACTTCTTTATGCGGATCGGCGAATTTTCCCAGGACGTTCGCGGCCTCGGACTTTTTCTTGATCTCCCGCAAATACTCTTCGTTATGCCTGAGCGAGAATTTCCCCGTATCACCGTTACTTCGTCGGCCGTTCGCCGCCATCACGCGGCTCGAAAGCTTTCGGGCCGCCACCGACCTTGCTTTTCGAGGCCGGAGAAAAAATTCCCTGAACAGGACGAATGCTGCGGCAGCAGCCAGGGCGCATATCAAAGCAACGAGCCAGGGGGCCTCGTCGACTCCGTCATTAAGCCAACTCGCTACAAGGACGAATACAAGAGCGCTAATGATCAGCGTTACAAGATAATAGGTCGCAGCTTTCAAGAATTTCGGGATACCCCCCACTCTTTTGGGACACCGAAATCGGCATCGAAGCCCACTCCAAGGTTCCTGAGATCCGCGTTCACAACCCAACTAAATTGCGGGACCCTCAATGATCGGACGTAAATCATAGTGAAAGTTCCATCCCGATTTGTCAATAATTAGTTAACATTGTGCTCGCAAAAAGGGGAGGGACGGCGGAGCGGCCGCCGATATATACCTCCTAAACGGCCGAGTTTGATATACTGTCGGCGTCGTGGCCGTTAAGAAGCCCAGAAAAAAGAAGAAGGGTCTGTTTGAGACGATCAGAAAGCCAACGGCTCCCTCTTCAAAGAAATTTGGCCCGTCGAAGCGAGAGGATAAACTCGACCGCGTCGGACGCAAGACCAAGCATAAAAAAGACACCTCTGAAACAGTTCCCGATGCCGATCTTTAAGAACAACAAAAAGAAGAAAGAGCCGGCGGCTCCCGTCCAGATCTCATGGGCTCGCCCCGAGATGCAAGTTACGTTCAAGGCCGAAATAATGCCGGGCAGGACCCGTGAGGAACGGACCTTTCGCGTCAAGAATGTTAGGCCTAACGGCAGGGTCGAACTTCACGATTTTGTCGGCGAACATCGACAGGGGGCCTTCGAACCGATCAATTTCCTACGCGACAAGGTCCGGTAGGATCACCAAATATAGTCCCGGGCCACCGTAAGCACCTCCAGGCCGTCCGGCCTCAGCCCATCCAGCTCACGGACTATCTCATCACGATAAGTTGGTTTCAGGTTTGAGACGTAGATCCGGCAATCCGTGCGTTCGAGCTTGGTCAATTCTTTGCTCAGGCCGCTCGGGGTCAGATGGTGCGAGATCGCCGCTAATTCACTAAGCTCATTGGGGAATGCGCATTCTATGATGAGCGCATTCAGTGACGGCAGAGAATTTACAGTTTGCCAAAACAGGTCCGTGGGAGCGGTATCTCCGGTGACCGCGATCGTTGATGCACCATCGTTGATCACAAACCCGCAGCTCGGAACCCGATGATTGACTTCCACCGGCAACACCGACAAATGCTTTACGGAAAACGACTCGCCAGGTTCGAATTCCAAATACTCGATGACCTTTCCGTGCTTATTGGTCAGCTCAGAAAATCGTGGATAGATGCTCCAATTGAAGATGTGTTCCTCGAGCACTTGGATCACGCTTGCCAGGCCGTGGATCCGGACCGGTTCGGTCAATTCCGAGAATAGGTCGTCGATGAAAAGTGGAAGGCCGGCAATGTGGTCGAGATGTGCATGGCTTATGACCACATCGCGGACCGAAGAACGCAGATGGTCATCCGCGGCCATTGCAAGGCTTCCCGCGTCAAAAGCGACCGCCCCGTCAACCACCATGCACGTAAGGTGCTGACGGCCGGAATCGCGGCCGTCGTCATCAAAAGTGCTTGGCAAGATCCTTACTTTCACGCGAAATAAAAGGCTGCCCGGCCCTGACTCGCATTACCGGGCACAGGTTTGAGCCCGTCCCCCGTCGATCGAATACGTCACGCCGGTGATCCACGACGCCTGGTCCGACGCCAGAAAAGCGATCAGTTCTGCCACCTCCTCCGGCGTTCCTGCACGCCCGATCGGGTGGGTGTTCCCGGCATTGTCCAAAAACTTTTCATAGGCTTCGTCGCTCATCCCGCCGCGCTTGTGCAGATTCGTGACGACGACGCCGGGATTTACAGCGTTCACCCTGACTCCGGCAGGGCCAAGTTCGAGCGAGACACAGCGTGTGAACTGATCGATCGCGGCCTTGGAAACGCAATAAGCAAGTACGTTCGGAAAAGCCCGAAGCCCGGTAACGCTCGACACGTTCACGATATTTCCCTTCGATTCGACGAGGAAAGGTACGCACTTTTGCGTAAGGTGGAAAACGGAATCAAGGTTGATGTTCAACATCGAATCCCAATCTTCCAAAGAAGTCGTCTCGATCGACCCGTTCTTAATTATTCCGGCCGCATTTACAAGGATATCCAAGCGGCCGAACTCTTCGACGGCCGCGGCGGCCAAGCCTTCGGTCTGGGATCGATCGGAAAGGTCAGCCCGAAACGCCCGGACCTCCCCGGCAAGATCCGAGCATTCGTCCGAAAGCCGCGATAATTCCGTCTCGTTTCGGCCAACGGCAAAAACTCCGATCCCCTCACGGGCAAATCGAAGGGCCGTCGCCCTCCCGATCCCGCTCGTAGCTCCGGTCACGATCGCTATTCTATTGTTCATATTCGACGTTTGGAATGATGTGAATGCCGACTAGAATATCAATGAATTTCGTAGGATTCCACCCGGAATGAGAAGGACAACTACAAAAAAGAAAGGACAGCCATCTAAATGGATGTCCTATGAGTTTGAAACGTTTAATGGATAGTCCGAATTCGACACGGGCTCGAATTCAGCACCTGGTGTGAACTTTTACGCCTCGCCGGCCTGCGGTTTGGCAGCAAGAAACATTTTGATAGCCGTTTTCGTTTCGGCCCGTTTCTTCGACTGAAGGTCGGCAACCCAGTTCTTGACCGTTGCGACCATTTCGCGTGCGCCCTGGCCCTTTTCGGGCGTAGCCGCTTTAGCCTTTACCGGCTGGGTCGGAGACTCTCCACGCTTGATAACCTTGATCCTACCGTTCTTCATATTTATAATAGCCAACCTCCTTGTCGTATTCTTTTCGCTCAAAATGGGAATTGAGATTCCTAATTTTTTGTATCTGCAAAGAGCGTGCCACAAACTTGACGAATCAGGCCGGACCTTTTTGCCGGATCGGACCTGAAGTTCCCGAATAAAAAATAATAGATCCAGGAATGGGCACTTTGCCGTTCTTCATTACATACGTTCAATGTAGCCGTATGTTCCCGAAAAATCGTTCATTCTGATCGGAAGATCCGTATTCGCACTCCCAACAATAGACAAGCTTTACGGGCTGAAGATCTGTATCTAAGACGCTCGGGAAAGGTTTTTGGTTGTCGCTCATTTCTTGAGATCGGGCCACTTAGTGGGGCTTTCCCGCAGTCTCTTCTTGACAGCGCAGAGGCTTTCATAGGAACGTAGCAAAACACGATCCCCTTTTTTTTATTGAAGCAGCCTAAAAGATCAGAGGTAACAATGAAAAGACCTTTCCTGACATTTATTGTCTTAATTTTGACGTGTGCGTGTTCTATTTTAGGACAGCAACGGACCGTTGCCTTTACCAACACGCGGATCATTCCAATAGTCGGCCAGACGATCGAGCGCGGAACGATCATTATACAGAACGGGAAGATCACCGCCGTCGGGGCCAACGTTCAGGTTCCGGCCGACGCCCAGGTTCTCGACATGAACGGCAAGACGATCATGCCGGGACTTGTCGACACCCACAGCCATATCGGCGGTCCTGCGGGGGCGGATTCCACGGGCCCGATCCAGCCCGATGTCAGAATATTGGATAGCGTGAATGTTCGAGCCTCGAGCATACAACGTGCCCAGGCGGGCGGTATTACGACCGTTAACGTAATGCCGGGGTCGGGCCATCTCGACAGCGGGCAGACTCTTTACCTCAAGCTCCGCGACGACGCCGTTAAGATCGACGATCTCCTCATCATCGGCAAAGATGGCAAGTACATGGGCGGGATCAAATTTGCGAATGGTACGAATTCGATCAGGACCGGCGGTGGTTCGTTTCCCGGTACCCGCGCGAAATCGGCCGCGCTTGTCCGCGAACAGTTCATCAAGGCCCAGGAGTATCGGGACAAAGTCGCCAAAGCCGGCAGCGACAAGACAAAACTCCCGCCGCGTGACCTTGCGATGGAGGCTCTGGTTGAGGTGCTCGAAGGTAAGCGGATGGTCCACTTTCACACGCACCGTCACGACGACATCATGACGGCCCTCCGCTTATCGAAAGAATTCTGCTTTCGCATCGTCCTGCAGCACGTGTCCGAGGCGTGGAAGGTCGCCGACGAGATAGCTGCTGCTAAGGCACCCTCATCGATCATCATGATCGACGCTCCCGGCGGCAAGCTCGAGACGGTGGACGTCGATTATAAGAACGGCGCCGCTCTTGAACGGGCCGGAGCACTTGCAGGCTTCCATACCGATGACGGCATTACCGACTCGCGCTGGTTCCTTCGATCGGCCGGTGTCGCCGTCCGCGCGGGAATGAGCCGCGACAAGGCCCTTTACGGAATGACGATGGCGAATGCGATCATGCTGGATCTCGCGGACCGCGTTGGTTCGCTCGAGGCCGGCAAGGACGCCGATCTGATCGTCCTCTCCGGCGACCCACTGAGCATTTACACGCACGTCGAAGAAACGTGGGTGGAGGGAAAAAAGGTCTTCGACCGATCGAACCCGACCGATTACATTTATGCCGTCGGTGGTAAAGGGGCGACGGACGACAGTGACACCCTGCATGGAATTCACTGCTTTGACGGCGATGGAGGGCAAGAATAATGCGGATCGTGAACTACGGATTTCGAATTCTACTCATAACTGTTGCTCTTACCTGCCTATTGCCTTCGGTTTACGGCCAACTGGCTGTTCGGGGCGAGATCGTCCACACAATGGCCGGTGAGCCGATCACGAACGGAGTCGTTCTCATAAACGGCGGCAAGATCACCGCGGTCGGTCCCGCGGCGTCGATCACGATCCCCTCAAACTACCGAGTTATATCAGCCAAAGTTGTAACGCCCGGCTTGATCGACGCTCATTCTGTTATCGGGCTCAACGGCTACCTGAACCAACCGCACGACCAGATGGCTCTTGACGGTGGGGCTTCCTTCCAGCCCGAGCTGCGTGCTACCGACGCCTATAACGCCGAGGAAAAACTTATCGAAGTTGTACGCCAATACGGCATTACGACCATACACACCGGTCATCAGCCCGGGGCACTCGTCTCAGGACAAACGATGATCGCAAAGACGTGGGGAAAGAATGTCGATGAGGCCACAATAGTCCCGACAGCGATGATCGCCGTGACCCTCGGATCAGCCGCAAACGCATCCGGCCGATCACCTGGAACCCGTGCCAAACAGGTCGCGATGCTCCGTGCGGAATTGATAAAGGCCCAAGAGAATGAAGCGAAGACCGACAAGCCCAAAGATCTGAAGTCGCAAATAATGGGCCGTGTCATCCGCCGCGAAATACCTCTGCTTGTCACAGCCGAAGCTGCCCAGGACATAATGACCGCGATCCGCGTTGCGAAGGAGTTTAACATCCGGATCGTGCTCGACGGCGTAGCTGACGGCCATCTGATCGCAAACGAGATCAAGGCCTCTGGATTTCCGGTTATCGTCCACCCGACAATGGCCCGCCCGGGCGGCGACCGTGCTAACCTTTCGCTCGAGAATGCGTCCAAACTGCGTGCCGCCGGGATACCGATCGCCCTCCAGAGCGGATACGAAGGCTATGTGCCGAAAACCCGGATCGTGCTGTTCGAAGCAGGGATGGCAGCCGCCAACGGCCTTGGCCAGCGAAATGCCCTGGCTGCGGTAACCATTGACGCAGCCCGACTGCTCGGCATCGATAACCGCGTCGGCTCGCTTGTGGTTGGCAAGGACGCGGATGTCGCCATGTACGATGGGGATCCGTTCGAGTTCACGACCCACTGCACCGGCGTCATTATCAACGGAAAGGTCGTCAGTGATGTCGTCAAATAAGAAACCAGTTATGAACTTATAGGAGGTCTGCAACAATGACCGATGCAACGTCACAATCTCCACAAATGCCTCCCGAGGCCCAGCTTCTTCAGATCGCGACGGGCTGTCTTGCCACCCCCGCGATCTACGTCGCTGCAAAGCTTGGCATTCCCGATCTTATCGCCGACGACACGAGATCGGCTGCCGAACTTGCTTCGGCGACGGACAGCGACGAACATTCGCTTTACCGAGCGCTCCGGGCGATCGCGAGCATCGGAATACTGGCGGAGGGGCCAGGCCGCACTTTCTCAAATACGCCGATGTCACAGGTGATGCGGGCCGATGCACCGAACAGCTTGCGGGACATGTTGATCTGGCTGCTGGAAGAGCCGCACTGGAGGGTGTATGGCGAGCTGTTATACAGCGTTCAGACCGGCAAAACGGCTTGGGACAAGGTCCATGGAGCGCCGATCTTTGAGTCTCTGTTCACAACACACAAGGAACTCGGCGAAACTTTCAACCGGGCAATGACCGCGTTCTCGCATCAGACGATCCCGGCGATCCTGTCCGCATATGACTTCAGCGGGGCAGGAACGATAGCCGATATCGCCGGCGGCTACGGGCACCTGCTCGGGGCCGTGCTTCAGAAGTACCCGGATGCAAAAGGAGTCCTGTTCGAGATACCTCCGGTACTCGAAGGTGCTCCGGCGATGCTCGAATCGTACGGTGTCACTGACCGTGCGGAATTGGTCGCCGGTGATTTTGTGGATTCGATACCGGTCAAGGCTGATGTTTACATGCTTAAGCACATCATCCACGATTGGTATGACGATAAATGCGAGAAAATACTCGGCAATATTCGAGAATCCATGCCGGACGACGCGAAGGTGCTTGTCATCGATGCGGTATTGCCGCCGCCCGGTGAACCGCATTTTTCGAAGTTCCTCGACCTCGAAATGTTGATGCTTCCCGGCGGGATGGAAAGAACCGCTGACGAGTTTGAGTCACTGCTGAAGAACTCCGGTTTCAAGATGACCCGAATCATCCCGACGCCTTCGCCAGTCGGTATTGTCGAAGCGGTCAAGGCCTAGTCCTCGATCGCGGCATAGACCAACGCCCTTAGTTTACCGAAATCGTCGATCCCGCCGGCGGGGATCAACTGCGTCATATAGACGACAACAAGCCCTTCCTTTGGGTCAACCCAGTAGTTCGTGTGATAGGCACCACCCCAACCATACTCACCGACCGAGGCAGGTGCACCGTAAGCTCCGACGTCCTTCACGACCGTAAAACCAAGGCCGAACCCCTGACCGTCCCTGTATGCAAGCCCTCGCAAATGGTCCACGGTCATCAGGTCGACCGACTTGCGTCCCAGGATGCGCCGCCCGTTTAGGTCCCCGCCGTTCAGAAGCATTTGAAGAAAGCGCGAATAGTCGCGGGCCGTCGAAAGCATCCCGGCCCCTCCCGAAAAGCTCTTCCGCGGACCGTTGACGTAATGGCCCTGTCCAATAAATGTACCGGGGTCCACTGCACGCGTAAGATTGCCGTTCAAACTCGAATAAACGACCGAAAGTCGGCTCTCCTTTTCCCTCGGTAAATAGAAACTTGTGTCCTTCATATCGAGCGGTTCGAAAATTCGCTGCTGAAGGAATCGATCGAGGCTTTGGCCGCTCGCGCGTTCGATCACTACACCCAAGATGTCCGTCGAGTATCCGTAGATATACTTCTCTCCCGGATGAGCATCCATCGGCAGTGCCGCCATCCGAACGATCGTGTCTGCGATCGGTTCGTCCCGGTCGGCGAAATAGAAACCGGTGATCTTTGCTGCTTCCCACTTATCGCGGCCGGGACCGCTGCCATAGCTGATCCCGGCGGTATGGGTCAAAAGGTCGCGCAGCGTTATCTGCCGTTTCGCTTTTACGACGTCATACCCTCCGCCCTCTTTCGGGACCGCAACCGTCGAATTCGCGAATTCCGGGATGAACTTGCTCAATGGATCCGAAATAAGCAGCTTCCCGTCCTCCTGCAGCATCATGATCCCGACACTGACCAGGGCCTTCGTTTGCGAAGCGATCCGGAATATCGAATCCTCCCGCATCGGCGAATCGGCCTCGCGGTCGCGGTGCCCGAATTTGTGCGAATAGGCAAGACGCCCCTTGCGAAGGACATGCACAACCCCGCCCGCAAGCCGTCCGTCCGCGGCGTACTTGTCGAGCGCGGCCGAGAGCGTGGCAAGCCGCGCCCGCGACATTCCGACATCTTCGGGTTTTGCACGGGGTATTTCCTGGCCCGCCGAATGGAACGAAAGCGAGGCCGCCAATAGGGCAGCGGCTGTAAGTCTAACGAGTAGGTTTCCTTGTTGCATAGAAGTTAACGGGATTATATTCCCCGAGGGCCTTCCTAACAATCCGCCGCCGGTCGCAATAAGATCTTCCCTGTGCTAATATTTTCGCGCTCGAAACAAATTCCCTAATTCGAAAAACCTGTATGAGAATCTTCGCCTTCGCGTTCTTTCTTTCGGCCATTTCCCTGTTTGCCCAGGCCCAGCCGCCTTCGCGCCCGACACCGACACCGGGAAGTTCGCCTTCTCCGCGTGCGGCCGAATCTCCGCGGCCTTCACCGACGCCGCCGGTACTGCCCACGGATGAGCCGCCGGTGGTCACAAAACATTCTGCACGAGTCGGCGGGCGTCAGCTAAATTACACGGTAACGACCGGGTTCCTTCCGATCAGAAACGCGGTCTCCGGCGAAACGGAAGGCCGGATGTTTTACATGGCTTACACATTGGATGGGGTATCCGACAAGCGGTCCCGGCCGCTAATGTTCTCATTCAATGGCGGCCCCGGCTCCGCCTCGGTTTGGCTCCATCTCGGAGCTCTGGGGCCGAAGCGTGTAAAGATGCTTGATGACGGCATGATGCCCCCGCCCCCCTATGAATTGGTCGAGAACGATCACAGCTGGCTCGATCTTACCGATCTGGTCTTTGTCGATCCGGTCGGGACAGGATATTCGCGTGCGGCAAAACCCGAATTTGCGAGCCGTTTCTTCTCCGTCAACGGCGATATCAGCGCTAACGGCGAATTCATCCGCTTATTTCTGGGGCGCAATGAACGCTGGGCGTCGCCCGTTTATCTCGTTGGCGAGAGTTACGGAACTACGCGGGTTGCGGGACTGGCGAACCACCTTTTCGAACGCGGCGTCGGATTGAACGGCATTGCCCTTGTTTCGATGGTGACGAATTTCCAGTCGATACGGTTCGCGGATAACAATGACATGCCGCTCGTCCTATACTTTCCCTCCTACGTCGCGACGGCATGGTATCACAAAGCACTGCCGCCGGAGATGCAGAGCAAACGGCTCACCGATCTCCTTCGCGAAGCCGAGAAGTTTGCCGCGGAGGAATATGCTCCGGCGCTACTCAGGATCGACCGCCTTAGCGATGCAGAACGTAATTCCCTTCTCGACAAATTCAGCTCCTTCACCGGACTCTCAAAAACGTTTGTCGATAACCAGAATTTCAGGGTCGAACTAGGAGAGTTCAATAAGGAACTGCTACGGAATCGGAAGCGGACTACCGGAAGACTTGACAGCCGTTTTCTTGGCTACGATCGCGATTCGGGCGGCGACAGCCCGGAGTTCGACCCGAGCATGACCGCCATTCGCACTCCCTACACCGCCACTTTCAATGACTACGTCCGGCGGGAACTCGGGTTCAAAAGCGACCTTGAATACTACATCCTTGGCGGCGGAATTACGACGCCATGGAATTGGAACACGAACAACGCCTATGCGGACACGACAGGTGCCCTTTCGTCGGCGATGAGGAAGAACCCGTATATGAAGGTATTCCTTGCAAGCGGATACTACGACATGGCCACGCCATACTTTGCGGCAGACTATACGATCTCATCGATGAACCTGAACCCGGACCTGAGGCGGAATATCTCTACCGCCTATTACGAGGCGGGTCACATGATGTATATCGAAAAAAATTCACTGATGAAGCTGAAGAACGATATTTCTGCCTTCATGCGGGCGTCGGCCACGCGTTAGGCAGCTCATTCGAAGGACACATTTACCGAGCCGGGCAGGTCCATTCGGAGCACCGACTTTTGGTCAAAGCGTTTAAGGTAAGCAGTCCGGATAACATCGATCTTCCGGCTGCTTTCGCTTCGTGTCCGTTTGGGATAGAGGACGATAAGGAGCCGGCTCTTTTCGGCAACCGTCCTGCCGTCATCAACCCGGAAACGGCCTTCGGCGGCCACCACGGTGAACCCGTCCGGAAACGCCGGTACGATCACTTCTTCAACAAACTTGTCCCACTCTTTGGCCGTCACCTCATTCCCGTCGGGCTTCGCCATACCGAAGAACAGTTCCGTCCGAAGGAATTTTTCCGGACCGGCATTTAAGAGAGCCCTGCAAGGCGGACCGTAAGCGGAGACCGGCAGGTAACCCGCCGAAACGAGGATCATCAGCGATAGGATCAATGCCTTCATTTGATTATTAATGGCCAGGATCACCATCAATTAGATCGATCGCGTGTTGGAGGACGGGGCGGACCACCTCAAAACATTCTGCCACCGCTTTCGGCGAACCCGGGAAATTGATGATAAGGGTATTGCCGCGAATACCTGCGATCCCTCGTGAAAGCATCGCCGCGGGCGTCTTGCTCATGGACGCTGCCCGGATCGCCTCACCAACGCCCGGGGCCGCCTTTTCGATAACCGCCTGCGTCGCTTCGGGGGTATTATCACGCGGCGAAAATCCGGTTCCGCCGGTCGTGATCACCAGGTTGACATCTTCCCGCACCGCAAATTCGAACAAGGTTTCCTGGATCGCCTCCAGATCGTCTTTGACGATCCGGCGGGCTGCAACTTCCGCACCCATCCCGATCAGCAGGCCGACGAGCGTCGTGCCGGAAACATCATTCTCAGGGTGCCGGCTGTCGCTCGCGGTCACGACCGCGGCCTTGATCTTCGCTTTTCCTCCGGGCATAGTTCACGCCACCGATGTCTCGATCTTTTCGAGTGCCCGGGCTCTCCGACTGTAAAGCACGCTAAGGAGCACTCCTAGGACAACCAAAAGCATACCACCGATCGAATAGATCGTTTGAACCTCGCCAAAAACGATCCAGCCGATGGTGACAGCATAGATCAGACCTGTGTAATTGACGATGGCGACGCCGGCGACCGCCTCTCGCTGGAGCGCATTCGTCAGGAACATTTGCCCCAATTGAGAGAAAACGCCGATAAGGAAAAGCCAGAACCAGTCCCATCCCGCAGGCATTCGAAACTCAAAAAAAAGGCTGATGAAGCCCGCCAGTACCCCGACCAATTGAAAATGAAGAACCACCGTAAGGGGATGTTCCTTGCCCTTCAGGCTTCGGACGAGGTTGTACGCGACGCCCGAACCGAATGCCGAAATGATCCCGATCATTAAAAAGAACGGCGAGATCCGGGCGTCGAATCGTTCGATAAGGACGACGCCGCTGAACGCGATCGCGTAGAAGACCCACTGTAGCGGCCTGACGCCTTCCTTCAGGACGAAGATCGCGATCACCGTCGTAAAGATCGGCGAGAGATACTGTATCGTCATCGCCGACGCAAGCGGGATGTTCTGTACGGTTACAAAAAAGAGGTAGAGGGCCGTTGTGCCGAACAACCCGCGCAGGACAAGCAGTGTGTGGTTCGAACCCTTCCAGTCTGCCTTTGCGTGATAAAGCCCGGCAAGACAGAACATGCTGGCGAGGAAACACCTGAAAAAGACGATCTCCATCGCAGGGATGTGCGCGACCTGTTTCACAAAAACATTGGCAAGTGCGAAGGAAAGCGTCGAAACGAACATCGCCTTCACACCCGAGGTCAGCAATTGCCGGTCGCTGTTCAATCTTTTTCCGAAATGGCGGAGGAACAACCGCAGCCAGAGCTGCACTTGCCGCCGGAGGTGAGTTTGCGGGAACGCGGAATAAATCGATAGCCGGAATAGACCGCCGCGACGGCTATGAGCCCGAGCACTGCAAGATACTGAAGGTCCATTGAGTTAACCGAATCCGAGCAGTTTGCCGCCCTGATAAGTTACGAATGCCGCCGCATAAGCTAGGAACGTCATATAAACGACCATGAAAAGCGGCCATCGCCATGAGTTGGTCTCGCGGCGGACGATCGCGACCGTTGACATGCACTGCATTGCAAGTACGAAGAAGACCATCAACGTTACCGCCGTAAGCGGGGTCCACGCCGGGCTCCCGTCATCATGCCGGGCCCCGCGAATTGCCGATAGAAGCGTTTCGCTTTCCTCGTTCGCCTCCTTCCCGACATTGTAGATTATGCTGAGCGTCGAGACCAAGACCTCGCGGGCCGCAAAGCTTGCTATTAAAGCTATGCCGATCTTCCAATCGAAACCGAGCGGCTGAATGACAGGTTCGATCGCCCTGCCGAGCATACCGGCAAAGCTATGTTCGAGTTGTCGGCTCTCGGCCAAAACCTCGGTCGAGGAAGCTCCGGCCGCGCCTGCTCCTGTGTCGCCCCCAGCTTGTGTCCTCGGAAAATAAGCGAGTGCCCACAAGATGATCGAAATGGCCAGGATGACGGTGCCCGCACGCTTAACGAAGAGCCACGACCGCTCGAGCATATTCTGAAGGACGGTGCGGATATTCGGCATTCGATACGGCGGCATCTCCATGATGAAGGGCGGTGTTGGCGCCTTTAGGATCGTCCGTTTGAAGACGAACGCGGTGACGATCGCCGCTGCTATCCCGAGAAAATACATCCCGAGCATCAGGACCGCTCCCAACGAGATGAAGCCAGCGATCGTCTGCGTCGAAAAGAAAGCAGCGATCATAAGCGTGTATACCGGCAGCCTGGCCGAACAGCTCATGAACGGTGCGATCATGATCGTTGCAAACCGGTCTCGCCGGTCCTCGATGGTCCTTGTCGCCATAATGCCGGGTATTGCGCACGCAAAACTGCTGATCAGGGGCAGGAAAGCCTTGCCATGGAGGCCGACACGGCTCATCAGCTTGTCCATCAAGAACGCAGCCCTGGCCATGTATCCTGAATCTTCGAGTATCGAAATGAACAGGAATAGCAAGAGTATCTGGGGAAGAAAGATCAGCACGCCGCCAACTCCGGCGATGATCCCGTCGGAAACCAGGTCGGCCAGGATCCCTTCGGGCATCGCGGCACGTGCCGCATCGGCAAGGGCCCCGAAACCGTGATCCAGAAGATCCATCGGCAGTGCCGCCCAGGAAAAGATCGTCTGAAAGATCAAAAGTAAGATGAAAAGAAGGATAACGAGTCCGAAGAAGCGGTGCGTAAGCACGTGGTCGATCTTCTCTGAAAGTGCATGCGCGTCGTTGTCGTTGTGCCGGACCGCCTCCTGCACGACCCCGGAAATGAAGCGGTAACGCCGAAAAACCGGGTTGGCGTCGTCCTCTGGTACCGCTATCAGTGGCCGAACTCCTTGAGGACCATTTGCCAGATCCATAGCCGCCTTTCCCAGATCGGACAGGCCTCGGCCCGAACGAACGTCTACGGGAATAGCCCGAACGCCCAGTAGTGCAGACAGCTTCTCGAAATCGAGGAGATGGCCCTGCTTCTCAAACACGTCCACCATCGTGACCGCAAGCACCAACGGCGTACCCCGTTCGAGTATTTGCGTGACGAGGTAAAGGTTTCGTTCGAGGTTCGTGGCATCTACGACCGCGATCACAACCTTCGGTTCCTCGACACCCGCTGCTTCACCGCTCAAAACCTTGCGTGCGATCTCTTCATCGATCGAGCTCGCATCAAGGCTGTACAGGCCCGGCAGGTCGATCAGGTGAACGGTCGTCCCGCCGATATTCCAGCGGCCCGTCTTTCGCTCGACGGTCACGCCCGGAAAATTGGCGACCTTCTGCCGAAGGCCGGTCAGCGCATTGAAAAGCGTGGTCTTGCCCGCATTTGGGTTGCCCGCGAGGGCAAAGGTTAGGGCTTCAGCGTTCATCTGCGACGGATGGAAAGATCAGACCGGCATAACGAGAACATGAGCGGCCTCCGACCTGCGGATCGCGAGCTTATAGCCGAGAAGGCGTAACTCAAAGGGGTCGCCGAACGGGGCCGTTTTCACGACGCGGATCTCGACACCAGGAACTAAGCCCATTTCCTGCAATCGGCGGCCTACGCGTCCCGAAGCATCCACATCGACGACGCGTACACTTGCACCCGGCTCGATCGTCGAAAGCGGAACGGACCGGGCATCGCGGCAATTATCGGTCAAGATCTGTTCTTCAGCCGGCTTTGTCATCCGAACAAAGTGTACGGCAATTGAAAACAGATTTCAATTTCATTTAAAGGGAATCTGGAGGGTGATCATTTCGGCGGGAGTACCCGCGAAGAGATCAGGTCAGCCTGATAGCGTCCAAGCGTGATCCTGACCGGCAATCGGCGATCGTCCGTAGAAAGCCAGACCTTTATTGCAAGCCCGTCAAGGTCCTTGTTCCCTGTCGTGATGCTTACCATTTGTGCGGATATTTTCTGGTCGCCGACGGTGATCGATTCCGCCATCGACGGCCGCAAAGTAAAGATATACGGCCGGTTCTCCCAGAAAACGGCGACGCGGGTATCATTGATCGGGTTCGTCGTGTCTTTGCTCGGTTTGAGGTTGAACGAACGCATTGCGTACAACAGGCTCAGTACACTGTGGGTGCCAACCGGGGCTTCGACGGAACCGCCGTTCTTGAAAGTTATCAGGTTCCGACGCTCGTCAAAGAACACTTCCTGGCTGAATGCCGCCAAAGGGCCCGAAAGCGATACCTCGAACTTCCGCGGGCCAAGGGTCACCGGATCAACCTGAACGAGGATCGAGTCGTTCTTTGAAAGCGGACCCGAGACGGGCATTACATCTTTCACATAGGCCGAGAGGAATAAGGTATCAAGCGTGTCGACCTGCTTTCGCTCCGCGGCCCGAAGCACAAAAGTCGCGAGAGCTTCGCCTGCCGCTGAAAGCCGGTATTCAAGGGTCTCCCACAACTCGAAGGCAAGTTCGCTCGACAGCGGTTGGTTGTCCTCGTATGCTCGCGGCGTCGGGGACGGGGTCGGTTCCGGGGTTGGCTTTGGCGTGCTGATGGGAGCCGGCGTCGGCGACGGGTCGGTAACCGGCTCGACATTCCGGACGCTTGCAAGCCGCGCAATGAAATCGCCCTTTGGCGTCCTGAATCTAAGAGAGACGGGAACCCTGGCAGCATCGATGCTCAGATTCATCCTGACATCACGAATACCTAACTCGGCAAAATATTCGCTCTGGATGGTGTGGGTGGTTGTCTCGAATTCCCCCGCGTCCGTTCGCACCTTTTCGTTGCCGGTGAGCTGAAAGGTCACGTTATAGATCTTATCGCCCTCAAGAATATTGAAGGTCCCGGCACCGTCCGAGTGGCGGATCTTGTAGATCATAGTCACCAGGTCGAAATTGCCGGTCGGCGCCGAAAGATTGTTCTGAATGGTCTCCTTTGGCAGGCCTCCGACGTTGACCGTCCGCGACAAATAGAGCGGCACACCCGAATCGGGGGAAACGTAGATCGTCCTCGATTCGTCCACCATATAGATCGCCGCGCTTACGAAGTCCAGGGTCTTGATCCGGCTCCGCAGTTCGACCGCCTCAACCTCGCCGATCCTGCCGCGGGAAGCTGTGAACAACTCGACGTAGGCGACATTATCAAATCGCTCGAACGCCACCGTGTAGGTGAGGCGTTCGCCCACCTTAAAAGGGCCGCCGTTTACAGTTTGCCCTTCCGCAAGTGCACCTCCGGCCTGCAGCAGAATGCAGCCCGTCAATACCAAAAGGCACCGTCGGATCATCTGATAAAGGTTGAAATGGGAACAAACAGGTCTCGAGGACATAGACATCTTTGATGTTCAGAGGTGGCGTTTTAGTTCGTCGACGATCTTGGCTGCCGCGGCTCGCTTGTCGGCCGCGCCGAGTATCGGGCGCCCGATCACCAAATGGTCCGAGCCCGCGGCCAAGGCGGCCCCCGGGGTCATTACACGCTTCTGATCGTCATTTGTTTCATCTTTGAAGCGAATTCCCGGCGTGACTATCCGAAAGTGCGGATCCGAGACGGCTGAACGGATCATTTCCAACTCAACGGCCGAAGCGACCACGCCGTCAAGGCCGCATGAACTCGCAAGACGGGCCAGACGCTCGACCTGCCCTGATACGTTGCCCCGAACCCCGGTCTCGTCGGCATCGGCGTCATTGAAGCTTGTCAGAACAGTGACGGCTATGATGTGAGGCCGGTCCGCCCCATTTGACAGGCAAAACTCCGTAACATCTCCGACAGTCCGCTTCATCATTTCGCGTCCACCCGAAGCGTGTACGTTGAACATCCAGACACCGCACTTTGCGGCTTCGACTGCCGCCCTTGCGACCGTGTTCGGTATATCGTGAAACTTGAGGTCGAGAAATACCTTTTTCCCCGCTTCAACCAATTCGCGGACAAGATCGGGGCCAGCAGCGGTGTATAGCTGGAGCCCGACCTTGAACGCAGTGATCAAACCTTCAAGCTCCTTAACGGTCTCACCGGCCTTTTCCGCAGATTCGACGTCCAGGGCGACGATCAGGCGTTCGTCCACGGCAATTCTCTTGTCGGCTCTTGCTGCTTTCATCAAATGCGAAATTTGTTGGCGGGTTTGCAGATCAATTCTGATCGATGCGGTCCGAAGACGATCGGGCCGCGGCGGATGTTAGTCGAGGTCCAATGGATTCTTGAACGGCTTGTCTTTGTCAACGTCGGCTTTCTTCATCGCTTCGCGAAACTTCTCGTCCAAGAGCCGACCGCGGTCTTTCATCGAAGACATTTCCTGCGAAAACAAAGCATCCCTTAATTCCTTCTGTTTGCCGAGTTCACCCTTTAGTTCGTCAAACGACGCGAGCGGCTTTTTCTTTTCCTCGTGGCTAATGATCGACCCGGTCATCGCGTCGATCGTGAGGGCCGCTTCACAACAAGGGCATATCACAGTAATACGCTCCATACCGCGAAAATTATACACTATCCGGGTAATTTCGCACCCGGCTAATTATCAGGCGGGGACCCCGGCTTTCTCTCGGCGGGCGGCCGTACCGGCACTTGAATGCCCGCGGCCCGTAGAATTACTTGCGTGCTCACGGTCGATAGGCTGCCGATCGCATCATCCGGAATGACGATCTGCCGGCCGTCCTTTGCAAACAGCGTGACCGTCGATTTCCCCGAACGCGTGACCTTTTCCACCTTCGCGATCACGGGATGGTCGCGGAAAGTTCGTCGTTCGAAAAGGATGTCGGTCAATGCAACCGAAAATTCCGAGTTCTCCGGGGCCGGTCTCGACGACCGTGCGAGCGTCTCTTCCAGCGTCGGCAGCGGTTGGTTCGGATCGGCGGGGCTCTCCCGAAGGCCTTCGGCCCGCCGTTGCCGCATCCGTTCGATCGGCGTCAGCGCGTTGGAGTTCGCTCCAGGCTCTGTGTTGGTGCTTTGCGAGTCTATTGAGTTGTTCGCCGCGGACGGGCTGCTAACGGAAGAATTCACCGATCTCTGCCGGTTCGAATTCTCTGCACCGGACGTGTCCGCGTCGCCGCCGCATCCGAAAATGGGCAAGAATAGAAAGACAACAAAGTATGGTCGAATTTCCGAGATCATCTTTGATCTGTAGGCCCCTATACCGGGTCCCGGATAAGATCCAGATTACCCGAAACTCGCGCCTTCCGGAACTTCGGATGGCCAAAAGTATCGCGATCCCGCTTCCCCGGCTACCCGATCACGGCCGAAAAATTAAACGAGGCAGGCCATCAAATAGCCCGCCCCACCTGTTTTTCAGGTCCTTCCTGAATGAGGATCAAACGTCAAAGTACATCAAGAATTCGAGCGGATGCGGCCGCAACCTGAGCTGGGTGATCTCCTTCTCGCGTTTATGAGCGATCCACCTATCGATCATCGAATCCGTGAAAACGTCGCCTTTCAGCAAAAATTCCCTGTCATTCTCAAGCTCCGTCAAAGCTTCGTCGAGCGTTCCGGGCAACGACGGCACATTCTTCAACTCCTCCGGCGGAAGGTCGTAAATGTCCTTATCGAGCGGCTCGCCCGGATCGATCCGGTTCTGGATCCCGTCCAATCCGGCCATCAGAAGGGCTGCGAACGTGATATAGGGATTGCAGCTCGGGTCCGGTGGGCGGAATTCGAGCCGTTTCGCCTTTGGCGAAGGCGAGAACATAGGTATTCGCACAGCCGCGGACCGGTTGCGGGCCGAATAAGCTAGGTTTACCGGAGCCTCAAAACCAGGGACAAGCCGTTTGTAGCTGTTCGTGGTCGGTGCGGCAAAAGCAACAAGCGCAGGAGCGTGTTTCAGCAGCCCGCCGATGTAGAACTTTGCCAACTCCGACAGACCCGCATATTCATCACCTGCAAAAAGCGGGTTTCCGTCCTTCCACAGCGACTGATGACAGTGCATCCCCGAACCGTTGTCGCCATAAAGCGGTTTCGGCATGAATGTCGCCGTCTTTCCGTACATCACGGAAGTGTTCTTGACGATGTTCTTGAACAGCATCACATTGTCGGCGGTGTGCAGGAGGTTTGAGTAACGAAAGTCGATCTCGCATTGCCCGGCCGTCGCGACCTCATGATGGTGGCATTCGACATCTATGCCGACCTCAGACAGGATATTCGAGATCGAATTCCTCAGATCGATCAGCGTATCTAACGGGGCGACCGGGACATATCCTTCCTTCGGACGGATATGATAGCCGAGATTCGGATCTTCGAGAGTTCCGGAGCGGCTCGAATTCCAATGCCCTTCCTCGGAATCGATCGTGAATCCCGCTGAGTTTTGTGCATTGTGAAAGCTGACATTGTCGAAAACGAAGAATTCCGCTTCGGGACCGACATTGACCGTATCGGCGATCCCCGTAAACTTCAGGTAGCTTTCCGCCCGGACCGCGACCGATCGCGGGTCTAAGCCGTATCCGTCCTTTGTAATCGGCTCGACAACGTTGGCGATCAGGCAAACGGTAGTCTCATCGGTGAACGGGTCGATCCACACACGCGACGGGTCGGGCACTAGCAGCATGTCCGATTCGTTGATCGCCGCCCAGCCACGCAGGCTGGAGCCGTCGAATCCGAAACCGTCCTCGAAGACATCTTCGGTCAAATTGTGTATCGGGTAGGTAAGGTGATGCCATGAACCGGGAAGGTCCGTGAATCGGACCGAAACGAACTTAGCTTCCTTCTCGGCGGCAAAGGCGATTATCGATTTAGCATTCATTCTATTTTGGCTCCACAAAAACAACAAGGCCGGCGGAGGGCGCTTCTACGCTCGCCCTGCCAGACTAATATCAAATTAACCGTTAGCCTCCGTTCGACGAGCTTTTCTTCTACAGAGGCGTCAAACGAAGGCGAGTCCCGGGTTTTTGATATTCAATCTCCGTGCCGTTTCCATCAACAGCGTCAACTGACACAGAATGAGGAGTTTAAAGAGATCTTTAGAAAATATAGATCTTAAGGGTTATGACAATATTGTAGTCCTCTAAGATGCGGTACTACATTTATGTGGTGATATCGTTACATAAAACCACAACAAGGTTTCCGATCGAAGAGCCTGGTCTTTCTTTATTATCCCAGAAAACTTGAAGGGTGCTATCTACTGGCTGACAAGTTCTAGCCGCTGTTTAGACGCGTAGGCGACTGATCGGCCCTTGTTATTCAGAAGGTTGACCTTAGTTAGCCCCATCGACGTAGCGATCTTCTGTATCTTGACAAGCAATTCCTTTTGCTCTTCTTCGCTCAGCGTGTCGTAGGTCGGCTCGGTCACGGCGTAAAAAGTGTCTCTGGCTGTTCGCGGCTGTCTTACGAACTTGCGGATCTCGGGGTCTGAGATCTCGACCGGTGTCGCGACCACCTCATTCGTTGTGTCGGAACCGGCGAATTTTTCGGCCCAGATATAGACTCCGCCGCTAAGTACAATACAAACGACGCAGACAATTAGGAGCCATTTGTTTACCCCAAAGATATCGAACGCCGAATCCTCGGCGTCGTCTATCGACCGTTTCTTTTTCGGCTCGGCGACCGGTTGAGCGTGGACCTCTGACTCGGGCACCGGAGTTTCCGCTTCGACTGACGGTTCGAATCGCGCCGCCTCCGATAGCGAAAAGGTCTTGCCGGCGACCATGGAGACCAGGTCGTCATGGGCCGCTCCGTACTTCTCCTCTATTTTTTCGACCGAATGGTTCTGTTTTTCTACAAGGATCAGGTCAAAAAACCGGTTGCCCACAGCCGCATTGAAAGTGATCGCGGCAGCAAGTACCTCCGGAACATAAAACATTTCCGCGAGCGATTCTTTGAAATTTCTGGCTCGGTTGAATAGATCGGACGAAAGAAGTTCGTCGAAAGATCCGGCCTTCTCTACTTCAGCCCCAAACTCCTGAAAACGCGTAATTGCGAGGGACACCTCGATCTGATCATCCTCCTTTGTGTAGAGGGCGATGCTCGACCAGTTCCCATAGAGGGTTCGGATGTGCCCGATCATCTCGTCGCCTTCAAAAAGAAGATGGCGCCATCCGTCTTCACCCTCCCGGGCGAAGAGGCGGGTCATTACAAAATCGAATTTACCGCGGATGTCTTCAGTAAAAGGTGCGTTCCTGTAAAAACGCGCAAGAGCAATTAGTGCCTGCGAACTCAGAACAGGCCGCGAATTCTCGCAGAAGCGCCGCACATTTGCGACGGAGATCTTCTGGTCGCGGTCGATCAAAGCGTAGCTCCAGGCTTCAGTCTCTACCCGCAGGGCCAGTTCGGCCTCGACGTACTCATATGAGTCCAGGTCGGCCGCCACTTGAAGGAATTTATGAAGTGCCTTTTTCGCCTCCAGATCGTCAAAAGGGGCCGGAGCTACCTTCATGTGCTCCCGCTCAACACCAGAAAGGACGTGGTCGACCATCTGAAGGCTCGCGACCTCGTCCATCGCCCTTTTTCGATAGAACTCGTCTTCACTCGCAGGCTTTTCGATCTGCGGGATGTCCTCTTCGACCAGTTCAGCCCCGTCGGCAAACTCAGCGGTCGGCTCGTCCGTATCCGCTTCGCCTTCGGAACTAAGGCTGCCGCTTGATCCGTCATTGCCTCGGCCGCCGGGAAGGGCTGCGGCATCAGCCCGTTCCCTATCGATAACGGTGCTTTCGAGTAGATTCTCGTTCTTAAGCTCGTCGATGAGGTCTTCAAAAACGCTCATTTTTTTGTTCCTGATCTCTATTCGGAAGGTATAAATGGACTTCGATCAGTGATCTTCAGGACCTGGAAGCACACGCTGCACGCCATCCGGGGTCAGTTCGAATCGATAGCTGACGCCGCCGGCATCGCGGAACGCACCTATCGTGAATCCTTCTCGCAGTTCAGCATCTGACGGATTCAACGGCGTCATCTCAAACGTAAAGTTATGGCGAAACAGGCGGTTAACAACAAGCGTCCCAAGGCCGTTCGAATTCATGTTGTTCAATTCATCGAGCCTCGCAAATCGCTGGTTCTGGGAGAAGAACATTGCCTGGCTTGAACTCATGACCTTCATCGTTGCATGGACGCTACGGTTTTCGGCCGCGATGATACCACGCTGAAATGCCGGAACGGCAAGAGCTGCAACCACGCCGATGATGACCACCACAATAAGTAGTTCGATAAGGGAGAAACCGCTTTCTCTATTACTTTTTGCGATCATAAACTTACCTCTCAGTTCTCTGTTGGCCGACCGAAGTGACAAATAATGACACCACTTTTTGGCAATATTGCCGGCGACGGAAGCCAAATAAGGCCAAGGAACCCTGTTTTTACTAGCTTCTTTCTTCGCTGAGGGAACAGCGGCCGCCGCACAACACGAGACTTGTGCAATGAATATGCCAAAAGTACGGGGCTGCTGCAGACCGCCCCGGTTTCTTGCTTCCGAGGTACACCGCGACAACAGCGGGCCTTCTCCCCTAGTCCCGCGGCAAGGGGGTGTTTCTACGCCTGCTCGTACCCGAAAATTGAAGCGAAATCTCCGATCGAAGTGCCTATTGTTTAGGGATTTCATTTTTGATACACTTACGCTTTTTGCAATCGCCTGAGTTAGACCTTCTTGTTGGGTAGGGCATCCGGACCTTGAGCACTGCGACAGAGCAAACTAAAGAGATCTACGGCATCGAGAATTGGGGTGCCGGTTATTTTGGCGTCAACAGGAAAGGAAACCTGATCGTCATTTCGCCGGATAATGACACCCAGACCGCTGACATAAAGGAAATTGTCGACGACCTTCGTAAACGCGGAATTTCTACACCCGTGCTTCTGCGGTTCCCCCAGCTTCTCTTTGGCCAGATCCGCAAGCTCCAGAGCGCGTTCAAGAAATCGATCAAGGAATTCGAGTACGAGGGTGACCACCTGTGTGTTTATCCCATGAAGGTCAACCAGAACCGGGCGGTCGTTGAGGAGTATCTGCGTGAGGGATCGCGTTACAACTTTGGGCTTGAGGCCGGTTCCAAGGCCGAACTATATGCTGCCCTTGGGCTCGAGCAGTCAAAGGATAGCCTGCTCGTGCTCAACGGCTTTAAGGACCGTGAATTCGTAAAACTTGCCTTCGCAGGGGCCGCCGCCGGCAAGAACGTTGTGATCGTGATCGAGAAGCTAAGCGAACTCACCCATACGTTCAGCTTGCTGGAAGAGACGACGAAAGACAACTCCGATATTCGTCTGCCAATGCTCGGAGTACGCGTCAAGCTCTATTCCAAAGGCAGCGGTAAGTGGGAAAAATCCGGCGGTGAAGCCGCAAAATTCGGCTTAACTACGACCGAGATCCTTGACGTGATCCGCCAGCTTCAGGATGCGGGCCGCGTCGACATGCTCAAGCTCCTTCATTTCCATATCGGCTCGCAGTTGACCGATATCAAGCGGATCAAGAATGCGATGAAGGAGGCCGCCCGAACCTATGCAAAGATCCGCCAGATGGGTATAGATATCGAATACCTCGACGTCGGCGGAGGAATGGCGGTGGATTACGACGGTTCGCGCACATCATTCGAATCCTCGGCAAATTACAATGCCCGGGAATTTGCGAACGACGTTATTTACGTCATCAAGATGGTCTGTGACGACGAGAATGTTCCCCATCCGACGATCATTCAGGAGTCCGGACGATATTTGTCGGCCTATCACGCCATATTGGTCACCAATGTTCAGGACGAGATAGAGACCGTCGTTGAGGATCTGACCCCGATGGAGGTCGACATTGACGACCCGCAGGTGGTCAAGGAATTAGCTGACCTGCGTGAGAGCATCAACAGCAAAAACTATCGCGAGTATTATCACGACGCACTCGAACACAGGGAAGAGCTGTTTACGATGTTCAATCTTGGTTTGATCTCGCTTGAGGACCGGGGAAAGGGCGAGGTGCTGTTCTGGGACATCTGTGAGCGGGCCGATCAGTTCGCTCAGCAGAAGAAGTACGTTTCCGAAGAGTTTGACGATCTTCGTCGCCTGATGTGCGCGAAATATCTTGCGAATTTCTCGGTTTTCCGCTCGATGCCGGACAACTGGGCGCTCGAACAGCTTTTCCCTATCATCCCGATCCACAAGCTCAACAAAAAGCCCACGGAATATGCTACGCTATGTGATATTACCTGTGATTCCGATGGCATCGTCGATAAGTTCGTCGACCTTCACGACGTAAAGACCGTTCTGGAGCTCCACAAACTGACGCCTGGGGAACCTTATTACATAGCAATGATGCTTGTCGGCGCCTATCAAGAGGTGATGGGGAATAACCATAACCTGTTCGGTGTTCCGCACGAGGCGCACATCCACATCGGCGATGACGGGCACATCATAAAGAAGGTCGTGTACGGGGCGACGCTGTCTGATTCGGTGGCGGTAGCCCGTTATGATGCCGTTCAGCTTCACGACCATTTTCGGAGGGCGATAATGCAGCGCATCAAGAATGGAAGCTTGTCGACAAAGGAAGGCAATCAGCTCATCGAATTTTATGAGAATCAGGCCGACAGCTACACATACCTTGCACCGAACGGCAGTTGAGCGGCCCATAGGTCGCAGCAAGTATAAATATTTTTTCGTTTTGGAGAATTCATAGATGGTGGCTCAAAAAAAGGCTAAATCCGCAAAGTTCCTGACCGTACCGACAAGGCCGGTCCCGATCGACCGGGACCGTTCCGTTGCTGGGCTTCTTGAAAAGATGGAAGGCGCGGGTTTTGGGGCAAAACAGCTTGCGGAAGCACATCGCATCTGGCTCGATATGCTGGATGACAACTCGACGATCTACGTTTGCGGGTCGGGAAACCTTATTACATCCGGCATGCGTCGGCTGCTGGCCTATGTGATCAAGAATCGTTTTGTCGACGTCCTGGTCATGTCGGGAACGGTCCTTTATCAGGATATCCACGAAACGCTCGGCCGGAACCATTTTCAGGGCCACCCGAGCATGAGTGACGAAGAACTAGAAGGGGCCGACGTGGTCCGGCTCGGCGACGTATTGGCGAACCGGGAAGAATATCAGGAAGCCGACGAATGGATCGGCAGCGTTCTGAACCAGCTCGACCTGTCGCGGTCCTATTCGACGCGAGAATATCTGCATCTCCTCGGCCGCGAACTCGCCGAGATCGCTCATGAGGACGGCATCATGACGTCGGCATTCAAGGCCCGCATCCCGATCTACTGCCCGAACCTTGTCGGCTCCGAAATGGCCATCGGCATCGCTCGAGCCCGGTTTGAGAAGAAGTCGCAGATCGCCTTCGACATATCGCAGGACACGACGGACATGATGCAGATCGCTCATAAGACCCGAAATTCCGGCGTGATCGCTCTCGGGAGTGCCTCGAGCCAGGCGATGCTCAATCTTGCCGAGCTTTCTTCATATATCACCCGCACCACATTTCGCGGCCACAAGTACGCGATCTCCATAGCCGGTGATTCGATGCCGTGCGATCTTCGTACCCCGGCTTTTGCCGCGAGCCACACTGGCATTTTCGGCAAACTCCACAAGGGCGCCACGACCGCGTTTGTCCCCACAGATCCGTCGATCGCATTACCGATGATCATCACCGCTTTGTCTCAGACCGCCGCAAAGTTCATGAAGGGACGCAAGCGGCCGTCGTTCAGTTTTGCCGGCAAAGAAATGACGATCGATGTGCCTTAAATGTTGATCAGTGGCCGGTTAACGGTGGATCGGCTCCGTTCCATCATCGCCGGCCGCCAACTAGGGTTATGTCTGAATCTTCAGACCTTCCAATGAATTTCGGCGGGATCGATGATGCGCGATTCTCATCATTTGAGAACGCCCGCGTCGTGGTTCTTCCTGTCTCTTACGAAGGAACCGTCTCTTACGGCACGGGCACCGGAGCGGGAGCGATGGCCATCGTTGACGCGTCCCGCAATATGGAACTCTACGAGGAGGACACCGACGCCGAGGTTTACAAGATCGGGATCCACACGGAAAAAGAGTTTCTGCCGCGTTCGACGCCCGCTTCGATGATGGAGGCTCTTTACCATCATTCGAGATCGCTCCTGGAAAAGGACAAATTCATTTGCATGCTAGGTGGCGAACACTCGGTCTCGGCACCGGTGATCAAGGCGCATGCGGAGAAATTTCACGACATAAGCGTTCTCCAGATCGATGCACATGCCGATCTAAGGGACACCTATGACGGCACACCGCATTCACATGCTTCGATCATGGCCCGGGTCGTAAAAGACCTAAGAATTCCGTCTGTTCAGGTCGGGATCCGTTCGATCTCGGCCGATGAGGCGAGGGCCTTGCAAGACGGGCTGCCGACGAGGATATTCTGGGCCCGAGATATAGTCGGCCGGACCGACTGGATCGACCAAGCGGTTGATTCACTGACTGATAATGTTTACCTAACGATCGACATTGACGGCCTTGACCCGAGTATAGTGCCGACGACCGGAACCCCGGAGCCCGGCGGCCTCGGCTGGTACGAGACCCTGGCCTTGATCCGGCGGCTCGCCGAGAAAAAACGTGTCGTCGGCATGGACCTGGTCGAATATTCGTATTTCGAGAATTACGATTCGCCGGCATTTCTGTGCGCTAAACTCGTGTATAAATCGCTCGCATATATCTTCCGCGACTCAACGCCGAAACTCGGCCTTCGATAGGGGCTATCATGGTGCCTGGCCGTATCGAGCGGCCAACTTTTTCCTCCTTTCTTTTATCGAACCACAAACGCCGCCGGGTCGTATATTCAATGCCTCTTTGCTATGGGTTTTGATTAAAGTAAACTTTTTACAAGTAATTTTTGGAGTAACTGTGATGCAATTCTTTAAGGGCTCTCTTCTTTTCGTGATCTTCCTTGGGTTGATGACCGTTGGCTGCGGGACCGGTCTTTTTGGAACGGATACGCCCGCGCCGTCGAGCGAGCCGGTCGCCCCCGCGGCCCCCGTCGTCGTCGAGGGTGTACGGACCTCATATGCAGACGTAGTTGAACGGACTTCGCCGGCGGTTGTCAGGATCGAGGCGGAAGGCCGTGGACGTCAGCAGACGACCGAACAATCACCATTCGGCGACGATTTCTTTCGTCAGTTCCCAATGCCGCGAAACCAGCGCCCTCCGGTCCAACGGGGCCTGGGCTCAGGCGTCGTGGTCAGCGCCGACGGCACCATCCTAACGAATGCCCATGTCATCGACGGAGCGGAAAAAATAACCGTTCTTATGGCCGACAATAAGAGTTTTGAGGCGAAGTTGGTCGGCACGGACAAGCCCAGTGATCTGGCCGTGCTCAAGATCGAAGCTCAGAACATGCCCTATCTCACGCTTGGGAATTCCGACACGGTCCGAGTCGGGGACATTGTCCTTGCGATCGGCAATCCGCTCGGGATCGGGCAAACCGTTACCTCAGGGATCATTTCCGCAAAGGGGCGCCGCACGGGACTAAGCGATGGTCAGAGTTTTGAGGATTTCCTTCAGACCGACGCTCCTATCAACCGCGGAAACTCAGGCGGTGCTCTAGTAAACCTCAACGGTGAGCTGATCGGGATCAACTCGCAGATCCTTTCGGCTCCGGGTGCGGGTGGCGGCAATATCGGCATCGGGTTCTCGATACCGTCCAACATGGCAAAGTCGGTGATGGATCAGCTTCTCAAGGACGGACGCGTCCGGCGCGGAATGCTTGGGATCAACATCCAGAATCTGACCGACGATACGGCGAAAGCACTCGGCATCGAGGGGACTACAAGCGGCGTGCTTGTCAGCAACGTTCGGGCGGGCAGCTCCGGCGAAAAAGCCGGTTTGAAGCGGGGCGATATCGTCACCGCTATCAACGGTGAAAAGATCGAGGACAGCAATGTCCTTCGAAACAAGGTCGCCGGGACCATGCCGGGAACCGAGATAAAGCTTACGGTGCTTAGGGACGGGTCGAATGTGGATCTCACAGCCGTTTTGGACGAACTGAATGTAGAAGGAACTACGTCAGAAGGTGATCCGCAGCCGGGAAATACGGCCCCGCGGGCTAATGAAAGCCCAAAACTTGGCCTTAGCCTTCAACCGATCACACCCGAAACCGGAAGGCAGCTGAATCTGCCCGCCGGTACCGAGGGGCTTGTCGTAACGGAATTGGATCCGGACGGTGCGGCTGCCTCTGCCGGCATCGCACGCGGTGACGTGATCATGGAGATAAATCGGCAGCCGGTCAAAACCGTGGACGAGGTCCAGAACATCTTGAATTCGGTTGGAGACCGGCCGGTGCTCCTGCTGGTATCAAGGGGAGGGCAGGTCGTTTACCTAACGGTCCGCTTGAACTAGCCAAAAGCGAAAGTTCATATAGCATCCGGGCCCGCGGCACATAACCGCGGGCTCTTTCATTCGAAGCGGTTTTGTGCTAAAACCTCGCAATATGCTTGAAAGAGTCTTTCTCCTTGCCCTCGCGATCTGCGGGGCCGTTATGGCGGCCATGACCTATTATTCCTGGAGTTGGCTCGAGAGCATTGGAGCTCCCGCCGCCGCGGTTGAAGGCTATCTCTACAATGCCGGCAACTCGTGGATGTTCCTCCTTTTCACTTCGCTTGGGCTTTTGGTTTTTGCGAATTTCATTCTTGCAAGGTATGTACGCTCGTGGCCAATGTGGGCCACGTTCGTGTATTTCGCTGCGTTCGTGCTCATCAGATATTTCTTCCTCGAACGTGCGTTCTTTCGATTCCGTGCCGATCATGGGCTCACCGATGCTGCCATGTCATGGGCACCTTTCGCCGGAGCCGTGATCGTCGTCGTGGCCGGGGCGGTCGTGTTTGCAAACCAACTTCTGGTCCTGCGCCTTCGCGAACGGCTTTATCCAACAACGCCCGAACCGGAGCCCTCAGAAACGGAACTCGACGACGCCGAGTCCCATGTTGAAACGGAAGATCATGCAGTGGAACGAAGCCGAGGAGGCCCCGTGACGGAAGCCTGGTTCAAGTGCAATCGAGGCAGATTCCGTGATCGAACTTTTCGATGGTTCCATCTCCAGGCGTTGGCTTTTCATCTGTCCTGCCTTTGTGGATTATTAGACAAAGTCATGAGATTCTTCTCAATCAGCCTTTACCACCATCATCACGCGCATCACATCCATCGCGCGTGGCTGATCTAGTTTTTTAGTTTTAAGGAATCCAAAGATCGAGACGGGCGCGAACTTCAAAGAAAGTTCTGGTGCATCCGTCTATTTTTTTATGTCGAGCAGAAATCTAAAGATCGCGGTACAAAGGTCCGGAAGGCTTAGCGAAGCCACCATCGGGCTGCTGAAAAAGTGTGATATTGGTTTCGATAACGGCCACGGCAAGCTCAGGTCGCGTGCATTCAACTTCCCGCTCGAGATCCTCTTCCTGCGCGACGATGACATTCCCCGTTACGTCGAGGACGGCGTCGCCGACTGCGGCGTTGTCGGTGAGAACGTGTTGGCCGAGGCCGAATCGAAGCTCCCGGTCGCGGAAAAGCTCGGCTTTGGCCAATGTCGCTTAGCGATCGCCGTCCCTCGCGGATCTGGAATCGCGAGAGCGAGCGATCTCGACCGTAAGCGAATAGCTACCAGTTACCCTCGCTTGCTTTCAAAGTTCCTGGGAGAGCTAGGTTTGAACGTCGACATACACTCGATCAGCGGATCGGTCGAGATCGCTCCAGGCGTCGGCCTTTCGGACGCTATCTGCGATCTCGTGAGTTCGGGAAGCACCCTCTTTTCAAACGGCCTTGAAGAGATCGAGACCATAATGGAATCTGAGGCCGTCCTCGCGGTAAGGCCTGAGCTTCCCGAAGGTGTTGATCGATTGTTCGAATCGCTTTGTTTCCGGATAAAGGCGGTCAACGAGGCCCGCAAGAATAAATACATTCTCTTAAACGCCCCGGACAATAAACTCGCCGAGATCGAACGGCTGATCCCCGGGATGAAAAGCCCGACCGTAATGCCGCTTGCAAAGGATGGCTGGAGCTCGATCCATTCGGTCATCGCCGAGGAATCACATTGGGATGTAGTCGAACAGTTAAAAGCAGCCGGTGCCGAGGGCATCCTTGTCATTTCGATCGATCAGATGGTCCGGTAGGGGTCCCGGGACAGTGATCATTGCGTTAGGTATGAAGGTAATTCGATATCCAAGACCTGAAGATTGGCCAGCAATTCTGCGGCGGCCTAATTCGCGTGCTGACGATCTGGAAAGCGCCGTGCGCGCCATCATCAATGACGTTCGGCGTGAGGGCGACGCGGCTTTACGCGCCTTCTCCCTCAAGTTCGACGGCGTCGTTCCCGACCCGATCGCGGCGACACCCGAAGAATTTGATTCGGCAGAAAAACGTATCTTGCCCGAGCTGGCGGACGCAATAAAGATCGCCCATTCGAATATCGCAAAGTTTCACTCGGCTCAGCGGGACCCGGTACGCGTCATCGAAACTGCCCCCGGAGTTATCTGCTGGCGTCGGTCGGTCCCGATCGAGCGCGTCGGGCTCTATGTGCCGTCGGGCACGGCTCCGCTCTTTTCGACGGTCCTTATGCTTGGCGTGCCCGCCGTTCTGGCCGGATGCCGCGAGATCGTTATCTGCACGCCGACGACGACTGACGGTTCGGCGGCCGATGCGATCCTCTACGCTGCGAAGGTGTGCGGGATCTCGACGGTTCTCAAGATCGGCGGGGCCCAAGCCATAGCTGCGATGGCGTACGGCACCGAAACGGTCCCGAAGGTCGATAAGATCTTCGGCCCGGGAAACAGTTACGTCACATATGCAAAGCAGATCGTTTCAATGGATGTAGCCATCGATATGCCGGCAGGCCCTTCGGAGGTTGCGATCCTTGCAGATAGTTCGTGCGATCCCATCTTTGTGGCAGCCGACCTGCTGTCCCAAGCGGAACACGGTCCTGACAGCCAAACGATCCTGGTTACGGATGAACCGTCGATCATCGACGAGGTAATTTCAGAACTAGAGAGACAGACTCCGACGCTGCCGCGTTCGGCAATTGCCGAGGCGGCGCTGCAGAACTCGTCCGCGATCCTGGTCCAGGACCTCGATACGGGGCTAAGGCTGCTGAATGAATATGCGGCCGAGCATCTGATCCTGGCCGTTCGGGACGCGGAGGATCTCGCAGACAAGGTTTCGAATGCCGGCTCCGTATTCGTTGGCAATTACTCCTGCGAGAGTCTCGGAGATTACGCTTCCGGCACGAACCACACGCTCCCGACAGCCGGATTTACACGGGCATTCTCGGGCGTCTCGCTCGATAGTTTTGTCAAGAAGATAACGTTTCAAAAGGTCGACGAAACAGGTATCAGAAGCATCGGCCCGGCGGTCGAGGTTATGGCTCGGGCCGAAGGGCTCGAAGCTCACCGCCGGGCCGTCACGGTTCGATTGGAGGCGATCAATGGCGTTTGAACTCAATAGACTGGTCCGCGACAACATCAGGACGCTGACACCCTATTCGTCCGCGCGTGTTGAGCACGTCGGCGATGCCCGTATCTATCTCGACGCCAACGAGAATGCGTTCGGCCCGCCGGTAGGAATCCGGCTCAACCGTTATCCGGACCCGCTCCAGGCGTCTCTCAAAGAACGCATCGCTGCTGTAAGTGGTGTGGATCCCTTGCAAATATTCATCGGTAACGGAAGCGACGAAGCGATCGACTTGCTGATCCGGATCTTTTGCCGTCCGGGCGTCGACAACATACTCACCTGCCCGCCGACTTACGGCATGTACGAGGTCGCAGCCGGCATAAATGATGTCGCGGTCAAACACGCCCGTCTCGACGAGGGCTTCGGGATCGATGTCCCGAGAGTGTTAACAACTATCGATCGGAACACAAAGATCGTCTTCCTTTGCTCGCCGAACAATCCGACGGGGAATCTTCTTTCACATGTGTCCATCCGCACGATCGCCGATGCGTTCGACGGCATCGTCGTTGTCGACGAGGCATATATTCACTATGCCTCCCGCGGGTCGCTTGTCGCTGAACTGGCGGCACGTCCCAATCTCGTTGTCCTTCAAACGCTTTCGAAGGCTTGGGGACTTGCCGGGCTTCGCGTCGGCCTTGCTTTTGCCGACGCAGATGTCATCGAACTCCTGAATAAGGTCAAGCCGCCCTACAACGTCAGCGAGGCCGCCCAAGAAACGGCCCTCGAAGCTCTAAATGATCCGCGACACCTTAACGAGACGGTTAAAAGGACCCTGGCCGAAAGAAAAAGGCTTACCGAGGCTTTATCAGATCTTGTGTGCGTCGAACGGGTTTACCCTTCCGATGCGAATTTCCTTCTTGTGAGAGTCGCTGATGCAAGCGGCCTGCATCGTTACTTAGCTTCGAAGCGAATCGTGGTCAGGGACCGCAGCGGCCTGACCGGCTGCGAACAATGTCTGCGGATCACCGTTGGGACCGAGCAAGAGAACGACGAACTTATACTTGCGATCGAGAATTATGAAAAGAGTCTTATTCATTGACCGGGACGGAACGCTCATCGAAGAGCCCGACGATTTCCAGGTGGACAGCTTCGCCAAACTGAAGCTCCTGCCCGGCGTTGTTTCGCATCTTTCAGCCATCGCCGCCGAGACGGATTACGAGCTTGTGATGGTCTCGAACCAGGACGGGCTCGGGACGGAGTCGCTGCCAGAAAGTGCTTTTTTTCCTGTTCACGACTTCCTGATCGATCTGCTGGCAAAGGAAGGCGTCCATTTCTCTAAGGTATTTATCGACCGCTCATTCCCGCACGAGAACAAGCCGACCCGTAAACCCGGAACGGCGATGCTGACAGAATACCTTTCGGGCGAATATGACATGGCCCGTTCATTTGTTATCGGCGATAGGGCAACGGACTTCGAGCTCGCTCGAAACCTCGGAGCTCGTGCCATCTTCGTTCGAAATCCGAACTTTCCGTCTCCGGACGATCCCTCGGTCGCTCTTGCAGCGAACGATTGGAGCGAGATCCGAGCGTTTCTGACACGTCCGCCGAGGATAGCCGAAAAACACCGCAAGACCTCCGAGACCGATGTCCGCGTTTTGCTTAACCTGGACGGAAACGGTGCGGCGAAGTATCTCGACGGGGCTGGCGTTTTTCGACCATATGCTTGAACAGGTCGCTCGTCACGGGGCTTTCGACCTTAAAATCGAGGCCAACGGCGACCTGCACATCGACGAACACCATACGATCGAAGATGTCGCTATCACGCTCGGCCAGGCCTTCGCCGATGCATTGGGTGACAAACGGGGGATCGAGCGTTACGGCTTCTTGCTACCGATGGACGACTGCCTTGCTCAGGTGGCACTCGACATGGGCGGGCGAAACTGGATAGTTTGGGACGCCGAATTTCGCCGCGAGAAGATCGGCGACATGCCGACCGAGATGTTCTTTCATTTCTTCAAATCGTTCTCGGACCATGCGAAATGCAATTTGAACATAAAGGCCGAAGGGACGAATGAGCACCACAAGATCGAGTCGATATTCAAGGCATTTGCACGATCGCTGAAGCAGGCGGTAGGGCGCAACGGCGGATCCGATATTCCGAGCACAAAAGGAATTGTGTAGTCGTTCAGCAGGAAAAATGAGAACAGCGATAGTGAAATACAATTCGGGCAACGTTCGATCAGTGAAGAATGCATTCGACCGCCTTGGCGTCAAGACGATCCTTACTGCCGATCCCGATCTCTTGAGGTCCGCGGATCGCGTCGTTTTTCCCGGTGTCGGCGAAGCGTCCACAGCAATGCGATACCTTCGCGATCACGGCCTCGACAAGGTCATCCCCGCCCTGAAGCAGCCGGTGCTCGGCATCTGTCTAGGTATGCAGCTGTTGTGTCAGAGTTCCGAAGAGAGCGACGCCGAATGCCTCGGCCTGCTTCCATATAAGGTTCGCCGCTTCCCTGACGTTGAACTGAAGGTGCCTCACATGGGATGGAACCGCATATACGGCCTCGACTCGGGCCTTTTCAACGGCGTCGCCGAGTCTGGGTTTATGTATTTCGTCCACAGTTACTTCGTCGATATCTGTGATGAAACGACCGCGAGGGCCGATCATGGCGTCACGTTTTCGGCGGCGATCTCGTACCGGAATTTTTTCGCTGTCCAGTTTCACCCCGAGAAGTCAGGAACGGCAGGGGCGCGTTTACTCGAGAATTTCTTAAAGAACTGATTGAGCTATGATCGAAATTATCCCGGCGATCGACATCATCGACGGCAAGTGTGTCCGGCTTGTCGAGGGCGATTTCGCGCGCAGTACGATATACGATTTCAGCCCAGTCGAAGCCGCCCGAAGATTCGAAGCCGCAGGTCTGAAACGTATCCATATCGTGGATCTGGACGGGGCCCGGCTGGGTCGGACCGTGAATTTGAATATTTTGGAGACCGTCGCGAAGGAGACCGATCTAGTGATCGACTTCGGCGGCGGCATTGGGACCGAGATCGACCTGGCCTCCGTATTCAATGCCGGGGCCGCAATGGCGAGTATCGGCAGTATTGCGGTTCGCTCGCCTGAAATGTTCGGTGACTGGATCTCTCGGCACGGTGCAGATCGGTTTCTCCTCGGTGCGGATGTCCGGGGAAAGCACCTTGCCATCAACGGTTGGCAGCAGGACACCGAGGTCGAGATCACCAGCTTTATTTCGAATTATCTCAACCGAGGCATCCGCGATGTTTTCGTAACTGACATCGCAAAGGACGGACTGCTCCGCGGGCCGTCGATCGAATTGTATCGAGATCTACTCGAAGCTCTTCCCGATCTGAATTTGATCGCGAGCGGCGGGGTGAGTTCGCTCGAGGACGTGCGGGAATTGGAAGAAATAGGATGCAGCGGAGTGATCATCGGAAAGGCGATCTATGAAGGCCTCATCACACTAGGCGACCTCGCTGAGTACGCGAAGGGAGAGCAAATATGCTAGCCAAAAGGATAATTCCCTGTCTCGACGTGAAGGACGGCCGCACCGTCAAAGGCACCAAGTTCGTTGACCTTCGCGACGCCGGGGATCCCGTCGAACTGGCACGTGCGTACCGCGATCAGGGCGCCGACGAGCTCGTATTTCTCGATATCACCGCGACAAACGAAAAGCGAAAGACCTTGACGGGCCTTGTCGCCGAAGTCGCAGCCCAGATCGACATTCCCTTCACCGTCGGCGGCGGGATATGCTCGGTCGCGGACATCGACGCCCTTCTTCAGGCCGGTGCCGATAAGATCTCGATAAATTCGTCAGCCCTCCGGGATCCCGGGCTCCTTGAATCCGCCGCAAGGCATTTCGGCTCGCAATGTATAGTCCTGGCGATCGACGCCAAACAAATGGACGGCGGCTGGACCGCCTTAACGAACGGCGGCAGAACGGATACAGGGGTCGATGCTATCGATTGGGCGATGCGCGGCGTCGAACTGGGCGCGGGTGAGATCCTTCTCACGTCGGTAGACGCGGACGGAACAAAGAACGGCTTCGACCTCGACCTTTATCGAGCAACGGCTGAGGTAACCGTGCCGGTGATCGCTTCGGGCGGGGCAGGAACCAAAGCGGATTTCCTTGAAGTCTTTACCAAATGCCGAGTCGACGCGGCCCTTGCCGCGAGCATTTTTCATTTTGGTGAGATCGAGATCCCGGCCCTGAAGCTCTGGCTTAGCGAGCACGGCGTTGCCGTAAGAACTTGAGTCGCAAACGAAGAAACATGGATATACGATTCGACAAGTATCACGATTCGCTAGTACCCGCGATCATTCAGGACCTTCGGACGCAAAAGGTTCTGATGCTCGGTTTTATGGACGCCGACTCGCTTCAGAAAACGCTCGCCACCGGCCGCGTTACCTTCTTTTCGCGGTCGCGCGGTCGTCAATGGATGAAGGGTGAAACGAGCGGCAACTATCTTGCGGTCGGCGAGGTCCTGACAGATTGTGATTCTGACACCATTCTGATCAAGGCCACGCCCTCAGGGCAAGTTTGTCATACAGGGTCCGACACCTGCTTCGGCGAAACCAACCGTCCCAGTGACTTCCTTTTCGGGTTGGAGGAGTTGATCAGATCGCGGCGGGATCACCCGGTTGAGGGGTCGTACACATCTTCCCTACTTGCCGCAGGCCGGAAGCGTATAGCTCAGAAGGTCGGCGAGGAGGCCGTCGAGGTGGTTTTGGAAGCCCAAGACGCTGATAATGACGAATCCCTGAAAAACGAGTCAGCCGACCTTATTTATCATCTGCTCGTGCTTCTGGCCGATAGAAACATCGGCCTTTCCGAAGTGATCAAAACGTTGAAAGAGCGAACGAAATAGAACTTATTCCCAGCGAAGAGCAGCCGCGGATTCCGCATTTCAAACAAACCGGTCCGGGTCGATCGGAATTCG
The DNA here is from genome assembly GCA_016716365.1 of Chloracidobacterium sp. Classification (GTDB taxonomy): domain Bacteria; phylum Acidobacteriota; class Blastocatellia; order Pyrinomonadales; family Pyrinomonadaceae; genus OLB17. The sequence goes on along the minus strand of JADJWM010000003.1, from coordinate 253,821 downwards.
ATCCGGTGGGTTAACGCGCACAAGACCGAGAAGGGGCCCTCGATCAAAATCAAGGGCCCTTTCGCAAAATGGTCGGGACGGCGAGATTTGAACTCACGACCTCTCGCACCCCAAGCGAACGCGCTACCAGACTGCGCTACGTCCCGAAATATCGATTTTTAGCTTAGATTTGGACGGGGCGATTGTCAACTCACTGATTTCTTAGGTGTTCGGCCGCCCGTTCCGTCTGATCGGTCTTCAACATCTCACGAAGCTCAAGCAATTGTGCGCCTAGCGCCCGCAGCGCCTCGCGGCCTTCCCTGGACAGGCCTTCAGACGCCATCGCTTGCGAAAGCGTCTCCTCCGGCAACTCGAGGTCGAAAAGAGCCGGATCCGCGGCCGGTGAACTTGCGGGACCTTCAGCCGCTGCGTCAGGCTTGCTTTTGCCGTTTTCCTTCAACTCCGACTGAAGCTTTTTTCGTGCCCCGGCGATAGTGTAGAGCTCATCATAAAGCAGCTCTTTTATCCGAAGTGAGATCTCGACGTCCCGCCTTCGATAACTTCTTTGTCCTGATCGGTTCTTTTGCGGGGCGAGTTGGGGGAATTCGGTCTCCCAATACCGCAGAACGTGGGCTTGCACGTCGAGGATGTCGCAAACCTCGCCGATCTTGAAGTATATTTTCTCAGGTATTACTACAGGTTCCCGATTCATTACGATAGACTGTGTGTTAAAGTTCTTTATCGGTTAGTCGCCGTTATTGTATGTATTTACGTGGTTTGTGTCAATAGGTTGAAATGGTTTCGGAGTTTGACTTCATAAAGAACATTAAGGCGAAATACGGCCTGCGCGGTATCGGCGACGACTGTGCGGTCCTGCCGAAAAACGCTGATTCAGACTCCGTGATCACCGCTGACCTCCTCGTCGAGGATGTCGATTTTCGGCTGGATTGGACTTCGCCTGAATTGCTGGGCTCGAGGGTATTAGCAGTTTCGCTCTCGGACATTGCCGCGATGGGTGCGGAGTCGATATGGGCGATGCTCTCACTTGCCGTGACCGACTCAGTTTGGAACAGCGATTTCCTCGAGAAATTCTATGAAGGTTGGTTTACGCTGGCCCGTCGTCACAACGTCGAACTCGTCGGCGGCGATGTTTCGCGAACGGCGGGAAAGATCGTTTTCGATTCCATCGTCGGGGGTGACGTTCCAAGGGGAAAGGCAGTCTTGCGGAGCGGGGCCCAGATCGGGGACTCGATCTTCGTCACGGGACCTCTTGGCGGAGCGGCCGGCGGCCTGATGATGCTCGAATCCGGTATTAAATACGGGACGGCTGACCCCGCCCGGCAAGCTTTGATAACGAAACAACTGCGACCGGTGCCCAGGATCGAGATCGGCAGGCAGCTCAGGGAAGCGGGCCTCGCGAACTCGATGATCGACCTGAGCGACGGTTTATCCTCGGACCTTCGACACATTTGCAATGCCAGCCACGTCGGTGCTCGTCTATACGCGAATGACATTCCGATCTGCCCTGTTCTGACAAAGATCGGTGTCGCCAACGACCAGGCCCTTTCATTGGCGCTCAACGGCGGCGAGGATTTCGAGCTTCTGTTCACATCAAAGGACGCTGGAATTTCTTTGCCCGGCCAACCGGACATCTACCGTATCGGTGAGATCACCGCAAATGAAGGGGTGATTGAGGTTATCGGCGGCGAGTTCGAGGTGCTGCAGCCAGGCGGTTATCGCCATTTCTAACTTTTTTGCTCGTCGCGAAAAATTTTGCTTGACACGGAAATTTGACCTGTGTTTATAATCCTCCCTGCTTCGCACCGGCGGAGTAATTTTTTTGGAGATAGTTTGATGATCCGAAGATCGATACATAGCATCACGACCCTCACAGGCACGTCGACCGCGTTAGATATGCGGTTCGGTATGGCCTGGGACGGCAGTGTTTGCTTCGATCTCGAACAGCCGAATTATCAACCCAAACAGCGCGGCACGGATCGCGCGGTAAAACCAGATTAAAACAGCGGGAGCGGCGTTCCCGCTCCCGAAACATCGAAAGCAGGACGAGCGATCGTCCGGTGATTTTTAGGAGCGGTTACGCCCGGGATATTGGAAGCCCGAGAGTAGCCGCTCCTTTTACTTTCGATGTTTGACAACTGAATAGCCGTATTTATTAGTGACAAGGGGCAAGTGACGAGTGACTAGCCAATAGCATTGCTCATCACTTGTCACGCGTCCCTCGTCACTGTTTTTTGGAGACGTAGCTCAACGGAATCAGAGCGCCTCGCTTCGAACGAGGGGGTTGGAGGTTCGAATCCTTCCGTCTTCGCCAATTTTCACATACGGGGATGAATGCAAAGCGTCGAGCGCCCAGTTTTTCAAGCTGGTTCTAGCGGGTTCGAGTCCCGCCTTCCCTGCCACAATTCACAGGATCAGCTCATAGTGAAATTCTTCTTCGGTGATCCCATCGTTCCAAACTTTTTCGGTGACGTGGGTAAGCGAGAATCCAAACTTCTGATTGGCTGATCTTGACGCAAGATTTGACGCCCGATGGGAAATGATGAGCCGTGCGACTGTTGGATGCTCTCGAGCCCAGTTGATCCTCGCCTTGTAGAACATTTTAGATAGTCCCTTTCCTCTAATTTCTGGCTCCAGCCACGATCCCCACAGAATGGCAGTGCGGTTACTCGGGTCGTCCCGGTAGACCGATACGCCCGTGATACCCATCGGCAGCGTCCGAGCGAACAGTACGAAGATCGCGACGGCCTCATCTCCAAGCGATTCTTGCCACTGGACAACTGGCTGATCTGCCTCTCGGTCGTAGTTCGAACCAAACACGAGTGGGTCTGTCGCAAGGGCTTTGAGGCGAACCTGCCTGAAGATCTCCCAATCGTCCTCTTCCAGTTTTCTGATCGTATATTCAGACACTGGGCAAAATATAACAGCACTACTTCGGGGTCGTCTAATCGGCAGGACGGCTGGCTCTGAACCAGTAGATGGAGGTTCAATTCCTTCCCCCGAAGCCAACATTTTTACCAGAGCGTTCCGCAGAAGGCTATACGGGCTTGCCTTGGATGCAAGTGTTCGCAGGTTCGAATCCTGCCGCTCTGACCAAACTTCCCGCCGGGATAGCTCAAATGGCAAGCAGCATCTGTCTTGTAAACAGAAGGTTCTGAGTTCAAATCTCAGTCCCGGCAAGTTCCCGCACGCGTGGCCAAAACGGCAAAGGCGCCGGTCTTAGAAACCGGATATTGAAGGTTCGAATCCTTCCGCGTGTACCACTTTGTTAGTTTTGAGTTTCGGGTTCGACTTCTTGTGACTCCAAACTTGGAACTCGAAACTCGAAACTAATTCTGGCGGGTATAGCCAAGCGGCCAAAGGCGGCGGACTGCAGATCCGTTCATCATCGGTTCAAATCCGATTACCCGCTCCAACTTACACCTTTCGCGCAGCGATTCCGTGATAGGCGAAGGTTATGTCTCCGTACACTCCACCATCTATTACGATTTTCGCTTTATCGACCTTGATCACTCGAGGGAAAAGGGTCTGTTTCCAATAGAAAAGGCAAGCCATGCCGGTAGTCGAAAGGATCGGCAACGGCCAGAACATATACCCGGAATCAAACGTGAGCATGGCTACGATCCCACATACGAGAGCAACGATGAACAATAAGATCGACAGGCCGCTCAGCCACGAGGCAAGTCTATATCGGTTCCAACATCGTTTGCAGTACGGAAGGCAAAATGTATGTTGCTTTGACGTTGTCGCGAGGACTATAAGGGCAATGATCGGGCCAAGGAGAAATGCAAGAAATGCAACGGGCGAGACCTTGGAATACTGAAGCACACGCTCGGTAACATCCTCTGCCCGCTGGCATTTTAAGCAGACCATAAACTGGTCGTCATTTCCAAACGAGTAAGTAATATTGGGGCTCCGGACTTCTGTGGAAGATAGATAAAGATTAGACATTGTGTGCGAGTTTCGAGAGTAACGAAATAAAGTAGGAGTGGTCGATCGACCGACCTAATTATACGTAAAGCAGATCGAACCAACAACGAGTATTTTGCATTCGGATTTATGTGGGTCGTAGCTCAATCGGCAGAGCACTTCTCCGTGAATGAGACGGTTGCAGGTTCAAATCCTGTCGATCCACCCAAAACAACAGTGGTCAGTGTACAGTGGTCAGCGATCAGAGACTTCCGAGTGACTGACCACTGGTCACTGGTAACTGACCACTGACGAAGGGGCCGTGGCAGAAAGGCGTATGCACTTCGCTGTCGACGAAGACGATGACGGTTCGAGTCCGTTCGGTCCCGCCAAAGAAATACCCCACCCGCTACCGCAGGGGCCGTACCGACACGAGGACGTTTAGCTGAGACAGATCAGCGTCGGCCCGAAAAGCCGAAGAGCTTGGCGCGATACCAAGAGCGTCCACCAATCACTCAACAACCCGCCCGCTCACGCAGGCGGCACTGACAGGAGGCAAAACTTATGTCTGCACTCAAGAGTCGCAACCGAATCGCGACATGACTGTTCAGCTTTTCCTAGTTCGCTGAAAGTTCGTCGCAAGAAACCAACATCTTTCAGCAGATCAACATTGAGGAAAAGAAAATGAGCAAGAAATACCACGTTCAGAAGAAGGAGTTTCTGAACATATTCCCGACATTGCGAGCCTACATAATCGCTTCCGTCGAAGACACCAGCGACGTTTCGCGATGCTGCAGCGATCACAGCGAGGCCGCCGGTCACGTTCACTTCGAACTCGCGTCTTGCCACGACGAGATCGAACTTCACTTCTCGCTCGCGACCGCGGAAGAACGTGACAACAGCCTCTACAAGGCGAACAAACTCGCCGAGGTTATAGCCGCCTTCCGCGATGCGATCGAGAAGGAGATCGCGATCATAAACGAACGGCAGTCGACGCAGCAGCAAGCTCGCGCATCGTCGGCCGTTCACTGATTCTCCCACCCGTCGCACCCGGCCGCTTCGATCGGCAAGCGGCCGGCACTGGTTGGAATTATTTAGTTTTCAAAGATCACAACGTCTTACCTGATCAAACGCGGATCCCGCGGGACCGGTGAGGACAGGGGAATGAACTAATACATACCTTGGCCCGCAACGGGCCTGTTCGTCCTTTGTCCGACGAAGCCGGCCCCGCACCGCGTTTGCCTACCGTTTTTGTGACAAGCTTTTTCAGCTTGTCGCCGCAGACTGGAAAGTCTGCTTTACTTGCCCGCCGGTGGCCAAGCTGGTTAAGGCACTCGCCTTTTAAGCGAGGGAACGTGGGTTCGAATCCCACCCGGCGGAGGAGATGAAAAGGATGAGGGAAGAGGGCTGAAGGATGAAGCAAAGATCGCTTAACATCGATCCTTCATCCTTCATCCTTCCAGGGCGGCGTAGCTCAGCGGAAGAGCAAAGGTCTCATAAACCTTGGGTCGGAGGTTCAAATCCTCCCGCCGCAACCATTTATACGTGCATCAACGGGCCGAGCGCTTCAGATGACGGTTCAGAAATGCGATCGTTCTCTCCCACGACAACTTTGCATAGTCCGGCTTATAGAACGGTCGCGTGTATGCGAGGAAGCCGTGATCGGCGCCTTCATACCAGAACACTTGTGTCGGGACCTTTCGTTTTTTGAGGCGTTTTTCCAACTCTTCGGTTTGGCCTTTGGGTAGAGCCTTGTCGGCAGTGCCCTGGTGGATCAGGACGGGGCCGTTTAAGCGGGCTATGTCTTCGTCGGTCACCGGTCCGGGATGATATGGGACGACCGCGTCCACCTCTCGCAGGCGGGAACCGAGCATCATCGCGAGCTTTCCGCCATAGCAGAAGCCGACGACGCCTATGCTGTCAAAACTGGCAAAGGGCTGTTTTCGGAGATAGTCGAGGCCAGAGTTAATGTCGAGCAGGGCGTCGGAGTCGCTGTGACCGACCGTTGCCTTCCGGCGTTCTTCCGGTGTCTTCGCCTCTGGCGTCAGCGTGTGAAAGATATTTGGAGCGAGCCCTACATACCCTGCGACCGCAAGCGCGGCGCACGTATTCGGGATGTACTCCTCGGTGATCACATTCCCGGCGATGACGATCACGACCGGGTACTTCCCCTCTGCTTTCGGCCGGGCGAGAAAGCCGTCGATGGTGTCGGTTTTATTGTGCTGGAACATCACGGTGCCGTGAGTGATCGTCGGATCGTCGAGCACGCGAGTCGTAACTTTTTCATTGTGCGGCCACGGCTGGGTCTGCTGTCCAATCGAGTTTAGCGTCGTCAAGCCTATGACCGCTGCTGCCGAATTGGTCAAGAAAGCTCGCCGGCCTTCGTCGCAATCGTCGGTTCTGCACATATTAAGCTCTCCCCCAGAACTGGTTCATATACTTAACACCGCGGCACTCCGCGTTGGGACACTTTTTCGGGCGGTAATTCCGAATAAAGATACATCATAGAAATAGAATAAGAGTAGATCATGCCTTACAAAAAGCTAAATGTTACGGGCGACGGCGGAGATATTCTCTCTTGGGTCACCCATGAAATGTCGGATGACGAGCACAAGATGCTTCGCAACGTCTCGCGTCTGCCATGCCTTTACAAGCACGTTGCGCTGATGCCGGACGCACATCTCGGGATCGGATCGATGGTCGGTTCGGTCATCGCAACCAAGGACGCGGTCATTCCCGCGACCGTCGGTGTCGACATCGGCTGCGGGATGATGGCGGTGAAGACGCCTTTCAAGAGCGGCATTCTTGACGGCAAGATGGCCGAATTCCGCCACGAGATCGAACGTGCGATCCCCGTCGGATTCAACGAGTACCGCGAGGCAGTCGATGAGTCGAACGAGTGGGAAGGCTGGGCCGAGTTTGGCGACCTTCACCCAAAGGTCCAGGACCGCAAGTCGAAGGCGATGAAGCAGCTCGGGACGCTTGGCGGCGGTAACCACTTTATCGAGGTCTGCCTCGATACCGAGGATACCGTCTGGCTGATGCTGCACTCGGGTTCGCGAAACATCGGGAACGAGGTCGCGACGCGGCACATCGCCACGGCGAAGTCGCTGCACGATCTGAACTCGCTTCCCGATCCGGCCCTGGCCTATTTCGTCCAGGGTACAGACGAGTTCAAGGCCTACTGGCACGACGTTGAATGGTCGCAGCGTTTCGCGATGAAGAACCGCGAGATCATGATGAAGCGTTTGATCAAATCGTTCAATCGTATGTTTGGCGCCGATCTCGATATCGATGACGCGATCGCAAATCGCAAATCGGAAATCGAAATTGTCGTCAACTGTCATCACAACTACGTCGCTAGCGAGGAGCACTTCGGCGATAAGGTTTACGTTACCCGAAAGGGTGCGATAAACGCCGAAGCCGGACGCTACGGGATCATCCCGGGCTCGATGGGAGCGAAGTCTTTCATCATCCGCGGCCTCGGAAATCCGCAGGCGTTCAACTCCTGTTCGCACGGTGCGGGGCGAAAGATGTCGCGTACCAAGGCGAAGCAGAAGTTCACCCGCGAGGACCTGGAAAAGCAAACGATGGGCGTCGAGTGCCGTAAGGACAAAGGCGTCGTCGATGAGATCCCCGGTGCCTATAAGGACATCGAGGAAGTCATGCGTGCTCAGAGCGATCTAGTCGAGGTCGTCGCTGAGCTGAAACAGGTCATCTGCGTCAAGGGGTAAATACAGAGGCCCGACCGTCAGGGAGGGCTTAACTATCAAGTCGATCGTTAAGCCCTTGCTCACGCGCGGGCTTCCGCATTCATCGCCGAACTGAAGCAGGTCATTTGAGCCAAAGTCTAACCGACCACGGGCGTCTCACGACCGTCTCACCCTGAGACGGTCTAACCGGTGTGATCAGTATGATTTAGGCTAAAAATCGTCTCACTTGCAAAAAAACACCGCGCATCTGAGACGTTCGGCCGTCGTTCCGTCGCAAGCTATTGCAACGCGTGGATTTCGGTACCGGAACGTTTCCCTTTCCTATTTCTTGAGAGCGCCTTAGGACCAGCCATGCATTTTCAAAGAGCACATCGCCGATCGAAGGACGATTGCACATTGTTGCATAGTTGGCACACCCAAGCAAGAGTTTTTTGATCGGACCAAACGATCACAGCCAATATTTTAGAAGGAGGACATACCAATGAAATTAGCAGAAGCACTTATTCTACGATCGGATATACAGAAGCGGATCGAGCAGCTTCGTCACCGGTTGACGAACAACGCAAAGGTCCAGGAAGGCGACGCTCCGGCGGAAAAGCCGGACGCGCTTCTGAAGGAGCTTGAAGGCTCGGCGGTCGAGCTTGAGAAGCTGATCAAGCGTATCAACAAAACGAATTCGAAAACCGAGTTTGCCAAGGGCCGAACGCTGACCGATGCACTTGCCGAGCGGGATGTTCTCCTGCTTCGAAAGGGTGTGTACAGCGGTCTTGTGAACGCTGCGACCGTGACCCAGCAGCTTTACAGCCGCTCTGAGATCAAGTTCGTCGCGACGGTGAACGTCGGCCGCACGCAAAAGCAGGCGGACGCGCTCGCCAAGCAGTACCGCGAACTGGACGCGAAGATCCAGGAATTTAACTGGAAGACCGATCTCGCCGGGTGAAAATCCCGGCGTTGGTAGGCGGAGTAAGCGAAGGCGTATGTATAAGCCGTCAACTGGCTGAAAGTTGAATTGCGATTGAAACTCGCATACATGGAAGCGTTGGGGCAGCGCTCCGGTTCGAACCCGGTCCGCACAAATTATGCCCAGCACTGTCACAAGGGTAATGAGTAATGCTCATTGTCACTACCTATACATAGATTCGCCTTTCCGCCGAGGGTGGGCTAGGGGAAAAGATCGGTTATTGTCAGCCGTCGCGACGGAATTAACGATTTATGGTCGCCAACGGCGACGAACCTATAAAGCCTAGGGTGAAATGAGCGTTAGCGAATGGAACCCTAGGCTAGGTTTCAAGGAGAATTCGCGTCGCTGTAGGCGACGAAAATCCTCGAACGTTTGTTGCTCGCCTTCAGCGAGCGGAAACTCCACGCAACTATTCCTAGGGATTCGCTCGTTTCACTCGCTGCTCCCTAGGCTTTAATATTTGTCGCCGTTGGCGACTGAGATGGTTTTAGGCTGGAAACGGCGGTAGTTCCTGCAGGAGTGGAAGCTTCTCGAAGCAGTCCCTGTGTACCCACACGAAGACGCCCAAGGCTTTTATTCTTTCGAATCTCGCGTTCAGGCTTGCGGGCAGAGAGTCTTTGTTTGATGCATCTGAGTAGCACAGTGGACATTCGTTTACCGGAAAGTAGAGTCCTTTCACATATTGAACGGGTGCAAGTGAGACGGTCGCCGAAACCAAGTTGCCGAAATCGTAGCTGAAGTATCTGACCGGGTCTATAACTGATGCATCGGGAATCTGTCGATGCTCCATCGACTGCCAAATACGTTGCCACTCGGCAAATTCCTCTTCGTTTTCACAAAGATCAGGCCTCCACGGAAATTCCATCGCGAGGTTAGATTACTACCTTTGCGTTTTAAGAACGAAGAGGTATCCCGGAAAGAGGCAGTCCGCGCGGGCCGTTTCAACATCGGCGCCCGGATGAACGCTCCCTCACGGTCGTGTTTCGGCCTGTGGGAACGGCCTTTGCCTACCTCGAGAATAATTGACCAATTTAGGAGGAAATATGCAACGAACAAATTTACAGAACCGCGATTTTTACTAGGTGCGGACGTAAATTTATTTAATTTACCTGTCCGTACATGTTTTTGGATCTTTACGAAAAAGGAAACAAATGTATGGGCAATGAATTGCTTGAAAAGCACTTTGGCCGGATCGGGGCGAGGGTAAGTGTTGCGACGCTGCCTGAGCCTGGCTGGCGTAATCGTTATCGTTTCGGTATTGATATCGGAACGGATCGGCGGGGCGAGTTTTTCGACATAAAGATCAGTGAGAATGATCTTGTCGATTACGAGATCGTCGATCTTAGAAAAGACCTTCGCCACCTGTTGTTATTGGGCAGGCGCGGAGGCGGCAAAGAGAAGTTTCTTTGCGGACACGACGAGCGGCATTGGTTTGTCTGCGCCGTTCCCGGTCGCAGCGTGACGAATGTCGTGACGGCGATGGAGGCTTTGCAGCCTGCATTCGTTCGTCAGCAGATACAGAAGAACATCAAGCGTACAAGAACGCGTTTCGACCGTCGAAACGAAGCGTTTGTCCGCCAGGGCGAATGGTTCTTTGTGCCGTTGCCGGAGATGGATTTCAAGACCGATCTCACGAATCAGATCCATCGCAACGAGCCGATCAGCCGAGGCTTCGGGAGCAAGCCGCACGTTTGTGCGGAGGTCTTTCGCAGCAAGGGTGAAGCCGTTTGGGTTTGCACGAAGTATCCGACGGGCGTTCGACGAGAACGCTACGAGGAAATCCTGAAATCGAACCCAAAGGCGGCCCGGTGGAATTGGAGAATGATGCAGATCAACGCCGCGGTCTATGCTCGCGGCACGGTCCGTCACCCCGATCACAAAACGATCGTGCTTGACGGATGGCATCAGATCTTCATGAACACTGGAGCCGAGGCTCCGGGAGCGAGGAATGTTGTTTTTCTGGATTAACCCGTAAGTCGGGAAAAGTCGCCAACGGCGACAAATAACATAGCCTAGGGTTGAGTGAGCGATGGCGAACGAAACCCTAGGTTAAGTTGATAGAGATTTCCGTCGCTGTAGGCGACGAACTATGCCGATGGAAAATGAATTAAAGAAACGAATGCTCGCCGCGATCATTCGCGCGGCCGATCAGGAGAAACACGCCACGGTGATCGAACTTTGCAAGCGAAGCATAAGACACGTTGGTCGATCCTGGCGTGTGTGGTCGATCTATAGCGATGCCCTTTCCGCGATTGGCCGTCCGGCGGACGCTCACAAGGCCATGGATAAGGCAATTTCGTTGATCGATCCTTCGAACGAGTTCTTAGCGTGGCTTCGCTGCAAAAAAGGCCATATACACAGAGAGGCGGGTGACTATCGCTCCGCGATTGATCAGTACCTTGCGGCTCACCGAGAAAACAGCAACGAGGCTACCTTCCTAATCTTCGCGGGATCAATGTTCTTCCGACTGGGTCAACACAAACGGGCCATAAGAACGTTGGAGAAAGCAACCAAATGCGGCGAAGGAGCTATTGACGAAGCCTACTACAATCTCGGCGTTGTCTTGCTATCAAGGTCGAAATACGTAGAAGCCAGGGACTCGTTCAGATCAGCATTAAGACTTGATCCGAACTACGCAGAAGCAAAAAAGGCTCTCGCTGACGTCCAGGCGGCATCACGAATAGGGAGCTGAAGCGGGATATTGCTCGCCTTCAGCGAGCGGAAACGGATCGCGACGATACCTAGGGATCCGCTCGTTTCACTCGCTGCTCCCTAGGCTTTAATATTTGTCGCCGTTGGCGACGGCAAAAGGAAAGATCAGGCAGATCTCAACAATTTTCGTTGAAATCTACGCTTTGGCTTCGGCGGCTGCTCCCTTGAATGCCGGGGCGAAGACGTCGCGGGCAAATTCGTCGAGAGTGGTCTTTGTCGTGCTTTCGGCGTCGCGGGTAGTGGTGTTCTGGATAATGCCGTTGCTGATGGCAGCATCCATTTCCAGATACGAATCCGCCACGCTCGGCGAAAATCCCATCCCTAAAAGCGCGCCCCGATAATCCTGATCGGAGAACTCGACGTATTGCAGATCGGGCTTGCCGATCGCGGCGCCGAGTATCCCGGAGGCTTCGCTAAATGTCAGGTCCTTCGGGCCCAGCAGTTCGCGGACCTCGGTTCCCGACGATCCCGGCCCCGCAAGTATCCCGGCGGCCGCTTCGGCGATGTCGGCCGTTGCGATCATCGCGACCGGAACATCTCCCTTGATCGCACCGCCGTTGATGCCGGCACTTTTTATCAGCGGGATCGTGTAGAGAAAGTTCTCCATGAAGTAGGTCGGCCTCAAGACCGTCAAGGACAGGCCGGCTACCTGCTTCAAGCGTTCCTCAAATTCATGAAGCCCGGCGATGGGCCCGGTGCCCGACGGCAGGCTGCCGCCGACGCTGCTTAGCGCGACGACGTTTTTAGTGCCGGCCGCCTGGAGCGATCTGGCGATGCTGTCCGCAAACTTTCGATAATCGGCCCGCAAATCTTCAGCAGCGGGATTCGGCGGGATCATCGCGAAAACGGCGTCGGCGCCTTCGAACGCTTTTGTAAGAAATTCGGTATCGGCAAGATCGCCGGCCCATATTTCGGCACCTTTTTCGGCGAGCGGCTTAAGCCTCTCTTCGCTTCGGGCGATCGCTCGAACTTTGTGGCCGCTGTCGAGCAGACGCTCGGCGATGCCGCCCCCGACGTGGCCGGTCGCACCGGTTATAGTGATCAAATTCGGCATTTTCTTAACCTCCCTAGTGTATTTTCGGCCATCCCATCAGCCGGGGAGAGCGAGGTCAATGCCGGCCTGTCGCCGCGTTCGGGCCGCCGTCGCTGGACGGAACCGAAAGTCCGGGACTCTTAGACCGACCTCGAGACGGGTACTGAGAACCGGTTCGATCCCGGTCCAAAGTTTCATTTCGATCAGATCATCGGGCCCGCCCGGCCCCGCCGAGTTTCGCCCCGATCCATGCCATCGGAATGTAGGCGACGATCAGGTCCAGGGCTACAAACCACATCGGGGCCCTGATCAAGAATGCCGCCGCAATTCCGCCGAGAAGCGTGACAAAGCCTACGATCAAGCCAACCATCATCTTGTTAGTGGTTGAAATCAGCGCCGCGACTGCGGCACCAACCAAGCTTCCCAGTGCATGGGCCAAGAATGGGGCGACAAGATGTTTTGGCTCCAGAACAAGCCAAGTAATGGTGCCATCCAAAACCGGTACCATTTCCGTAGACTCGGGCGGTGCAACAAGCAAGCCGCCGGTCATCACGATCCCCATATTTACAAGACCGCCGATGACGAGGCCTGCGATCACTGCGAGAATGTTTCTTACCATAATGCTCCGCGTCGAAAGTGCCGATCACTCGACCGCTTTCTGAAATTCGAACGATTTTCTTGCTGCTGGAATGTTATACACCCAAAATGTACTCAACGCCATCGAATAGTCTTAAATCAAAGCAAACGGACGGCTTGTGCCGTCGACGTTCGGCAGGTCCTGAACGCCAGCGAATCGAAAACGCGACACCGGCATCGTCAATATATTGGGTTAATTTTTGGTTAACGTCCAGATATTGTGCTTGCCTAAAATAAACGTTTGATATTACATTACAGGTAAGGAAATTAGTTTGGTTCCAATGCAGTTTGTTGGAACGAAAGGACAGCCGAAGCCTGAAAGGAGGAAGATGAGTTTGTTGACCGGACGAGTATTACTGTTGAACTTTTCGTACGAGCCTCTCGGTACGGTCGGCGTGGCTCGTGCTGTCTGCCTTTGGTTTCGCGGCGCGGTTTATGTCGAGGAAAACGACGGCGACAATTGTCTGCACTCGCCCTCGACGACTTTTCCCGTTCCGTCGGTTATCCGGCTGCGTCACTATATCCACGTCCGCCGCAACCGCCCCGAAACCACGATGAAGCGTGCCCGGGTTTACATCCGCGACCGCTACCGCTGCCAGTACTGCGGCGAGCATCGTCATGCGAAGGACTTGACGCTCGATCACATCCTGCCTCGGGCCCAGGGCGGCGAAAGCACGCCGGCCAATCTGGTGACCGCTTGCGTAAAGTGCAACCAGCGTAAGGGCAACCGTACGCCCGAGCAGGCCCGCATGCCGCTACTCACGTCGCAAAAGCTGCTTCGCCTCGGCTTGGATCACGTCCTTCTTTGCCACTATGCCGAATCTCGGCCTGAGTGGAAGAAGTATCTGTTCATGGACGATAATGACGAGGCCGCGAACCGTGCGGCGGCCTAATCTCCTTTCATTTTGCGTCTAATATGTTGAGGGAGCGGCTGGTCTGATCGATCGGCCGCTTCTTACTTTATGGCAAGAACGCAAACGGACACGTCTTTTCAGGTCCGTTCTTGATCGGCTATTCAGTTGTCCAATGGGTTGGAAATGTTATGGAATTGCTCTTCATCTATGGACCGCCGGCGGTCGGTAAACTTACGGTCGCAAAGGAGGTTGCGAAGCTGACCGGATTTAAGGTGTTTCATAACCACCTGAGCATCGATGCGATCCTACCCGTCTTTGAATTCGGTTCCGAACCGTTCAATAGACTGGTCGAGCTTATCCGCGTTGAAACGGTCGCGGAGGCGGCGAGGCGTGGCGTCGATCTTATTTATACTTTCTGTTTCGCGAAGGGCCTGGACGAGATGCACGTAGAAGCGGTCGAAAAAGCAGCCCGCGAGAACGGCGGTGAGGTTCATTTCGTACTGCTCACCTGTGAACCGGATGAACTGAGACGCCGTGTTGTCCTCGAAGACAGGCTCGAGTACCGAAAAGCTAACACGGTGGAAATGATGAATAAGTTCCTCGAAACCTACGACCTGACGGAGCCGATCCCATATGCTGACACCATTGTGATCGACAATACGGAGCTTTTACCTGAGAACGCTGCCGCCCGGATCGTTGCGAGCACAGGGCTAAAGGCGGCCAGCGGATTGAATAACCAACAGTGAACGGATAGGATGGAGGTTCGGACATTGAACGGAATGACCCGGGCCAAACGGCCGGGTCATTCTTTTTTTTATTGGCTGAAATTATGATCTAGGAGATGGATGATGAAAAACTTTTGTACAAACGAGGATGAGATCGCGGCGATCGTGCGATCGTTTGAGGAAGCCACGGTAGCCCGCGGCGATTGGAAGCACGCCGATCACCTGGTGGTCGCGCTTTGTTATGTGATGAACCATGACCTCGAAACGGCAGTCGCGAAGATCAAAGGCGGACTGTTCAAACTGCTCGAAGCGTTCAAAGTGGACCTGACGAAAGAGATGCCCTATCACGAAACGCTGACCGCCTTTTGGATGCGCACGGTCGCGGATTTTAACGCCTCGAAGAACGGCACGCCGCTTGTTGAAAAGGTGAATGAACTTGTCGCCAAATATGACAAGGATTATCCACTGCGTTTTTACAGCCGCGACTTCCTCTTCTCCGACGAGGCCCGCGCCCGTTTCGTCGAACCCGACCTTGCCAGGCCCGACCCGCAAGCCGAAATAAAATAAGGGACCTGGCCTCTCATTTGGTGATAAATGAGCCCGATCCAGGTCCCGATCGTGCAGCGACGAGATCCACCCCGCCAAGGGTCACTGCACTAAATATCCAGCGTCAGAAGTTCGGCTTTTTTCCCCGCCTTAAAGCCGCCCATCATGTTGAAGATGGTATGCATTGCGGTTCGCGACGGGCCTTTGTCGTGATTGACGAAACGGTAGTTCGCCGGCCTTGGGCCGATGCAGCCGACAAGCCAGCCGGGATGCGGTGCTTCGTGTATCAGGATCCCGGCCATCCCGCCCTTCGAATTCTTCGTGTCGTGATTCAGGACTCTGAAGCATTGGCCCGTTCCGTTCAGTTCCTTCACATTCTTAGAGATGTCCATTTTGATCTCGTAGGGTTTGTACGGCCTTGGTTTCAACTGAACATAGAATTTGCTCTTGTCGCTGTCCGTCCTGAAACGTTCGAGTATGTCGAACCGGCCGATCACCTCGACAGGGCCGCCGAAAGTATCCAGCCTGATCCCCTGTGATCCGATCCGGAATTCTGTCGTGCCCAGTCCGAACGTATCTGTAGAGTTTGTGTAGCCAACGTACGCGCCCCCGGCGTTGGTCGTGGCACTTGGCCAAAACAGGTCCGGGAGGTTCATCGGGGCAACCGTACTGCCGCTGAGTACCGAGCCCCCCATCACGACGACCAACCGTCCCCAGCGGCCGTTCTTTTTCCCGAAATTGACCTCTTCCAATGGTTTGCGCGTCATAATGAGCGTGATGTTCGACATATAATTACTCCTTAGAATTAATTTGAAGATCGCTCTTCTCATCTATTACTGCGGTCGCCGGGCAAAAAAACTATCATCCGTTCCGAACTATTGCGGCATCGGCGGGCAATCGCGACGGACACGTTCCGCGGATGCTCGTGCCGACCAAAGAAACGGGGCCCCCCTTCGCGTAAGGGCAGCCCCGGCCAATGAAAAGATCACGCCGAATCGAGATCTAGAAATTATGCTGTGTGGCGGCAACGAAAGCGCTTCGGCCGGCATTGAAGAGGTCGCCTGCCGAGAGGTCCGGCGAATTCGTCAGGACCACGAGGTAGTAGTTCATCGGGAACCGGATGATCGCGGCACGATAACCTCCGGCAATACCGTTCGACCACACGACGTTCGGCATGTTGAAGTTCGTGCCCATATAGTTGCTGGCTGTTGAACTTCCCCAGACGAGTCTGTCATTCGGGTTCATCGCATCGTTGAACATCGCGTTCCGACCCGTATTTGTCACGATCAAATCGGTACTGCTGAAATGTGCGAGATAGTTTGCCAGGTCGAGTGCCGACATATAATAGCCGCCTTCGCCCGAGCAATGGCCCTTATTGACGATCTGGCTGGTGATCTCGCCCGGATCCGTATCCGTCGACGACGCATAATGCTTCGCGGCCGTATTTGCCAGCGTATTTGCAGCGTCGCAGTTCGGAAGGATCGCCGGCGTCATCTTGTCCCAGATACGCGCTTTCATCGTCTTGTGCATATGTGCGCCCGCGAAATCCTTCGTCATTTCGTCCGCATCGACGATGCCCAATCCGAGATCGTCGACCGAGTTGTTAACGAATCCTTTCATCCATTGATTTCCGTAGAAGGGAATCAGGTAACCGGTCAAGACAAAATTGATGTTTGAGTACTGCCGTTGATCGAGCTGCCACGGAAAGTGCCCATCGGCGTCTTTCAGGAATCCGAGCACGTTACGGTTGGCGGGCTTATTGTCGTTGAAGCCCGAACGATGCTGAAGCAACTGTCGAAGTGTGACGCTAGCAACGCCGGGAGTATTTCCGTCGATCCAGACGTCCGGAACGATGGTGGTGAATGGCCGGTCGAGTTTCTGCTGAAGCGTAAAGCCTGCATCATAGGCACCGGGGCCGTTGTTCTTTTCCATCAGGTGTATCATGGCCGTGCCCGACAGGAATTTCGCCACGCTGCCGATATTTGTCGGGGTCGACGTCGTCATCGCTACGCTGCCATCGCCGGGGGCCTGAGCCCAGCCGTCGGCGTCTTCGGAAACGACTGCACCGTTCTTGATCAGGACATACTGATAGCCCATTACGTTCGGCGCGAGTGCATTGGTAAGCGAGGCCTCGAACGCCTGCTTGTTAAAAGAAATGTTGGTGATGTCACCGGGGCCCGGCGGCAGGTTCGGATTGCGAGTCGGGTTGATCGTTCCGCCCGGATTAACAACCGTCTGTCCGCTGATGATCGATACGAAAAGCATGGCCGAAATGATGGCCGAAAATAAATTGTTCTTTCTCATTGATGATCCTCCAAAATAATTCCGCGGCTCATGCCGCTTACTCTCTAATGCATGAGTAAGCCCGAAAAACTATCAACGCTAATTTCCGAAAACGAAATTTTCGGTGGATCTGAATCGAAAATGCCGCCTGCGACAGAGTGTGTCGCAGACGGCAGTATTTTTAGAAAGTCCCGGATCGGAAAAGGTCCTATCAACCTTGAAGCGCGTCGATCGCCCTTGCGATCTTAACCAGTCGCGGGCGGATGGCCGCGGGATTGCGGGCGGCTTCGCGAACTATCTCTTCGGCCCGGCTTATTGGTATCTCAATGTGGCTCATTGCCTTATACATCGGTACGATGTGCTTTTCGGCCAGCAGATTCACCTGCGTCTCCGAAAGCTCTTCTTTCTTCGCGATCACGTGGTCGATCACTTTTAATAGAACATCTTTAATGATGTCGCGGGTTCCGCGAAGCGTCCGCTTCATCGCATCCTCGCCGACCTTGCCGAGAAAAACGCCGATGATCGGCTTGACGGCCTTGTTGACGGGGATCATTCCGTTGACCAATTCCCGGGCCTTGCCCTGCAGCTCAGCCTCGATCCGTCCCAGGATTAGCTGAACGTATATATTCTCGTGAAAATAAGGCATCAGCCGCCTCAGTTCCTGATTGTCGGCAACGAATGCTTCGAGTGCCTCGCAATAAAGCGAGTAGTTCTGCTTTATCTTGCCGCCCTGGACCAGGGCATTCATTCCGGTGATCGCCATCGCGGTGGGCCCCCCGGCGACGGCCATGCAGCCCATATAAATATCCAGAAAGTCTGAAAGTACGGATTTCGTCGCGGCCAGGCTCACATTCAGCATCCCCGCGACGCCTCCTTCACTTATGTCCTCGGCAAAGGTCATCCGGTTCTGTTTGAACACTCGGCCCAGCTTCCAGGACTCGCTCGGAAGGGTCTTGGTCTGAATGAAATAGGCGTCAAAGCCCATCACAATGTTCAGGAACCTGCTCCCGTCGATCGACGGGCAGATCGTCCCTGCATTGGCAACTCCCATCGATTTCAATGGAATATTTCCACTCGGGCTTATCCCGAAAAGCACTGACGGTTGGATCTCAACTGGTGGCGGCATAATTTTATCCTCGCAAAATGGCAATTTTGTTCGAAATATTTGAACCGACTCTCGCCCGTTCAGCATCCAATGCGAAATTAAGTGACAAAAACTATCATCGTTTCAGAAGATTTTTTTCCTGTGCTAAATTTGTAGCGATAACTTGCCGAATAGCGATACGTTGATGGCAGAAGAAAGTACCCAGGAAGTTACACAACTTCTCAAAAGATGGAGTGCGGGCGACGGTGAGGCCCTTGAAGAGCTGACGCCGGTAATTTACGCCGAATTGCACCGGATAGCGCACCGCCATATGCGGAAAGAGCGCGATGGCCATACTCTGCAAACGACGGCCCTGGTCAATGAGGCCTACGTCCGCCTGATCGATTGGAAAAATGCGAAATTTGAGAATCGGGCACACTTTTTTGGGGTATCGGCACAGTTGATGCGGCGTGTGCTGGTCGATTTTGCTCGGAAACGCCCCGGTAATAAGGAAGCACCGATCTACCTCGTATCCGTCGAAGAAGCGATGGCCGTGACCGAAGGCAAGGACCCGGAGATCGTCGCTCTTGACGAGGCTCTGACCGAGCTCGCAACCTTTGACGAACGCAAGGCAAAGATCGTCGAATTGAAGTTCTTCGGCGGGCTGAAAACCGACGAGATCGCCGAGGTCATCGGCGTCTCCGAGATCACTGTGCTGCGCGAGTGGCAAAAGGCAAAAGCCTGGCTTTTTCTCCAACTTAACAAGAAGACCGACTGATGGACGCGAACCGTTGGCGACAGATCGATTCCCTGCTCGACGCGGCGATGGAACTGCCGGAAGCCGAACGGCAAAGTTTTGTCTCCACAAAGGCCGGCGACGACCTGGACCTCCGCAAAGCCGTTCTTGAACTGCTGGAAGCCCAGGGTGAATCCGGGGCGTTCCTGCAGAAGTCGGCGATGCGTATGGCGGCAGAAGGGGTGTCCGGGGCCGAAACCGAGATCTCCGCCTTCGCATTCATCAATAAGCGCATCGCGACCTACACGATCGAAAGGCTCCTCGGAGCAGGCGGGATGGGCGAGGTCTATTTGGCCTTCGACGAAAAGCTCAAACGCAAGGTCGCACTCAAACTGCTCCCGCCAGAATTCGTGTCCAACGACGAACGCGTAAAGCGGTTCGAACTCGAGGCCCGGGCCATCTCAACTCTCAATCACCCCGGCATCGTCACGATCTACGATGTCGGCAATTTTGAAGGCGTCAACTACATCGCGACCGAATTCGTTGAGGGGAAAACGCTCCGCGAATTGATGGGCGGCAATTTCAAAATAAGAAATATCGTCCTCAACTCGATCCAGCTTTGCGACGCCCTGTCCGCGGCCCACGACCAGGGCATCATCCATCGGGACATTAAGCCCGAGAACATAATGATCCGCAAGGACGGTTACGCGAAGATCCTCGATTTCGGGCTCGCAAAGCTGACCGACCCGGGCGGCCAGACCATACGTGACCTTGCGGCAACGACCAAGGGAGTTATCATCGGGACCCCGGCTTATATGTCTCCGGCCCAGATAACTGATGACCGGATCGATCACCGCACTGATCTTTGGAGCTGCGGCGTCGTGCTCTATGAGTTCCTTACCGGGAAAAATCCGTTCAAGGGTGCAAACAAACAGGAAACATTTCAGGCGATCCTCAGCAAGGAAGTCCCCCCATGCAGTTCGCTGAATCCCGAAGTACCGCAGGAAATGGACGCCGTCCTTGCGAAACTCCTCGAAAAGGACCCGGCAAAGGGCTATCAGTCGGCCTCGGAACTTCGCGCCGACCTCAAGCGGGTTAAGCAGGAAGTCGATTCGTCGGAGTCATGGTCCATGCAGTCCGGCATTTCGGGGACCATCGTCCGGGTCATGTCGAGACGTCCGTGGTATGTATACGCCGCGGCCGCCCTGCTGCTTATTGCAACGTCGGCTGTTGCGACCTATTACATGGCCACCCGAACGGCCTCGGTTGCAGCGGGGACGGATTGGACCGCCGCACGCAGTTCTCAGATCACTAACCAACGCGGCACTGAATATTTTCCAAGCCTCACTCCTGACGGAAAGGACGTGGTGTATGCGGCACGCGAGAACGGCTTTTTTGACATATTCATACAAAGGGTCGGCGGAAAGCGTAGGGTCAATCTGACCGCCGGGTCCAACGCAAACAACACCCACCCCGCGGTTTCGCCCAACGGAGAGCTCATTGCATTCAGGTCCGACCGCGAACTTAGGGGCATTTACTTAATGGAGCTGACCGGTGACAACGTCCGGCGCCTCTCCGACGAAGGCTATCATCCATCCTGGTCCCCCGACGGAACACAGATCGTGGTTAGCAGTTTCGGACGTGATCAGCCCACAGTCCGGGCTTCGGGGCCGCAAACGCTTCAGGTGATCGACGTCCAGACCGGAAACAAGAGGAAGCTCATCGATGCCGAGGCGACATTTCCTGCGTGGTCGCCGCACGGGCACCGGATAGCCTATTGGTTCCACTCCGGCACCTACGGCCGCCGCGGGATCGCGACCATTCCGGCCGGCGGCGGCGAACCGGTCATCATCGCAAAGGATTTCGCCGTCTCGAACTGGAATCCCGTCTGGTCACCCGACGGCAAATTCCTCTACTTTGTCAGCAGCCGACGAGGCGACATGAACTTCTGGCGGGTCCCGATAGATGAGGTGACCGGCCGCGCCCTCGGCGATCCGGAACCGGTGGCGACGCCGTCGACCTACAGCCGTCACCTCGCCTTTTCACGTGACGGCAACCGGCTCGTTTATGTCCAGACGAATGATCAGGCCAACATACAAGGCGTCGAATTTGACATTGCCGGGCTAAAGACCGTCGGCGAGCCGTTCTGGATCACCCAGGGCGACCGCGAGATCGCCCGTGCCGAGCTGTCCGCGGACGGCACCCAGTTCGTCATGCGCCTGATCCGGCGGACGCAGGACGACATCGTGACAGTAAGCCGCGACGGCCGCGAATGGCGCGACCTTACGAACGACGAGCCTTTCGACCGCTACGTCCGTTGGTCGCCCGACGGCCGTAAGATCGCCTTCGCATCAGACCGTGACGGCGGCGGGCAGGTGTGGATCTCGAATTCCGACGGTACAGGCTTGGTCCAGTTCACGAATCAGCCGGGCGAGGAAGAAGCCACGGGTTTCCCTGTATGGTCGCCGGACGGAAAGAAACTTTCGATCTATTCCCAGAACGTGGCTAAAATATTGGACGCCGAAGCACCGCTTTCGGAGAAAGGCGCCGTGACCCTGCCGAAGACTCCTGAGGTGGATCGGATCGTCGTTTGGGACTGGTCGCCGGACGGTAAGATGCTCGCCGGCGTCCTGGCCAAAGACAATGCACGACACATCGGTTATTATTCGCTTGAGACCGGCACTTACCATATCGTCGTTCCCAATTTGAACACGATCGCGAGCTGGCTCCCGGACAACCGCCACCTCCTTTACGAAACGGGCAACAAGGTTTACGCGGCTGACATAAGGACGGGAACCGTCACCGAATTGTTTACGAATCCGCTGGTCGATATAAGGAGCCCGTTCGTTAGCCGCGACGGGAAACTTCTCTATTACACGGCGGCAAATCTGGAATCCGATATCTGGATGCTCGAAATGCCGGCCGCGCAGGAACAAAAATGAAACTTTTCACCCCCCGCAGCGTTCTTATATCGAAAGGCAATACAATGGAACGCTCGGCCTTCAATTACCTGTCCTTCTATATCCTCAGCTGCTGTCGCAGCTAAATACTTCATTTCAAACAGCTAGTCTTTATATTTCGTCCTTCAGCAACGGCGGCCGGGCGTTCCTTTGGCCGCAAGTTGCGTTAGAATAAATTTTTGCCGATCGACCGAGGTTTATGCTCAGATTCTTTAACACCCTGACAAGGAAGCAGGAAGAATTTCACCCGTTGGAAGAAGGAAAGGTCCGGATGTACATCTGCGGCCCGACCGTGTGGAATTTCGCTCATATCGGCAATTTCCGGACGTTCGTTTTCGGCGACATATTGCGCAGGTACCTGAAATTCAAGGGCTATGAGGTCACGCATGTCTTCAATCTGACGGACATAGATGACCGGATCATCAACGAGGCTGCGAAAAAGGGCGTAACGATCGACGAATTTACCGCCCCGTACATTACCGCTTTCTGGGAAGATTTCGATGCCCTCGGCATGGAAAGGCCGGAGGTCACGCCGCGGGCAACGCATCACATCGCCGAAATGATCGACATCATCCAGAAGCTGATCGACAACGGCAAGGCTTACGAATCGGACGGCTCGATCTATTACCGCATCGCCGCTTTTCCGGAATACGGAAAGCTCTCGAAGATCAAGTTCGAAGGAAACATTGCCGGCGGCAGCGAACGGATAGATACGGACAAATACGAGAAGGAAGACGCCCGCGATTTCGCCCTATGGAAGCTTGTCAGCGAGGACGAAGAACCCGGCTGGGACGCTCCGTTCGGACGCGGCCGCCCGGGCTGGCATATCGAGTGCTCCGCGATGTCGATGAAGTACCTCGGCGAGACATTCGACATCCACGCCGGCGGCCAGGACCTTCAGTTCCCGCACCACGAAAACGAGATCGCTCAGAGCGAGGGGGCGACCGGCAAGCTCTTCGCTAAGTATTGGATACACAGCGAGTTCCTGAAGATCGACGACGTGACGATGTCAAAATCCAAGGGCAATTTCTTCACGTTCCGCGACCTCCGTGAACAAGGCTATTCGGCGCTGGCTATCCGGTACTTGCTCTTGAGCGTGCCGACGCGAAAGCAGCTCAATTTCACGTTCGAAGGCCTGCAGGGTGCGGAATCCACGGTCGAGCGGCTAAGGAACTTTCGTCAGCTGGTAAGAGAAGGCGGAAACCCGAGCCGTAGCGAGGGTGTAGACATTGAAGGGCGAGATGAAGACAAACTCCCTACAGGTCGTGTTTCCGCCTCTTTCGCCCTCGAAAAGTTCGAAGCGGCGATGGACGACGACTTCAACACAGCGGCCGCGCTCGCCGCGGTCCATGATATGGTCCGCGAGGTAAATACCGCAGTCGCCGAGCGCGGGTTGACGGCGGAAGAACGCGACGCCGTTCTCGACGCCATTGCAAAATTCGACGCGGTTCTCGGGATATTCGGCCCAGAAGAGTCGGCTGATCTCGATGCCGAGATCGAAGCTCTTGTTGAGGAGCGTCAGGCCGCTCGTCGCGACCGGAACTTCGCCCGCTCCGACGAGATCCGCGACCTTCTCGCGGAAAAAGGGATCATTCTGGAAGATACCAAGGAAGGAGTAAGGTGGAAGCGAAAGTAAGATCCGCCGCGACAAATTCAGTTTGACGGCCCCGCCGGCGGCGGGGCTTTTTTCATTCTCACGAGGTAGGCGGTGTGCGGTCCAACAGCCTTCATCTTCACATCCTCGACCACATACCCCAGGTTCTCGAAATTAGTGACCGGCACCTCGAATCGCCGCTCGGCCGCCGCGTGTTCCCCGACCGGATCCGGCCGTGTCGCCTGCCTGAACGATACCCAGATCTCGTCACCTTCAACTGTGCTCAGGTCGCCGACCGTGACCCCATCGAACCCTCTCGGGAGGAAAAATGCCGGGTCGTTGATCGTCCCCTCGACACCCTTAATCAGAACGATCCTGCGATTCGGAAGATCACGGGTCGCAAACCAGTAATCGTAGGCGGCCACATCCTCGAAGACAAAAAGGGTCGGGGTTGATCCTTCCGATGGCGAGAGCACCCATTCTT
Source organism: Chloracidobacterium sp. (assembly GCA_016716365.1). Classification (GTDB taxonomy): domain Bacteria; phylum Acidobacteriota; class Blastocatellia; order Pyrinomonadales; family Pyrinomonadaceae; genus OLB17. The sequence continues at coordinate 229,594 of JADJWM010000003.1, read as the reverse complement.
TTGCGATCTGCTCCCAGGCGCACCAGATGTACTCGCGTTTTCCGCGCCAAAGATCCACACCTATCGCGGCGACAAACAGGAGGACCAAAAAAACGGCCGCCGCCGGCATCAGCCGGGTTGCCCTAACGTCCGCTACAAAGATACCCGCCAGCAGAAGGACGGGAACGAAAATGACGATCAGGTGCCGCGATCCCCAGATCGAGTACGGGAGCACCCAACTCAGAAAAAGGGCGAGCACCACCGGCACCGCCGCAAAGATCGTGAGAAAAACGAGACGTTCTTTCTCTTCCGTGTCGCGGTCCTCGGTGAGATAAAAGATCTTGGCCGCCGCGATGACCATCAGCACCGGGATCGCGATGAGAAGGTTCCCCGAGGGCTCGGCACTGCTCAACTGAAAATAGACCGGGTCGACCAGGTCGATAACAAGATCGAAGATCTGCCGTAATGACGGGCGTTCGATCCAACCGATATTCTCCGAGAGTGAATGACCGGCCGCCTTGTTAGAAACGACGAATACCAGCCAGGGGGCCGAGGCCGCCGCGGTCAGGCCGGCCATCAACAACGTGCGCGGGATCTTCGGCCGGCGTATCGCGATCGCCGCCGCGATCTGGGCCGCGATGACGAACCATCCGAAGTAATGGGTGTGAACAAGGAGGACGTTTGCGGCGGCTAATATCCAGAAGCTCTTCCCCCGGAAAAAGAATCTCGCAAAAAGCCACAGCGAAGTGACCGAGAAGAAGAAAAAGGGAGCGTACATCCTGACTTCCTGCGAGTACTTGATGAGCGCACCGTTGACGGCTATAAAGAAGAGTCCCGCGACAGCGGCTGGCCTGCTCACCTTCAATTCCCTGCACAAAAACCAGTACGGGATGATCGCGATCGCCGAAAAGAAGAGCGGGAATATCCGGACGCTTGTGAATGAGTCTCCGGCGACGAGCATCCACAATTTCAGAAGCAGGTACGATAAGGGTGGATGGATCAGGTCCTGGGCGACGAACCGGAACAAACCGGTCCAGTCGTGCTCGGCTGCGTGGATGCTGAAGATCTCATCAAACCAGAGGCACGAATCGCACAACCGCCAGATACGAAGCCCAAGGTAAACAATACAGGCCGTGACGAGGAGGACCTTGATGATGCCTTTGTGCTGCACAAGCAGGAACCCCCAGTGTATCCGCTGGATCGGCCGAAGTTGCTAAAAAGAGAACAGGACGTTATCGGGTACGGGGCCTTCGCCCGCGAATCAGGGCTGCGGCTCCCCTCGCGGCTAAAGCGTGACGCCTTCGCAGAGAACGCCGTCGACGCTGGTGTAGTAAAGCCTTACTTCCTTAAAGGTGTCCGTGTCGCGGCAGTAGGACAGACACCGGTCGAACGGCTTTGAGTAGATATGAACGCTCACTGCCCGCTCGTCGAATTCCGAAAGGTTCAAGACCTGATGGATCGGCTCTTCCAGGTCGACCTTCGCCGCCATGCAGTCGGAAAGTTGGAACCTGTTGGTCTCTGTCAGCTTACAGAAACCGCGCGGTTCATCGATCTCCTCGACGGCGAAATTCTGGCCCATCAACCGGCCGACGGGGACCATCATCCAGCACCGCTGATCAAAATGGTTGTGGACCCGCGAGGCCTGGCCTTTTTCCCAGCAGACCGCCATCATCTCGAACCGATCGTCCTTGTAGATCAGGTTTCGTGTATAGAAATCGTTGCTCCAGAACACGTATTTCTGCAGCGAATCGACATCGACGGGCCGTCGGCTCAGCAGGCCGTAAACGTTCTCGCAGACAAATTCCTCGTCGGGTATCTCCCGCAGCTCTTCGACCAGTTTGGAAATAGGTATTCGATTCATCGGTATCCCGCTAATTTTCGACCGCTTTCCCTTGATTGTCAACGAAACCGGTCCGGCTCGCGTGCCGATGGCCCGATCCCGCGGTTGCCGCCGGATAATTTTGTACAAAAATCCTTAACTCTATTATAATTTTGTTCTCACGCATTTTTCACGGCAGCGCCCGCGAGGTTACGGAGGTATCACACTTGGCAAGATCAGGAACGAGCCGGCGAACAGAGGCCGAGGTCAGGAACGGCTCGGCAGGAAACGCGAAAAAGAAGAGCCCTAAGGCCCGTGAGAACGGGTCGGCGGACCTTTCCGAAGTGGAATTGGCGAAGGCTGAATTCCAGGAGCGCCGGAATTCTCAGATCGAGGCGATCAAGAAGACCGATAAAAAGCTCCTTCGCGAAATGCTGTATCAGATGGTCCTCGGCCGCCGCTTTGAGGAAAAGTGCGCCGAGGTGTATCGCATGGGCAAGATCGGCGGTTTCTGCCATCTTTACATTGGGCAAGAGGCCATTGCGGTCGGCTCGATCATGGCTCTCGAACCCGACGATATGGTCATAACGTCCTACCGTGACCACGTCCAGGCGATGGTCAAGGGGATCTCGCCGGAAGCCGTGATGGCGGAGCTCTACGGCAAGATCGGCGGCTGTGTTAAGGGCAAGGGCGGCTCGATGCATATGTTCTCGGCGGAGCATCAATTTTATGGCGGCCACGGCATCGTCGGCGGCCAGATCGGCGTTGGGACGGGAATGGCCTACGCTGCAAAGTATAAGGGCTCGGGCCAGGTAACTCTATGCTTTTTCGGTGAAGCGGCGGTTAATCAGGGCATATTTCATGAGTCGCTAAACATGGCCCAGCTTTGGAAACTTCCGATCATATATATATGCGAGAACAATAAATATGGTATGGGAACATCGCAGCAAAGGGCGATGAGCACCCGGAACATCGCCAAGAAAGCCGAATCCTATGAGATGGCGAACGAATTCGTCGACGGGATGGACGTGATGGCGGTTCGCGATGCCGTGCAGCGTGCGATCGAGCGGGCTAGAAAAGACGGTGAGCCCACGCTGCTTGAGATAAGAGCCTATCGCTATATGGGCCATTCAATGTCGGACCCCGGAAATTACCGGACCCGCGAGGAAATTGCCAAGTACCAGGAACGCGATCCGATCGTGCTGTTCAAGACAAGCTTGAAAGAAGCAAAAGTGCTGACCGATAAAGACTTTGAAAAGATCGAGGCCGAGGCGGCGGAAGTGGTCGAAAATGCCCTGAAATTCGCCGACGAAAGCCCGCTGCCGGACGAGAGCGAGCTTCTTACTGACGTCTTCGCATAGATTCTTCGATGGAATACGAGATTCGCTTTGGAAATCGAGCGCTAAAAGATCTTCGTAAACTCGATAAGCAAGTTAGCATGCGTATACTCAGTCGAATCGAGGACTTGGTTAACGATCTTTCAGGGGATGTTAAGAAGCTTACAGATCATTCTCCGCAGTATCGTCTCAGAGTCGGCGACTTCAGAGTCCTGTTCGACGTTGTAAATAACACCGTGCAGATCCAGCGAGTACTAAATCGTCGGGAGGCATATTAAGCCATGACCACTATCGAGCTCCATCCCGAATTCCTTTCAGCAGGTGGGAGAAAACAATTTGCCGTAATTCCCTATGATGAATTCGTGCGCCTTGAAGAATGGATCGAAGATATGATCGATCTTCACGAACTTCGCGTCGCAAGGGAAGAGAATAAGGATCAACCTACTTACTCATTAGATGAAGTAAAACAAGAACTTGGGATCGATTAGACAATAATGCCAGTTATGACCATCCGCGACGCGCTGAATGAGGCTCTTCGCGAAGAACTAACTAGAGACGAGAACGTCTTCATCATGGGTGAAGAGGTCGCCGAATATGACGGCGCTTACAAGGTCACCCGCGGGCTTTGGAAGGAGTTCGGAGACAAGCGTGTCGTCGATACTCCGATCACCGAGCTTGGCTTTGCGGCCGTCGGGGTCGGGGCGGCAATGGCCGGCCTACGGCCTGTGGTCGAGTTTATGACCTGGAACTTCTCGATCCTCGCCGCCGACCAGATAATCAATCACGCGGCCGCGATGCGATACATGTCCGGCGGGCAGTTCAAAGTACCTGTCGTTTTCCGCGGGCCAAACGGGTCGGCCTATCAAGTCTCGTCGCAGCATTCGCACGCTTTGGAGGCGATGTACGCCAACTTCCCGGGCTTAAAGGTCGTGATGCCCTCGACCGCCGCGGATGCGAAAGGCCTGCTGAAATCGTCGATCCGCGACGACAACCCGGTCATCTTTCTGGAACAGGAGCGGATGTACGGCCTGAAAAGCGAGGTACCCGAGGACGAAGATTTCCTGATTCCGTTGGGTAAAGCCGACGTTAAACGCGAGGGAACCGATTGCACGATAGTCGCACGTTCGATGACCGTTCCGCTCGCGATCCAGGCGGCCGATAAGGCAGAGGAAGAGCTCGGCGTTTCCGTCGAGGTGATCGACCCGCGGACGATAAAACCGCTTGACATCGACACGATCGTCAACTCGGTCAAGAAGACAAACCGGCTGGTCGTTGCCGAAGAATCGCACGCTTTCGCGTCGGTCGGCGCCGAGATCTCGCACGCCGTGATGGAGCACGCGTTCGATCACCTGGATGCCCCGGTCAAACGAATTTCGACCGCCGAGGCCCCGATCCCGTATGCAAAGAATCTCGAAGCGCTTGCCCTGCCAAGCGTGGATAAGATCTTCGCCGCGGTCAAGGAAGTTTGTTATCTATAGTCACGAGAAATGAAACTGAAGGTCATAGTTCACGAAGCTGAAGAGGCGGTTATTGGGCGGAGGTTCCGGCGATCCCTGGCTGTGCGACAGAAGGCGAGACCTTCGAGGAGCTGCTTGAAAATCTTTACGAAGCTGTTGAGGGATGTCTTTCGGTAGACCTCAGTGAAGTTAAGATCGGGGGTTCGGACCGTCTCTTTGAGATCGCCGTATGAAAGCCCTTTCAGGAAAGGAACTCTGCAAGACTCTTGAACGAAACGGTTGGTTACTGTTGCGAATACAAGGTAGTCACCATATCTATGGAAGGACGGGCACCGACGTAAGGCTGTCGGTTCCTGTACACAAGAATCAAGCCTTGAAGACAGGATTGTTTAGACACTTGGTAAAGCTGGCTGGTCTAACCGAGAAAGATTTGGAGTAGGAGCGGATCGATCATGCGTGCTCAAAAGTTCAGTTCGATTTTCCTTGCATTCGTTATGGGGGCGACATTTGCGATCCCCGCCTTCGCCGATCAGGCCGCGTGGGTATCGCGGGCCGAGGCAGCGAAGGCGCTTGAGGAACTGGCCGGAGCCGAGTGGATCAGGCACTACTGCGCTCCGTGCGGCGACAAGGCCGTTCGCTCCGAAGCGGTCCAGAGCATCGGTCTTTTCAAGGTCGAAGGCGAGAATTACTGGGAGATCCGCGTGAACGGTAAGGGCGTGGACCTCGCCTATGTTTATTTCGAGAAAAAGGGTAAATGGCGTAACGCCGCTATGGCGGCGAAAATAAAGGTCCAGGACGTTCCCAAGGAACTCTCCGATTCCCTGCTCGCGACCGCAAACTAAACTCTTATGGCCGAAAAATTCTTGATGCCGAAACTCTCGCCCACGATGGAAGAGGGACAGATCGCGCGGTGGGTGAAGAGCGAGGGCGACGCCTTTGAGGCGAACGAGACGCTCGCCGAAGTGGACACCGACAAGGCGACGATGGAAATGACCGCCCTGAGCGGCGGCACCCTGCTGAAGATCTTAAAGGGCGAGGGCGACACGGCCGCACTCGGCGAGCCCATCGCGATCGTCGGCAAGGCCGGCGAAGACATCTCTGCGCTTCTCAAGGAAGTTTCTTCCAACGGTTCGGCCAAGCCCGCCGAAAAGAAAGCTGAAGAACCGTCGGAGAAGGAAGAACCATCTGAAAAGAAGAAGGCTCCGGCGGAAGAGTCAGTACCACCTGCGGTAACGGGCGGTTCTACCCAGCCTGTTAGCACGCCAGCTAAAGCAGAAGGATCTGCGCCAAGCAACGGCCGGATGATCGTCTCCCCGATCGCCGCCCGCATGGCGGCCGACAACGGCATCGATCTTCGCTCCATCACAGGCACCGGGCCCAACGGCCGCATCATTAAACGGGATATCGAAGAAGCTCTCGCCGGCGGAACGCGGACGCCCTCGTCCGCAAGGCCATTCACGCCTTCAACGATCGTCGGAGCCTCGCCCTACCGCGACGAACCGACCTCGAAGATCCGGCAGGTCATCGCCAGCCGGCTCGTCGAATCGCTCGGCCCGATACCGACGTTTTTCCTGACCGTCGAGATCGAGATGGACAACGTCCTTGCGACACGCAAGCAGATCAACGCGAATCTCGACGACGATACCAAGATCAGCGTGAACGACATCATCGTAAAGGCCGCCGCAATGGCTCTGATGAAGCACGAATGGGTTAACGCTTCGTTCCAGGACAAACATATTCGCTTTTACGAGCAGGCCGATATTGGAGTCGCGGTCTCCATCGACGAAGGCCTGATCACGCCGGTCGTTCGCGGGGCGAATCTGAAAGGCCTTGCCGAACTCTCGGCCGAGATCAAGGACCTCGCCGGAAAAGCCAAAGCGAAGAAACTCCAGCCCGAGGAATACACCGGCGCCACTTTTTCCATCAGCAACCTCGGGATGATGGGCATCAAGGAATTCACGGCCCTGATCAACCCGCCCGAGGCCGCGATCATCGCCGTCGGCGGGGCCAACCCGACGCCGGTCGTCCGTGACGGAGTTGTCGTGGTCCGCTCGATAATGAACGTAACGATGTCGTGCGATCATCGGGTGGTCGACGGGGCGACGGGCGCCAGATTCCTCCAGACCTTCAAGCAGATGCTCGAAAGCCCTGCAATGATGCTGCTTTGACCGATCGTCCAAAATATCGGGACGGGTTCGCCAGACCCCCTGAATGAAACAGCAGGCCGCTTACCGCAACTCGATCTTCGCCTTGCTCACGGTTCAGGCGGCTTTCGGCACGTTTCCGGTGATCGGCAAGGCGATCCTTGCGTGGATCCCGAGCACGACGCTGGTTGGATTCCGGGTCGGGATCACGGCTCTGATCCTCTACTCCTTCCAACGCTGGCGGTCCGATCTTCGGCTTCAGCGGCGTTCCGATTATTTGCGGCTGGCGATCCTCAGCCTGTTCGGCGTCACCTTTAATCAACTTCTTTTCGTGGGAGGGCTCGCGTTTACAAAGGCCTCGAACACTTCCCTTCTTGCGGTTACGATCCCGATCTTCACGATACTTATTGGTTGGCTGTGGGGAAGCGAAAAGCTGACCTGGTTGAAGCTCGTCGGGATCGTGTTTGCGGCTGCCGGCGTGCTTATTGTGATCGATCCCAGAAAAGCATCGTTCACCAGCGAAACGACGATCGGCGACCTGATGATCGTCGCTAATTCGCTTTCGTTCGGGACCTACGTCGCAACTTCCAAAGACGTCGTCACCCGTAACGGGCCGATGCGTTCTATCACCTGGATCTTCCTGTTCGCCGCGGCGGTCTGTGTCCCGCTCGGGGCCTATACGTCCGTCGGCGTCGAGCTATCGTCGATGCCGCCGCTGATCTGGGCGGCGATCATTCACGCGGCAGTCTTCGCGACCGCACTTCCCTACTTCCTGAATGCCTGGGCGATCGCCCGTGTCGATCCTTCGACCGTCGCGGTCTTCATTTACCTTCAGCCGCTGATCGGTTTCATAATGGCCGCGATATTCCTTGGCGAGAGCATCGGCCTTGCCTTTATTGCCGCGTCTCTAATGATCTTTGTGGGCGTCTTTATCGTCACGAGAAGGACGTCGCGATAAAGCAAATTCTTGCCTTTCAGCGCGATTTGTCGTTTAATGCAGGTGAGGAAGATGCCGACGCACATCACACAGATCGAGGACACCGAACATCAGCGTACGGTTTTGCGTGTGGAGGGTGAGATGATGCTGGACGATGCCCTCCTGCTCGAGCGGATCGCGTCCGATATCCAGACCGACCTCGACACATACGTCACCATCGACCTGTCCGACCTCGACCTTTTGGACAGTGAGTCCGCGGCGGTCCTTCGCCGCCTCGACAGCCGCCTTGGCTTTCGGATCGAGGGTATCGAAACCTTTCTTCAAAAAGCGGTCAGTGCGGCCGAAAAGCGGGCCGGCGGCTGATCACCTCGAACAACATTCGTTCAAAGCACCTCCTACCCTGTTGACCCGAAAACAGCCCTTTCAGTTAACGGAACTGTTCCGTGACTCCGCGTGAGCGTAGACCAATTGCGGAAACATTCCATGCCGCGTCGGCGTAGTATTTTTTTTCGAAGAGGTGCCGACCATGAAATTTACAATTGCATTTGTGATCTTCGTTTTCACTGCGGTCTCCTTCGCCCAGGGTCCCGAGAAAGTCGATCTGACGGTCCAGCGTAAGGTCAAGGGCAACGCGATCATTTCTAAGGAACTTCCCGCCGCAACACTTCGATTCCCAAATGGATTCAGATACGCCGGAGGCCACGCATTTATTCTTTACGACGTCGCGCGGGCCGAACAGCATTTTTACGTGGACGCGGACGCTGATGGGAACGTCACAAGGATGTATTGGATCCAATTCGAAGGCTACCTGCCGTCGAACACTCACGCATACGACTACAGCAGCCCGAAAAAGGTCAAGATTGGCGGCTACGACTTTTTCGCTGATGCTTCGCCGCAGAAGATCGATCCCAAGCGGGGCCGCCCGGATTCCGACGGCAACCGGGCGCGCGAATTTCTAACACAGAAAGGATTTAAGATCGCAAGCGATGAGGTGATGACCCAGCGGCTTGTCGCAATGCTCACGCCCGACAACCGGCAGGAACTGATGATCATTTATCTTGAAGTGCTCACACCGTTCGGGGTAACGGCCGCGGATCTTGCCGAGGGCGGGAAGGACCGTTCGAAGTGGCCGGCGATGGCCGATGGGCTGTTAAAGCGGGCCGTGGCCGGGATCAGGATCGACCGATGACGAACGACGCTTTGCGTCGATGATCCTGAGGATCGCCTTCGCCGCCTCATCGGAAGCGCCGCCTTCACCGAGCAGGGCAGCAGCCTTGCCCAGGTTTTCCCGTACCGCGCTGTTTGTGGCGGGTTCGAGCAGCGAACGAAGTTCGGCCGCGAGGGCCTCCGAGGTAAAGTCGTCCTGGATCAACTCCCTCACGACCCGTTTTCCCGCGATCAGGTTGATCAAGCCGAAATGCTCGACGTTAATGAGAGGCCTGACCAATTTGTAATTGAGCTTCGATGTCTTATAGACGATCGCCATCGGAACACCGATCAGGCCCGCCTCAAGCGTCGCTGTCCCGCTCGCGACGGCGGCGGCGTCGGATGCGTTCAGCAGATCGTACGTGGCTCCCTTTACGACGGTGAACTCAGGCAGCCGGTCCGCAGAACCTCTGGAAGCCTCTTTTATCGCGGCGGCCACTTCTTCGTCGGTCCTCGTCGGTGCCAGGGCGATCGCGAACTGCACGCCCTCGACATCTCGCGCGAGTTGGGCCGCCGCTTTGATCATCGGCGGAAGGATCCGCGAGATCTCCTTGTGCCGGCTGCCCGGTAGAAGGGCCACCAAAGGCCGTTCGGGATCGAGCGAGAACTTGCTTCTGAATTCGTTCCGGCTCGTCGAAGGCCTTACGTTCCCGGCCAGCGGATGTCCCACATACTCGACGTTCTCCACACGGCGGGCTGCATACCATTCATGTTCGAAAGGCAGGATCGCGAGCAAAAGGTCAACATGATCTCGGATCGTTCGGTATCGGTACTCGCGCCATCCCCAAAGCTGCGGCGAGACGAAATAGACCACCGTATGCCCCTTGTTTTTCAATGCTTTAGCAAGCCTGAGATTAAAATCCGGAAAGTCGATCAGGACGGCCACGTCGGGCATTCGGTGCTCGGCTTCAGCCCGAAGTCTCCGGAACGCCCGCAAAAAGGTCGGAAGGGCTCCGGCGATCTCCGCTATCCCCATTATCGCAAGGCCGTCGGCTTCGACGACCGGCTCGACGCCTGCTTCACGCATCCGGACGCCCGCGGCCCCGAAAAACTCAATGCGTCGGCTGCCAGCCGCCCGCCTCAGCGAATCGACAAGTTTCGCGCCAAGCTGGTCGCCCGAGGGCTCTCCGGCCACCAGCATGATGCTCAATTCACCTGTTCTCGGCTTATGCGACATTCGAGGCTAAGTCTCTAACGGTTGGGGTGAAATGTAAAATGACAACTCTTTTTATATCCTTGTGCATCAAAGGTTTTGCTTTACGATACCGGACAACGACATAACCCCCCAACCGGTTGCAGAACGCACTTGTAACCTTTAAAATGCAATGTTTTGCGCAACGGTTATTTTTCCGATACTTAATATAGCGTTCGGTCGAAATTTTTCATCATTTACTTAGGGAGGAGCTTGTGACGCTTCGCTGTTGTTTAGTATTTATCTCTCTCTTACTCACTTCCACATCGGCGGTGCTTGGTCAGACGCCGACGCCGACGCCCACTCCATCTCCGACGCCGACGCCATCGCCGACGCCGCTCCCTCAGCCGAACACGCTGGTCGGGCAGATCTCGAATTCGGCGTCAGAATCGTTTGCGGGTGCGATCAGCGGCGACGGCCGTTTCGTCGTTTTTGAATCGAGGGGGAATCTGGCGACCGAAAATCCCCGCAATGAAGACGGAAATGTCGAGATTTTCCTTTTCGATTTTGCCCAGCGGCGGATCTTTCAGATCACGGATACAAAGAGCGTCCTCTGGAATCGTGCATTCGGATTCGTCCCATCGAACATCCGCGTCGAGATCACGAACCGAAGGCCGGTGATCAGCCGTGACGGGCGCTGGATCGCCTTCAGTTCGAATGCGACCAGTTCGACCCCGGCGGTGCCCGATTCGACGAACCCGGGCTTTTTCGACGGCGATGCCCTGACCTCGCCGACCCCGGAGCCGAGTCCGACACCGACCCCGAACCCCAGCCCGACTCCGACCCCTAGTCCGACGGTCACCCCAACCCCGACGCCCGGCGATAACCCGCTGACGAATGATGCGAACCTCGAGATGTGGTTGTACGAGATCCCGGCTTACGCTGCCGCCGACCTTACGACCGGCGAAGAGCTGCCGATCACAACTCTCAGCGGCGGCAATTTCATCCGGGTCACGAACACGCCGGCCAGTCGTTTGCCTACGGGCGCGACGCTGACTGTTGGAGCGTTCGTGGCCGACGACAACCACGATGCCGCCGTCAATGACGATGCCAGCATCCTTGCATTCACCTCGACGCGAAACCTCGTCCCCGCGGTCGGCAACACGTTCCCTTCGGACGACAACGATGAGATCTTCGCTTACGTCCGCGGGACCGGGGTCACGAACCAGGTAACGAAGACCCCGCGAGGGCCGATAATCGACCCCATTTACAACAAGAATCCTTCGATCTCCGGCTCGGGCTCGCGTGTCGTTTTCGCCAGCACCGGAGACGATCCGATCTATGACCCGGGATCGAGCGGGAATTTCGATACCGGAACCAATCCTTCAACAAGCCGCAACGAAGAGATCTTCTACGCCGACCTTACGGCCGGAAGTCCTTCCGGCGGGCTTCAGATCACGACTACCACGCCGACCAATCCCGGCGACCCGGTCAACGTACTTGACCTTGGGAAGAGGATGAGCCGCGACGGCCGGTACATCGCGTTCAATTCATACGCAGATCTGGCCGGCGAGCACAGCAACGTCAACCAGACCTCTTTCGCCCTTTACGTATTCGATACGACGGTCTCGCCTCCGGCGAACGCTTTCCGCCGAATTGGACCCCGGAGTGATGCCGATACGGGGGCCCAGGGCGGCGACGTCCAGCATTACCCGGGCTTTACCGATTATGACGAGAACGGGACGCCATCCACGCTGCTGCTTCAAACACGGCTCAACATAAAGCCGAACGGTCAAGTCGCGGGATCGACCGAGGTCGGATTCAATCCGGAATCGACACGTCCGACGCAGATCTATATGTTCGATCTGGCCGCGGCACCGGCGGATGCACAGTTTACGCGGATATCGAAATTCCCGATCTCGATCGCGTTCCTGGCATCGACGCAGCCGCTTCCGAGCGACTCTTCAAGCCGTGTCGCATTCAACATCGCTCTTACCGAGGTCGGCACGGGCAACCTCGACTTGAATTCGGAGGCCTATTATCTCTACCGTCCGGCCGTTATTGGCCAAGCGGAAGCGACCCTTAGTTTTGCAACGGGAGCGTCGAGGCTCGCGGTCACGATGACGCCTACCCCGACGCCGTCACCCACACCCACGCCGTCGCCAACCCCCACGCCGACACCTTCACCGACGCCGACGCCTTCACCGACTCCTTCCGTCGCCAACACCCACGCCAACGCCGGTCCCGTCGCCGACGCCGGTTACACCTGAGGCGGTCTATGGGCTCGCACCGGGGATGCTCGCCATCCTCAATTATGATAAGACCAAGACGCCGCCGTTCACGGCAAGGACGGCCGAAGCATCGCTTGCCCGAAGCTTTGCGTTGCCGATCGAACTGAGCGGGATCTCGATGTCCCTGAACGGGACGGCCTGCGGGATCCGATCGGTCGGCCCGAATGAGATCGTGTTCGTTGTACCGCCCGGAATCCAGGGGACCGGAGCCGGGCGATCGCTTCCGCTGATCATCAACAACAACGGTGTCGAGATACGCAGCAACGTAGCTATAGTCGCCGCACGGCCGGATATCTTTACCGACCTTCCGGAGCCGGGTCCATTCGGACGGGCACGAATATCGAACGTGACCAATCGCGTCCATACGACCGAACCTTTCACCGTTACTACCGTCCGGATCAAGGGCAGCCGCCGCGTCGCAAGCCGTCTCCGGATGCGGATAACGGGTGCCGGCAATAACTCAACAGCGATCTTTGCGATCCGTATTGGTAGTGTGACTATTCCGCCTTCCAGTGTTGTGGGCGGGGCCACGCTTGAAGCTCCCGGCGTTTACACGCTTGATTTCGATATTCCGCCGGAGCTCAACGGTGCGGGCGACCAGCCGGTGATCCTGACCATCAACGCGGACAGTGTTCCTTTTCTTTCACGGCTCGACGACACGGCTCCTCGGGTATTTATCCTTTAAGAACATTTGGAAGCACTGATTAACAGGCGGTCGAAAGGCCGCCTTTTTCGCTATTTCGGCTATGCGATTATGTAAACATAATCTTTGGTTATTTTGCCTATTAAGGGCCATTGTAATATCCTATTGACGATGAAGATTGCGCCCAAAGTATGGAAGAACGGTGAGTTCATAAGCTGGGATGATGCCCGCATTCACGTGATGTCGCACGTGGTCAACTACGGTTCCAGCGTCTTCGAGGGAATTCGCTGTTACAGCACGGCAAAAGGCCCGGCGGTATTTCGCCTGCCGGAGCACATGCAGCGTCTTGTTAACTCCGCAAAGATCTATCGGATGGACCCGCCGTACAGCCGCGACGACTTTTGCGATGCCGCGGTCAGTTTGATCGGCGGCACTGAAATGGAGCACTGCTATCTCAGGCCCGTCATCTTCCGCGGGCTCGACGAGGATAAGCCTGCATTCGGCGTTTATCCGCTCAATAACCCGATCGAATGTTACGTCGCCGCGTGGGAGTGGGGTAAGTACCTCGGTGACGACGCGATCGAGAACGGCATCGACGTCTGCGTCTCAAGCTGGAACCGCTACAACACGAATGCACTGCCGGCGATGGCTAAAGCGGGAGCTAATTACATGAATTCGCAGCTGATCAAGATGGAAGCGAAGCTCGGCGGATTTTCGGAGGGTATAGCTCTCGACGACCGCGGGTACGTCTCCGAAGGCTCGGGCGAGAACATTTTTCTCGTCAACAACGGCAAGCTGATCACTCCGCCGCTCGGGGCCGCGATCCTGCCCGGGATCACTCGGGATTCCGTGGTTCAGATCGCCCGCGAAATGGGCCTTGAGGTCGTCGAAACGACCATCCAGCGGGCCGCACTTTATCTCGCCGATGAGGTTTTCTTCACCGGCACCGCCGCCGAGATCAGCCCGATCCGTTCGGTCGACCGCATCCAGGTCGGTAGCGGTAAACGCGGCGAGATCACAAAACGGCTCCAGGAGGAATTCTTCAAGATCGTGATCGGTGAACGCCCGGCCCCGTTCGGTGCCAACTGGCTGACGTACGTGAGGCCGGAGGGAGAGGAACTTACCGTAACTGCTAATTAAACAGGTCGCTCAATTCGGATCCGCGCGGTACCTCCATCGGTGCCGCGTTTTTTTCTACACCCCTTTCCGCCCACCGGCTTTTGGTCCGCTCAGCCTTAACCTGCGTCAATAAAACGCTATACTCGGTCTATGCGGGCTTTTCGATTCTCCCTTGAATTCGCGGTGTTCCTTTGCGGTGCCCTTGTAATGGTCTATGAGATCATCGGGTCGCGAATTGTTGCACCGTTCATCGGGACGTCGACTTATGTCTGGACGAGCCTGATCGGGGTTATCCTGGCGGCCTTAAGCCTGGGCTACTGGCTCGGCGGACGGATGGCCGACCGGCGGCCCGACGTCAAGATACTTGCTGCGGCGATATTTTTCGCCGGAGGCTTAGTTTCGGTCACGATCCTGATCAAAGACGCCGTGCTCGCGATGATCGGTGCTTTTGGCGGACCCCTCGAACTTCAATCGGTCGCCGCCGCCGCTATTCTTTTCGCCCCGGCAAGTGTGCTCCTGGGCTTTGTGACGCCCTATGCGGTCAAGCTCCGCACTCACACTCTGGATTCTTCGGGTTCGACCGTCGGGCGATTGTACGCCCTTTCGACCATCGGAAGCATTGCCGGGACATTCGCGGCCGGATTCTTTCTGATCCCGTTCGTCGGCAGCACCCGCACGCTTTACCTTATCGCGGCTTCGTTGTTTCTCGTCAGCTTTCTTCTTGTTCCGCTTATCTTTGATCGGACGAACCTTTCGGTGCTTTCGCTGTTCGCGCTGGGAATAGCCGGGAGCGAACTTAGCGCCTATCAATTCTACGCGTCGAACGGGCTTGTCGACATTGACACCCAGTACAGCCGCGTCCGTGTGTATCAGACAGCCGAGGAACCTTCGGGCCGCGAATACCGGCTTATCGCGACCGACCCCTATTTTGGCCAGTCGGCGATGTACCTGGATGACGGTTCGCCCAAATTCGAGTACATAGAGTTCTATCACCTGGTGGAATATTTCGTGCCGGACCACAAGAACGTGCTGATGATCGGCGGGGCCGGATATACCTTTCCCCGCGAATACCTCGGCACCTATCCCGACGTTCGGATGGATGTGGTCGAGATCGACCCCGCGATCACCGATATCGCCAGAAAGTACTTTAGGCTAGAAGACGATCCCCATATGCGAATTTTTCACGAGGACGGAAGGACCTTTTTGAACCGGGCTCCGGCGGGCACCTATGACGCCGTGATGGTCGACGCTTTCGGGTCGCTGTTCTCGATCCCCTTCCACCTGACGACCGTCGAGGCCGTTCGCGAGATGCATCGCGTCCTCCGCGATGGCGGCGTCGTCATCATCAATATAGGCTCTTCGCTCGACGGCCCCGCCAGCCGGTTCCTCTCTGCTGAACTTGCGACCTATCGGTCGGTTTTCGCAGAAGTTCAGTTATTCAAGGTCCGAACCGAGCGGCCGGATGAAGACCTGCAGAACGTGATACTCGTGGCTTGCAAAACAAGCTGCCGGCCCGTGACGGAACCTGCTCCACGTCTTGCCGAAATGCTCAGAAGCCGCTTCAACAATGACATCCCCGCGGCCCCTGCCCTCACCGATTCGTTAGCTCCGGTTGAATACTATAACTCTCGTGCACTCAGTCATTTCCGCAAGACCAATTAAAGTGTCAGATGAGCTCTTTGGCTAGAATCCCGGGCCGTATTGGGTGGTTCCGACCGTCCCGATGCCGTTCAAGCGGAAGCTGAACATCAGGCGGTTTTCGTTACGGACGCCGACGTTGAATTTATAGAACTGCACGGCGAGGGCACAGCAGTCGTAGGCGTATCCGAGCGTGTACAGTGACGAGATCAGCGGCGACAGACGCGCCTGTCGGCGATTCTCGAAATCGAAGAAAAGTGCCGCCCCGGCATATAGTCCCTTATCCCGATCGCCGAGAAAGATCGACGGGCTCCATTGCGAACCCCGAAGCGTGCCCGGTTCCTTGACGGTCGTTTGCGTGCCCGCCGCAGCGTTCGCGGCGGTTGTGCCGTCGCACGTCATCATTCCCGTCGGGCATCCCGCCGCCGTCAGCGGCCCGTTGTTCGCCGATCCCTCCGAGGCGACATCGCCCGGCATCTCGTTTCCGACCCTGAATTGGTCAGCCAGCGAAGGCACCAGATCGACCGCCCGCGTGTAATAAAAGGTCTGGAATATCTTAACAAGCGATTTTTCGTAGCCGAGGGTCGCGGACGCGGCCCTGAGCGCGTCGCCTTGCACGCCGATATCCATTCTCGTGCTGAAAAAGACCGTCCTCTGCGGGCGGTAGGTCAGGTCGACACTCAATGGCGAGAATCGCCTGGTAACGCCGCCGAAGGTGTAGTAAGTAAACGAAGTGATAGGGGTTATCTGGTTCCGCCGTCCGGGAACCAGGGCACCGCCGAACGTTTTGTCGAAAAAGTACTTGCCGCGAATGGCGAAGCTGAATATCTCGTACGGCTGGATCGAAAGGTCATCGGTCTTCCTCTGGGCGTCGGCGATGATCGACCGGATCGCCGAGACGGCATCGGTCCGTTCACGCTGCCGCGGGGTCTCGGCATCGCGGCCCGGGATCCGTGTGGAAGCGAGCACCGCTCCGTTTCCGGCACTGATCGTCGAGAGTTGCCGCCTCGCCTCGGGCGTCAACGCTTCGGCGTAGCGGCGTGTATAGATCCGGTTGATGATGCCGAATTCGATCTCGTTCGTGTCGGTGATCGTGTCGAGCTCGTCAAAGCGGATGATCCGCGAATAGTTCTGTATCCCCTTTATATACTTATATGTAACGTAAGGTTCGATCACGTGCCGGAACTTGAACTCATCCGACTTGCCGTAGTAATTCTTCGCAAGCGCGACCGGGCGGACATCAAGTTCGAACTCGCCGTACTTTCTCAGCACGTCCTTCTCCACAAGCTGCCGCATGTCGTTGAACGAATTGGAATAATAGGTGACCCGCATCGAACCGGTCGCCGTGACGTTCAAATATTTCGTATGGATCGGGATCGTGAACTGCGGATAGGCGTCATAGCGCAGGTTCATCAGCGGTGTCCAAACGGGGTCACCGCCCGTCTCAGCCTGATAAAGGCTCAGGTCGGCAACGCGTTCGCGTCGCGAAACACCCTCGACGCTCGTCCTGAACGAGAAGTAAACGCCCTTCAGGAATGACAGCATCGACGGCCTCTTTTCGAAATGTGCGCTGGGCAGGTTCCGCGTGCTTATCGTCACGTTCGGGATAGATATCACTTGCGTGCGTGCCAGAAAGTTCAGCGTATAGTTATTCCAGCTCTTGTTGCCGAATCCCTGCGAGACCTCGATGGGAGAGATGATCTGCTGGATCCCGTCTGAGAATACCTGGCGAAAATCAAGGCTCGAAGTTACCTGCACGTCGATCGCACCGGTCCAGCCGTTCGAAAAGTACTGAACGCCTTCGGCATAAAAATTTGAGCCGCTCTGGTCCGGGGTCTCCGGGCTCTCTTTTGCCCCGAAGATACGGTCCTTTACCGCATAGAACCCGAAATTGAAGTACGAGCGGTCATTCGTCCTTGTCCGCACATCGAATCCGTACCCGATCCCGCGCGAAGTAAAGAGATCGCCGCGAAAAGTAATATCCGCCGCACGGCCGAGTGTTTGATAGTAAGCGGTCGCGACCTTCAGCCCTTTGTTTCCCGAAAAACCGAAAGAGGGAGTAAGAAACCCGGATGCCCGGTCCTTTTCCCTGATCGGGATCGAGGCGTAAGGTATCGGCACCAGCGGCACGTCCTTGATCCGGAACTTGCCGTTTTTCAGTTTGACCTTGTCGTTCAGCGTGATCACGGCCTCGTCGGCGGTGAACGACCATTTCGGCACCGCTTCGTCGCAGGCGGTAAACTTCCCTTTTGTCACGACGACCGTATCCAGCGAGGTCCGTTCCACACGTTCAGCAGTGAAATAAATAACCGTCCCGTCGTTGGTTTGATTGGTAAATCCCGTCGAATCCTCAAAGGTCCCGAGCTTCGTCTTCAGGTTGAACACGCCCCGGGCACCGGTCAGCCGCTGATTGTCGCCGTCGTCGAAGATGACGCTTCCTTCGGCAACCATTTTGTCCTCGGCCTCGTAAAGGACGATCTTGTCCGCCTGCAGCCGATAACGGCCGTAGCGGGCATCGACGTTCCCCGTGTAGGTCAGGATCCTCGCCCCCTCGGCCCCCTCGACCGACTGCTTCTCTGAGTAGACCACCACCTCGCCTGCCGCTAGTGCATCGTCGTCGTCGGTCTTTCGCGTCTTTGGCGCTTTTATGATCTGTTCGGGAGCGACCGGATTGATGTTCGGCGTATCGGTGATGGGATTCGTCACCTGCCGTTCGACCGGATTGGGAGTCTGGGCATTTACGCTCGCTGTCAGTAGAACGGCAGTAATTACCGGAATGAGGGCTCGTTGGAACGGCATTCTTGGCGTTTTCGGCGTCTTTTTCGATGCTACACGAATTCGCGAGAACATAAAAGCTTCAGCGTGGGTGCTATTCTGGTGGGCATTTCGGACTTTCTCACCGAGGATCGAGATCGTTCGGATCGGCCGGCATTTTAGGGGTAAGCCGATCGGTCCAGGCATTAGCTGCGGCCTCCGGCCGGGGTATTGACCGAACCCGCAGCCCGAACCCGGCCGGCTATTTCACAAAAAGGTCCAGGACGAAGAAATCCGTCTTATCAACATTCGAGAGCGTGCCCTTTAGGAACGGGTCCCGATAGAATTCGTCCGCCGGGTACGAAGTGACGGCGATCCCTTCGTCGCCGCTCATCTCGCTTTGGGCGATCAGCTCTGCCGGAAACCACTTTTCAACCGGGATCTGGGCTGGGGAGCCCGCTCCGAGTTTGGCCGAACGGTCGATCAGCTCTTTTGCATCATTCGGCGAAAACTGAAAGACAGCCAACAGCCGACGTCCCCGCACGTTTCCGTTCGTTCCGGCAACAAATTCTTTCCAGACCAGGTCCTCCGGCTGGAAAGGGAGCGTGATCAGGGCCTCTAATTCTTCAAGACTGTCCTTCACGCCATCTGCTTCCCGCTTGGCCGATGGGTTCGCCGGCCGCCCCGGCACCGACGTGTTCGCGTTTCCGCCGGAGTTGGTCCCGGCCGTCCCGCCGCAGCCGCCGAGCAACTGCAGCAAGGCGAATAGTGCTAGAATACCGAGTGTTCTCGCTCGAAGCATTTTGCAATTGTAAGGACTTAGCACGGCCTTTGCAATCGGGACTCAGGCCGCGTCATTGAGCACAAAAAGATTAGATGTCTGAGACCACACAACCGATGCAGCCAATTGTCAGCGGCGAAGATTATGTAGCTTCTCTCCGGGGCCGGAGCCTTCGGGTGTTCCTTTTTGGCGAGCTCGTGCCGGAGCCGGTCGACCATCCGATGATCCGCCCGAGCATCAACGCCGTCGCTGAAACATACGACCTCGCGATGCGCGAACCGGACCTCGCTTCGGCCAATTCGCACATCACGGCCGACCGCGTCAACCGTTTTCTCCACATCGCGATGACCCGCGACGACGTCGTGCTTCAGAACAAGATGCAGCGGCGATTAGGCCAACTGACCGGCACCTGCTTCCAACGCTGTGTGGGGATGGACGCGCTGAACTCGTTGTTCTCCGTTACCTTTGAGATCGACGAGACGCACAACACCGAGTACCACTACCGGCTCAAGGAGTTCATTGCCGAGATGCAGCGGCTGAACCTGGTGATCGGCGGGGCGATGACCGATGTCAAAGGCGACCGCAGCCTTGCACCGCATCAGCAGGCCGACCCTGACCTGTTCGTCCACGTTGTCGAACGCACCGATGACGGCGTTTACATCTCAGGTGCCAAAGCCCATCAGACTGGCTGCCTCAATTCCCACTGGCTTATCGTGATGCCCACGATGCGGCTGACCGATAACGATAAAGACTACGCGATAGTCGGTGCCGTTCCCGTCGACGCCGAAGGCATCACCTACATCTATGGCCGCCAATCCTGCGACACGCGTTCGATGGAAGGCGGCGAGATCGACCAGGGCAACGCCCGCTACGGCGGGCAGGAAGCGATGGTCATCCTCGACCGTGTGTTCATCCCGAACGAGCTGATCTTTATGGATGGCGAAGTGGAATTCGCCGCAATGTTGGTCGAACGGTTCACCTGCTATCACCGGCGTTCGTATGTGTGCAAATCTGGTGTAGGCGACGTGCTTATCGGTGCCGCCGCGCAGATCGCCGAGTACAACGGCGTTGAGAACGCCTCGCACATAAAGGACAAGATCGTCGAGATGACGCACCTCAATGAGACGATCTACGCCACCGGCATCGCCTCGAGCTATCAATCAAAACCGACCCAGTCCGGTGCATATATCAACGACGACATGATCGCAAACGTGTGCAAGCACCACGTGACAAAGATCCCGTATCAGATCAGCCGCTTCGCACAGGACCTTGCTGGCGGCCTGGTTGTCACGATGCCCAGCGAACAGGACCTCCGCAGCGAAGAGGTCGGAAAGCTGCTCGACAAATACCTCAAAGGCCGCGAGGGCGTCTCCACCGAATCCCGCGTCCGAATATTACGCCTGATAGAAAACATGACCCTCGGCCGCAACGCCGTCGGCTACCTCACCGAATCAATGCACGGTGCCGGCTCCCCCCAGGCCCAACGCATCCAGATCGCCCGCCAAATGCAAACCGACCTAAAGAAAACCCTCGCCCGAGAACTCGCCGGCATAGACCAACGCAACCGCGATAACCTAACCACCGAACTAACCGACTACCTCGGCAAAGTGTTCGATACGGATGTGTAACAGTTGCAGGTGTCATAACCGGTCACATTCGATACTGTGTTACGGGGGTTCGTGGATCGTAAATCGTGAATGGTGGATTGGGGTCGGAATCGGCGGGATTGGGGCGTCCTGGGCCATCGAGCGGAAGCCGGCACTCAACGCTATCGGACCTATCACCTTCGGGGAATGAAGAGAAGCCCCATCAAAAGTAGGGAAGGCACCTGACATTGTTGAATCTATTCCCGACTTGCGACCTTTAAGACTCCCAAATTGATTCGTCAACTACACGCTCCCTCACCAAGTGCCTCATGCAAATTCCTGAGATTTCTCGCAAAGTCCTCTGCAAGCCAAGACGTGCCAAGGTCTATGAACCACTGGCGTTCGAGCGTATCGTTTCCCCCAATCCCAACGACTATTTCGCGGCGCCACGCGAAGAACCGGACGTCGACGCCTTCCTGGAAGATTCTCTGACGGTCAAGTTTTCGAATGCAGACCGTAACCTTGTGTTTGTCGTCATCCTTGAACTTATCATTGTGGGCAAACTTTCGAGTGGCCTCCCATGACAACTCTCCTTTGAGACAGCCGTCTCGAAAGCCGCCCGGAAGGTCAATTTCACCATAAGGCAAAACTTTGTAGCGATTCGACTTGCCTATTAGGTCTTGAAGTTCTTCACAGAGTTTACTGATACGAGTTGCTTTTGCCAGTTTCGAGGAATCCTCGGTAGCATTTTCTACCTTTTTCTGGCCAGGACTTCGCGGCATTGTCCGACGCTGAGCAAATACCGGATCGCTTAGGAGAAGGATCAAAAGCACCGATAGAACTCCAAGTGAAATTTTCGCGGTCGATCCCTCCATCAAATATTTCGACATCGTTTGCTTCCTCACCTTAGGATATTTATTAATTGCCTTGCGCTTGCTTGAGGGGCTGGCGTAATCGCTTTTCATTTTTCTAGGGTGATGGCGAAGGCGAGGGACGGCTTTCGTTCAAGCATACCAAACAGCCATTTTCAGCTTCCCTTAGTTTTTGCCTGCGTCCATTCACCATCAAAGTTAAATCGTTGATCGAACGGGCGCGGCCGGGCGAAACAAGCGTAATATCAGGTGTCCTCTTAAGGTCAGGCGGCGTCGTAAAGACCAGGATCATATAGTTAGCGTTGATCAGCTCGAAATGACCGTTCACGGACGACGATCCATTGTCGTTACCCGTGCCCTCACCCTTCTTGGATCCTTCTCTGCCTTCGGGGACCTTAATGACGGACGCGTTCTCGAACCACGGATTCGTGATGCCTATCGTTCTCGAAAGAGTGTTTCCGTTTACAAGCACGCCCGTTTGGCTGGAGAAGTTGCCCCGCAAGATAACCACGCTCTTCTGAGCCGGCCCAACCGGATTGTAATCGACCCGGCTAACCCAAAAGCCCTCATCGTTCCCGGTTGGGATCGATACATCGTAAAGCTTACCGTTGTAGAGTGTTTGTTCCATAGAACTTATGCAAGGATTTGGCGGGTCAGGACCACCAACCGGTGCAAGAATGTGGTGCGGGTTATTAAATGCAGGAGGCTCCCGGTTCGATCGGAAATTCCGTGTACGCGCCTCAAGCGCGATCTTCGCTGCGTCTCTCGGTACAATTACGACGGCATATGTCGTCCTTATTCCCGGCGCGAGCCGCTTCGTTCCAGGCATCGGCGAAAAGGTCCAGCCAAAATTCGACTCTCCTTTCCCAAACCCGGCGGCGTACACTTCCTGTTGCTGAAACTGTTCGAACTGTTCGCGTCGCCGCTGATAGTTCACGCTTCCGCCGATTCCTATAAGAAGCGAGAACACGGCCTTAAAACCCCGATCCTTTACTACTTCCTTAACGTCGGTGATATTAAGTGAACTTTGCCTCGGTATCAGATCGATCGTCCGTGCACTCGAGTCTTCCGGAGTGAACGAAGCCCATTTGTCCTCAGGATTCTCGAAAGTCTGCATTCCGCGGCTGGCGGCCTCGGTCTTTTCCTCAAAAAATTCAGCCCTGGTCTTGCTGACCTCCCGATTGATTTCGCTCAACTCTCTATCGTAGCTTCGACGAAGAAGTATCCGTTCGGCCGCTGAAACTCCCGCAATGGCCGCGCCGTGTTCAACCTCAAGAGCGTTTCTCCTCTGTTCTAGCGATGCCAGCTCCATTCCATACTGATTTCGCCTGCAGTAGCCTCGGATTCGCCACAATGATTGAGCAGTTCTTTCGTTTCCTGCTCCCGGAATAGTATCGATAGAAGTCGGAAGTTCAAGGAAAATTACCCGTTCGTCCGGGCCTACATCGTCGCGAAGTAGTGTCAATTGCTTTGCAAGCAACTCGTACTGAAACTGAACATAGTTATCCAACTTTACCGATGCCGTTAACCTCGGATTAAGCCGATCAACCTCCTTTATCTTCTCCGCCAAAACTTTCCACCCGGCGTCACCAATAGTGAGCGGCGAGGGTTCAGGCACGGGCGATGGCGTCGCGAAAGAACCTGATGGTTTGACCTTATCGAGTTCGGCATCGGTGTTCTTTATCTGTTCATCGAGAGACTTCTCCAGTTCTCTCCGAACCTCTATCTCTTTCTCTAGGCGTTCCTTTTCCTCCGGGCCCGCCCCAATCGTTTGTGACACCAGATCGCCAATCTGTTTGAGCAGATCGTCCTTTCGGTCGTACAACGTGGACCTGCGGATGGTGAGTTCGCGAAAGCGAGTTTCATTAAGCTCAAGCATCTGATTTCTGCCGCGATTCTCAATTCCGATTCCTTGTGAATAATTTAGGCCGGCCCCGAAGAACACGCTAAGGGCATCCAAACGAACAGCGTTGGTTGCGTTTGGGTTAAGGTCTCCCTGTTGGAAGCTTTCGCTTTCTATACTTAGATTGCGCTCTCGTATTCTTGCTAAAAGGTAGTGAGCCTGTTCCAAAGTCCATATATTTGGTCGGCCTACCGAAACGCTTATGCCATTGACGTAGTTAGGTTGCCTTCACAATCAAGGCCGTAAAGTTAGAGAAGGTAAGCGAAATGGTAATAATTAATGCAATTCCGTAACTACGCAGCCGCATTCTGAGAAACCTCCTTACGATCTTGCACGGTCAAATAAAATGAGAAAATGATCGCCACGATTGATAATGAATAAGGTTACTAGACCTAGATCGAGCGAACCGAATTCAGTGAAAAAGCTTGTTTTCCGTTTTGTTTAGCGGAAGCGTCGATTTTCAAGCCGAAAAAGTTAAGGGCCAAGGTTGTGGGATTAAAATGCAATCCTCGAACCGCTTAAAGTGCGAAAGTTACTGCTTGAATACGTGAATCATACTCCTTTTTTTCTTGTCGTCAAGAGTTTTTTTCAAAACTGAAGGAAATCAACAATTGAGCCGCGGAAACGACGGGCAGATTCGCAATTCGATTTTCCATTCGTAAGTTTGCGAGGTTGTCGACTGAAAAAGGCTTTCCGGTCTTCCAAATCATTCCGATCGTTCCTATCGTTCGCATCGTGCATTTCGTTCGTTTCTTCGATCGTGCGATTGTCCGGAGCGGTTGCGTTGGTAAAATCTAGAGAGCGGACTTCGGAGCGCCGCCAAAGCATTGAGGATCGGCACCCGGTTAAACGGCCGGCGGTGCTTTTTTGTGTTTTTAGCGAAGTCTGGTACGTTGTAACGACGCGTCGCACCCGGCAAAAATGCCATGAAAAAGTTTTTCGCAAAATTCGCCGAACGCGGGCCAAATTCGACGGTATCCGTATTGTTATCAATGGCTTGCACGTTCCGAAAAAGCTCGGAACGCGGCCCGAACGCCGCGGAACGCTCGGAAACAAGATGAAGATCCCACGGGATAATGAGAACGACTACACTCGCGAGATCGCGGGTGTTTTGTAATACTTTCGTCACACCCTGACAAAAGCCCTTGCTCTTGAAACTTAAGAGGAATAAGCTGAGGTAATTATGAAAGCTCTGCTTGTTTACCCTGAGTTCCCGGATACCTATTGGAGTTTTCGGCATGCATTGAGATTAGAGGGTAAGCGGGCAGCTTTCCCGCCGCTGGGGCTGCTTACCGTTTCGTCTATGCTTCCGGCCGGCTGGGAACGGCGTCTCGTCGACATAAACGTAGAAGATCTGTCGAACGAGGACATCGAATGGGCAGACATCGTTCTGATCAGTGCCATGATCGTGCAGCGAGAGTCGCTGGAACAGGTGGTCGAACTTTGCCGTTCGATGGGTAAAAAGGTGGTCGTCGGCGGGCCATATGTTTCGACCAGTTCGGAACGGCTGCCCGATGCCGACCATGTCTTCATAGGCGAAGCCGAATCGACCCTTCCCGAATTTCTCAACGACCTCGAACTCGGCATCGCCCGCAAGATCTATGAAGCAGCCGAACGGCCTTCGCTCCATCAAACTCCGGTGCCCGATCTTTCGCTGATCGACATGGGCCGGTACAGTGCGATGTGCCTTCAATATTCACGCGGATGTCCGTTCAATTGCGAATTCTGCGACATTATCGAGATCTACGGCCGTGTTCCCCGAACGAAGTCGAACGCACAAATGCTGGCCGAGCTTGATGCGGTCAAGGCGACCGGCTGGCGGGGCCTTCTCTTCATCGTCGACGACAATTTCATCGGCAACAAAAAGAACGTCCGCCTGTTCATGCCCGATCTGATCGAATGGTCAAGGGAAAACAGCTATCCTTTTTCATTCATAACCGAGGCGAGCGTCAACCTGGCCGAGGACGAGGTCCTGCTGCAGCAAATGGAAGACGCCGGTTTTCGACGGGTCTTCCTGGGCATTGAGACACCGGTGGAAGAGAGCCTAAAGGAAGCTCAAAAGGGACAGAACACTCGGCGCGACCTGCTTGAGTCTATCCGCAAGATACAGTCCCACGGTATCGAGGTGATGGCCGGCTTTATCGTCGGGTTCGACAATGACCCCGAGGACATATTCGATCGGCAAATGGAGTTTATCCGTGAGAGCGGGATACCGCTGGCGATGGTCGGGCTGCTGGCCGCCCTGCCGGATACACAGCTTTGGCGTCGGCTCGAAAAGGAAGGGCGGCTGCTGGACGTGAGCACCGGAAACAACACGGACTGTACGGTCAACTTTGTCCCCCGAATGGACGTGGACCGCCTGATCGAAGGCTACAAGCAAGTGATCCGCAATATTTACAGCCCAAAGGAATACTACCGCCGGGCACTCGACTGCCTGTCTCGTTTTCACAAGGACCGCATCGAACCCCGCCAGTCGACCATTCATGAGGACATTCGTGCGTTCGTGAACGTCATCTACACGCTGGGCATCCGCGACCGTTCCCGGACCGAGTTCTGGACCTACTTTTACAAGCTCCTTCTCCACCACACCCGCGACTTCGCCCACGGCATGACGCTTGCCGCTATGGGCTACCACTTTCGACAGGTCACCAACAAATACTGCGGCCCGGCCATCGACGCGTAAGCGTCGTCGCGGTAACACGGCCGCTCAATGATAAAAACACGCAGCTCGTCCATGGTCCATTGTTTTTTCAAGTCCCGGGCAAGACAACCGTAAGAAAATACGGTAACTTGTCATCCAACAACGGCTTGCTCGTGCCGCTGATGTTGGTGGTGAGTGAACCGTCACAAAAGTTGGCCTCGACGATATCGAATGAGCAATTCATCAATTTCACGCACCGCCGTCTGGTACGCGCTTATCGTACTGTTCGCGATCAACACGATGAACTTCTTCGACCGGCAGATCTTGGGCGCGGTCGGCGAGCCGGTGCGGAAAGAGTTCGGACTGAGTGATGCTTCGTTGGGCCTGCTCGGGACGGCGTTCACGCTCCTCTACGCGTTCGTCGGCGTCCCGCTGGGGGCCCTCGCAGACAAGATCGGCCGGAAAGGAATCCTGTCGGCGGGCGTCTTTGTCTGGAGCCTTCTGACCGCGGCCTCGGGCGTCGCCCAAAGCTACTGGCAGATCTTCGCTCTTCGTCTCGGTGTCGGCGTCGGCGAAGCGTCCTGCGCACCGGCCTCCGCCTCGTTGATCGGCGATCTTTTCCCGGCTAATTGGCGGGCAAAGGCGATGGCGATCTTCATGCTCGGCCTTCCGGTCGGCGTGGCGTTGAGCTTCGCCGTCAGCGGTACTATCGCAAAGGAGTATGGCTGGCGTGCGGCGTTCCTCGTCGCGGGCATTCCCGGCATACTCTGCGCCGTTGCGGTCCTGTTTATCCGAGAGCCGCATCGCGGGGCCTCTGAGACGCACGCCATCGGCGGCCAGCGACGCGAAGGCTCGCCTTATTTGAACGTGCTGAGATCGCCCACGATGATCTGGATCATCCTCTCCGGGGCCGTACATAACTTCAATATGTACGCGATTGGATCGTTCCTGACCCCGTTCCTGATGCGAAGCCACGGGCTCGATATCCAGCAGGCGAATTTCGTATCGATGCTGGTCTACGGCCTGATGGGAGCTCCGGGCCTGCTCATCGGCGGGCTGATAGGCGATTGGGCGATGAAGCGGCGAAAGGACGGCCGGATGCTGCTCGGAGCGGGTGCGATATTTCTGTCGGTTCCGACGGTTTATTTTGCGTTGGGCGTATCGAAGGGTTCGACTACGCTGTTTCTCGCCCTGATGGGAACCGCGTGTGCCCTTATGTATTTCTATTACTCGACCGTCTATTCCACCATCCAGGACGTCACCGAACCGGCCTCACGGGGCACCGCGATGGCCGTCTATTTCTTTGCGATGTATGTGCTCGGTGCGTCACTCGGGCCATACGGAACGGGGCTTTTGAGTGATTACTACACTCGCATGGCCGCGTCGCGTTCCGGTGTTGTCGAATTTACGCAAACGGCCCTCGAACCGTTCCGTGCCGAAGGCCTGCACACGGCCATGTACGTCATCCCGGCCCTCGGCGTCCTGCTCACATTGATATTGCTGGCCGGATCGCGGACAGTTACAAAAGAGATCGACCGGATGCAGGAATGGATGCGAAGGAGTACAGGCTCAGGCGATGCTTCGTAACAATGGAATGAACATTACGGTCTGTACGACCTTTGTCGGGTACAGTGCCTTCCCGCCACGCTCAGATGTCATGCGGCCATGTGATAAAATCTTTGCTTATACTTGAATAACCTATGACACCTGAGATCAAGGAAGCAAAAAACGAGGCTGAAGCCGAAAAGCATCGTTGGGAAGAGGAAACACTTCAGAAAGTTCTGGACAAGATGCCGGAACGAAAGAAGAGCTTTGAAGGGGTTTCGCTCGAGCCGGTCGAAAGGCTCTACACCGACGCAGACACCGACGGGATCGAGGTCGGCTTTCCGGGAGAGTTTCCCTACAAACGCGGCATTCACCCGACCGGCTACCGCGGCAGATTGTGGACGATGCGGCAGTTCGCCGGGTTTTCATCGCCTGAAGAAACAAATCGCCGATTCAAATATCTTATGTCTCAGGGGCAGACCGGGCTATCTGTTGCCTATGACCTGCCGGCCTTGATGGGCCTCGACGCCGATTCCCCTCTCTCGGAAGGTGAGGTCGGCAAATGCGGCGTGGCTGTCTCCTCGCTTGCGGATTTCGAGGTTCTTTTCGACGGTATCCCGCTTGAAGGCGTTACTGTTTCACAAACGATCAATGCACCCGCCCCGATCTTCCTGGCGATGTATCTTGTTGTCGCCGAGAAACAAAAAGCCGACTTCAACAAGATCTCAGGTACGCTGCAGAACGATATCCTCAAGGAATACATCGCCCAAAAGGAATGGATCTATCCGATCAAGCCGGCGATGAAGCTGGTGATCGACACGTTTGAGTACTGCACGAAGCACGTGCCGAAGTACAACCCGATCTCCGTGAGCGGCTACCACATTCGCGAGGCCGGAGCGACCGCTCTGCAGGAACTTGCGTTCACTCTGAGGGACGGCGTCGAATATGTCCAGTATGGGGTCGATCGGGGTATGGAAGTCGATGAATTTGTCCCACGACTTTCGTTCTTCTTCAACGCACACAACGATTTCTTCGAAGAGATCGCCAAATACCGGGCCGCGCGGGTGGTGTGGGCAAAGACGATGAAGGAACGCTTCGGGGCGACGAATCCGCGCACGATGCAGCTTCGTTTCCACACGCAGACGGCCGGCGTTTCGTTGACGGTCCAGCAGCCGCTGAATAACATCGCCCGAGTCGCGATCCAGGCACTTGCGGGTGTTCTGGGCGGAACACAGTCGCTTCATACCGACGCCTACGACGAAGCCCTCGCACTTCCTACCGACAACGCAGCATTGATCGCACTTAGGACCCAGCAGATCATCGCCGAAGAGACCGGTGTCGTGAACACCGTCGACCCGCTTGGGGGAAGCTGGTACGTTGAGGCGCTTACCCAGAAAATGATCGACGGCTGTCTGGATTATTTCGACCGGATCGATAATTTCGGCGGCATGGTTGAGGCAGTCGAGGCAGGCTTCCCGCAGCGTGAGATCCAGGAATCAGCCTACCAGTATCAGAAGGCCGTCGAGCGAGGCGAGCAGACTATCGTCGGCGTAAACAAATACGCCATGGGCGAAGAGATCCACAAGACCGACATTCTTCAGATCGACGAATCCGTCCGCGATCACCAGCTTGAACGGCTCGCCCGTACCAAAGCGAAACGAGATAACGGTGCTGTTGAAAAAGCGTTAGACCGGCTAAAGATCGCTGCCCGGGATAATGAGAACACAATGCCTTTCATCATCGAATCGGTCGCGGCCTATGCGACCGTGGAGGAGATCAGCGTGGCCCTCCGGGATGTGTACGGTATTTATGAGGAGCCGGCGTTTTGAATGTCGGGAACAGATGTGAACGCTTCTTTTCCAACTTCCCAAGCTCGATCGGCTGAGTAATTGAGAGAGTAGAACCAAAAAAGCTCACGCAGCCCAGGTGGTCAGCCATCCGGCAAAGTCCATCCATACAGGCGTGCCGGAAATTGCGAGTCGAAGCGGATAGGAAACGATCAGAATTACGGCCCCGATCAGAAAAGGTTTGTTGACCCGGCCGGTCTGGATCCTATCGTATGCAATAAACGCGATCGCGGCCGCCGCCGGAACGCCAAAAAAGAACAACGGCCCGGCTGAAAGCACCCAGTCAAAAGGAAAGCGAGCGAGCGCGGGCGGAAGAAAGTTGATCACTGTGAGCAGCATTAAACGCTTGTGTGTAGCCGGCTGCTTCCGGTAGACAAATGCGGCTCCGAAGAAAAGTCCGAAAAGGACCACGTCAACAACCGGCACGATCATGAACGCAAGGGGCGGGATATCCGGCGGAGCTGACGCGGTCCCGTACTTTGCCGCAGCGACCGCCGTAAAAAAGCCTGTGACAATAACAACCGCGGCCAGGGCCACCGCACTCAGCCCGAGCGTCATGTGCAGACGATGCCGCTTTGTTCGGATCAGCCAAACCTGGCCGGCGAAAAGCAGAACCCAGGCAGCCATCACCATGCCGTGCAGATGGATCAGCATCGAAGACACCGGCCGCGAATCGAACGCGAATTTCAGATAATAGGTCCGCCCGAATCCGAACAGAACCACCGCAACAAACAGGATGGCAATGAGCCCGAAAAGCCGTCTGTCCGAACGTCTCCAATCGTAAGCTTCGTTTACCGCCATAGTCAGTTCGCTCGAATAGGTCAAATAATTATCCGGCTGATAGTACATCAACCAATATTCGCTCTGCAAACGATCAAAGAACCAGTATGCCCTCCCTCACACCAGCCGCAATTTACCGCCTGGATCAGGAAGGCGAATCTCCTGAACGGCGAACGCTGGTTGATCGTCCATAGTCCTGAACAATCGGGATGGATCCTTCGTACGATACATTATGGCCGAAAAAATGTTTTGCCCACGTTGTTCCGGAGCATTCGAAGCCGGAACGGCATATTGCAGGACCTGCGGGCTCTCGCTCTCCGGTATCACGACGATCGTAACGGGCGAAGGGCCGGATCCCGGGCAGCTGGTCAATAAACCAAACTTTAATGCGATCAGATTAGGGATAGGCCTGTTTATTTTTGGGACCGTCCTCGGGCTTATCCACACTGCCCTGCGTGACTTCCAACTCTTTCCCGAAGCGTATGGAAAGGTCGTGTTCCTCGCCTTCATCGCGTCAGGGCTTCTCTGCATCGGGCTCGCTTTCTTGTTTCCATCGACCGTTTACAGACGAAATAAGGGACAACGACCACTCAACGCTGACCGCGAAACTACGGAACTAAATGGTTTTGATGATTCGCCAAAGCTCGGACAAGCTCCGGCCGAGATAGAGCTCAGGATGCATCCCCGCAGTGCTGAAGATGCATTAGTTTCTGGCTCAAGCGTTACCGAGAATACTACCCGGAAGCTCAAAATGGATTGATCACACGATCTCGCCAATAAGATCGTATTCAAATGCCTCGGTGATCCGAACATCGTAGATCGTTCCGATCGTCGGCTCGAGACCGGCAGGGATATCGTTGATCAGAATATGTCCGTCGATCTCCTGGGTCTGACCCTGTAAACGGCCCTGAAACAGAAGGTCGGACTCCGGCGAAAGCCCCTCAAAAATGACCTTGAATGTGTTGCCGATCTTCGCACGGTTCAACTCGCGGCTGATCTTTGCCTGCTCCTTCATAAGAAGGTCGCGGCGTTGCTTTGCGGTCTTCGGATCAACCTTGTTGGGAAGGTCGAATGCGGGCGTTCCCTCTTCGTCCGAATACGTGAACACACCCAAATTGTCGAAGCGGCAATTGCGAACGAACGCCATCAATTCCTCGAAATCGTCCTCGGTCTCGCCCGGAAATCCCGTGATGAAGGTCGTGCGGATCGCGATCCCGGGAACCTTTTCGCGCACACGAGCAATCAGTTTCTCGAGCGATTGGCGATTGCCACCACGCTTCATTAGCTTAAGAACATTTCGCGATGCGTGTTGGAGCGGCATATCGAGGTACTTAACCGCCTTTGGAGTTTCAGCGATCGCGGCAAGAAAGGCGTCGGAAATATGTGTTGGGTAGGCGTACATTACTCGCACCCATTCGAGCTCTTCGATCTCTCCGAGCGCACGGATCAGTGCCGCAAGGGCGTCGACCTCACCGAGGTCTTCACCGTACCGGGATGAGTCCTGGGCGATCAGAACGACTTCCTTAACTCCCTGTTTCGCAAGTTCGCGGGCTTCCTCGATTATCGAACCGAAACGCCTCGAACGGAACGATCCTCGCATCGACGGGATCGAACAGAATGCGCATGGCCGGTCGCAGCCCTCGGCGATCTTGATGAAAGCGGTGTGCGAATCGGTGGCACGATGACGCGGGGTATCAAAGTCATAAAGATACGTTGAGGTTTTATTGCCGATCGGCAGAAGTGGTAGTTCTCGGAAATTCTTTGTTTCGTCGGCTGCCTCAAGGATGCGTTCAACTTCGTTCGTACCGATGAAAGCGTCAACTTCGGGCAGCTCCTTGATCAGGTCATCGCGATATCGCTCCACCATACAGCCCGCAACGACTACGCGATTCGTCTTACCCTCCGCCTTTAGACTTGCTGCTTCAATGATCGCATCGATCGACTCCTGTTTGGCGGATTCGATAAAACCGCAGGTATTGACCACCACGGTATCGGCTTCGCCGGCATCGTTCGTAATTTCCCATCCGTTCTTCTCGAGCAAACCCATCATCACCTCGGAATCAACGAGGTTCTTGGGGCACCCTAGACTGACGAATCCAACTTTCTTCATAGGATCTGGCATACGTGCGCAAACTATTAGAGTATCACACGGGCCGGCCGTATGCCCGAAGGTTGCGGCGAGCGACCGATTCATTTAGACTTCCCTAATCTCAATTGAAATCAACGAAAGGATCGAATCGGAGGCTTAATGAAAAACCTATTTGGCGGCATAATGGCTGCCGCTATCTTGATCATTATCGGCACAGCATGTAATGCGAGTTTCACAACGGCAAACATCAGCGAATTAAAGTTTGGCCGGAACGAAACAGCGGAACCCGCCGTGACCAGCTTTAACACGGGTGAAGACATTTACGCGGTCGCGACCGTTTCGAATGCCAGCGGCAAATTCAAATTGACGTGGAAGGTGACCTACGACAACGTGAAGGGTCGGGACAAGGGCGAAGAGGTTGGCACGAAATCGATCGATTTTGAGGGCTCAAGCCGGCTTTGGCAAACCTTTTCGTCGCCTTTGCCCGGAGAATACAAGGTCGAAGCGACACTGACCGACGATAGCGGAAAGGTGATCGAAACGAAATCGGGCATGGTAACGGTGACCGGATCGGCCCCTGACAGCGGCTCTGACGATGACGATAATTGAGCTTTAGAGACGGAGCGGGCGGGGAGACATCTCCTGGTTCCGTCCCCGGGGATCGTCTTTATCGTCCGCTCTTGTCCTCTTCCTCAAGGCTCTTAAGCCACTCGTCAACCTCGTGCGCCTCCGCGGTCGTCAATGTGCGGCCGCCGAAACGAACCTGGTTGTAATATTCGGTAAGCAGGATCGCCTCAGGAGACCCGACCGCGTATGCAAATTCGAGCGGCGTTTGACCGGGTTTGCGGATCATCCCCCGAAGTTCCAGGACCCCAACCATCCTCTTGTAGAATTCGATAGCCGAAGCGCTGCCCCGTCTTGAAAAACGAGCGATCAGTTTTCGGAACGCCCTCGACCTTGCGATTCGTTTGAAAGACCAGACCACCAATACAACCGTCAGAATAAATGCGGCGATGAAAAGCAGCGCCCATCCGATCGCCGCCACGCTTCGAGCAAGGCCCTGATCGCCGCGCGCTTCGGCCCACCAAGCTGACAATTGGTCGATGATCCTGTTCATACGGATCGTTGTCGCGGTCTGGTAATCCGTAAAGGTTCGGCGGACCGAGGTGAACATTGACCTCTGCTCCTGATTGTCGAACGCCACGAAATACTGGATCCAAAAGGTCTCGAGCGCCTCAAGGTAATTATTGATGCGGTCGGCGATCCCGCCGGTGCCCCCCTCGGGCCGCCCCGCGAACGGAGTCGGATCAAACGGCACCCAAACGTCGTCCCCAGGAAAATAAACCTCTACCCACGAATGGGCATTCCGCTGACGGACCACCCAAACACCGGCCGTTTCATTATATTGGCCATCGGCAAAGCCGTTGACCACACGCGTCGCGATACCCTGAGTTCTAAGCATTACCGCCATCGCCGTGGCGAAGTATTCACAGTGGCCTTCGCGAACATTGAACAGGAAATCGGCGAGGGGCTGGGGACCCGCCGCCCGCATCGACAGCGAGTAACCGAAGTTATTTTGCAGGTAGCTCTCGACCGCAGCCGCGGCATCGTATCGGTTTCCGGACTCGGCGGTGACCTGATAAGAAAGTTCGGCGATCCGGCCGTCAAGATCGACGGGCAGCTGCAAATAGTTGCTTAGGTCCGAAGAATATTGAGTTCGATCACTACGCAGGCGGTCCGGGCTCGGGAGAGAGCGGTCCGAGAGAACCTTATAACTGATCCTTTCGCCGATCCGATTGAATGAAATGGAACCGTGCTTGTCCCGATAGAGGACGGGAAAGTTGCCCTGTACAATGATCGCTCGCGGGAGCGCAAACAGCACCGGCGTGTCGAGCGGCTCGAGATAGACCGTCTGTATCGTGACCCCGCCGCGTTCCCTTGGGTAGTCTACCTGGATAATGTCGCGTTCCGACCGAAGCCTCGGTTCTTTGGCGGCGGCCCGGGTTCGGCTCCAGGCTTTATGGTCAAAAGTGTCCAGCGCAACGCCTCTCCATTTAAGAGCCGACGTTTCGGCGTCACTGCCCTCTAGCCGGACCCGCATGACGACCTCATCGCTTTGGAGGATGTCCCCTATTCCGCCGAGCCGGACCGTGTCTGAAAAACCGGATGCTGCCGAAACGTTTCCCTGCCCGGTACCGATGCCCGCCCCGCCGACCCGCGGCAAGATGAAGAACAAAGGCAGTGCAAGCGCAACGATGAAAATGATCAAGACGCCGGCGGTCAGCGGGAGCCTGAATGGCCGGATCCCGGCGAGCCCATTCGGGCCATCGGGTTGGTGTGGGGCCAGTTTTTCCCGAGTCGTACGGGCGGTCTTGCGGATCTCAAATACGATTATCGTGCAGGCCATCACGAATACGTACACAACGAATGAAAGAAGGTACAGTGCGCTAATGCTCAAGCCCGCCGCAAGGAGGACCTCGAAAAAGGCCATCAAGTAAAGGAAGATCCAGTCCCTGTCGGATTTTCGTTGTAGAAGCTTGATCGCGGTCAGGGAAAGGATCAGCCGCCCGAGCACACCTGCCACAGCGGTTCCGCTGTCGCCGAAGTTGAAAAGACCGTACCGCCACGCCGCGTAGTAAACCGGAAGTGCAAGGACTATGAGAACGGTGCCGAGCCTTTCCGAGACCTGCCACTTCGAACCCTCAAGAAACCATGCCAGGACGAGAACGGCGAGGAAGACGCTCGTTCCGATCACTCCAAAGGTCCCCGAAACGAAAAGCGCAAGGAAGCCGCACAGGACCGTAAGATATGAAAGGAGTTTGAACAAGGCGTCGAAGCTCATCGGCAGAATGGGCGATCTGAACCTATTTGATTATAGTTCTGTGCCAAACTACTGTCTAAACATTTAAGAGAACGCGAATGCGGCCGCTATCGCCCCTCGGTGGCTGAACCGAGGATCTCGAGCAGCGTATCGACCGTGCTCAAGTGCGTCCTGAACGCGAGACAAGCGAAACGAAGCGTGAATTTGCCATTCAGCACGGTCGAGGAGATGAAGATCCGCCCGTCGTCGATCACTGTCTTTAGAAGCTGGCGGTTGAATTCATCCGGGTCGCCGGACTTCGGCACGTAACGGTAAGTAACGACCGACAGCTCAGGCTCAACATCGCTTTCAAAGCCGATCTTTTGGACCTCCTGATGAAAGTAGCGGGCAAGCAGAAGCTTTTCTTCGAGGCACGCCCGGAAAGGGGCCAGGCCGTGAAGTTTCAGCGGCAGCCAGAGGCGAAGGCCGCGAAAATGCTTTGTCAATTCGGGCGAAAGCTCGGCCGGCGAAAGTTCGTCGGGGGCGGCGAAAGCGTCCTGCATATAGCTCGCGTTGAAGCTGTACGACCTTCGCAGGTCCTCGACATTTTTCACCAGGACGACCCCGAGGCCATATGGAAGAAAAAGTCCCTTGTGCGGATCGATGATCAGCGAATCGGCCAGGTCCAGCCCTCGGAATCTATCTTTTTTCTCTTCGGTAAGAATGAAAAACCCGCCGTAGGCGGCGTCGATGTGATACCAAAGGCCGTGCTCTTTCGCGATCGAGCCGATCTCAATGAGCGGGTCGATCGCGCCTACGTCGGTAGTTCCTGCGGACGCAACGACCAGGAACGGGTTTAGGCCCGCCGCCTTGTCGGCAGCGATCTTCCGTGCAAGGTCCTCGGGGATCATCCGGAATTTCTCGTCAAGATCTATAAAACGCACCGGGCATTCGCCGAGGCCCGCGACGCGAATGGCCTTGTCGACCGAATGATGCGTCTGCTTCGACAGGTAGATGACCGAGCGGGGAATGTCGGCAGATCGGATATTCTTGCCGTCGCGTGCAACGACGATCGCGATCATATTCGCCAGGCTGCCGCTGGTCGTCAGGTTGCCGCCGGCTCCCGCGGGATATCCGACCAGGTCGCACATCCAGCGGATCAGCATGTTCTCCATCCGCACCGCACCCGGGCTGGCGTAAAAAACGCCCGCGTACCGGTTGAAAATGTCCGCGAGATAATCGCCCAGTGCCGAATAATAGATTCCGCCGCCGGGGATGTAGGCAAGATGGCCGCCCGACGCGGGATTCAAGCCCGGCGTATCGACGTTCTTCCGGATCAGCTCGATCGCCTCATCGATCCCTATCCCCTCTTCGGAGATCGGCGATTCGAGCAACCCCTCGCCCTTGCCGGCCCGCGTCTCATACGCTTTAACAGTCTCGATCTTATCGAGAAAATCATCGGCATACCCAAGGACCGCTCGCTGCGCCGTTTGCCTTGCGTCCGGGGAGGGTTCTAGCCTTCGGGCGGCCTCTTCGAGTCTTCTTAACTGGTCTCTCATTCAGGAATTATTATAGACCAACAGGCGGAAACACGACCGGTAGGGAGTGTGCCGGAATTAGTTGTAAGTTCATCGCTTCATGTCCGGATCCTTTCGCTCTCGACGCAGAATCTTCCTCACCTGAACCGGACACTTGAAGGGCGAGATCAGCATGGGCACACCCGCAAACCCTCATTTTTCCGCCTTCGCCTGACGATAAAAAAGCCCGCTCATTTCTGAGCGGGCTTCTGTGATTTAAATCCGGCGACTACCTACTTTCCCACACCTGAAAGGTGCAGTATCATCGGCTCAAGCAGGCTTAACTTCCGTGTTCGGGATGGGAACGGGTGTGACCCTGCCGATACAATCACCGGAAAACTGGTAAAGATCGTGAATCGATATTCGTAAATCGTTAATCGATTCTCGTAGATCGCCGGAACCATTTACGATTCACGATTGACGATTTACGCGTCTTGATATCTGACAACTGAATACATGCAGTCCTACGAGCTGCTTGCGATAAAAATTGCTTGTCAACAAATTTTATGGTCAAGCCTTGGGACAATTAGTACTGGTCAACTAAGTACATTACTGCACTTACATCTCCAGCCTATCAACGTGGTGGTCTTCCACGAGTCTCACTGGCAGAACTTATCTTAGGTCTGGCTTCACGCTTAGATGCATTCAGCGTTTATCCATGCTCCACATAGCTACCGAGCGCTACCGCTGGCGCGATAACTCGTACACTAGAGGTGGATCCAACCCGGTCCTCTCGTACTAAGGTCAGATTCCTTCAATTCTGCTACGCCCACACCAGATAGGGACCGAACTGTCTCGCGACGTTCTGAACCCAGCTCACGTACCACTTTAACCGGCGAACAGCCGAACCCTTGGGACCTTCTTCAGCCCCAGGATGTGATGAGCCGACATCGAGGTGCCAAACCCTGCCGTCGATGTGAACTCTTGGGCAGGATCAGCCTGTTATCCCCGGCGTACCTTTTATCCGTTGAGCGACGGCACTTCCATAAGCGACCGCCGGATCACTAACTCCTACTTTCGTACCTGCTCGACGTGTATGTCTCGCAGTTAAGCTGGCTTATGCGTTTACACTCTGCGGCTGATTTCCAAACAGCCTGAGCCAACCTTCGAGCGCCTCCGTTACTCTTTAGGAGGCGACCGCCCCAGTCAAACTACCCGCCTGATAATGTCCCTGACCCGGATAACGGGTCGAGGTTAGAATCCAGACAACAGAAGGGTGGTATCTCACCGTTGGCTCCGCCAAGCCCAAAAGCCTGACATCAAAGCCTCCCACCTATCCTGCGCATCTGCTGCCCGAAGTCACTATCAAGTTGTAGTCAAGGTGCACGGGGTCTTTCCGTCTAGATGCGGGAAACCGGCATCTTCACCGGTACTACAAGTTCGCTGTGTCCCTCGTTAAGACAGCTTCCAGATCGTTACGCCATTCGTGCAGGTCGGAACTTACCCGACAAGGAATTTCGCTCGGTTCATCCCATACGGTTTCCCGTAGGGCCGGACTTTATCTTAACTTACCTCGATTCATCTGTGACGCGATCAGGCGGATCTCTTCGACCCCCTGCTCGGTCAGATGAACGCCCGCTTCCATCATCAGCAGGATCGATCGGAATTTTTCAAAGTCCAATCGTTTGCTGGATTTCAGCGGATGCTTGACGAAAAATGGAACGATGTACTTAAGCAAATGATCTTTGCCTCTCACTCTGTACGCCATGCGGTCGCCGTGATTTACTCTCACGACACCGCAATTGAAGAATGCCTTCAAAGCGTGCAGAAGTTTTACATCGCGTTCGTGCTGTACGACGGTGAACTCAGCCAAAACCTGATGTCCAGCGGTCATTTCCCGATGGGGATTAACCCCAACGTAGAAGCAACCTTCTCCGTCCACGAAACCTGTTATCCACTGTGCGTCAAGATTCATCGGTACGTTCTGAACGTAAAGTCTCTGAGGGTTCCTGGCTACAGCAGCCAGGCCTTCCCTGCGGATTGTCCCCATGTCCGTCGGATTTTTACTGCCGCTTATCGCGACGAGTACCGAACGGCTGTAGAGGAGTTTCCCGCATATAGTTCAGTTTTACTAAGGCTAGCTTTCACGTTAACCTTAGGACCGTTATAGTTACGGCCGCCATTCACTGGGGCTTCGATTCGCAGCTTCGCCTTTCGACTAACCACTCCTCTTAACCTTCCAGCATTGGGCAGGCGTCAGCCCCCATACGTTGTCTTTACAACTTTGCGGAGACCTGTGTTTTTGTTAAACAGTCGCCTGGAACATTTCTCTGCGACCCTGCCATTGGTTGACAGGGCTATCCTTCTCCCGAAGTTACGGATACATTTTGCCGAGTTCCTGAACGAGGGTTCTCACAAGCACCTTAGAATTCTCATCCCACCTACCTGTGTCGGTTTGCGGTACTGCCAGTGGAGTTTGTATAGATGAACGGGAATTTTCTTGGAAGCTGGGGTCAGCAACTTGTTCCGTTCCCGAAGGAACGTACTTTCGTCCGCGTATTTAGCCTTGTGCAGCCCGGATTTGCCTAAGCTGCGGCCTATTTACTTCAACGGCATCCATCAGCCGTCTTGCCTACCCTGCTCCGTCAACCCACATCACAAACCCATGGTTCCGGAATATTAACCGGATCTCCATCGACTACGCCTCTCGGCCTCGCCTTAGGTACAGACTAACCCTAAGCAGATTAACTTGACTTAGGAAACCTTAGGTTTTCGGT
>JADJWM010000003.1:0-185000 GCA_016716365.1 Chloracidobacterium sp. | reverse complement strand
ACTGCTCGACTTTCTGCTTTGCACACGATTCAGAAACTCGATAGTTTGCCGTGCTGAGAATCGGATCTCCCCCGATCCGCTACCAGATGCATTGGAGAACCTGTACCTCACGACGAACACGGCTCCGCCGCCTCACGCTTCACTGAGTGACGATTCCGAAGTGCCGTTCAGTCGGCCCGACAACTCGACATTCACGACGAACCACGCGATGACGAAATCAATGCTCGGTCTTCTGAGCCGCCGTCGACCGGCTCGCGTCGCATTCGCCGAGATCAGGTCTCACCTCGCTTCTGAATTCCCTGACCTGGGAAACGCAAAGTTTGAAAATGAGTTGGTCCGAACAAAACAGTTTGCGATCAAGTTGATGCGGTCGGCCATTCTCGACGTCGGTTGCTTTCGGCCGCCGATCGCGGCAACGATTTCCTCCCGCCCGACCGCTTCGGAATTCGCCCGGTGGCAAGCGGCGGCCGGCTGGGAATATGTTACGAATATGTACGGAGCGAGTTTTGAGATTGAGAACGACCTGCTTCGGGCCCTGATCGTTGTCCTGGACGGGTCGAAGGGCGCCGATGAGATCCCTGCAAGCATTCTGGAACTTGTACAGGTCTCAGAACAGGATCAGAAGATGCTAACCGAAATGCTTCCAGGGCTGGTCGACTTAGGGCTCGAACAATTAAGGCAAATGGCTTTGCTCGTTGATTAGGGTTCTTCGGAAAGTGTGGAGCGGGCGACGAGGGTCGAACTCGCTATTGAGAAGTCAATTCAATTAACCTCAGGACATGTTCCTCGTGGAAGTACGAACCCAAGTGAATTCGGCGGTTGAGGTAGACAAGCAACCGGTGGGAAACCATCTGGGTCAAACGCTGCGTTCGGTGCCTCGAGCAAGAGCTTTATCCGCTCATGGATAATTGAGGAACCAATTTGTTCCCCGTGGCTGATGTCTTCCAAGGAAAACGAAGTTACGTGGGGTTCTTTTAGCCCGCCTCTCGCCGATTCTGCATTCATGGTCCAATCACATTCCGTTTCGGTGCCTTTGCCACCACAAATGCTTCTAACAAAAGCTGCCTGCGTATTATCGTATCCCTTACCCAGCCACTCTACGCCTAAAACATTATATTCTCGGGACCGTCTTTCCCAGTTGATACAACCACGAGCGATCTGAAATCGCCACCAATACAGTCCTCTGAGGGGTAATTTAGCGGCTGAGGTGATCGCATGGGCTAGGACGCGAGTACGCCCGATCCTATTCATCGCATCGCTCCCTATAGCCAGGTCACGTGTGGCATCAAGGCTAGTGAAGCGGAGCCTTAAGCGCGGATCAAAAAAGGGGTTGTTGACATCATTCATCACTGCGCCAGCGAGAAGCAAGAACATTCCACAGCCAGAAGCTTTGTGACGAACCAGGTCCTCTACAATGATGTTTGCGGCATTTGCACCCAGGTGTGGGGTTGCGATAGTGATTAGCCGCCTAATATATCCCTGGTTGAAGTTCTCCGGCACTCGGTATTCAGGCTGATCGTGAAAAACTCGGGCAAGGATTCCGCCCATGCTGTGAGCCACAACGTCTAACTTCGATATCGCGATACCCCTACCTCGATACTCGCCGATCACTTCATTAATGGTGCAACCCGAGCCACCACCGCCGGAACCATTCTTGCAATAGCGTCTTTTCCCAGGACTCTCGAAAATTCGAAGTTTGTTTTCCTCAAAGCTAGCACCATTTGAAGCGCGATAGTCTATCGCACGGACATCAAATCCAGCTCCGTATAGGATCCGGTTTCGTTCAAGGTCCCACGAACCACCGTTATCGTCCAGCCCGTGAACCAATATCACAGGCGGCCTAAAAAAGCTGAATACTCGGCCCTCGCGAACCACGTCGAGCAACTCACGAATTGGCCGGTTTTCGTCATCTACCGCAGTGAAACTTCCGGTGAACGCCCGTTGATGACCACCAAGCGAATTCTTATATATCCGGGGAAGATCATCGGGAACGGTATAAAGTGCGAACCAAAAATACTTGTTGTTTGCTTTCTTATATGGCTCAACTTCGATTTCGGACCGTTCACCGCGAGGGTCCGGAGGTTCGAAATCGATGTGTGTGAATCCGCCCCCGGATAATGGCCCGCGCGTACACATGGGGATCTTTCTTATTGAGCTGAAGCCCGCCGCTTCCGCCTGTTCGCCCATATTCGCGGTGCAGGCTTCGACGCGTATAGCAGAATCCGTAGGCTTTACATCTCCGAGCCGGAAGGTTAGCCGGCCGGGACTAACGCCTTCCGCAATCACAAGGAGCCTTGTTACACCATCGACAACCGCTCCTCGTCGCAGAGCCTCAAATCCCATTCCCTGTGGAGATATGTACGACCTCATACGAATATATCGATCGAGATCTTCCTCACTTATCGATCGGCGACGAGTTGAAAAATCCGTGCCTGTATAAAGTATGTTCGCGTCAAGAACATCAATCCTTATCCCATCAACGGAGAAGGAGACACTTTTTCGGTCGTAACGTCCGTCCGAGGTCTCTGCATGTACAGTTATGAAATAGTCTGTGGCCTTTTCACTTCGCCTGTTTGGAAGCCCCTCCGTTAACCGCCACCGTCCTTGACTCACCGAAGCACTTAGATCAAAGCTATCGAAGGACCCAGATCTCTTGACCCATACCCGTCCATTCCAAGTAGAGTTGGTCTCAAGGTTCGAGATCCTTATTTTCACGACCCCAATCCCGTCTGTCGCAGTTCCTGTGATCGTGGGAAAGTAATTGTGATGACTGCCCGCCTCAGGAAAAGCGACATCCACCTTGGGAGTCTGATGGCCGAGCGCCATGCCGAATGATAGCAACACCCCAAGTAAAGTAAAGGGAGCCAAGATAAGTCGCATAATATTTACTTGACGACAACAACCTCAACGCTCTCACGAGCACCAAAAGCCGATAAGTCACGTCGGAGATCGTCCTAACTACGGCTTAATCGTACCTGCTGCGTCGCGTGCCTGTTTGTTTCGTCGATCACGAAACTCCTGCCGACTCCTTTCAATTGCTTTCTCGCCAGACTGATCGGTCAAAGAAAATGAAATAAGGGCCGTTCGGCCTCGTTCTTTCGCAAAGTCGTAGTCAGCAGTAAAGCCCGAACATTGTAAGGGATTCCCGCCCCCTTTCCAGCCGCGCAATCCCAAAGAATCTTGGATTTCCTTATGAAAGAAGCTCTCAGTGTCTCGATCTAAAGACGGGCGAAAACCCCGAATCCCATCGAGGGCCGCCTTTAGAGCCGGACTATAAATAGCACTTCGAATGGCCATCACTTTTCCTGAGAAAACCTTGATATTCAGCTCAACAAGATCCTTGAAGGATTCTGAGAGGCCAATCCTTCCTTGTTCACCTCCGCTGTAGAAATATAATTGCTGGTAACAGCCCCCAAAAGCTTTGTCCCAACATTCCTCTCGTTCACTTACATATGATTTATTCACCGGACGTGACTCCCCGACAGGCAGAATTTGAACACCCGCTTCCCGAAGAACGCTATTTGCCTGCTCGCGTGACATTCCTAGCTTAATACCACGAAGTGCTGGAGCCTGCGAAGTGGGCGTAAAACACGTTTGGCCGCTTACGGGTATTGCGACATCGGTTTGCAATCCAGTGGAACTGTTATGGCTAGCCGCACCACTACTTGGCGAATTTCCGCTGGTTTGGATCGGCGGGGCCGAAGTTGGCTGATTTAACGGGATATTCGTCGGCTTCGCGGATATAGCCACGTTTTCAGGAATGGCGTTCAGGATCTTATTCCCGACCACAACAAGCAGATTTCGAAAGACGGGTTCCTTATCCCTCTGAGCCGTCCGTTCAGTGTTCGACTCGGGGATGATAACCGAATTATCAGCAACGGAAACCATTCGAAATCGCAAGCTGACCTTGTCCTTTCTATCTGTACTCTTGTCGATCGCGTCCAACAGCTGGTTTGAACGCTCAAGCGAGTCGAGCACCCGATGAGTTTTATATGTCTCTCGGTACACTTTGCCGTAGTACGGACTATTGCGATTTACGATACCGGTAGCCTCCGCGGCGGCGCGGGCGGCACCTCGGAAAAATCCGGCGGTCTTGCCTTGTTCATTTACCGACTTGATCGTACTCTCCAGACTCAGAAAGAGAACGAAATCAGCCCCGGTCAACTTCGCTTCGTTCATTATGTTGCGGTCCAGCTTCTCTCGCAGCAGTACCGCATCCACTGAACTGCTTGGTCGATTGCCATAAAGCATTTCGTATATCTGAAGCCGAAGCGCCTCGTCCTGCTCCTCAGGGACCTTAGACGTGGTAGTGACGATGCCGATCCTCGGAACGCCGGTGCGTTTCTGACTCAAGTTTTCACCACTAGGCTTCGGAGTGTTCGCCGCCCCCATTCCCGGCCCGGATGATCCGACCTGAGAGTTCGTGGGCTGGGGCGACCCGGACGGAACCGGCCCGCGCACTTCAAACATTCCCCGAGGTTCGTCCTGCGACTTTGGAGCGTTCGAACTCAACTCGATCATGACCTGGATCACTGACTCAGGAACACCCGAACGCTTTAACTGTGTCACGGCAGCGGCTGACACATCGAAGCCGGTCGGATTAGCGCGAATAGTGGGAATAATTGTGTCGGCCGACAACCCGGCCTTAACCATATTGATTACTTCCTGGTTCCCGAGCCTCTTCTGCGAATAGGCTGTCGCACACGCCAATGCTACAACGACGGCGACAATCAGGATCTTTCCGAACAATTGTTTCATATCGCCTCCAAAATCAAATCGATGGAGCGGGCGACGAGGGTCGAACTCGCGACTTTCAGCTTGGGAAGCTGACACTCTACCACTGAGTTACGCCCGCTCAGCTTATAGGTTGACGTGCGAATTATTACACGAAAGTCGACCCGACTACAATAGGCATCGTTTCGAAGGGCAGGCCGATATATAATCGACGAACGCCGGGCCTGATCGCATGCTGCCGGGATCCCGACTTACCTGCCTATGACCGACCAGAAATTCAGCTACGATGAAGTTCCCTATTCGAGCTTCACTTTTCCCCAAACGCGGCCGGACCGGCTTGCGACGCTTGCGGCGATCTACGGATTGCAGCCGGCTGACCCGGAGAACTGCCGGGTCCTGGAACTCGGCTGCGGCGACGGCACGAACCTTCTGTCATTCGCCTACATTCTGCCGGACAGCCGGTTCGTCGGGATCGACCTCGCAAAAGGACATATCGATCGGGCGAAGGCCGCGGCTGACGAGCTTCAGCTATCGAATGTTGAGTTTCATTGCGAAGACGTTACCAAAGTCGACTGCC
The DNA here is from genome assembly GCA_016716365.1 of Chloracidobacterium sp. Lineage (GTDB taxonomy): Bacteria > Acidobacteriota > Blastocatellia > Pyrinomonadales > Pyrinomonadaceae > OLB17. The sequence continues at coordinate 179,689 of JADJWM010000003.1, read as the reverse complement.
AGGAATTGGGCAAATTCGACTTTATCATCGCCCACGGCCTGTTCTCCTGGGTGCCCGAGCATGTCCGGACGCGGATCCTCGAGATATACGAACTGTGCCTGAAGCCCGAAGGCGTCGGTTGCCTCAGTTACAACGTTTACCCCGGATGCAAAACGCGCGAGATCGTCTGGGACATGATGAAGTTCTATACGGCTGAACTTGCCGATCCGATGGAGAGGGTCGCGGCGGGTATTCAATTCCTAAACTTCATCAATTTTGCGGCAGATCAGGAATCGACGTATCGACGGGTGATCGCCACCGAGCTGTGTCAATATTCGCAGCGAACGCCCGAGAACATCTTCCACGATGACCTATCTAACTTGAACCGGCCGTTCTATTTTCGTGAATTTACGGGCTTGCTCGAACCTCATGGACTGCAGTACCTGTGCGAGGTTGACGCGTTTTGGAACGAATCACGGCTGCGGCCGGAGATAGAAGCAAAGCTTGACGAGCTAGGCGACGACGTCCTGAAACGCGAACAGTTCATCGACTATATTTTGGGGAGGCCGTTCAGGACCTCGGTGATCGTTCGCGAAGCTGCATCGATCGACCGAGCCCCATCGCCCGACATTTTGAAGAACTTCTACCTGGCTTCACAGGCCGAACCCTCGGCCGAGGTCCGGGAGCTTGCGTCGAATGCCGCTGTAACCTTCAAGGGTCTTGACGGCGTTGAAGCGTCGGCCAGCCATCCGCTGGCAAAAGCGGCGGTCATTGAATTGAGCAGTCAATGGTCGAACTCGGTCAAATTCGACGACCTCATCCGCAAAGCTGCTGACGCGACCCGACTTTCCGTTGATGAAGCCGAGCCGCAGGCAATGAACGAGCTGTTCGAATTGTTCAAAGCGGGGATCATTTATTTGCACCGTTTCCGGCCGGAGTTTCCAACCGAGGCGAGCGAGAAGCCGATCGCCAGCCGCTTTGTTCGCTGGCAGCTTCAGAAGAAGTGTAAAGACATCACCGCGCTTTCTGGGATGAACCTTCGGCCGTCGGACGACCTGATGCGGCTTCTGCTTCTCTTATGCGACGGCACCCGTGACTGGGATGATCTTGTCGCGGAAGCGGCCGCACGAATCGGCTTTCCGCCCGAAAAGAAAGAAGCCATGCTTGAGCAACTTCCGGCGGTCATCGAAAGCAGACTTGTTGAATTTGCCCGTTTGGGATTGTTGGAGGCCTAGCCGTTCTTTTTCGCGGCGAGCAAAACGTCGATGACCTCGCGGACGGCGCCGAATCCTCCCGGAGCAGACGTGACGTAGTCCACGACGGAATGGATCGACGGGTGAGCGTCGGACGGTGCCGCCGAGAACCCCACCGCTTTGAGGACATTCAGGTCGCCAATGTCGTCACCGATGTAGGCTGTCTCGTCGGCGGTGACTCCAGCCTCAGCCAATATCCGTTCAAGATCTTTTTCCTTATTAACTGACAAAGTCTTCAGGAACTCGATCCCGAGCTCATCACATCTGAGTTTGAGGATCGACTTCGATCCGCGGCCCGTGATGATACCCGAACGAAATCCCGCCTTGTGCCAAAGCGACAGGCCCTGCCCGTCGCGGACGTGGAAGACCTTCATCGCTTCGCCAGCCTCGGTAAAATAGAGACGCCCATCCGTCAGGACGCCGTCGCAATCCATCAATAGAAGCCGGATGTTAAGGGGAATGTTGGCCACGGATCAGCAATTAGATCTACCGGACCTCGAAAATATCCACACCCGCGAGCTTCCACGCCGAGCCAACCCGGGCCAATCGAAAGACCGCGAGCCCGGTCTCAACTTCCTTATCAAGAAGCTTGATCGAAAGGTTTGTTTCGACCCAGGCGTTATCCGGATCCATTCTATCCACATATAGGACGTTGGTCTTCCATTCGACGGCTTGGCCGGAAATACCGGAGACGAACCTGGTCACTTCACCCGGCACCACCAGAGCTTCGAGCTCGGCTTTACGGTTCGAGATCGCGGCCCTATCAAACTGCGTAAAGAAGGCCTTGACGGCCTCGTCATTCACATGCGGAGCGTTCGCTCTGGTCCGAACCGATCGGGCGGCCAGGCCGGCCCCGTACTCGGCGTCGGCCTTTATCGCCTCTTCGGCGAACCTGATAGCTTGAGGGTTGCGGCCCGAACGCTGTGCCGTCTCTGCCAAACCCACGTTTGCCCAAGCTAAACTCCGAGCGGTCGGGAGCTTCTCCGCGAGAACGTTCGAAAATTCTCGCTCGGCGTCGGTCATTTTGTTCTGCCCAAGCAGCGACCGCGCCAACAGGATCCGGACATCGTCAAAATTAGGATATGAGGCAAGAACGGTACGAGCCATCTTTTCGGCATCGGCGAATTTCTGCAGATCGAACGGACGCTTCACCGCCAACAGAAGATCGCTGTCCGTAGTTTCTCGCGGAGCGATATCGTCGGAATAGTCTGTCTGCGGATAATATTTTTCGGGATCCACCTCGACTCGGACCACTCGCTGCGGCGTGCGAAATGCGATCTCGCCATAGCTCTTCGCCTTGACCGTCACCGGTGCGGACATCGTCTGGCCGTCCGCGAGTCCGGCCGCTACATTGACGGTTACATCAATAGGTCCCGTGTTTCGGAGGGCTATCGTCCATTCGCCGCCAACTTGGTTCGGAAGGCCCGCCAACAAATTGGTTTCCGTAACCTGATCGAGAAGGTTATCCATCAGCTCCTTGTTCGAGGATTGTGACGAGCGAAATTCGGCAAGCGAAAAGTCGCCGTCTTTCATCTGGTTTCGGATCGATCCAAAAAGTTCGTTTTGGCCGATCGTGCGGGCGGCCAGCCTCCACACCATCGCTCCCTTGTTCGCCACTCCGGAATAATAAAAATCATCAAGTGGCGACACCTGGCTCAACGGCGCGTCACGACGAACCACGGCCGCGTAGGCCGTACGCTGCCGCAAACGCTCTACCTCCGCGATCGCAGGGCCGTATTTCTGTTCGATGAATTGGGTGGCTATGTACCTCGTCAGCCCTTCACGAACCACCCCGAAGCCGTCCCCCGAAACGTGAACAGATCCGCTGATCCATGTTTTGACGACCGCATCGGCAACGTTCATCACGGTCTGCGAGTCGAGTTTGCTTCGCCGCAAGGCCGATTCGTCCACAAGGACGGTCCCGCCGCCCGAAAAACCTCCCCCCCGCTTCACAGCCACGATGCGGAGCGGGACATCGGGTGCCGGGCCAAGAAGGGCGGCCGCAAACTTTTGCGCATCGACCGCGACCGCCGCAAGTTCCGAGGCTCGCTTCCGTTCATCCGCCCCGGCACCTTTTGGCACGTAAACCGAGACACCGGCCTCGTTCAATATGTCCCAGCTGCCGGCGATCGCAAATGGCTGGACATTCAGCTTTTGGTCGAAAGCACCTCCCGATTCGGAACCCGAAGAGACGACCGTAAGGCCGGGAGCCTCGATCCGGAGCCTTGCCGGTGCAAAGTCGGATCCCCTTGTGAAGAACCAGCTATTTGGGGTGGGATACCAAAACGCGTTCGGGAGCAAGTGCATCCCGACCGGAGAAAGTGAATGCACGCCCGTGTTCTCTTTGATCTCGAACTTATAGTCCACGGTCAGCGAGATCTGACCTTCGGGCTGAACCGACGGAACGCGGACCTGAACCCGCTGGAGAGCCGTTCCGGCCCCAATCTTCTCTTCCGCTTTCGTGAAATCGGCCGTTGATGAGTTAATGGATATCGAAGAGACCGCGGCCGACGGTGCGATCCGCAGTGTGACCGTGGTCGCCGGTCGCGACGAGACGTTTTTAAGATCGAGCCTGGCCTTGAGCGTGAGGTTCCTTTCGGTTCCTTGTGTCGGAGCGGTCCCCGTAAGGTCATACCGCATCACGCGCCAAGTCGCGGTTGGCCGCGTATCGTCCTGAGACGGTGAAGCGAACGCAAACAGAAATAAAATGGCCGAAACGAAAAAAATGGATCGAGTCATTATGCTAATCGGCTACTTTGACCTGAGCGGCTTCCGAAACTAGCTCATGGATGAGCTTCAACTTCTGCAGAAGAGGAGCGAGCCGGCCCAGCGGCAACTGGTTCGGCCCATCGCTCGGAGCCTTGGCCGGGTTGTCGTGAACCTCCATAAAAACCGCATCGACACCGCACGCGACGCCCGCACGAGCAAAGTATTCGATGTATTCTGATTGGCCGCCCGTTGCTTTTCCCAATCCGCCGGGAAGCTGGAGGCTGTGCGTAACATCGAATACAACCGGAACACCGAAAGACCGCATTATCGGAAAACTTCGAAGGTCTACAACCAGATTGTTGTAACCGAAACTTGCACCGCGCTCGGTCAAGAGTATCTTTTCGCAGCCCGCATTCTGCAGCTTGTCCACGATGTTCTTCGCGTCCCACGGGGCAAGGAACTGTCCTTTCTTAACATTCACCGCCCGGCCAGTCTTCGCGGCCGCGACGAGAAGGTCCGTCTGTCGGCAAAGAAAAGCCGGGATCTGCAGCATGTCGGCGACCTCCGCCGCTTCTTCGGCCTGCCAGGGCTCATGGATATCGGTGATCACGGGGACGCCGATCTCTTTCTTCACCTGGGCCAACACTTCGAGCCCGAACGCCATTCCGTCGCCCCGGAAGCTCTCGATAGAACTCCGATTCGCTTTATCGAATGATGACTTATAAACGAATCCTACGCCCACCGAACTGCAGATGTCATTGATCTCCTGGGCCATGAACATTGCGTGATCTGCCGATTCCACCACGCAGGGGCCAAGAAGGAATGAGAGCTTTCCGGCTCCAAAGCTGACTCCGTTTATTGAGAACGACTGCATATTCTGATCAGGTGCGGCCAGAGCCCCGGGGTTTCATCGAATCAAACCCGCTGGTGGCCTGCACAAAACGATGCATTTCAGGTTCGGCATCGATCCGCGGCAGCAAGTAAATGTCTTCCTCATTGTTGCACAATCTGATCTCCGTCGTAACCGCGGAAGCGAAGCCGGCCGCCTTTGCGGCGTCGCGTTCCCGGTCGGATACGTTTCCGTTCGGATAACAAAAATGGACCATCCCGTTCGACGCGAATGGCTCGACGACGGAATGCGAACTTTCCAGTTCGTCTTTCAGCCGCTTTTCATCCACGTTGGTCAGGATCGGATGCGAGACGGTGTGTGATCCGATCTCGACTCGGTTCTTCGATAATTCTTCGAGTTGGTCGAACGTCAATGGACCAAACTCCGCCGGTGGCGATTCCGGCAATTGGACCTTAAACGAATCCGCGATCTCACTGATCTGTGCTTCCTTAACGTCGTCCGGCAGCCGCTTAAGGGTGGAATTTATCTTTCCGGCCGCGGCGAATCTCGAAATTTTGCCGTTCAGGTCGAATTCGAAGCGATCCGTCCCGACGGACACTTCCACCGGGCCCTTTTGGTGCCGCCAGAAAGACAAATCTCATTTTATCGGTCCAGATCCACGCCTTCTGCCCGACGAAATCGGTGACCACATAGATCGTTGCCGGAAATTCATACTTCGTCAGTAGCGGGAAGGCGACGTCGAAGAAGTCGAAATATCCGTCATCAACGGTTAACACGACCGAGCGGGGCGGGACGGGTTCGTTCGCGATGTATCTCGTGACCGCCTCTGAAAGTGAGATGGGGTTGTAATGCAGCTTCAGGTAAACGAGATGCCGTTCAAATAAAGCCGCCGATGTTTTCCCGATCTCTTCGCCGCTGCTGAAACGATGGTACATAAGTATCAACAGCTTGTTTCGATTCAGGAATCGAGCAGGTGCAAAGGCGTTCAGCTTTTGCAGAATGTCGACTGCGACGCCTTTGATCATAAAGCCCCCTTTGCGAGACGCTCCTTGAGGCGTCGCCGAAGCTCGTCCTTTTCTTTCTTTGTCGGAAGCCGATATCGTTTACCAAGCGAAATATCCTGCGGGTTGCGAATATGAACCCCGGCAGCAATGGACGAGACCGCTTCGGAGATCAACGATGCGCTTTCACCGCGAAGCTTCGCACGAAAATCGGATATAAAGCTCTCGAAATCAAGGCCGAATCCCGGATCATACTCGAGAGGGATCGCTTTCTGCATTATGATGTCACCTGTATCGACCTTGGCCGCGACGAAGTGAACCGTCAGTCCGACCTCCTTTTCGCCATTATACAACTCCCAAAACATTGGCGGGCCGCCTCGGTAGAAGGGAGCCATCCCTTGATGAAGATTGATCGACCCTAGCTTGGGAATAGAGAACACACTCTCCTTGATTATGTTCGTCCCGAATATCACGCCGAGGTCGGCATTCGAAGACCGGATCGTTTCAATGGACTCGGGAGCGTGGTAGTCGTCAAGGTCGAAGACTGGGATACCGAGCCGCTCGGCCGCTTCGCGGGTGAGGTCCGCCGCCTGGTCCGCGGCCGCCGCCGATCCGTTGCGAAACTGGCCGACCTTCGCCAACGTTGTCAAAACTCCGTCGTACTTGATCGAACGCTTCAGCTTATCGATCGGGCCTCTCTCAGGTGCAACCCGCTTTTCGATGAACACGCCGGCGACCTCGACCCCTTCGAGCCGGGCCAATCGGTCGATCACAAGATCGGCGCCGCCGTGCGTCAGAAGGATCACGTGCATAAGGTCAGCTTTCCGTCACCCGGCAGTCTCTTTGGCAGACTCGGACGGGGCCGCCTGCGGCTGCCGGTCGCTCGCAACATCGTGCTGGAGATTTTCGCTCGAAAGCCGATTCTCCCAGGCTGCGTGAACAAACGCCGAAAACAGCGGGTGGGCGGCAAGCGGCTTCGATCTGTACTCCGGATGGAATTGGCATGCGATAAAGAACGGGTGCTGGGTCCGGTCAAGCTCTATGATCTCCACGAACTTTCCATCCGGCGAGATCCCGCTGAAGCGAAGCCCCTCCTTTTCCAAGACAGGCCTGAATTCAGGATTGAACTCGAACCGGTGTCTATGCCTCTCACTGATGCGTCCGCTGCCGCCGAAGATCTCGCGGGCGAGCGAATCCTCCTTGAGGTCGCACTCCCACGCACCGAGCCTCATGGTACCGCCCATCTCATCGACACCGACAAGGTCTCGAAGCTTGAAGATAATGGGAAACGGCGTCTCTTCGTTAAACTCGGTCGAGTCCGCGTCCTTCAGACCGCAGACGTTCCGTGCAAATTCGATGCAAGCGGTCTGCATTCCGAGGCAAATTCCGAAGTATGGAGTGCCGGACCGTCGGGCATACTTGATCGCACGAAGCATTCCCGAGATACCCCGCTTACCGAACCCGCCCGGCACCAGGATCGCGTCGAAGTCATGCAGCTCCGTCTCGTAATCGTCCTTCATCAGGTTTTCCGATTCGATCCAGGTCACGTTCACGCGAAGATTGTTCGCCACGCCGGCATGCGTCAACGCCTCTCGAAGGGACTTATATGAATCTTCAAGCTCGACGTACTTGCCGACGATGGCGATCCGGACCGAGCCGCCGGTCGGGTCCTTTATCGTAGCGACCAGCTCTCGCCAGTTCTTTAGATCGAGGTGCGGGAACTGTTCGTCTAGATCTAGGTCGTCAACGATCAGTTCGTCGAGGCCCTGATCGTGAAATGCAAGAGGCACCTCGTAGATGGTCGGCACGTCGAGCGCGGAAATGACGGCGTTCTCCTGAACGTTGCAAAACAGGGCGATCTTACGGCGAAGGTCCATCGAAAGCGTCCTCTCGGACCGGCACAAAAGAATGTCGGGCGCGATACCGATCTCTCGAAGCTCTTTGACCGAGTGCTGCGTGGGCTTTGTTTTAAGCTCTCCGGCGGCAGCGATATACGGAACGAGCGTTACGTGGACGAAAATTGCGTTCCTATGTCCCTCTTCATTGCCGATCTGGCGGATCGCTTCGAGGAACGGCAGAGACTCGATATCGCCGACGGTACCGCCGATCTCGACGATCAAAACGTCGGGTTCATGTTCTTTGGCAACTGCCCTGATCGCTGCTTTGATCTCATCGGTAATATGCGGGATGACCTGGATCGTTTTCCCGAGATAATCTCCACGACGTTCCTTCTCGATCACCGATAGATAAATGCGGCCGCTTGTCCAGTTGTTCGCCTGCGAGAGCTTGGCATTTGTGAATCTTTCGTAATGCCCGAGGTCCAGGTCGGTCTCGGCCCCGTCGTCGGTCACGAACACCTCGCCGTGCTGGAACGGCGACATCGTGCCCGGATCGACATTGATATACGGGTCCAGCTTCATCATCTGAACCTTCATCCCTCGGGCTTCGAGCAAACAGCCGATCGAACTCGCCGCCAGCCCCTTGCCCAAACTCGAAACCACGCCGCCCGTGACAAAAATGTATTTGGTCATAAGATCTCGTTTCTCGCTATGCTTTTCCCCCGTTCGGTTTCCGCCCTGTTGTCGGTAAGCAGATACTAAGTACCGTCTTCCCCGCCTGCCTTTCCTTCCCTCCGTTTCTTTGTATAACGGCCGTCTTTCATCTGCATTTGGACCTCTTTCGCCTTTGCCGCCTCCGGGTTCATCAGCTCATTGAGAGCATTCATCGTCGCCCCAAGCATGGTCGTATTCTCGGACGCGTTTCGCTCAAATTCTTCAGCGGTCCGCTGTCTGGGATTTGCGAGTTGTCTCAGACCGAAATAAGCTCCCAGCAACAAGAGCAGCAAAAATCCCAAACCGGCCCAATCGCTCATATAAACACCTTCTAGGCAAATGTCGTCTTCGACCCCGAGTCGGCCAAGATCGCCCTTACCCGCTCGAGGTCCTCAGCCGTATCAACGCCAATTGAAGCACCGGCCGCTTCGACCACCTTGATCCGTGCTCCATTCTCCAACGCCCGAAGCTGTTCCAACATCTCGATCTTCTCAAGTGCCGAACGCTCCATCAACGTAAACTTAAGCAGAAACTCTCGCCGATAGGCGTAGAGCCCCGTGTGCTTTTTGAACAGCCCAAGCAGTTCAGGCTTATTAGTTATCGCCTTATTCGGGTCACCATCAGATCGCAAAGAAGCGTCTCGCGGATAAGGGATCGGCGATCTGGAGAAATATAAGGCGTCCCCGTGGCCGTTCGTCACAACCTTGACCACATTGCCGTCCAGCAATTCCGAAAGGCTTTCGATCGGCTCGCAAGTGGTCGCGATATCCACCGACGCGTCTTCCAACAGGGCCTCGACCGCTCGATCGATCGTCTCCGGCGAGATAAGCGGCTCGTCGCCCTGCACGTTGACAACGATGGAACCTGCCGCCAGCCCCTCGGCGACCTCGGCAACCCGATCGCTTCCAGATGCGTGCTCCGGCGAAGTCATGACGGCCTCGCCGCCGGCGTCCAGTACGATTCTCTCTATACGGAGATCGTCGGTTGCTACGATCACTCTTCCGACATGCCGGGCCCTCTGGGCCCGATCCATCGTATGCAGGATCAACGGCCTTCCGCCAACCTCAAGCAGCAGCTTTCCCGGCAAACGAGTCGAGCCGAACCTTGCCGGAATAATTGCGATCACATTTTGTTTGGGTTCATCCCCGTGAGGCTCCACGGGATTCTAGATTAAACCGATTCCGATCGCTTATCAAGACCTAAGTTCTAAAACTTGGAACTTCAAGGTCCATTCGATACACTTTCAATCGTGTCAGAGATCATTTCAGGATCACAAGAGGCTCCGATCCGGTTGGAGACGGAGCCGAACAGGCCGGAGGCACCGGGCCCGAACGACCCTCCCTGGGGGCCGGGTTTGGCGATCGGCTTTTGGTTCCTCAGCGTTCTGCTTATAGTGACGGTGCCCGCTCTTTTCCTTGCGCCGTATGCGCTCAGGTACGGCGAGGCCGGTGCCGATGCCGAATCTGTCATCAGATCGCTGTCCACCGATCCGACGGCGATCATTATCCAGATAATAGCCGTGATCCCGGCTCACCTGCTGACACTTTTGATCGCCTGGCCATTGGTGACCGGCGGCCGCCGATTCAGCTTTTTCGAAATGCTCGGCTGGCGGGGCGGTGGGATGGCTTGGTGGCACTATGTCTTGATCCTCGGCGGATTTTTTGTGTTCATGGCCGCTGTCGGGTCCATTTTTCCCGAGCAGGAAAACGAGCTCACCCGCATACTCAAGAGTTCGCGATACGCTGTCTTTCTAGTAGCTTTTATGGCGACCTTCACCGCCCCGCTCGTGGAAGAAGTGGTCTATCGCGGCGTGGTCTATTCGGCGTTGCAAAGGGCGGTCGGAATGAACGCGGCGATCGGATTGGTCACCCTTCTTTTTGCTCTCGTGCATCTGCCGCAGTATTATCCTAGCTTTTCGACGATGTTCCTGTTGACAATGCTCAGCCTGATCCTCACGCTGGTCAGGGCGAGAACTGGCAACTTGCTTCCCTGCGTGATCATTCACACGATCTTCAACGCCTTTCAGTCGGTCCTTCTTATCATCGAGCCTTATTTTGGGATCAGCGGCCAGTCTGCAGAATCGATCTCGACAGTGTTGATCCGATAAACAATGCGGACCGATCCATCCAAAAAAAGGAAAAGGCGGGCCAGGTGGCCCGCCTCATCTCTGAAATTTACACCTGTTTAAGGTTTTCGGCCGGGTTTCGCATCCAGGATCGGAGCTGACACCGGCGCCGAGGACGGCGGGCTAAAGATCGTGCTCGACGAGGAACGGATCGGATCCGACGTCATCGACGGGTTGAGATCAATGCCGCGCCCCGGCTTGCTCGTCCGTATGTTGCGTCCGGTCGATTCACTGGAACCTTGAACCTGGGTGTACGGCGGTCTAACCGGTGCCCCCTGCTGCCTGCCCGGCTTTACGGTCAAAACCGGTGAACCTGGCGTCACGCCTGAAGGCGGCGGGGTAAAGACGACCGGCGGAAGATTGTAATAATAGATATTGTAGCCGAACCCGTAACCGTACGGTGACCCCCAGCCCCAGCCGAAAGGCAGGAAGCAATGGCTTCGGCGGAACGGGTCATAGATCCACAATCCGAACGAGCCATAGAGGTCCCACTGACGGCCAAGGAACGACCTCATCAGCGAGGTCCTCATGTTGCTGCGATCGAGGCCCGCTACGAGCTTTGCAAGTTCCTTTGCGCGGCCTTTGCTCCAAGAATCCAACTCGTCACGGTCGCCGCGGTCAAACTTCTTGATACTGGCACTCCCGCCGGCGACCAGGCCCTCGCGGCCGGATTTGACCACCGATGCATTGCGGTCGCCCAGTTCAGCCTTACCTTTCTCAACCTGGATCTTGCCGACACCCATCCCATCCACATCGATGCGGTAAACCCCCGAATCGATGATCCTGAAGCTGCTCTTAGGTGTCGTTACAGAAACAACAAAGTCCTCCGTCGCAAAAACCTCGAGCACCGCGCTGCCGGAATGCAGCTTGATCTGAAGATCTTCAAGCGACGTTGTCTTAAACTCAAACGCGGAGAGAGAACCAAGACGCAGGTATGATCCAGGATTTAAGAGGATCTCGGCCTTACCGTTCCTTCCGGTTGAAACGCGGTCGCCGACCTCAAGAGAATCGCCGCTGAACAGGTGGCCGCTGTCACCCGCTTCCCGCACGACGCCGACCTGGCCCGAAACGAGATTGACAGCCCCGGCATTTGTCGAAACAACGTATTTGCTTGAAGCTGGCGTGATCCTGCCTTCGGTCTGACCGATGACCGACGAAGCAAGAGCCCCTGCCGCGATAATGAGGCATAGGGACCGGGTCAAATTCCTTAACATATGATCTCCTTGGGAAGAGCTTTAGTAAGATGCTAAGCCGTTTTTAGGCAAAAATCAATAATTATTCGTTCTTCTATCTGATAGTGAGAGAAACGGCCGAAAGGGTTGTCTGAAGAATGCGAACAACCTTTGAGCGGCGGCCACAATCAAACCGATGTCGAAAACGCCTGATGGGCGATCTGACGACGAACACAGATGGCGACACTTAAAGACCCAACTCAATGTTTTGCACCTCTCGAGGTGATCGAACGATTGCTTGAGATCCGATCGGAACTCGGATTCAGCCCGAATCTGTACGTCCTTAGAACTAATGAGCTGACCGACCTTTTGGATGCATTCGGATTCGATATCTATGCTTTCTCGATTGAAAACCGAAAGATAAATTACGGGGATTACACATCACCAGTGGTTCCGGGCGGCGCAACGTTGCACAGTTCCGCAAAGGCTCACTGAGAAGCCAACTTTAAAAATTCAACAAAAGTAGGAGCGCGGAAGGATTCGATCGCAGATCGGGGCCGACCGCGCCCTTCCTTTTTTGCGGTCGTGCTAATGATCGCCAGATCGCGGCAGCGGATGGGTCACACGCCGATCTCGAGGAAGTTGGCGCGTCGGCCACCGCGGGATCAGAAAGGAAATTAGGGGTGGAGGCCCGTTCTAGGTAGCTTTTACAATAAAGAGGGTTCCGTCATCGTCCAGGAACTTTCTATCCGTAAAATCAGCCACGCCCTTTCGGATAAAATCGATCATCTCTTTGGCGGGCAGGTCAATACATTCGAGCACCCTTTCGGCAAACCGCTCCAATCCATACTCCTCGCCGCTTTCATCTGCGGCTTCGATGATCCCGTCAGTATAGACGACCATCACCTGTCCGACTTCGAATCGTATGAAATGTTGGTGAAAGTAGGCATCCTCGAACATTCCGAGAGGCGTATCTCCGTACTCGACGAATCGAAATTCTCCGTTCGGTTTGATCAAGAGCGGGGGATTGTGGCCGGCATTCGAATATACAAAAGTCCTGTTGGTCGTATCGAGAATACCGTAGATCGCAGTGATAAACTGGTGGTCTTCGGTCGAATCCCAGAGCAGCTTGCTGACCTTGGACAGGGCGATGTGCGGTGCATAACCTACCTGCACACCCGCCCGCAAACTAGCCCGAAGAAATGACATCAGAAGTGCAGCCGGAACACCCTTCCCGACCGCATCTGCAACTATAATGCCTATTTGGTCGTCGAAGATCTTCACCCAGTCGTAATAATCACCCGAGACCTCTTCGGTCGGGAATATATAGGCGCTTATGTCGAAGTTGTCGTATTCAGGATAGTTGTCGGGAAGGAGTTCGAGCTGGACCTGCCGTGCGATCTCTAATTGTGCCTCGAGCCTTTTTTGCTTGACCACCTGCTCATAAAGGCGATCCTTTTCGATGATAATGGCGACTTGCGAGCTAAGGAGTTGAAGCAAAGAAAGGTCGTCTTCTGAATAGGCGTTCAGTTCGTCGCTCTCAAGGTCGAAAGCGCCGATCACGCGGTCATTCGAGATGATCGGGGCGACCATCTCGGACCGGGTCCGCTTTCGAGCCGCGAAATAACGATGGTCCTTGCTGACGTCAGGCGAAATGATGGGCATGCCCGTCTGTGCGACGGTACCAAGGAACCCCTCACCCATCTTTAACCTGGGTTCGACCAGCTCGAAGCTGATCTCATAACCTCGGACAACCTTTGACTTGAACACATATGGATTGCCGTCCTTCTCGGAATGCTCGATCAGATAGATCCCGGCTGCGTCGTACGGAAGAAGCGAGCCGAGCGTGTCCATAACGAGGTTCAGCACCTCGTCCAGATCAAGAGAGCGGCTTATCTTCTTTGTGATATCCAGAAGAAGCCTCAATTTCTCGACCATCGAGAGCTTGGGCCGGGGATCCGGGTTGGATTGGTTTGGGTCGTCCATTCAGGATCCTACATGAAAGATCTTGCGGGTGTATTCATCCCACAGTCGCGAGACCTTCAGACGATATTCGACGAGGGGTTTGCTTACGCCGTAATGCCCGGCGATCTCAGGGGCGGTCTTTCCTTTTTCGATCATTTCTCTTAGGCCGCCAAAGGGCACCAAAGCGGCGGCGCCGGTCGCATAAGCTTCTTCTTCGATATCGGCATGGTAATCACGAGCCAGGATGTTTCCGTTACGGTCTTTCTTTCGTATCGCGAGCCTGCTTGCCGTGTGGCCCAGAAATACGTGACAGATCTCCTCCATCAAGGTGGCCCTTTGACGGTTTCTGCCGTGAGTCGGATTCAGGACTATCAACTTTTCGCCACCGGGCAGGACTTTCGAGGCCGCTCCGCCCGACCAGCTGTCTTTGGCGTTGTCAAGTAATTCCGTGACCGTCTCCACGCTGAGGACCCCTTGGACTTGCTTGAAATCGATGACCATTAACCTCGCGTGATGGGCAAGCTTGAACGGATCAAGACGCTGGTCGTCTGACGTAAGACCTGCAAATTCCCTGAGCGCACGTGCGCGGATCTCATGATCCCGGCCTTTCCGGGTAGGCGGGATCCTCCTCTCGCTACTTACTCTCTTACCCACACGTTGCATAAAAAAGATTGGACAGGCCCGAAAACCTGCCCAACGTAATCGAAACGAGTCCCAGAAGGGTGCCGCACTGCCCTGGCGGCAACTACACGACCTTGAATTCTGAATCAACGTCCTCTGATGAAAGAGCAACACGATAGTTTTTCGATTGCTTCTGCTTGGTGATGAGCAGGTCATCTTTGGTCTTCAGAAGATCCGCACGGTTGTAAACCGATATCTCGAAATTGTATCCGTGGGTGATGGCATCTTTCGGGCAAGCCTCGACACAATAACCACAGAAGATACAGCGTCCGTAATCGATATTATAGACCTTGGCGTATCTCTCATCACGGCCGATCCGCTCATTATAGGGCCTCGGGTCCGTCTCGGCTTCGATGTAAATACAATCCGAAGGACATGCCGCCGCACACAAATAGCATGCGACGCACTTTTCCTTCCCGGCTTCATCAACGTGCAGCAAATGCTGGCCGCGATACCGGGGCTGGACGGTCACCGGCTCATCCGGATACTGAACTGTCCACTTTTTTCGCGGGATCTCGGACAGCGTACGCTTCATCCCCTTGAGGATCGCGGTAGTCGATTGCAGGACGTCAGATACAATACTCATTCTTCAAATCCGAAACATAATTCCGGCTACATGACCGCATATTAATACCCTCGCAGCCTAAGATCGGCCGCTAAAACGACGGGATCGTCCCGAGGCCTCCGAGGGCGATATTCACGATCAACAAGATTATTCCCAGGATGGTTCCGATGATCCCGGTGATGATGCCACCAAGAGCCAGCCCAGCCCCACCGAACTCGGCAGGATTACTGTTGGCCTTGCTTCGAGCCATGAATCCGACGATCACGGCCGGAACCCCAGCGAGAAAGCCGCAGCAGATGATACTTAGCACACCGAGGACCAATGAAACTATCGCCATTGTCTGGTTCGGAGCGGCGGACGCGGATGGCGGTGTAAATTGTTGATTTTGCATAGGTTCGTTAGACTCCCAGTTCTGAACGGGCGGTGGAGCGGTCTGCATCGGCGCGGCTGCCACAGGGGCCGCACCCAGTCCCGCCGAAAGATCCTCGGACGGGCTCGGAGGAGGGTCGGCCATCGGTCGCGGGTCAAACATCGCTGCCGGGGCCTCGATCGCCGACGGTTTCGGGCTTTCGAACGGTGACGGTATCGGCGGCGTAGTTACATTGAAAGGTTGTTCCGGTGCCTGATTCGCCGCCCTGTCATCGGCCTGAGCGGAAAACGGAGACGGAGGAGGCGACGCCTGAGGTTCGCCGAACGACGGTGGTTTCGGGCTCGGTTCCGAGAATTTGGGCGGCTCCGGGGCGACCGGCGGCAGGTCCACGACGGGCTCGTCATGCGAAGCCATCTCTCGACGGATCTCATCTTCCGAAACCAGCATCGTCTTTTTCGGATCCCGGTCCGGCGGCAGCTCAAGCACTTCCTGCTCTCTTTCTTTCGGAGCTTCGACCGGCGGAGCAGCGTCAGCCGCCGGGATCGAATCCGCGATGTCCCTGGACGACGAGACCATTGTCTTATACGGATCGATCGCCGGGGCGTCGTCCACAAGCGGGGTGCCGTCGGCCTGACAAAACCGCATGTTCTCGTCAAAGGTCCTTTCGCAGGTAGGGCATTTCTTCATTTGATCTTGCCTTCCTTAGAAGTTCTCGAATACGCAGCAGATCACCCCAAAAGCCTCCGTAAGCGATCCGCTCTTCGAATTCGGATATGTTTTTATACCCTTAGCCTTAGACTAATTCAAGTTTGCTGAAGAAATAGCTGATCTCGATGGCAGCGTTCTCGTCCGAATCGGAGCCATGGACGGCATTCTCTCCGATCGAAGTCGCAAAATCCTTGCGGATGGTGTCTTCCGCGGCCTCGGCCGGGTTCGTTGCACCCATCAGGTCACGCCAAGCCTTAACGGCGTTCTCTTTCTCGAGAACGAGAACCACACAAGGCCCGCTCGACATAAAATCGCAAAGCTCATCGAAGAAGCCTTTGCCAGCATGGACGGCATAAAATCCCTCGGCCTGCTTCCGCGTTTGATGTACAAGCTTCATACCGCGAATAGTGAAGCCCGCTCCGAGTATTCGTGAGATTATCTGCCCCTGCTTGCCTGCACGGACAGCGTCGGGCTTGATGATCCCGAATGTTAAATTGCTCATTTTAATAAAGTTCCTCGCGAAAAATTGATGGTGAATACAAGGCTTAAGGATACAACAGAGGTCCGTACTCCGCGAAATGCCCGAATGTAGCTGTCGTCGGCAGGGCGGAGTCAGACTGGCGACCGGCAGTCTCCGTTTTCCTGTGTACGTCGCTAGGCAAATCTCTGGATCAGGTCGGTTGAGATTCGGGCGGGTTTGGAAGTTTGGCGGTCGATCATGCACCAATAGGTCCGGCCGCTTACCAGCAGGTCGGCGTCGCGGCGGATCTCCGTGAATCGTTCACAGCGAACGCGGGTCCACTCACCGACCCATGTGACGGCCGTGATCTCGTCATCGCGGAACGCGGCCTTGCGATAGTCGATCTCGTGGCGAAGTACGACCCAGGAGTATCGCTCGATCGTCTCGGCGGTAACGGCATGGAGCCAATGAGCCACCGCGACCTCCTGGATCCACCGTAGATAGGCGACGTTGTTGACGTGGCCCTGCTCATCAATGTCGGCGGGGGCCACGCGAAACGTGTGCGAGAACCTCATTCGATATCGGGCGTGTCCGCGGCGAGGTCGTACTGCATCTTCGGGAAGTCGATGATGTTCCAAACCTCGGTAAACCGGCCGTCGGCCACGGTGCAAATGCCGGAACCGTCGAACAGGACCTTTTTATTTGTCGCAGCGATATCCGGGAGGTCCCCCGCCTGACGGCCCGTTACCGTGAATCGGCAAGCCATCTTGTCGCCCTCAGTCACAACGTCGAAGACGTCGATGTGCGTATCTGGAAATGCGTTGACAAAAGTGGCGTGGAACTGCTCGAACTCGGACGCACCTTTTACCGGCGGCCCGCCCGGCCCCGTTAGGCCATGGATAATGGTGTCTTCGGAAATCATCTCATGAATGGCCGAAACTCTCTTCTGATTCCAAACCTCTTCGAACCAACGATGTAAAAGTGTAGTGCCTTGTGGCATACGAACCTCCTGTGAGAGCCTGGCCGTGAAGGCCGAAGGCGTTGTTTTAGAAATGACTGATCGCTAAGCGGCGGCACTTGAACCAAGCACCTCGACGACCGCCGAGCCAATGATGTCGGCCGAGCCGATGTCGGCTGGTGATTGGACGACGCGGATGCCGGCTTCGGACAGGGCTTTCATCTTTTCGGCGGCGGTGCCCTTGCCGCCGGAGATGATAGCACCGGCGTGGCCCATGCGGCGTCCGGGCGGGGCCGTCTGGCCGGCGATAAAGGCCACGATCGGCTTAGTCACGTTGTCTTTGGCGTATGCCGCGGCGTCTTCCTCAGCGGTGCCGCCGATCTCACCGATCATCACTATCGCGTCGGTCTCGTCATCTTCCTGGAACAATTTCAAGGCGTCTGTGTGCGTCGTGCCGATGATCGGGTCGCCCCCGATGCCGATCGCGGACGATTGGCCAAGGCCGAGTGAAGATAATTGTCCAACCGCTTCATAGGTAAGCGTTCCCGAACGTGAAACGACGCCGATGCGGCCTTCTTTGTGAATATGGCCGGGCATGATGCCGATCTTGCATTTGCCCGGCGAAATGATGCCGGGGCAGTTCGGGCCGATCAAACGAGTGCGAACTGCGGACTGCGGACTGCGGGTTGATAGGCCAACGAGAAATTCCCTCGCCTTCACCATATCCGCGACGGGGATGCCCTCGGTTATGCAGACCACGACCGGAATAGCCGAGTCGGCAGCTTCCATGATCGCATCGGCGGCGAACGCAGGCGGGACGTAGA
The DNA here is from genome assembly GCA_016716365.1 of Chloracidobacterium sp. Classification (GTDB taxonomy): domain Bacteria; phylum Acidobacteriota; class Blastocatellia; order Pyrinomonadales; family Pyrinomonadaceae; genus OLB17. The sequence continues at coordinate 161,517 of JADJWM010000003.1, read as the reverse complement.
TGACCGATGCATTTGCACCGGTTTCTTTGACCGCGTCCGCCACGGTATTGAAAACGGGAATGCCTTCGTGCGTCGTACCGCCCTTGCCGGGCGTGACGCCTCCGACGACGTTCGTACCGTAATCACGCATCTGAAGCGTGTGAAAGGTGCCTTCCTTGCCCGTAATGCCCTGAACGATCAGACGTGTGTTCTTGTCGACTAAGACTGCCAAAGCGGTTATCTCCGTTAAGAAAAAATATAAAGCCGGAGTATATCACGGGCGAATATCGTGCATCCAATCGGAATTTTCTCGGAATTTTCAGAACTTTTGCCGGTCAATTACGTTTTCAGTCTTATCCGGCGGGTAATTCCGCATTCCAGGTGTCGAATAAACAACTCAAATGAGACAGCTCTACTCATTCTATACCGATGCATTCTGGATCGCTCTCAAATCGATCCTCGAGCATAAGCTCAGGGCCTTTTTGACGCTGATCGGGATCATCATCGGCGTCGCGGCAGTGATCGTGGTGAGCGCTTCGATCTCAGGGCTCAAGACCTATGTGATCGGCCAGGTTTCGAAGGTGCTTGGGTCTAATCATTTTATGATCACGCGGCTGGCCCAGGTCGGCGGGATGTCGGGCGAGGAATATGAGCGCCTGAACCGGCGGAACAGGGACGTGATCTGGGAAGAGTATGAGTACGTCCGGGACAATTGCCAGCTTTGCACCTACGTCGGTGCACAGATGAATGCGGGCGCCGATCTCCAGGAGAACGCGATCGAGATGCCGTCTGTCCGCATGATCGGCGTGACCGACAACATGTACGAGATCGAAGACAAGACGTTGGAAGAAGGCCGTTTCTTCTCAAAGGAAGAGGTCGAGCGGTCGGCGTCGGTGGCCGTTATCGGGATGGACGTTAAAGAGCGCCTGTTTGAATTCACCTCACCGATAGGAAAACAGATAAAGATCCGCGGCGTGCCGGTCACGATAATCGGGATGGAGGCGAAGCGCGGCTCGTTTTTCGGCCAGTCGCAGGACCGGCATGTATATATCCCGATCACGCTGCACAACCAGATATTCAACCGAACCGGGGGGCTGCAGATCCACGGAAAGACCGTGATAGACGAGAATTTCAAACCGTCGATCGAAGAGGCCGAGCTGCTGCTGAGGAACAAGAGGCAGCTGATTGGCACCGACGAGGCCACATTCTCAGTCGTGAACGTTGACGAGTTCAACTCGACGATGGACCAGGTGACCGGTGCGATCGCTGCCGTCGTACTCCCGATCACGGCGATCATCCTTCTCGTCGGCGGGATCGTGGTAATGAACATCATGCTCGTTTCCGTCACCGAACGCACGTTCGAGGTCGGCCTGAGAAAAGCTCTCGGAGCGACCCAGAGCCAAATACTGCTCCAGTTCCTTATCGAATCGGCCTTGCTCTGTATAGTCGGCGGACTGTTGGGGATAATGCTCTCTTTCGGGGCCACGGCCGCGGTCGGGGCGGCGCTCGGGCTGACGATGACGATCACTGTGTTTTATGTGGTGATCTCAATAATAGTGTCCAGCGGGATCGGGATCGTCGCGGGCCTTTATCCAGCCTGGAAGGCCGCCCGGCTTGATCCTATAGTCGCCTTGCAAAAGGTTTAGAAGGTCCGGCAGGCATTGATGCCTGCAGCACCGTCAGACCGGAAGGTCTGCCACCCATTTATGCGAGTTTCAGCATCTTTGCCCATCGAAGTCCTCAAAATGGCGTACGACAGTGTCGTATCGCATAAGTTTCGGTCGATCCTGACGATCCTTGGAATCGTGATCGGGATCCTGACATTCGTGGTCGTGGCGTCGATCCTGACCGGAATGAGGCAGACGATCGTGAAGATGTTCGAAGATTATGGAACGAACAACGTATATCTTTTCCATCTATCTACCGGGTTCGGGCCTTCGAACCGCGACGAACGGAACCGCAAGCCGCTGACTTTGGAGGACGCAAATGCGATCCTCGCTCAGTCGCAATATGTGAACGATATTGCGACGGTCGCAGTCAACATCGGCTCGTGGGGCAGCGGCTTCGACGATAACATGATCTATAAGGACAAGAATTATCGCTGGGCCCTCACCGACGGCGTGACGCCGAATTATCCGGGTTTGACCAACCTGAAGATGAAGGAGGGCCGTTGGCTGACCGAAATGGACAATTTCGAGCGGCGGCGGGTCCTTGTCGTCGGCGTGAGCGCGGTCGAAGCTCTTTTCAACGACGACGCGGCCGAGGCGGTCGGCAAGGTCATCCGGATGAACGGGACCACATGGGAGATCGTGGGCGTGCTCGAAAAGCGCGAAGCCGGGTTCTTTGGCGAGAACGAAGAGGACCGGAAGATCTTCATGCCTTACCGGACGGCCCGGAAGGTGGCCCCCGTTCGCGATGCTGTTCTTCATATCGTTCAGGCTAAACAAGGCTTCCTGAATGACGCAGTGCAGGAGATCGAAGGCATTCTTCGCGTCCGCCGCGGAGTTAAGACGGGCGAGCCGAACGATTTCGATATGAAGACCGCAGAAGACTTTATGCGGCAGTTCGACGGGATGCTGGCAGGGATCGGGATCGCAGCGATCGCGATCTCGGGGCTGGGGCTCCTGGTCGGCGGTATCGGCGTAATGAACATCATGCTCGTCTCGGTGACTGAGAGGACGAAGGAGATCGGGATCCGAAAGGCAATTGGCGCCACTCGATGGGCCATCGTTTTCCAATTCCTGGCCGAGGCGATGGCACTGACGTTCTTCGGAGGCGTGATCGGCCTAGTCCTGTCGATCGGGATCAGTAATCTGATCCTTCTGCTCGTACCGGTCCTGCCGGCAAAGGTCGAACTGTGGATGATCATCACGTCGATAACGATCTCGATCCTGATCGGTCTCGGATTTGGCGTGCTGCCGGCCCGAAAGGCGGCAAAGCTCGACCCGATCGAATGCCTCCGTTACGAATGATGACGAGCCCTTCCTGCCGCGGGAAAACATATCGGGGTATCTTCTGACTATGCGTCTCACAGCGGCCCTCTTTTTGATGATCGCTTCCGCCACGGCTGCCGTCGCACAGCAGCCGGCCGCGGCAAAACCCGCCTATCCGGCGTGGCTCAAGGCGTGCGAGATCCCTACGGGCGAAGACAAGCCGGCCAAGGCGCTCTGCGGCAGCTATGCGGTGTTCGAGGACCGGGCGGCCCGCACAGGACGAAAGATCGAATTGAATATAGTGGTCTTCCCAGCGACCGGTTCGGCGAAACTTCCCGATCCGGTCTTTTACTTTGCGGGCGGGCCGGGTTCGGCTGCGGCCGAAGAAGCCCCCTACATTGCCGAAGACCTTACACCTCTGCGAACCGAACGCGACCTCGTTTTTGTCGATCAGCGCGGCACCGGCAGATCAAATCCACTGAATTGCACTTTTTTTAACCCCAGCGAGCCGCAAAGTTATCTGGGTCACTGGAACCCCTTGGATGACGTGCGTCGATGCCGAACGGAACTCGAGAAAAACGCCGATCTTCGTCTTTACACGACGTCGATAGCAATGGACGACCTCGACGAGGTCAGGGCGGCTCTTGGCTACGGGAAGATCAATCTTTACGGTATCTCCTACGGTACGCGTGCGGTCCAGGAATATATTCGACGGCACGGAAGGAACGTACGGAGCGCCGTGCTTCACGGCGTGTCGCTGACCGGCCAGCACATGCCGGGCAATTTCGGGCAAGCAAACGAACGTGCCCTGCACGGGGTGCTCGACGAATGCCTTAATGATGCGGCCTGTCGCGCGGCCTTTCCCAACATTAAGGCTGACGCTGCGAAAGTGCTCGAGACGCTTCGGAAAGGGCCGGTGAAGGTGACGATCGAGGTCGAAAGAGGACGCCGGGGCGAAGTTTCGCTCTCACGCGATCTCGCAGCCGAAGCGATCAGGTATATGCTTTACCAGTCCGCCGGGGCCAGCAGGGTACCGATCGTGCTGAACACCGCAGCAAAAGGCGACCTGGCTCCCCTAGCCGAAGCAGCGTTATTCTACCGGAAAAATATCGTCGCCACCGGATCGAATGGAATGTACCTCTCGGTGCTCTGCGCCGAAGACCTTCCTTTCATCGACCGCGAAGCGAGCATACGAGCCAACGAGAAGACGTTTCTCGGCAATTACCGCTTAGTCCAGCAAGCTGAGGGATGCGACCTGTGGCCGCGAGGTACGGTGCCGAAGGGATACGCGGAACCGGTGAAGTCAAACGTGCCCGTGCTTATCTTTTCGGGCCAGTGGGACCCGGTCACGCCGCCTGACGCCGGTGACATTGCAGCGAAGAACTTCCGGAACAGCGTCCATATCGTGGTCAAGAGCGGCGGGCACGGATTCTTCGGCCTCGATAACATTTCTTGCCTTTCGTCACTCCTTAACGAGTTCATCATCTCGCCGGATCCCGCAAACTTCGACACCTCGTGCGTCACGACGATCAAGCGTAAGGGATTCAACGTCCCGAAAAAGGATTGAGCTTTGCAGCCGTATCATTCGCGAACCCGGAGTGGACCAACTTAGCCGCGGCGTTCGAAGATCTTTTAATTGTTTTTTCCATCGATCAGGTGTATAAGGGTCGCAGAACCTTAATTCCGTGCGATTCCATCTCTACGCCGTCCTCCCAACACGGGACTTCCGGATCCATTTGGAACTCGCGCTTCAACATTCGAACAGCCCACTAGTTGGAGGTCGCGATGAAAATACTGATCAGCACTCTGGCATTCGCCGCCGCGATATCGGTCCTCTCATTTACTCCTGAAAGGGTCAATGCTCAATCCTCAATAGATTACGTCGTTCTTCATCAGAACGATTTTGCTTCGGGGTTGACCAGCAAACAGACGAAAGTGATAACCACCCAGGAAGAATACGCCGCGATACTGGCCGGGTATTCGAACGAAGCCCCGCATCAAATCGACTTTCAAAATGGACAGGTCCTGCTGGTGGATATGGGACTCCGGCTTTCGGGAGGCTTTAATATAGAGGTCATCTCGGTGGAAGAGAGGTCCAAAGGGTCTGTGTCGGTTCAGGTGCGCCTTAGGCGGCCCGGCCGTACGTGTTTGGCCGCCTCCGTCCTCACAAATCCATTCCAGTTCGTTTATATACCGAGCCGGCGCGAGATCCTCATCTCGGAAAACCTTGAGACTATAGAATGCGGACCCACGTTGCGTTTCGGAAAGTAAGAGCCGTCCCGGATGGAAAACTCAATAACGCAGGATGAAGCAGGGGCTCGATCTACGGCTCGCATTTGATACGCTTCATCGGTATGTCCATTCCGCCCGGCTTACCGTTTCTCGTCCCCTCGATACGGGCGAAAAGCGAATCGGCCTCGCCTTTGCGATAGATGATCCGCTGCGGGAAATCGTGAGCCGGATTTTCGAAGACCACCTCCGCCGGGGAGAACTTCGCGATCTTGAAGACGGTCTCTTCCTTGTTTTGGTGGGGCTTTGCCACGTAGCTAATACCTTCGGCGTCGGTCACAATTCGAATGAATTCCCACGCGACGGTCTTACCTCCGCTGACCGTCCGGCTCATCCCTATCAACGTTCCGCCGGCCGGTTTCATCCACTGCTCCGAGATCACCATCGCCCCATTGCGGGCATTAAGTTCCCAGCAGCCGGCCATCCAGCCGAGTGCGTCGGTCGAGGCTTTTGTCTCTTGGCCCAGGGCCTGAGCTTGTAAAAGGACAAAAAGAAAAAACGCGAAAAAGACAGTCAGGATAATTTTCATTTCAGAGCTACTCCGTTAAATGTATTTCGGTAACTGTCGGGAATTGTAAGGTAGTTCGGGCGGTCGTGTATTGTAAAAACCCGACAATTAGACGCCCCCGATCAAAAGGCCCGAGATACCGTCGCTGGAGTTTTCAAAAGCCCCGGGCGTGAAGCCGGCGATCTCCTTGAAATCGCGGATCAGGTGGCTTTGATCGTAATAACCGAGCGAATAGGCAGTATCGAGAACATTCAAGCGCTGCGATCGGCCGAGGCATCGAAGCATCTTCTGGAAGCGGTCGATTCGCGAATAAGACTTTGGCGAGAGCCCGACCGATTCGCGAAAGACCCGCTGGAGCCTTCGCTCGCCGACGCCGAGTCCGGCCGAAAGCCGTCTCACCGAAACCGGGCCGCTGGCCGCACTGATCGCTTCGACGGCGGCCCGGGGAAGCTCCAGGCCGATCGCTCTGTGTGCCGCGCGTCTGCGGAGGATCTGCTCGAAAGCGTTCTGCCGGGACGAAAAGGAGTCGTGCTCAGCGATCGACCCTTCAAGCTCACGCGAAAGCGGAGGATCGACGGCCGAAAGCCCTTCGACCATCCCGGCAAGGGAACTCATAGGCATCCCAAACAAGGCACGTGCTCCCCAGGGCTGGAACCTGACACCGAACAGATCGACTCGGCCGGTCGGGCGGATGTGCACCGCTCGGAGGATCTGTCCGGAAATTAGTACGCGGGGCTGGATCTCGGAACCAGCGGCAAGCCTGCGTTCGAATGGGTCGGCGCAATTGACTACGACCTCCGGGCAGCCGTCCGGAAGCACGGGTTCATGAGCCGCCGACCCGGCTGCATCGGCCCGGATCGACCAGAACAGCTTTACAAAGCCGGACAGGTCGGAAGACGGAGCTGCTTCGAAATACTCCATTATTCCCCGGATCTCACGGCGGGCAGTCCGATGTAGCCGTCAACCTGGAATTTCCATGAGCGGCCCTCGCGGATCGCCACCACGACGAATTTCCCCCGGCCCGAATTGACCTCTTTGCCGTCGACGTAGGTGCGAAGCGTGTAGATCCCAACGTCGTAACCGAGGCGACCCTCGACCATCCTCTGGACGATGCGGAAAGAGATGTTGACATTCGCGTTGCGGCTGCGGACCGAATCGAAAAAGCGTCCAAAGCTCTTTGCGATACTCTCGCTGCCGATGTCGATCTCGGCATCGGGGACAAGATACGCCGCATTCCTGGAGTACAAGCTCGCGAACACGACGGAATCCAGTTCGCGGTACGCCTTGCTGAAACGAGCATAGACATCGTCAATCCCGGCATGGCGTTCTACGCCCGGGGCGAGGAATAGCTCGTCGGTGACCTTTACGTCCTGGGCGGATCCAATAGCCGCAAGGAAAAGAATCGTGAGTAGAATGAATTTCGATCTCATAACATTATGTAAGCTCATCTACTTGTTCATAGGCCGGCACTACGACGTCCCAGCCAAACCGCTCTCTGATATGCCCCGCCATTGCCTCGGCCGCATCGGGTTCGCCATGAGTTGTGAAGACCTTTCGCGGCGTGGTCTCGAGCCCTTCTAGCCATCGAAGCACGGCCTTCCAATCAGCATGCGCCGAAAAGCCCTCGACCTTTTCGACGCGGCATCGGACCGGCACCCACTGCTTCATTATTTTTACCTCGGGCTCGCCGTCCTGAACCCGCCGGCCGGTGGTGCCCGCAGCCTGGTATCCGACGAATACGACGGTCGCATTCTCGTCAGGAAGCATCCTCATCGCATGGTGAAGGACCCGGCCGCCGGTCAGCATCCCGGACGCCGAGATGATGATCCGGGCTCCCTTCATGGCGTTGACCTTCTTCGATTCATCCCTCGAGGCCGCCGTGGTCATAGACATCGTCCTCAGTGGGTGCCGCTTCTCTTGAAGGATAGATGCATATTCCTCATCGTGCTCTTCATTCCACCGGTTATAAACCTGCGTTGCCTGTGCCGCCATCGGTGAATCGACGACGACCGGCAGAACGGGGATGCGATCATCGTCCTCGAGTTCCCTGACCAGGTAAAGCACTTCCTGCGTGCGGCCGACCGCGAACGCAGGGATCAGCACCGGGCCGTCCCGCTCAACGGCTTCGTTGATGATCCTCGCCATTTGTTCGGCCGGGTGGACGTCTCCGTGCAGGCGGTTGCCGTAGGTCGATTCGACCATCAGATATTCGCAGTCGGGCGGACGTGCGGGATCCTTGACGATCGGCTGGTCGTAGTGGCCAAGGTCGCCGGAAAAGAGGAACCTTAGGTCTTCGCCCGCCCGGCCGGCCGCAGCCATTTGGACGAGTACAAGGCTCGCGCCCATGATATGGCCGGCGACATGAAATCCGGCCCTAAATCCATCGCACACTTCAACGAGCGTCGCGTCGTTCGGCACCGGACGAAGGAGCTTGAGGGCATCCTTCGCGTCGTTCTCGTCATATAGCGGAAGTGCCGGGTGGTGCGTAGTAAGTTCGTGGCGGTTGCGGTAATCGGCCTCTTCCTCCTGCAGCCTGCCCGAGTCCGGCAAAAGGATCTTAAGCAGGTCGGCCGTGGCCCGCGATGTAAAGACAGGGCCGTCGTATCCGAGGCGGACCAGTCGCGGCAGGTAGCCGGTGTGGTCGATATGGGCGTGCGTGATGATGACCGCATCCAGATCTCTTGGATCGAATGCCGGCGGCTCCCAGTTTCGGAGGCGCAGTTCTTTGAGGCCCTGAAAAAGACCACAATCCACCAGGACACGCCGCCCCTCGTGTTCGAGCAGGTACTTGGAACCAGTCACGGTCCCGACCCCACCGTAAAATGTTATTTTTGCCATTTTCTCCTTCTACCCGAGATCGTCAAACGGTTCTCGGCCAGGCCCCAAAACACAAGGCGGCCGAACGCGGATATTCAGAGAGTGTAAGCCTCTTTTCAGCGGCTAACAAGCAAAGCCCCCGGCCACGAACTGCGTGACGGGGGCTCGAGATGAAACTGCGCCGGGCGGTTCTTTGTCAGTGTACGTACTCTTTTGGGAAAGGTAGCACACCGGCCGGCTTCTCGGATTTCGCCTGGCGTTTACGCTGGTTGGCAGTTCGAAGGAGCTCCTCGGGCGTCTCGCCGTCCTTCCAAAATGTTGCCCACCCGATATTCAGTTCGACGGTGTAGCCTTCGTCGTCTGATAATTCGAACTCCGTCGTCTCGAAAGCACGCTTGATACGGGCGACGATCTCGTGGCCAATGGCTTCAGACGCGGTCGGAAGTATCACATGGAACTCGTCATTGACCGTGCGGGCGAGAAAGTCCATCCGCCGAAGCTGCTCCGAGATGCGCGCCCCGGTGAACTCAAGCATCCGGTCACCAACCGCGTGGCCGAGCATCGTGTTGACGGCGGCGAAATCGCGAATGTCGATAGACAGGATAGTTATAGGCCGTTCCTCGCGGTTACGTTGCGATTCGGCAAGCTGGTTCTCAAGAACCATGTAGAACGCACGTTCGTTCGGCAGGCCGGTGATCGCGTCCGTCAGGGCCTTTGAGAGCGAGCGTTCGAATTCGAGCGAGTTGCGGAAGATCGGCGTTACGTGTTCTGAGATCGCTTCGAACAATTTGTAGGTGTCGGGCGATCGTTCTATCGGCTCGCTGCAAAAGATCTGAAAAACGCCGAAGACCGTGTCGCCGTGGATCATCGGGATCGCGGCTGACGCCGAGAACGGTTCGAGCCTTTCCTTTCCGAGGGCCGCCTGATCGGCGGAAAGGTCGGAACAGATCTCGATCCGGCCGTTCCGGAATGAAGCACCAGCCAACCCTTCATCCGAGGCGATCTCCATCCCGCGAAAAGCGTCGGCATTGATCCCGTCAAAATGGAGAAATGTCAGTTCCGACCGGTCTTCGCCCGGTACGAGAAGAGCCGAAGCGTCGAACGGAAAGATCTCGCCGACGCGGCTCGAGACCAGACGAAACATATCCGCGGCATTCAGCGACGATCCGAAAACCTCATTGGCCTCGTCAAGCGCGACAAGGCGTTCGTTAAGTTGTTCGGCCCGGCCGGACACTACGGGATCCGCGCGGACCGGGTCTTGTATGCGGGCAGGAACTCGGCGCCGGGTGGCGGCAACCGTCGCGGCAACAAAAACTAATGCTGAAGCGGCAGCCAGGGCCGATCGCCAGCCGACGAGCTCGGGAGCGGAGATCAGAAGAGTAAAGGCAATCGCGGCAAGTCCGACTAGCATCGGGACGTAGCGTGCCGAAGCAGGGATCCGGCAGCCGCGCGATTCATTATCGTGATATGAGACGGCACTCATAATGTTAATCAGTGTACGGTTCGATATGGTGGAACGGGAGCAGGAGGGCGTTTCCGCAATTAAGAAGATACCGTCCGGAAAGGGGTCAAGTCAATACTTTATTATATTGCGGGCTATATTGAAGTGGCCGCTAAAAATCGTCTGAATGCGAAAAAAAAAGGTCAAGATTTGTGCAAAAAACGTTTTTTTTGACATTTTTTGGGTTGACTAAGGCTTGTTAGGTCATTATATTGTCCAATGTTCCAAAATTAAACTGGATTGGGACAAGGCTGTTTCAGAAACAGTCGTGAGTAAAAATAAGTAAACTTATTCTTTGAAGAAGACAGGAGATCAATTTAACATGAGAAAAATCATTGCACTTTCAAGCCTTCTGGCCCTTGGTGCTCTTGGAATGGCCTGCGGTGAAACACCGACGGCTAACAACACTGCAACGAACGCAGCTAACCGTGCGAACAACGCTGTTGCAAATGCGATGAACACCGCTGCGAATGCGATGAACACCGCTGCCAACACCGTTGCCAACGCAGCTAACACCGTTGCCAACGCCGCGAATGCTGTTTCGAACGCTGCTTCGAACGCAACCAACAGGCCGGCGAATACGACCTCGAACTCAGCGAACAACGCGAAATAAGTTCAGGGACAAAGATCGAAAAGAGGTGGACCGCCCACGGTTTCCACCTCTTTTCTTTTTCTCCTTTTTCTCCCGGTTCCATTGGCAAGGGCAGCACGGACGAGTCGAATACTAAAGTCGGATGAGGATCCGACAATCAGGGAGCCGAAGCCGTATTGTCAGACGCATCAAGCAAGCTGCGCAGGTCTTCGGGGGTTGTGACGGGACGCCCGCAAACGAAACCTCGGCAAACGTACGCCGCCGCCGAACCCCCGATCATGCCCCGACCGTCGAGTAATGGCACTTCGGATGCATCGGCCCCGCTGCCGATAGCCACGACCGTTGCCGGGCGGTATTCCGAACGCACCGTTCTTAAGAGTTCGCCGCTGTCAGTTCCAACGATCGCGATCTCCTTCACATCGCCAAGCATGAATTCGATCGCGGAAAGAGCCCTGCCGAAGCCCTGCGGATATCGCCTTATTTGATCAGCGGCGACCCGGAGAGCGGCTGCGGCGAAACGCTCAAAACGCTCCTCGCTAAAGAACTTGGCAAGCCGCAGCAGGACGTCTGCGGCAGCCGAATTGCCCGAAGGCGTCGCATTATCGAACAGGTCCTTGCTCCGGACGATAAGCTCCTCATGTTCATTCGAGGTGAAAAAGAACCCGCCGCTCTCCTCATCCCAAAACTCGGTGATCATCGTTTCGGCAAGCTCGCGGGCCTTCAGCAGATATCGCTCTTCCCCGCACGCTTGATAAAGTTCGATCAAACCGTCGGCGAGGTTTGCGTAGTCTTCAAGGTAACCGTTCAGCTTCGTCCGGCCATCTTTCCAGGTTCTTAAGAGCCTTGGGCTATCAGATGCGACGCCTCGGGCGTCAGCAATGGCGTGTTCACTACGTCCCGCGTTTCGCTCTCCCTCATGGTCGGGCTTCTGCATTAAGTGCTCGAGCAGGAAATCGGCATTTTTCTTTGCGATCTCTAAATAGTCTTGCGAATCCAGGACTGCGGCGGCCTCGGCGAATGCGGCCAGCATCAGGCCGTTCCAGGCCGTCAGCACCTTTTCATCGCGAAACGGCTTGTTCCGCTTTTCTCGGGCCTCAAATAATTTTTCACGCCAGTCAGAAACGCGGGGATCGGTCGGAATTTCCAGTGCACGCTCGTTCACACTCGCGTTTCCGCCCGAGAGATTGAGGATGTTTTTCCCCTCGAAATTCCCATTCGCCGTCACGTCGTAGATCCTGCAGAATTCCGCCGCATCTTCCTCGCCAAGCACCTCTGCGACCTCGTCCGGGGTCCAAACAAAAAACTTCCCTTCCTCACCTTCACTGTCGGCATCCTGCGAGGAATAAAAACCGCCGGAGGGATCAAGCATCTCGCGTTTCACATACTCGAGCGTTTCGACGGCGATCCGCCGAAAAAAGTCCCCGTTCGCCTCGGCTCTCGGTTCCGAACTTTCGATCTGATATAGGTGGAGATAGGTTCGGATCAGCTGGGCGTTGTCATAAAGCATCTTCTCGAAATGCGGAACGAGCCAAACGGCGTCGACGGAATAACGGTGAAAACCGCCGCCGAGCTGGTCGTACATGCCACCGCGTGCCATCTTTTCGGCCGTCTTCTTCACCATTTCGAGGGCCGCTCCTTCGTCGGTCCGCTTCCAGTATCGGAGTAGAAACTCCATCGACATCGCCTGCGGGAATTTGGGAGCGCCGCCCCAACCGCCGTCCTTCTCATCGAAAGTTCGACTGAAGCTATTGAACGCGGTGGTTGAAATGCCTTCATCGATTCCCGTTTTCGACATTTCGTTGACGGTCAACCGCCGTAATTCGCCGAGGATGTCGACCGCCGATTTTTCAAGCTCTTCACGCCTCTCGCGCCATGCTTCCGCGATGCTCATCAAGATCTGCGGCCACGAAGGCATCCCGTGCCGAGGAGACGGCGGGAAATAGGTCCCACCGAAGAACGGCAGCTTTTCAGGTGTGACAAAGACATTCATCGGCCAACCGCCGCGGCCGGTCGTCAACTGGACGAAGTTCATGTAGATCTTGTCCACGTCGGGCCGCTCTTCCATATCGACCTTGATGTTGATGAAATGCTCGTTCTGGATCGCTGCTATGCGTTCGTCCTCAAAGGATTCGTGCTCCATCACGTGGCACCAGTGGCAGGCTGAGTAGCCGATACTGACGATCAGGGGCTTGTCCTCGGCCTTTGCCCTCTCGAACGCCTCGTCACCCCACGGATACCACTCGACCGGATTGTGGGCATGCTGGAGGAGATAGGGGCTGGTTTCATCGATCAGCCGGTTCGTGAATTTTGGCGACCTTTTCATGCCTTCATTCTTTCACGCTGCGGCGGCGGAGTGCAAAAACGCCGCGTTCCGCGAAGGTTTCCAAGCCTGTCCGTGAAAATGTTCGCGGAACCGGAACGTATTGCCGCAACCCTTGTTGGAAAAGATTGCCTTTCGATTCGGCACCCGAATTGCGTGTTTGATCAGCGATCTATCCATGCTCCTTCAGAAAGGCGCAGTCGGAGGGGAGGAAATATGAATAAGAAATTGGCTGCGGGCACCCTTCTCGGCCTGTTCGGGGCGGGAGCGGGCTATTACTTTTACAGGAACCATAAGAAGAATCAAATGCTGGCCCATCTCGAGCTGCATGGTTTTGTCGCTCCGGGTTTCGAGGCGGTAGGTGAAGCGTTTCAACAGAACTTTGAGGAACGAAACGAACTAGGCGGCGGATGCAGCGTCTTCCTGAACGGCGAGAAAGTTGTCGACCTGTGGGGCGGATACCGTGACGCTGCGACGCTCGAACCTTGGGATGAAGAGACCATGGTCGTGGTTTATTCTACGTCGAAGGGCCTTGCGGGAATGACCCTCGCCTTGGCACATTCGCGCGGTCTCATCGACTACGACCAAAAGGTCGCGGCCTACTGGCCGGAATTTGCTCAAAACGGCAAAGACGAAATTACGGTTCGACAGCTTCTGGCCCACCATGCAGGCCTGTTCGCCTTTGATGAGCCCGTCGATATTGCGACGGTTGCCGACCTTGACGAACTCGCCGAGGTGATGGCTCGGCAATCACCGGCATGGAAACCGGGAGAAAGACAGGCCTATCACGCGATTTCTCTGGGATTTTACGAAGGCGAACTGATCCGTCGGGTCGACCCGAAACATCGAAGTGTTGGTCAATTTTTCCATGATGAGATCGCACTGCCGCTTGGTATTGAGGCCTACATACGGCTCCCGCGTGAGATCCCAAATTCAAGACTCGCGGTGGTTGACCGGCCCGGACTGCTCGACATGGTCTGGGGCTTCCCGCCAATGCTGACCATTGACTCGCTGAATCCGCGTTCGAAGATCTACCGGGCACTGGTCACAAATCCGGGTTCCGGGATCGTCCACGATGACGAAACAATCTATGCCCGGGACCTAGAAGTGCCTTCGGGCGGAGGCGTTGCGACAGCGGCGGCGATCGCTAAGGCTTATGGAGTGTTTGCATCGGGTGGCAAGGAATTAGGCCTGAAAAAGGAGACCCTTGACCTGCTTGCATCGGCGGCCATCCCCTCGGAAAACGGTTTTTATGACGAGTGCATGCGGGGTGAGGCGAAGTTCTCACTCGGTTTTATGAAACCGTGCGAGGCGTGGCCCTTTGAACAGCCCGCTGCATTCGGGCACCCCGGAGCCGGCGGGTCGATCGGGTTTGCAGACCCCGTAACAGGCATCGGTTACGCCTATGTGACGAACCGGATGGGTACTTCGTTAACCGGAGATCCCAGAGAACTCGCTCTTCGTGACGCGGTCTATCGAAGCTTAGACCGGATGAAGACGCCGGACAAGGCGGCAACAGCGGCGGGTTGGGGTTAATAATTTGAAATCCACCGGCCCCGAGTGTATTTGGGGCAGTAACGTTGTTCTTTTAATAAGTTCTGGAATCGGATATATTTGTAGGTGTTTGTATGACCCCACGCTGCATCGCCAAATTGCGCCCTTCGCGACAACGCGCCAATCTATTCGGCGGCGACTAATTTCTCCATTGCCACCGTCTTTTGTCGAGCCAGCTCGGCGAATCCAGCTTTCGGCGGGCAAGCCCGCTGCCAAACGAGTTCTGAAACCTTTGGAGAAATGAGATGAAACCAACACAAGAATTGCAAAGGCCCAACATCAAGACTTCGCTCCCGGGCCCGAAGGCCCTTGAGATCATCAACGCGGACGCTCAATACGTCACCCCGAGCTATCCGCGGCCCGACTATAAATTGGTTGCCGACACCGCCGCGGGCGTTTGGATCACCGATCCCGATGGCAATGTTTTTCTGGATTGCAACGCCGGTGTGGCCGTCTGCTCGACCGGGCATTGCCATCCGGAAGTTGTGGCCGCGATCCAGAAACAGGTCGGGGAACTGATCCACCTTTGCGGCACCGATTTTTTCTACCGGCACATGCCTGAAGCCGGGAAAAAACTGAATGAGATCGTCCCGATAGACGGCCCGACGAAAACTCACTTTGCGAACAGCGGTGCCGAGGCCATTGAGACCGCCCTGAAGCTCGCAATGTTCCATACGCGGCGGCAGAAGTTCATATCGTTCTTCGGTTCGTTCCACGGCCGCACGCTCGGTGCTCTATCACTGACAAGCTCAAAGAAGGCCCAGCGGCTGGGCTTTATGCGGCAGGCACTGGATGTCGTCCATATCCCTTATCCGAACCGTTTTCGCCACTTCGCTACCGACATGCCCAGCGACGAGGACACGGTCTCGCGCGATGTGATCAAATGGATCGAGAACCGTTTGTTCCAGACTACGACGCCGCCTGAAGAGGTGGCCGGCATCATTCTGGAAGCAGTGCAGGGTGAGGGCGGTTACGTTCCGGCCCCGAAGGCGTTCGTCAAGGAACTCCGGCGGATATGCGACGAGAACGGCATCATGCTGATCGTCGATGAGGTCCAATCGGGAATGGGACGTACAGGGAAGATGTTCGCGCTCGATCATCACGAAGGCGTGAAGGCCGACATCGTCTGCATGGCCAAAGGGCTAGGGTCGGGAATGCCTATCGGGGCGTGCACGGCCCGGGCAGACATTATGGATTGGCATAAGGGAGCTCATGCGTCGACCTTCGGCGGCAACCCGGTTGCGTTGACCGCCGCTCTGAAAACGATCGAATTGCTCGAAGGCGGGCTTGTCGAGAACAGCCGGGAGGTCGGCGGATATCTTGAAGCGGGGTTGCGGCGGCTGATGGAGAAATACGACTGCATCGGCGATGTACGCGGGATGGGTATGATGCTCGGCGTCGAGTTTGTGACCGACAAGGAAACGTTAAAGCCGGATGCCGAGCTGCGAGACCGGATCGAATACGCGTGCTACGAACGAGGGCTGATCATCCTCGGATGCGGTTCGAATTCGATTCGCTGGTCGCCGCCGCTGATCCTCACAAAGGAGAATGTCGATGTCGCCCTCGAGATTTTCGAAGAGGCGATCACGGCTTCGGTTTGATCCAAAACTGACGGTCTAAAGTAGAATAATGCCCGCGACTTAGGTGTTGCGGGCATTCTTGATTTACCTAACGTTGATAGGTCCTTCTCGGATCGCTCCGGGACCGACATAGGTCAACTAGAGATTCGGATCGTTAAAGCCATATTGGTACGAACTCATTCCCCATCCGCCGACGAAAACCATTCCTCTATAAATTACCTGTATAAAAGTTCCGATCATTTCTTTTGATCCTCCTGGTAAAGAGACGCGCGTCCGTGCCAAATTTGCGAACCGCCCGGGACGAACATCGTCCGATGAGAGAATTTCCGCTCTGCAACAAAACGCTACTTCATTTCATTAGTGTTAATAGGAGTGTCATTGGGTTCATCCACAATCGCCGCCAAAAACCGGATTATAGCGACGGCGGCGGGATCAAATAGCCTGCGAAAAACGCGTTATCTGGAATTCCAGGCCGGAAGAGGCTAGAATGTAAGGGAAACGTCGATCAAGGGGGCAATCATGATACTTCGCAAAAGAAGCTCGGCCCGGCGCTCATTGCTTCGGGTCGCATTTATTATCCTGTCGGTCGTGGGTGTCGAAGCCCAACAGAACCAAGGTTCTATTCGCGGTTCGACCGTTGATGTGCAGGGCAGTCTCGTGCTTGACGCGGAAGTCACCCTGACCCTGCCCGACGGAACGGTAAAAACGACGCGAAGCAACGATTCCGGCCAGTTCCTTTTCGACGGACTCGCTCCGGGCACATATGCGGTCCGCGTTTCAAAAGAGAATTTTGCAGGCTACGAGAATCGCGATGTCGTGGTCACCAGCAACCGCAGCGTCGTCCTCAACGTCACTCTCGGCGTCACGATCGAAGAGACCCAAGTTACCGTCTCCGACACGCCGGCGGTCAGTACCGATCCGGCTGCAACCGCAGGGGCCATCGTCCTGAAAGAAAAAGATATTGAGGCACTGCCGGACAACGAGGCGGACCTCGAAGCGGCCCTCCGTGCCCTGGCAGGCCCGGGTGCGGGGCCGAGCGGAGGTGAGATATACATCGACGGCTTTACCGGCGGACGGCTCCCGCCGCGTGACAGTATCCGCGAGATCCGCATCAACCAGAACCCGTTCTCGGCTGAATTCGATCGTCTCGGATTTGGGCGGATCGAGATCCTGACAAAACCCGGAACCGATGAATTCAGCGGCGAAGCCGAGTTCGAATTCGAGGACGAGTCGCTGAATTCGCGGAATCCTTTTGCGTCTAACCGTCCGCCGTTCCAGACACGAACGTTCGAAGGAAACTTTTCGGGGCCGTTGATCAAGGAGCGGGCTTCCTTCTTTTTTGACGCCGAATATGAACGCGTAGACAGCAATGCCCTGATCAATGCACTCGTGCTAGACCCCTCGCTGAACATCGTTCCGCTGTCCCGGGCGGTCGTCGTCCCCGAGACCGAGATCGAATTCAGCCCGCGGTTCGACATTCAGTTGAATGAGAACAACACGCTGGTCGCACGATATTTCTTTGAGACGGAAAGGGCGGAGAATTCGGGCCTGGGGGGCTTCGACCTGCCGACGCGTGCTTATTCGGGCCGCGAGACCGAGCATACGTTCCGGGTGACCAATACGACCGTGGTTTCGCCGTCTGTGATAAACGAGACGCGGTTCCAGTTCGTCAACCGCAACGGCCGCGAGCTCGGCGAGGACGATTCGCCGACCGTCCGCGTGCTTGATGCATTCATCGGCGGCGGGGCGAATATCGGCAACGCATTCTCAAAAGAACGGCGATTCGAGGTCAACAACACAACTTCGATCGTCCGGGGATCGCATATCATCCGTTTCGGCGGACGGCTCCGGCAGGTGAACCTTCGCAATTCATCGCCAAGTAACTTTGCCGGCACCTTCACGTTCACATCTATTGGTCAATATCGCGATACGATACTGAACCTTCCAGGTGCGTTCCCGACCCAGTTCTCGATCGCGGGCGGCGAACCGGAAGCGGGCGTAAGCCGGACAGATGTTGGGCTTTTCGTTCTTGACGATTGGACGATCGACCCGCGCGTTACGCTTTCAATGGGATTGCGATACGAGGGCCAAACCAACATCTCGAGTTATGCGGACGTCTCGCCTAGGCTTTCGATCGCATACGCTCCCGACGCCAGGGGAAATAACCGTTCGATGACCGTGTTCCGGGCCGGCTTTGGGATCTTCTACGACCGGTTCAGCGAGGGGCTCACGCTTCAGGCGACACGCTTTAACGGCGTCAACCAGCAGCAGTTCATCGTGACGGACCCGGCCATACTGGATGCCGTTGTCTTCACACAAGACGGTGTTTCGGGCGTGCCGCCGATCGCCGCGTTGACCGCACTTCCGCAGACTACGCGGCTGGTCTCACCGGATATACGTTCGCCTTATACTTTCCAGTTTGCGGCGGGTGTCGAGCGCCAGCTGCCGTTCGACAGCAGCCTGAGCATTTCCTACATTCACGCTCGTACCCGGCGGCTGCTCCGTTCGCGCAACATAAACGCTCCGGAAAACGGTGTTTTGCCTAACCCTAATGCCGGCAATATTTATCAGTATGAATCGACGGGCCGTTTTGACCAGGACCAACTGGTCATGAACTTCCGTACGAATTTCGTGGACGGCGTCTCGATCTTTTCGAATTACGCCTTCGGCAAGGCGAGGAGCGATTCCGACGGTGCCGGGACATTCCCGGCGTACTCGTACGACCTAACGGGCGAGTACGGCGACGCTTCGCTTGATATCCGTCATCGATTCGCATTGGGCGGGAATTTCGAGGTGCCATGGGGATTCAGCCTGAGCCCGTTTATCACCTACCGCTCGGGAGCACCTTTTAATATCACTACAGGCATCGACACCAACGGCGATTCCCTGTTCACCGAACGGCCCGCGTTCGCGACCGATCTGGACCGTGCGTGCAACTTCGGCACCGATGTGAATCCCGATATTCGGGCGTGCGTCGTAAGAACTGCGTTTGGCGACTTTGACCGGATGCCGATGCCCGGACAGACGATCATACCGCGCAATTACGGGAGGGGCCCGGATCTGTTCGTGGCAAATCTCCGGATCTCAAAGGAGTTCGGATTCGGCGGGAAGAACGATGCGGCGACGGCCGACGCTCGTTCGGGCGGCGGGGGCGGCGGACGCGGTGGTGGCGGCTTCAATAACCCGTTTGGCGGGGGAGGCGGCGGCCGCGGCGGGAACGATGGCGACAGCCCTTACAACATCGAATTTTCGGTTGCAATAAGAAATATCCTGAACCGGACAAATCGTGGGACCCCGGTCGGAAACCTCGGATCGCCGTTCTTTGGCCGATCGCTTTCGAGCGCCGGCGGGTTCGGATTCGGAGGGGGTGGCGGATCATCCGCTGGAAACAGGCGGATCGAATTCGAGATCGAATTCAGCTTTTAGGCATGTTGGCGTTTTCTTCGGATGCTGCCCGGGTGCCTGTACACTATTGGCTTGCAATAATTAAGGCCGGCACCACTTTGTGGATGCCCGGCCTTTTTTTACTTGGTCTAGGCCTTCGCCTTGTGGATCTCCTCGATCATTACAGGAACAGCCTCGAAAAGGTCGCCCACGATGCCGTAATCGGCGATGTCGAAGATCGGGGCCTCCGCGTCCTTGTTTATCGCAACGATCGAACCTGAGTTCTTCATCCCGACGATATGCTGAATAGCCCCGGAGATGCCGAGGGCAATATACACTTTTGGAGCAACCGTCTGGCCAGACGAGCCGATCTGCCGGTCGATCGGGAGCCATTCGTTGTCGCAAATAGGCCGCGACGCTGCCAGGTCCGCTCCGAGAGCGTCCGCCAATTGTTGAGCGATGGCGAGATTCTCCTGCGCTTTGATCCCGCGGCCGACGGCAACGATTATCTCGCTCTTTGTCAGGTCCACCGAAGCCTTTGCCTCCTGGAACGGTTCCTCGGGCGTCATCCGCAGTTCACCGACCGTAACGTCCATCGTCTCGACAGGGGCGCTGCCCTTTGCCGCATTTTCACCGCGAAACGCGCCTGACTGGAATGTAATGAAATAAGGCGAATCGCCGCTGACGGTGAAGTCCGCGTCGAGCTTGCCAAGGAAGATCCTTCGCGTCAAGACCAGGCCTCCGCCTTCGGCGCGGTATCGTATACAATCGCCGACGACCTCGCGTCCGAACCGGGCAGCGACCTTGGGTGCAAAATCTCGGACTTGATAGGTATGCGACATCACCACGTATTGCGGGTTCTCGGCCTTAATGACCTGCTCCCAAGCGTCGGCATAGCCGTCGGGCGTATAAGTGCCGAGCTTGTCATTCTTAGCGATGATGACCTTCTCAAGGTCATAACCGGCGATCTCTTGCGCCAGCGCGCAATCCTTGTCGCACGCGATCACCGCCGATGTCTTCAGACCCAGATCGGCCCCGATCGCCTGCGCCGCGGTGATGGCCTCGAGCGAGGTCTTGTTAAGTACGCAGTTCTTATGTTCGATAAATACAAGGATCATAAAAATCCACCTAACGCAAAAGTAAATTGCTTTCGTCAATTAAGAAATACTCATACATTACTAATTAATAATTCCGAATTAGTAATTAATGATCGAAGAGACCTAGAGTACGCGGACCTCAGATCTGAGCTTTTCGACCAGTTCGACCGCACCGGCTTTAGCGTCGCCGTTGCCCAGGATCTGGGTCTGCTTAGTTTTAAGCGGCAGATAGACCTTCTGGATCGTCTGGCCCGGAGCGAACGGCTCGACCGAGGCGGCGACGTCGCGGATCTCCTTCTTCTTGGCGGCCATGATGCCCTTAAGAGAGGCGTAACGGATCTGCGAAATGCCCGACTGGATCGAGAAAAGCGCCGGGAGCCTGTACGTAAACCATTGATACCAGCCGCTTTCGAGCTCTCGTTTGATCCTCAGGCTTTCGCCCAGGCTCTCGCGGTCGACCTCGATCACGATCGTCCCGTGGGGGATGCCGAGCAGTTCTGCAAGGATCACACCGGTCTGCCCGAAGCTCGCGTCGTCCGACTGAAGCCCCGTAAAGATCAGATCAGCATTCTCATCTCGGACGGCATCGGCAATCGCCTTCGCGATCTGGTAAGGCGACAGCGTGATCGAGTCCTCCACAACCACGTGAATAGCGCGGTCGGCACCCCTCGCAAGGGCGTCCTTTATGACCGCTTTTGCCGTCTGCGGCCCGAGCGAACATACAATGACCTCTCCTTCGCCCTTGGCTTCTTTTAGTCTCAGGGCCTCTTCCAAAGCGTAACCGTCGGACTCGTTCGTCTGCATTGCGACGTCAGCCTGGTTTATCCACTTCTCATCAGGAGCGATCCGCAGGACGGCATCCTTGTTAGCCACCTGTTTCATTAGGACAATTATCTTCATAATGGTTCAAAATGAATGAGTATTCATTCAGAGATTACAAGAAAAGCGTTCCGACCTCAAATCCGCCGAAACGCCTTTCATTCCGCTCAAACTAGGTAGCGTTTGAAAATTAGGCAAGCGTTGGTCCCGCCAAAGCCGAAGCTGTTCGAGAGAGCGTAATCAACGGCCGCATCCCGTGCGGTGTTCGGGATATAGTCAAGGTCACATTCGGGGTCGGGAAACTCGTAGTTTATTGTCGGCGGCAGCTTATTCTCGTGGATCGCAAGTACCGAAAGCACGGCCTCGATGCCACCGGCCGCCCCGAGTGCGTGACCGGTCATCGACTTGGTCGAACTGACCGCGACCGAACCAGCGTGCTCGCCCATTACTTTTCGGATCGCCATCGTCTCGAATTTATCGTTGTAGGGCGTGGATGTACCGTGGGCGTTTATATAGCCGATCTGGTCCGGTGAGATGCCCGCATCATTGATCGCCCGCTGCATTACGCGGATCGCCCCTGAGCCCGTTTCATCAGGCATCGTCACGTGGAAGGCGTCGCCCGACATCCCGTAGCCGACGATCTCGGCGTAGATCCTTGCCCCGCGTGCTTTCGCCGATTCCAGCTCCTCGAGGATCATGATCCCCGAGCCTTCACCGATGACAAAACCGTCACGCTCCGCGTCAAAGGGACGTGAAGCCCGTTTCGGGTCATCGTTGCGAGTCGAGAGGGCCCGCATCGAAGCAAAACCGGCGACCGACATCGGAGTGATGGCACTCTCGGCGCCGCCGCAGATCATCGCGTCGGCATCGCCGCGTTCGATGATGCGGAAGCTGTCGCCGATCGCGTGGGCCCCGGCGGAACACGCCGTCGCGGTGGCGGAATTCGGCCCCTTCTGCCGTGACGGATCGAGACGTTTCCAGCCGCAAGGTTGACGATCGCCGATACGATAAAGAAAGGGGAGACTCGATCGGGCCCGGAATTTAGGAGCTTTCGTGCTCGCGCTCAATCGCCCAGAAATCGCCGATGCCCGAACTGATATAAGTTCCGACCATCTCGGCGTTCTTCTCGTCTATGACGAGGCCGCTATCCTTGACCGCTTCGTCGGACGCAGCCAGGGCGAAATGCGTGAATGCCCCCATTCGCCGCGCTTCTTTCTTGTCGAGAAACGAAAGCGGATCGAAGTCCTTCACCTCACAGGCGAATTGAACAGGAAATTTCTCGGTATCGAATTTCTTTATGTAATCGGCGCCGTTCTCGCCATGCATCATGGCATTCCAGGTCGACGGCACGTTATTTCCGCATGCCGTGACCAACCCGAGGCCTGTTACTACTACTCGACGTTTCATGTTCGTCAATCGTTAATAGTGAATCGTGAATCGTGACGGACATCTATTGACGATTTACGATCTACGATTCACGATCTGCGAAATTATCCTTTGTGCTGCTCAACGTACGCGTATGCGTCGCGGACGCTCTGGATCTTTTCAGCGTCCTCGTCGGGGATCTCGATATCGAATTCCTCTTCGAAGCGCATCACAAGCTCCACGAGGTCGAGCGAATCAGCACCGAGATCCTCAATGAAACGGGCATTTTCGGTGACCTCGGCCTCATCGACTCCTAATTCGTCTACGATGATCTGTTTGATCTTATCCTGGATTTCTGACATATTCTCTCCTCTCTAAATTGATTGCGAAGCTAAAGTATTTCTTAAACTCTCTGAGTTATCAACATTGGCCGTTTCGACTTCCCTGTTGATCTGGCGTACGAGGCCGCTCAGGACCTTTCCGGGCCCGACCTCGACGAACTTTGTAACACCCTCAGCCGCCATGTTCTCGATGGTCTGAAGCCAACGAACGGGCATCGAGACCTGACGCGTTAGCTTTTCGCAGACGTCGGCCGGATCGTCGTTAGCGGCGGCATCTACATTGTGAAAAACCGTTGATCCGAATGAACGATATTCGAGGCCTTTCAGATCCGCGGCAAGGCGTTCCTGAGCGGGCAGCATCAGCGAGCAATGGAACGGTGCCGAAACATTCAACCTGATCGCACGCTTTGCGCCCTTTGCCTTCAGGATCTCGCATGCTCGGTCAACAGCTTCGGCATTGCCCGCGATCACGACCTGCGACGGCGAATTAATATTTGCGGGGCTGCAGACCTGGCCTTCGGCGGCTTCGGCACATCCGGCCTCGACCGTTTCAACATCCAAGCCAAGGATCGCGGCCATCGCCCCGACGCCGACTGGCACGGCCTCCTGCATATACGTGCCGCGTTTCCTGACCGTTCTGACCGCCTCCGCTAGATCCAAAACACCTGCCGCGACCAAGGCGGAATACTCACCGAGACTGTGGCCCGCAACAAAGTCCGGCTTTGCGAACCCCTCGCTTTCCATCGCACGATAAGCCGCGACCGACGCAGTCAAAATCGCAGGCTGGGTGTTGGCCGTAAGCTGAAGATCCGCCTCATTACCCACAAAGCACATCGCGGAAAGCGAAAACCCCAATGCATCGTCCGCCTGCCCGAAAACTTCGCGAGCCGCCGTGAAATTATCAAACAGGTCTTTTCCCATGCCAACGGCCTGTGAGCCCTGTCCGGGAAAAATGTATGCGATCTTCGCCATCCTCTGTGCGCGGGCTGCTGTAAGAGGGCCTAAAACCGGATCACGGTTCCGCCCCACGTCACTCCGCCGCCGAATGCAGTTAGAAGCACGAGGCTTCCCTCTTTGATACGGCCCGATTCGAGGCATTCGTCCATTGCGATCGGTATCGAAGCCGAGGACGTATTGCCGTGCATCGCGATATTCGAGTACACCTTCTCTTCGGGCACACCGAGCCGCGATGCGACCGCGTCGGTGATCCGCTGATTTGCCTGGTGTGGGATCACGATATCGACATCCGCGACCGTATATCCTGCCTTTTCCAGCACTTCGAGCGAGATATCGGCCATCGAACGCACCGCGACCTTAAATAGTTCGTTGCCCTTCATCTTAAAGAAGTGCATCCGGTTATCGATGGTCTCGTGGGTCGTGCCGAGTTTGGTTCCGCCGCCGGGGGCGTAAAGCTGCTCTTCGTAGCGGCCGTCAGACCGGATCTTCGTCGCAAGAATGCCCTTACCTTCAGGAACAGGGCCAACGACGGCAGCTCCTGCACCGTCGCCGAAGATCACGCATGTTCCGCGGTCGGTATAATCGACATATTTTGTAAGGATCTCGGCCCCGATGACAAGGGCATAACGGATCTGGCCGGTGCGGATCATCGATTCGACCATAGTCAGGCCGTAAAGAAATCCGGAGCAGGCCGCGAAAACGTCCATACCTGCGGCATTCACCGCGCCGAGCTGCGCCTGGATCAGGGCACCGGTAGACGGCATGATCTGATCCGGCGTCGTGGTCGCACAGATTATTATGTCGATGTCTTCAGGCTTAAGGCCGGCCCGATCGAGGGCCATCCGGGCGGCGGCAGTACCGAATTGCGATGTATATTCGTTGGCGGCCGCTTTGTGGCGCTGCTTGATGCCGGTACGCGTGGTGATCCATTCGTCGGACGTTTCAACGATCTTTTCAAGATCGGCATTCGTGAGAATCCCGCTTGGATAGGCGTGGCCCATTCCAATGATGCCCGCGTTTTGGTTAGCCATTCGTTAGAATTAGAACTTAAATGCCGATTATTTTCAAAGCACTATTCAGATTCTTTACCGTCGATGATCTGGCGGCCTTTGTAGGTACCGGTCTTCACATCTATACGATGCGGACGCTTGGCCTCGCCCGTGTCCTTGTCGACGTAGAACTGTGGCAATTTCAGTGCATCGTGGGCACGGCGCTGGCGCGTGCGGGCGTGTGAGTGTCTTCGTTTTGGATTTGGCATATCAGGTCAACCTTTAATGATCAGTACTACCTTAGCGGACGGAAAAGAACTCTATTTCCCTTCGTCCTTCAATTTTTTCAAGCCGGCCCAACGCGGGTCAATAGGACCGGTGCCGCAGGAACAATCTACCAGATTAAGATCGGCCCCGCATTTGTCGCATAACCCTTTGCAATCGGGCCTGCAGAAGTATTGTTCCGGCACGTTCAGAAGGATCTGCTCCGCGGCCAGGGCCGAAAGGTCGATCTCTCCATCATCGAGCACATCTGCGTCGAGGTCGTTGGGACCGAGCTCGGCGTTCTCGCCACTGCCGAAATCCTCTTTGTTCAGGAACTCGACCGAAACCTCGATATCGAGCGGTCGAGAGACCTCAGCAAGACAGCGTGCGCACTGTACCTCGATCTCCCCGCGGATGTTGCCCACGACCACGGCGCCGTGCGCTCTCTTTTCGACCAGGCCGCTGAAGCGGGCGGGGGCTGAAAGACGGAAACCGGAAGTAGCCGTCTCGAAAATATCCGGACCGATGAGGAATTCGAACGAGTGCCCCATAGGGCCGATCGCCTCAACCTCGATTTTCATCAACCCTCCTCAAGTATCAAATATCCGGACAAACAAAAACTTCTATTATAGCGATGGAGGGTCCGGTGTCAAACAAAATGCCAACAATCACAGGCAGTCGATCAAAGCCTGCACTGATGTTGCCCCTTTATTCCACGTTTCCTGATCCGACCGCGTCGTCAAGTTTTTCGAAGCCATGTTCTTCAAGCAACCGCAGCAGGCCGAGATTGACCTCGCGGGCGAATCCCGGGCCACAATAAACAAATCCCGTATAGGCCTGGAGGAGCGGCGCTCCGCAGCGGACCTTTTCGAATGCGTCTTCGGCCGAAAAGATGCCGCCGACGCCAACGATGGGCAGTTTTCCTGCCGTGCGGCGGAAGATCCTAGAGATCACCTGATCGGACCTTGACGCGAGCGGCCTGCCGCTCAGCCCTCCGGAGCCAAACCGGTCAGGATCGCGGGTACGCAAGCCCTCGCGGGATACAGTCGTAGTTGTGGCGATGATCCAGGCAATAGCATGCTCGACGCAGGCCTCGGCGATCGCGTCGATCCCGTCATCGTCAAGGTCCGGCGCCACCTTGACGAGAAGGGGCTTGGCGCCCATTTCACTGTTGCGGCCCTGGAGGGCTGTCAGAAGATCGCCGAGGAACACCTCGTTCTGTAGTTCGCGCAACCCCGGTGTGTTCGGCGAAGATATGTTTACAGTGATGTAATCGGCCACCGAATGGACGATCTCAAACGTCTCGACATAATTTGCCGCCGCTTCTTCGTTCGGAACATCGCGGTTCTTCCCGATGTTCACGCCTATGACGCAATTGCGGTCCAGCCGGGCGAGCCGTTCGGCGACGGCCTTTGCCCCGTCGTTGTTGAAGCCGAGTCGGTTAATGAGTGCCCGATCCTCGGGCAGCCGAAACAGCCGCGGGCGTGGATTGCCCGCCTGCGGCCGAAGCGTGACCGTTCCTACCTCTACGAATCCGAACCCGAGTGCCGACAAAGGCCCGGCAAGTGTGCCGTTTTTGTCAAAGCCCGCAGCGATTCCGACTGGGTTAGAAAACTTAAGCCCAAACCGTTCGAGCGGCGGATCGAAGGCGACGCCGTACCGCTTTTTCGCGAGTCGTTGTGCGCGTTCACCTTGCAGCAGCCACGCGAGCATTTTGCCGCCGGCCTCGTGAGCGGCTTCGGGATCGAGTCGGAACAATAACGGCCGAAGAATGTTCTCGTAAAATTGCGGCATCCTGAAGCGGCTATCTTAACGAAATCCGTCAAATAACTAAACGGGACCGCTGCTTTGAATTTTGCGATGCCCTTTGCTACGATTCCTTTTCCAATGGTGGACGAAAGCAGCCTTACCGAGAAATCCCGGATCATGGACGGCGCCCGCATAAAACGGGCGATCTCCCGCCTTGCCTCGGAGATCGTTGAAGAGAATCACGGAGCGAAGGACCTCTATATCGTCGGCATACGACGCCGTGGGGTACCGCTCGCCGAGCGTATCGCGGAAAAGATCGACTCGCTGGAGGGCGTCCGCCCGCTTTACGGGATAATCGATATCACTCTTTATCGCGACGACCTGTCCACGGTCGGGGCAAACCCGATCGTCAACCGCACCGAACTGACGGAGGATATCGAGGGAAAGGTGATCGTCCTCGTCGATGACGTTCTTTATACGGGGCGCACGATCAGGGCTGCGATGGACCAGCTGATGGATTTCGGCCGGCCTAGAAAGATCCAGTTGGCCGTCCTGATCGACCGCGGCCGTGAACACCGCGAGGTCCCCATTCAGGCCGATTTTGTCGGGAAGGTCGTTCCGACCAAGCAAACGGAGATCATCCGCGTGATGCTAAAGGAGTTTGACGATACTGAAGGTGTTGGGATCTTCGAGAAACCGGCCGAATAAGCCGAACGAGCAAGGCCGAAAGCCTTGCTTTTTTTGTACCCAAAATGGATAAGCCTTTTCGCAGACGAGACCTGCTCGGGATCCGCGGACTCACCGCCGCGGAGATTAAGGGCATTTTGGATACGGCCGAAAGCTTCCTCGAGATAAACACCCGCGAAATAAAGAAGGTGCCTACGCTTCGAGGAAAGACCGTCGTAAATCTTTTCTTCGAAAACTCCACACGAACACGCACATCTTTCGAACTTGCAGCCAAGAGGCTCTCGGCTGACGCCGTCAACATCAGCGTGTCGTCATCAAGCCTTGCTAAGGGCGAGACGCTTGTGGACACGGCCCTAAATCTGGACGCTATGCAGCCGGATTGCATCGTAGTGCGTCACGGCTCGGCAGGCGTCCCGCATCAGCTGGCGAAGGTTTCGCAGGCCGCGGTAATCAATGCGGGGGACGGAGCCAACGAGCACCCGACCCAGGCTCTCCTCGACGCGATGACGATCCGCGAACATAAGAAGAAGATCAAGGGGCTGGAGGTCGCGATCGTCGGCGACATTCTGCACAGCCGGGTCGCACGCTCGAATATTCACCTTTTGACAAAATTAGGAGCTAAGGTAAAGGTCGCCGGTCCCGGGACCCTGGTTCCCAAAGATTTTGTCCACCTGATCGATGCTGCGGAGATCGACCACGGATCAAAGGCCGAAGGCCAAAGACCGCTCGCTGTTTGCGAGCACGTTGAGGACGCCATTCGCGGGGCCGATGTGGTGATGATCCTCCGCATCCAACGCGAGCGTCAGGATTCGGCCTACTTCCCGACACTTCGTGAGTACGCGATCCATTACGGTTTGACCAACGAACGGCTGGATCTGGCGAAAAAGGATGCGATAGTACTTCATCCGGGGCCAATGAACCGAGGTATAGAGATTGCGTCTGAGGTGGCAGACAGCTCTCGTTCGCTTATACTTGACCAGGTCAAGTACGGGGTTACCGTTCGTATGGCAGTGCTTTATCTTGCCACGGGCGGCGGCGTGACGAACAGCTGATCCCTGGTCAGATTCAGTTTCGTGGAGATAAATATGAAAATCTATAAAGTCAGCAATTCGCTTCGTTTTTTCGTTTTCTTAGCTATCATCCTCGCAGTTTCGTCGATACAGTCGGCCGCGCAGGCTCCGGCGGCCCCGGCAAAGGTCGTCTTTACTGAAAAGGACCGTGAGTTCGCTTTGAAATACTTGAACGAAACAAAGGAAGATTACAACAAGCAGCTCGGAGGCCTATCGGATGCACAGCTTAATTTTCGTTCGGGCGAAGGGCGCTGGACGATCGCAGAGATCGCCGAGCACATCACCGTGACCGAAGGGGCATTGTTCGGGATGATCACAAACCAGGTGATGAAAGCCACCGCGCCGAAATGCGAGAATATACACCGGTTCGGCGACACTGCCATTGTGCTTGCGATCACCAACCGCTCACAGAAATTTACAGCGCCTGAGCAGATCCGTCCGACCGGACGGTTCAAGACTCGCGACGAACTGCTTTCCGCCTTCGACAGAGCCCGTGCGACGACGATCGATCTCATGAAGAACAACAAGGCCGACCTTCGAAATATGTTCATGGAGAACCCGTTCGGAATGATGGACGGCGTGCAATGGTTCATCTTTCTCGCTGGCCATTCCGACCGGCACCTGGCACAGGTCAAAGAGGTCAAAGCCGATCCGAATTATCCGAAAAGATAGTGAAGGATACAGTCGTCTTATACCGTCCTGTTGGAGCAAAGGAACTCGAGTTGATCGAGAAAAGTGGTTTTCGGAAGTTTCCGCCGCGGCTTCCCGAACAACCGTTTTTCTATCCGGTGACCAACAAAGAATATGCAATTCAAATTGCTCGAGATTGGAATGCTCGATTGAATTCGGACAAAGTTGGATTTGTAACAAGGTTCGAGGTTGATAAGGTATTCCTCGATCGATTCGAACCGAGGATCGTAGGCGGACGCGAGCACGAAGAGTACTGGATACCATCCGAACATCTCGTTGATTTCAACTTGAGTATTGTGGGCCCCATCAAAGTCATTGCCGAATTTCACGGCGAATGACCGAAACGCGAATGAAGTTTATTATCTCCAACGGTCATCTTATCGATCCGGCTGCTCCTGAGAATACGGGCATGGACGTGCTGATCGAGGACGGACGGGTCTCGGCATGGCTGAAACAGGGCGAACCGGCACCTGAGGGCTGCGAGGTCTTTGACGCGAGCGGTCTTTTGGTGGCTCCGGGTTTCATCGACCTGCATGTACACCTTCGAGAGCCGGGTCAGGAACACAAGGAAACTATCGCCAGCGGATGCGCGGCAGCCGTTGCCGGCGGGTGGACATCCGTCTGCCCGATGCCGAACACGAACCCTGTCAACGACAATGCCGCGATCACGCGGTATATGATCGAGCAGGCCGAGCGGGCCGGGCTGGCGAACGTCTTTCCTATCGGGGCGATCACAAAATCGTCCGACGGCAGCGAGCTCGCTGAAATGGGCGAGATGAAGGCGGCCGGTGCCGTAGCGGTCTCTGATGACGGGCGGCCGGTCCCGAACGCCGGTATCATGCGGCGGGCGATGCAGTATGCAAAGGATTTCGATCTGCCCGTGGTCGATCACTGCGAGGACAAGTCGCTTTCATCGGGCGGGGTCATGCACGAAGGCAAGATCTCTTTACTGTTGGGGCTAAAGGGGATGCCTGCCCTGTCCGAAGAGATCGATGTCGTTAGGGACATTATTTTGGCCAAGGAGACAGGGGCTCATATCCACATCGCTCATGTCTCGACAAAAGGGGCGATCGAAGCCGTTCGGCGGGCCAAAAACGAAGGCATCAACGTCACTTGCGAGGTAACTCCGCATCATTTTACCCTGACTGACCGGGCCGTCGAAGGTTATGACACCAATACTAAAATGGCCCCTCCGCTTCGCAGCGAAGACCACCTTGAGGCGGTGATCGAGGGCATCAAAGACGGCACGATCGACGCTATCGCGACCGACCACGCACCCCACCATCACGATGAGAAAGCCCTTGAATTCGACCGAGCGCCGTTCGGAATAACCGGTTTGGAAACG
Source organism: Chloracidobacterium sp. (assembly GCA_016716365.1). Taxonomy (GTDB): domain Bacteria; phylum Acidobacteriota; class Blastocatellia; order Pyrinomonadales; family Pyrinomonadaceae; genus OLB17. The sequence goes on along the minus strand of JADJWM010000003.1, from coordinate 130,687 downwards.
GGAATAGGGCTCGCTTTTACCGAGCTTGTGCACAAAGGTGTCATCGGCCTCGAACGCCTGGTCGAAATGTGCTCGGCGAACCCGGCGAAGATCTTTTCCCTGGGAGGCCGCGGAACTCTGGCTCCGGGATCGATCGCCGACGTGACGATCATCGACCCGCAGAAGGAGTGGACCTTTAATGCTCTCGACTCGCGTTCGAAATCTCGAAACACGCCGTTCGACGGCTGGAAATTCACCGGCCGAGCGGTCGCGACGATCGTCGCTGGAGAGTTCGTCTTCAATGATCTAGGAAAAGCGGCAAATAGCTAACCCAGATCTTCCAAACCGTTCATTTAACCGGCGGCGTGTGCGATAATCCGACAATGAGATGCGCCCTGCTTGCTGTGATCATCGTATTTTCGGCTTCCGTAATCCACTCACAGAATCGAAGCGTTTACACCGGCCTTTCGGAAAAAGACTGCCGGACCCTCGAGGCGACCGATGAAGAAGGCGGCTCGTACCGCGGTGTTTGTCCTGGCGTCGGCGGCTACAAACTTGAATTGCTTGAGGGCGACCTGCGGCAATCGATAAACGTTGTCGACCCGCAAGGAACGAAGCACGAGTTGAAGTTTTGGGAGATGTTCGGCGGCTTTTCGAGCGTCGGGCCGCGGGCCGAATGGAGGATGAAGGGCAAGACACCGGTAGCCCTGATAGTTCGATTCAACGTCAGCGAGAACCCCGAAGATTCAACAAAGATCACCTCTTACTTGGTCGTCATCAAGATCACTCCGTCCGACATCTGCGTGACCGACGCGCTCAAACCCACCCGCTCGCATAACGCCGAGGCCCGCCGTGCCGCCGACCGTGCGGCCAAAAAACGATGCCGATTGGAATGAATCCACGTGTGTTCTATAATCTTCGGCGACCACTAATTTTCACAATTTGACCTGCGAATATGGAATTGCTTCTCGACCCCAATGTTTGGATCGCGTTTGCCACGCTCACCATCCTTGAGCTCGTCCTTGGCATCGACAATGTCGTCTTCATCTCGATACTTGCCGAAAAACTTCCGCCGGAGCAGCGGGCAAGGGCCCGTTATATCGGGCTCGGGCTCGCTTTTGTGATGCGCGTGATCCTGCTTTTCTCGCTGAGCTGGGTTATCGGGCTGGTCCAGCCGCTCTTTACCGTCTGGGGTCAATCGATCTCAGGCAAGGACCTGGTTTTGCTGATCGGCGGTCTGTTCCTGATCGCAAAATCAACACACGAGATACATAACTCGCTCGAAGGTGAGGAAGGCACGGCGGTCAAAAAGGGCTATTCCAGCTTTGGAGGCGTGATCATCCAGATCGTGCTGCTTGATATCGTGTTTTCGCTCGATTCGGTGATCACCGCCGTTGGCATGATCAGTGATCAATACGGGCCGAATGGCATCTGGATAATGATCGCGGCGGTCTTGATCTCGATCGCGGCAATGATGGCATTTGCCGGGACGATCGGCGGTTTCGTGCATCGTCACCCGACCATCAAGATGCTCGCACTCGCGTTCCTCCTTCTGATCGGAGTGATGCTGGTGGCCGAAGGCTTCCATCAGAAGATACCGAAAGGCTACATCTATTTTGCTATGGCGTTTTCGGTGCTGGTCGAATTCCTAAATATGAAGCTGCGTGCCAAGTCGAAAGAACCGGTCGAGCTCAAGGATCCGTATCATGTTGACGGCGTCAATGCGGAGGCAGAGGCCTGATATGTGCAGATCGCTTCTGTTTCTGGCTGTGTTGGCAGTGTTTGGTTTGATGCCGGTCCTGGCACAGGCCGATATCCGCAAAGTCGATTTCGCCAACTTCACATATCCCGCCTTTTGCGCGTCGGAAGAGTCGGAGAACATCACGGTGAAGAACCGAGAATACTCGTATGAAAGACAGGAGGACGGCTACGTCGATCGAATGTACATGCGGGTGTATGAGCCGGTTTTCGGTGACCTCACGGGCGACGGGCGCGATGAGGCTGCGATCGTCTCCATCTGTAATACCGGCGGGACAGGCCAATTTTCTGAGGGCTATGTATTCGGGATGTCCGGCGGAAAGCCAAAGCTGCTGGCTAGGTTCGAGGGCGGCGACCGCGCTTACGGAGGCATCCGCGAGGTGCGTGTTGCCAAGGGCCTATTGTCCGTCGACCGAAACGACCCCGGCGAGATCGGAGCCAACTGCTGCGCCGAACTGATCGTGACCACGACATACCGGCTTGCCGGCGACAAGCTGGAAGCGGTCGGCAAGCCCGTTACCAGGCCGATCTACCCGGTCGAGCGCGTGTCCTTCGCAAAGGGGGCGAATTCAAAGACGATCGTCGTCACGATCCCGATGGACGAGGGCCGGAGATACGTCCTGAGGGCCGGAGCAGATCAGAAAATAAACGTTACCGTGGATAGTCAGGATGCCGGCATCAGGCTGCTCGAAGAGGCCGATTACGACTACGTGGACGGCAATATCGTCGGTACGCTGCCCAAATCCGGCGATTACACGGTCGAGGTACGGAATAATTCCGAAGGCCCCCTCAAGGTCACGCTCACGATCAAGATCCAATAAAGAAATGACAAAACGATTCGCTGCTTTCCTCCTTCTCGTAACCTTCCTGGCGAACACGCCCGCAGCTTTACGGGCCGCCGGCCCCGAAGGATTCGACCTCGTAATAACCAACGGCCGTATCGTCGACGGAACCGGAAATCCATGGTTCAAGGGATCCGTCGCCGTCAAGGACGGCCGGATCGTTCGCGTAGGGCGGTTTGATGCGTCCGGGGCCATGCAGGTCATCGATGCGAAGGGGCAGATCGTAGCGCCGGGTTTCATCGATGTTCACGGCCATACGGAAGACATTTTCGACAATCCAACTGCGGAAAATTTCGTGCGGATGGGCGTTACGTCGATCGTTACGGGCAACTGCGGCGGTTCGGTCACGGATGTCGGCGAATTTCTGGGCAGATTCAGGGATAGGCCGCTGGCGGTTAACCTCGCAACGCTGATCGGGCACAATTCGGTACGATCGGCCGCGATGGGCACCGAGAACCGTGCTCCGACGCCGGATGAACAGAAGAAGATGAACGAACTGGTCGAAAAAGCGATGCGCGAGGGTGCTGTCGGCTTTTCGACCGGCCTCATTTACGTGCCGGGGACCTACTCAGAGACCGAAGAGGTCGTCGAGCTGGCTAAAGCGGCTTCAAAATACGGCGGAACGTACGCGAGCCACATTCGGAATGAGGGAAACGAGGTCGTTGAAGCGATAAAGGAGGCCATAAACATCGGCGAGCAGGCCGGGATGCCGGTCGAGATCTCGCATTTCAAGATCTCTTCAAAAGCACTTTGGGGACAAACGCCGACGACGATCGGCCTTGTTGAAGATGCCAGAAAACGCGGCATTCCCGTTACTGTCGATCAATACGCTTACACAGCATCCTCAACGTCACTTGATGCGCGTTTGCCTACTTGGCTCCTGGCCGGAGGCCGCGAAGAAGGCAAGAAACGGCTTGCCGATCCCCCGACCCGCGAGAAGGTCGTCAAAGAGATGAAGGAGTGGCTGAAGAATGCGAAATTCAAGGACTATGAATTCGCCTACGTAGCCAGTTATCGAGAAAATCCGGAGTTCAATGGTAAGAATATCAAGCATATCACGAAGCTCGCACGCGGCAAGGACAAGCTCGACGAACAGATCGAGCAGATCCTGGAAATGTACGGCAAAGGCGGAGCTCAGATGGTTTACCAGCAGATGAACGAACCGGACGTCCAAAACATAATGCGGCAGCCGTTCACGATGATCGCTTCAGACAGCGGGGTGCGGCGTTTCGGTTCCGGCGTGCCGCATCCGCGTGGTTACGGAAACAACGCCCGCGTTCTCGGCCGCTATGTGCGTGAGCTGAAGATCGTCTCGCTCGAGGATGCCATCCGGAAAATGACGTCACTCCCTGCTCAAACTTTCGGCCTGCAGGACCGAGGATTGATCCGTGAAGGTTTCGCCGCTGACCTTGTGATCTTTGACGAGAACACCGTCGGCGATAAAGCAACGTTAGAACAGCCGCACCAATACGCCGTTGGCTTTTCAGCCGCGATCGTCAACGGAAAGGTTGTGTTCGACGGCACGAAGATGACAGGCGAGATGTCCGGGACACCGCTGTTCGGCCCCGGCAAGAAGGTGGTCGAAAGACCTGTGGTCCTGCCGTAGCTCCCCGAGGCGTCGGGATCTATTGTTTTGCAAAAGGTGATGTGAATGACTCGGAAGTCTTTGAAACTTACCGCCGCCTTGATGCTATGCCTCGCGGGCCTTGCCTGCTCTTCCGGCCCGGGCGAACCCACCAACACAACGGCCGCGGCCGTCTTCTCTGCCGACTCAGTCTGCCGTTACCCGCTGGCTGCTCCCGGACGATACTTTACCTATCTCGGTGCCGGCATCTGGCAGCCAAGCGAGTCGGGACGGCAGGACTCGCCGTATTCTTGCGGCCCCGGCAAAGCGTCGGTGAAGATCCACGAGGATGCGTCCGGTACCATCGAGGTCGAATTCTCCGCGTCCGGCGATCAGAAGGGCGCGCAGATCATCAACCTGAACTACACGGTCGTGGGAGTTCGCTCGATTCCAAACGAATCGACGCTCCGGCGGATGTTCTCGAATCTTGCCGATACGATCGCAAAAGAGGGGCTCGGGCAGCCGATGCCGGAGTTCTTCCACAAACGCGTTGCGAATTTGAATTCGTATTCGAAACCGGGCAAGGCTAGCGCCGAGCCTTACGACGTGGGGAGCGGCTTCGTCACGCTGGAAAGACAGGCGACCGATGACCGGCTCGGCATCGAGATATACGTAAAATTCTATCCTGACGCCGCTTACAAACTGAAATAATCAAATTCGCGGTCATCGCCGAGGTCAGGCCGTTCGCAAAATTTCGTCCAGTTCGAATTCGTGCTCAAGTTTGAATGAGACCATCTCATTCGATCCCGGATGGCGGAATGAGAGCTGAAAGGCCTGCAGACAGAGCCGGCTGAATACCCTGCCGCCGCGTTCGGTGTCGCCGACGATCGGATGGCCGATCGCGGCACAGTGGATCCGAAGCTGGTTTGTGCGTCCGGTCACTGGTTCAAGTTCGAGCAGGCTGCAGCCGCCGGCTTTTTCGAGCACTCTGAACCGTGTCAGGGCCGCACGGCCCTCGGTCATCACGTCCCAACGCTTTTCTTCGATGAACCGCCCTATCGGTGCATCCATAGTCCCCTCGTCCTGTTCAACATCTCCTTCGACTAGCGCGACATACCGTTTTTCGACGGTCTTTTTCTCGAACTGACGTGCCAGCCGGCCATGGGCCCGAGTGTTCTTCGCGATCAACAGCAGACCCGAAGTGTCCTTGTCCAGACGGTGGACGAGTCCCGGACGGACGTGCGGCCCGTCCCCGCGGTTCAGGTGATGAGCAAGAGCGTTCAGCAGCGTGCCGTTCTTGTCGCGATGCGAAGGGTGGACCAGCATTCCCGCGGGCTTATTGACGACGACGATGTGGTCGTCCTCAAAAACGATCTGGAGTGGGATCGCCTCGGGCACCATCGAGTTCATTCGAGTCGGATCGAGGGTGATCTCGACAAAATCGTTCGCGCGGAGCCGATGGCCGCGATTCTCCCATCGGCCGTTCACCTCGCACATTTCGTCGCGGATGCGCCCGCGAAGATATATCTTACTGAGCGAGCGAAACCGCTCGAACAGCAGATCCTCAAGCCGCATCTTGTGCTCGCCCGGCGTAACAACGATCTCAAAGCGTGTTTCCATTGCGGACCAATACTTTAACAGTCTATCGCCGGGCCCCCGAGTTGTCAGTTCAGGGCCGCTGTCCTACAATTTTGTAGCTGGAAGCATGGCCACGATCACAACACTCAAAGAGATCGCAGATCTACTCGCCGTCGACTCCAGAAGCAGCGTGAACCTGAATCCGGTCGCGGAACGCCTGGTCAGAGGGCTGGGTTATTCGGCCTGCTTCATCCTGCTTCACCGGCCGCAGGAGGATCAACTGACCGCAGCTGCATCAAGCGGGCTGGGCATCGCCGATTTCCGGAAGCTCGATATGCGGGCAAACGATCCGCTCTTCAGGGAGGCGTTCCAGGGTAACGGCACTGCCGCCATTCTCGCGTCCGAAGCCGAATTGCCTATCGACTTCGCCGACGCAAAAGGCGCCGGCCGGATGGTAATCGCCCCGATAACGAGTCCGGCCCGGAAGCTCGGGCTATTGTGCGCTTTCGGCTGCACTTCCGCCGAAATGGAGGAAACCGAGAATGAGACTCTCGAGCTGGTGGCGTCGATGATCGGGCAGGGCCTTAGGGTCGAACTTGCCGTGATGAATGAACGCGAGAAGCTTCGTGAAGAAAACCTCCACCTTAAGCAGGAGTTGAAGGAAAAGTACGATTTCTCGCATATTGTCGGCAATTCGAACGCGATACGTTTGGTCTATGACCAGGTGACCCAGGTCGCGCGATCGAATGCGACGGTGTTGCTTCGCGGTGAAAGCGGTACCGGCAAGGAGATGATCGCCAATGCGATCCATTACAACAGCCTTCGCAGCAAGCGGCCGATGATCAAGCTGAATTGTGCCGCATTGCCGGATACGCTGATCGAATCGGAACTATTTGGGCACGAACGCGGGGCCTTTACGGGAGCTGAACGGCTGAAACGAGGAAGGTTCGAACTGGCTGACGGTGGGACGCTGTTTCTGGATGAGATCGGGGACCTGCCGCTCCAGACCCAGATAAAGCTGCTTCGCGTGCTGCAGGAGCGCGAGTTCGAGCGGCTCGGCGGCACCGAGACGATCGGTGCAAATATCCGTTTGATCACGGCGACGAACAAGAATCTCGAGGACGCGATCGCGCGCGGCGAATTTCGCGAGGACCTTTATTACCGGCTAAACGTCTTCACGATCCACCTGCCGCCGCTGCGTGAACGAAAGTCCGACATACTGCTGCTTGCCGAGCACTTCCTCGAAAAATATGAGGCCGAGCACGGCAAGCGGATCCGGCGTATCTCGACCCCCGCGATCGATATGCTGATGGCCTATCACTTTCCCGGAAATGTGCGCGAGCTTGAGAACGCCATCGAACGGGCCGTGCTCGCCTGCGATTCGAACGTGATCCACGGCCATCATCTGCCTCCGACGCTGCAGACGGCCGAGGTGACGGGAACAACGACGGAGCTTTCCCTTGAGGGTGCGGTTCACGCGTTCGAGCGGGATATGATCCAGGACGCCCTTAAATCGACCCGCGGAAACATCGCCAAGGCCGCCAGGATGCTGGATTCGACCGAGCGCATCCTTGGCTATAAGATCAAGAAGTTCGGCATCGTGCCGGCCCGGTTTCGCCAATGACCGATCACGATTTCCTCGTCCGCGACCTGCCCTCGCCCGAATCCGCGGAGAGGTTTCTTCTCCAGTTCGGCGAAAAAAATCCCTCGCATCTTGCCCGGCTCCGCAAGAACGACGGCCTTTTGTCCGATGTCCTGGCCCTTGCCTCCAACAGCCCGCTGCTGGCGACGACGCTGATCCAGAATCCGGAATATATCGGCTGGCTTGGCCGCAAACGATCCGCCTCGGCCGTCCGAGACAAGGAAGAATTGCTCGAATCGCTCGCCCGGTTCGCGATGACGAATTCGTCGCTGGAGCCGAACGTAATGTTCGCGCGATTCCGCCGCCGCGAACTGCTTCGCATTTTTCTGCGTGACGTACGCCGGCTCGGGACGATAGCCGAGATCACCGAGGAGATCTCGAATCTTGCCGACGCGATCCTTGAGAACGCGCTCCGCATCGCTCGCCAGATGGTCGATAACCGCAACGGGCCGCCTTTCGAATCGGACGCGAAGGGCCGCGAAAGAGCCTCGGGGCTCGCGGTCGTTTCGCTCGGCAAGCTCGGTTCGAAGGAACTCAACTATTCTTCGGACGTCGATCTGCTCTTCATCTATTCGGCCGATGGGAAAACGAAAGGCACGGGCGAACGGCCGGCGGTCACGAACACCGAGTATTTCGTCAAAGTTGCTGAGACGGTTACACGGCTTGTCGGAAACCAGAGCGGCGAAGGGGCGGCCTACCGGATCGATCTTCGCTTAAGGCCTCGCGGCCGGGTCGGGGCTCTCGCTCTCTCATTAAAAGAAACGACCCGCTATTATCTGAACGAGGCGAGGAATTGGGAGCGGCAAGTGCTTATCCGTTCGCGGTGCAGTGCTGGAAATACCGAGATATTCAGGAAATTTTACGCGTTGGTCGAGTCGGCGGTCTATGCACGCGACCTCGACCCGGCGGCCGCCCTGGAAGAAGTCTACCGGTCAAAGAAGAAGATCGACGAGGAGAGCGGTTCAGGGGCCTACTTCAACGTGAAATTGGGCCGCGGCGGCATCCGGGAGATCGAGTTCATCGCCCAGGCGTTGCAACTTGCGTTCGGCGGGCGAGACCGCTGGCTTCGGGCGCCGCATACATTGATCAGCCTGGCCCGACTCACCGACCGCGGCTACCTGACCGAAAGCGAACACACTGAATTGGCGAAGGCCTACGACCTTCTTCGCCGGCTCGAGCACCTTTTGCAGATGGAACATGGCCTTCAGACGCACACGCTTCCCTCGGAGCCCGAAAAATTGGAGCTGCTTGCCCGGAAGGCCGGCTTTGCCGACGCCGAATCGCTCAGGAATGAGGTGGAAGCCGCCGCGGACGCGGTAAATCACGTTTTCCTTCGGGTTTTTGGTGAAGATGCCGCACGCGTTCGATTCGGGGGTTTCGGCCCGGGCGTCGCAGAGCCGGACGCGACACATATCGAGCTTTCGGCACCGCCGTCGCCCGCCGAGACGCTGTCTGCTCGGATCATTTCGGCGATAGAAAAGTACGGGGCAGCGGATGGCATCTCCGATGAACGGCGAGCGATGATCGAACGGATCGCGGCCGTGTCGCCTGCATTCAGCGAAATGCTAGCGGCGATGCCGTGGCTTGCCGAACATCTCGCGAAACCGGATGCGGGACTGGAACAGACCGACTACCGGCCGAGGTTCGAAGGACTGGCGGCCGGGGACGTTGAAATGAACTCCGTGATGAGCCCAATGCGGCGCGTTTGGGCTCGGTCGATACTTGAGATCGCGGCGGCGGACATCTACCGCACGCTGCCGGTCGCCGTGATACGTTCACTTCAGACGCGGCTTGCCGAAGCGAGCGTCGATTTCGCACTTCGAGCGGCGATGGCCGGGCATCGACGCCGATCCGGCATAGAAATGCTGCCGCCCGCGGTCTTCGGGCTCGGGAAACTGGGCAGCGGCACGCTAGATTACGGCTCCGATCTGGACATGGTCATCGTTTTTGATGAGGAACAGGAAGGCGGTTCGGCGGGCGAGTTGGCGGAACATTACGGGCGGATGATCGAGACGTTCGTAACGCTGCTTTCGTCGATGACACGCGAGGGCAATCTTTATCGCGTCGACCTCCGGCTTAGGCCTTATGGCAAAGAGGGGCCGACGGCCGTTTCTCGCGGTTCGCTGATCGACTACATTCTTGAGCACGCTTCTATTTGGGAACTGCTGGCTTACGTCCAGCTTCGTGCTGTGACGGATGGAGACGCCGCGGATTTTGAGGCCGCTATTCGCGAAGCCATTCGCCAGAGGGCCGCCGCGGAACCGCCCGAAAAGATCCGCGAAGATTGCCGGACGATGCGTCTTCGGCTGGAAGAACTCCACGGAACACCGAAGAGCGGCCGCGATGTGAACTTGAAATTCGGTGCGGGCGGCCTGCTCGACGTCTATTTCATCGTCCGCTATCTCCAGTTACTCTGGCCGGACGCGGTCGGGGCCGAGGACCGCTCGACCGGTGCAAAGCTCAAGGCGTTCTTAAAGGACGGAACGATTGAGACAGGAGATTTCGAGGTCCTTTCGGGCGGCCACTCGTTTCTTTCGGAACTCGATCACAACGTCCGCCTCACCGTCGGCCGCACATCCCGTTACCCGCGAACCAACCGTCACGCCCTTGCCGTTATCGCCGAACGCATGGGCCTCCCATCGCCCGAAGATCTGCTGAACCAGCTCACCATCCACCGCCACGACATCCGCGCCGTGTTTGAAGGAGTATTCACCCCATCGAACGCAGCGAACGATCCCTGAGATCGCCGATACGGGCGGAAACACGACCGTCAGGGAGTGTGCATCGGGCGTCGCCGTTCCTACCGTCGCCGAAGGTGACGAAGATAATAGCCCAGGGTGAAACCCTGGGTTGCGATCCAAAACAATCTCCGCTCCCTGAAGGGGAGCAGCTTCCCTCGCCCGCGTCATCAAAAACAAAACCGGCGAAGGCTGCCCAAACATAGAAGCCGGGGCGGCGATCGCCGGAAAGTTTGTTGAATTCTATGGCCAGATCAGGCCGCAGGGAGGGTAGAGAGGACGACGATATCGGAGTATTGGCCGACGGGCGTGTTGTGTTCCAGATATCTGGCACGCACCTGGACGGCGCGCGGCAGGTTTTCGGGGTTTGTCGGGATATTCAGGAAGACCGGCGAATTGCTGTAGTTCCCGACGCTGTTCCAGGTCTCGGAATTATCCAGCTTTGTCTCGATCACGACGCCGCTCGAATCGCCCTTGATAAACTTGACCTGCACCTGCGATCCCGGATAGGCTGCGGCCTTGATCTTAGGCGGAACGTCCTCGATGACCGGACCGGAAGGCGAGACGGGGACGATGCCCAGCAGGGCGCCTTCTTCCTCGTTATAGGTCGGCGAAAGCCGGATCCGCTTGACCAGGTTGTCCAACCGTTCGTAAATACCGGCCCCCACGTCGGCCGGCGTCCCCGGCGAAGTGTAACCCGGCACCGTCGGGACCGGACCGCCCGCCGTGCCTTCGGTCACCTGCTTTCTAAAGGTCCGCATCGCATCCGAGAACGCGTCGACGGCCACCGCCGCTTCCGCAATGAACTGCATCATGTCGTTGTCGTCCGAAACGGTCGTCGCATCGCCCGCCGTAAAGCCCAACGCAATGTGCAGGCTTGCAAATTGTGTATTGAAATTCTGGAACCACGCCGCCCTGTCCTGCAGGGTCGTCGGGAACCATCTGCTGCTAGGTACCATCTTTTTGGTCTCCTTTTATTTGGTTTATTGCCGCGGGCCCGCCCGTGGGAAAACAGCCGTATACAAGCGCACGCCGACGCTCGGGCTCGCGGTCCGACTCTAAAAGGAGATCCAGGGGTTGTCTATCGGTTTTCGGGAGAAGAAGGGTCGGGAGATATCGGCCGCCTCGGGAGCGGCTTGCCGAATTTTACCGCCCGCTTTCCGCGAACGGCTTCTGTGGCTTGAACAGATCCAACAATCGACAAAACCCAAACCGGCATCTCCAACGAAAACACAACGTTTCCGCCTGAATCTGTTCAGAGCCAAATCGAGTATAAACATTGTTTAAGATGGAATGCAATAGAAATTTTCGCCGACAATCACGCCCGCCGGCCATGCGGCGCATAGCCACGCCGCTTACGACGTGGCTAAGCAAGAATCGCCTCAGCAACGAAGCTTCAAGAATGTTTATCGATTTACTTCTCCAGATTCTTTTTCGTTTCGAAGTCCGACAAGAAACTCGACAAGAGACCCGGCGACATTAACAACGAATTTAGCATTGTGAACGGCTGGCTGGGCTCCGGCGTGAGCGTCGCTTTCCCGATTTCGAAGACTCGAGATCGCGTTCGAAATGGTGACGCAGGCCGATGCAAGTTTACGGTAATCATCGACGCTTTGGCTACCGGGAGCGAGATCTAAAGTCGCGATAGCTTTTCGGAATAAAGTTGACAAATCGTCTTTGTTTGTGAAGACCTCGTCCGAATCCGAAATGATAGCCCGACAAACAGATTCGAGCATTGTTCGAGCGGCAGTGATGGCTCCATCAGGCTCTTTTATGACCCTTGATTTCGCTTTGGTCCATAGGCGCTGGACCTCAAACAATGTCGAATCGGTAAAAAGGTCACTTATTTCCGGAGTCGATGCAACATCGTCGAGTTTCGGCAATCGCATGAACCATTCAATTGCTTTGATATGAGCATATCTATCTTTATGCCTCGAGATTTCGTATATTGCAGACTCGATCCGCTCGACGGCATCTTTATGTTTGTCTGCGATTCCACGATAGACAATCGGCGGCACTACGATGTCCAAATCAAAAATGTGAAATTCCTCATTCCCCGACGTTGCGAATGCCACGTCGATCCATCGGTATTCAAGTTCCGCTTCGGATAGAAGAGCTGCGGCTTCGGACTGATGAAGCTCCATCAACCAAGCTTGAATTTCTTCGATCTCAAGGGGCATCGGGCATTGTACGGCCTTTAGGAGCAAGGTTTCCTATTCGAGGGGCTTTTCCGTCTGTTGAGATGGAGGACGTTGCGATTGCGGCGTTGCAGAATAATAAACGGACAGAAGTCCAGTAGCTGCACCGAGTAACCCAATAAAAAGTGTTATTATCATTGTCCACGTTTTGACCCTTTCGTCGAGTTCAGCTCGCCGTTCGTCCTTGATGAGTTTTATTGCACCGGCCTTGCCTTCCTCCGTGAGAAGGTCGGGGGCATCTGAGGGGACGCCTTCGAAATCCGGATCAGACCACCACCACATCTTGTTGCTTCGTGGGAAGACGATATCATATTTACGCGCCTCATTCTTCAGTTGCTCCGTCTCGACCCAGGACAACTCTCTAAATGTTTCTTGTAAAAAATGATTAGAGACGTCCGTACCGTCAACATCATGGCGTTTTTCAGCATCTAGGTAATCCTTGCGGAAACCTTCTTGCTTTTCTTCCAATCGCCTTCGAATCTCTTCGAGCGCTAAGATTCTCTTTGACAACTGTCTTCGCTTGCGGAATCTTTCGAACATATTAAACCTTGGCGATATAAGCCTCTGAGGCAATCAGTTACTTCCTTATGAGTGGGTGGAAGCGGGTCCTATAATTCTCTCCAATTCTTCGGAGGAATCAATGTCCAAGTGTCTTTTTTTGACCTTGTACTAGCCAAAATCCTAACATTCCTTGAACCTTATTCTCGCTTTCCATTTTCCCCGCCTGCATGAACGTGATGGCGGTTGGGGGCATGTCTACTTGTTTACCGTTGGGGATACCTTCGACGGTTAATATTTGAAGCCGGGGATAATCCTTGTTCCAGGCGGGCGAATGGTAGAAGCCCGCACCGACAGCTTCATCGATCATCGGTTTTATCGGCGGTTCCAGGGTAACAAACACTCCGACGGCGGCCATTTAGCGGCCGCACGATTTACTTTCTAGGCGTTGTAGAAAATTTCGCCTTACGTAGTTCCTTGATGAAGTCCTCGCTGTATGATTTCGCTTGCCTGTGCAAGGCGTTTGGGTAATTTCTCGTGGTATGTTCCTTAACAAAGATCAGGTGGTCTAATTGTCGGTCCACAATTAGAATCTGCAGTTTGCCCAACTGGCGTTCAGACTGACTCCTAGAACTGATCCCGCCGAATATTCCCGGGGTTATTCCAAATTCAGAAGTCGTCGTTCGAAATTCGAACTTTGCGATCAATTCCGCACCTTCGCGAGTCGATAGGACAGTGAATCCGTTTTTCTTCAGAACATTTGCGATCTCAACCTGACTCCTCTCATCTTCACTATCGATGTAGATCGTGTTGAGTTCTATTGCGTCCTTTATTTCGAGGCTTTTACCCGAGACTGTTGGAGCTGAGGAGGCAACGTTCTTTGGACCAACCATTTCGAGCATTACCGTGTCCGAAACTCCTGCCATCTTCAGTTCAATTAATGCAGCTGGCGACGTATCAAACGAAGTTTTTGAACTTTTCATCTTCGCAAGGATCAGACTTTCACTCATCCCCGCCTTTGTTAGATCGATAATATCTTTATTGGTAAGCGTTTCTTGGGAAAAGACCGGAACCGCAAGAAGGAAAAGTAGCAGGAAAATTCGCATAATGTGGGCGTGCGCTTTTTGGGCAGTGAGCGCGACAACTGCACGTCAGTATCAGGAAGCGAGGCGAACACGGGAAATGTAGCACTTTAATACAAAGCTGGCAATCGGTACAAGGATCACGCGGTGTCCAGCCCGCGTTTTGCGGCATATAGCCACGTGCTACGTTAGAAAGAACGACGCAAGCGCCGTCCCGGCGGTAATAAAATACCCAACCGCAGTAATTGCGTTCACTCTTCGATTATCTCCGTTCAGCTGATCAATGTAATCGTTCACTGCACCCTGAAACTCGGAAATCCCAGTCGAAATCCCGTTGATTGCGGCGATTCCATCGATCTTGGGCATCTCTTTGATTACTTGAGTAGCTCGATACACGTGAAAACACCCCAAAATCGTGAACATTACGAAAAAAGCAATCCAAACGTACATATGCTCGGCCCCCGTTTTAGAAAAATTCACGCGAGTCAATTGTGGCTGCGTAGCCTATTCAAAAATCAGATTTCGCTGGCTGCTTCCCACGTCGGCGATCTTTCCGGCCTGTTTGAAGGTGATGCCAGTTGGGGGCATATCGACTTGTTTCCCGCTGAGTATTTCTTCGACGGTTAATATCTGTAGCCGGGGGTAATCGCGGTTCCAGCCAGGCGAATGGTAGAAGCCTTTTTCGACCGCCTCGGTGATCATGGGCTTAGTCGGCGGTTCGAGGGTGACGTAAACTCCGATAGCGGCGTTCTCGCGGTCGATGACGTGGCCGAGGTCGCGGATATGGGAAACATTCGGGTGCCCGCTCTTCACCGAGACGATCACGCGCTTTGCCTTGTTCGAATTATCGTCCACAAAAACTATCGAACCGTCGATGCCTTTGTCCGCGCCTTTCTTCCCTTCCTTTTTTCCGGCCTCGGCGCCGTAGGCTTTGGCCCCGATCAGCGGCAATATCCACCACTGGAAGCCGTAACGGTCATTCGCAGCCAATTCGCGGGCACCTTCGATGTCCTCCGGCTGGCCGATGACTTGATAAGACTGGAGGGCAAGCATCTTGCTTGCCAACGCCGGTTCCTCCGGCGTGGCGGCGTTTGGCATTTTGGCAGTCGTATTGTCGGCAAGTCCATCGGAGTCCTTGCGGACTCTGGCAAGCAGGGATGCTTGCCCTCCAGTCGGCACCAGCCCGAACGAATCCTTTAGCCTCAGTTTCATCAGCCCGACGCTCAAATGCGTGATGTCGATCCCGATCCATCGCCGGTTCAGCTTCTGCGCCGCCGCAATCGTCGTCCCGCACCCGCAGAAAGGGTCGAGAACAACATCTCCCTCGTTCGACGATGCCGATATGATCCTCTCAAGCAACGCCACGGGTTTCTGGGTTGGGTACCCGAGCCTCTCTTGGGCTTGTGCACCGATTGGAGAAACATCGTCCCATAGGTTTTGGAGCTTAATCCCTGAGCTTTCGTCGGCATAATATTTGAGTCGAAGGCGACCGCCTGCTTTTTTCGGAAAGTGCAGCCTTCCTTGCCGGTCTAGCTCCTTCATTTTTACGAGACTAACCGTCCACCCGTTCGGATGTGGGAGGTAAGTAATTCCATTACTCGCAGTGTACGGGTAATGCAGGTTCGGCCTAACGCCAGGGTTGCGCAAATTTTCGGATCTCCATCGGCGTCCGTCCGGATCAACCATAGGAAAAGCCTTTACGAGATCCTCTTGTGACTGCGATCTGTAAAGCTGATTCCAGGAGTAGCTAGCAGTTTTCGTGTAGAAGAATATGGTATCGGTGATGTCCCCGTAAGAACTGTAAACGTAACTATGCGCCGTTGTGCGCTTCCATACGATCTCGGTCTTAAACCTTTCGGCGCCGAAAATAGCGTCGAGAACGATCTTCAAGTAGTGCGACGCGACTGGGTCGCAGTGTAGATAGATGGAGCCGGTCGGTTTGAGGACGCGGTGGAGTTCCTTCAGCCTGATCGCCATCATTACGAGATAGGCCATCATCTGGTTGCTGCCGATGAATCCGTGGAACGCCTCGATCATCTCGGCGACCTTATCGCCGGCAAGGATAAGTTCGTGATAGGTCTCAGCGGTGTTGCCCGTGTGCCAGTGCCACGTGTCTTCAAAGGCCGTTATCTGCGCGTCCGAATGCGTACCCGATTCGTCCTTGAACAACACGTTGTAATTGCGGTTCGAATTGAACGGAGGATCGAGATAGATAAGATCGACGGACTCATCCGGGATGTATTCGCGGAGTATCTTTAGATTATCGCCGTAATAAAGGGTGTTCATGGGAAATCACGGGAAATGTAGCATTAAACCCGGACGGCGGCAAAGCAGGGTGCGGAGGCCCACGCGTTAGCGAGGGCTTAACATCCAACGTTCCGCCTTAAGCCCTCGTTGACGCGTGGGCTTCTGCATTTTAGTTCGGCACAGCCGATGACTTCGTCGGCATCATCCCAAACGGATCCTTCAGCCGGGGCTTCTTCAAAGCCCCACCCGCTACCGCAGGTGGTACCGACCTTTTGCGGCAGGCTCTGCCTGTCTATTTGCGGTGAAGCTTCGCTTCACCGATGCGTTGGCGTTTTTGTTTGAGGCTACGCCTCCGGCGGCGGAGCCGCACTTATTTAAGATGGGCCATCGCGGAAAAGCAGAGCTTTTCCGCAAATAGGGCGGCGGAGCCGCTTCGATCCCCCATTTTCAGAAAGAACCACCCCGTCAGCCCCTTTGACGGCTGGGGCTGCCACCCCTCCTTTGTAAGGAGGGGAGCTTTTGGTGGCCGACGCACTCCCTACCGGTCGTGTTTCTGCCTTTGGACGGCGGAGCCGCTTTGGTCCGTTTTTTGATTGACAATTTCCCGGCCAAACTTATACTTGGTTCGGGCTCCCATTCCTCGATCGGAAGCCGCCCTACGAATCTACTGGAGAAAATTAAAAAGATGTTCAATATCCTGACCTTGAAGATGGTCTGTCTGCGGTGTGTTTCCGCGTTCACTTTGGTTTGTTTTGTGGCCGCGACATCGGCCTATTCTTTGACGAACGCCCCGGGCGTTTACGACGTCGAGCTGGTCGTCTCGACGGGAAAGAAGTCCGTCGAAACGGATGCCGATATATTTTTTGAAGAGAAGGGTTTTCGCGTGGTCCCGGATAAGAACAACTTCAAGGACCAGGGCAAGGAAATTCTGTATTCCGAGATCACTCAGGCCGACCATTCGTTCTCTAAGAAGCCGATGCTCTCCGGCGGCGGCGCAGTAGCCACGGCCTTGCTGGTCGGCGTCATCTTCGCAGTTCCCTTTCTTTTCATAAAGAAGAAGAAACATTGGCTTACGGTCCAGGCCGGCGAGAAATTCGCCGTTATAAAACTCGGCGACCGAAACTTTAGACAGATCGTTGCCGAATTGCGTGCCAAAGGCGTGACGGTCAACGACCTCAAAGACGAAAGCAAGCCTGGCGGCGGGAAATAAGGCCCGGCCCGCGATGCCGTATGATGAGGCGGCGACCTTGTCAGTACCGCCTGCCGTAGCGGGCGGGGTATTTACGTCCGAAGAGAAAGCCCCACCCGCTACCGCAGGTGGTACCGACTTTGGGCGGCGGAGCCGCTTCGATCCCCCATTTTCAAAAAGAACCACCCCGTCAGCCCCTTTAACGGCAGGGGCTGCCATCCCTCCTTTGTAAGGAGGGGAGCTTTTGGTGGCCGGCACACTCCCTACCGGTCGTGTTTCTGCCTGTATCTGCACGACTTCGACTCGGATGATCGCAATTATTCACCGCGCGAAGGCCATTTTCCGGCGGATAATGGGCATTTCACAGTCCCAAACGGCAATTGCGCACCGCCAAGCGGCAATTGCGCAGGGCAAACCGGCCATTGCGCGGTGACAAATGGTAATTGCGCAGAGCCAAACGGCAATTGCGCAGGGCAAACCGGCAATTGCGCAGGGCAAAGCGTTCATTGCGCAGAGAATAATGCCCATTGCGCAGCGAATAATGGCCATTGCGCAGAGCAAACCAGTCAATGCGCGGCGGAAAATGCCCATTGTGCAGAGAATAATGGTCATTGCGCTGCGAAGAATTCCCATTCCACACGTCAAAACTCCTATTCCGCAACGCGATGCGCCTGTTTGACGGCCCAACGGGGGGGATTCGGGCTCCAGGAACCAAGTTCCAGATTCCAAGTTACAAATTCCAAATTCCAGATTCCAAATTCCAGATCCCAGATTCCAAATTTCAAAAATCAAAAACCAAAAACCAAAGGCCGAACTCCAAATTTCAAAGACCAATGACCAAAGACCAAGATCTAAGATCGAAAATCGTAAATCGTAAATCGCAAATCGAAAAAGGGAGTATAATCTGGTGAATATGCTCAGGGCGATCGCGGTTTCGATGGCTGTTTCCCTGCTGTTTGCGGTAACGGCGGCGGGACAGGCGGCGCGGCTTAAGCAGTATTCCGAAAGCCGTGTCGTGACAGAGCGTGTCCGCGACGGAAAGCCGGCCGCCGTCGGCAAGGAAGGCTCGGATCCGTCCGCGAGCGTCGAAAAACCCGAGCTCGACGTGATCAAGATCGAGACGGAACTGGTTATCGTGCCGTTCCGCGTCACCGACAAACGCGGCCGCGTGATCACGGACATCCAACAGGCGGAAGTACGGATCTTCGAGGACGATGAACAGCGAGAGATCGCCTGGTTCTCGGCCACGGACCAGCCTTTCACGGTGGCCCTGGTGCTGGATATGAGCTATTCCAGCGTTTTCAAGCTGCAGGACATACAGTCGGCGGCGAAAAAGTTCGTTTCTCTCCTGCGGCCCGACGACCGCGTGATGGTCATCTCGTTCGCCGAAAAACCGATCGTCCTTTGCGAGGCCACCGGCGACCGCCACATCCTTAACATGGCGATCGAAGGGGCGAGCATCGCCTCGGGCACCGGGCTTTACACCACGCTCGACATGGTCCTGAACGAAAAGTTGAATCGGGTCGAGGGCCGCAAGGCTGTCGTATTGTTCAGCGACGGCGTCGATACCAGCAGCACGCTGGTCACTGCCGATAGCGTAAGGCGCGATATCTCGGAATCGGACGCGCTGATCTATTCCATCCGCTATAACACCTACGACGACGTGCAGAAGAACCGCCGGTCGATCGCACCGGTGCAGTACGACGATAACGACCGGCCTTATACCGTCGAGACCGGCCCCGGCAAGGGCGAACGGCCGGAAGATTACGCCTTTGCAAAAGAATTTCTTGCGGGAATTACGGGAGACACCGGCGGCGAGGTCCACACCGCAACATCGACCGCGAATCTCGATGCGGCGTTCGCGCGGATCGCCGATGAACTTCGCAAATTCTATAGTTTAGGATATTATCCTATCAGCGAGCGTGCGAGCGGGACCGCGTTCGAGGTAAAGGTCCGCGTCTATCGCCCGGGCCTGACTATCCGCACGCGGGAACGTTATCTGAAAAGATGATCAACCCGCGAACCGTGTCCCTCTTCCCGACCCGACCCTTTTTGAAAACCTTTTAGGAGATCATCAGATGAATATTTTGAGAATTACGAGGTTTCTGGTGCTTGCGGCCGCCATCTTCGCCGTTTCGGCGATGCCGGCAGCGGCCCAGGAAGTGATGAACAACGATGAGGTTATCAGCCTCAGCAAAGCCGGCCTGAACCCGACGATCATCATCGGCAAGATCCGCTCGTCAAAGTCGAACTTTGATATGTCAACCGACGCTTTGATCGAGCTGAAAAAGGCGGGCGTCTCGGACGACGTCGTGGCGGCGATGCTTGAGGCGAAAAGCGGCAAGGCGATGTCCGCTCCGGTCAACAGCGGAACGGTCCGCGGAGCCGGCGACCCGAACGACCCGATGGCGTTGAAAAACTACGGCATCTACCTTTATGAAGTAAAGGACGGCAGCCCGAAGATGACGCAGATCCAGGCGAACGTATCTGCCCAGAACCGCACCGGCGGGATGTTCACCGCGTCGATAACGCCATTCGGCCTGGGCAAGACCAAGACCAAGGCGAACCTGCCCGGACGCAACGCTGCATTGCAGATCCAGGACACTCAACCCGTCTTTTATTTCTATCTTGATGCGACCAGCGGCGGATTGAACACGGCAAGCGGAATTCCTTCGACGCCGAACGAATTCGCTCTCGTCCGTTTTAACCAGCGAAGCGATAATCGCGAGGTGACCATCGCGAAGGCCAATTCGTGGGGAGCCAAGGGCGGCCTTTCGGATGAATACGTCGTGCCGCTCAAAGCCGAAGACCTCGGTAACGGAATCTACCGCGTCACGGCGGCCGTCGACCTTAAGAAGGGCGAGTATGCATTCTTCCTGGTCAATTCAGGAAACTCGAACGCAGCAGCCGGCATGGGCTCGAAGTTCTTCGACTTCGGCGTGAATATGACGCCCTAGGCAACATCGCTTTCGCCTTTCCCGGTAAACTCAAACCAGCACCGCGTGCAAAAGCGGTGCTTTTTTCTTTCTGCGGGCGTGAATTCGGCGGATGCCGGCAGCTTTTCAGCGAGCATCCGCTGCTCGCCGGACAGATCGTTCCAAGGTTTGATCCGCGACCCGCCGCATTTCGGGCATTCGATCCTGAGCTTAATTTCCTTCATCCGATTTGTGCTGTTAAGTTGTTTCAGTTTAGTATTTTCTGGTCACGATCCCAACATAAACGCTTTGGATAACAACATGAAGAGACCATCAGCCGCCGCTGCCGCTATCATTTTGCTCGGATTTGCCTCTGTTTTTGGCCAGCTCGAACCGAAGTTCGATTTTTACACCCGTGGCGAATACCGCCCTGAGGTTCCTCGGCCGCAATCTATCCTCCGGTACGACGTCGGCGACCACCATACGACCTACGCCCAGATGGAACACGTCATCTTTGCGATCGCGAAGGCGGCCCCGGACCGCGTGAAGATCTTTGAGATCGGGACGACGAACGAACATCGGATGCAGTATCTGGTCGCGATATCGTCGCCTGAGAACATCGCACGGCTTGACCAGATTAAAGCGAACGTCGAACGGCTGACCGACCCGAGAAGAACCACCCGCGCAGAGGCCGAACAGATCGCGCAATCGACACCGGCCATCGCCTGGATGGCGTACACGATCCACGGCAACGAATCGTCGTCCTTCGAGGCCTTTATGCAGGTCGCCTACCAACTTGCCGCCTCGAACGAACCGACCACGCAGGAGATCCTGAGGAATACGGTCACACTGATCCTTACGGGCGAGAATCCCGACGGCCATGAGCGATTTGCGACCTGGTACAACTCCGTCGCTGTCGGGAGCGCCGACCGAAACGCCATCGAACACCGCGAACCGTGGGCCATCTGGGGGCGCGTGAACCATTACCGGTTCAACCTGAACCGCGACACGCTTGCCATGACGCAGAAGGAATCGCGGAACATGGCGAACGCCTATAACGAGTGGAACCCGCAGGTCGCCGTCGATCACCACGGCCAGCCTTCGCAGTACTTTTTCCCGCCAGTTGCCCTCCCGATCAACCCGAACCTGCCTCAGCCAATGTACAACCGCTGGCTGGACGTCTACGGCAGGGCGAATGCGGCGGCCTTTGACCGGAACAATTGGGATTACTACGTCCGCGATGTTTTCGACGCTTTTTATCCGGGCTATTGGGATATGTACCCCTCGCTCAACGGGGCGATCGGGATGACCTACGAGACGGACGGCGGCGGCTTCAAGGGCCTTAACTGGACTCGGGACGACGGAACGATCGTCACCTTCCGATCGTCGATCGCGAAGCATTATGTGGCTTCGATGACCACGCTGGAGGCGACTTCAAAGAATAAGGTTGAACGGCTCAAGGACTTTTACGAATTCAGGGCGAAGGGGATGGCCGACCACTCATCGGCAAAGATGAAGCGGGTCGTCATCGATCCGACCAGCGACCGCCGCAAGGCCGCCGAGTTGGTCGAGGTGCTCCGCCTTTCGGACATCGAGGTGAAAGCGGCGACCGCCCCGTTCACTTCGCGCACCGCTCACGGCTATCTGGAAAAGAACTCCCCGGCCGAAACGCGGACCTTCCCCGCCGGCTCTTACGTGATCGACCTTGACCAGCCGCAGCGGATCCTGATCAAGGCGATCCTTGAACAGGACACCCCGCAGGACAAAGCATTTGTTGACGAGAATATGGCACGCTTTCGCCGTAACCAGATGCGCGGAAAAGGACAGCCGAAGGAGGAATACGGCTTTTACGACATCACCGCATGGTCGCTGCCGCTTTCGTTCGGGGTCGATGCGTGGTGGACCGAAGAGACTGCCGCGGTAACCGGAACAATGGTCGATGCCGACTTTCTCGCAAGGGCGAAGAAGGGTGCCGTCACCGGACGCGCCTCGATCGCGTATGTTATCCCGTACGATACTGACTCCGCCGGTGCGATGGTGATGCGGCTGCAGCAGAACGGATTCAAGGTGGCCGTGGCAACGCGCCCGTTGAACGCGGGAGGACGAAACTGGCCCGCAGGTACGTTCGTGGTACGGGTTTCGAGGAACCCCGCGAACATTCATGAGGCGATCGCCCGCTTTGCCGAAGAGATGGGGGCAAATGTTGTCGCCGTGAACTCGGGCTACTCCGAGGAAGGCGACACGAGCATCGGCGGCGAGGCCGTGCTGAGCCTTCGTGAACCGAAGATCGCCGTCGCGGCCGACGAAGGCATCACGCAGGAATCTTACGGTTCGATCTGGTGGACCTTTGACAAATACGGCATCAAGTTCACGCCGATGACAATCGGAGCGATACGAGGCGGCGGCCTTCGGGAATACAACGTCCTGATCCTTCCGGAAGGTTCGCCCGGACGCTACATGAGTTCGTTCGGGGCGCCCGGAGTGAATGCATTAAAGGAGTTCGCGTCGTCGGGCGGGACGATCGTGACGATCAGCGGTGCCTCGGTCTTCGCCGCACTGAAAGACGTGGGACTTAGCACTACAAAGCTTGTCGGAAGCGATGACGACGAGGAAAAAGGCAAGGCCGCGTCCGACGCAAAGCCGGCGGCCGGTGCATCGCCATCGCCGACGCCGAGGCCCGCCGAAACCCCGGCTGCCGACCCCGGCGACCGCGAAGAATGGTTCGCCAAGGGGCTGCCGCCTGTCGCATCGCCCTCCGCGGATGCAAACAAGGTCCCGGAAGCTCTGCCGGGAGCGCTCTTCAGGGCCGCTGTCGACCGCACGACGCACATTACTTACGGTATGGCGAAGCACGAAATGCCTGTCCTTATCGCCGGCGGCTATTTCTTCCGGCTTTCGAAGGAAGGCACAAACGCGATCGTTTTCGAGCCGAATCCGAGGAAACCGCTGACGATCTCGGGCTTCGTCTGGGAAGGAAACACCGAACGGCTTCTCAAGGGCACGGCTTACGTGATCGACGAACGGCTCGGCGCCGGGCACGTCATCCTGTTCGCCGAAGACCCGTTCTACCGCGGGATGACCCGGGCCAACACTCGGCCATTCTTTAATTCCATAATGTTTAACGGCATGTTCTAGTTAAAGCGGGTTCGAAAGTTCTGGGCACGGATCGAACTTTCGAACCCGCCATGGCAAAATTTCACGAGCGGAGGGCATCCAATAGATCGTATGTTTACTGTTAAGGCAGGTTACAGCGACGATATCGAGGTCATGACAAGCGTGGACCGTGTCCGCGAATTTTTCACCGATCTGAATAATTTTGCGGCACTAATGCCCGGCATAGCGAGCATCCACACCGACGCGAAGGGCGTCGCCCATTGGAAGATCGAGGCCGATATCCCGGTGGTCGGGTCGATGGTACAGCGGTTTTCGGTCGAATTGGCCGAAAACAACGAAGAGCGCGTCGAATGGTTCCCCGTCGCCCGCGAGACCCAGAATTTCCTTCGATTCTCCGCCGACTTTTTTGAGAAGGCGAAGAATGTGACAATGGTGCATTTTTCACAGATGGTCGAACTGCGGAGGCGTTCGGCCCGGGAACTCCACTTGCTAGCGGGACTTGCCGGCGAAAGCATCATCAGCAGCGAGATGACCAAGAAGATCACCGAAATGATCAAGATCTTCGTCGGACGGGCCAAGGACCGGCTTGAGAGTTGACCGGCCCCCGGAGCTTTTCCCGCCTCTCCTGATACAAAACCTCACAACTTCACGCGTATTAGATTGACAGCTCATGAAGAGCTGATATAATTCTTATTGAAATTGATTTTCATTTCCTATTTACGTGAAGAGAGCTCAGGCACAAAATTTCCTCCCGATCGAAGGCACCGATAAAAAGGTCGAGTTGGCCATTCATGAGGATCAGGTGGTCTTGTCGCTTTCGACCTGGACCGAGGGCCTCGGGTGGTGCGGGCAGAAGACGATGTCGCTTGATGCAGAAATGATCGATGACATGCACAGGCTTCTCGGGGCAGCACGGGTAAGGCTTGCTCTGCGGCGGGCTGAGTCGGCAGACGACGCCGAAGCGTCGGGCGAGGTCATCAGCTTCCCCGCTTCGATCCGCTGAAAATTGCTCACCCCTAAACGCAAAACGCCCGGCAGTTGACCGGGCGTTTGACGTTTAAGTTGGGCCTCGCTCAGCTCACTTCGCGAAGCACGATCTTTTCTGAGCTGACCCTTGCGGTCCTTTCGGATGTCAGTTTTTCTAACTCCTCCACGTGCATCTGTTCATCGGAAACCCTGTCCTCAAGCCAGAATTTCTGCGGCAAGTCATCGTCATCACAAGATGCCCAAGCCGCCATGTAAACTGCAAGAGCTTCCCTTTCAAGTTCAAGGTCCTGCTTCAGCATCTCCGAGACGTCGACCGATTGGCGGATCATAGCCGGTTCGACCGTCGGCACGCCGCCGAGAGCGACGATCTTGTCGCCCAAAGATTCGGCATGATCCTGCGCCTCTTCAGCCTGATCGCGAAACCAGTCCTTGAAGATCTCGCGTTCGTGCCCGGTCACAAGATAGCTGTGCTGTGAATACTGGATCACCGCGGCCAGCTCCAAACTGAGGGCCTTGTTAAGGTTTTCAACCAATTCTGCTCGTCCCATAATTCTCACCTGCGACGGGACGCTGTCGCCCCAACCTCAGATAACCTTATCTAAAACAGGACAGGGTGTCAATCTAAATGCTTTATAATCAACATCTTAGAATTGAAATTCATTTTCAGTTACTGTCAGTAGACGCCGTCAGGTTGGAACTCGCGACGGGCGGTCAGGTGACCGCGCCGCCGTCGACGATCACGATCTCGCCGTTCATAAAACTATTGCGGTCTGAGCACATAAAGGCCGCCGTCTCAGCAAGTTCGCTCGGCTTGCCTAACCGGCCTTTAGAGACCCAAAACTCGTGCATCTGGAGGAGTCGGCCGGGGAGCGTATTGCCCAGATCGGTATCGAATATGCCCGCAGCGATAGCGTTTACGGAGATGCCGAAGTTCGCGGCCTCGCGGGAGAGGCATTTCGTAAAGCCGATCATCGCGGCCTTCGAGGTAGCGTAATGGACCGATGTCGGGAGGCTCCGTATTGCGCCGACCGAGGTAATATTGAGGATGTGGCCCTCCTTCTGCCGGATCATCTGCTTATAAAAAGGCTTCGTGACCGCGAAAAGGCTGCCCACGTTGGTTTCAACGACCCAGTCCCAGGAACGATCGGTCGTCGTCGCGAAATTATCGGCCTTGTTAACGGCCGCATTATTTACCAGGATGTTGATGGGGCCCCAGGCGTCGAGGATCTCGCGGGCAATATGCTTCATCCCGTACCGGTCGGTGACCGAAGTCTGAAACGACAGAGCTTTTCGGCCGTGGGCCTCGATCCGGCCCCTAACTTCGTCGGCCAGGTCAGGCCGCGAGTGAAAATTGAATGCGACGTCGGCACCTTCGCGGGCGAATACCTCGCAGATCGCGGCCCCTATCCCGCGTGTTCCGCCCGAAACGAAGGCGCGTTTTCCTTCAAGCAAAAGACCCAAACTTTATCTCCATCGTGAGAAAGGATTCTGCGAGCAAAACAAAAGGTTAATGAAATAGGGAAAAAGTGACAAGTCGGGGAAAGAAAAACTAGGCGGCGGCAGGACGGATGTCGGCGGCGGGTTCTATACCGGCGGCGGCGGCCGGCAACAGTGCAGCGATCTCGCGAACGATCATGTCCCGCGAGCCCGGCATTGCAAAGCCGGCAGTAGCGGCCTTCAACTCAAGGTAACGGTTCGAATCGCCGAGCAAGGACCGCACGGTCGGCACAATGTCGTGCGTGCGGTCGAGGAGGATGCCCGCACCACGTCGTTTTAGCAGCGAGACCGTACCGGCTTCCTGGGGCATCGGCGGTGTGGTCGCGTCCATTATGATCGGAACACGGCAGGCAAGCGCCTCGAAGGTTGTCAATCCGCCGAGCTTCGAGATCATCACGTTTGCCGAATGCATCAGCTTTTCGATCTCATCCGAATAGCCGATCACCTTTGCCGGGAACTTTGCCGTTTTCGCGACCTCCTCGGCTTCGCGGCGGAGTTCTTCGTTCTTACCAGCGAGAAAGATTGCCTGCACATCAAGTTCGCCGTTCACGAGTTCCTTGAAGATCTTCGGGATATTGCCCCCGCCGGCCCAGCCCGCGTTCACGAAGACCGTGAACTTGTTCGGGTCCAAACCAAACGCCTCGCGGGCCCGCTGTGCATCCGATTCATCCGGTTCTTTGAATTTGGGGTGGAGAGGAAGGCCGGAGATCTTGATCTTTTCCGGGCCGACACCGTAATCGATCAATTGCTGCCTGGCATCCTCATTGGCCACAAGGTAAAGCGAAACATCATCGCACGCCCACGCGCGCCAGAACCCGTAACACGGATCGGTAACCAGCGTGACCAGCGGGATCTGACCCGTGAGGTTCAGTTCGCGCAGGACGCGGGCGAAAATATGCTGGGTAAGCGGATGGACGCTGACCACCACGTGAGGGCACCATTTGTCGAAGTTGCTCCGGACAAAACCGATACAGCGTTTGTGGAAAAATTCGCGGGTCTCCGGGCGGAACTTATTCACCGCCCAGTAGAGGTACTTCATCCAATGCTGTCGATGACGGAGAAGCCAGTTATAACCAGCCACCATCCGTTCGGTAATGTGATGTGATTCTTCGACCGCCCGGATAATGCGCACCGCAGACGAATCCCCATGCCAGAACTTCTCAAGGCCGTCGGCGAGCGACTGAGCCGCAGAACGGTGCCCGCCGCCGGTGTCCGACGAGATTATGAGGATCTTAGGCGTAGCAGGCTGCATGAGGCGTTCGAAATGCTTTCTTAAGCCTTTAGGGCGATCTCTTTCGCCGCGGCGAAACCGGAACCCTTCGCCGCCTTTTTCATCTGGCTCTCAAGCCGCTTGATCTTGACGAGGTGGCTTGGGTTGAACGGAAGCGACGGATAATAACAATTCGACTCGTGCGTACAGAAGCAGCCGTCCCCGGCTTCCTTCCGGCGGGCCTTCATCAGGTCGGTGTTCCACGCGGACTGGAAGTTCCATTCGTAATCGCGAAGATTTAGCACATCAGCCTTATTCTCACACGATGAAAGTACACCGTTGTCGTAGATCACCGCACCGGCGCTTCCCGCGTAACACTTTAACTGTGCCTTGTTTTCTTCCTTTGTTTTCGCGATCAGGCCGTGCATATAGATATCGACCGCCGCCTTGAAGTAACCCGACTTTCCGCCGTAAACATTCTTGATCGCGGCCGTCCGGGTGTCCTCCAGGATCATTTCCGAAAGCTGTGCGTAGCGACGATGGTCGAATTCAAGCTCTTTCGGGTCAGCCGATGGAGGCCGGATGTAGTTGATATTCACCTTGTCCGGCTTCAGGTCGTATTTCAGGAAGTCGTACCAATCGAAGAT
This sequence comes from Chloracidobacterium sp., assembly GCA_016716365.1. Classification (GTDB taxonomy): domain Bacteria; phylum Acidobacteriota; class Blastocatellia; order Pyrinomonadales; family Pyrinomonadaceae; genus OLB17. Next base: position 103,002 of record JADJWM010000003.1, on the reverse strand, counting down.
CGTGTCCTCGTTCGAATGCATCACGCATGTGCAGGTCTGGATGTCGAGCTGAGGGTACTGCTCTGCCTTCATTTGCTGAAGCGTGCGTGCCGTGTGGATCGCCTTGTCCCAACTTCCCTCTTTCCGGCGGATCTTCTCGTGAGCTTCCTTCACTCCGTCGATCCCGAGCGCAACCGTCACGTTCAGGTTCGGGCATTCATCAAGGATCTGCGTCACATCTGGGAAGATCCTTTGGTGGATCTGCCCATTCGACATCAGGTAAACCGAGTCGAGCTTGTTGTTCTCGTAAAACGAGCGCACGATCTGCGGAAGGTCCTTCCGCGTGAACGGTTCGCCGCCGGCCAGCACGAGCACACCGAGATTGCCGCCGAGCGTTTCAGAGATCCGCTCGATCTCGTTGGCCTTCATTTGAAGCTTCTTCCGCGGGCGGTCGTCGAGTTCTTCAGTGAAGAAACAGTGAGTGCACCGCATGTCGCAAACACTTGTGACCAGGATGTTAAGAAACACCGGCGAGATCGGCCGGCCGATCACTATGCTGGCGTAGCGTTTGAATATCTCTTTTGTAGCAAAATCCATTTAAGTCGCCTTTATAACCAATTGAAAATAGTACCTTACCGCTCGGCACTCGGGCAAGGCTTTAGCGATCCCCGCACTTCCAATGTCACGCTGAAAACGGGACTCCGGTACGGAGCGGGTTCAATTGGTTAAGATGCTTGCGGTCGCAAAGCGTATCGGATTTTTTCGAGGGGTGAGCTAGAATCATTATTGCCGACATGCTTGAACGTATCTATCTCGACAATTCAGCCACGACACCGGTCGACCCGGCCGTCGTCGAAGCGATGATGCCTTTCCTGACCGGCAAGTTTGGCAATGCATCGAGTATCCATTTCTATGGGCAGGAGGCAAAAGCGGCTGTAGACCGTGCGCGCCATCAAGTGGCCGCACTCTTGAACGCACGGCCGAACGAAATAGTCTTCACTTCCGGCGGGACCGAGTCTAACAATCTCGCCGTTCGCGGACTGATCAACGCTCGGGCGTCGTCCGCGGACGGCCGTGATGGATTGACCGGCTGCCACGTGATCACGACCGCGATCGAACACCCGGCCGTCGCCAACGTGTGCGAAGCATTAGAAAAAAAAGGCTGTTCGGTCACCTATCTGCCGGTTTATCAGGATGGGATCGTTCGGGTTAACGATGTTAGTGCTGCGATCCGTGAAGAGACGGTGCTTGTTTCGGTTATGGCCGCAAACAACGAGATCGGAACGATCCAGCCAGTTGCGGAGGTAGGACGCCTTGTCCGGACCCTCCGAAACGAAGGACAAAAGATCTGGTTTCACACGGATGCCGTTCAAGCCGTGGGCAAGATCCGGGTCGATGTCGAAGAGATCGGCTGCGACCTGCTTTCGTTGTCGGGCCATAAGATCAATGCGCCAAAGGGGATCGGGGCCCTTTATGTGCGACGGGGTGTCCGGCTTGAAGCTCAAAATGTCGGAGGACGCCAGGAGCGCGGATTGCGCGGAGGAACGGAACCCGTGCAGATGATCGCCGCTTTAGGCACCGCCTGCGAGATCGCCGAACGTCGGCTTGAGACCGGGAGCGTCAGCGTCGCCGAGTTGCGGGATCGGCTTGAGGCCGGGGTACTCGAAGCGGTCCCCGAATCGTCGATCAACGGGTCGCGCGAAGCAAGGCTCCCCAATATCACGAATATCTCGTTCAAGGGTGTGGAGGGAGAGGCCCTTTTGATCAGCCTTGATATGCAAGGGATCGCTGTTTCGACCGGGTCGGCATGCTCCTCCGGATCGTTGGAGCCGTCGCCGGTGATCAGGGCGCTCGGGCATGGCGACGAGTTTGCCCGGGGAGCTGTCAGATTCAGCCTCGGCCCTCAGAACACAATAGAAGAGATCGATCGAGTCTTGGAAGTTCTCCCGGCGTCGGTCGAGAATCTCCGCCGCCTTTCTCCGCGAAACGCCGCCGCCAAATAAAAAAAAAGCCCGCCGATATCTCGGCGGGCATAAAGTCCAAGGACGACATCACCCAAGATGATCTTTAGAAAGTGTTAGCTGCCGATGATGATCCCGCAGTTCGTGTTGCCGCCGTTGTCGATGGCACTGCCGATGATTATGCCCGCCTTGCTTCCGATGATGATGCCTAGCAGGCTGCCGATGATGATACCCGAGTTAACCTTGGTGTTCTTGACCGAGCACGGGTTGTTGCCGGTCTTCCGCGTGTTCTCCGCCTTGCTTCCGATGATTATGCCGGCGTGGCTGAACGTTCCGACTCCAAGCACTGCTACCATCATTCCCGTTGCGACCATGTTCTTTAGAATTCCCATTTTTCTTCTCCTCAATTTTTAAGTTTTTTCGAAGCCTGATGCTTTCGTTCTGCACTCCTCTACTTCAAAAGCCGTGCCACAACTTTCCAATCGCTAGCCCCCTTTTGCTAAACTGTTGCTCCGGAACACTTTAACGGTTCGTTTTAAGCAAAAAGTCGCCAAGTTCCTGCCCGGCAAGATTTGTATATTTAGTAATCAGGGTTTCGGATCACTTACCGTAACCTTTTGTAATACTTGGGCTTATACAATTGGATAAAAAGTATCCATTATTGGGTTGTGTAGTAGGTATCCAATTTAAGCTCCAACTCCTGGGTGATCCCGTCCAAAAGCCCCATTTTTTGCTGGTAAAAGATGAATCAAACGTGTTAAACTCTGTTGTGTGACTCTGTCACCTCCCTCCGAGTGTCCTCAGCGATCCGCTAAATGTCAGAACAGGCGATTACAGAATCGGGCTCGGCTACGCGAGAACGCATGTCCAATGTCTTGAAGGCGGTGGTCATTGCGATTGCGGCGACGTGCTTTATTTACGCGATCTTCAGGCTTCCCGAAGGCACCCTCGGCTTGGGGTTCCTGCTTGTTCTTCTATTCGGTTCATTCGTCTCGCCAAAGCTCAGCCTCACACTTCCCCGCTCAAAGTTCGCTATAAGTTTCTCCGACGCGCTGATCTTCCTTACATTTCTGCTCTATGGCGGGGAAGGAGCGATCATACTGGCCGCGCTCGAGACATTTGCAAGCTGTATATACCTTCGCAGTTCGGGTTTTAGGATCGAGAAGCTGATGATCCCGGTGAACGTCGCGGTCAACGTCATCACCGCCGCGGCGACATACCTCTTCCTTCAGCTGTTTCTGAGCTATGCCGGCGAAACGTTTCATATTTCCAAGAGCCAGCACTTGATAACCCTTCTTGGGTCGCTCGCCTTTTCGCAGTTCCTGATTTCGTCGCTGTTCGCCGCAGTCTTCCGCTCGCTGGACGACGGGAAGAGTTTCTGGCAGACGTGGAAGAAGGATTGTTTCCCAAGCTCGATGACCCAGATCGTGGGCGCGGGCCTTGCCGGGATCGTATTTAAGGTCATCAACTACGGCGATTTCGTCACGGCGGCGATCGCGTTAACTGCGATCGCGGTCGCGTTTCTCAACTACCGACAGTCGATCACCGACATCAACCGTGCGTTCGGCCAGGTCGAGGATGCCGAACGGGCCAAAGCCGAGACTGAACGCGAACGGCGCCGCGAGGCCGAACGTCACGCCGACGAACTCCGACTCGCACTGGACAAAGCGGAGCAGGCCAATACGGCGCTACGAAAAAGCGAACAGGACCTGCAGCACGCCGCCCTGCACGATTCATTGACGGGCCTCGCAAATCGGAAGAAACTCGGTGATGTTCTCCGGTCACTGATCGCAGAGAACAAGGCCGATCCTTCGACCGTGTTTCAGGTCTTGTTCGTCGATATTCGTGGGTTTAAGAACATCAACGACTCACTCGGCCATACGATCGGAGACAAGGTCCTCGTGATCGCCGCAAAGCGCTTCATCCGCATGCTCAATCCGGGCGATGTTGTCGCGCGGATCGGTGGAGACGAATTTGCGATCATTCTTCGCGATCTGAAGACGGTCGAAAAGGCTTTCAAGGTAGCGAGCCGGATCCACGCAAGTCTCACGCAGCCCTTCTCTTTAGGCGGCCACACGATAACGATCGGCCTGAATATCGGCATCGCATCGTGCGATCCCGAATACGACACTCCCGAAGAGATACTTCGCGATGCCGACATTGCGATGCATTTCGCCAAGGAAAAAGACGACGGGCCGGCGATCTTTACAAAGGATATGCGGTCGAAGTTCCTCGAGCGGATCCACCTGGAGAACGACCTTCGACATGCGATAGACCGCGGCGAGCTGCTGATGCATTATCAACCCATCGTTTCACTCACCGATGGCCGGCTGGTCGGGTTTGAGGCCCTGCTGCGTTGGCACCATTCGACGCTCGGGAACATTCCGCCAAACCGGTTTATCTCGATCGCCGAAGATTCCGGTCTGATCCTTCCGATCACAGTTTGGATCCTGCATCAGACCTGCCGGCAGCTTGCCGAGTGGCAGAAGATCGGGTCCGAATATTCGGGCCTGATCGTCAGCGTAAATATTTCCGGCAAGCACCTCTCGAAGGACTTTCTTATAGACGATGTTCTCGGCGCCCTGAACGATTCAGGGGTCGCGCCGCAGACCTTAAAGCTAGAGATCACCGAAAGCACCGCGATGGAAAATGCCGAGCATTCAATTGCGATCTTGAAAAGGTTGAAGGAGATCGGAGTCCAACTAAGCATAGATGATTTCGGTACAGGATATTCGAGCCTCAGCCACCTTCACCGGCTGCCATTTGACACGCTGAAGATCGACCGATCATTCGTGAACCGCGTTGGCGAAAAGGGTGAGGATGCGGAGGTCCTGCAGACCATCATTTCGCTGGCCAAGAACCTGAAAATGCGGGTGATCGCCGAAGGGATCGAAACCACGTCACAACTGGCCGTACTTCAGAACCTAGGGTGCGATTACGGACAGGGATATCTACTTGCAAAGCCAAAGGGTGTCGAAGAGATCGAGGAGCAGCTTTACAAACGAACTGAATGGCTGCCGGCGGAGGCGATAGACACGGGCGGCGAATATGGCGAGAGCGTCGGGCCGCGGGAAGGCCTTTCGCTTCACTGACCGCAGCTAGCGGCCGAGCATGAATTGCAGCGACGGGGCACGGCCAGAGCCGCCGCCCCGTTTTGTCTATTTGAACGTCATAGCGAGTTCCTGCTTTGAGAAAGCCCGCGTAACCAATATAATTCTTGGAAAAAAACGCGAGGTGATCACCGGAATGATTAGAAAGGTTTCCATACTCCTATTGGTCTTTGCATTCGCCGTCTCGAACCTTCCCGCCCAGAAGAAATTCGAATATCCAAAGGCACGGAAGAGTGATCAGGTCGATAACTTCCACGGGACGCGGGTCGTTGACTCGTACCGCTGGCTTGAAGACACGAAATCGAATGAGACCTCCGACTGGATTCGGGCCCAAAATGAGATCGCATACCCCTATCTTGAGTCGCTCCCGCATCGCGATGCCATCAAGAACCGCCTGACCGAACTCTGGAATTACGAGCGATACTCTTCACCTTCGAAAGTCGGTGACAAGTACCTCTATTCAAAGAACGACGGACTCCAGAACCAAAGTGTTCTTTATATAGCCGATTCGATCGACGATCCGGGACGGATCTTCTTCGATCCGAACAAACTCTCGGCGGATGGAACAGTGGCGCTGAGCGGTTCTTCATTTACCGATGACGGCAAGCTCTGGGCCTACGGCATCGCGCGTTCCGGGTCTGACAGAACAGAATGGAAAGTGATGAACGTCGAGACCGGCGAGCACCTCCCGGACACGCTTCGGCCGAACCGGCAGGGCGGCGTTTCGTGGCTGCACGACAATTCGGGATTCTATTACAGCCGCTTTCCCGATGCCGAGACAGGCGCCGAGCTCAAGGGAGCGAACAAATTCCAGAAGATCTACTTTCACAAGCTGGGGACACCGCAATCCGAAGATTACGTCGTTTACGAGCGGCCCGAGGATGGCGAGCTTTTCATGGGGGCGGGTGTTTCGGAGGACGGAAACTGGCTGATCATCTCGGTTACGAAGGGCACCGAGCGGATGAACATGGTCTATTTCAAGAACCTGACGATGGAAAAGGCCCCGATCATTCCGCTGGTGACCGAACGTACGAATAGTTATTCGTTCGTGGGCAACGACGGACCCGTTTTTTATTACCGCACCGACAAAGGAGCCCCGCGAGGCAAGCTTGTCAGCGTCAATGTTCTTGCCAAACAGCACCTATGGAAGGACATCGTCCCCGAAGCGGAGGAGACTCTCAACGGCGTCCAAATGATCAATGATCAGTTCGTCACCAATTACCTGAAAGACGCCTACACGAAGATCAAGATCTACGAAAAGGATGGCAAACACGTCCGCGATGTTGAACTGCCCGGCATCGGCTCGGCCGGCGGCTTCGGCGGTAAACAGAAAGACACCGAGACGTTCTACTCATACTCGAGCTATAACGCGCCGCCCACCATCTATCGATACGATATGAGAACGGGCAAGAGTACTTTGTTTCGCCAGGCGAAGGTCAAGTTCGACCCGTCAAAGTTCGAGGTGAAGCAGGTCTTTTTTACGAGCAAAGACGGTACCCGCGTCCCGATGTTCATCACGCACAAGAAGGGCCTTAAGCTCGATGGCACGAACCCGACACTTCTTTACGGGTATGGCGGTTTCAACATTTCGATGACACCCGGATTCTCCGTCGCCCGCTTGCCGTGGCTTGAGATGGGCGGCATCTACGCCGTCGCGAACATCCGAGGAGGTGCCGAATACGGAAAGGCTTGGTGGGCGGGCGGCGCCCGTCTTAACAAGCAGAACGTGTTTGACGATTTCATTGCCGCGGCGGAGTACCTGATCGAGAGCAAGCACACGTCGACCAGCAAGCTCGCCATCCAGGGTGGTTCCAACGGCGGGCTTCTCGTCGGCGCGGTACTGAATCAACGGCCCGATCTTTTCGGCGCTGCATTGCCGGCCGTCGGTGTGATGGACATGGTGCGCTTTACAAAGTTCACCGTCGGGGCCGCGTGGAAATCGGATTACGGCGACCCGGATGACCCTGCCGAGTTCAAGGCATTGTATGCGTATTCACCGCTGCACAATATCAAGGACGGCACGAATTATCCGGCGACGCTGATCACAACGTCCGATCATGACGACCGAGTGTTCCCGGCGCACAGCTTTAAGTATGCCGCCGCGCTCCAGGCGGCCCAGGCCGGCGATGCACCGATCCTGATCCGCATCGAGACCAAAGCCGGACATGGAGCCGGCAAACCGATCGCGAAGCAGATCGAGGAACAGGCGGATATTTACGCCTTCCTTGTAAAGCATTTGGGCGTGAAGAAATAGTCACGGGAAGCTTCTGAGGAGGCGAAGGCCGGTGGGCGACAGCCTGCCGGCCTTTTTCAATGGCCGAGTATTCGTTGGAGAACGATCGTTGCTGAAGGAAACACGCAGGACGGGTTTAATGAATGGGGCAAAAGTCCTTCGGCTCGGAGCCTTCAGTGAATGACCGCGAATCGCGTCGCGGGCAATTTATGGTTGCCCGCATTATCGTCACCGGGCAAATCACAACGTTAACGTATCCGCGGCTGGCGCCCGGCCTTGCTTTCTGGTCAGGTTGCAGCCGGTTTGACGGGGGTGTCTCGGCCGCATCCTGCCATGTGCCGGTCAAAGGGGCCTTGTTCGATCCCGGTCCAGTTTCCGAGAGGTCGTCCGCGTCCCACGCGTCGTCCCCAAGGTTGATCAAAGCGCGATTGGGGATCGTCCCGCCGATGAAAAACTCTGTTCGCCGGAATTCCGCCGGAACATCCGTTACAAAGATCTGTTTCGGTTCCGGAACGACCTCGGTCTGCCATGCGGCGAGTTCGGGATCGACCGGCTCCTGCGGTGTCGGTGTCGGAGTGGCCGAGGGTTTCACATCCGGGCCTTCGGTGCCATCCAGTTCTCGGATCAGCGATCCGTTGCGGATATCGATCTCGGCTCGCCTTAGCCCCGCCGGAACCGCCCAATCAGCCGCCCATTCCGGATGCAGTTTGAGCGCTTCCTGCATGAAGTCGGCCCAGATCGGAAGGGCCGAATCCGAACCTTTCATACCCAAATCGTCGTTATCGTCAAACCCGACATAGACGACACAGACCAACTCCGGCGTGAAGCCCGCGAACCAACCGTCGCGAGAAGTTCCGGTCTTGCCCGCAATACCCGACTTACCGGCAACATTCCTCAAGCCCCATGCACCTGCCTGGGCCGCCGTGCCGCGGTTAATTACGTCTTTCAAAATATCCGTCGTGATGTAGGCGACGTCGGGGCGAAGGACGTTATTTTTTTCACCGGTCGGTGCGGTGGTCGTTCGCCCGTCGCCGGTCGTGACGCGGGTTATCGGCGTCGGAAGAACCCGGTCACCGAGATTCGCAAAAACGGTGTAGGCGGTCGCGACCTGGAGCGGGGTTGCTTCGGCCGTCCCCAGAGCCATCGAAGGATATGCCTTTTCGACCTTTGGAAGGCCGGCCCGGTGGGCAAGATTCATCACCTTGCCAACGTTGACCTGCATCGCAAGGTCAACCGTTACGGTGTTCTTACTCTTAACAAGCGCGTCGCGAAGCGTAATTTCCTGATTCGAAAAGTAGTCGCCATAATTATTCGGCGAATAGGAATCGTTGCCGAAAGTGAATATCTTCTTCTCGTCTTTGAGCACGGTAGCCGCCGTAAAGACGCGCGTCGCCGTGTCGTAGGCCGAATTCAACGCCGCAGCGTAAACGATCGGTTTGAAAGCCGAACCGGGCTGGCGCATCGCCATCGTCGCCCGGTTGAACTGATTCTCGTAGTAATCGCGGCCGCCGACCATCGCCACGATCTCGCCCGTCTTGGGCCGGATCGCGACAAGGGCAGCGTTAAGCGAGCCCTTCGGCTTTTTCTTGTAGTATTTATCCAGTTTTTCGAGGCGGTTCACCACTGTGTCATAGGCGATCTTCTGCAAATCCGGGTCGATCGACGTATAGACCCGGAGATGCTGAAGGGCCTCTGGGTCATTCACGACCTTAGGAAGTTCATCGACGACGTACTGAGAGAAATATGGCATTCCCTGAAGGTCTTTGGTCGGCACGGGCTTTTTGACATTGACCGGTACGGCCGCGGCCTTTTCGTAGGACGCATGGGTCAACTCACCGGCCTCGACCATCGACAGAAGCACCTGGTTCCGCCGTTCACGAACCTTTTCGGGATCTTTGTAGGGGTTGTAGCGATTCGGGCTCCGGATGATCGCCGCGACGAACGCCGATTCGGGGAGCGTGAGCTGCGACACGTCTTTGCCGAAGTAGGCGCTCGCGGCCTCGCCCACGCCGTAGACGGAAACACCCGTTTGCTGGCCGAGATAGATCTGGTTTGCGTACAGTGTGAAGATCTCGCGTTTAGAGAGCCTTGTCTCGAGGATGACGGACATGAACGCCTCGGTCACCTTTCGTTCGATCGTGGGTTCATTGGTCAGCAGGAGGTTCTTAACAAGCTGCTGGGTGATCGAGGAACCGCCTTGATTGGCGAGCGGCCCGCTGTCGTCCCCGTCATATCGTCGCCAAAGAGCCCGCGCAATGCCGCGAATGTTGACCCCGTAGTGCTCAAAGAACGACCGGTCCTCGGTGACCGTGATGGCTTTGACCAGATCGGCCGGCAGATCGTCGAAACTGACCGTTTTACGTCGCCCGTCGCGCTCGGCGGCGATCGTACTGAGCTGTTTCGGCTCGAGGGCGGCATTCTGAAGTTCCGCCCCCGAATCGGTATCCACTATCTTTGCAACGGTCTTGCCGTCTTTTTGATATGAGACAAATAATGGCCGGAAATGACGGGTGCCGTCGATGATACCCGTGACCCCGGGTTCAAGCCTGACTGTCGTTCCGTCCATTTCGAAGCGGCCCCTCGACAAGTCGGCCTTTACGTTTTTGTCGATATAGCCCGCGGACCTCAGATAATCGACCAGTTGGTCAGGCGGCAATACCTCGCCGACCCGAAGGTTCTTCGGAGCCGAGTAAATGCCCGCATAGGGCGTGAACACCTCCCCACTGAGCAATTTGCGGTCTATCCTGTCGGAGAACTCGAACCAGTAATAAGTGGTCGTCAGAAAGACCGCCAATACAGCCAGGAGGAAGAGCGAGATAGTCCAGCCGTTGAAAACGGCCCGGAACAACCTCCTCACCCTCGACGGCGGCGGTGCCGAATACGCAGCGACGCGCCGGGCTTTGATCCAGCCCTTTGGCGGCATTTTTGAGCGGCTGCTCTTCTTTATGCTTGTTCGAGGCATTCGGACTTTGACTTACGCGGACTAGGTGAGGGTTTTGTTTTTGAAGGTTGCCCTGTAAAATTTTATCTGGTTTACGCGTGCTAGTCCACTAAATTTCGGAATGAAAGTTCTCGTCACAGGCGGCAGCGGGTATCTTGGGACCCATGTCCGCAAGTTCTTCAATGCGGACGACTTTTCAAGAAGTTCGGGTTCGGACGTCCTGAGTGGGTATGACGCCCAAAGGGTAACGGACTACGACGTTGTCATCCACCTCGCCGCCTATCTCGACAAGGACCCGGCCAACGCTGAGGCGGTGTTCCTGACGAACGTCGAGGGGACGGTGAACCTATTGAAGAATGTCAGGAAAGATGCGGTCTTTGTTTTTGCCTCGACGAAGGACGTCTATCATAGATTCGCAGACAATTACAGTGAGGTCCCGGAGTCATGCCAAACCCTTTATTCCGGCCAGTCAGCCCTGGAATGGTCAAAGCTGATCGCCGAACGATATGTCGATTACTACGCCGCGCAGATCGGTTTTAGGGCCTGTATCTTTAGACTTTCCAACGTTTACGCTCCGATGACCGAAGGGACGGCCCCGAATTTTGTCGGCCATTTCGCCGACGCGATCAACAGGGGCGAACCGATCCGGCTTCCCGGGGGAGGGCGGCCCCGGCGAGACCTGCTTTACGTTGACGACCTCTCGTCCGCGTGTGCGGCGTTCGCCGATTCCGTGATCCGAAGCGGGACCTATAACCTCGGCGGCGGCCCGCAGAATGCGTTGACTCTTATTGAGCTTGTCGAAACGATGGAGCGGCTCTCCGGGCTTCAGGCGGTCATTGACCGGGAACGGCCGCTGCCGGCCCCGGTTCCGTTCAATTACGTTTCGGACCTGGGACTTTGCGAATATGAGCTCGGGTGGAAGCCCGCTGTCGACATCGAGACCGGCCTGGCGAGATTATTCGCACCCACGGGTGTCCACGAAGCAGTAGAGCGGGTTCCTGAACAAAACACCTTTGAAGGAGCAGTCGATTGACCACGGCGGCGGGATCTTCGGTTCTAAAGATGAACGGGCGGAACGACATACGGAAGATCGTGGTGCGCGGAACCAACTGGCTCGGCGATGCCGTAATGTCAGTTCCCGCTCTTCGCGAACTTTCACGTATTTTTCCTGATGCCGAGATCGTTCTGCATTCGAAGGGCTCCGTGAACGGTATTTTCGCGGACGCCGATTTCATCGACCGCATCATGCCATTCGAGAACCGGCCGTCGAAGATCAGACGGACGATCGAGGAAGCGGACCGGCTGATCGAGGACGATTTCGACCTGGCGATACTTTTTCCGAATTCATTCGAATCTGCCCTTACGTCGAGGCTGGCGAAGATCCCAAGGAGGATCGGCTACAACAAGGACCTGCGCGGGCTATTGCTGACCCATCCGATCCCGGTGCCCGAATGGAAGGAGCACCAGCATGAGGTATTTTATTACCTGAATCTGGTCGCGGAAGCAGAGAGGAAGTATCTCGGCACCTCGACCGTGCCGATCGGGCCGCCTGATATCTCGATTCCCGTTTCGGCCGAGCGGCAGGCTCGCGCGGCAACCCGGTTGGTGGAGATGGGTGCCGACCCGTCGAAAAAGGTGATCGCGATCGGGGCCGGTTCAACGAATTCGATGGCGAAACGCTGGCCGGCGGAGCGGTTTGCGTCGCTTGCGTCCGCGCTGGCGGCCGAAGTCGAGGCCGAGATCATACTGATGGGTTCGGATACCGAGCGGCAGGCCGTCCAGGATGTTGCGGACCTTTGCGGCGTACCGACGATCAATATAGCGGGAGAAACCTCTGTCGAAGAGGCGGCGGCCGTGCTGAGCGTTGCGGACCTGCTTGTTTCTAACGACATGGGACTCGCACATCTTGCCCCCGCCGTCGGTACTAAAACGGCGGTCATCTTCGGGCCGACAAACCCGGTGACGACGAGGCCCTATTCGGACAACGCCGTTGTGATCCGCACCGGCGTCGACTGCTCGCCGTGTATGTTGCGTGACTGCCCGATCGACCATCGGTGCATGACCGGCATCGCGGTCGACAGCGTGTTGGGGGTTTGTTTAGAGCTGTTAGAGGCGAAGGACGACGCATGGGTGATCTGAGAAAACCGGCACCGGCCGCATTCATCGATCGTGACGGAACGCTGATAGAGGAGGTCAACTTCCTTTCGCGGGTCGAGGACCTGCGCGTATTCCCTTTTACCGCGATCGCGTTGCAGCTCCTAAAGGATGAAGGATTCCGCATCGTCGTCGTCACCAACCAGTCCGGCATTGGAAGGGATCTCTATGACGAGGCGGCGATGCATTCGATCCACGATGAGATGCAGCGGGAGCTTGGCGGCCTGATCGACGCGTTCTACTTTTGCCCCCACTTGCCCGGGGCCGGGTGCGAATGCCGCAAGCCGAATCTCGGGATGATCCGGGCGGCCGAAGCTGAACACGGCCTGGATCTTGCGAGTTCATGGATGATCGGGGACAAAGACCTTGATGTCGCGACAGGGCGGAATGCGGGTATGTTGTCTGCGATGGTGCTCACCGGCTATGGAAAGGAGCACTCGACAAAACTTGACTTCGCGCCTGATGTGATCGCCGACGACCTGCTCGCGGCGGCAAGAATGATCATCGAGTCCCGCAAGGCGCGTGAATCTTTGATCGATAGCAGTGAAGTCGAGAACCCTCGAACTTAATGGTATACAGCCTCAAGAGCCCGGACTCAAATCGGTTCCGGCCCCGCAGACGCGGGTGGCGACTGTTCAACGTCAGTCCCCGCCAGCGGGAGTAGAACGGTGAACGTCGAGCCCCGCCCCTCACCCTCACTTTCGGCCGCCACCGAGCCGCCATGCATCTCGACGAGATTTCTGACTATCGCAAGGCCAAGCCCGAGGCCGCCATTATTCGAGATGCTTGACGTATCCTGACGGAAACGCTCAAAGACCTTCGGGAGAAATTCGGGGCTGATGCCCTTGCCCCGGTCTTTGATCCTCACGACGGCATTCTCCCCTGAGATCTCGTAGACAATGCTGACGTTCGTGCCCGGCTGGCTGAATTTGACCGCGTTACCGAGCAAGTTCGTGAATACCTGAACGAGCCGATCCAGGTCGCCGCGGATCGCGATCTCCGGCTCATCGTCGTTGAATTCGATATCAATGTTCTTGGCTTCTGCGACCGGGCGGACCGAATCGAGGGCCTGCCGAAGGACCTCCGAAAGGCCGAGTTCGATCAGCTCTAGCGGTAGTTTGCCCGAAATGACCCGGGCGACATCGAGAAGGTCCTCTATCAGCCGATTCTGCGACTCTGAATTCTTGATTATTGTCGAGAGGGCCTTTTCGAACTGAGCGTTATCCAACGAGCCGTCCTTCATCAATCGTGCCCAGCCGAGGATCGAATTCAGCGGTGTTCGGAGTTCGTGCGAGACGGTCGCCATGAATTCGTCCCTGAGCCGGTTCGCAACCTCCGCCTCACGGCGTGCCTGTTTTTCGCTGAAGAGGATCGATTCGCGCTCAACGCCTGCCTCAAGCAGCTTTTCGTTTGCGATCTTAAGTTCCTGCGTCCGCTCCTGAACCTTTTGTTCAAGGCCTTCATTTGCCTGTAAGAGATCGTTTTCAGCGCTTCGGCGTTTCTTGATCTCCGAGACCACGGTCCGGTTGGCAAAAATGAGCGAAACGATCCCGGCGATACTGCTGACGATGAGTATCCACACGATCAGGGTGTAACGCAGGCTGCCGGCCTGTTCACTACGACGCAGGGACTCGGTTTCTATGGCCTTAAGCCTTTCGCCCGATGACCTGATGGTGTCGAGCATCCGTTGGCCTTCGGCCCAGGGGATCTCTTCGCTCGCGGCACCGGGCCCGTTCATCTTCCTCCGGTCGATCTTTGCGGAAACCTCGCTCGTAAATTCCTTGATCGTCTGGTCCAGCCGGTTGATGTCATTCGCCATTTCCGGCCGATCGGCAGCCAGAGTCCGGAGTTTCTCGATATTCTGTCTGATCTTCGGTTTCCCTCGTTCGAACGGGTCCAGATAGCTGTCGTTCGAAGTGAGAACGAAGTTGAAGAGGACCGAGTTTGCTTCAAATGCAAACTCGACGGTGTTGTCAACGATGGAGACGAAGTCCTTGGCCCGCCTTTGATTCTCAATAGTATCCTGCAGCGAGACACTCCCTAGGTAAAAAACGACCCCGATCGTCGTCAGCATGAGGAAGACGAACAGCAGGATGGTCGGCAGCTTTCTTTCAAAGGTCAAAGACATCTGAAACTTGCAGGCCTCTCGATAGGTCGCGGCGGATTACCCGCGTCCAAAATCATCTTCGAGCCTTTCGATGTCGTCCTCTCCGAAATAACTACCCGTCTGGGTTTCGATAAAAACGAGCGGCTCGGTTGAATGGGGGTTTTCGACACGGTGGGCATGTCCGGCCGGAATATCGACCGACTCGCCGGCCGGCACTAGAATTTCCGTGCCGTTTAGTGTTATTTTAGCAGTGCCGGCGACGACAAACCAATGCTCTGAGCGTTTGGAATGCCGCTGGTAGCTTAACCTCTTCTTTGGCAGGACTTCAATTCGTTTTACTTTGAAATAGGCCGTTTCGTCCAGGATAGTAAAACTGCCCCATGGGCGGCATTCGCTACCATTTGATCCTTTCTCGCTTTCAGCAGTATCCATAATCGACCTACCGGATATGTTTAGTCTAAACGAAAAGTACCGGGCGGCAAATCTGAGGCAGATGTCGGTTCAGACGCTTGTGCTCGGACGGCTGGTCGTTATTTTCCTCCTGCTGGTGGTGGCGTGGATCTGGGTCAGCGGCCGCCTGACCCTCTCGCTCGAGACGTTTCCGCAGAGCATTTTCATCGCGTTCATCGTGTCGGTCGGGCTTACGATCGTTTATTTCTTCCTGCTTCGGCTCAGTTCTGGCCTAGGCTGGCAAGTTCGGCTCCAATTTTCGCTCGACGCCCTTCTGATTACATGGCTGGTATGGAGGACGGGCGACCTCTCGTCGCCGTTCATCGTTCTATACCTGATATTGATCAGCGTTTCCAGCCTGTTCCTGAGATCGTTCGGGACGGTCGTGATGGCATTTATCTGCATAATTCTCTTTTCGACGCTTTCGGTGCTGACCGGTACGGGAATGATCGAGTCGAAGGGGCCGGAGCTGTCACTCGCCCGGATGATCCAGGGTATCAGCTTTCATGTTGTAGCGTTTCTAGTGGTCGGCCTTCTCGCCGCCCGTCTCGCCGAACGAAGCAAGTCGAGTGAAACGCTTGAAGAAACGACGCGAAAGCTGGCCGATCTTCAGGTGCTTCACGAACGGATCATCGAATCAATACGCTCAGGATTGATAACGACGGACCTGGAAGGCAAGATCTACACATTCAATTCAGCCGCCACCGAGATCACCGGCTACAGGATCGAGGATATGGTCGGACGCAGCATAAGCCGCCTGTTTGGTGACATAAGTCAGGAGATCGAGCAGTCGATCGTGGCCGCGGCCCAGGGCGAACAGCTGCCGAGGTTTGAGGCCACGCTGAGCTCGCCCGAGGGATTCGCCGTCAGGATCGGCTACGGGATCTCGCAATTGCTGTCCGAAACGAATGAACAGACCGGCTATATCATTACTTTCCAGGACCTGACGGAGATCCGCTCGATGGAAGAAAGCGTCCGCCGGAAAGACCGCCTTGCGGCCGTCGGCAGGGTCGGCGCCGGGTTGGCCCATGAAATACGCAATCCGCTCGGGGCGATGCGCGGGGCCATTCAGGTCCTCGAGGCGAACACCCCCGCCGAATCGCTCCAGGCCGACCTGATGGGCATCATCCTCCGCGAATCGGACCGGCTGAACAGCATCATCACCAACTTTCTGAGCTATGCCCGCCCGAAGGTCGGCAACTTTACCGAGATCGATATCGGCGAGGCGATCCGCGAAACACTGACCCTGCTTCGACACAGCCCGGACGTAAGCGCTGACCACACGCTCGAGGAGGTACTGCCTCCCCAACCGGTCTTCATTTCGGCCGATTCAACACAGGTCAAGCAGATCTTCTGGAATCTTGCCCGCAACTCGATCCAGGCGATGAAGAATGGCGGCCGGCTGACGATCCGGCTCGAGACCATCGGCAGGAGCCGGATACGGATCATTTTTGAGGACACGGGCGATGGGATGCCGCCCGAGCGGGTTGAGCAGCTTTTTGAGCCTTTTGCCAAGTCAACCTCTGGCGGCACCGGCCTCGGCCTTTCGATCGTGTACCAGATAATCCGCGATCATAACGGATCGATCAACGTCAGGAGCATCGAGGGCGAAGGCACCACGATAACCGTAGAACTTCCGGCGGAAAATCGCCCGCGGGAGGTGATCGACGATGAAACGGACCGCGACGGATCGGACGACGGCCAGAACAAGCTGCAGGAATTGCTGAACGTAAGGGACCCGGCCGAGAAAATTTCTACTTGAAACGCACTCGCCGGATTTGTGAAAATAGAAAGTGCGGACAATTTTCTTGCTCCGTCTCGCGAAAAAGTGCTTCAGGGCCATGCGGCCCGAACGTTGCCGACACCATCGTTGGCGCGTCCCCGTTGAGTGCGGTACATAGAACCGTGCTGCAAGACGCAGATGTTCCCACGGAATCGTAACCGAAGTCGAACAGGATCCTGACACCTTTTTGATTATGTCCAACCTCCTCATCGTTGACGACGAACAAAGTTACCGGCAGCTTCTAAGCCTTATTTTTGAGGGCGAGGGATATTCAATACGAACGGCCTCCAACGGCACCGAAGCCGTCGAGCTTCTTAGTGCCGAACCGGCCGATCTTGTTATCTCCGACGTCCGGATGCCCGATATGGACGGCATCGAGATGCTGAGGGCCGTCCGCGAGGCCCTGCCCGACATGGGCGTCATTTTTATGACGGCTCACGCTTCGGTCGAAGCGGCCCGCGAGGCGTTCAAGCTCGGGGCTGACGATTTCGTCACCAAGCCCTTCGACGTCGACGAGTTGAAGCTGATCGTAAAGAAAACGATCGAGAAACAGGCGTTGATCGACGAAAACCGTGCGTTCAAGCGGGCCCAGCGAGAGCGGGGGTCGGTAAAGAACATAGTCGGTAATTCGGCAAAGATGCATGCGATCTTCCAGATGATCGAGACGGTCGCGGAGGTCCAGTCGACGGTTCTGATCACCGGCGAGAGCGGGACCGGAAAGGAACTGGTGGCGCGGGCGATACACGATATGAGCCCGCGTGCAGAAAAGCCGTTCATCTCGATCAACTGCGGTGCGTTTACCGAAACACTCCTGGAATCAGAGTTGTTCGGCTACGTGAAAGGCTCGTTCACCGGGGCCAATTCAAACCGCAAAGGCCTATTCGAGGCGGCAAACAAGGGAACGATCTTTTTAGACGAGATCGGCGAGATGTCACCCGCGATGCAGGTGAAATTGCTTAGGGTGCTGCAGGAACGTCGTGTGAGGCCGGTCGGGGCACATGAAGAGCTACCGGTCGACGCGAGGGTCATAGCCGCGACCAATCGCGATCTTAAACAAATGTCGTTGGAGGGTAACTTCCGCGAAGATCTTTTCTATCGAATTTCTGTGATCCCGATCCACCTTCCGCCGCTCCGCGAAAGGAGTGAGGACATTCCCGATCTGGTCCAGCATTTCGTCGGAAAATTCTGCGACCACGCAGGCCGATCTATGGGCGTCTCGCCAAAGGCGATGGACCTGTTGGAGAATTACATGTGGGGCGGTAATGTCCGTGAGCTTGAGCATACGATCGAGCGTGCGGTCGCCCTTGAACGCACGGATGAGATCCAGCCGGAACGCCTGCCCGAGCACATCACGAACTACAATCCCGACCGCATAAAGGCCGAATTCGAGCTTCCCGCAGACGGCCTGAACCTTTCGGCTCATCTTGAGAATCTCGAAAAAACTTACGTCATCGAGGCCCTGAAGATGACGGCCGGGAACCAGACGAAGGCCGCCGACCTGCTGCAGATGCAGGTGCGGTCGTTAAGGCATCTTCTCGATAAACACAGTATCCGCACGCTCTCCGCCCAAATGCGCAGCGGCGACTAGGCCGCTGGCGCCGAACCTTTGAATTCGGGCTTCCGTCGAGTACACTTCCGTCTTCGATGACGGACGCCCGAACTCCATTAAATCCTGTATATCTCGTTCTGTTCGCGGTACTTCTATGGAGTACGGGCGGGTTGTTCATCAAGTTAACTTCGCTCGACGCCTTCTCGGTCAATTTGGGGCGGTCGTTGTTCGCGGCGATCGTTGTTGCGGTCTTTACGTTCAAGAGGGGCCTCGGGCTCGACCGGATCACGCTTGTCGCCTCGCTGCTTTATGCAGTAACACTGACGTCTTTCGTTTACGCGACCAAGAACACGACCGCGGCGAATGCGATATTTCTTCAATATACGGCGCCGGTCTACGTGCTCGTACTCGCACCGTTCTTGATCCGTGAGAGTTTCCACGTCCGGGACCTGGTGACGGTGGTTCTCTGCCTGGCGGGGATGTCGCTTTTCTTTCTTGACAACTCAAGTTCGGCGACCGCGCCTGACCCGTTCGCGGGCAACATCGCCGGCCTCATTTCCGGCGCATGCTTCGGTCTTTATTTCATATTTCTCCGGCATCCGCGTTCGCATCAGCGAAATCCGGCCGTTTCGGTCTTTTACGGCAATCTCATCATTGTGCTTGTGATGATCCCGCTGATAGCTCAATCGCCGCCCGCGGCCATCGGGGCGATCGATCTCCTGGCGATCTTGTTTCTTGGCATATTTCAGATCGGGATCGCGTACATCCTTTTCACAAAAGGAGTTGCCGCCGGTGTTCGGCCGCTTGACGCGAGCATCATCGGGTTTGTAGAACCCCTGATAAATCCCCTATGGGTCCTGCTATTTGTCGGCGAGAGGCCGACCATCTGGGCTCTCTTCGGCGGTTTGATAATCATCGCGGCCGTGGCGATCCATACCATTCGGCAGTACGCCCGAAAGACTGTTCCTGTAGAACACTGAACGAGCCCGCCGACCGACTCGCGGACGGCTTGCAAAGTGTTGCCGCAAGGTTAACTTTTCGGCACTGCTTGTGATAATCTTTTGAAATACATTCAAGAGCGGCTGTTTATCGTCCGTTTTAGTTTTAGACCTGAAATTTTTACATCGAAACAAGATCAAGAGAGCTAAATATATGGCTAAATACACGATTCCAAAAGGTATCAATAACCCCGAACTTATCCGCTGGGTCACCGACATGGCGGAGCTGTGTGAACCCGATGCAGTTCACCTTTGCGACGGTTCGCAGGAAGAATATGACCGGCTTTGTCAGGAGATGGTCGATGCCGGAACATTCATCAAGTTGAATCAGGAGAAGCGCCCGAACAGCTTCTTGGCCCGCTCGCACCCGTCGGATGTCGCTCGTGTCGAAGACCGGACCTACATCTGTTCCCTTTCAAAGGGCGACGCCGGCCCGACCAACAACTGGATGAACCCACGCGAGATGAAGGCCATCCTTACGCCGAAATTTCGCGGGTCGATGCGAGGCCGGACCATGTATGTCATTCCGTTCTGCATGGGCCCGATCGGGTCGCCGATCTCGCAGTTCGGTGTTCAGCTGACAGATTCACCCTACGTCGTCGTGAACATGAAGATCATGACGCGGATGGGGCAGAATGCCCTTGACGCCCTGGGCGAAGGCGAATTTGTCCACTGTCTTCACTCGGTCGGCCATCCGCTTGCCGACGGACAGCCGGATGTTGCCTGGCCCTGCTCGCCCGATCCGAAGAACAAGTATATCGTTCATTTCCCTGAGGAACGCTCGATCATCTCCTATGGGTCCGGGTACGGCGGCAATGCCCTCCTCGGCAAAAAGTGCCTCGCCCTCCGCATAGCTTCGACCCTCGGTCGCGAGCAGGGCTGGCTTGCCGAACATATGCTGATCGTCGGGGTGAAAGCACCCGACGGCCACAAAGATTACGTGTGCGCGGCGTTCCCATCGGCGTGCGGAAAGACGAATTTTGCGATGCTCATCCCGCCGAAAGCGTTTCAGGAAGAGGGATGGGAAGTGACGACCGTCGGCGACGATATCGCCTGGATCAAACCCGACGAGCACGGCAAGCTTCACGCGATCAATCCTGAGGCCGGCTTCTTCGGTGTCGCTCCTGGCACGAATTACAGCTCGAATCCGAACGCGATGGATTCGATCCGTGAGAATACCATTTTCACGAATGTCGCCCTGACCGACGACGGCGATGTTTGGTGGGAAGGCATGGACGGCGAACCGCCGGCACACGCGATCGATTGGCAGGGATACGACTGGACGCCCTCTAGCGAAAAACCGGCTGCCCATCCGAACGCCCGCTTCACGGCTCCGATCACGCAATGCCCGGTCGTCGACGAATATTTTGACAACCCGAACGGTGTGCCTGTTTCGGCCTTCATCTTCGGCGGACGGCGTAATTCGACCGTGCCGCTTATCCAGCAATCGTTCAATTGGGCGTTCGGCGTTTACATGGCCGCCACGATGGGATCGGAGATGACCGCCGCCGCGTTCGGCAATATCGGCGAGGTCCGCCGCGATCCGTTCGCGATGCTGCCGTTTGCCGGTTATCATATCGGCGATTACTTTGCCCATTGGCTCGATTTCGGCCGCCAGATCCCGGAACCGCCGCGGATCTTCTCCGTCAATTGGTTCCGAAAGGATGAGAACGGCAAATTCTTGTGGCCGGGATTCGGCGATAATATGCGCGTTCTGAAATGGATCGTCGAGCGTTCACGCGGGAAATCGAAAGGATTTGAGACGCCGCTCGGCTGGATGCCGCGCTACGAGGATATGGATTGGCGTGGGCTGGATTTCTCGCGCGAACAGTGGGAAGCCGTGATGAAGCTTGACCGCGATATGTGGATCAAGGAGATCTCGACCCACGATGACCTGTTCTTTAAGCTCTACGATCGGCTGCCGAAAGAGATGACCTTCATACGGGAGCTTCTCGTCTCGAACCTCTGGAGATCGCCCGAACTTGGCCTGGCCGCCCCACGTCCGGAACCGGCCGAAACGGCAAGGGCCGCAAGCTGACCCGGTCCTTTTTGATAGATCTTGTTTGAACGGACGCCCGGGCCATCGCGCTTCGGGCGTTTGTTTTTCGTTGTTAACCAGGTGTTCACGCTCCTTTAAGCCTGGACGTCGCGTCGACGCTGATCTTCGCCGTGCAACTGCCCTCCTATCTGGTGCCGCCCGACGTGATGACCACTCTGCCGATCCTTCGGTACGAGGCATGGTGGATCCGCGTCTTTGATTTCCCCCGGATCCAGATCTTACTGCTCGGTGCAGCGGTCCTGGCCGTCTATCCGTTCGTAAGCGGTCTCTCCGACACAAAAGATCTCGCCTTTTTGCTTCTGCTTGCCGCAAGCCTCGCTTATCAGGGTTACATGATCTATCCCTACCTTAGGGTCGCCCCGGTCCAGACGGAACGGTCCCGTCGCCCCGATCCGGATTCGACGATCTCCCTGCTATTTGCGAACGTGCTAATGACGAATGACCGGTTCGACGACCTGGCCCGGGTCATCCGCAATGCCGAAGCCGACGTCGTTTTGCTTGTCGAAACCGACGACAAATGGAAGGAGGGGATCGCGGAGGCCGTTGCCGGTTATCCCTATTCCGTGCTTCATCCACTGGATAACACGTATGGGATGCTGCTTTATTCGCGGTTGGACCATCGAACCTAGGTCTCCACTTGGAGGACGACATCCGTCCATTCGGGCGGCTCCGCCTTCGTTCGGGGGCCTTGGTCGAATTCCGGTGTCTCCATCCGAGGCCGCCTTTCCCGACCGAACATGAGAGTGCCGCCCCGCGGGATGCCGAAATAATTATCGTCGGGAAGGAGAATCGCGACAACGACCTGCCTTTCATCGTATTCGGCGACCTGAATGACGTTGCGTGGTCCCGGACGAACTACCTTTTTCAGAACGTCACCGGCCTTTTAGATCCGCGTGTCGGGCGCGGATTCTTCAATACTTTTCACGCAAAGCTGCCGTTTCTGCGATTTCCGCTTGACCATCTGTTCCATTCGAATCATTTCCGGCTGGCCGATTTTCGACGCCTTGGACCGTTCGGATCAGACCATTTTCCGGTTTCGCCAAGCTGAGCCTCGAACCGGACGCGAAGTTGACCCAGGAGGAGCCGTCGCCGGCGGTGAGAGACGGGCGAAAAGGCCTGTATTCGAGGATCCGGAGCCTCGCGTCCGCTGAAACCGGTCGGAAACGCCGAAATTCAATAGCTATCGAGCCAAACGCCCTATGTTGTATAATCTGGTCAAAGGAGCCGGTGAAATTTGGAGAGCCTCGCCGAAGGCGAGCAAACAAATCGAGGGAAGAATAATCTAAGAAACTAAATACTATGAACGAATTCACAACGTCATTTGGTCAATCGGCTGCTGAGGCCCTTCCAACTCAGCGGGCGCAGTTCATCCGGAAGACGTATATGCTGCTGGCGGCGGCGATCCTTGCGTTTATCGGCGTGGAGGCATTCTTGTTCGTAACGCCGGCCGCAGGCATGATCGGCGGTTTGATCTTCAGCGGTGGCGCGATGGGTTGGCTGCTGGTACTCGGGCTGTTCATGCTCGTTTCGTTCCTCGCGAACCGGTGGGCAACGTCCGAGACCTCAAAGCTTACGCAGTATCTCGGGCTAGGGATCTTTATCGTGGCCGAGGCCGTGATCTTTGTCCCGCTCATCATTCTTTCTACCTATTACGCCGATGACGGATCGGTCCTGATAAAGGCCGGGATCGTGACGCTCGGGCTTTTCCTAGGGATCACCGCGACGGTCTTCATCACACGCAGCGATTTTTCTTTCCTTGGCCCGATCTTGGCCATCGGCGGATTCGTGGCTCTGGGTTTCATCGTTTCGAGCGCGATCTTCGGCTTCTCGCTCGGCAGTGTGTTCGCGTTCATCATGGTCGCATTCGCAGGAACGGCGATCCTGTACGAAACGTCAAACGTCCTGCACAGGTTCAACACGAACCAGCACGTCGCCGCGTCGCTGACCCTTTTCGCCAGCATCGCTCTGCTGTTCTGGTACATTCTGACGATCTTCAGTTCGCGCGAATAGCAAGTTGCGCTAATCTAGAGCCGTTCGCAGGTGAGATACCCGCGAACGGCTCTTCTATTGTGAGGTTCTAATTATGAAACGGACCCTTTTGTTGACCGTTCTCGCGTTTGTACTTTGTTCGGTCGTGGTCTCGCAGACCCCTGCCCCGCCGGCAACACACTTAAAGGTCGGGATGCAGGCACCCGACTTCACCTTGAACGACACCGCCGGCAAGCCCGTAAAACTGAGCGATTTCAGAGGGAAGAAGAACGTCGTCCTTGCTTTTTACGTCTTCGCCTTTACAGGCGGCTGAGCGCGCGAACTTCAGGCCTATCAGTCTGATCTGGCCAAATTCGACGCTACTGAAACTCAAATACTCGGCATTTCAATGGACAGCGCGTATTCGAACAAAAGGTTCGCCGAGGACTTGAAAGTAACATTTCCCCTTCTAAGTGATTGGAAAAGGGACGCGACAAAGGCTTACGGACTTTACGATGAAGCCAGGGCGTTCGGCCGTCGAGCGACTTTTGTGGTCGACAAGGAAGGAATCATACAACATGTCGAGGTCGGTAATACGGCTATCGATCCGACCGGGGCACTGCAGGTCTGCAATATCCTCGACCGAAAGAAAGCCCCCAACCCATAACGATGGAATACGCTGCGTGCCCGCATTGTGGGCAATCGAACGCCGAAAAGGTGAGATTTACGTGGTGGGGCGGTGTTCTGGGCCCGAAGATACTCAATCACGTTAAGTGTCAGGGTTGCGGAAAAGCTTATAACGGCAAGACCGGGCGAGAGAACACGACGGGCATCGTGATCTACTCGGCGATCGTCGCGGTGATCATTCTCGGGCTCGTTGTCGTAATGTTTGCGCTCCTCGGCGTACTTCTTTTCGCGACTCGCTAGGGTTCACTCGGCAGCCGGTTCAACAACAATATCGCCGTCGGGGCCGCGGGTGAGCACCTCGATGCGCCGCTCGGCGGCGGACAATCGTTCCCGGCATTCTCGAGAGAGCCGTACGCCGTCCTCAAAAAGCTTTAGGCTGTCTTCAAGCGGAAGGTCGCCTTCTTCAAGTTTCTTGACGATCCCTTCAAGTTCGTTTAGAGATGCTTCAAATGTTGTCGCCATGGTCATTCAAATAGTTTTTCGGCCTCTTTGAGCATTTCGTTGAGGTTCTTTATGGATCGCAGCGATCCGCCGCCTTTTCCGCCACCGTTCACCGCGATCGACATTATCTCCTGCCCGATCCGCTCGGCGATCTGTCTGGCAAGTTCGTCATCGCGGACCGCCGCTATGGCCCATTGGCCCTCTTCGCGTCTCATCCGGACCTCGAACGAATGGCCCGGCAGCTTGCTTTTCACCACTGCGGTCTCACCCTCGACCCCGATATCAAAATACCGGTCGGCCCCGATCACCAGTGCGGCGAACGGAAAGTTCTCGAATCCGGTCAGCTGTCGCCGGATCGCCCCCGGTAGTTCAGCACGAGCACGTTCCTTGATCGCGGGCATTACCGGTTCGGCGATCTTCGCCGCACGCCTTACAACCTCGGGGTCGATGCCGCGTCCGTAGAGTTCCACCGCCTTGCCGGTCACCTGCGGCACAAAATCATCGACCACCGAATCGACATCAATAAGCTGTTCTATTTTCGCGCGATCATCCGCACGGGCCGCTTCGACGATCGAGGCCAGGGCGTATTGCGGCGTCGTCTTCAAATATTGCCAGTAAAGGAATGCCGCGGCTCCGCACAACATTGCCACGACCGCTACGGTCAGCGATGCCGTCAAAATTACCACTTTCAGGCGTTGCCGCTTCGGCCGCGCGCTTCCGCTCGTTTGCGCTGCCTTGACCGCGTTTGCGGGTAGGCCCAGATCGGACTGATCGTTCTTACTCAATTTCAAACCTCTTCACTGATCGGAAATATCGGTTATGCTTGCCTCAAGCTTGCCCTTCGCCAACCTGATCCACACCGCTTCGCCGACCTTCGTTTGATGCACGTCGCGGACGATCTCGCCGCTCATTTTTTGTGTGATCGAATAACCGCGGGTCAGGACCGACAGCGGCGATAGGGCGTCGAGACGAGAGATCGCATGCTGCAAACGGATGCCTTTTTTAGACAAATTCTCGCCTACTGCGGTTTCGATGCGATGGCCAATGAGTTCGAGCCGATGACCAAGCTGGCGCAGACGATCCGGGAATCGAGAGAAGACCGCGGCTAGTTCGGCCGACTTAAGCGCGGAGCCGGCCGCTAATAGCTTTAGCCTGATCTTTTGGCTCAACTCGATCTGCAGTTGGCCCACCCGCTTCAATAATTCCTCTTCGCTCGCCGCCACAATCTCGGCCGCGGCCGACGGCGTTGGAGCCCGAAGGTCGGCGGCCATGTCGGCTATCGAGAAATCGATCTCATGCCCGACGGCCGAGATGACTGGGATCGCGGATGCCCGAATGGCCCGTGCGACTTGCTCGTCATTGAATGCCCAAAGATCTTCGGCCGACCCGCCTCCGCGGCCTACGATCAGCACGTCGAGCGGCTCGCCATCGGCCCCGCCGGCGTTGTACTCGTTCGCAAGGCCGATGGCGGCGACGATCTGCTCCGGGGCCTGTTCACCCTGCACAAGCGTCGGTACGATCACGACGTTGACCGAACGCGCCCGCCTGTTCAGCACGGTCAGGATATCCTCGACAGCGGCCCCGGTTCGCGATGTGACGACACCGACACGCTTAGGATACGGCGGCAAAGGCCGCTTCAGGGCCGGATCGAACAGGCCCTCGGCATTCAGCCTCGCCTTTACCTGCTCGAACGCAGCGATCAGCGCACCCTCGCCGACCGGCTCGAGCGATTCGACAAGAAGCTGATATTCCCCGCGTTTTTCGTAGGTCGTGACCCTACCCCGGCAGCGAACATGCAGGCCGTTCGACGGCTTGAAGCGGATCCGAAAGTTAGTGCCTTTGAAACAAGCGGCCTTTATAAGCGAACCGCCGTCTGTAAGCGAAAAATACCAATGTCCCGAGGCGGCCGAATGGAAATTCGTGATCTCGCCCTCGACCCACACCGATCCGAAGCCTGATTCGAGCACGGACTTGATCTCCGAGTTAAGCTCAGAGACCGTCTGAGGCCGTCGGTCGGCGGACTCTTCGAACAGGATAGCGAGGCTCGGGGTTTCCATCTTTCGATGGAATTATAACACCTCAAGGGCGACGACGGCCGCCGCAACAACAGCCGGGTCGCCGATGTCTCGGGGCCCGAACACGACCAATAGAAAAAGGCATCCGCAAATGCGGACGCCTTTTCAGGTAAGGGCAATGTAGGTAAACGAACTATGGGTTCGCGACGAAATCCAGCCCGGTCAGATTATCGTCAGGATTGATAAAGATGCTCGAATTCGCGAAACGGTGACGCTTCGATTCGACCCTAAGCAGGTAGGCCTCGCCGGATTCGACATTTGCGAACGTGTAGTAGCCGAACGGGTTGGTGAGCGTAAACATTGGCTCGGCCAGCGATCCGCCCGAAAGGACCAGCATCGTGCGGGAAATGCCTCGGCCGTTCGCGTCGACTACGCGGCCCGAAATATTGATCGGAGCGGCCGTCGAGGCACCGCGGGGCGTTACCGTCAGATCGTCGATCGCCAAGCCGTGATCGTCGCCCGATGCGTCAAGCTTCTCCCAGCGAAGCATAAACTCCGAGCCGTGGGCGACTGCCACCGGAAATGTCGCGGTAAGGGTCTGGCGGTTCGACGCCTGATTACCGTCAAGATCGGTCGCAAACGGCCCGACTGTCGGCGACACAAAGTGAAGTGCCGATACCGGCGTATATACACCGGACACGAGATCGTTAACGTTTACGTCGGTTCTATAAGCAAAGACCAACGTTTCGGCCGCCTGGCCTCCGCCGTCCCGCCACTGTTCGCCGGTGTACGTTACTTCGATCGAGTGGATCGAGAAACCCGAGTTGTTAACGAACCGTATTCCGGCCCGCATTGTGCCGGTTGTAGGATCGGGAAAAAGTCCAAGGGCCCGGTCGAGCTGAAGCGACTGGCCGTAATTCTTAAAGCCGCCGGCGGTTCCTGAGCCGTCGTCGGCCGAGCCAACGTTCGGGTTGGTGTTGCCGAATTCTCGAAGGAAGTGGAAACCGGGCAGCGCTCCGGTGATCTCGTCGAACAGATCGACGTCACCGGTGGTCATACCGTCGAAATTCTGTGAATGGGGCGTGCCCAAGGTATTGATGACGATCTGAGCGTCCACACGGGCTGCTGAAAAAGCGAAGACAGCCATTGCGAGCACAGCCACGGCTATCATTGACCTCATCGAGAACGCAAACGGGGAATTTGTTCCAGAACTGGATGGATGGATTTTGTTCATTACATTACTCTCAACTTGTGGAATTGAAGTGTTGGTGAGCCCGAAAGCGTATCGGGAAGGACGCGGAGAAGTTCCGCACTTAAAATCGTATCAGATTCGGAGTGCGCGAATCAACGATTTTTTTTTGTGGAAAAATTTCGGATTAAGACTGTAAAACCGGGCCCTGATGCGGACCCGGCCTAAAAGTGGAAAGTTCGCCGTCGGCTATTTTCGGGCAAGACCGAGTTTTGCCTGGGCAAATTCGATGCGTTCGCGGATGTCTGCCGTCTCCTCGATCGGGGCCGCGGCGGCGGCCGACAGTTCCTTATCTGCCTCCTCTTTATCCTGCCGCGCTCGGACGGTATCGATCTCATCCGGAGTTTCGGCAAGGTCGGTCAGTACCGACACGACGTTTGAATTCACCTCGACAAACCCGCTTGAAACGGCGAGGCTCTCCGATGTTCCTTTCGCGGTATATGAAAGCACGCCGGGCTTGAGGGCCGAAATGAGCGGAGCATGGTTTGCCAGGATCCCCGCTTCGCCCGATGCGGTCGGTACAGTTACCGAATCCACCTCGGCATCGATCAGCTTCCGTTCTGGGGTTACGATCTCTAACTTGAGCATATTTCCAGGTTCTTGATTCCAGGTTCAAAGCTCCAGGCCGTTTCCGTGTAGTCAGAACGTTAGACCTGGAGCTTGGAATTAGCCGTCTAGGCCGAAGCGGCCATCTTCTTAGCTTTCTCGCGGGCCTGCTCGATCGTGCCGACCATGTAAAAGGCCTGTTCCGGCATATCGTCGCACTTGCCTTCGAGGATCTCCTTGAAGCCCTTGATCGTATCTTCGACCTTCACGTACTCGCCCTTCAGGCCGGTGAACTGTTCGCCGACGGTAAATGGCTGCGAGAAGAAACGCTGGATCTTGCGTGCACGCGAAACCGTCAGCTTGTCGTCTTCGGAAAGCTCGTCCAGGCCGAGGATGGCGATGATGTCCTGAAGGTCCTTGTAACGCTGAAGAATACGCTTCACTTCCTGTGCGACGCCGTAATGTTCCTCACCGACGATCTGCGGATCGAGGATCCGCGAGTTCGATGCCAGCGGGTCAACGGCCGGATAGATGCCAAGTTCGACGATCTGACGCGAAAGCGCCGTGACCGCGTCCAGGTGAGCAAATGTCGTCGCCGGAGCCGGGTCCGTATAATCGTCGGCAGGCACGTAAACCGCCTGGATCGACGTGATGGCTCCCGTCTTGGTCGATGTGATCCGTTCCTGCATCTCGCCCATTTCTGTAGCGAGGTTCGGCTGGTAACCCACGGCCGAAGGCATTCGGCCAAGAAGAGCCGATACTTCTGATCCGGCCTGCGTAAATCGGAAAATGTTGTCGACGAAGAAGAGCACGTCGTTGCCCTGGTCGCGGAAGTACTCGGCGACTGTAAGGCCCGAAAGGGCGACGCGAAGGCGGGCTCCCGGCGGCTCGGTCATCTGGCCGTAAACAAGGGCCACCTTTGAGTTCTTGATCGCCTCAGGGTCGACCTTCGAAAGGTCAAAGGCGTGATTCTCATTGAAGTTCTTCATGAACTCGTCGCCGTAGGTAATTACCTTTGACTCGACCATTTCACGCAAAAGGTCGTTGCCTTCACGGGTCCGCTCACCGACGCCGGCAAACACCGAGAAACCCTCGCGGCCCTTTGCGACGTTGTTGATGAGCTCCATGATCAGAACCGTCTTGCCCACGCCGGCACCGCCGAAAAGGCCGATCTTTCCGCCGCGGAGAAACGGCTGGACAAGGTCGATGACCTTGATGCCCGTTTCAAACATTTCAAGCGACGTTGATTGCTCGTCGAATGAAGGAGCATGGCGATGGATAGAGCTTCGGGATTCGGCATTCAGCGGGCCGAGTTCGTCAACCGGGTCGCCGATAACGTTCATTACCCGCCCAAGCGTCGCGTTACCTACGGGCACCGTGATCGGGCCGCCGAGGTCTTCGACCTTCATCCCGCGGATCATGCCGTCGGTCGGCAGCATTGAAACTGCGCGTACCCGCCCTTCGCCCAGATGCTGCTGCACCTCGGCGACCACATCGACCGGTTGTTCGACATCGAAACCCTCCGATGTTATCCGCAGGGCCTGATAAACAGGCGGAAGATAATCCTTGAACTCAACGTCGACTACCGGCCCGATGATCTGGATCACAGTACCGACCTTAACGTCCCCATTATTAGCCATTTTTATTAAAGTGCTCCTCTAATAGATGAAAAATCAAGCGTTTTACAAAGGAGTAAGAATAGCACAACCCGCCTTATCGTCGCAAAGGCGGGCCGCGTATCCAAGGCCGTCGGACCCTCTTCAGAAACTAGCCTCGCTGAACCCGTTACATCGCCGCTAAACAGCGGCTATATAGCGACACGCGAGAACCTGCACACCTTGTGCGAATAAGTACACACTTTCACCTCCGCGGGCAACAGACGCCTCGACCAACTTCTCTACTGACCGGGCATCTCCAGGGCGCTTGCACGCAGTGTCCAGCGTTCATGTTCACAGAGCTCTAACGCGAATCCTTCGCGCCTTTGGTGAGACGGAACGTCGATACCGCATCTTACGAGGCGTCAACTGCTCAAGTAAAAACAGACCACACGTCAACCTCGCCCGGCAGCCTACGGCCCCGGATCATCATCAACTGGAAGCTGACTTGCCGCCGCGCCTATGCATTCATCTGGGCAGCATCCGCAGCTTTACCGTTTTCCGTCGCCGTTTCCAACGATGGGGCGTTCCGGATGCCTACAAGTTCCTTCGCATCGTGAGCAAGACCGATCGTTCTGTTCCTAAGGTGCCTTGCGCGGCCCACGACCGCCTTTTGAGCGTCATGGGATAGCCCAACCATTTTGTCGCGGACCAAGGCTCGACGCCGCCGTCCGCGATCGGGATCGAGGAAATACATCGCCGCCGCTCCGGCTCCAACACCACCCAAAATTGCTAATGCCTTATTTATCTTGCCGTTCATTCTATTTGTCCTCCTTTTTCGAACTTGATCCTTTCCGGCCCGAACCGCCGGGATTTTTCCCGCCGCCGTCCTGTTTGTTCACGGTCGCCCACGCCCGGGCTTCGGCCTCCTTTTTCGCTACACCCTTTTCGCGATATTGTTCCGCGATGTGATCTGCCTTCCGCTCCTGTTTTTCCGTATATTTGCTGGTCCCGTCCTTTCTTTTCGGCATCTATGTTCACCTCCCATGCACGTTTCAGATAGATAGCCTCTGGTTAAGCCGATAACGTATCAGAAACCCATCCGCACGCCTGTAGAGGTCCTTTCGAAGCGTTGGCCGAGTTTCCGGGCGCCGGTTCCTGATGATGATCGGCCGCTCCTTCTCGTCCGCCGGCGATGTGAGCTGCAGCGACAAGATATTTGCGTTTTCCGTATTTCTTCCGAATCTAAACATGTTCCCTCCCCCTTGTAACGAATCAAGACACGCTTTGTGAAACACCATCTTATTACGCAACGGCCGTGCCAAAAGGATCCGATTGACACCCGAAGCTACCTTTAGTAGCCTCAGCCTTGTAGAATCTGATTGTGAGGGATTCCCGCAAAATTTGAGCGATCTTAAGAAACTTGAACTTCCGCCGCAGGGCCTGAATACGCTTTTCGGCGTTCAGGACCAGAACATCAAATATCTCGAGTCATTATTGGACGTAAACATCGGCGCGCGCGGGAACGAACTGCTCATTGACGGCGACCCGCGCGACATTAAGACCGTCGAAGCGATCCTGGAAGACTTCGGCGACCTGTTCGAACAAGGTGAGCACTTTTCCGACAAAGAACTGCGGGACGCATTCAAGCAGATCGCAGAGGACCGCGCATACAGCCTGAAGGACCATTTCCAGCGAAATCGGTTCAATCCGTCCGGAAAGAAGACGGTCGCACCGAAAACGGCTAATCAAAGGAAATACCTGGACGCGATCGCTGCGAATGACCTCGTGTTCGGGATCGGCGTGGCGGGTACGGGCAAGAGTTTTCTTGCCGTGGCGATGGCTGTCGACGCTTTGTTTAAGAAGCAGGTCAGCCGCATTATCCTGACCCGGCCGGCCGTCGAAGCCGGCGAACGCCTCGGCTTCCTTCCCGGCGATCTGCAAGACAAGGTCGATCCCTACCTGAGACCGCTTTACGACGCTCTGTTCGATCTGGTCGATGCCGAAAAGGTCACGAAGATGCTTGAAAAACGCATCATCGAGATCGCACCGCTCGCCTTTATGCGCGGCCGGACGCTCTCCGACGCGTTCATCATCCTCGACGAAGCGCAGAACACGACCAGCGAACAGATGAAGATGTTCCTGACGCGCATCGGCTTCGGCTCAAAGGCCGTCGTTACCGGCGATAAGACCCAGATCGACCTGCCCCGCGGTCAAAAGAGCGGGATCAAAGAAGCGGAGGTCGTTCTGCAGGACATCGAGGGCATCGAGTTTTGCTATTTCACCGAGAAGGACGTAGTTCGGCATAAGCTGGTGCAAATGATCGTCCAGGCTTACGAATCCCATTCAACGAACTCCCCGCCTCCGGAATGATCGACGTTATCAATCTGCAGCGTAAGGTTAGGGTCGAAGTTTCCGTCATTCGAACGTTCGTGGTGTCGATCTTTGACAATGTCGATGAAGCTGTCGGCAAGACGTTCTCAGTCGCCCTGGTTTCGGATAGAAGGATGAAAGAGCTGAACAAGTTTTTTCGCGGGAAAGATTCGACCACAGACGTTCTTTCGTTCCCTCACGAAGCCGACGAGTTCGAGCTGCCTTCTGCCGACCGACAACCGCCCACTGTTTTCCTGGGCGACATCGTCATCTCGGCGGAGCAAGCGCAGAAGCAAGCCGCCGAAAACGGACTTTCGCTCGAGAACGAGATCAAGCAGCTCATCCTGCACGGCCTTTTACACCTTTGCGGTTATGACCACGAAACCGACAACGGCGAGATGAACACCCGCGAGCTTGAGTTAAGGGAAAAGCTCAACATCTAGCTGCTAAGAAAACTGAGGTCGCATAGCCTTCTCTTTGCCTTTTCTCTGGGTGCTCGGTGTTCTCTGTGGCAAAATGAACGGAATGCCGGAATCAAAACAAGCCGACCCTTGCGTGATGGTCATTTTCGGCGCGACCGGCGATCTAACAAAGCGCAAACTCTTCCCTGCTCTCTACAATCTCGCCATAGACGGCCATATCCCCGAAACTTTCGCGATCGTCGGTGTCGGCCGGCAGGAGTTGAGTTCGGAAGAATTTCGCGGTCAAATGGCCGAGAACCTGAAGCAATTCGCTGAACTTGAGAATTCGTCGAACGACATTTCGTGGTTCTGCGAACGCACGTTCTACACGGGCGGCGATTTCGATGACGACAAGAAGCTCTTTTCGGACCTGAAGTCGCTTCTGTCCGAAGTTACCGCTTCGCTTCGAATTCCGGAGAACTACTTTTTCTATTTGGCGATCCCGCCGGCACTTTTCGCCGACGTGGCTCGAAAGGTCGTCAAGAACGGGCTGGGACGACAGGAAAACGGCAATTGGCGGAGGTTCATTTTTGAGAAGCCGTTCGGCCGCGATCTGCAGTCCGCGAGAAAGCTTAACGCCAACCTGTTGAAGATCCTGAAAGAGAACCAGATCTACCGGATCGATCACTATCTCGGCAAAGAGACGGTGCAGAATCTATTGGTCTTCCGGTTCGGCAACAGCATCTTCGAGCCCATCTGGAATCGAAACTATGTCGACCACGTGCAGATAACGGTGGCCGAGGAACTCGGTGTCGAGGGACGCGGCGGCTACTACGATTCGGCCGGAGCGCTTCGGGATATGGTCCCAAACCATCTTTTCCAGTTGGTTACGCTGACTGCGATGGAGCCGCCAGTCTCGTTTCAAGCACATCCGGTCCGCGACGAACAGGTCAAGATCCTCCACGCGATGAAGTGTTTCACGCCGGAAGAGGTCGAGCGATCGGCGGTCCGCGGCCAATACGGGGCGGGCCGGATCGATGGCCGTAGTGTACCGGCGTACCGCGGGGAAGAAAGTGTCTCGCCGGATTCAAACACCGAGACGTTCGCGGCCCTCGCCCTCTCGATCGACAACTGGCGCTGGGCGGACGTCCCGTTTTACATCCGGACCGGAAAACGGCTCGGGGCCAAACATTCGAGCATCGTCATCCAGTTCAAAAAAGCACCTTTCGTGCTGTTTCGAAACACACCCATCGACCGCCTGACAACGAACCGCCTCGAACTCCACATCCAGCCCGATGAGGGCATCACGCTGCACTTCGGAGCGAAGATCCCGGGTCCGATAGTGAAGATGGGGCCGGTCGATATGGATTTCAATTATGTCGATCATTTTGAAGAGCAGATGACGACCGGATACGAGCGGCTACTGTTCGATTGCATGCTAGGCGACGCCACCCTTTTTCAGCGCGCAGATATGGTCGAGGCAAGCTGGGCCGTCGTTTCGCCGATACTCGACGTTTGGGCAGATCAGCCGCCGGAAGACTTTCCGAATTACTCGGCAGGAAGCTGGGGGCCGGCCAAGGCAGATGATCTGCTGGCACGCGAAGGCCGGAAATGGAAAAATTCAGATTGAACGCGGCCATCGCTGAAAAAGGCTTGCTTTACGGCGAAGGGCGAAATACCATCTCTATGAAGCGATATCTATGGAAATTGAGATAGCGATTGCCGTCTTTATCCTGATCGCATTGGTGATTCTTGCGACGGCCGACCTTGCCTTCTCGCACATCTCCGATCTCGGGCTGCGGCGGCTTGCTTCGGAAAGCGAGGAAAGCCGCGATCCAAGAACCTCCGCCTTCCTACGCGAGATACTCGAAAATCGCCCACGGTTCCGCTTTGCTCTCTCTTCAGCGATACAGATCCTCCTGATAAGCGTGACCGTGCTTTTAACGATGGTGGTCTTTCGGTTCGAGCAAGACCGGTCGCGGCTGTTGGTCTTCGCCCTTCTTCTTGGTTTAGCAACCACCGTCATCTTTCGACAGGTCCTTCCCCGTCTGCTTGTCCGCGACAATCCGGAACATCGCCTTCTTCTGCTGTTGCCGATCGTAAAGCCCTTCTATTCGGCTGCTACGATGGTCGCCGCTCCATTTGGACGCTTCACCGGATCGAAAGAAAATGGCAGGCCCGACCTGACCGTGTCTCCGGATTCGCTTGACGAACGCGGCGACGACAATGCCGACGATTTCCACGCGTTGATGGAGGTGGGCAAGGCAGAGGGGATCATCGAAGAGAACGAGCGAGAGCTGATCGAATCGGTCGTCGAGTTCAACGAGACACGCGTCGGCGAGATAATGACGCCAAGGACCGAGATCTGCGCCATCCCTGTCGATTCGACCATAATCGCGGCGCGCCAGCTGATGGTCGAAGAGAAATACTCGCGCATCCCCGTCTATCGCGAGAGCATCGACAACATCGAGGGCGTGATATACGTCCGCGACCTGCTGCAGGCATGGGCCGAGAATAAAGAGCATCTGAAGATCGAAGCCATCCTTCGCGATCCGTATTTTGTTCCTGAAACCAAGACCGCCGCCGAGCTATTGAAAGACATGCAGGTGAATCACGTCCAACTCGCGATCGTTATCGACGAATACGGCGGCGTAGCGGGTATCGTTACCGTCGAGGACATTGTCGAGGAGATCGTCGGCGAGATCGAAGACGAAGATATTGAACAGGAAGAGATCATCGAGATCATCGAAGGCGAGGATGGCTACTGGGACGTGCTTGGATCGACCGAGATAGACAAGATCGAGCGGCTCTTCGACATGGAGTTCGAAGAGCACGATTTCACGACGATCGCGGGCCTTGTCACCAGCGAGGCCGGCTACGTTCCGAAGATCGGCGAAAAACTCGATATTTACGGCCTCGATGTCGAGATCCTAAGGGCCGACGAAAAAAAGATCACATTGCTTCGGCTCAGAAGGTCGGAGCCGGCCCCCGCTGACATCGCTGCCTGAGAGCATCCGAAGGCTGACTGTCCGGAGCCATGCGAACCAAAACGTCGGCTTAACTGATCACTCAGGGATTTTGTTATAATTTGACTAAATTACTTGAGGAGGAATTTGAATGGCGATCCGAATTGGAGACGAAGCTCCGGACTTTACCGCCCAAACGACGGAGGGCGAGATCCGGTTCCACGAATGGCTGGGAGACGACTGGGGCATCCTTTTTTCCCACCCAAAGGATTTCACACCGGTTTGCACAACGGAACTTGGCTACATGGCCAGCTTAAAGCCGGAGTTTGACAAGCGAAATGTTAAGGTGATCGGGCTAAGCGTAGATCCGGTCGAAAACCATAAGAGCTGGTCGGCCGACATTGCCGAGGCGACGGGTCACGCGCCGAATTATCCGATGATCGGTGATACGGACCTGGCCGTCTCGAAGCTGTATGATATGCTGCCGGCCGAGCTTGAGGGCGGATGCGATGGCCGTACGGCGGCGGACAACATGACGGTGCGGAACGTGTTCGTCATCGGCCCCGACAAAAAGGTCAAGCTGGTGATAGTGTACCCGATGAGCACCGGCCGAAATTTCGACGAGGTCCTCCGCGTGATCGATTCGCTTCAGCTCACGGCAAGCTACAGCGTCGCGACCCCGGTCAATTGGAAGGACGGCGACGATTGCATCATCCTGACGACAGTGTCGAATGATGATGCGAAGGAGAAATTCCCCGCGGGCTGGAAGGAAGTTAAGCCTTACCTGCGGGTTACGCCGCAGCCGAACAAGGTCAAGAGCGATTCGACTTCCGCTTAGGTCCGTGTTGGCAGGAGCGACGCTCGAAAATTCTCCGGGGATCCGGCGGTACAAGCGGCCGGGTCTTTGCTTATGCATACCGCCGCCGGTTCGAGTTGGCGCGGGCCAGGCCGATCTGCAATGAAACTTCAAACAAACATCGGCGATGAAACCGTCGAGGTCGAGATCGAGCGGGACGGGGACCGGCTGTCGGCGAGCGTTGGCGGCCGGCAATACGAGCTGGAGGTCAGCGAACCCGAACCCGGTGTGTTCCTTTTGAAGAACAACGGCGAGATCACGGAAGCTTTTGTTTCGGCGGGCAAGACGGCGCTCGACGCGACCGAGGTGATGATCCGCGGGCGGATCCACGAAGTTAAGCTGGTCGATCCGAAGCGCCTTCGGGGCTCGGGCAGCGGCACCGAGCACGGCGACGGAGCGGCCGAGATCCGAACGGCGATGCCGGGGAAGGTCGTCCGGGTCTTGCTCGAAACGGGCTCAGAGGTCAAGAAGGGCGACGGCGTGATCGTGGTCGAGGCGATGAAGATGCAGAACGAACTCCGATCACCGAAAGACGGTACCGTGAAAGAGATCAGGATCGCAGAAGGCTCGACGGTGGGCTCGGGCGACGTGCTCGCGATCGTCGAATGAACCTATAACTTTGCTCCGCAAAATCTGCAGTGCACGGCATCCGCCTCGTGCCCTTCGGCGTGACACTCCTCGCAGACTTGGGTCGTTGTCGCCCGTGACGCTCGGGTAAGTTCTGCCGTGACGATGCCCGTAGGCACGGCGATTATCCCGTAACCGAGTATCATTATTATCGACGCGAGAAACTTTCCCAGCCCGGTTTTTGGTGAAAGGTCCCCGTATCCGACCGTCGTCAGCGTTACGATCGCCCAATAAATGCTGGTCGGGATATCGACGAAGCCGTGCTCCTCGCCCTCCACCACATACATCAGCGTCCCAACGACCGTAACTATCGAAAGTACAGCGACGAGAAAGACTTGGATCTTGCGGCGGCTCGCCTTGAGAGCATCACCGATTATTCTCGCTTCCGACACGTAGGCTGAGAGCTTCAGGATGCGGAAGATCCGAAGCAGGCGAAGTATTCGGATCGTCAGCAGATACTGGGTCCCGGGCACTAAAAGGCTAAGGTATGTCGGGAGTACGGCCAAAAGGTCGATCAATCCGTAGAAACTGAAAACGAATCGCAACGGCCGCTTTACGCTTATCAAACGCAGAACGTACTCGACCGTGAAGAGGATCGTAAAGCACCACTCGGCGATCACGAGGTACGAGCCGAAGGGCTCGCGGATCTCACGAACACTTTCGAGCACCACGACCACGACGCTGGCCAGGATAAGCGTGATCACCGCGATATCGAAAGCTTTGCCTTCTGGCGTTTCGGCCTCGAAAACGACGGCGTGGAGCCGGCGTCGCCAATTGCTCGCAGGCAATTCGGTCTCAGCACTCACGCGGAGTCGGTTCACGTTCGCTTTGATCCCTCCTGATCGGACCCGGGCCTCACTTCGCCGCCGGGCCGCGGACTTCTCCATTGAATGCCAGGATATTCGCCAGCAGCCGGTAAGCCCCGGGGACGCCGGCCGGAAGCTGCCGGAACAGAGAGTAGCTGCAATACACGTATCTCCCTCTGCCGATGTCCGCGACAACGAGTCCGCCCGCGTTCTCGGCCTCGTTCACGTCGTGCGCTTCGAGCAGCCCCTTGTACTTCGGGTCCATCGTCGAGAAGTTATAGAGGTTCCGCTCCTGGACCCAGCCCGCGAAATCGGCATCGGTGATCTTGTTCGGCACGTTAAAGATCGGATGTGAGGGGTCGAGGATCGTGACCTTTGCGGTCTCGTCGGCCACGCGTGGCCCCTGCCGAGCGGGAAAAGGTGCCAGGCCCTGCTGGGTATAACCTGAAAGCTGGTACTGGACGACAAGGGTCCCGCCCTTTTCCGCAAATTCGAGGAGCCGTTTGTTATGAGCGACGATGTCAGTCCTGACCTGGTAGGCCCGAATGCCAACCAGGATCGTATCGAAGCGCGACAAGTCGCCGGCAGCGAGCGTCCGTTCATCGATCGTCTCGATACTCAGGCCCATCTGCGCGATCGCCTGCGGGAGGCTGTCGCCGCTGCCCGGGATATATCCGATCTTCACGGGCCGCGTCTTGAGATCAATGACGTTCGCCTTAACTGCGGCGTCGTTGTAGAACCGGTGCGTTTGAATGTGCGGATAGCTCAGCGTTCGCACGGACCGTGAGAATGACTTGTCGCCAATGGTCGCGGTCGCCTTTAGAGTATAGGTACCAGGCCGGGCATTCGCCGGTACCCTGATTTTGAACTGAACCGATCCGCTCTCGCCCTTCCTGGTCAGGTTAAGTTCGCTGCTGTCGGAGGCGGCTGTCCATCCTGCCGGCAGGTCAAGCGCGACCTTGCCGGAAACGGCGCCGGACGAATTGCTCGTGACCGTCACCGCAAGCTGCTTTTCCGTTGCTTTCGCGCCGGCCGCAATGATCATGAGATTCTGGTCGAGCCCGACCGTAATGGTAGGCACGACCGCGACGTTTCGCCGGATCTCGCCGCGAACGTCATCCGCATAGCGAAACTCCACCGGCCTTTCGACATATAAAGTTTCCCCGTTTACTTCCAGAGTCACGAGAGCCTTCGGCACCGGCGGCTGAAACGGTGATCCGTGAACTCCCCGATGGCCGGACATAACATACATATCGCCCGGCCGCGGCTCGACGAGCCAGTATGGAGTGGTCAGATCTGCATCAGGCGGCACTGTTACGGCAAAATATTCAGCGGCCATACCGGCCTCGCGAGTGAGGAATCCGGGGGTGTTCGACGTCGGGGCCGGAACCCGTCTCACGCTCCACCACTGAAGGTCTGATCGGTTCGCGATTGACGGTATCCCCGGTTTCAACGGCACCGCAAGCGAGAGCCCCTTTATCGTGACGCCTTCCCTGTTCGGCCAGTACGCCTTCACGCCCACGTTGAACGATTCGCCCTGTGCGATCGTTTCGACGTCAGAGAGAGCGTCGATCTGCAGCCCCAGGACCGCCACGATCGCATCGGCGAAACGCGTTCGCATTTCCCTAGCGAAGACCTCTGTCGGCGGGTTCGGAGCAGTAAATTGGCCTTTTCTAGTCGCGGCTTTGTAACCGTTGATGAGATGCGGCAGTATACGCTCCGGAGTGCGCGGGTCATACTCGCGAAGCGCCCGTTCGGCCGCATCCTGAACCTCGGCCAACGCTTTCCCGGGATCGACCTGCCCGGTGCCCGCTGCGGCGACAGACACATCGAGGCCCTCGAAAATACCTGATTCCCTTGCCTCGCTTCCTTGCAGGTTCAAGCTCGAATACTGGTCGCCTCGGAGCTCCAAAACACCCTGTTCCTGCGATTTGTGCTGGCTGCGGGCCTCCATCGCGATCTCGAAATACGAACGGCCGTAGAGCGGGTCGTATTTGCCTGTGTTGACGCGAAGACGCGGCTCGCCCTGGCCGCGATGCCTTACATAGAATTTTTTTACAGCCCACACTGCCCCGCTCTCGCCTCCGCACTGTGAAGCGTCCGCTGCGGCCTTCACAGCTCGGGGGGCAATGTATCCCGCGAACTGATGATGCCCGTGACCGTCGGCCGGCGTGCCTGAAAACTGGGCCACGACCACAAGCGGGCGAAATTGACGTATAGCACGGACCGTGTCACACAGGATCACGTTTTCATCCCACTTCAGCCGGGCTTCTTGGAGCGTCTTCGAGAACCCGTAGTCGTAAGCACGAGTAAAATACTGCTCTGCTCCGTCGAGTTTTCTCGCCTGTATCAGTTCTTCGGTACGAATGACCCCGAGAGCCTCACCCAGTTCAGGGCCAATGATGTTCTGGCCGCCGTCACCGCGGGTCAGCGAAAGATAAGCGGTCCGTGCGTTCTCGCCTCGCGACAGATAAGAAAGCAGTGCCGTATCCTCGTCGTCCGGATGGGCCCCGATCATCATCGCGCTTGCCGAGGTATTCAGCCGTTTCAACTGACGTACAAGGCCGAGAGCTCCCTGGTCGTAAACCGGTTTGATCTGCGCGGGTGAATTTACCGTCAACGACGTCGAAACGCCCAGCAGAAGAAGACATGACACGAAAACTCGAAGGGATTTGAACATAAAAACACTGAGACCTCACGTCTCATCTTCGCCGCTAACAGAGCGAGCCAGTCCGGTTAAGCTAATAACGTAGCCGGCAGCGGCCGTAACAAGACAACCGACAAGATTCAGCCAAAGAAATGCGATGATCGGCTTTCCGCCGGGTGTTTCACCCATCCAAGTAAATGACGGAATACTCAGCCAATAATTTGACCACGACAGGTCCGCAGACAGTGTTGGGACCGAAAAATAATAACCGGCCGAACTTGTGAAAATTCGTGACGTAAGAAAAACGGCTGAGATCCCAAGCAAGAGCCCCCAAAATGCACCGCGGGCAGTTGCCCTTCTTACCACAAACGCGAGCACGAAAACACCTAACAGCGAACCATAAAAGAACGATCCAAATTTGTTGACCACCTCGATCAGTGAACCCAGATTCGTTGCGAAGATCGCGACCACACACGCAAACAGGCCCCAAATCAAAGTCGAGATCCGGCCAACAGCGACGAAGTGACGGTCGGTCGCTTCCGGCTTAAAAAGCCTTCGATAGAAATCGATCGTCGTTGCCGTCGCGAGAGAATTCAGTTCGGCCGCGATCGACGACATTGCCGCGGCAAAAATAGCGGCGATCAATAATCCGATCACCCCGATCGGCATATGTGCGAGGATAAATGTGGGAAATACGTAATTTACATCGTTGAAATTCGGTGAACTTGTGGCCCGCACATGATCGATGGCATTCTTGCGGGCTTCGTTAAAGGCTTTGTCCGCATCTCTGTATTTCGCAAGGTCACCGCCGTTGGCAGCATATTCGACCGCCGCGTCGCGACGCGGAATGCGCCCTCTGATATGCTTGCTCGATCTTTTGGAAATTGGCGGTCGGACCTGACCTTTGCCAACTCGTTTGCATTGAAAACGATCGGCGGGGCGGTGAATTGATAGAAAATGAAGACGAGGATCCCGATCATCAGGATCAGGAACTGCATCGGTATTTTCAGGAACGCGCTCATCAGCAGCGATGTCCTTCCCTCGTCAACCGAACGTGCGGTCAAGAATCGCTGGACCTGGCTTTGATCGCAGCCGAAATAGCCGAGCATTAGGAAAAGGCCGCCGATCAGCCCGGACCAGACGGTATAAGTCTCTGAAAGATCGAACTTCGTGTCGACAGTCTCCAACTTCCCGAGCGAGCCGGCCAAAGTGGAGCCCGTCGGAGAGCGAGACGCCGGTCGGAAATCTGAACAGTATCACCCAGATGAACAGATGGTGAGCCCAGAAGAAGATGATCACCATCTGCTTCACGTCGGTCCACGTAACGGCTTGCACCCCACCCAGCATCGTATAGACCGTCGTCGTCAATCCAATGGCGAAGATCGTTGCGATCAGGTTCCAACCGAAGACTATCGAGAGCACTATCGCCGGGGCCGATATGATCGTCCCTACCCCAAGTCCACGCGATATCAGGAAGAAGAAACTCGTCAGCGTCCGGACCTTTACATCGAACCGCTTTTCGAGATATTCGTACGCCGTGAAGACGTGAGCCCGATGGAAAAATGGCACGACCGTGACGCAAAGGATGATCATCGCGAAGGGCAGCCCGTAATAGAACTGAATGAAGCGCATTCCGTCGGAAACGCCTGGCCCGTCGCACCGACCAGCGTGATAGCCGACATCTGGGTTGCCATCACCGACAGTCCGACCGCCCACCATGGCAGGCCCCGGTTTGCAAGAAAGTACCCTTCCTTGCTCCCCGTGAATTTGGTCATTCGGATCCCGTCCCAGATCACATAGACCAGATAGGCAACAACGATGCCCCAATCAAGAATTCCCATCGGCGGTTATACCTCAAGAAAAGAAACGCGAGAATGCCCACAAGCCGGTTATCACAACGAAGGTGACACCGACGACCGCAAGATACACGCGACGCCAAAACGCGTCGGACCGTCCTGGAGAGATGACACCATTTTTCTTGTTGTCAGCGGGCATTTTTAGCTCCGGTGAAATCCCTTTTCGATATCCTTCATCGTCAGCCTAAGTATTACCGGCCGGCCGTGTGGACAGGTGGTCGGCGAGGAAGTCTGCAGCAGCCCGTCGATCAGCCACTGCATCTTTTCCGGTGTCAGCTTCATATTTATCTTGACCGCAGCCTTGCACGCGAGGCTCGCCGCAATGCTGTCGCGAAAAACGGCCTTCGCGCCTCGTCGCTTGTCCGACTCGATAGAATCAAGTATCTCGGCCAGGAGGTTGCGTGCTTCAGCTGGCGGCAGGTCCGTCGGGATCGACTTTATCGCCACCGTCCGTCCCGAAAGCCTCATCAGGCCAAATCCCAGTCCGGCTAGATCATCCTCGATCATCTGGAAAACTTCGGCCTGGGCCGGGGTCAGGTCGAGGGTTTCGGGAAGCAGGAGATTCTGAGATTCGATCGGGCGCTCAGATTCCTTCGTTCTGAATTTGTCGAATAGGATCCTTTCGTGAGCGACATGCTGATCGATGAGAAGAAGCCCCTCATCATCGACCGCAATAATGAAGCTTTCGTGAAGCTGG
The DNA here is from genome assembly GCA_016716365.1 of Chloracidobacterium sp. Lineage (GTDB taxonomy): Bacteria > Acidobacteriota > Blastocatellia > Pyrinomonadales > Pyrinomonadaceae > OLB17. The sequence continues at coordinate 59,948 of JADJWM010000003.1, read as the reverse complement.
TCGATCGGCTTGATCTTTGATCGCGAAACATCCTCGACTGATCCTTCGCGAACCAGACCAGCAGCCGAGTTCAGCGGCGGTATCACTCCGACTTCCTGTGCTATAGGTTCGGCCGAAAGCTCTCGCGCGTAGGGTTCGGAGCGCTTCTCAGCCGCCTGTTCGAACTCGGCCGAAAAGTCATGTTCAAAGCTGACTTCGCCACCGGCGGGGCCGCGATCGGCGGAGGGCATCGCCGCCTCGTTATCGGCAGCCGGCCCGGCCCCGGCACCAACGGCACGTGCGGTAAACGATTCAGGCACTTGCGGAAGATCAAGTGTCCCTTGAGATCGAGCGGTCTCGTCGGTCTCTGGAAAACGGCCAGGTTCGGCCTTGAGCTCGGCCGGTTCAAAAGCGGCAGTTTCGGAAATCGTGTCAGGCTCCTGGGCGGCGACGCCTGCCTGTGCAAGCGAGGACCTTATCGCCTCGGCTATCACGTCTTTCACAGCCTCGCTTCGCCGAAATCGAATCTCGGTCTTTGCCGGATGGACATTCACATCGATCTCTTCGACCGGTACGTCGATGAAAAGGAACGCCACCGGATAGACCCCGTGCGGCAAGATCGATCGAAACCCTTCGGCCAGCCCGTTCGCAATGGTCTTATCCCGGACGTAACGCCCATTCACAAAATAATACTGTGAGTCGCGGTTCGTGCGGCGTTCTCGTGGTGCCGACACGAACCCCGACACCTTTGCGACGAACTCGCGGCCGCCGGCAACGGGAAGAAGGCTGTCGAGCAGACCAGCACCGAAGATCTGGAATGTGCGTTCTCTCAGGTTTCGGGCCGGGGAAGCAGTGAGCACCTCGCGGCCGTTGTTTATCAGATCGAAGGCAATTTCAGGGTGGGCAAGGGCATAGTGGGTAACGATGCTGGCAATATGGTAGTTTTCGGTCGCCTCGGACCGCATGAATTTACGGCGAGCGGGCGTGTTGAAAAAAAGGTCACGGACCGAAATGGTCGTTCCCGTGTCGCGTCCTGCATCTTTCACGTCGATCAGCCTTCCACCCTCGATCAAGACCGCCGTCGCCGCCGTCTCAGTTTCGGTCTTCGACGTGAGGCGAACCTTCGCAACCGATGCGATCGACGCCAGCGCCTCGCCGCGAAAGCCCAGAGTCTTGATCATCCCAAGGTCTTCCATCGTACGGATCTTGGAGGTCGCGTGGCGTTCGAATGCCAGGACTGCGTCGTCGCGCACCATTCCCGACCCGTTGTCGGTCACCTTTATCAGGCGGCGGCCGCCCAGTTCGATCTCGATCTTCAGGCGGTCGGCACCGGCATCGATGGCGTTCTCGACGAGTTCCTTGACCACGGAAGCCGGCCGCTCTACCACCTCGCCCGCGGCGATCTGGTTTGCAAGGTGGTCCGGCAATATCCTGATCTTGTTCATCCTATAAATAAGCGACGCGATGCCCCCGGTCGTCGAGGTCAACAGCGTCATAGATCGAATCGATAAAACCCGGGCCGATCCGGTTCAAGAAATAAAACACGTTCAGGCTCCGCTCCTGCAAGCCTCCGGCGGGCAGCAACGATTCGAAAGCCGCTCTTAAACGGCGGACAGCGGTCTCGTCCGATTCCATCCGCCGATTGTGATAGTTTTTTCGCGTAGAGGCCAGATGATAAGCGATCTTTCGCCGTCTGGTCTTGAGTCCGGCGACGAGCGTCACATCGAAATCTTGTCAACGCCTGTTCAAGCCGATCCAACTCGCGAAATATCGTCGCCTCGGCGTTGTCAAACGCCTGTGCAAGCTCCGGATCGATGAGTTCGTCGATCTTTTGCGGGATCACTTTTTCTCTTCCGGCCAACATTTGATCGAATCGAAGATCGTATCTTTCCATCGCTCGGCGATGCCGAGATTCTACGAACGTGAGGCTCTGCCGATGAACTATCGGTGTTGCCCGCTTGCCTAGCACGCGGTACACCTCACTGTTCTGGGCGAAATAGGCCACCTCGGCCGCCCCGCCGACATAGCAGATCGTCGGGAAAATATGGTCCTGGACGACCGGCCGAAGCATCACCGCCGGGCTGAAGCGGTCCGGTTCGTCCGATGCCGATCGAACCAATTCGGCAGCGGTAAAGCTCGACCCGGTCCCCTTCACCCTCACACTGCCGTTATCCGACTGTCGAAGCGCGAGCCTTCGGCCTTCATCATCATGCCAGAACAGAGGAATGTGGTCGGGCGTGACCTCCACCTGGGCGTGGTAACCATCACCGTTCAGTTCTTTTCCGCGGGCTGTCAAAGCCCGGCTCACCTCCTGCCTGAGCTCGATCGCTTTTGCATAAACGGGCGCGGCCAGTTTCTTCAACCCTGTGTGGTGCGGGTCGGCCATGATGAGGCCGTAGCGGCCAAGCAAAGCCGCCATTGTCCGGCAAAACGCGTCCCCGAGGGTCGAGCCAGGCCTCCAGATACTTGATAGGAACTCCTTAAGTTCACCGCTGAACTCTGACGGCCGAAGACGTTCGAACATCGCGGTAACCGCGGCTAAGGTTGTTTGATCGAGCAGAAAGTGTCCGACCGAGTTCCCTTTTGCCTCCGGTGGAAAAGTGACCTTGCATTCAAAGAGCTGGTCCGAAGCATCGATGAAGAACGTATTCGAGACTTCTTCATGGTCGTGGTCTTCGGTCGCTGCCCAAAATACGGGCACGGCCGCCACGCCGTTCTCGTTAAGATATTCTGCCAACCGTATCGCGGTCACGGCTTTGTAGATCGAATAGATCGGCCCGGTAAAAAGGCCCGCCTGCTGACCGGTGAGAACCGCCACCGTGTCCGGCTTTCGGAGTTTCCCGATCGCGGCAGTTACGGATTCCGCCGCTTCATAGGAGCGATTTATCTCCAACAGCGAATCGCAAAGCAGACCGCGGTCGGAAGAATAACCTGACAGCACCTCTCCTTTTGACGACGTTAGGTTGCGATAGGATCCGGGCGCGTTCGGATAATAATGCCTAAGGCTTTTAAGGTCGTCCTGATAATCGATAAAAAGCCCTGATTGCCCGGGCAGCTTCGAGAACGGAAGGCTATCGATCCCGGCGAAATGCCGGGCCGGCAACCTTGACTGACCGCTTTCGTGCATCGGCAACCAATTCTCCAAACGGTGATTTCGATTATAGATTCGCGGCCCGCAAGTTCAAAACGGCCAACAAAAAGGCGGTGCGCAGGCACCGCCTTCAAACTATCACGGATCGGGGGAGATCATTTGTTTACCGCCGTGGTCGACGCGCTTTCATCGCTGAGGTTCCTGTTGATCAGGTAAACACCAGACGAATGAGTCCCGGCATAAATACGGTCGGCATCGGTCGGGTCGAATGCCATCGACCAGACCCGCCGTGACGGAAGCTTAAGGTCCTTCGAATCGAAACGCTTCCAATTGGCCCCGGCGTCTTTTGAATAGTAGACACCGCCGTCATTCTCGAGAGCACTCGAAACGACGATGTCATCGGGGTTGCGAGGATCGATCAGGATGCTGGTGAAGTTGCCAAGCGGAAGGTTGCCGCCTCGACGAGTCCAAGCACGGCCGCCGTCCCGGCTCAAATAGAGCGAGTGGATGGTGCCGACGTAGATGTTGTTGGGCCGCTTCGGGTCGATCGCGATCGAACTGATAGGTATGTTCGCCGGCGTCGCTTCGACCTTTCGCCACGTTTCGCCGTTGTCCTCGGACACGATCACCCCGGAAGTTGCCGTCCCGACCCAGATCGTTCCCGGCACGAGCGGCGAGGCCGCGATCGCGAAAACATTATGGTTGATGCCCTCGCCGAAAGTGATCTTCTCCCAGCCCTTTATTATGTCGTAAGTTCTGTAAAGGCCCTTTTCCGTTCCCGCAAGGATGCCGTTCTTCTCGTCTTGAGTGTGCACAAGCACCTTGACCGTCTCATTGGCGATCGGCACAAGTTCCTGCACGGCTTTATTCACAACAGCCGCAGGTTTAACTGGTGCTTTTGCCGCCGGAGCCCGCTTGCGCCCCCGGACGGTCCTCGCCACCGGCTTTTTCGGCGGGGCCGGATATGTCACCGGCGTCCATGTGAGCCCCCGGTCGAGCGAGCGGAACATTCCGAGGTTCGTTCCAAGATAAAGCTTGTTGTTGTCGACGCTGTCCTGAAGTATCGAAAACGCCGAAACGCGATTCACGTCGAGGCCCTTTGCCTGCGTCCAGGTCGCCCCGCCGTCATCGCTTATAAATACGAAACCGCCGCTCGTGCTTGTATTCTTTGTGGTCGCATAAAGCCGGCCCTTCTGGGAAAGATCGGGCGTGACTGTATAAGTGAAGCGGCTCGTGAAGCTGTCGTTGGCCGGAACGAAATTCCGCCCGCCGTCGTTCGAGACCATCACGCCGAAGTTGTTCGTCCCAATAAACACCCGCTTCGGCTCATCCGGGTGAACCGCGATAGAGTTGATCTCAAGCGTCCTTGGAGTCGTCATGATCCACGTACGCCCGCCGTTCGTGGACATCCAGAAACCCTGGGTTGTTGCGGCATAAACCGGTTCCCGGAACCGACGGATGCTGCAGGATGTCGCGGGTCCGGCGTGAGGTGGAAGGGATGCCCTGGATCTTACGCCATTTCTCGCCGCCGTTGAGCGACTCGTAGATTCCGCTGCAGGCCGAGGCGATCAGGTGTTCGTTGTTACCGTTGTTGATAGTTATCGCGAAAACATCCGAGTCGTCGATCATTCCGGTCTTGATCAGCCGCCAGCTTTTTCCGCTATCGGTCGATTTATATGGCCGCCACGTGGTCCCCGCGTAGATCGTGTTGATGTTGCGCGGGTCGATCGCCATCGAATTGATGTCAAGCGGCATGGTCGCGGAATCGATCCGGTCCCAATCGTCGCCCGAGTCCTTCGATACGAAAATACCGTTCTTGGTACCGACAAAAAGGATATTCGGGTCGAACGCGGCCTGTGTCATCGCATGGATCGCCTGTTCGCGCAGGTCTTTTGCTTCCTTCCACGTGCGGCCGCCGTCTGTCGTCTTAAAGAAGCCCCCCGGAAGCTTGCCGCGATGCCCAGATGCATAGATCACGTTCGAATCACGGCTGTCCACCAAGAGCTGGTCCAGTACGAGTTGCGGGACATCGAATTTGACGAGCATTCGCCAGGATCGGCCGGCGTCCTCGGATACGTGGATCTGCCCGTCCATTGTTGAGATATAGATCTTGTTCTTGTCCCGAGGGTCGATCTCGACCGCCCGGACATCCCCGCCCGACGGGCCAAGAACCGACCATCGCGACAGGCCGCCCGGATCGGTGAACACGTTCCGTTCGACCGGATCGTCAGGGAATGCGGTCGCGAACATTGCAAAGATCAGCACCAATACGCTGCCGGTTCGGAAGGGCGGGCAAACCTTTTTGAAGATCGTTACTTGCTTTCGCATAATTTCTAATCTCGGTGTCTAGCAGGGCTGCGGCGGGCCTCGTCAGTTCAGATGAAGACACCGCAACGCAGTTTGCTTCCTACCTGACACGACCCGCTTATTTTAAGAATGAAAAGAAAGGGCGAAGAACGCTCGCATTGATTAAATCCTACAAAATTCGGCCGCCATTGTAAAACTTTTTTCGGCCGCGTACGGATAGCCGGCCTGTGGACTGCCGGCCGGGTATTCATTCCCATTAAGCCGTTAAGCATCGAAAATGGGCCGGAAACCGGTGACAAAAGGAAAGAGGGCCCCTCTTTCGAAGGGGCCCACTTTGGTTACAAATGTTCGTACCCTGTTTGGCACGAAGCTATGCTGCGTCCTTATGGAGCCGGATTCTCGGCACCCGGAGGTATACGGTAGAACTTGGTGTACACCTCGCCGGATTCGTGCGTTCCGCCTCTTACGAGCGTGATCCTTGACCTGTCGAAGTTACGGAAGGCGATGTGGTTGGTGATCAACCGTTCGCGTGCCGCGACGTCGCGATCGTCACCGTAGTTGATGATGTAACCCTGGTTATTCGGGTTATTCGACAACTCGGCGAAGAACAGGTCGAGACGGCCCCTGATATCGTCGTTCGGCAGTTTGCCGAATTCGTCGATAAGCACAGGCTGAGGATTCGGTGCAACGCCGCCGGTCTCCGAATCGGTCCTCGGGCAATCACATGCCGGATCCTGGCCGCCGACGTCAACGGTTGCGGTGACGCTTGTATTCGCCATCGCCCGTGTCGTGCGGACCGTGATGCTGGGCGTGCCCTGACCCGATTCGATCGTGCCGGCTGTGACGGTCCAGTTGTATGTCAGGTTCGAGGCCGTTCCGCCGGTGACCGTCGCCGTGAAGGTCATTGCTTCACCCGGCTGCGTGATGCCTGCCGGTCCGGTGACCGAGATGGTCGCACATTCGCACGGACGCGTGCAGTTCGGACATTCAACGACGCGAACCGTCTGGGTCTGGGTCTGGCCGCAAAGGCCGCACCCGTCATCAACGCCCGCCGTGATCGTATATGAACCCGGCTGAAGACCGCTCAGATCCCATTGAACATTTGCACCGGTTCCGACGATGCGTCCGCCCGAAACGGTGTAGTTATAGGTAATACATCATTCTCCGGATCAACTGCGGTCGTGTTGACATTGACCGTCGTGCTGTCGTTACAAGTACCTTCCGGGGCCCGCGTACCCGGACACGGAAGCACGATCTCCGAATCGCTGACCGACAAAGCGGTGACATTGGCCCATTTGTTCTCGATCTCGCCCTGCCGCGGATTCCGTCGGCCGGCCCACAACTGGAAGATAGCTCCGTGCGGGTCCGACGAAGTGCGGAAGCCCGGCGGCACACCCGCGATGGTTCGCGTCACCGTGACCGGAGAACAGCTCTCACCCTGGGTGCCGAACGTCGACCCGAAGTTGTTGCAGGGCAAAACGACCGAGTGCGACCTCGACGAATCTTCGTCAAAGCTGTCAGAATCCTGCTGATTCACGTTCATCCGGTAGGCAAAACCAATACCGAAGAACCTGTTTACGTGGATCCTGGCACCGGCGAGAAAATCGATCGGATGCTGCTCGTACGCATTAGGCGTCCTGCCGCCAACGTAGCGAAGAACACGTCCCTCGACGATGGGCTGGAAGTACTTGTTGACCGGAAAATCGATACCGCCGGCCACGAGGAATTCATCGGGCCGATCAAGCAATGTAAAGGTCCCGCCCGGGAAATCGCCCCTGACGTCGCCGTTCCAGTGATAGCCGACGTTTCCTGAGACGTTCATCCACCGTGCAACGCGGGCGTCAAGAAAAAGGAAGCCGCCCAGGTCGCCGCGATTCGAACCGGCACTCGATCCTCCGAGCATCTGGTTGAATCCGCCAAAACTTCCTGCGTTGTCGTAATTGGCACGGTAGTAAGCCACGATCCCGACACCGACCGGATTATTCACGTTGGTGAAGCGAACCTTGCCGCCGAACGTGAACGTGTTGAAGGCAGATTCACCGTAACGCCGATTAATGAACGGTGCATCAGGCAGGTAGATCGGTCTCGACGAGAAGACCGACGGGGCCGAAGCGATGGCCGGGCATTGAGCCGCACCATTGCTGCAGGCCGTTTGGAAAACGACGCCCGGCAGGATGCTGCCGAACGGAGAACCTATCCCCGGGAAGTTGTCAGCGCCGTCGCCGCCAGCTGTCGGCGGGCCCAAGGTCGCATTCGTTCCCGCTGGGAACCCGAACGACGGGCCCGAGAAAGGAAGGCCGAACGAACCGGCTGTTCCACCTACATACGGGAACAGAATATAGGGCTGCGTCCCGGTCGGGCGATAGATCGAAAGGCCCTCTAGCGGTCCGGCCCCCGGGCCACTCGGGGCAAGGACGATGGCTGGCCCGCTTTGCAGGACACCTCCGAGCACCAACTGGGAATTCGGCAGGTAAAAGCTTGATAGATTAGCAGGTGAATTGACCTTGATTCCACGGTAAGCATCCGTGTTGAAAAACAATTCAAAGTAGTCGGTGACGCCTACCTGGAAGCTGACCGGGAGTTCCATGATGTCAACATCCCCGGGATCCCGGTCGTAATTGCTGTAGGCTCCGCTAAAAGTGAACTCGCCCCTACGCAGGACTTGTCCGTCATAAACAGTGAACAGTCCGGTCGGACCGCCCATCGAACCGCCGGTTCCGACAGTAGGTGCCGTGTTCCTGGCATCTTTCTCCGATTTTGCGTTCTTTATAGTCTGGGCTGATGCCGCAAATACAAAGACCAGCAAGACCAGCGTAGCAATCAGTACTCTATAAGCGAGTTTCATTATTCTCCTCCGCCGTGATAAATGTTTCAGTTCGCAGCCGCGCTCCTGAACTTCTTCTTTAGTTCCAAGATTTGCGTCGAGACCACGTAATTATTACATATGCCCTCGGGCTTGCCAAAATGACCATAGGCACGTCTCGGCACGCGGGCAATAGTGTTTCAATTTAAGCAAGTAAAACAACGAAAACGGTGACGGCGAGGGGACATTGTTTCGCCGCTTCCATTTCCCTCGTTTAGACCTTAGCGTAACTAATCCTTAAAATCAAGTGTTTTTAAGGTATTAGCAGAAACTTAGTTCAGGCATAAATGCCTCTCATTCGGGTATCGTAAGCGACCCGGTCGATCGCGAGCATGTAGGCCGCCGTACGCGAATCCACGTCATGTTTGCTCGCGTAATGCGCTAATTCGTTGAAACTTGCGACCATCTGCTCCTCAAGCCGCGAATTTACCTGGCTTTCGGGCCAGAAAAAGCCCATCCGGTCCTGGACCCATTCGAAATACGAGACCGTGACGCCGCCGGCGTTCGCAAGTATGTCGGGGACAACGAATATCCCTTTATCGTGCAATATCTTATCAGCCTTGGGCGTGGTTGGTCCATTGGCACCTTCTGCAAGGATCTTGCACTGGATCCGGTCCGCGTTTTCCGAAGTGATCTGATTCTCGGTCGCGCAAGGAGTAAGCACATCGCACGGTAGCTCGAGCAGGTCTTTGTTCGAGACCTGGTCGGCCTCGGGGAAGCCCTCAAGTGTCCGGTTTCGCTTGAGATAATCGAGCACGACCGGAATATCCAATCCGTTCGAATTGTAGATACCGCTCCCAATATCGGAGATCGCGACGACCTTATACCCCTGTTCCTGCATGAGTTGAGCGCCGATGCCTCCGACATTGCCGGCTCCCTGGACGACGACTGACGTGTCCTCGGGCTTTAGGTTGAATCTCTTGATCGCTTCATTCACGCAGAAAAGGACGCCGCGGCCCGTCGCCTCTCGCCGCCCCAGCGAGCCGCCCAACGCGACCGGCTTTCCCGTGACGACCGCCGTCACCGTGTGCCGGGCATGCATCGAGTAGGTGTCCATGATCCATGCCATGGTCTGCTCGTTCGTATTCATGTCTGGAGCGGGTACGTCCTTGTCGGGACCGATAAAATCGATCAGTTCCGCCGTATAGCGTCTGGTCAGGCGTTCGAGCTCCCCATCGGACATCTGCTGCGGGTTACAGATAATGCCGCCCTTGCCCCCGCCAAAAGGGACATTCACAACGGCACACTTCCACGTCATCCACGCCGAAAGGGCCTTTACCTCGTCGAGCGACACATCCGGCGCATAACGGATTCCGCCTTTTGCCGGGCCGCGGGCAAAGTTGTGCTGCACGCGAAACCCCTCGAATACCTGTATGTGCCCCGTGTCCATCTTTACCGGCACATAGACCTTGATCTCGCGGCTTGGCACGCGCATCACGGCATAAAGATCCGGGTCGAGCCCGAGCAATTGGGCGGCCCGGTCGAACCGTTCACTCATCGCCTCGAACGGATTTTTCTCGTCGCTGCCCTTAAAACGCCGCATCTCATCGGCCATCGGATTTGCCATTCGTATTCACTTCTCCAATCTGTATATGTTCTAACGCTAAATCTTCTCAGGCCGCTGCCCTTATCAAGACTGACGCCGCGGCCATTCGACCGCCCGTCGCGGGACCGCAGTTGAGGTTCTTTTCGTCCACGTTCGTAGAGGATGAGAAACGAACCAAATCAATTAAGCTAAATTGAAATTAGGAAAAAGGCAAAGGAGGCCGACACACAATTGAACAACACCTGCGAGAATTAGCGCATCACACGGTCAGCACCTCTGTTTCTTGCAGCTGAATGCGGGCGAAAAGCTTCGTTTGAGATCGGGCACAGCCGGTGTTCCGATCGGCCGCTACTCCTGCTCGCATCTGTCCGAACGGCAGCGGCGAACTAGAAGTTTCAGCCGGATATCCGGATAGCTTTGGATCAGGGGAACGTGTTAAACTGAAGGTCCTGCAAACGGTGTTATCAAGAATAAAATGTCAACCTCAGGCCGCCCCGGGCTACCGTCTTGCCTTGGCGGCAAGATGGATCTTCATCGTTGTGCTGGCGTTTTTCCCCGTTAACATCCTTGCCCAGGAGGAACCCGAGAAGGATGTCAGCGGCGCGGTCGAACTCTTCCAAAAGGCCCAGGACGCCCATGAGAAGGGCGATCTGCTTGAAGCGATAAAGCTCTACGACCAGGCAATCGCCGAGGTCGAGAAGTTTCCCGAAGCAGAGCTTCAGAAAGCCCACGCCTTGCTCTCGCTTGGCCGGACCGCCGAAGCCGAGAAGGGGTTCCGCCGTGCCGTCGAACAGCGCCCTGAATGGTCGCTTGCCCTCGCAAACCTTGGCTCCATACTGGTGCGAAAGGGTGAGATGGCGGAGGCGGAAAGGCATCTGAAGAAAGCCACCGAGATCGACGATCAGAATTCACTGGCGTTGTCGGCTCTCACCGAACTCAGACTTAAGAACGGCTCAAAACCCGAGGAACTTCGTGAACTTCTCACCCTCTTGAAAAACCTGACCGGCAAGGCCCGGCCGACCGCATCGGCCTGGGCGGCCCGAGGTGCTTTGGAATCGGCGCTGGGTGAGCGGGCTGCCGCCCGTGTCAGTTTCGACCGGGCGATCGAACTTGACCCGAAGAATCAGTACGCGATCTTTACGAAGGCCTCGGCCGTGATCGACGAGGGTGATACCGTGACGGCCGAGAACCTGATCCGACGGCTTGAAACGATCGCGCCGGATCTCGCGGGACTTCCATTGCTTCGGGCCCGTCTTGCATATTCGGAGGGCCGATCTTCCGATGCCCTGTCAATTCTTGACGGCCTTAAGGATTCGCCCGATGCGGCCGCGCTTCGCGATAAGATCGTCCTCGCACAAACCGATGATCCTGCATCGCTGGAAGCTCTCAACGCGAGGTCGCCCGGCAATGCCCAAGTGCTCAGCCGGCTTTGCGCAGCATACCGGATCCCGGATCCGAAGAAGGCGTTGGATTTTTGCCGTCAGGCCTCCGAGCTTGAACCTCAAAATGTCGCCCATGCGATCGGCTTCGCTGCGGCCCTTGTTCAGGCTCGCGCTTTTGAGGATGCGATCCGCATTCTGACCCAGCTGAAAGCATCCGCACCGGACAACCTGACGATCCGGACGAATTTGGCGACCGCATTTTTCCAGATGAACCGGCTTGAAGAGGCGAAAACGGAGTACCTTTGGATCGCTGAAAAGCAGCCGTCAACCGCGATCGTCTATTATTTCCTCGGGATCACTTACGACCGGCTTGAGGAGTATATGGACGCGATGGCGAATTATCAGCTATTCATGCGCCACGCGGACGTCGAAAAAAACAAACTCGAGATAGAAAAGGTTAAACTGAGAATGCCGGGTCTACAAAAACAAATAAGGGAGGGTAAGAGCAAAAAGGCCGAAAGAGAATGATGGCCAAACGGCTGAGAATGATGATAGCTGGAAATCTGATCGCTGGATCCAAAAGATCGTCGGTCGGCGGATCGATATTTGCTGCCCTATTCCTGTGTATTTTTGCCGTAGAGGCCAGGCTTCAGACGGTACCTCCGGACAGCGCTCCTCCGCCGCTGCGGCTTGTCAGCAAGGACGAACTTACCAAGCTCGACTCTGCAAAGGACGTCAAAAAAAGAACCCAGTACGCGCTGGAACTTATGGATGCCCGCCTGACAAAGGCCGAAGAGCTCATGGCCGCAGACCAACTCGACGAAATGTACGGCGAATTGGGCCGTTTCCACGGCCTGATGGACAACACCCTCGACTTTCTCAATGCGAGCGATCGCGACAGCCGAAAGGTCCTTAACAATTACAAACGGTTCGAGATCGGCCTAAGAAAATTCCGGCCTCGGCTTGAACTCATACGACGCGAAATACCGATGCGGTACGAACCCTATGTCGGAAACCTGATCGGTTATGTACGCGAGGCCCGAGCAAAGGCCGTCGAACCTCTTTTCGGAGACACCGTTCTCCCCCGGACCAAACCATGAACCCCTTACATCCGAAGTATCTCGCTCTCCTTGTGGCGTTTCTCTGTGTTGCTGCTGCAGTGGTTCCCGGCCAACGGCGCGATTTCCTTACCGAGAACGAGATCGAGATCATTCGCAACGCTCAGGACATCGACGAGCGCGTCCTCGTCCTGACACGGATGATCGACCGCCGCTTCAATGTTCTCGGCATCAATGTTAATGGTTGTAAGGACGCGGCAAAAACTTCGGATACGTGGGGCGAACTGCCTGAAGGAACGAGGGTCCAGCTTTTCAACGACATCAAGAAGATCCTTCAGAAGGCGGTTGACGACATCGACAACCTCGCCGCAAATCCGAACGCCGCCCCGATCAGAGACAAGGGCGACAAACGGGCAAAGAAAGACCCGGGCAGGTTTGCCGTCGCGGTTCGTGAGCTCGGGACCGCCGCAAACCGATATCGTCCCGTCCTTGCCGACGAAGTTGATCGCTCGAAAGACGAGGTAGAACGCGGTGCGATGATCTACACCATCGAGCTCTGCGACCAGATCATCGAAGCCGTCGGCAAACTCCCGCCCGAAGAAAAGAAGGGCAAAAATTGAACCCTGCTTTCAACCGGAATTTCCCAAAACGATCGCGACACTCCAAATTTCCTTGCGTTTCTGATGGGTCTCGGCTTGAGGAACTCCTCGCACTCCGTTAAATTTAGAATCTAAAAGCATTGGAAAGGAGCCGATCTGTGTTCGAGCACGGGTATCGCTGAAATTTGACGCCGTAGAGGAATACTCATGGAACCAACTCTCAAAGAAGAGGCAGAACTCAAAAAAACCCCGCTAAATGAGGCCCACCGAAGGCTCGGCGGCAAGATGGTCGATTTCGGCGGGTGGGACATGCCGGTGCAGTACACGGCGGGCGTGATCGAAGAGCATATGCGGACGCGGACCGCCGCCGGGCTTTTTGACGTATCGCACATGGGCGAGATCTGGGTCGAGGGCCCGGATGCGATCGAGTTCGTCAATTACATTACGACTAACGACGTCACTGCCCTTGCCGACGGCCAGGCGCACTACACCGCGATGCCCAACAAGAATGGCGGGGTCGTCGATGATCTGCTCGTTTACCGGTTCGGCCCCGAAAAACTGCTCCTCGTCGTAAACGCGGGGACGACGGATAAGGATTGGGAATGGATCAGGGGAAATGCGGAACGCGGAATGCGGAATGCGGGATCCGGGGAGTTCGTCGAGCCGAATATACAGCTGAGGAACGCGAGCCCGGAGTTTTGCCAGATCGCGATCCAGGGGCCGAAGGCTGAATCGATCCTGCGGACACTGACGGACATCGATCTCGCGGCGATCAAGTATTACTGGTTCACAACCGGCAAGGTGGACGGCGTCGATGCGATCGTTTCCCGCACCGGTTACACCGGCGAGGACGGTTTTGAGGTTTACGCCGCTCCGGAATTCGCCGAACAGCTTTGGAACAAGATGCTCGAAGCGGGCGGCTACGGCGAACCGGACGGCATCCTGCCCGCCGGACTCGCCGCACGCAACACGCTGAGGCTTGAATCGGCCATGGCACTTTACGGCCACGAACTCAGCGACGAGATCTCGACGCTCGAAGCCAATCTTGGCTGGATCACGAAGATGAAGAAGGGCGACTTCATCGGACGCGACGTTCTTGCCGAACAAAAAGAACAGGGCCTTGAGCGCAAGCTGGTCGGCTTCGAGATGGTCGATCGGGGCATTGCCCGCGACGGTTTCGACGTTTTCGTCGGCGATGAAAAGGTGGGTTACGTGACCTCAGGAAGCCCGGCGCCTTATCTGAAAAAGAACATCGGCATGGCATACCTGCCGCCGTCCTTTGCAAATATCGGCCAAGAAATTAAAATCGATGTAAGGGGCAAATTATTGACCGCGAAGGTAGTTGAAACGCCTTTCTACAGGCGTAATAAATAAAAAGGCAGGACAGAATACTTTAAGAAAATGGCAAATATTCCTGAAGATCTGCGTTACACCAAGGATCATGAATGGGTCTCTGTAACGGGTGATACGGCCGCGATAGGGATCACGGATTATGCTCAGAGTTCGCTCGGCGATGTCGTTTACATCGACCTTCCGCGCGTCGGTGATACCTTCGGCACCCATGAAGCATTCGGCTCGGTGGAATCGGTCAAGGCCGTTTCCGAGATATTTACCCCGGTCGCCGGAGAGGTTGTCGAGGTGAACTCGGCCCTGAACGACACGCCGGAAAAAGTGAATAATGACCCTTACGGCGAGGCATGGTTCGTGAAGATCAAAATGTCTAATCCCGGAGAGGCCGACGCGATGCTCTCGGCGGAAGAATACGAAGAATATTTGAGCGCAAATTCATGACGGTTTTTGGCCTTCGGTTTTGGTCTTTGAACCGAGATGCCGACCACTTACAAAAACCAAAGGCCAAAAACCCAAGACCCAATACGAAAAATGCGTTACATTCCAAATTCGCCCGAGGAACGTGCAGAAATGCTCGATTCTATCGGGCTTTCTAATTCTAACGACCTATTCCGTTCGATCCCGGCCGACGTAAGGCTTGACCGCGAGTTGAAGATAACTCGCCCGCTGGCCGAGCCGGAGGTGATAGCGGAGATGGAGCGGATGGCTGCCCGAAACACGGGGGCCGCGAAACCTTCGTTTCTCGGGGCGGGCGTCTATTCGCACTATTCGCCGACGATCGTCGATCATTTGATCCAGCGTTCCGAATTCTTCACGTCATATACGCCTTACCAGCCGGAGGTGTCGCAGGGCACGCTGCAGTATATCTTCGAGTTCCAGACGCTGATCTGTCAGTTGACAGGGATGGAGGTCGCGAACGCCTCGATGTACGACGGCTCGACCGCGATGGCCGAGGCCTATGTGATGGCCCAGCGAGTGACCCGGCGGAACAAGATCGTGGTCGCCGACAGCGTCCACCCTGAATACCGTCAGGTTGCCGAGACCTACACCCAGCATGGCGACGCCGAGATCGTAACGGCGGCGATGGACCCAAAGACGGGGCGCGTGGCCGATCTTTCGGCTCTGGATGATAAGACCGCTGCCCTGGTCGTCCAATCGCCCAATTTCCTCGGATGCATCGAGAACCTTGAACGGCTTGCCGACGCTGCTCACGCTGCAGGAGCGCTCTTCGTTGTCGTGGTTACGGAGGCAATATCCTTTGGGCTGCTCAAGTCGCCCGGGGCCTGTGGGGCCGATATCGTCGTCGGCGAAGGCCAGTCTTTCGGCATCCCGATGGGCTTCGGCGGCCCGCATGTCGGGCTGTTCGCGACGCAGGATAAATACATCCGGCAGATGCCCGGCAGGCTTTGCGGCATCGCCTATGACAAGGACGG
Organism: Chloracidobacterium sp.; assembly: GCA_016716365.1. Lineage (GTDB taxonomy): Bacteria > Acidobacteriota > Blastocatellia > Pyrinomonadales > Pyrinomonadaceae > OLB17. The sequence continues at coordinate 44,340 of JADJWM010000003.1, read as the reverse complement.
CAACCGCGGATTCGTCCTTACACTGTCGACACGCGAACAGCACATCCGCCGCGAGAAAGCCACTTCGAACATTTGCACGAACCAGGGCCTGATCGCTCTGGCCGCAACCATCTATCTTGAATCGATGGGTAAACAGGGGCTTCGCGAGGTTGCCGAACAGAATGCCCGGAAAGCCGAGTACGCCAAGCAAAAGATCGCGGCGATCGACGGCTTTTCGGTCGCGTTCTCGGCACCGACGTTCAACGAATTCGTGGTCAGCGGCCCGCGGCCCGCGAGCGAGTTGCTGGAGGGCGTCCGAAAGGAACACGGCATTGTCGCCGGGCTCCCGTTGTCAAAGTATTACCCGGACCGGGCGAACGAGTTCCTCGTCTGCGTGACGGAGACGACCTCCGGGTCGGACATCGATCGGCTGGTCGATGCACTTGGAACTTGAGGTTTTGTAGATGTTCCTCGGGCCGACAGAGATCTTGCTTTGCCTCGCACCGTTCATGATGGTAATTTTCTCGATCGGTGTCGGCCTTGCCGCCCAGAACATGATGTTGGCGAGACACGAGCGGGAACGCGGCCAGAAAAAATGTCCGAGTTGTAAGGGTCTCTTGAATCCGGAAGCATACGTTTGCCGGTTTTGCAGAAAGGAGCTTTATGAATATCGCCGAGCCTGAACAAGGGGGAGCACCATTCGACCGGAGAAAATTCCTTTCGAACGCCGGGAAAGGGATCGGCCTGATGGCCCTTTCCTCGTCTGTAGTCGCGTCTCTTGTCGGTGATGTCAAAGCCGCCGTCCGTGCCGTCGAGCATTTGACGCCCGCCGCCGCGGCAGCCGACGAAGACTTCTGGGCCGTCATCCAGCAAGCTTTCTCGGTCACGCGCGGCATCATCAACCTAAACAACGGCGGCGTCAGCCCAAGTCCGCGGATCGTAACGGAGGCATTCGTCCGCTACACGTGGCAGCAGGAGGATGCAACCGCGTACACCATGTGGCGTATCCTCGAACCGCAGTCGGAGACGGTCCGAACCGGCCTGGCGGAAGTGTTCGGTTGCGACAGCGAAGAGATCGCGATCACCCGAAACGCGAGCGAGTCGCTCGAGATACTTTTGATGGGCCTGGACCTGAAATCGGGCGACGAGATCATCGCGAACACGCAGGATTACCCGCGGATGCTCACGACACTAAGGCAGCGAGAACTTCGTGAGGGCCTGAAGCTAAAACTCATCAAGATCCCGATCGCACCGAATAACGCCGACGATATTGCCGCCGCTTATGAGCGGGCAATCACCCCCCGGACCAAACTGCTGCTGATCTCGCATCAGGTAAACATCACGGGACAGATCACTCCGACGCGGAAGGTCTGTGAAATGGCCCGTGCACGCGGGATCGAAACGATCGTTGACGGTGCCCACGCGTTTGCACAATTCGCATTCAAGCGCGACGACCTTCAGTGCGATTATTACGGGACCTCGCTTCACAAGTGGCTCTACGCTCCGAAAGGGACCGGATTGCTCTACGTGAAAAAGGACAAGATCCCGAAGGTCTGGCCGCTGATGGCCGCCGAGGATAAGCAAAAGACCGACATACGGAAATTCGAAGAGATCGGCACGCACTCCGCCGCGATGCGCCTTGCGATCGGCGAGGCGGTGCTTTTCCATAATGCGATCGGTGCCAAAAGAAAGGAAGAGCGGCTTCGCTATCTTTCCCGTTATTGGATGAACAGGCTGAAAGAGGTCCCGAAAGTGGGCTTCAACACTTCATTCGATGCATCTCAATCCTGTGCTATCGCGAACTTTAAGGTTGAGGGCGTCGATCCGGTCAAGCTTGGCGAGCACCTGATGTCGAAACACAAGATCTTCACGACGCCGATCGTGCATCCGGAATTCACGGGCATAAGGATCACACCCAACGTTTACACGGCCCTGTGGGAGCTCGACCGGTTCTGCAGCGTCGTCGAGGACGTTGCAAGGAAGGGATTGCCGGCTGCGTGATGAGCGAGATCTTTGATAGGAAGTTCATCGTCGGCTGGCGCGATGTCGACCCGAACGGGCACGTCGCAAACATGGTCTATTTACAGTAGGCGGTCGATACGCGGATAGCTTTCTTTGCGGCGAACGGCTTTCCGCCGATGAGCTTTTTGAAACACGGCTTCGGGCCGGTGATCAGAAGCGATACCAGCGAGTATTTCCGCGAGGCGGTGATGCTCGACGAGCTGCGGGTCACGATGGAGAACGGCGGATTCAGCGACGACGGTTCGCGTTTTCGGGTCATCAACAACGTGTACAAAAGCGACGGACAACTCGCGGCACGCGTCACCAGCATCGGCGGTTGGCTCGGCCTGAAGGAGCGAAAGCTGATCGAACCGCCGGACGAAATAAAGGCTGCGTGGCACAAGCTTGGGCGTACCGACGACTTTGAAGAATTGAGATCGAGTATCAGGAAATAGTTTATGGCGATAAAGAAAGTCACATCACATCCCACGCAAAATGAGGGATTGATATTTGAACGTTCGCAGACGGGACGTGTCGGTTATATGCTGCCGAAGTTCGACGTCGAAGCGCCGGCTGTCGAGGAGATACTTCCGCCTGAGCTGCTTCGCGATGATGGGCTCGACGGAGTGCCTGAGGTGTCGGAGGTCGATGTTGTTCGGCATTTCACGCGGATGTCGACGTGGAATTATTCGATCGATCTCGGGATGTACCCGCTGGGGTCGTGCACGATGAAGTACAACTCCCGGTTGAACGAAAAGGTAGCGCGTATCGCCGGCTTCGCAAACCTGCACCCGCTGGCCCCTGAAGAAGAAGCGCAAGGGGCGCTCGAACTCATTTACAAGCTTCAGGAAGATCTTTCGGAAATAACCGGCCTGCCCGGCGTATCACTGCAGCCGGCCGCCGGGGCCCAGGGTGAGATGACGGGCGTGATGCTCATCCGTGCGTTCCTCGACAAAGGTGACGGCGAGGCTTCGCATGATCGACGGGTTATGCTTATCCCGGATTCGGCTCACGGGACGAATCCTGCATCCGCGGCTCTGGCCGGGTTTACCGTAAAAACGATCCATTCGACGGCTGAAGGCTTGACCGACATGGCCCATCTCCGCGAGTTGTGCGATCAGGGCGGGGTGGCCGGGTTGATGCTCACAAATCCGAATACGGTCGGCATTTTTGAAAAAAATATCAAAGAGATCTGCGACGTTATCCATCAGGCGGGCGGCCTCGTCTATATGGACGGCGCTAACATGAATGCGCTGGTGGGCGTTGCCCGTCCCGGGGACATGGGCGTGGACGTGATCCACCTCAACCTCCACAAGACCTTCTCGACGCCGCATGGCGGCGGCGGCCCGGGCTGCGGACCTTGCTGCTGCTCGGAGGAACTTATGGAATTCCTCCCGACGCCGCGGATCGAAAAAACGGGAGACAAATATCACCTTAACTACGACCTCCCGCACTCCATCGGCCGGGTAAAAGCATTTTTCGGCAACTTCGGGATGATGGTCCGTGCGTTGTCGTACATCTACACGCACGGCGCTGAAGGCTTGCGCGAAGCGACCGAGACCGCTGTTCTGAATGCTCGTTACGTCGCCGAAAAGCTAAAGGACACCTATCATATGCCTTATCAGGCGGACTGCATGCACGAAGCGATCTTTTCGCACAAGCATCAGGTCGCGGCCGGCATCCATACCCTCGACATCGCAAAGCGGCTGATCGACTACGGCTTCCATCCCCCGACGATCTACTTCCCGCTTGTGGTTGAAGGTGCGATGCTGATCGAGCCGACGGAATCGGTCGGACGCCAGGACCTTGATGCTTTTGTCGAGGCGATGAAGGACATCGACCGCGAGTCCCGCGAAGAGCCGGATCTAGTCCATGGTGCACCGCATTCCACGCGTATCGGCCGTCTCGACGAAGCGGCCGCCGCGCGCAAACCCGTGCTTCGCTGGAAGAAAGATATGGATTCCTTGTCAAAGGGTGCTTAACGCCCTGGTCCATGGCCGAGACAGATGCGCATATTTTCCGCAGGTCATGGCTTGGATGATCTGCGGTTTTTCCGTTAAATTAGCGTTCTGTCGAAATAGAAAAGCCATATGAACGGCATGGTAAGAACATTTTCGCTGTTAGTCCTTTCGGCATTGTTGGCTGCGACTGCACTGACCGGCGCGACTGACGGCATCACGAAGCGCATCAAATTCGCGAAAGGCAAGTCCTCGGCAACCGTCCGCGGTGCCGTCGTCCGCGGCGACCGAGACACCTACATCGTCGGTGCCCGGGCAGAACAAATGATGTCGGTCACTATTTCTTCGATCGAGGACAACGCCGTCTTCACCGTGCAGGGGCCGGACGGCGAATTCCTTCAGGACGCGGGTGAGGAGGACGACGCAAAAGGGGTGACGGTACCTTTGCCGCTCAACGGCGACTACCGGATCAAGGTCGGTGGAACCCGCGGCAATGCAACCTATCGCCTCACCGTGACGATCCGCTGAGTTAGAACACGATCTTGGGCGGGATTTCTTTTGGAGGTTCTACAGCTATGATCAAGAAGATCCTGATCGCGCTTGTAGCGGTCGTAGTGCTCCTGATCGCCGTTATCGGCGTGGCCGTCATGATGGCCCCGACCGATTTCAGGGTCGAACGGGAGACCGTTATCAACAAGCCACGAGCCGAGGTCTATCAGTATGTAAAGCTTGTCAAGAAACAGAACGACTGGGGCCCATGGTACAAGAAGGAACCGACGATGAAGCAGGATTTCCGCGGCACCGACGGCGAGGTCGGCTTTGTCTCACATTGGAGCGGAACCACTGACGAGGTGGGCGAGGGCGAACAGGAGATCAAACGGCTGGTTCCGGACCAGCGGGTGGAGACCGAACTGCGTTTCATTCGGCCGTTTGAGTCCCGTGCGGATGCCTACATCAACCTCGAGGACGCCGCCCCCGGTCAGACGAAGGTTAAGTGGGGTTTCAGCGGCCAGATGCCCCGTCCGATGAATCTTTTTCTGCTTGTAATGGACCTTGACAAGGAAGTTGGCAAGGACTACGCCGAAGGTTTGGCGAGCCTGAAAACGATCCTTGAGGCACAGTGATCGAGAGCCTTTCCCGCACCCCGAGATCCGGCCCGCGCCTTGCGCGGGCTTTTCTTTTGGGTATATAATCCGCGCCGAATCCGCCGCCGTTATCCTCACCTGTCAACGACGACACTCTAAGGAGGTAAATTATGTCGCAGCCAGCCCTTACGCGTGAGATCAACGAAGATAAAATGAATGCCTTTCTCGGAAAGGTGGTTACCGATTTCGGTGCGAGCCTCAGCTCGATCCTGAGTTATATGGGACTAAAGCTTGGCCTTTATTCCGCCCTCGCGGACTCTGACGGTATGACGCCGGCGGAACTTGCCGAAAAGACGAATACGAATGAACGGTACGTCCGGGAATGGCTGCTCAACCAGGCTTCGGGAGAGTACGTTCATTTCGATCCCGCTACGGGCAAATATTCGATGCTGCCGGAACAGGCGGTGGCTCTGACCGACGAGGGCAGCCCGTTTTACGTCGGGGGCGGGTTCTATGTGGTCAAGGCGATGCTAAACGCTCAGCCGCGGATAACCGAGTCGTTCCAGAAAGGCGGCGGGATGCTATGGCGCGAACACGACCCCGACCTGTTCGTCGGGACCGAGAAGTTTTTCCGTCCGGGTTACACGGCCCACCTCGTCAATGAGTGGATCCCCTCCCTGACCGGGATAGAAGAGAAGCTGCAGGCGGGAGCAAAGGTCGCGGATATCGGATGCGGGCACGGGGCATCATCCCTCATCATGGCGAAGGCGTATCCGAACTCGAAGTTCTTCGGGTTCGACAATCATAATGAATCTATCCTCACTGCCCGGCAGCGTGCCGAGGATGAGGGGCTTTCCGACAGCGTGACCTTCGTCACCGCAAATGCCGATTCGGTGACTGAAAATGAGTTTGATCTGGTTTGCTTCTTTGACTGCCTGCACGACATGGGAGACCCGCTCGGTGCTCTGAAGCGGGCCCATCACGTGCTTGCGGATGACGGAAGCGTGATGATCGTCGAGCCGATGGCCGGGAACACGGTCGAAGAGAACTTTAATCCGGTCGGCCGCACGTTCGCGGGTGCCTCGACGCTTTGCTGTACGGCGAATTCGATGGCGCTCGACGGTGCGGCATTGGGTGCATGTGCAAGCGAGGACCAGTTCCGGGAAATTGCCGCGGAAGCCGGGTTCACGCACTTCAAACGGACGGCGGAGACGCCGTTCAATCGGATCTTTGAAGCTCGAAAATGATGCTCGCAGACGCTGGACCACTCAGGGCCGGCGGTGCGGGCAACAAGACATTTTGGAGGTTTTAAACAGGTGAAAATTCTTGGAATTGTCATAACGTCTTTCCTGCTGATCGGCTGCCAGGCGACGTTTGCCGCCGGGATCGTAACCGACGCTCTGCGGGATGATCCGGGCCGATCGGATCATTCTTTAGTGCAGGACGAAAAGGACCCCGTATTTGTTTACCGCGCGGTTCCGATCGGCACCACGGCTGAAGAAGTAAGGAAAAAGCTCGGCGACCCCAAGGATAAGTCGGATGCGCAGGACCTTTACATCTTCAGCGATGACGAGTCGGCGCAGTTCATCTACGACGGCGATAAGAAGGTCCGGGCCATCATGATCACCTTCACCGGAAAGCTTGGTGAGGCGCCGACGCCGAAACAGGTCTTCGGCGTGGATGCCGAAGCAAAACCGGACGGCGGCATCTTTAAGATGGTCCGCTATACAAAGGCAGGCTTCTGGATATCGTACAACAAGATAGTCGGCGACGATTCGATAATCAGCATCGCAATGCAGAAGATCTGATCCGCAGTACCGATCATTGACCGGTTAGGCCCCTCAAGGACATTGCGTTTGTCTGGAGGGGCCATAATCGTCTAAAATTCCCACATCTGCACTCAAATGCGTGCCCTTTGCGGCAACGGCACTTGCTAAATTTTTATGACAAAGATAGGAATCCCAACCGAGGTCCATCCGGGCGAAAAGCGCGTTGCGGCAACGCCTCAGACGATCCTGAAATTGAAGAAGCTCGGGTTCGATGTTGCGGTCCAGGCTGGGGCGGGCCATGAAATAAACGCCACCGACGCCGAGTATCAGGAAGCCGGAGCGTCCATCGTCGCGGATGCCGACGAACTTTGGGCTTCGTCCGACGTGGTAATGAAGGTCCGCCCGCCCGAGGACGACGAGATCGACCATTTGCGCGAAGGCGGCTGGCTGGTCGGCTTTCTTTGGCCGGGCCAGAACCGTGAGATCGTGGACCGCCTGGCCAAAAAGAAGGCGACCGTTTTCGCCATGGACAGTGTCCCGCGCATCACTCGCGCCCAAAAAATGGACACCCTTTCGGCGATGGCGAATATCGCCGGATATCGCGCCGTGGTCGAAGCTGCCGCCCACTTCCCTCGCTTTTTTACCGGCCAGATCACCGCCGCCGGAAAGATCGATCCGGCCAAAGTGCTCGTGATCGGAGCCGGTGTAGCGGGCCTGTCGGCCATCGGAGCCGCAAAGGGCCTTGGTGCCATCGTCAGGGCGTTCGATCCGCGATCGGCCACGAAAGACCAGGTCGCATCGATGGGCGCCGAGTTCCTTGAGCTCAATCTTAAAGAAGAGGGCGAGGGCAAAGGCGGCTACGCCAAGGAAATGTCGGACGAGTTTCTCAAAGCCGAGATGGCCCTGTTCGCCCAGCAGGCGATGCAGGTGGACATCATCATCACGACGGCACTGATCCCCGGCAAACCCGCCCCGAAACTGATCACGAAGGGCATGGTCGAATCGATGAAACCTGGCAGCGTGATCGTGGATCTCGCCGCCGAACAGGGCGGCAACTGTGCCCTGACCGAACCCGGCCAGGTAGTGAAACACAAAGGTGTGACTATCATCGGCTACACCGACCTGCCCTCTCGGATGGCTTCGATGTCCAGCCAACTTTACGGCGCCTGCGTGACGGCGTTGCTGGAGGATCTGATCGCTACCGACGGCGGAAACGCTGCGTCGGTGACCGGACCGGCTGAGAATGTGCAGACTGACTCCCCTCCTTACGAAGGAGGGGTGGACGCCCCTGCTTCTGAAGGGGCGGACGGGGTGGTTCTCTCGTTAGGGCCGCGTCTCCATGTCGATCTCGAAGACGAAGTCGTCCGCGGAGCGATCGTCCTGCACGAAGGCAAAATGCTTTGGCCCGCTCCGGTAAAAGAGCTGCCTCCGCCGCCCGAACCCGGCGTCCCGACCAAGAGCACCGCGTCCGTCGCTGCCGCCAAACCGGCAGGTCACGGGCACGACGAAGGCTCCGGCGTCAGTCCGTGGCTGCTCGCCGTCGTAGGTTTGGTATTGCTCGGGTTGGCATACGTGATCCCGCCGAAAGCGGCGACCGCCGGCGGCGATTTCCTCGGCCACCTTACAGTGTTCATCCTGGCGATCTTCATCGGCTTCCAGGTCGTCTGGAACGTAAAACCGGCATTGCACACCCCCCTGATGTCCGTGACCAACGCCATCAGCGGAATTATTTTGGTCGGCGGAATGCTCCAGCTAACGTCCTCGACCGACTTGAACATAACGGTCATCCTCGGCGCCATCGCCGTCCTCATCGCCGCCATCAACATCGCCGGAGGTTTTTTAGTGACGAATCGGATGTTGGGGATGTTTAGGAAGTGATTGGACATGTTGATTCGCGGCGAAGCAAATGGCTCAGCTATTGAGTTTTCCGAGGAGGAGGGGCTGACCAGACCCGCGGGATCCGAATTCTATCGTGTAACTTTGAGAGGAAACGGGTTCGAGGGAAGTATTCGAGTTTACGCATTCGATCCTACGGACGAAGAACTGCCAAGGTTTTTCGATGGCCTCGCTAGAGACTGGAAGGGATGGGAAGGCTCACGTCACTGGTCATCCCTCGAAGGTGAATTCGAATTGGAATGCCGGCATGACGGAATTGGACATGCCGAGACAGTGGCGACAATCCACTCAAACCGCGGTGGTCATGGCTGGAGTGGCGAAATTAGATTTGATATCGCAGCTGGAGAATTAGATCGCATTGCTAAGGACGTAAATCGTTTTTTTGAAAGGACCGCGTAGCGGTAAACCCAATTTAGCCGTGGGTTTCAACCCGCGGTCGCGTTGAAGAAGATCGACCGCGTCGCGTTAGCGACGCACGAAACGAATGGCAAATAGGTACTCACAATGTTTTTACCATTTCGTTTTCAGCACAAGAGAGCGGCGAAAGTTCAATTCACCCGATATTGAAGAAATAGTTTGGGAGGGTATCGGCGAAATATTGAACCGACGGTACCTTTGGAAGTCGCCTCATGTCGAAGGAGCCGTTGATTACGTGAAATACTGTCAGGAAGATATTCCCTTTGAGTTTCGGGATTAACCTAACTTGAGTGTTAAGCCCTTGCTGACGCGCGGGCTTCTGCATTATGCAACAATCGCTGATCACAATTGCATACATCGCCGCGAGTGCGTTGTTTATTTTGAGCCTTGGCGGCCTCTCCCGGCAGGAGACGGCACGGCGGGGGAATTGGTACGGGATCGTCGGGATGCTGATCGCGTTGGTCGCGACGGCAGCCGCGATGAACACCGGCGGATTGCCGCTGCTGGCGGCGGCGTTGGCTCCGGGCCTTATCATCGGTGCGATCGTGGCGTCACGCGTGCAGATGACCTCAATGCCGGAGCTTGTGGCGATACTGCACAGCTTTGTCGGGTTAGCGGCGGTGCTTGTCGGATTCGCGACCTATCTCGGGCCGCACGGGAACATGACCGCAGCGGAGAAGAACATCCACACGGCCGAGGTCTTCATCGGCGTGTGTATCGGCTCCATCACCTTTACTGGTTCGGTGATCGCGTTCCTCAAGCTCCGAGGCTCTATGAGCGGCAAGCCGTTGATGCTTCCGGCCCGCCACATGATCAACATCATCATGCTGCTGATCACGATCGGCCTCGGCGTGGCGTTTTTCATCTCGCCCAACGAAGCGACCGGCCAGTGGCCGCTGCTGATCGCGACCGTACTGACCGGTATCCTGGGCATCCACTTCATCATGGCGATCGGCGGGGCCGACATGCCCGTGGTCGTGTCGATGCTAAACAGCTACTCCGGCTGGGCCGCCAGCGCCGCCGGGTTCATGCTCTCGAATGACCTGCTCATCATCACCGGAGCCCTGGTCGGTTCGTCCGGCGCCATCCTCAGCTACATCATGTGCCGCGGGATGAACCGGTCGTTCATCAGCGTAATGCTCGGCGGCTTCGGTACCGAAGGCGGAGCACCCGCCGCAGCCGGCTCGGCACCCGCAGGCGAGGTCAGATCCATCGACGCCGAAAGCACCGCTTCCCTGCTGCAGCAGGCGAAAAAGGTCATTATCGTCCCCGGCTACGGCCTCGCTGTCGCCCAGGCCCAGCACTCGCTGGCTGAAGTGGTCAAGATCCTCAAAGAGGGCGGCACCGAAGTAAAATTCGCCATCCACCCCGTCGCCGGCCGCCTGCCCGGCCACATGAACGTCCTCCTCGCCGAAGCCAACATCCCCTACGACATCGTCTTCGAAATGGACGAGATCAACGACGAATTCCCCTCGACCGACGTCGCCTGGGTCATCGGCGCAAACGACATTGTGAACCCCTCGGCCCTGGACGACCCCGCCAGCCCCATCGCCGGCATGCCCGTTCTCCACGTCTGGGAATCCCGCGACGTCGTCGTCATGAAACGCTCCATGGCCAGCGGCTACGCCGGCGTAGATAATCCGCTGTTTTATAACGAAAACACATTGATGCTTTTCGGCGACGCGAAGAAGGTGGTGGATGAAATATTGACTGCGATGCGGGCCTAGTTTAATTTCGGGAACTTCCTTCCCCTACCGGACTCTAATCAGAGCATGGTCGCAAAACACATATCGGCAGTTGTGCTTATTCTAGTTGGATACTCGTTTTGCTTCGGTCAACATGAAGTTCGATCTAAGGAGGATTTGCTAATCCAGCTCAATAAGGACGAAAAGCTTCTCAAAGATTGTGAGCAAAAATTCACGGACAAATATGTCGCAAAATTCGGAACAAAACCGATGAAAATTTCCCTTCATTGCGGTCCCGGGGGTCCAGTAAGCCTGGCCAAGCCCCGCTATCCCGAGCATGCGCGGAAGCTACGGATTCGGGGTGAAATCGTCGTCGAGGCGATCGTTGATGAAAATGGCAAGGTAAGGGCTGCCAAAGTACTGCAAGGAAATCGAATATTTGCAACGGAGTCACTGACCGCGATCTATTCGTCTGAGTTTCGGCAAATTATCGCGTGCAATGATAAACCTGTTGTTTTTCGCCGGACCGTCCGATACAACTTTTTCCCGAACATGTGACCGATCCATTGAGGAGGAGCACATTCAGATCCGACTCAACCCATGTCTGCGGAGCAGACGCAATAGCCTTAGCTACAGGTGGAGCGAAGCCAAACCTATAGCAGCCAGAACGAACACCAAAAAGCGTGTGGAACACGCGAAACTGCCCGATGACCGACCTCCTGCACTCCCATCTCATCATCTTGACGATCCCCTCGGCGGCTGTCACCTAATTCCCCGGCCTGAAAACCGGATTTCCCGCAACTTCCATTTGACCGTTTTCGTATTCCGGTCATGCGTCCAAAATTCGGCTCACTCATCCTATTTTTTCTGGCGTTCGTGCTTGTTCCGCCGGGTCTTGCACAAAAGCCTTCCCGTGAAGCAAAGCCCGATCTTGGGCCGATCAGGACCGAGCTGCAGAAGAAAGTGAATGACGGAACCCTGCCCTCGGTGTCGATCGGTGTAACCCGAAACGGGAAAACTTTGTGGCTCGAATCTTTCGGGTACGCCGATATCGGCAGAAAGGTCCCGGCCACGCCCGATACGATCTATGCCCTCGGTTCGCTCTCGAAATCGATCACCGCAACCGCAGTATTCAAGCTCGTTCAGGACGGAAAGATCGATTTGGACCAACCCATCGGCCGATATCTTACATCGGTCAAGATCGACCACCGCGGGCGCGATCCCGATTCTTACAAAGTATTTCACCTGCTCAACATGGCCGCCGGGATCCCGCATTATTGGCGCTATTGCTATACGAATTCTGGTCCACTCGATAAATGCAGGGATGAACTGCTCGGACGGGCCACTTTCTCAGCGTTTTCTGCGGGTGCGGTTCACACATATTCGAACCTTTCGTACGGCCTCGCCGCCCAGATGGTCGCCGACGTGTCCGGACAGCCGCTATCAAGCTATATGCGCACCAAGATCTTCGGGCCTGCGGGAATGAAGAACACAATCACACACGTGTCCGGCCTCCCCGCCTACCGGGCCGCAATTGCCCGGCCGTATCGGGCCGACGGTCGCCTTGCCGACCAATTTCAATTTGAGCCGGCCGGCGGCGGCGGTTATTTTTCGACCGTCAACGACCTTCTTAAGTACGGATCGATGCATTTGGAGACTAGAGGCAAGAGCGAGAGCGTCCTGAAATACGCAATGCAGAAGGAAATCCATCGCGTCCGCGAGGGCTTGCCGCACGAACTCTACGCAAACGGTTGGGGCGTTCTGCTTCTAAGCGACGGCCGGCGGACGCTTCTCTCGAACGGCGCCATCGAGGGAGCTGCCTCGACCCTGCTCGTCCTGCCGGATTCGGGGATCGTGATCGTCGTGCTCATCAACAAGTCGGTTGGCAACGACGTGTCGGACGACATCGCGTTTCGGATCGCGGGCGCCCTTTTGCCGGGTTACAAAAAAGACCTCGATTCACTTTTCGAACGGGTCGGGCCGAGTTTCGCAAGTTCCGAATTAGACGCCGACAGCAGCCTGGAAGGTCCTTGGGCCGGGTACGTGGCGAATGCGGAACGCAGGATACCCATCGAACTGAACTTCAACGGCAAGACTGTGACAATAAAGGTTGACACGTTCGAACCCGTCACCGCAACGCCCATGCGTGAGCAAGGGGTGATCACGTTCTCCGCTGATATTATCGGTGCCGGTAAATTGCTGCGAGCTTCAACCGACAAGCTGACCTTCCAATTGCCCGGCCGGAAGGCAAGAAGCCTGTTGGTTCGGTCCAGACCGAGATACTCCTAAGTCCTCGGCCGGAATATCTTCTCGCGTTTCCGTTTAAAGCCGAACGGGATATATCGAGTCCGTCGTCTCGATTTGTTTTCTCACGATTCTCATCATTTACGCCATTTGGTGATATATTTGCGGCTAATCGTAAGGAGGTGACGATATGAACACTGCGATCTCTCCAGAAATGGAGACTCTGAAAACCAAATTGAAAACAACCTGGGAAGCTGGCGATTTTGCAGAGATCGCGAAAGGGATCGAAACGACGGCTGAGGCGTTTGTCGAGCGGCTGAATATCGAGCCGGGAACAAAGGTTTTGGACGTCGCATGCGGCAGCGGGAATCTGGCCATAATTGCGGCGAAGAAAGGCGCCGAGGTGACCGGGATCGACATTGCCGAAAACCTTATCGATGCGGCGAAGAGGCGGGCGGCCGCAGAGGGGTTGGAGATCAAATTCGAACAAGGCGACGCGGAAGCAATGCCTTACGCGGAGGACTCGTTCGATCTCGTAATGACGATGTTCGGGGCGATGTTCGCTCCGCGCCCGGCGGTCACTGCCAGCGAATTGGTCCGTGTCTGCAAACCCGGAGGCCGTATCGCGATGGCAAATTGGACCCCGACCGGTTTCGCCGGGCAGATGTTCAAGCTTTCTACGAAATACCTTCCCCCACCGGACATGCCGCCGCCGGTCCTGTGGGGTGTCCCCGACGAAGTGAGGGCCCGGTTCGACGGCCGCGTCACCGATCTGCAGATCACACCGCGGATGGCTGACATGCAGTTCGATTTCCCGCCCGAAGATGTTGTCGCCTTGTTCAAGAAGTACTTCGGCCCGACCGTTATGGCCTTCAAAGCCCTCGACCCCAGCCGTCATCAGGAACTGACCGACGATATGCTCTCGCTTTGGAACGAGAACAATATCTCGACCGACGGCAAGACCCACGCAAAAGGTGAGTATCTTGAGGTGATCGCGACGAAGTGAGGTGACGTGAACGTACGCCACGCATGCTCCCCTCCTTACGAAGGAGGGGTGGACGCCGCTTCGGCGGACGGGGTGGTTTTTAGAAAGTCATCCCGGAAGTAATGAGAAACCGAAAGCGCCGAAAAACCGACATTCACTCGCTTCCATACCTAAGCGAGTTCCGCAAAGGCCTACGAAAAAACCTGACTCCGGCAGAAGCTGCATTTTGGAAGTTAGTCAAAAACTCAGAGTTCGAGGACCGGAAATTCTGCCGTCAGCATTCTGTCGGCAATTACATCCTTGATTTCTATTGTCCTTCTGAAAAGCTCGCAGTTGAACTTGATGGAACGCGACACTTCAGTAGCACTGGCGCAGCCGAAGATCGAGAAAGAACTGAATATCTCGAATCTATAGGCATTCGAGTGGTGAGATTTGAGAATCGCCAAGTGTTCGAAGAAACGGAGTGGATGCTCGACGTGATCCGAGCGAATTTTCGCTTCGGCCCACCTACAACGCCGACCGCGTTTGCTCCGCACAGATCTGTTCGCAACGTAAAAACCACCCCGTCAGTTTCTTCAGAAAACGAAGAAACTGCCACCCCTCCTTCGTAAGGAGGGGAGCTCGCGGGCGTTAATTCTTGCCCAACTCGATCAACGCCAATCTCTCAACAACCTTCCCCTTCTCCAAATGCTCCTCGACGATCTCCGCCACATCTTCCGGCTGGACCTGGCCGTACATCGTGCCGTCAGGATAGACCATCACGGCGGTGCCTATCGAGCAGAAGCCGATCGAGCCGCAGGTTGTCAGGACGATCTCGCCCATCGGGTTGCGGCCCTTTGATCCCTTGCCCTGGCGGAGGCCTTTTTCGGTCAGGATACGGTCGAATTCGGCCATCACTTCCTCGCCCCCGACCTGCGAGCACGATTTGCCCGTACAGACAAAAACCTGCCGTTTTATCGGGGCTTTCAGCATCGGTGCCACTTTTTCCAATTGTTCTCGGTCGGTGATGAACTTCTTTTCGGCCATTGACGATATTTTGCCACGAATGGCCCGCCTATTGCATCGAACAACATTGCGTTTGTGGTAGAATCTGACTTCGAACACGAGGCGGTTTTGCGTTCTTAATGGCAGTCGGCATCATCATTCACATCTCGGTCGGAGCGGAAAAGCGCACGGAGCTTTTCACCGAAGAACGCATCTCTATCGGTTCGGATGAGAACTGCAGCCTTCAGATCCACACCAAACAGATCGAAGTTCCCGGGCTCTGGGTCGAGCTTGAGAACACCGACGGCGTTTTCCGCATCACAAAATTCGACTCGTCGCTTCCCATCCTGATCCGCGACAAGCCGATCCGCCGCTTTATCGCGATCGCGGACGGCGACACGCTCCGGATCGACAAGACCGATATTTCGTTCTCGTTCTTCTCGCTATCGGAAAAACCGACCCTCATCACGACAAACCGGGAACAGCCGCACATCGCCCAATTCATCGAAGAGGCCGCGATGGAGGCCGCCGGGACGCCCCAGCGGGACGACGCAAAGGCATTCCTTCGCGAGTTCACACGCGAGCTTCTCCGTGAGATCTCGCCTACGACGAAGCTGATCGCCCTCGTCCTTACGCTTGGCTTTATTTCCGGAGTTTTCTATATCGGCTATGCCGTTAATCGCGAGCTAAGAGAGGGCCGCGAACTTGCCGAAGGACAGGCGAACGTGATCAACCGGCTCGAAGAGCGGCTCGCGGAAGCCAAAGACCAGATCGGCAAGATCGACGAATCGAACGAGCAGTTCAAGAAGATGGTCTCTCTTGCCCCGAACCTTCGGGTCGAATACGGCAGCGGCGTCTGCCTGATCGTCGGCGTTTACGACCTTGTCGACCGGGCAAGCGGCCGCACGCTGCGATATGCCGACCCGCGTTCGTTCCAGGCAAATCCCTTCGAAGTACCTTCGGAGGATGCATCCCGGACACCCGAGAACATTGCCGGTCTGACGACCGAGGGTTCCGGCAGTCCGGTCGAATACGATTTTATCGGCACCGGCTTCCATGTCGGCGGCGGCTATATCATCACGAACCGGCACGTTCTCCAGCCGTGGACCGAAGACGACGTTGTCAAGCAGATGATGGCCGGTGCGAACGGACGGGCCCGCGTAAAGCAGTTGGTGATCTACTTCCCGAATTATCCTCAGCCGTTCCCGCTTCGGGTCCGCGAATTCAGTCCTCGCGAAGACCTTGCGGTCGCAACTATAGATCCGGCGACGCTGCCGGCCGACGTCCCGGTCATCCCGCTTGAGGGCGATTCCGAGGCGGCCACGATCGGAAAGATGGTCGTCACCATCGGCTATCCGAGCGGCCCCGACCGCCTGCTGGCGATGGTTGATGAGGAAGAGGCGAAGTCTATCAACCAACGTTTCGGCAACTCGCGAAAGAACCTGATCAATTTCCTCGCACAGTCGCGAAAGATCCTGCCGCTGACCACGCAGGGTGCGATCACGGACCTCGACACACGGCGGATCGTGCACGACGCCAAGACCGCCGAGGGCGGATCGGGAGCTCCGCTTTTCGGCCAAACAGGCAAGGTGATCGGCGTGAATTTTGGTGTTTTCACCGAGAATACCGCCTCGAATATGGCCGTTCCGATCAAGTTCGTCTTCGACCTTCTAAAGCAGGCCGGTTGGAAGTCGCCGGAAGAGCTTTTGCTCGAGCAGCAAAATGGCGCACCCGCCGCCGGTACGAATTCGAATACGGCGGCCGCGCTGGCACAGAAGCCCTGATCTTATGGAAAGCCTGGTCTTTTCCAACATGCTCCACCGCCCTGCTCGGACGCTCGTCAGCGTCGCGGGAATCGCGATCGGCGTGCTGCTGATCGTATTTACCGTCGGCCTTGCGAACGGTACGATCCGCGAACAGGCGAAGCGCGAGGCGAATGTCGGGGCCGAGATCTTCGTCAGGGCGTCCGGCTCGATCGGAATGAGCGGGGCCGAGGCTTTTCGGCTGGATGAGGCCCTTCCGGCCGAGATCTTGAAGGTTGAAGGCGTCCGGTCGGCGGTCGCGATCGGGCAGAATTCGGTCGACGCCCCTGACAATAACTCCGGCAAGCGGCTCGTGGACGGGGTCCGCTTCGATGACTATTCCTCGATCGCAGGCATGCGGATCATGCAGGGCCGCCCGTTCAACGAAGGGGCCGATGAAGCGATCATCGATACGGCTTGGGAACGTCAAAAGAAGCTGAAGATCGGCGACCAGATCTCGCTCTATGAGAGGCCGTTCACCGTCGTCGGCACTTACGAACCCGCAGGCGGGGCAAGGGTAAAGATCCCGCTCGGCGTGATGCAGGAGCAGTTGGGAAGCAGCGGCAAGGTTTCGTCCGTACTTGTCGCGGTTGCCTCCGGGTTCACGGTGGACCAGACGGCCCAGAACATCCAGAACGCCTTTCCGCAGAACCAGATCATTCTGACCCGCGATCTCGAAGAATTATACCTTTCGGGTTATCCGGCCCTGAACGTGTTTCTCAACGTATTCATAGGCATTGCCGCAGTGATCAGCGCACTCGTGATTCTGCTCACGATGTACACGACGGTCACCGAAAGGACGCGTCAGATCGGGATCTTGAAATCGCTCGGGATGAACAATCTCCAGATCGGGTGGACGATCACTCAGGAAGCCCTGCTTATCAGCCTTGCAGGCATTATCCTGGGGATAATTTTTACGTGGCTTCTGCGTTTTATTCTAAGCTACTTCGTCACGCTGGACGTCGAGATGAGCCTGCTCGTCATTGGCCTCACTTTCATCGTCGGGCTGATCGGCGGGGCCATCGGAGCACTTTACCCGGCGTTGACAGCCGCACGGCTCGATGCCGTCGAGGCCTTGAGTTACGAGTGACACGGCCTGATCTTCGCATTCATCGTCCTTTCATATAATCTCTTCTTATGCAGGAACCTTTGCCAAAAGAGATCGGGCTTTCGTTCATTGGCTGCGGCGTGATGGCAGAGTCGATCATCGCCGGTTTACTTAGAAAAAAGATCGTCGGCCCTGGGCAGATCGCAGCCAGCCATCCACGGGCCGACAGGCGTGAAGAGCTGGAGAAAAAATACGGCATCACAACCCATCATGAGAATGTTTCGGCCGCCGAAGCATTCGCCGATAGGCCGAATGCCCTCTTCTTGTGCGTAAAGCCGCAGAGGCTCAAGGGCCTGCTGAAGGAACTTCCGCCCGCGGGCAACGATCAGACGATCGTGTCTATAATCGCCGGTTCGCGTATCGATACGATCGCCGAAGCGATGAAGACTCGCCGCGTGGTCCGCGCAATGCCGAACACCCCGGCCCAGATCGGAGCCGGGATGACCGCATGGACGTGCACGGACGAGGTCGGCGAAGATGAAAGGACAATGGTCCGGACGGTGCTGTCGGCGCTTGGAAAGGAACTGTTCGTGGAGACCGAGAACATGATCGACATGGCCACCAGTCTGAGCGCCACCGGCCCGACCTACACTTTCATGGTTATGGAGGCGATGACCGACGCGGGCGTCCATTTGGGATTTTCACGGGAGGTTTCGCGGGAGTTGGTGCTTCAGACGATGCTCGGTTCGATCCAGTTCGCTATCGAATCCCACAAGCATCCCGCGGAACTACGCAACATGGTAACCTCGCCGGGCGGCACTTCGGCCGAGGCCATCTATCAGATGGAAAAGGGATCGCTCAGAACGGTTCTGTCGAAGGCGATCTATGGGGCCTATAAACGGGCCGTCGATCTTGGCAAGGCGAAATAATGCATGCCCTGGGAATGGCTGCATCGCGACAGTTACCGTCGGTCCGCCGCGGGAGCTTCTTTCTCACCGCCTCCAAACTCAACGCGGTCTTTTTCGGCAAGCTGGGCGATCCGATCCATAAGATGGTCGCTCAGTTCTTTGTGAGTCCTCAACGAATCCCTCATTTCATAGAACCTGCTAAGGTCAACCGGGTCTCCGAACCAGATCCTGACCTTCTCGCCTCCCGTCCAGTTGCCCATTATCTGTTTCGGCAGGTCGTTGATCAGACCGGTAATAAAAACCGGCACGACCTGCGGCCTGGCCTCGTAAATGACCTTTCCGATCCCCGGTTGGGCACGGAGCAGGGTGTAGGGATCTTGGTCGAGGTTTCGCATGCCTTCGGGATGAAACCCGATCACGCGTCCCTCGCCTTCGGAACATAGGCGGACAAGTTCGCGGACCGAAAACTTGTCGAACGCTCTCTTTTTGGCCTCTTTGGCTTCGCGGAAGAAGGGCGGATACATCGCCCACCAACCCATCACCAGATTCACGAGCCAGCCGGCCGGATTGTCGTAGAAGAATTTTCCGCGTACCGGGAAATAGAGCTCGATCGGCCGTTTTGTCCGTCTGAAAATGACGCTCGACACCGTGTACATATCAAAAAATGACCTGTGGTTCGCGACCAGCAGGACGGGGCGGTCCGCGGCGGTCCGCTCAAAATTCTCGAGGCCCCTGACGTTCATCAGGTTGTAGGTGGCCAGGTGGATCCAAAGCGAGCCGATATGCCGCTGGCAAAACGTCCAGAACCGTTTCCAGCGGCCTCGGTTCATTGCCCGGGCCAGGCGAAATCCAGCCCGCTCGGTCGGCCCCAGGACTTCGTACTCGTCTCTGAGAGGACGGCCGGGGAGCGTCGTTATTTCTTGTGCCGGGCCGGCCATTGAGGTGCGTTCGGTCATGCGTCCATCAAAACCGTAAGTTTATCATTCGCAACGCCCTCTGCGAATCCGCACGGTCCGGAAATCTATGGACATTGCACGTCTTTTTCTATAAGATTGAAGGATCAGAGTCCGGTCGGCCGCGATCGGAGAGGTCCGGATCCAAGTCAGTTTTTTTCAAACGCCGCTTGAAAAGCGCCTCTTCAGTCTCTGCACAATTGCCGAACTTTCCAATAATTCAAGGAGACCTCTCGATGTTCAAGAGAACCCAATACTCGCTCTTTCTCATTCTTTTGGTAGCGATCGCCGCCTTGTCTCAGTCCCACACCAAACGCTCGAACGACGGGATCTGGCGTGAGATCGGCGAAGATTCCGCGGCGATGCGTTCAGCCGAACGCTGGATCGTTCCTAACTCCTACAAGACCTTCCGGCTCGACCGGATAATGCTTCGCACGGTACTTGACTCGGCCCCGAAAGAATTTAAGGATGGGTTTGGGATGTCGAACACGATCGTCTCGCTTCCGATGCCGGACGGATCGTATGAGAGGTTCCGCATCGAGCATTCGCCCATCGTCGAGAACGGCCTTCTTGAGAAATTTCCCGAACTCGGGATGACCTACCGCGGCCAAGGCATTGACGATCCCACGGCGACCGTCAGGCTCGACCTGCTTCCGAATGGCTTTCATTCGATGATCCTGTCCTCCCGCGGCACCATCATGGTGGATCCATACTCGAGGGGCGACCTTTCGAACTACATCAGCTATTACAAGCGCGACGTTCCCAAACCCGACTTCAAGTGCGATTTCGATACGCAGAACGCGTTCGATTCGATGACCAAGCCGAGGAAGGGTGATTTCCATCAATTCATTCCCGACACACCGTCGGCACCGGCCGTCACATCAGGAACACAGCTTCGTACATATCGCCTTGCGCTTGCCGCCACGAACGAATACGCGGCTGCGGTCGGCGGCAACACGGTCGCGGGCACGCTGGCCGCGCAGGTCGTCGTGATGAACCGCGTGAACGGTGTCTACGAACGCGACCTCGCCATTCGGATGAACATTGTCGCGAATAACAACCTGCTCATATATGCCGCCGACAACACATGCGGAGGCGTGGCCTGCACCGGTGCTAACGATCCTTACACCAATACCAACGGCAGTACGATGCTGACCGAAAACCTTAACAATACCGACACGGTGATCGGAACCGCCAATTACGATATCGGCCATGTTTTCAGCACCGGCGGCGGCGGCATCGCCGGCCTGGGTGTAGTTTGCGGCTCGCAGAAAGCCCGCGGGGTGACCGGCCTTTCAAACCCGACCGGCGACGTATTCGCCATCGATTATGTAGCCCACGAGATGGGCCATCAATGGGGAGCCAACCACACCTTCAACGGCACGACCGGAAGCTGCAGCGGAGCAAACCGCTCAGCGGGCAGTGCCTACGAACCCGGCAGCGGTGTCACGATCATGAGTTACGCCGGCATCTGCGGTACCCAGAACCTTGCGGCCAACAGCATCGATTCGTTCCACGTAAAGTCGCTTGAGGACATTGTCGCCTTTAGCCAGACCGGTAACGGCAATACTTGTGCGGTGACAACGGCGACCGGCAACACGCCCCCGACCGTCAGCAGCGTGGGCGGCACGACCTTTAACATTCCCAAACAGACCCCTTTTACCCTCACCGCGGACGGTGCAGACACCAACGGCGACACGATCTCGTATCAGTGGTTCGAATACGATCTTGGGGCGGGCACAACATCGGTCCCGAATTCTGATTCCGATGGCACCGCAAGGCCTATCTTTCGGCCTTTTGACCCGACCGGAGATGCGGCCCGCACCTTCCCGCAAATGCTGCACATTTTGACTACGGCAAACGTTCCGCCTAACACGACTGGCGGATTCCTGACCGGAGAGTTGCTCCCGTCGATCGCTCGCACGATGAACTTCCAGGTCGTCGCTCGCGACAACAGAGTGGGCGGCGGCGGGATCAACACCGCGACCGTGACGGTCGAGGTTGCCGGCACAGGGCCGTTCAAGGTGAATTCGCCGAATTCAAATAATACGTGGTTCTTAAACTCGAACCCCGAGGTGACATGGGATGTAGGCGGGTCGAGCGGAGCCCCGATCAATGTGGCCAATGTGCGTATACTCCTTTCGACCGACGGCGGCCAAACGTTTCCGACGGTGCTTGCCGACAACGTTCCGAACGATGGAGCACATCAGGTTGTTTCGCCGAGCCTTAACACAAATCAGGCGCGGGTGAAGATCGAAGCGATCGGCAACATCTTTTTCGATGTCAGCGATACGAATTTCACCATCACGACCACCCCGGCCTCCAACGGTTCGATCGGCGGCCGCATCACCCGGCCGGATGGACGCGGAATCGGGCGGATCTACGTGCTGATCACGGGCGGCAGCCCGGCCATCTCACGGCTCGCGATGACCAACGCCTTCGGCTTCTTCAACTTCGAACAGATCGGCTTTGGTTCGGATTACACCATCACGCCGCTGCCCAAGAAGGGGATCAGCTTCAACCCGTTGAATGTCGTTCGCAGCCACAATTCTTCGGCATCTGACGTAAACTTTACCTCGAATTAGTTGGGTTCGA
Source organism: Chloracidobacterium sp. (assembly GCA_016716365.1). Lineage (GTDB taxonomy): Bacteria > Acidobacteriota > Blastocatellia > Pyrinomonadales > Pyrinomonadaceae > OLB17. The sequence continues at coordinate 22,031 of JADJWM010000003.1, read as the reverse complement.
TCCACCGGCCGATCGCCGGTTAGGTAAACTGGAGGCCGTCCTTTCGGGCGGCCTCTTTTTATTGGGCCGTGCCCGATCAGAGATCGACGACTATGGGCGGCTGGGTGGGCTTGTATTCCTCGTCGCAGATCGAGGAGTTGACGAATTTCACGCCGAATTCTTCGTACGTGCCGTGGCCGCAATGGATGTGGCCGAACACGTGCAGCTTCAGCCGTCCGAACTCCGCTATCTGTTCGACGCGCTTACGAAGCTCCTCGCAGCCGGTATTTTCATCCCAGCCCTTCCGGGGAACGAGGTCGAGGATGCCAAATGGCGGGCCATGCGTAATGAGGATGTCGATGTCCTCAGGGATCAGCTTCCATTTCTCAGCAAGCTCAGGTCCGCGGTTCAGATTAAACGCCCATTCGAAGAACCTCGGCTGCCACGGACTTCCGTAGATCTTCAGGCCGTCGATCTCGACTGAAGAATCTTGGAGATAGATGATGTTCGAATCGGCCAGTAACAATCGAGCGTGTCGGGTATCAGTCTCAAACAACCAGTCGTGATTCCCAGGAACAAAGATCTTGCGTTTGTGCGGCAATTGTGAGAACCAGCGGAGAAACTCGATCACCTCGATATCAGTGCCTTTGACGGTCGCATCTCCAGAATGCATCAACACATCGCCATCCGGAACAACGATCTGTTCGTGAAAATTATGCGTGTCGGAAATGCAAACGATTCCGCATTTTTCTTTTCTTTTTCTTTTCTTCTTTTATGTTTTTTTTCTTCTGCTTGTGGTGCGGCCCCCCGGCCCGGCTTTCCCCTCCCCCCCGGCCTCCCCCGGTTCGCTCTTTCCCGCCTTGCCCTTTTTTTGGGGGGATTATTCTTTCTTGCGGGGAAATAAGTCTTCGTTGTGGATCGTTCAATCCCCCCCCCCCCCCCCCCCCCCCCCCCCGCCCAGGCGAGGCCGTCCGTCCGTTTTGTTTGTTTCCTTTCCTCTATTTTTTTTTTTGGTCCCGCGCCGCTTTCTTTCCCTCCTTCCCCCCCCCCCCCCCTTCCCCCCTTTTCCTGTTTTCCATTCTTCCCCGCCGTTCCCGCCTGCCCGGCCATCCCCCCGGGCGCCTCCCCGCCCCCCGTCCGCCGCGTCCCCCGCGCCCCCCCGCCCCATTTCGGCGGGCGCCCGCCGTCCTTTTTTTCAGTTTTTCGCCTTTCGGCTTCCGGGGTCGATTTACCATCCTTTTGCCCCCCCCCCCCCCCCCGCCCCGGCCGGCCCGCGCCCCGGGGTGCGGGGGGCCCGGGGGTTCTTGTCGGTTTTTTCTGCCTGGGTCCTCGGGCGTGTCCCCCCCCCCCCCCCCCCCCGGTGCCTTCCCACTATTCGATATTGAAGTATTTCGCTTCAGGATGGTGGACAATTATCGCCGATGTTGACTGCTCCGGATCGAGCTGAAACTCCTCGGTCAGTTCCACATCGATCCGCGAAGGGTCGAGCAGTTCGAAGATCTTCGTCTGGTCGTCCAAATTCGGACAGGCAGGATATCCGAAGCTGTATCGCGAGCCCTGATAACCCTGATGAAAGAGTTTTGTTAGTTCCGGCGCGTCGCTGCCGGCAATGCCGAGCTCTTCTCTGACCCGCTTGTGCCACATTTCCGCGAGGGCCTCGGCCGATTCGACCGAGAGGCCGTGAAACAGCAGATAATCCTGATAATTGTCTGCCGCAAAAAGCTTTGCCGAATGTTCGCTCGCCCGCCGTCCCATCGTCACAAGCTGAAACGCAACAACATCGATCTTGTCAGAACCGGGAGCGGTAGCGACCGGTCTCTTGTCAGTACCGGGAGCCGTAGCGACCGGGTCCTTCGCCGCAAAGTAATCCGCCAAACACAAATTCTTCCCGCCTCTCTGTTCCAAAGGCTGTCGCGGGAACGTGAATCGCATCCGCTCCGTACGCTCGTCGTCCTCGTAAATGATCAGGTCATTCCCTTCTGAACGGCACGGAAAATAGCCGTAGACGACCTTTGCCTCAAGCAGCTTTCTCTCTGATCGCCCGGGCCTTGATCTCGGCAAACTTCGGGTACACAGTCTCTTCGAGTATCTGCTTGTACTCCTCCGCCGACCTCTTTCCCTGCTTGAACTGCCACTGGCCCTTGAACAGAGCGGTCTCGTTTATGAAGGCAAACACTTTCGTCAGGTCGGTGATCTCGACCACCTTGGAGCCGTAGAACGGCGCCCGCGGGATCGGCACGTCGGTCGACACGTCCGACCGCAGCGTGTGCGTCGTATCGCCGCCCGACCGCGAAGACACCCGTGCCGCGACCGCCCCGAGCTTTGCATCCTCGCCGACAAGATCTTCGGAAGTGAGCTGCGAGCCGTCACCGCTGAGCGGTCGGTCATCAAGCTCTATGGTTTCACCGGTCGCCGCGGCCGCATGGGAACGAGATTCACTGCTTACGGCTCCCTGCTCGCTGCTGACCTTCGTCAGCTCATCCATCGCATGCAGCCCGTCGAAAGCATCGCGAGCGTAGAACAATTTGCCGTCATACAGAGGGATCAGATCGTTATCAACATACCTCCGGTTCAGCGCAGCGCCGCCGAGAATGACCGGAGCGTTGATTCCCCGCTCGTTCATTATCTCCAGGTTGTCGCGCATTATAAGAGTCGATTTCACTAGCAGCCCGCTCATCCCGATTGCGTCGGCCTTTGACTCTTCCCAAGAACGCAGGATCTCGTCGATCGGCTGCTTGATGCCGAGATTTACGACCTTGTAGCCGTTGTTGGTCAGGATGATATCGACCAGATTCTTGCCGATGTCGTGCACATCTCCCTTGACGGTCGCCAGCACCATTGTGCCTTTATTGGTTGAGTCCGCCTTTTCCATAAACGGTTCGAGGAACCTGACCGCCGCCTTCATCGCCTCGGCGGACTGCAGCACAAACGGCAGCTGCATCTGCCCGCTGCCGAACAGATCGCCGACCACCTTCATCCCGTCCAGCAGGATATTATTGATGATGTCGAGCGGCGGATATTTATCCAGCGCCTCCTTCAGCGAATCCTCCAGACCGATCTTTTCTCCTTCGATGATGTGCTGTTTGAGCCGCTCCTCGACCGGCAGGTTAGAGATATCGGGCTTGATCGATTGAGCAGTTTTGCCTTCGAAAAGCTTGGTGAATTCCGTAAGCGGGTCGTAAACGCAAACGTCCTTTTCGAACTTCCGTCGGTCGAAAATAAGGTCCCTAGCCGTGTCTATTTCGTGTTCGTTGAACCTTATAAGCGGCAGGATCTTCGACGCATTCACGATAGCTGAATTCATTCCCGCCTCGACGCAGTCATGCAGGAACACCGAATTCAAAACCACACGCGCCGCCGGCGACAAACCGAACGAGATGTTCGACACGCCGAGAATGATATTCGCCTCCGGCATTTCTTCTTTGATCTGCCGGATAGCCTTGATCGTTTCGTCCGCGTTCTTTCGGTCTTCTTCGATGCCGGTCGAGATCGGCAAGGCGAGCGGGTCGAAAAATATGTCGTGGGCCGGAATTCCGTACTCCGTCGCCTGCTTGAACGCGCGTCGGGCGATCTTTAGCTTGTTCTCAGCGGTGCGGGCCATGCCTTCTTCGTCGATCAGCCCAATGACCACGCCGGCCCCGTATTCCTTCGCCAGGTCAAGAACCTTCAGAAATCGCGGCTCGCCGTCCTCGTAGTTCGTCGAATTCAGGATGCATTTCCCGCCCGCGTGCTGCAGGCCGGCTTCCATCTTTTCCCATTCGGTCGAATCGAGCATCAGCGGGATCTTTACGTTCGTCACCAGCCGCGACGCCAGTTCGTGCATGTCCGCCACGCCGTCGCGGCCGACGAAATCGACGTTAACGTCCAGGATGTGGGCTCCCTCTTTCTCCTGTGATTTGGCAAGATTGATCAGCCCGTCCCAATCTTCCGCATCCAGCAGGTCGCGCATCTTCTTGGACCCGCTGGCATTCACGCGTTCGCCAACGATCAGGAACGAAGCGTCTTGCGTATAGGGCTGCTGGAAATAGATCGATGAAGCCGACGGAGCCAGCTTCGCATCCCGCTGTTTTGGCGAAATGCGTCCTACGAGTTCGATAACCTGTTTCAGATGCTCCGGCGTCGTCCCGCAGCAGCCGCCGACTATATTCGCGCCAAGGTCCTTGGCGAAGTGCTCGACCTGTGCGGCAAAGGTCTCCGGCGTCTCGTCGTAATGCTGCTTTCCGTCTTTCACCTCGGGAAGTCCTGCATTCGGAAGAACCGAAATAGGGATGGGCGAGTTGTCGCTCAGGAATCTGAAACTATCGGCCATCTGCTTCGGCCCCGTGCCGCAATTCATCCCGATCACGTCGATCGGGAACGGCTCAAGCGCGGTCAACGCCGCACCGATCTCGGTGCCGTTCAGCATCGTGCCGAAGGTTTCGATCGTCACTTGCGCGATCACAGGAATTCGGAGCTTGTTCTTCTCGAAATGCTCAAAGATCGCCGCAAGTGCCGCTTTCGTCTGCAGCAGGTCCTGGCAGGTCTCGACGATCAGAAGGTCGCTTCCGCCGTCGACCAACCCGCGCACCTGCTCGCGATACGCATCTTTCAGATCGTTATAAGTGATGTGCCCCAGCGTCGGCAATTTAGTGCCCGGACCGATCGAACCCGCAACGAACCTCGGCTGTGCAGCGGTCGAAAAATCGTTCGCGACTCTCTTGGCCAACTCCGCCGCCCGCCGGTTCACGTCATAGGTCTGCTCGGCGATCCCAAACTCTTTCAGAACCACCTCGCTGCCGCCGAAGCTGTTTGTCTCGATCACATCGCAGCCCGCCTCGAGAAAAGCATTATGCACCGCCTCGATCGCATCCGGCCGCGTGTAGAGCAAATTCTCCGAACAATTCTCAAAATTCGGCCCGCCCCATTCTTCAATAGGCAATTCAAGCGATTGAAGATAGGTGCCCATTGCACCATCGAACACAACTACCTTTTCTTTTAGTATATCGAGGAACATTCTTAGACCTTCGATTTGCGATAATCAGCTCCGCTTTCAAAATCGTGCGAAATCCTTGTAATTTGCCGGACTCGTCAAAGCAAGCTTTTGGAGTCACAAAATAAACGTTATCTTGCGGAAAGAAGACGAAGTACTTATCCAGTTCAACAACCTTTTTTAGACGTTCCCAATTCATCTGACTTCGACTTACCGAAGTGGTAACTTCTAATCGAGTAGGCCCAGCGGTTAGCTCAACTTCATCCGAAATGGATTCTAGCTTTTTAGCCTGGCGTGACAATGTGATGTACGACCCAAGGCTTACAAAGACAACAGATAATACCGCCGTGAAATAGAACGGAAACCTCGTGTACGGCTCAGAGGCCGCAGGCTTAACGTATGCAAAAGCAAATAGCAGAATCAAAAATAATACAAGGCCGAGCGTCAGAGCGATCCTCTTCCACTGATACCAAAGCAAGACACGAAAATAGTCATTCGCGGTAAGCCTATAACTAATGATGATGGTATTTTCGTTCACTCAATCTCCAACAAAAAACTCCGTGCCGCAAAGCACAGAGTTTTCTTCAAATCCTATTCAATTGAACTCTTAGCTTTTTAGCGATTTTTATCGTGGTCGCAAGTCGCCCTAACTCACCACGCTTGAAAGGAAAGTTTACCTACCGCCGAATTTCGAGTCAACCCTTACTTCTTTGTGATGTAATTCAACGCCATCGACGCGATGTCGTCCATTGCCGAACCGTCGCGGTCGCTGTCCAGCATTGAAGAGGCAAAGTCGAGCATCGCATTGCCTGACGAAGGAGCTGCCGCCGCCTGCTGGCCGCCGAGAAGGCCTCCCAACAAGCCGCCCAGGCCTTCGGCCCCGACGTTCTGCTCCTGCTTCTTCTGCCCGAGATAACCCATCACCAACGGAGCGAGCATCATCAGGATCTGGGCCACCTGTCCCATATTCAGGCCCGTGTTGTTGCTCACCTGTTCGACCACCGGGCCTTGATTATTCCCGAGGATATGGCCCAGGATCCCACCGGCGTCAAGCTGTTTCGGCGTCGGCTCTGGCGATTGAAGCTGCCCGAAGATCAGGCTTCCGAGGCCACCGAGATTCCCGAGGATGCTTCCGTCGTGGTCACGCGTCAAGGCCTGGTCCAGGCTCTGGGCACCCTGCGGAGTGGCGGCGTTGTTCGCCAAGCCGCCGATGATCGCAGGCAAGGCCATCTGGATAGCCGAATTTACAAGCGACGGTTCGGCTCCTACCGTATTGCTGATCTCACCCAAGGCGCTGTTTCCTTTATCCTGCCCGAGCAGGTCCTGCAGCGATAACATAATTGAAGTTCCTCCCTTGATGTTAATTTGAAAGCTGTAGGAAGATACTAACAGAGTCCTCCGGTTCACGGCAAAGTATTCATCCTGGTGCGGTTTTTCATACTAATTCGCCATTCTCAAGCCTTGTTTCACGGCATTTTCCTTTCAGCCGTGTTGATGATGGCTGGCTGCGGCACCGGCCCCGTGAATTATCGATTCGAGCACGTTTCGACCGGCTTCGCGCTTGAAGACAAGCTGGCCGAACCGTTTGGGATCGCAGTCCGCGGCAGTGATATCTTCGTTGCGGATGGCCATAGCGGCCGCATTTTCAGGCATTCCGAAGCCGGGCTGGCTGAATTCGCCGTCGGCCTCGACACGCCATCCGGGATAGCATTCGGCCCCGATGGAAGCCTGTTCGTCGCCGATCCCGGTTCACATTCAGTGAAACGCATCGACGCTAATGGAACGGTAGAGACCATCGCCGGCTCCGACGGAACCCGCGGGAATGCCGATGGACCTGTCGCCGATTCACGGTTCAACGCCCCGGTCGGGATCGCGGTCTCAGACGACGGAACTATTTTCGTTGCAGACACTTACAACGACCGGATCCGCGTGATCCGAGACGGCGTCGTGCGAACCCTTGCGGGCGGCAGTCGCGGATTCGGCGACGGGCCGGCCAATTCGGCTATGTTCGATACGCCGCTCGGGATCGCGATCTGGAAGGGCGACAAGCTCCTGGTTGCCGATTCGGGTAACCGTAGGATCCGCGTCGTGGAACCGGACGGCCGTGTCTGGACGCTGTTCGGTGACGGCAGTGGCGACCTTCGTGACGGCCTGCCATCGGATGCCTCGCTGGTCTCGCCGACGGCCGTCGCCGTGACCGAAAACGGCGTGATCATCATTGCAGACGGCAACGCGATCCGTGCATTCGGCCATCGATCGTTTCCCTACCTCGAAACGGTTGCGGGTGGCCGCCGCGGAGCGCTTGACGGCCCGCCGCGGAATGCCCGGTTTAATCGGCCTTCCGGCATCGCTGTTTCTAAAGGGCAGATTTTCGTCGCAGACAGCGAGAACGGCCTTGTGCGTTCGATCCATGGACCAAAGTCGGCTGCCAGCGGACCGCCAGTCGATCTTGCCGCCCTTTCGTTCACGCCCGAAGAATTTCGAGCGCTCCAGCCGGGACGATGGCCGTACGATCCGCCGGACCGGCCTCGTGAGATCGCCGGCACGCTTGGCGAGATCCGCGGCGAGATAGTCGACCAGTCTTCGGAAGCCTGGTTCCACAACGGCCTCGACATCCCCGGTGCATACGGCGAGACCGCGAGGTTCATCCGTGACGAGAAGATCCTCGACCCGCACGCGGCCCAGAATTTCGGCACTTTGCGCGAACTGGTCCGCACCGCAACGACCGGTTATGTGCACATACGGCTCGGCCGCGATGTTGACGGCCGCAGTTTTAACGACGGCCGATTCATTATCGAAACAGACGGCCGGACCGGAAAAGCGGCCGGCGTTCGCATTCCCCGCGGAACAATATTTCGTGCCGGCGAACCGATCGGCACGCTCAACGCGATGAACCACGTCCACCTGATCGCAGGCCGGCCCGGCGGCGAGATGAACGCCCTCGACGCCCTCGAACTTCCCGGCGTGAGGGACGCGATCCCGCCGGTCATCACTGAGGTTAGGTTTTACGAGGCATTCTGGGCACCCATCGAAACAAAAAACGGCTACGGACGTATAGTTTTGAGAGGAAAGACGCGGGTATCCGTCCGCGCGTACGACCGGATGGACGGGAATGCCGAACGTCGGCGTCTCGCACCTTACCGGATCGGTTACGCGTTCGCCCGCGACGCGAGCGAATTTGAAGGGCCCGGGCCGTGGACCATCTCGTTTGAAAAGATGCCGCCGCACGAGGTCGTGAAATTCGTTTACGGTCCCGGGAGCCAGTCCGGGGCTACCGGCGAAACGATCTTCAGTTTCCTCGCCACGAACCGCGTGGACGGCGAAAATTTCAGCGAGGGATTTCTCGACGCGGCTGCGATGGAGCAGGGAAACTATATTCTCCGCGTTTACGCGGGTGACCGGTTTGGTAATATTTCATACAAAGATCTGAACTTAGAGGTTATTAGATGAAACGTGCAATTGTTTGGATAATATTGATCGCATTTCTGCTGACCGGCCTGGTCGCGCTTCTCAAGGCCGCTCCGGCCAACCCGGCTTCGGACCCGGTCCCGCGGGCCCCGGCCGCCCCGAAGTTCACTGACGCGGAGCGGCACGCGGAACTCGCACGCCGCCGTGCTGCCGTGGCTGCAAAGATGCCGGACAACAGCATCATGGTGCTTTTCAGCGCCGAGCCGCGGCTTTATACCAACGACGTCGATTACGTTTATCGTCAGGAGAACAACCTCTACTACCTCACCGCTTTGAAGCAGAACGGGGCCACGCTTGTGATCTCAAAGAAGGATGGCGTTGTCACCGAAACACTCTTCCTTCCGAAGCGGATCGCACTCCGCGAAGCGTGGGAGGGCAAAATGTACTCCCGCGAGCAGGCGACAAAGGTCTCGGGCCTGAAGCGGATCGTGGACGCATCGGAGAAAGACGCGTTTCTCGCAGCCCTTAAAGGCAGCCGTGTGTTCACTTCAAAGGACGGCCTCGTCACGATCAATAATGCACCGACTTTGTACCTGCTGCTCCCGAACAGCGACAACGATACGAACGGCAAACGCGAATATCGCGTCGAGCACGAGTTCTCGAAGGCTTTGACCGAGTACCGAGTTGAGAACGCCCAGCCGATCTTCGCCGAACTGCGGCATATCAAATCGCCTTACGAGTTGAAGATGCTCCAGCATGCCATCGATATAACCACCGAGGCCCAGCTTCGCTCGATGGCGATGGTCGGCCGTGCGAGCTGGGAATACGAGGTCCATGCCGAGGTCGAATACACCTTCCGCCGCCGCAACGCGGATTTCTGGGGCTACCCGTCGATCGTCGGCTGCGACGAGAATGCGACCACGCTCCATTACGTCGAATCGCAGAGCCCGATCAAAAAAGGCAGCCTGCTCCTGATGGACGTCGGTGCTGAATACGAGCATTACACCGCCGATGTTACCCGTACATTCCCCGTGAACGGCAAATTCTCGAAGGAACAGGCAGAGATCTACCAGATCGTTTACGATGCACAGGAGGCCGTTGCCAAGGCGACCAAGCCGGGCGTCAGCTTCGGCGAGTTGAGTCAGATCGCGCGAAACACCATCAACGACGGCCTTTTCAAGCTCGGCCTCGTGACCGATAAGAATTCGCGTCAGGTGAGCTACTGGTTCATTCACGGCCTGGGCCATTGGCTCGGGATGAACGTGCACGACGTAGGCAGCTATCAGGCCCCGTTAAAGCCGGGCATGGTCTTTACGAACGAGCCTGGAATTTACATCCGCGAGGATGCCCTCGACAACCTGCCCGACACGCCCGAGAATCGGGCATTCAAGGAAAAGGTCCGCCCGGTATTTGAAAAGTACAAGAACATCGGCGTTCGGATCGAAGACGATATGCTCGTGACCGAGAACGGTGTTGAATGGATGACCGCCAAACTTCCGCGAAAGATGAGCGAGATCGAAGCGTTCATGGCAAGAGCCTCGAAGGAGTTCGTTTGGACCTCGTTCACTCGTCCGACTCTTCCGTTTCACCTGCATGATTCGGCCGAGTAAAACTAACCGTATGAAAGAGGCGGCCCGCAGCCGCCTCTTTTTGCGCGGTTTGACACCTCAAACCGGCCGTCCTCATAATCTTTTCAGCAATGATCCCGATCGTAATCGTCAATCCCAAATCGGCCGGAGGCTCGACCCGCGAAAGCTGGTCGTCGATCGCATCGGACCTTCGCGCTCATTTCGGCCCATTCAAGGTCGCGTTCACCAAAGCAGCCGGGGACGGCACTATTCTCGCTCGTAAATACGCCGCCGAGAGTGCCTCTTTGATAATCGCATGCGGCGGTGACGGTACGATCAATGAGGTTGCGAACGGCATCCTCGAAAGCGGTGCCGACGCCGAGTTGGGCATTTTCCCTTCGGGCACCGGCGGCGATTTCCGACGGTCGCTCGAGATTCCGGGATCGCACCGCGAGGCCGCCCGGGCCCTCCGTGAAGGCCGGACGAAACGCATCGACGTCGGCCGTGTTTCATTCACCGATCATTATGGCGGCCCCGCATCTCGTTATTTCCTTAACGTGTCCTCATTCGGCCTCGCCGCCTCGATCATCGGTCGCGTCAAATCGAACAAGGCCCTCGAATGGCTTCCGCTCGGCGGTGTCCGCGGCCGGGCCAGCTTTGCACTATCCACGCTGCAGGAAGTCGTCGGCCTCGACGCCGCATCCGTGCTGGTCAAGATCGACGGCGGCGAAGAGCGACCCCTGCTGACCGTCAATTTCTGCGTTGCCAACGCCCGTTATTTCGGCGGGGGAATGCTGATCGCACCCGAGGCAAAACTCGATGACGGTTACTTTGACGTTGTGAACATCGGCGACATCAAGACGGCCAAGATCCTGCTGAACGCATACACCCTGTATAACGGTTCCCACCTCAATCTCGAGGAAGTGAAAAGCATCCACGCCAAAAAGATCGAGGCCCGCCCTGCCGGCCCCGACGTCCAGATAGAAACGGACGGCGAGCTCCCAGGACGACTTCCCGCCGTCTATGAGATCGTTCCGCGGGCACTTTCGGTCCGCGTTCCACATTCCTAGCAACGGTCCGCGGGGCAGCGGTTTCGATGATGTAACATCTTTGTTACACTGATGGGAACATCCCCAACCGAAACAATTAATTCCTTTTCTGATCATCTTTTTCGCATTCTATTTGTGTATCGGACCCATCTTGGGCCAGGTCACGAACGAACCCGAGGTCCAGTCATGGAATGACCTGCAAGTTTCGGTACCGATCACTAAGAGCCTGGACCTGATCACAATGGCAACTGTTCAATTCGGTCAACGACTGACCAACGTGGACAACGTCAGGTACAGCGTCGGCGTGCGTAAGGACTTTTCAGATAATATCTCCGTTTTACCCTTCGTCACCTTTATTTCGGATCGGAACGTTTTGGGGCGGTTCCGGTACGAGTATCGCTATTCACTGATGGCGCAGGTGAAGAACGAGTTCCGCGGTTTCGGCATCGCTCATCGAAGCCGGTTCGAATACCGATTCCGCCCGGGAAGGAATACTTGGCGATACAGGCCGTCTATCATCATCGAGAAGAACCTGCCCGAAAAGCTGGTCAAGGGAATGAAAGTGTACGTTATCGAAGAACCATTCTATGATTCTGCGTCCGGCCGGTTTTCCCGCAATCGGATTAGCGCCGGTTTCAATAAGGCACTCTCAAGAAAGTTATCATTCGACGTCTACTACCTCTATCAAGGCGACAATTTTTCACGTTCCTCATCGACGAAAGTGATTGGCACGGCAATGAAAGTCACCTTATGAATCAAATGCTTGACCAACGAAACGCCGGTTTCGTATGATTAACCCCCTTTGCAAATAGAAAACGTTATCGGACAGAATTGCAAAGATTCATTATTTGGCCCTAAAGTTAGTTCACGCGTTCGTTCCAAAACCACATACTGAAGGTTTTCGGATCATCCGGATCGGAACAGACCTCCCGAAGATCGCAGGACACGCAAATGACGGATTCATACATCAGACGACTCGTGAACTCGTTCGAGTCCCGCGCGGAAAAGATCGCCATGCGCGTGGTCGGCGACGAAAACCAGACCTACACTTTTGGCGAAACACTTGATCAGATCCGCTCGGTCGCGTACCGAATCGGCAAGGAAAACGTGGGATTCGGTGAACGCGTCGCGGTCATCGGCGAGAACCATCCGTGCTGGGCGATCGCTTATTTAGGTACACTTTACCGTGGGGCCGTATGTGTCCCGATCGATCCGCACGGCGAACTCGAAACTGTCACCAACTTTCTTGAAAATTCGGAAACAAAGCTTGCATTCATCGATAACTCGCAGCGAGAAAGATTCCGCCAGATCGAAGAGAAGCTCGGCCGTAGCATTCCGGCCGTCGTTTGGGGCAGCGATAATTCGGGTTCGAACGGATTCGGCTCATTCTCTGAATGGACGGCGGGCGGTTTTCCCGCCTCGTTCGCCGACGAAAAGCCCGCGGCCGCGGGTGACGACGTCGCCTTGCTTATCTACACGAGCGGAACGACGGGCCGTCCAAAGGGCGTGCCGCTCACGCACGGAAATATCATCGCGGAACTCGACGGGATCAATAAGATCCTCGAACTCACCGATAAAGAACGCATTCTCAGCCTTCTACCCCTCTTTCATGCCTATTTGCAGATCGTAAACCTGTGGGTCGCAACGACCTACGGCTGCGAGGTTGGCTATCTGAAGGAACTCTCGCCCGCCGAGTTGGGCTCAGCGATGAAGGAGTTCAAACCGACGATCCTGACAACGGTCCCGCGTCTTTGGTACCTATTCCATAAGAAGATCTTCGACGCCGTCGCCGCCAAACCAGCGGCTGTCCGGGCACTGTTCCGCGCGATGTTGTCAGCAAACGGGGCCTTGCGCGACGGACTCGGCGCCAACCTCGGAAAGACATTCTTCGGAAAGGTCCACGAATCGTTCGGCGGTGAGCTTCGACTTGCGGTGTCCGCCGGGTCGCGGTTCGACGAGGAGGTCGCTCGCGATTTTCACAAGCTCGGATTCACCATCCTGCAAGGCTATGGCCTGACCGAAACCAGCGGGGCAGCGACCGGCACCTACGTTGATGATAATCGCGTCGGGTCTGTCGGAAAACCGCTTTTGGGCTCCGAAGTGAAGATCGCTGACCCAGACGCTGAAGGAGTCGGGGAAGTGCTGATCCGCGGCGGGATGGTGTTTTCCGGCTATTACAAGAACCCCGAAGCAACCGCCGATGCGTTCACCGACGACGGCTGGTTCCGCTCCGGCGATCTGGGCAAATTCGACGCCGACGGCCACCTTTATATCGTCGGCCGGGCCAAGGACGTGATCGTCCTTCCATCGGGCAAAAACGTTCATCCCGAAGACCTCGAGGTACACTACTTGAAATCGGCAATGGTCGAAGAACTTGCGATCATAGGCGTCCGCGACGACAAAGAACAGCGGGCCGGTGCCGAAAAGCTGGCCGCGGTCGTTGTTCCCGATTTTGATTACCTCAAGGCTTCAAAGATCGCGAATTCAAAGGAAGCGGTCCGATTCGATCTGGACAACTTAGGCAGAGAGCTACCGGAGTATCAAAGGGTCCGCGATTATATCATCCGGGCCGAGCCCCTGCCGCGAACTGCGACCCGCAAGATCAAGCGGTTCGAACTCAAGCGCGCCGTCGAGTCCGGGTCCATCGCGGGCACAACAAAGGAAGCAAGGTCGTGGGAAATGACGGAGGCGGATTCCGACCTTCTCGCTACTCATGTGGGACGGGCCGTCGCGGCGGCTGTCAGGCAGAATTCACCCGACACCGAGATCATCCACCCGGATATGAATCTTGAGATCGATCTTGGCCTCGATTCGCTTGCCAGGGCCGAGACGTTTGCAGCACTGGAACACGCTTTCTCCTTCCAGTTCGAACCGGACGCGGTCGCCAGTGCGTTGACCGTGCGCGACCTGACAGCCCTGGTCGAGGCTTCGGCCGACGGCACCAATCGTGCCGGGATCGTGCCTGACCTGAACTGGTCAAAGATCGTTCGCGAATCAAGCTGGCCCTCCGAGGTCCGCACCGTGCTTCGCGACCGCTGGTTCTTTCCGGCCTTCGCTTTCACGGTCTATAAGTGCTTCAACCTGTTCTCCCGGGTCTTTATGCGGCTCGAGGTTCATGGGTCCGAAAACTTGAGAAAAATGGAAGCGCCGTTCCTGATCTGTCCGAATCACCAGAGTTTTCTCGACCCGTTTGTCGTTTGCTCGACCTACCCCTATCGTTTCTTTAAGAAGACCTTTCACGTCGGCGCCAGTATGTTCTTTGAGAACAGGTTGATGTCGTCCGTTGCGACGATGCTCAACGTGGTGCCCGTCGATCCCGACACCCAGCTTATGAAGGCAATGAGGTCGGGGGCAGCCGGACTTCGCGGCGGTTGGATCTTGAACATCTACCCTGAGGGCGAGCGGGCGTTCGACGGCGAGCTTCATCAATTCAAAAAGGGGGCGGCGATCCTTGCCACGGAACTGGAGCTTCCGATCGTCCCGGTGGCGATCGACGGCCTTCACAAGGTCTGGGCCCGTCGTTCAATGAAGATCCGCCCCAGCAAGGTCAAGATAAGATTCGGCGAGCCGTTCCTTCCGGCGTCCGTCCTTAACGGTTCTTCCAGGAACGGAGGGCCGATGGACGAAAGATCCTACGCCTCTGTCACCGATCACCTGAAAGAGACGATCGAAAAAATGATAGCGGAAATGCGGAACGGTTCGGCCGCGAGGGGAAACGGCGGGCCGGGCCCGGAAAAGTAAGATTTCTCTTCCAATGCGGGCGCTTGAATGAATATACTGTTATTGGCCGACCTCAGCCGGCCTTTCCCTCCGAACCCTGGATTTGCCAACACACCTGCCGAAATGAAGATAAAAAGCAAACTCATTATTAGCATCGTCCTATTTCTGGGCCTGTCGGCCTCGCCTGCCTTCGGGCAGGATTGGAAGACCGTATTCGATCAGGGCCTCGTACAATACCGGGCCGGCAAGAATTCCGAAGCGGTCTCATCGTTCCTCAAGGCGAACGCCCTACGGCCGAACGTACCGGAAGGCCACTTCAACCTCGGCCTGGCCTATTACGGTTTGAAGCGATTCAATGAAGCGGCCGTTGCATTTCGTGAGGCGGTCCGTCTGAAGCCGAATTACACGAATGCATTCATTCAGCTTGGCAATGTTCTCGACCTTGCCGGTCAATACGCCGAAGCTATGGCGGCGTATCGATCGGCAGAGCGGCTCGAACCGAACAACAACATGGTCCATTACGAGATGGGCGTCGCTCATCTCGGGCAGAAGAAATATGCCGAAGCCGAGGCCGCGTTCCGAAAGTCGATCGCGCTTATGCCAGGTTACGCAAGCGCACACTCTGAGCTCGGCCGGTTGTTCGACGTTTCAGGCCGCGGTGATCAGTCTTTCGCGTTCCACATGGAAGCGGTCAAGCTCGACCCAAAGCTGGCATATTCGCAGCGCCGGCTCGGTGACCATTATGTAAATCAAAAAAGATTCGCCGAGGCGATCGTTGCGTACCGGGCGGCCCTCACGCTCAACCCTGCAGACGCCAACGCCGAACTTGGCCTCGGGAATGCCTACTACAACGATAAGAAATATTCGGAGAGCGTTCCGCATTACCAAATAGCGTCACGACTCGATCCAAAGTGGGCTCAGCCGGTGAATTATCTCGGCGATGCATATCGGCTGTTGAAAAACTTCTCTGAGGCCCGAAAGTGTTATGAGCGATCGCTCGAGATCCGTGCAGACCAGGCTTCCCCTCACTATTGGCTCGGCGTTCTGGACATGGTTGACGGAAAGAAGGCGGCCGCTGCCGCCCGCTACGAAAAGCTGAAAACACTTGATGCCGAATTGGCAAAACGGCTCAACGGCATTATCAATCCCGCTCCGGGCAACTGACCCTCGAACCGGCGGCCCATGACCGGCCTTTGGTAGAAACGAGGGCCGTGCAACGCCGCATAGGGCATTGGGGCATTTTCTGATAACCTAGGTTCTTGATCATCCCTTGATAGGAGAGAACTTATGCCCGGTGCTTCGATCACGATCGGCGTCCTGCTGATCCTGGTAGGTTTGATTGGCTACATTTACGGAATGTCTGCGGATCGCGCGAGTGTGACCGCGCTCATTCCGGCGGCATTCGGCGTCGTTCTCGCGGTCCTGGGCGTTGCGGCGAGGGCTAGCGAAGGGATGCGGAAGCATTTGATGCACGCGGCGGTCGTAGTCGCTTTGCTCGGCTTCATTGCAACGGCCGGCCGTCTTCTTTCCAAGCTGAGCGAACTAAGCATGTCGGCTGCGGTCCTATCTCAGGTGGTCACGGCCGCCCTTTGCTTGATCTTCATGATAATGGCGATCCGTTCGTTCGCCGCGGCCCGACGCGGGAACCCTTAAGAGATTTTTCACTAAAATTATTTCACGCACGGCAGGCTGATCTCGACCGACAGGCCGCCGTCCTTGTTCTTTGCACCGATCACGCCATCGTGCGCCAGGATTGCCTGTTCGGCGATGGCCAGCCCGAGCCCGGTCCCGCCCGAGCCGCGGTCGCGGGCCTCGCCCACACGGTAGAAAGGCCGAAAGAGATTCGCAAGCTCGGCTTCGGGCACACCCTCGCCCATGTCCTCAATAACAAGGATCGCATTTTTATTTCGCTTCTCGAGTGACACCGTTACGGCCGTACCTTCTTTTGTGTAGCGGACGGCGTTTCGAAGAACGTTCTCGACCGCGCTTCGAACAAGACTCTCGCTGGCGAAGATCCGGCAGTCGTCCAGCTTCGTCAGCTTCACCGAACGACCCTTCGCATTCGCTTCAAAGTCGGCATCGGCCGCCACCTGTTCGACGATCGCGGTCAAGTTCAATTCCCTTCGGTCAAAGTCCTTCGAGCCGGTCTCAAGCTGCGACAGCGTCAGAAGTCGCGAGATCATGTCATTCAGTCGCTGAGACTCGGCCTCGATCCGGGCAAGCTGCGGCGCAGCATCGCCGTTGGTCTTCTGCTTTGCTATTTCGAGCGCCACATTCATCCGGGCGAGCGGCGAACGAAGCTCATGGGATACGTCGCGGGAAAGACGCTGCTGCGAGGTGACCAGCGACTCAAGCCTTTCGGCCATCACGTCAAAGTCACGGGCCAGCGAGGCCAGCTCGTCCCGCCGGCGTCCCAGATCATCGGCGACGCGGGTCGAAAGGTCCCCTTCCGCCAGCTTCTGGGTCGCACGGCGAAGCTTTCCGATAGGCCACGACAAATAACGCGCCAGGGCCCAGCAAAGCAAAAGAGCCGTCAGCAGAAGCCCCGCATATCGCAGATACCGAAGCGGCGACTCGCCGAAGAACGGGGTCATCCGCGGGCGTTCCCACCGGACGATCAGGACGTATCGTTCGCCGCCGGGCATCGTTAGCTGCCGGGCCGATAACGCCGTTTCCGTGTGGTTTTCGATCTCGACATTCTCGCTGTTCAACGCCTTCGCGACGAGATCCTTGTAATTCTCGGCATTGACGCCCTCCGAAAGCCAGACCCGGCCGTTTTCGCCGATCAGGTCGACCTCGCCGATCGTTTCCGGTTTGCGGATCCGGTCAAGAAATTTAGCCAGCCCGGGCTCCCCTTCGGTTGCATAGATCTGGCCTGCCGTCTCGGCAAAGATGTTCGTCTGGTTTCTGACCGATATCCGCCAGCGGCTCACGACCGGTTCGGTCTGAACCGTCCAGTTCAGAAACACGATCACGCCAACCATCAGTGCGATCGCGGCTAAAAACCAAAGAAAGATCTTCAGAAACAGGTTCATACCAGTGTATAGATGTAGCCGACCGACCTGACGGTCTTAATTCTTTCGCCTCCGTCGCCCCGCGGCCCCAATTTTTTTCGCAGGTTGCTGACGTGCATGTCCAGGCTTCGGTCGTACGGCGATAGGCTCCGTTCCAGTACCTTCTCGCTCAGGTCCTCTTTTTTGACGATCTTCCCTGCGTCCCGCACCAGTGCGAGCAGCAGGTCAAATTCGACCGACGTCAACCCGATCTCGTTCCCATTTAGACGTGCCGAGCGTGCGGCGGCCGATACCTCCAGATCGTCGACCTGGATCTTTTCCGGCACGCCATCGTCGCCTTCGCCTTTTCCGACACGGCGAAGTATCGCCCTAAGCCTTGCAACAAGCTCACGCGGATTGAAAGGCTTCGGAAGGTAATCATCGGCCCCGGTCTCAAGCCCAACGATCCTCTCCATGTCTTCGCCGCGGGCGGTCAGCATCAGCACTGGAAGCGTAGAATCTTCACGAAGGTTCCGAAGCACTTCGAAACCGTTCATCTTCGGCAGCATTACGTCGAGGATCGCCATGTCGTAAGCCCCGGTATTCGCTTGCTTTAAGCCCGTCTCGCCGTCGTGCACGCATTCGGTCTCGAAACCTTCGACATTCAGGTATTCCGAGACCAGTTCGCATAGCTCCTCGTCGTCGTCAATGATCAGGACACGGTTCATCACCTTCTGCATTCTACGCGAAAAAATGGCCCTGTGCGTGGCTTTTACAATTCTTTACACAACCTAACAAAATACATACGGTTGCCGGGTCCGATCCTTCGTCTAAGTGTGCAGTGGCGGGCCAGCCGCCAGAATATATGAACAAGGGAATGGTAATAGCAATGAAGAAAACGATCATAGGAATTTTGACGGCAGCGGTCCTTGCCGCGGGAGTGATCTTCGCGGTCGGACAGGCAGCCGGCGAACAGGGGCCGCGTAAGTTCGGCAAACGCGGCGGACATCACCGTGGCGGATCCGGAATGATGTTCCGTGGCCTCGATCTGACTGACGAACAGAAAGCAAAGGTCAAGGAACTCCAAACGGCCAGCCGCACGAGCTTGCAGCCCACCCGCGAAGCCCTCAGGGCCAACCGCCAGAAAATGCAGGAATTGACCGCGAACGGAGCGTTCGACGAGGCACAGGTGACCGCTCTCGCAAATGAGCAGGCGGCACTCCAGGCCAAAATGATCGTCGAAAGACAGCGGACGAAGGCGCAGTTCTTCTCGCTCCTGACGGACGAGCAGAAAGCAAAGGCCGCCGAGATGAAGGCAAAGCGTGGCGAACGCGGCAAGTTCCGCCGCGGCGCAAAGCCCAAAAAGGTTAGCGAATAAGCCTGTTCGCTAACGAACAAGGGGGAAACGAAAAGGGGCTTCTTCGGAAGCCTCTTTTCCTATATCCTCACCCCGCCCGAAATGATTCCCACTATTCCCTCTTTACTCTTCACTCTTCACTGCCGACCGCCCACTGCCTTCTGCCTTCTGCCCACTGCCCACTGCCTTCTGCTTTCTGCCCACCGCCCACTGTTCACCGTTCACTGTTCACTGTTCACTAACATCCCGCCGACCACAACGAACCTGATTGCCCCGTCCTGACCGATGCCGACAAGGTCGGCCCGTTTACCGACCTCGATCGACCCGCGCGACCCAGCCAAACCGAGTAGGCGTGCAGGATTTGTCGAGGCCATCCGCGACGCCTCATTGTTTGAAAAGCCGAGCGACCGCATCCTAAGAAATGCATCGTGCATTGTGATGACCGACCCGGCGATGCTTCCGCGGATGTTCCGCGTTCGGCCGTTCTCGACGGAGACTGCCTCGCCCCAGATCTCAAATTCACCGTCGCCGAGGCCGGCGGGTGAAACCGAATCGCTGATCAGGGAAACGCCGACGATCCCTTTTGACCCAACGGCCATTCTCAGTATCTCAGGATGGACATGAATACCGTCCGCGATTATGTCGAACGTCACACCTTCCTTCGTCAGCCCCCAGCCCGCGACGCCGAGATCGCGGTGATGGACGCCCGTCATCGCGTTAAAAAAGTGCGTCATATGCCTGGCACCGGCCGCGAACGCCGCATCCAGCGTCGCTGCATCGGCCTTCGTGTGCCCGAGCGAACCGACCCAACCTTGTCTGGAAAGTTCCGCAGCCAGTTCAACGCCGCCTTCGATCTCGGGTGCGAAGGTCATTATCTGAACTCCGCGTTCCAACCGTGGAAGTTCGTTCAGTTCCGATCCGGTGAAGTTCTTGAAGAATTGCGGCCGCAGGGCCCCGCACATTTTCTCATTGGCAAACACGCCCTCATAGTGGACACCGAGGGCTTGCGCGACCGGCTTTCCTGTTTGAAGTTCCATCAGCCGGTCGATCTCGCCGATGATTCGACGATAATTCTCATCCGAATCCGGCACCAGCGTCGGGACCCACGCCGTGACGCCGTGCCGTCCCAGGAATGCAGCGACCGTCATCAGTCCTTCGACATCCGCCGCGTTCACATCCACGCCCACCGCCCCGTGGTTGTGGATGTCGATGAAGCCGGGCAAAACGGTCGCCCCCCCGCCGTCAAACACCTCCGCCGAAATATCACCGCTGATCCGGCCGATGCCGGCGATCACCGAGTCTTCAATCAAAACGCAATCGGCGGACGCCTCTCCTGGCGTATCGCCGACGCAAATGTTTTCTATGAGTATTCGCTCCATACCACGATCGTATCAAAAAAATGCTCGCGTCTCTGAAAAGAGCCGCGAGCATAGACCTAGTTATTCAGTGGCCTAAAAGTAGAACTTGATGCCGAATTGCATCGTTCGTGGATCACGAGTACTCGAGATGAGGCCTGCCGATGTAGGTGTCAGCGGACTCGTTGCAAAGCCGACATAGTTCGTCGTATTAAAAACATTGAAGACTTCCCATCTAAGCTGCAACCTCATCGATTCGGTGAACCTGAAAGCCTTCGCCAGTGTAAGATCCGTTCTAAAAAGACTCGGACCGTCGATAGTGCCGCGGCCCGCCGAACCGGCGGCCGTCGGAACGCCGGAAGTCGGCCGAAGGGTCTGAAAAGCGCAAACGTTAAACCAGCTATTGAAAACACGGGTCTCGTCGGCCGCGAGGCCGCCCTGAGAGATCGTGGTTTGACAACGCGGGTCGGGATTGGCCGCTACGGGCCCCGGCACCATCGGATTTGCATATTGATCAGGTCGTGGCCCCGAAACCGACGGTCCGAGAAATCCTAAACCGGCAGGATCATAACTCGCAAACGTAGCCGTGAACGGAAGCCCGGTCTGGAAAGTCGTGATGCCTGAGAGTTGCCAACCACCGAGCACCTTCCCGACACCCCCCCGCTGGTCTCGGTAGAAGGGGAGTTCGTAATTGTAGTTCGCCGTGAAGATATGCCGACGGTCAAGCTGAGCACGCCCGTACTCGCTCTTGATATCGAATGGATTCTGCGGCGCCGTTGATCGATCGGTCTGATTGTCCGTCAAATTCTTTGACCACGTATATGAGATCCCAACCTGCGACTGAGATGAGAATCGATGCTGGAAGGAGGCCTGCAGGCTGTGATAATTGGAATTGAACATCGGCTTGACAATGTTCACGGCCCGATAACCGCGGTACGGCCGGATGGTATCAAGATTCACTCTGGCGGCCGTAAAAGGAACACCGGGGTCTTTACACGCCACCGAAGGGGTCGTCGACGAACTGCCGTTAACCGGGCAGAGCTGCGTCTCCGCAAAGCCTGGCGGAAGCAAATTAATATCAACAATTCCGATCAAGTTCGTTCCCTTTGAGCCGTAGTAGCCGACCGTAAATACTGTTTGATCAGTCAATTGCCGCTGAACGTCGAGTGACCAGTGCTGCATATAGGGCGTTTTCCAGTCGGTATCTTCGCCCCGGACCGAGATGGTCGCCAAAGTCGCAACCGGATTGGTGCCGAATTGTTCGTTAAGTGCAACGTTGCTCAACGTCGTGGTTTCCTGGTAAGGAGGGTTCGCGATCAGATTCTGCAAGAAGATGCCGACCAGTGTTTGTTCGTGGTAAATTCCGTACCCGGTGCGGACCGCGGTCTTACCGTCACCGAACACGTCCCAGGCTAACCCAAAGCGAGGGGCAAAGTTCTTTTTCGGAGCATCGACCACGTATTTGCCAAAGGGAGACACCGTAGGCGTGCAGCCGTTCGGCCCCGTCTGGAAATTCTGCTCGTTTACGATCAGCCCCTCGCAGAAATTTCCCGTGCCGACGACACGGTTGCCCGCACCAGTTACAGTTGGCGACGCGGAACGATCGTAAAGCTCGGGAACAAAGTTGCTCAAC
>JADJWM010000002.1 GCA_016716365.1 Chloracidobacterium sp. | reverse complement strand
GTACGCTAACGCCGTTCGGGTTCCAGTCGGAACGACGCACATTCTGGGAAGCCCCGGATATGTACGCGAAAGTCTCACCGTTCTGGAACGCCCACAGGATCAAAGAACCGATCTTGCTGATCCACGGAGAAGCGGACAACAATCAGGGCACTTACCCGATCCAGTCCGAGCGTATGTTCGCTGCGATCCGCGGTAACGGCGGAACGGCCCGGCTAGTGATGCTTCCGCTCGAATCACACGGTTACGCCGCGAAGGAGTCCATCGAACATACCCTGTTCGAAATGATCTCCTGGTTCGACAAGCACGTTAAGAACGCGAAACCGCGGCGAGATGTCCAGGCCGCGGCGGAGCGTTGATCGTTACTTGGTGGGGACAGGCGTCGTTTTTAAGGCGAGGCCTGTCCTTTTCTCACTGTATTTCGTGAACTTCAAGCACGGGTGCCGTCGTCGGCACGCTGATACCCGGCTGGGCGGGCAGCCCCTTTAAGCCTTCCCGCAGGATCACTTCAGCGTCATCGGCAGAGACGGGACGCGAGAACAGATAACCCTGTCCAAACCTGCAGCCCAACTCCCTTAGTGACCTCAGTTGCGGTTCCGTTTCGATCCCTTCGGCCACCACCTCGATGCCGAGATTCTCGCCAAGCATGAGGATCGTCTTCACGATCGCCGCACACTTGTCATTCTTGCCCATTTCGTCAACAAACGATCGGTCGATCTTCAGCCGGTCGAACGGGAATCGCTGGAGGTAGCTCAAACTCGAATATCCCGTTCCGAAATCATCCGTTGAAAGTGAGATGCCTAGACCCGAAAGCTCCGACAGAACGCTCATCGAACGGTCGCTGTGTTCCATGACCGTCGATTCCGTGACCTCGATCTTAAGCTGCGACGCCTTCAGCTGGGATTGGGCAAGGACCGCCTTGACCTGTCCGGCAAGCGAAGGATGCAGCAGCTGTTTGGCCGATAGATTTACGCTTATCGATATCTCTCCGGCCGTCATCGACTGCCATTTGGACGCCTGTTCGCAGGCCTCATTTATTATCCAGTTGCCGATAGGGATGATCAGCCCGCTCTCTTCCGCCGCACCGACAAAATCATCGGGGCCGACCCGGCCATAGCGGGGATGATTCCAGCGGATCAGTGCTTCAAATTCACGAGTGGTTCCGTAGTCGGTCAATTATCGGCTGGTAAAGAAGTTCGAATTCCTCCTCTCGATCGCGTGTCGAAGGTCGGTCTCCAGCTGAAGCTGGTTAAGGTTGCGAGCGTGCATCTCGCGGTCAAAGATCTCATAACGCGCTTTGCCGGCCTCTTTGGCCCTATACATCGCGGCGTCCGCATCGCGTAGGAAGTCTTCGGGTTCGCGCATGATCTCGTCGGCGACAATTATCCCGATGCTCGCCGATGTAAAGACCTCGTAGTTTCCAATTTGGAAAGGCTTCGCGAGATTTCGCTGGATCCTTTCGGCAACCTGGACGACGTCTGTGATGCTGCCGGTCCTGTTCAGGAGGACCGTAAACTCATCCCCGCCCAAGCGGGCAACAACGTCGCCCGGCCGGACGTATTTCTTCAGCCTTTCTGCGATCTGCCGCAGCAGGCCGTCGCCGACAAGATGGCCGAGGCTGTCATTGATGACCTTGAAACGATCGAGGTCGAGGAACAGCACGGCAAAATTGGTCCTCGAATTCGAGCTCGCTCGTTCGATCGCCAAACGGAGATGATTCATGAATTCGGCCCGGTTGGGAAGGTCGGTCAAAGGATCGTGGCGGGCGTAGAAACTCAGTCGTTCCTCGCTCTGCCGCTGCTCATCGATGTCGGTATTTGTTCCGAACCATTTCGTGACGATGCCATTATCGTCGGCACCGCAGGTCGCCCGTGCCTTGTGCCATCGATACGTTCCGTCGTGCCGCCGCAGCCTGAATTCCGCCTCGAACAATCCGCCGGTTCGGACAGACGAGCGCCAGCGCTCAACACAATCCTCGAGATCGTCCGGATGAACGACGGCGTGCCATTCTTCGCCCAGCAATTGGTCGGCTGTCCGATCGAAATATTCCATCATTCGACCGTTCACATAGTCGAACATGCCGTCCGGCGTAGCGGTCCAGACCTGATGAAAAATGCCTTCGCCGAGTTGGCGATACCGGTGCTCGCTCGCTTTCAGGGCTTCATCATGGCGCACACGCTCAGTGATATCCCGGCCGATCCCCTGAACGCCGATCGGCACCCCCTTCTTATAGATGAGGCGGGTGCTCAATTCCAGTGACACGATTCGACCATCTTTGGCGATAATGTCGATCTCGTAGGTGGTCGGGACGTCATCCGCGATCTTCTTCGCGGTCATCTCGCGGGCCTTCTCGACCGGAATGCGGAGCCACCACCTGCGAGATGTTCATCTCGAGCTTCCTTTCTGGAATAGCCAGTTATTTTTTCACCGGTGCGGTTAAGAGATGTGAAGTTACCGCGCAGATCGTGCGTATATATCAGATCGTTCGCGTTTTCGAACAAGTCGCGGTACTTGTTCTCTGATTCCCGCATCGCTTCCTCGTTCGACTTCCGTTCGGTGACGTCCCGGGCGATGCCCTGAACGGCAACAGGTACCCCGTTTTCCTTGATGACCGAGCTATTCACCTCCAGCGTCAACCTGGCCCCGTCTTTTTTCAAACACTCCAATTCGTACGCAGTCTCGACCGCCCTTCCTTCAAGTTTCTCACGCAGCTTCATCCGCGCGAGATCGAGCTGCTCAGGCGCGACTATCTCGGCCATATTCATCTTCAGCGCTATATCGCGGGTATAGCCAAAGATTCGCTCCGCCGCCTTATTCATCGAGACATAATTCCCCTCAAGGTCGTGAACGTAGATGATGTCGTTGGCGTTCTCGAAAAGGTTTCGGAATCGCTCTTCGCTGACCTTCAGTGCCTCTTCGGTCTCCTTGCGGTCGGTAACGTCAAGCATCACCCCTTCGCGATAAAGCACGTTGCCTTCGCGGTCGCGGATCAGGCAGCCCCGATCTCGCACCCAGTGATAATTACCGTTCGCATCGATGATCCGGTACTCGTAATCGACCTCGGTCCCTGACTGGGTCGATTCAGCGGTTTGATCAAAGACCCATTGGCGATCATCCGGATGGATCACTTTGATCCAGATCTCAGGATCCGACCGCCACTTATCGACAGGGTATCCAAAACGCTCAAAGGCCGGGCTAACGTAAAGCGGTGTAAAAGGCGGCGAAGGCTGGACAGCGTAGAACAGGACCGGGAGGTTTTCTATGAAGCCCCTGAACATTGAATCACCCTTTATAACGGGGTGTGACGATCCGTTCCGGCCTGCTGCGTCCGGTGCGTCGCCTTCAACGATCTCGATCTCTGTGTTCTTCTTCACGTCAGGTCAGTTCGACTGATGCTTCAGCGAGCCTCGAATGCCAATTTTTGTCACACTTCCTTGACAAAACTTGATAGTACGAGCAGGTTCCGCCAGAACAACTCTATTTCTAACTTGAGTGTTTCCAATTAGTTACATTTGGAAGGAGAAGGGGCGGGCGGGGAAACACCGGGTGGATTCCCGCAAACGCCATACCAGTTGAAGCCTACATCGATCGCTTCTTCGATCGCTGCCTTTAGGTTACCATCTGACAAATGAAGCCGACCGACCTTTCAAAGTTTCATGGCCCGATCGATCCGGGCTTCTCTGGCGCGTCCGCTGCCAGTGTTGAAGCGACCTCACAGGCGACCTTCACAGCATATGCGGAACAAGGTTTCATAACCGGTATTCCGATCCTCGCCGAAGCTCAGATCGACGAACTTCGCAGTGAAATGGCCGAGCTTATGCGGCCAGAACAAGCCTCGAATCCGCTGTTCTATGAATATCATCACAACGAATCTGCGGATCCGGGCACCGTGCTTTTCCACGCCCTGGGCGCCTGGCGGGTCTCACGTGCATTTCACGACCTGATCTTCCTTCCTTCACTGGTGCGAACGGCCGAGGCACTGCTCGGCGGTCCCGTGAGACTCTGGCACGACCAGGTCTTCGTTAAGCCCCCGCGTGACGGTGCAGTCGTTGAGTGGCATCAAGATTATTCTTACTGGACACGTACAAAGCCGGCAGCACATTTGACCTGTTGGATCGGGCTCGATGATTCGACCGAGGACAACGGGTGTGTCCGATACGTACCCGGCAGCCACCGATGGGACCTTCTCCCGAGGTACCATTTGTCGAAAGGGATGTCCGAAGTTTTCAATTACCTTACAGACGAACAGCGCGCTGCCTTCGATCCTGTTCCGGCGATCCTTAAGGCAGGCGAGGCAAGTTTCCATCACCCTTTCGTGCTTCACGGATCTTACGAAAATACGTCCGATCGGCCGCGGCGGGCCGCGGTCATTAATTTCATTCGCGACGGCGTCTACTCGGATTCCGACGAGCCATTGCTCGCTGGTGTTCCCGTGATCCCGCGGGGTGAAAAGGTTGAGGGCCGGTTTTTCCCCTTGCTTTCAGGCCCGAACGGCGGATGATTTCTTGAAAATGACGTTACCGGTTAAAATATAACTTGTTTCCTCTTCCCGACGATCAACCATGAGAATCTTTGCATTTCTAGTTTTTTGCTTTATTTTTTGTGCACCTTCGATATCCCAGACCATGCCGCAGGGGGGCGATCCCGCTATGTGGCAAAAGGCTTTGAAGATCCATCGGAGCGCGATCATCGTTGACGGCCATAACGACATTACAAGCCCGATGACCGACGAGGACTTCGACCTTTCGATGGACTCACGCACGCGGAAGACCCGAAACGGTGATGCGATGCACACGGACATTTCGAGGTTCAAGGCCGGCGGAATGACCGGCGAGTTCATGTCCATCTACGTCGGCGGCGAAACGTTCACGACCGGCGGCTCGATGCGTCGTGCGATGGACCTGATCGATGCGACCTATCGCGAGGCTGAAAAGCACGACGATCTTATTATGTGCTCGACGGCCGCCGAGATCCGGCGTGCAAAGAGGCAGGGTAAGATCTGCCTGCTGATGGGTATAGAGGGCGGATACGCCATCGAGAACTCGCTGCACGGCCTTCGGAATTTCTACCGGCTCGGCGTCAGGTACATGACCCTCACGCACAACGTCACTCATGACTGGGCAGATGCCCATGGCGACCAACCGAAGCACGACGGCCTCTCCGAATTTGGAAAAGAGGTTGTGCGGGAGATGAATCGGCTCGGGATGTTGGTGGACATCTCGCACGTTTCCGAAAACACGATGAGCGACGTGTTGGACGTCACGAAAGCCCCGCTGATCGCGTCGCACTCCGGTGCGCGGGCGATCAACAGCCATACTCGCAATGTCCCCGACAGCATTCTGAAACGTTTGCCGCAGAATGGCGGTGTGATAATGGTCGTTTTCTACCCCTCGTTCCTGGACGAACGCACCCGCGATGAGACGGCCGCACGATCCGCCAGGCTTCGCGATCAGATCTCGCAACTCCGCGAACGTTTCAAAGACGACCCGGCGGGTTTCATTAAGGCGCAGGCGGATCTGATGGCTGCGAATCCGGTTCACATTACCGATTACAAACGCATTGTGGACCACATCGACCACATCAAGAAGGTTGCGGGAATTGATCACATTGGGCTCGGTTCTGATTTCGACGGCCTCGACATTCTCCCGGCTCCGATGAAGGGGGTCGAGGACCTGCCACTTATCACCTACGAAATGCTGCGACGTGGCTACACGGAACAGGAGATCCGAAAGGTGCTCGGCGAGAACTTCCTGCGGGCATTTGAACAGGCCGAACGCGTCGCCGGCAGCCGCCAGATCAGCGGGCAGGGAAGTTTGAAGAAACTTGCGCCTCCAAAACTGAACTAGCCGGGCACCGGGCCCTACTGAATGACGAAGCTGTAATCGACCAACCCGACCACGGTTACAGGGTCGCCATTTTTTATCGCGGGCTTGAAACGCAACCGACGTGCGGCGGAGATCGCACTGTCCGTAAGCCCGTGAGGAAGATCTTCCAAGGGAAATGTGAATCCGATCGTCCCATCGGCTTTGAATTCGACCGCGACCTTGATCTTGCCGGAGTACCTTGCGGATCGAGCGTCGCGTGTATAAGCCGGGCGCGGCATCGACGTAACCTTCATCGGCGTATCATAATGCGTTCTCTCCTTCTTGATGTCCTCGGCGTCAAAGACCGATCTAAGAAAGGCCTTCGCTGCATCCGCTCGGTGCCCGAGCTTTAACTGGGCAGCACCAAGGTAAAGCCAGGCCCTCTTATTTGTTCCTTCGGCCGCGACCACATTCTGAAGAGCCTCGGCACTTTCGGTATTTTTACCATCGCGAAAGAGAGCGATCCCTTCCGCTTCCGCACCGCCTTGTCCAAAGGCGATCCCCGTTGGCACTAAAATCGCGAAGGCCAACGCTATAGAAATATGTGTTTTCATTTTTTGCCGCAAAGCCTATCACCGGTTCCGTCTTTCGTCAATAGATCCCTTAACCGCAGTATACGGTTCGCTGCTTGACTGGGGACGGCCGCGGGCGTATAACAACTGCGTCAATAGGTTGATCATGGTTCCCACTCACGGGCGGGCGGCTGCTTACAGATGCGGTGGCGGCCTGATGTGCTCATGCTGTGCATCTCCTTCGAACGAGGAAAATGTATGCGAAAACTGAACATAACGCTCTTTCTCGTGGCGGCCGTGGTCCTGGCCGCTTCGTGTGGTGATGCCGGTACGGGCAACACATCTAACCGGCCGGCGAATGCCGCAAATTCTGCAAATAACGCGGCGGCCTCGACAGCGGCCGCGAATCACGAAGCCGAGATCAAAAAGATCATGGCCGAATTGGCCAGCGAACTGGCCGCCAACGATGCCGACGCGGCGGCGAAGCACTATGCGGATGACTATCATCTGATCACGCCGCAGGGCGTCGACCAAACCAAGGCCGCTCGTACTGCCGATATGAAGTCGGGCGCCTCGAAATTCGAGTCTTTCGCGTACGAGAACATCAGCGTCCGAAGTTACGGTGATACCGCCGTCGCCATAGCCGACGTCAAAGCCAAGGGAACTGCGGCGGGCCAACCAGTCGCGTCGAATATCAAAGCAACATTGGTATTCCATAAGACCAAAGACGGATGGAAGGTCGTCAGCGGCCAGGCCACGCCGGTCACCGCCGCGGCGTCAACTGCACCATCCAACACCGCGGCCTCAAATTCGAATGCGGCCGCCAACACGACAAAGCCGCCACCGGCGAATAACTAACTTGGACCGGATCAGGGCATGAAGTGAGAACTTCGTGCCCTACTTCATTTGGGAGTGAAATTGCAATGAATAGTACGATCATTATCTCCTTTTTTACCGAGGCCGACAAAGCGGCCCTGATCAAATTCGACAAGGATTGGTCTGCCGTTAACGCAAGCGGCGACCGGGCAAAGATCTCGGCCATCTACGCGGATGAGTTCACCGCGTTCCCTGCGATGACGGGGAAGAATGCTGCAGTCGAGGCCGCGGTCACCACGGCCGCGAATAATCGAGCGAACCCGCAACCCGCCGCGACCGTGGTCGCCGATCATTACATGATCAACTGTTCGTCGACGACCGCCACGGTCACTCATCGGAACGTCGTTACACCGGCGGGCGGCGGCGACCCGGCCTACAGCCGCAGCGTCCATTTCCTCGAAAAGCGGGGCGGCCGATGGGTTGCCGTCTCCAATGCCGGCGGCCCGCTGAACGACGCTGACATGCTGCGGTATATGGAGCTCGACTGGATCAACTCGATACGGGCCGGGAATCCCGACTGGATGGAGCGGAACCTTGCTTCCGATTTTACCGAGATCAACTTCATGACAGGCGAGGTCTTGAACAAACGCCGGATGATCGACAGCTTTAAGTCCGACAAAACGGTCTTCGACGTCATGGAAGTGTCGGAGCTCAATATCCGCGTTGACGGCAACACCGGGATCGTCATCGGCAAGGGGTACGCCCGAGGAAAAGGCGGCGACGGCAAGCCATTCGAATTCACGCTCAGGTTCACCGACACCTACGTCAAACGCGACGGCCGCTGGCTGGCGTGGGCATCGCAGGCTACCCAGATACCGGCCTCGGGCCCCACGGCCTCGAGGTGAGGACGAGCCAATTGCGGTTGATCGCAATGCCGGATCTGCCGGCGGTTGTTCCACCGGGTCAGACCCTATCAGCTCAGTTCGCGGACGTGCCTGAGGACGGCGTCGACCTCGTTCTCGTCGTTCAGCAGGCTGGGTGCGAGCCTTGCGTATGTGACAGAGTAGGGCGTCGTCGATGCGATGACCTTTTTCGCGAGGAGCTTTTGCACCACCGTGCCGGGCCGCATTCCGTCAACGTCGAAGCAGACCATCCCGGCCGATAGTTTGCTGCCCCGCGGTGTGTGCAGCGTGACCTTCGGCATTTTTGCGAGGCCTTCCTTCATCTGGTCGTTCAGGGCGTGGATGCGAGCGGCGATCTTCGCCCGCCCGATCTGTTCGTGAAACGCGAACGCCGCGGGCACCGCCCATCTGTGCTCGAACGAATGAAAGCCGCCGGGCGTCATCATTTCGGCCCGCGTCGCGGGTTCGGCCGAGCCGCTGAACCAGCCGGACATCGCCGCTCCGCTGAACGACGGGATTATCGGCCGGACCGCTTTCCAGGTTTCGGCATTTGCCCAGATGATGCCGGTTCCCCGCGGGCCGAACATCCATTTATGCGTGCCGGCGACGAAGAAATCGGCGCCTAACTTCGCGACCGCTTCGTCCTCCACGCCCAGCCCGTGCACGCCGTCGACGATCAGCAGCGTTTTGTCGGCTTCGGCACGGCCCCGGTTCTTCTCGGCGATGGCCGCCGCGATAGATCTGATCGGCAGTTTTACTCCGCCGCTCGAATGGACCCACGTAACGCCGACCACACGCGTTTTCGGGGCGATCTCGCGTTTGATCCGTTCCACGATGCCCGCCTCGGTGATCGACTTGAAATCGTCGAAAAGGCTGATCTTCTTTACGCTGGCTCCGGCACGGCCCGCCGCCAGCCTGATCGATTCGTGGTGCGAATAGTGGTCGTGCGTGGTGGTCAGGATCTCCTGCCCGGCCTTTAGCATCAGGCCGTGGTAAACAAGGCCGAGACCCATCGTCGTGCTGTCGGTCAGGGCGATCTCTTCCGGTTTGGCCCCGAGATAGCCGGCGATGGCGGTTTCGACCTTCAGCCGTCCGTTCTGGGTGCGGACCGCCTCGAGAGGGTTGCTGTCCAACTGCCGCCGATAGTCCTCGATCGCCTGCCTGACCGACGCGGGATGCGAGGCCAGAAAGAACGACGACATATGGACGAACTCCGGCGAAACCCCGAATTGCTCTCGGATGCCCGCCCACGAGCTCATATCAGCATCGTGTCCTGCCGCCACCGGGCCTACCGACCGGTAAGTGGCCGCGATCGCGGCTGCAGTTAGACCCGTGCTTGCCAAAAATCCACGGCGATCGATCTTCATTACATCCTCCTTTGCCGGCGATGCGGCCCTCGTGCCAATTCATATAGCCATTCGGGCCCAAAGTCAACCCGTACCCGCTTCGGTTCCGCATTGTGGGTGTGTCCCGCAGTGGGGAGAAAGGTTCGGATCCGTCCGGGCCTGAAAGCTTTTTGGTATCAGGCACTTACGACTTTGTCCCCAACAAGAGACGGTCTTTGTCCCGGGACGTCCCGCCGCTGTCCCGGGCCGATTTTTACCGGTAACCTGTTTATTCACTTAGCTTTAGTTGGTTGTCCCACGCCTTTTGAACAAAAACATCGTGTCAACGGTGTTTAATTGTTTTAGGGACGTGGTTTACGCTTTTGCCTGTGCGATCTTCACGCGGGACAGATCGGGCGGCGATTCCGGCTGTTTGCCCCACTGCGGGACTGGTGCAAGCCCGGTTTCTCATTACAAATTTTCAAAGAGCTAGGCCCTGGAAATAGGGCAACGGCCTTATTGTATCATACATTAGGGTTCGTTGCGAGAATAAAACGCATTCGAGGACGGATCAGTTTTTATGTTTTAGGCGAAACTCGGGTAAGTCTCTGGTTCACTTGGAGTTGCGGGCAGACGTTAAACGCAGAGATCGCGGAGGAGCCGACGCGGAGGCCACATAGAAAGTTCGTGCGGGACAGCTGCGGGCTTTCCAGGATCGCGGCTCGAAATTGAACTCGATCTGTGGCCGAAAGCCTGTGTTTTAGCGTATCCGGAAGCCCGTTTCGATCCCCGGTCCTGTCCCAAGCGGGATCGGACGGGGGTTTCCGGGCTCTTTGGCCCGTATTCATTGCCCCTCGCAACCGTTCCGGTCGCGAAACGGACATTTCGATTGTCCCCCAAGTGGGACGATCGCCGGATTTGATCTGTTTTATGAAAAACAAAGAACTATCCACTAAATACACAAAACAAGAAAACAAGGAAAAAGAACGGGCATCTTAGACAGACCCGTCAGGCTTGGTTGGGGTGAAGATTGTGGGGTCTGAGGTGACGGCCTTCGTCTATAATGCCGGTGGGATGCTTGTGGCGGAGTATTCGACTACGATCGAGGCGGTCGAGACGGCACAAGTTAGCTATTTGACACAAGACCACCTCGGCAGCCCTCGGGTGGTGACCGATAAGAACGGCGAGGTCTTAAGCCGCAAGGACTACTCGGCGTTCGGCG
Organism: Chloracidobacterium sp.; assembly: GCA_016716365.1. Lineage (GTDB taxonomy): Bacteria > Acidobacteriota > Blastocatellia > Pyrinomonadales > Pyrinomonadaceae > OLB17. The sequence continues at coordinate 27,071 of JADJWM010000002.1, read as the reverse complement.
AAGAACTGGTTGCCGATGAACACCGCAGCGAGAGCGAGGAATACGGCGGCAGCGAGGTGCGGAAAGGCTACACGGGCTATGAGAAGGACTCCGAGAGCGGCCTCGAATTCGCCCAGGCAAGGTACTACAACACTATCCACGGAAGATTCACGTCCGTCGATCCGCTGACGGCCTCAGCCTCCATCCGCAACCCGCAGACTTTCAATCGGTATAGCTACGTCTTGAACTCGCCCTACAAGTACTCGGACCCGCTTGGGTTGTTGTCAGCCACAACCGGCGCGTGCGGTAGCTGGTGTCAGGGTTCTGGGGGCGGTATAGGTGGAGGAGGTGGCGCGTTTAGCGCAGCGATAAACGGCGGTTGGGACAGTGGCCACCGAAACGGCCCGCAAATGCTTGAAGCAGTGAGGCTTGAAGCGAAGGTGCTAGATGCATTCAGTACGGCGATGTGGCGGCAGGCCTCCGAACGCGCATCTGAAGAAATGGAGGACCCAGTATTGTTGAACACAGGGCCGTCGCGCAGCCTTTCTGGTGCGTCTACCGAGTCCGCGACTTTCGATCCAACTTTTATGAGCCTCTGGCTAAGGCATCGACAGAACCCACACGATCCGGTATCGGACAGGCATCCAAACGGAAAGTTACTATATGAGAACCAATGCGCAATACGGTTGTCGATAACGTTGTTGGATTCGGAGTATGCATCAGAATTTGCGAGTTTCTTTAGTGGTAATTGGGCGAAAACAAAGGAAGGCTATCTAATCAGGGCGCAACCCATGATGAAATTTCTAACCAGGATACTTGGCAAGCCTCGACTTCTGACTGGAGATAATCGAGTTGGACAGGTTGCGAACAAAACTGGCTTCCTTCTCTTGATTAATTTCAAAGGTACTATTGAAACGGAACGGAGCTTCGATCATGTAGATTTATGGAATCGCGGAGTTTTTGGCTTTGGAGATTATCGATGGATTGATAGGGCGAAGAAAGCTTATTTCTGGCAATTTCCGCGAGGACCTCAAGAGGCAGCTGGACGTGCCCCATAAATCGGTCGAAAATTGCTGAGTCAATCGACATGGAGCGAATATGAAATTTCAACTTTTTGTAGCAGCGTTATTTGTTTTCTCATGCGTACCTTACGAAAAGCATCTTGTGCCGAATAATGAAGCAGTCCCAGGTTCTGATTCAGGCGACATTGAAGTACGGTTGAAGGGTAATTTATTTAGGTTGAAGAATTCATCGGAAAAGTGCACTTTGACCGTAAAGAAACATCAGTCAAATGTTGAGCTTCTGAAAGATTCTCAACTCGAGTTGGCCACGCCGTGTGAGTTTGTTCGCGAACCGTCCTCCGAAGCTCCACTTTCCTACGATTACAAACGTAATAAGGAGGAGTATTCCGTAGTGATCGTGGTTGGGGGGCCACCGAGCGATGAGGTCGCCGACAGATTGATGCCGAAAGGGTGCGGGACTGAGTTCCAAGCCCTGAGGGTCTATTATAATCGAGTCACGTTGGGTCCAAAGATCGACAAAAGCCGACAAATCTTCTTAGGTTGTCCCTCCGGAGGCCTTGATGAGATCTACTTCGCGGATTACACGAGCGACTGAGCGTCGTCGTTACAGGACGGGACTCTGCCGCCATTTTGGCTGACTTACTCGTAACGACTGGTGGGCCTATGCCGACAGCTTTGCCTATGACAAGAACGGCAATATGACGAGGATGCAGATCGGCAACGGGCTGTGGGAGACGTTCGAATACAGTGCCGACCGTCTGCAGATAAAGAAGATCGGACTGGGGGAGACGAGCACTGTCCAGGACGTGCTCAAGCTGGAATATGATTACGGAAATAATACGCTCAACAACGGGAGCCTCCGCGAGCAGAAGATCACCGTTCCGGGGATAGAAGACCCGTTCATCCAGACCTACACCTACGACGACCTGAACCGGCTTTCATCGGCCACCGAGACCAACGACAGCGTCCAGACCTGGAAGCAGACCTTCACGATCGATCGGTACGGCAACCGGAAGTTCAACACCAGCGGGAGCAATACCACGACATTGGGAAGCTGCCCGACGGCCGAGTGCAACCCCGAAGCGAGCACGACGGGGAACCGCTTCTCGACCGGTGACGGCTATGAATACGATGAAAACGGCTCACTGATCGAGAACGCCCGTGGCGAGCGGTTCACCTATGACATGGAGAACCACCAGACGGAGTTCTTCAATGAGAGCAACTCGGGCAGCACGCCGGATGCGAGCTGGTGTCGATGGCGAGAACGGAGTTTCACTACTTCGTACATAAGCGAGACGATCGGGCGATAAGAAAACGGATCAGAGAGATTGCCGAGACCCGTGTCAGATATGGTTTCGATCGGATACAAGTGCTGTTGAAGAGAGAAGGCTGGGCGGACCACCCTTCTTTAGCTTGGTATTAGTCCGGGGAGGTTTGCAGGCGAAGCACCCAACAGACGCTCCGAAGCTGCGTAATTTTGAAATGTGAATACTACATGGTCTTTCGCATTCCCAGACTTTTTCAGCGCCTTTTCAGTGCCCAAATTTCCAGATCGCCTTCACTGTGATCGTGATAGTCAGACGTTCTGCTGAATTCTAGCCGCGGTTCGTAATTTGCCTGAACGAACTGCCATAGTATCTCCAAGCTGTCATCGTGAGCACGCGATTCGGCCGTCTTCGACCATTTCCGCGGCCAGATTATCAGCTTCGGCGGATTTTCGGCGAGAGCCCGAACCACCGCCTCAACCTGAAAATCGGGCGTATAGCCGTTGTCCCTTATCAAATACATTGGTGTAGGGTTCACGAGGTGGAACGGAAAATAAAAACTCGGATGGTGCGGTTCGTAAAGCCGATCGCCGGGCTTGGTGTTCTCGCCGATCCACTTGTACCGCCTGTATACCTGTTCGGAGAAAAAAGCCGTGCGCCCGGCGGGCGTATCCAAAAAATACTTCGAGATCGTTTGTCTTTGAACAATGTAAGCGGTTCCGGCGAGAGCGAACAAAACGAGCAAGGCCGGCACCGCGCGACGGAAATTCGAAATACGCGAAAGCAGCCAGACGAGCAGGATGATTCCCGGTATCGCGACGTGGCTGAGCCGCATTACGGTCACAACCGAGATCCCGGCACAAAGGGCGAGACCGACGATCGTGAGAAGCATCAGTCTCCTGTCGGTTACATCGTCGATCGCACAGCATTTTCGCCTGCGAACCAATAAAAACACGATGTATACCCATGGTATTATCAAATAATAAAAGAGGGTCGGTGCCAGAATTCTGAAAAACCGCGATAGGGCCGACAAAGGCGTGTAGGTTTCTGAAAGGCGCGCTAGATCTGGAAAGTCCGCGAGAAAAGCGGTTGGGCGGGCCAGCGGATCGTTTGGATAGTATTCCCGCAAAAACGTAACGAGCGAGAAATACACATTATCGAATCCGGCCTGAAAGACGAAATACGAGTGCAAGGCGACAAAAACAAATAGAAACGGCAACGCAACGGCAAGGATATTTTTTGCAAGACGCTTGAGCTCAAAACCGTTCCGGTATTCTTCCCAGCACAGAAACAGGGAAATTCCCACAACTCCCATCAACCCTCGCGGCTGCATGAAAAACGAGGCAAGACCGCAAAGAGCTCCTGCGGTGATCAGAGTTCGAACACTTCGTTTGTCAAAAAGGACCGCCGCAGCCGCCAAGACCAGCGAGAGGCTGAACAGCCTATAGGCGCCGTCGATCAAAAACAAACGGAAACCCGCGATCAAAAATATCGCGGCCGGCACGTAAACCAGCAGGCCATCGAATATGCGGCGCGAGAAATACCATATTATTGAGGTCTGAGCCAAGCTCAGCAAAAGGATGGCAAGAGTCAAGATCCAAATTCTGACACCGAAGATCGAGAACATCGCCAAGTAAAAAACCTCAACGCCGGGCGATGCAAGGTGGAAAAAATCGCGGTATATCACTTCACCGCTCAACATCCGAAGGGCGTTTGAGACCGAGATCAAATGATCGCCTTCGAAATAATAAGGCGTGTTGGGAAACTGAAATAGTTGTGTGTAAAGGAAAACAAAAGCAGCGGCAAAAAAGACCGCATCCGAGCGCTTGAACGGGCGACGCTCCGAATGTAGTTCACTTTCACTATGCATAAAATGAAACAGTAATTACGTTTTGCGCGAGGGAATTACTCGCTCACGGTAAGGAGCACTGAATACATATGCCAACCCGAAATGAGGCCGACAAGCTTTAGCGTGTAAAATTCCTCGGCCGCCACCGCAAACCCACCGGCCGCGAAGATCTCATCCCATGCCAGCCGCGTCCGGAAGTAATCGCCGCGATCCTGTTTCATCAAGAAGCGCATCAACCGCTCATCATCGCTAGGGATCAACGGCTCCTGAACTATGACGCGCCCGCCCTCCGTAAGGATAGGCCTGATCCCCTCAAGCAGTTTTGCGCATTCTTCGTCGCTCAAATGGTGCATCAGGGAGTTTATCAGTATGAGCGGAAATCTCTCGCCGTCGAGATCCAGTCCGGTCGCGTCTGCAGAAAAGAAACGCTTGTCGGGATGCTTCTTTTTCGCGTCCTCGATGTAACGCTGGTTAAGATCGATGCCGACATAATCCCAACCCGAAAAAAAGTGGGCGTTGGTGCCGGGCCCGCAGCCCACATCGAGGATCCTGTTCACGCCCGGACATTTCGCGAGCATGCTTTTGATCGCCGCTTCCTTTGAATTATTGATCGGAGCCGACCAAAGGGCGTATCCGAGCGACGATTCCAATATCTTTTCTTTCAACATCTGACTTACAACGATCTCAGGTAAGCTCCTTTAGTATTCCCTCAACCAAGCAATTAGCTGTACGGATCGGATTTGCCGATCCAACGCAATGCTGCCCGCCTGACGGTAGCCACGTCAAGTATTTCTCAAATTGCAGCGATCTGCCGGATTTTCTCTGAGGCGCAATAACTAAGGTATCGATCTGAACTCGTAGGTGACTTGCCCGACCCATACCAAGCGATCTCGTCGATCTATTACTCCATGAAATAACTATTCTTAGGGCACTGGATCTAACTCCACGCTGTAAACACGCCGGCAATCATCGGCGAAACCGTCAAAATCGGCTAAACGCCCTTTTCACCACACGTGAGCCGCTTTTACAGGCGATTATACGTTTTCTGATTCCTTCATCCAAATTTGACAGTTTCGCCCCCACGCGTTGCAAGGACATGAATTTTGAATTATCGAGCCCGGCTCTAAACGGTCAGCAAGGATCGTCGTATCGCGTGCGGGCTCGATCTTCGAGACTTGTCTAGCAAGCCAGATGATGCTAACCCAAGCTGATGCTACGGCAGGCGGAAGGCTTTCTAATATTTGATTCAAAGGTAAACCACCGCATCGAGACAGGCATTAACGGGCCTCAGCACGACGAGTTACTTCCCGAGCGCGTGGTTGATCTACTGAGAATGTCCCGCTTTTTGTTCCAAAGAAGGATGACGTTGTTGTCGTAGTCAATCTGGGCCATTAAGATGAGCCCGGCAGCGTTGTGCGGGCCGGGTTTGCTCAGGGTCACAGTCTTCGCGCTAGTAGGCAGGTGCGTTGTTCTTGCCCCTGACGTTGTGGAAGATCATGATGCTGTAGCGGTCCTTGTCTTTCGCCAGTTCGATCAGCCCGAAGGCGAAATCTTCGTGCCCGTCGCGGTTGTGTTCGTCGACGCAGCAGTAAGGGGAATAATCGCTCGCCACTCACCACGTGCCCGCGAAAGCCCACTGAGGCCCTGGCAACCGCCATCGCCGCCGGCGAAACCGACGCCGTCCGATACACCCCATTCGTCCGCACTTAACCCCGTGCTTGCCAAAAATCCACGGCGATCGATCTTCATTTCATCCTCCCTTGCCGGCGATGCGGCTCTCGTGCCAATTCATATAGCCATTCGGGCCCAAAGTCAACCCGTACCCGCTTCGGTTCGGCTTCGCGGGCGTGTCCCGTTGTGGGGAGAAAGGTTCGGATCCGTCCGGGCCGGAAAGCTTTTTGGTATCAGGCACTTACGACTTTCTCCCCACCGAGAGCCGGTCTTTGTCCCGGGACGTCCCGCCGCTGTCCCGGACCTATTTTTACCGGTAACCTGTTTGTTCACTTAGCTTTAGTTGGTTGTCCCACGCCTTTTTAACAAAAACATCGTGTCAACGGTGTTTAATCGGTCTGGGGACAGGGGTTACGATTTCGCCTGTGCGATCCTCACGCGGGACAGATCGGGCGGCGGGCCGGGCTATTTGCCCCACTGCGGGACTGGTGCACGGCCGGTTCCTCATAACAAATTTTCAAAGAGCCGGCCCTCGGGAAAGGACCTAAGGCTTTATTGTATCATAGATTATAGGCTGTTGCGACTATAATACATTCTCTAGAGTGAACTATTTTTGATCTTGTGGGCGAAATTCGGGTAAGTCTCTCGTTTATTTGTAGTTACGGGTAGACCTCAAACGCGGAGATCGCGGAGGAGCCGACGCGGAGGCCGCAGAGAAAGTTCGTGCGGGACATCTGCAGGTTTTCCAGGGTCGCGGCCCGGAATTGAACTCGATCTGTGGCCGAAAGCCTGTGTTTCAGCCTATTCGGAAGCCCGTTTCGATCCGCGGCCCCGTCCCAGGCGGGACCGGACGGGGATTTTCTGGCTCTTGTGCCCGTATTCATTGCCCCTCGCACCGTTCCGGTCGCGAAACGGACATTTCGATTGTCTCCCAAACGGGACGATCGACGGGTATGCCCGGCAATGACCTGAATTTGCGTTTGTTGGGGCTCTTTCTTCTTATTGATCTGCTTCGTATTTGTTGTGGAACAAAGAAAGATGTTTCCACGAAAGACACGAAACAAGAAAACACGGAGAAAGAAGAGGCGTTGTTCTTCAAGTGCCGAAGGCACTAGGGAAATTAGCCCGATGCGGAGCGTCGGGTCATAATGCCGCAAAAAGAATTGCACGCTGAAGGCGTGCCGCAGCCAATGCCGCAAACGCACCTGAGCCTCCATACCACATTGTCTTCCACACAGAGGACAACCGGCCATCAATATCCGCCGGCACGCCTACAGCGTGCGGGCCCATGGAAGGCATCGTGTCCCGACGCTTTGCATCGGGCTAATCTCCGGCGTGCCTTCGGCACGGGATGGGAAGAACCGTTAACCCGTCTGCTCACGCAGACGGTACTGACAGCGGCGGCTTCGGCGTCAATAATAAACGTATGTCCTGTATGTCACTCGACTTAGCTTGCCTTTTCCAGCGAGATCGAATTCGGTCTTTTTTATCCAATTGTTGGACTTGTCGTATTCGTAAATTATTCGGTAACCATCCTGAAACTTACCAAATCCCGAATCCAGCGTGCCGGGAATCAACACATCCAGGTCGCTGTAGCCTGAGCTGTTGTATTTCAGCTCTTCCCGAAGCAGCCCGCCTTCGTCAAAGCTGTATATAACTAGATTAATTGGTCGTTCTTTGTGATCGAGTCGCAACTCTCTCGTTAGGCGCTTGGAGGCATCATAAGCACGCTTGTATGTGGCATACAATTTCCCCTCCCAGTTGTAGGAGATTTCTTCGATCTGATTTCCCGCAGCATCTAACTTATAGGTGCTCCGATAATGCTTGTATACATCGTATCGTTTCGGATTGAAATGTTCGGGATGTTCCTGCGACGTGTATCTGTGCCCAATAATTCGTTGGTTCTTGTCCAATAAAGCGACGGACTTCCACTCAAGCCGTCCTTCAAGATCATATATTGCTTCTTCTTTGAGCGTGCCCGATGGTGTGTAAGAGTATACGGTCCGGCTAGCATCAGCTATCAGCCAGGACCGTTTCGGATCTCGCCGTTCAAGAACGCGACACTCTTTATCAAAAATGAAAATGATCTTCCCCGACTTAGTGTAGTCTCTCAGGCTGTAAGGCTCCTCGACCGTTAGGTACTCACCGGTTGGACCAAATGTAACGACTTTCACTAGCTTCTTCTCGCCTGAACCGATACGGTGCTCGATCTCTTCTTCGCGGAAGGATCTTACCTTGCCATTTAGGTTCTCTATTTTCCATCCGGTCGCCGGATCATCGCAATCAGTTCGCGTTTGCGGAGTGGCGGTTAGTGACGCAGCTTCAAGTTGTGCCGGCGTCGCCAATAGGACGGAAATGCAACTCGCGATGAACGCGAACTGCATCGTTACGAGGATCGCTAGTATTCTTGCAGAACCTATCATTTCCACGCCCCTCAATTTATATCCCGGCGCCATGGCATTTTTTGAATTTTTTACCTGAGCCGCAGTAGCAGGGTTCGTTAGGTTTGATCTTGGGCTGATCGCGGACGAACGGGGTGTGGCGGACGGCGTCGGTATCGCCGGCGGCGGTGGCGGTTGCCATCGCTCCGGTAAAGGCCATGCCGGCGGACTGGCGTCGGGCACGCTGCTGTTCGAGGCGGGCGAGCCGTTCGCGTTCTTCCTGCTCGTCCTGGGTGACGATCTGCAGGTGGAAGAGGGCCTTGGTCGTGTTGGTGTCGATGCGGTCGAGCATGTCCTGGAACATCGTGAAGCTCTGCTTCTTGTATTCGACGAGCGGGTCTTTCTGCCCGTAACCCACGAGCCCGATGCCCTGCTTGACCTGGTCGATCGACGCCAGGTGGTCCTTCCACTGAGAGTCGATGATGTTGAGCATGATGTAACGCTCGTAGGCACGCAGGCTGTCCTCGCCGGCCATTTTTTCCTTGGCGGCGTAGTTGGCCGAGGCCTTTTTCCAGATGGCTTCCTGGATCTGGTCCGGGTTCATCCGCTTAAAATCGACGCCGGCATCCACCGCGGGATCAAGGGCGTAGATGCTCTCGATCTCGGCCGCGTAAGTGTCCACGTCCCAGAGGTCGGGCGCGGTCGTCATCGGCAGAAAGTGGTCGGTCAGGTCGAGCAGCAGGTCGTGAGCGACGCCGGTATCGCCGAGGAGATACTCGCGATGCTCGGGCTCGAACATCAACTGGCGGCGGAGGCCGTAGATCGTTTCGCGCTGTTTGTTCATCACGTCGTCGTATTTGAGGACGTGTTTGCGTGTCTCGAAGTTGCGGGCCTCGACGGCCTTTTGGGCACGTTCGATCTGACGCGAAACGGTCTTTGACTCGATCGCGACCCCCTTTTCCATCCCGAGCCATTCCATCATCGAACGGACCTTGTCGCCGGCGAAGATCCGCATCAGGTCGTCTTCCAGCGAGAGGACGAAGCGTGACGAACCGGGGTCGCCCTGACGTCCGGCACGGCCCCGGAGCTGGTTGTCGATGCGGCGGGATTCGTGCCGTTCGGTGCCCAGGATGTGCAGGCCGCCGACGGCGACAACTTCCTTGTGCTCTTCAGCGACGACGCGTTTTGCCTTTTGAAGCTGCTCTTCGAACTGTTCGGGCGTCGCCTCGTCCGGGTTGATCTCCATCCGCTTCAGATATTCGCGGGCGAGGAATTCCGGGTTGCCGCCAAGCAGGATATCGGTACCGCGGCCGGCCATGTTGGTCGCGATGGTGACGGCTCCTTTCCGGCCCGCCTGGGCGACGATCTCGGCCTCGCGTTCGTGATATTTCGCGTTGAGGACGTTGTGCTTGACGCCGATCTGCTTCAGGCGTTCGGCGATCAGCTCGGAATTTTCGACCGACACGGTACCGACCAGAACGGGCTGTCCTTTGACGTGAAGGTCCTTTATCTCTTCGACGACCGCGTCCCATTTTTCGGGCAGGGTGCGGTAGATCACGTCCGATGTATCCTTGCGGATCATCGGCATGTTGGTCGGGATCTGGACGACGTCGAGCGAATAGACGGTGCCGAACTCCTCGGCCTCGGTCTCGGCCGTACCGGTCATGCCGCCGAGCTTTTCGTACATGCGGAAATAGTTCTGCAGCGTGATCGTGGCGAGCGTCTGGTTCTCGCGTTCGATCTTCACGCCCTCTTTCGCCTCGACGGCCTGATGAAGCCCGTCGGACCAGCGGCGGCCCTGCATAAGGCGGCCCGTGAAGTCGTCGACGATGATCACCTCGCCTTCCTGCACGACATATTGATGGTCGAGCCGGTAGAGCGTGTGGGCTTTGAGGGCCTGCTCGACGCAGTGGAGCAGGTCCATGTTCGCCGGGTCGTAGAGGTTGGCGACGCCGAGAAGTTTTTCGGCCTTGGAGACGCCCTGTTCGGTCAGGACAGCCGAATGGTTCTTTTCATCGACCAGATAATCGCCGGTAGTGACCTTTGTCTCTTCGTCCTTGTGGCCTTTTTCGAGCTTCGGGATGATGTCGTTCGCGACGTAGTACTTATCGGTCGCGTCATCGGTGGCACCTGAGATGATCAGCGGCGTGCGGGCCTCGTCGATAAGGATCGAGTCGACCTCGTCGATGATCGCAAAGTAGTGGTCGGGCTGGACGAGCGATTCGACGTCGAACTTCATATTGTCGCGAAGATAATCGAAGCCGAACTCGTTGTTCGTACCGTAAGTGATGTCGCACGCATAGGCGTCCTTGCGTTCGACGTCGTTCATGTCGTTCTGGATAACGCCGACCGAAAGGCCGAGGAACTGGTGGATCTTGCCCATCCATTCGGCGTCGCGGGCGGCAAGGTAATCGTTGACCGTGACGACGTGTACGCCGCGGCCGGTGAGGCCGTTAAGGTAAGAGGGTAGCGTGGCGACGAGCGTTTTGCCTTCACCGGTGCGCATCTCGGCGATTCGGCCCTGGTGCAGGGCGATACCGCCGATCAGCTGGACGTCGAAGTGGCGCATCCCGGTCGCACGCTTTGAACCTTCGCGAACGGTAGCAAATGCTTCGGGGAGGATCTCGTGCAGGACCTCCTGCTCTTTTGCCCGGCGTTCCGCTTTGTCCGTGACGCCGTCGAGTGCAGCGGCAATTCGCTCTTTGAACTTTACGGTCTGGGCCCGCAGTTCATCGTCGGACATCGCCTGGATCTGCGGCTCCAGATCATTGATCTGTTGGACTACGGGTTTTACTTTTTTGAGAAAGATGTCGCTCGATGAGCCGAATATCTTCTTTACCAGCTTGTCTGCAAATTTGTTGGTTGCCATTTTGTTCCTTTTGTAAAAATCGCTGCTTTTTTTGGGCTTTGCCCGGCCGCAGTGCGGAAAGGCTCTGCCTTTCCGTGAGCTCCTTCCAATCCATCGCCGGGAGGCTTAGCCTCCCGGCTGTCTTCAGGATGGCCAGGCCCGGAAAAGCATAGCTTTTCCGCTCGGCAAGCGGCGGAGCCGCGAAATAACGCGATTCTAGAAATTTTCCAGTCGAGGTGGCGAGCTGAAGAAAAGGAGAAATTGAAATATCGCTTCCGCTCCGCCGCTACTTTGCGTCGTTCGAAAGAAGCGATATTAGAGCGGCACGCGGGAGGCGTGTGACGATCAAGACCTGGTTGTCGACCGTACGTAGTTGGGTGTGCTTCCAAAGGACGTTTAGAAGTTCGTCATCTTCGTCAGATATGTACTTATCCAATGCGGCCTGTAGGCCCCTATGCAGTGTTGCGGCATTTTCCTTCGACGCTTTAGCAGTCGAAAGTTGATAAGTCAGTTCAGATAAATCGTACGAAAGCGAGAGAACAGATGCTTGGGCTTCCGATCTGTTAGCTTCCTTGAAAAGTTCTACGGGGAGACAATCGGACATGGATGTCCAGCCTTCCGTTTTAGCCTTTGCGTCTGTAATCGCCGGCACAAGCCAGCGGTCGATATCAACGGTCAATTCCTGCGACTTGAGCGTGCCAGTTTCCGGGCACGGTGCAAATACCGTTCTCTCGGTCTTGAACTTGTCGAATCCAGGATCGAATTTTCCGATCCTGTTCAGGCCTTCGAGATCGGAAACAAACGAGCGCACTTCCCGGAGATACCTGTCAATAGATCTCGCGAGCTCTTTTGCGTCGTCGTTCGGCTTTTTGTCGAGATCGTCCTTGAATTCGATCTCGTCGAGGAGTTCGAAGTTGCGGGTTGTCGCCGCGTGGCCGAGCACGGGCGTCGCACCAACGAGCACGAGGCCGAGGTACACCCCGAGCGTGGTGAGGAAAAGAATCGAATTCTGGGTGCGTCGTTCGCTCAAATGTTATCTGATCGCCGTATTACTATCCGGCTTCGGTGGGGCAGCCCCGTTTGGCTGAGGCTGAGATTGCTTCCGAGCCATGGCCGCCTTTAGATTACGGTCGATCATCTCCAACGCTAATGGTTTGGGGATCTTGAAGTTCAGAACAAAGTTCCTTCCGTCCGACGTAGACGTTGCATGCTCAAGAAGTGCCTTTTCGTCGCTCTCGTCCCTTGCAACCAACTTGGCTCCAGTGATGAGTCCCCTCATTCCGCTTGACACCGTTCTGGCTCTTTCAGGCGTGATCTGTTCTGACGAGACAATTGCAATGATCTCATCCTCATTTTGCACCATCGTCAATTTGAACCGCTCAACATCGAGATTTCGAAGATAGCCAAACCAACCTGCTGCGCTGACAGATTCGATAGATTGCTTAGCGATCTCGACGATCGCAGGGTCACCCAACTCTTTCGCGGGATCCCATTTAGATCTGACCGGATCCAATGTGCCATCTCGCTGAATGAAGCCGTTTAGTTCAACGGTGAATGGCTTGGAAAAATCAACTTTATTTTCCGACCACTTGACAAGCACCGCGTCAGCAAAATCGGTCATTGGCTTGCGGTTAATTGTCACATCCTCGATCTTATCGGTTGCGGGAACCGTCGGTGGCGCCGTGTTCGTATTGGCATCGGCGACTGTGTCCTTGTCGGGTGTCGTTATGGTGTTCGTGTTCGCGTCGCCGTTCGAAGGCGTTCCCACGCGGCCGCCACGGCCCTTTCGCTGGCTGGGAATCGTTCTCGTGACCGGCGGATTCGCCGTTGCCAGGTCGTCCTGGAAAGCGTTCGGGTTAGGGGGCGGCGGTTCGGCCCGCTGCTTTAACAGATCCGAATAGTCGTTCTGGACCGGCGCTATGTTCGGGGTCGTGGTCGTAAACGCCGACGCGTTCGGATTTTCGGCCATCTGCTTGAGCATCTCGTACTGCACCGGGTTCGCGATCTGGAAATAGCCCTCCGGATACGAGAGCGGCGGCGTTTCGCCCGTCACGTCGATGAAGGTGATGTCCGCCTCGCCGAGTTCGATCCGCTCATAAGCGACATCGACATAGTCGCGTTCGGTGCCGTAAAGCATTGCCCCGACATAGGCCATGTCCAGCACCTGGCAAACGCGGCCGACCCAGGGGCTGTCACAGCCCTTGAGCGTCAAAAGGTTGGTTTGGGCGACAAAAACGAGTGCCGCCATGTTGAAGATGGCGGAAAACGCGAGGATCTTGTAGAGCCTGGGCGAAAAATCCCAGTTCCTGATCTCGTAATTATTGAAAAGGTCACCGGACTGAGATACGGTCCGCGACGTAACATTATCGAATGATTCCTGCTCGAACATAGGAAAAATAAGTGCGTAAAAGCAATTCAGCCGAAATAACCTGCCGTTAAGCTTAGACGTACTGCACCGCCCCGGCGTTGCGATGCAATTGAGAATTTTAACATTTCGTCAAAGCCAAGCAAAGAAAATAGACTTTGAAGCCTTAAATCAATAGAATCCGAAGCGATGGCACGTTCCAGATACGGCAAAAAGCGAAAGGGACCCGCAGATCGCCCCCGCGATAATAAGGAACGAAAGTATAAACGCCGCCTTGCAGCCGAAAGTTCGCCCGAAGTGAGCGTCCGGCCGGATGCGCGGGCGGTCGAACGCTTGCTCGCAGGGATAGGCGTACCTGAACAAAAACCGCTAAAACCGGACGATTTTCAGCTTGAGGCCCTGGCGGCGATCGAGGCTTCGGACGTGCTGGTGACTGCCCCGACCGGCAGCGGAAAGACCTGGATCGCCCGCGAAGAGATCCGACGGCTGCTGGAAGCGGGCAAGAGGTCCTGGTACACAACACCGCTGAAGGCCCTTACGAACTCGAAATATCTCGAAATTTCCGAAGAATTCGGGGCGGAGAACGTGGGCATCCTGACCGGCGACCGCAAAGAGAACCCGGAAGCTCCGCTGATCGTCGGAACGACGGAGATCTATCGCAACCAGCTTTTCGACGCTTTGCGGGGCGGCGGCGAGGTAAACGCCGACCTCGTGATCCTGGACGAGGCCCACTATCTGGCAGATGAGGACCGAGGGCACGTCTGGGAAGAGGCGATCATCCTTTCGCCGCCGCGGATCCGGATGCTTCTTTTGTCAGCGACGGTCGGCCGGGCCGAGGAATTCGCCCGATGGATCGGGACCGTCCGCGGTACCGATGTGCGCGTCATCAACCGTGCCGGGACGCGGCCGGTCGAACTGAGGGCGGCGTACCTTTCGCATCGGCTGGACCTTTTTCCGCTGTTCGATGAGAACGGCGGGTTTAACCGGGATATCGAGAGTTTCGCACAGCCCCGGCGGAGGTTCGGGCGGCGGAGGTGAGGGAGTCGGGGAGTCGGGAGTGGGGGAGTTAGGGAGTGGTTCGAATTTAGCCGTGGGATGTAGCAGACCGTCTTGTGCTTATTGATCTGTTTTGTGTTTTTCGTGGATATAAGAATTTTGTCCACGAATCGCACGAAATAAGAAAACCGGATACTACACCTAGTTCATCCGTATTGACCTATCTTGTGTTTTTCGTGGATACAAGAATTTTGTCCACGAATCACGCGAAATAAGAAAACCGGATACGACACAGAGTTCATCCGTATTGACCTGTTTTGTGTTTTTCGTGGATGTAAGAATTTTGTCGACGAATCACACGAAACAAGAAAACCGGATACGACACAGAGTTCATCCGAATTGACCTGTTTTGTGTTTTCGTGGATATAAGAATTTTTTCCACGAATCGCACGAAATAAGAAAACCGGATCCGACAAAGAGTCCATCCGTAAAGAATACGAATTTCAAGGCCCAAGAATTCAGGCCGACACCGATCAAAGCCCGTGAAACGGGCGACACATTTCGCGTGTTACACACGCTCGCTTAGATCGCAATTGCCTACACGTTTCGCCTGCGGCTTCACGTGTAGCTATTGCGATATTGTGTGCTTCGCACACTTGGAAGAAGTCTCCGTCGGCCTCAAACCACCAAATTCGGGATTCCGCTACGCGGCGGAGGGCCAGAGCCGACGGCAATAGAAAAGCCGGGCCCTTTGGGGACCCGGCTTGATCAATTCAAATTCAAATAGAAACCTATTTCAGCATTCCGACGAGGATCTCGATATCGCTTTGGGGCACCTGAAGCTCGAAGGCGACCTCGTTGCCCTTGGCCGAGAATTTCGCGTTGTCGATCAGGCGTGCGTAGACCTGACGTTCGGGGCCTTTGACGCCGCCGATGAATGCCTTTCCGATAAGCTGAAGCCCCTCAAGCGTTTCGAGGAGTGCCGTTGCCTGTGCGGCCTGGAGCGTACGTGCGGTGATCGCCATCGTCACCGAATCGCCGGCCATGTCCATACTGCCGTAGAGAAACCTGATGGACTCGACGTTCTTGCCGAGATCGTCATCATCCAACGGGAGAAATGCGCTCATCCCGGCCGGCATTTTCGCCGCAAAATTCACGACCGACAGCGGCCGTTTGTTCAAAAGCGTCGTCAATTCCGCGGACACCCTGCTCTGTCCTAGAACTGCCTTGCGGACCAGGTCGAGCTGGCCGAAGACGATGGTGTTGGCGTCCATCCCGCTGACGGCGATCTCTTTGGAGAGCTTTCCGAGGACCTTGTCGGTCACGTCCTTGTCCTTTGCACCGGGGTCTTTGGCGGTTTGGTCAACCAGGTCCTGAGCCGAAAAGATGTAGATGGTCCGGATGCCTGCCTTTTCTTCACGAAACTTGTCCTTCGCCGTTGCCTTAGCGGCGTCGATCACACCGGCCGAGCTCAAAGGGCCCCTCGCGACGATCACCGGTTCGATGTCGTATTTTTTCTCGGCGAGTTTTCTAGCGGTGACGCCGGCCGCGACATGGTCGAATTGCCGGACGTCGATGCCCGTACGGGCCTTCATCTTATCGATCGCGGAAACGACCTTGTCCATTGCGGGCTGGTTCGAGGCAAGATCCTGGCAAAGCGTCCGGAGAAGAAACGCTTTACGTCGAGCGTGACGACGCCATCCGAAGCAGGCAGCATCGCCACCAGGTCGGCCGAGGCCGAGCGGGCCTTGTTTACGTCACCATTCAGGGCGACCGTCGAGCCCGAAAGATTCAGGACCAGCAGGCAAAGACAAGAAAAAGCGACCATCCGTTTTATCATTTCCGTTTCCTTTTGAGAGGTCAAAATAGAAGTTACCACCAATACAGATGAGCGAACAAGCGAAAATAGTTCGCCGCAGATCGGTCATTTTATAACGAAAAGTGACCATCGGCCCATCTTTTGGCCGGCAGAAACACTTGTACGAAATTAAGAGCGGGCGCGTTCCGAGAGATAGAAATGCCACAGAATACGGGCGGCGACCGACCTGAAAGGGCTCCAGCGGGCGGCGATACCGAGAAAATCATCGGCGGCGGGGCGAGTGCCCAGCGACGCAAGCTTCTGGTAGGCGGCGTGCAGTGCGATATCGCCGCGGGGCATTATGTCGGGCCGGCGGAGAGCCATCAGGAGGTAGATGTCGCTGGTCCATTCGCCGACGCCCTTGACCCGCTGGAGATGCGACTTTACCTCCGGATCAGGCATCCGTTCGAGAGCGTCGAGGTTGAGTTCCTGTTCGATAACGGCGGCCGAAAGGTGACGGGCGTAGGCCGTTTTCTGCCGGCTGAAGCCGACGGATTTCAGCTCGGCGTCGTTCAGCGTCAACACCGCCTCCGGCGTGACCTCGCCGACGGCGGCTTCGAGCTTCTCAAAACAAGCCCGGGCCGATGCCAGAGACACCTGCTGTTCGAGGATTATCCGCAGTAAGGTCGCAAAACCGGCCGGGCGTGCCCACAAAGGCGGCGTTCCGTAAAGTTCGAGCACCGTCGCAAGATGCCCGTCGGCCGAGGCGAGCCAGTGGCACGCTTCCGGAAGATTCTTTTCGTTTATCCTGCTCAGCGGCCGTCCTTCGCCCATCATACTTTTAGTTTAATTCATTTGCGCGAGCCTTCATCGCTGAGATAGGAGGTCGCGTTTCAAATGGCCGGTTTCCGGAATTTGCGGTGCGAAAAAAGAACGGCCGGGGCCGCAACGGGGCCCCAGCCGAATAGTTAAGTCAAACGATCAATCACTATGCAGGTGATTCGAACATGAATGCGAGTTTCCACGCTGCCCCGTCTTTAACATAGACCGCAGTTTGATGGAGGTCGCCATTCTTCTGGCCGTCGCACGTGCCGTCAGCGGTGCCGTGCAGCGTCAAGAGTTCGACCGTCGGCGAGATCGCGGTCGAAAAGCCTTCCTTGATGCCGACCTTTGTCACGCCCTCGCACTTCATATCAGTCCATGCCTTGACGACGTTCTCGCGGCCGCTGAACCAGCGTCCCGCCGGATCGACGATCGAAAGGCCGGGCATTGCCATGGCCGTCAACCTGGCCGCATCCTTTGCTTTCCAGGCTTCCCAGCCTTCCGTGTGGATCTTGACCAAAGCGTCGGTGTTAGCGCTCGGCGTAGGAGCTGCGGGTGCCGGGGCCGCATTGGCATTTGCCGAAGTGTTCGTGTTAGCCGGAGCCGGGGCATCCGTGTGCGACGCTGGCGGCGCCGGAGGAGGACCGTCCGGGCTCATGATCGCGGTCTCGCCATGATAAACGGCTTGCCATTTTTCGCCGTTCCGGACCCAGATCGAGGCACCCCGCACCGGGCTTGGCATTTTCATCGATTTTCCGTCGGGACCGGTGCAGGAACCGTCGATCGTTCCCTTATAGCTGATGGCATAGGTGTTGTCGTCGATCTTTGCCATCTGCGGATCATCAAGCGTCCAGCCATCCTTGACCTCGCACTTGGTGCCGCCGATCGCTTTGATAATATCCGCCCGGCCCATCCGGGCCCCGCCCACAACCTCGACGAACTTGTCGTTGAGAATCTCTTCGAAATGTTTCGAATCTCCCTTGAAATAGGCTTCGTGCGCCTGCTTTTCCTTTGCAAGCATGCTGTCAGCGGTCGGCGCGGCCGCAGTCGTCTTATTCGCATTCGCGTTCGAATTGGCATTCGTTCCGTTGGCAGGCGTGTTGCCCGTCGGGCCGCCGCAGCCGGCCAGCATCAACGCGCCCAAAGAAAACAATAGGGTGATCAGGATCTTAGTCATTCGCTATCTCCTCAAAAGTTAGTATCGAAACACAAGTGAACGCGGCTGACCAGGCGCCGCCTCTACTCATTACCCATGTACCTTGAATTGCGTGAAGGTTTATCACCCAAAAGGGGCAAAGTCAAGCAGCATCTGGGCTGCCGTGGGCGGGATCAGGGCACTGCGGGCAGGATGTTAGGACCAAAAACGATCGGGTTCAGTGGTCGAAATGACGGACGCCGGTGAACGCCATCACGATGCCGTGCTCGTTGGCGGCAGCGATCGATTCGTCGTCCTTAAGCGAGCCGCCGGGCTGGATGATCGCCGAAATGCCGAGTTTGGCCGCTTCGTCAACGCTGTCGCGGAAAGGGAAGAATGCGTCCGACGCGAGGGCGGCACCGGCGGTCGGAAGGCCGAACCTCTCGGCCCGGATCGCGGCTATGCGGAGCGAGTCGATCCGGTTCATCTGGCCGGAACCCACGCCGATCGTCTGGAAGGGGTCCGCGATGACGATCGCGTTCGATTTGACGTGCTTGCAAACTTTCCACGCCAGGCCCATCGCATCCAGATCGGACGGCGTCGGCTGTTTTTCCGTCACGATCTTCAGCCCGCCCGGCCCGAAGAGGATATCGTCCTCCGTCTGGACAAGCATCCCTCCGGAGATCTGTTTTAATCGCATGCCGCGGCCGGGATCCTCACCGGCCTCGTGCAGGGAAACGCGCAGGACGCGAAGATTCTTTTTACTGCGGAAAAGCTCGAGCGCGTCATCGTCGAAGCCGGGAGCCAGGACGACCTCGGTAAATATTTGATCACGCCCGCGGCGGTGGCCGCGTCTACCTTTCGGTTCAGCGCGACGATCCCGCCGAATGCCGAGACAGGATCGGTCGAGAGCGCACGCCCGTAGGCCTCCTCGAGACTGCCGCCCGTGCCGACGCCGGACGGATTGGTGTGCTTGATGATGGCGACGGCAGGCCCCTCGAACTCGCGAACCAGGCTTAAAGCGGCATCTGCGTCGACGAAGTTGTTGAAGGACATTTCCTTGCCGTGGAGCTGTTCTGCCCCGGCGATTCCGGCCTCGCCGCCGGACGAATACAAAGCCGCTTTCTGATGCGGGTTCTCGCCGTAGCGAAGGTCCGCGATCTTGCGAAATGCAGCCGGAGACCGTGCGGAAAGACTTGCTTTCGTCGGCTTCTGCGATCTCGGGCGGATCGGCGGCATCTTCAACCGCGAGCTCCTCCGATTCGATGAACATCAAGCCGCCGAGCGGGTTGTGCGGTTCGAGCTGTTCAAGATCCGCCTCTGAAAGCTGGCCGGCAAGATAAGACGAAATGGAAAGGTCGTAGGCCGCGGTCCGGGTATAGGCAAGCACCGCCAGACGCTGACGGGTCGCAAGGGAAAGGGAACCATCGTTCTGAATAAGTTCGCCTGCCACGCTCTCATAAAGGGCCGGGTCGGTGACGACGGCGACATCGCGCCAATTCTTTGCCGCCGAACGGATCATCGTCGGGCCGCCGATATCGATGTTCTCGACTGCGTCTTCGAGCGAGACATCGGGATCGGCGACCGTTTTTTCGAATGGATAGAGGTTGATGACGACGAGATCGATGGCGTCGATGCCGTGGGCCTTCATGGCCTGGACGTGCTCTTCCTCATCGCGAAGCGCGAGGAGGCCGCCGTGGATCTTCGGGTGAAGTGTTTTGACGCGGCCGCCCATCATTTCGGGGAATCCGGTGACGTCGGACACATCGGTCACATCGATGCCCGCATTTCGGAGAACCGACGCGGTTCCACCAGTTGAAATGATCTTAGTGCCGAAAGAAACAAGAAGGCGGGCAAATTCAACAATGCCCGTTTTGTCGGATACGCTGAGGAGGGCCCGCTCTATTCGCTTTGATCCATCCATAAAAAAGAAACAGCGGCCGAAGCAGACCGCCGTCAGATCACCATAAGAAAAACCAATTCCCGGCCCCTGGCTTGAAGGCCCGATCCGGCGTCCTTAGCATCGGCCGCTTAACTACCGCCCTAACCAAAAAGCGTGGCGTCGAGATCAGTACCTTCCAAGGAAAAGAAGCCCGAGTATGATCAGCAAAGCGTAGATTATGATTTTGATAAGACTCATACAAGTCCTTATCCTGTCTATTCAGGAGACACCTTGTTCTACGTCAAACGAGCAGTTTAGTTCCGTGCGTTTCCAGATGTCAAAACACCGCCGGCCGGTTTTCAAGCGAGTTTTTCCGATCTTTGTACTTGTCATGGTCGGGACCCTTACGCTGCCCGGAGTCTCCGCACAGGACCTTGAGGCGACGATAGAGATCGATGCGGACAAAGGGACGGCGGCGATAAGCGGGCGATTCACAGGGGGAGGTGACGGCCCGCGAAACCTCTCTTTCACTGGCACGGCGATCGGTGCGGACCGGCTGAGCAGCCGGATCGACAAGGTGGAATTGTCCGGCGGCGATGGGAGTCCGATCGCCTTCAAAAGGCTCAATCCGTCGGAGTTCGCCGCCGATGCGCGGATCGTAAATTTCAAGTTTTCGGCCGACCTTTCGACGTTGAAAGATCCGCGATCGGCCGCTCACGCCTCGTGGGTCGCCGGCGATCTCGGGATCATTTTCCTTGACGACATCCTTCCGCATGTTTCCGCGAACGGCGGGCGGCGAGCGACGGTGCGGTTCGTTGTCCCGGACGGCTGGTCGGTGATGAGCACCGAGACGGCGGGCGGCGACGGCCTGTTCGACGTCAATGACCGCGGGCGGGCAGTGTTTGTTCTAGGGAAGGGAATTCGGCGGATCGAGCCGCCGAAAAAAGGCGAGCCGGTGTTGCTGATCAACGGAAACTGGCTTCATACGGATGCCGAAGCCGCCGAAATGACGCTTGAGATCTTCGCGAATATGTCAAGCTCTTCGGCGGCCCGCCTTCGGCAGGTTCGATGGTCGTGCTGTTTCCGTTTCCGCAGCCGGGCGTCGGGCACGGGACCTGGGAGGCCGAAACGCGCGGAAGTTCGGTCCTGATCGCGTCGGCGGGAATGGCATTTGAATATCCGGCGAAACAGCGGCTTCATGAACAGCTTCGTCACGAGCTTTTTCATCTGTGGATACCGAACGCTGTCGGGCTAACGGGCACGTACGATTGGTTCTATGAGGGCTTTGCGATGTACATTTCGCTGAAAACGGCTGTGTCGCTGAAACGGATCAGGTTCGACGATATGCTCGATACGCTCTCGCGGGCGTACAGGATCGACCGTTCGGCGACGCGCCGCCGCTCGCTCGTCGAATCTTCGCGAGAGCGGTGGGCCGGCGGCGAGACGCAGGTCTATGCCCGCGGACTGCTCGCCGCTTTCCTCTCAGACCTTGCATTGATGGGCGGTTCGGGCGAAACACGTTCGGCCGAGGGCCTGCTCCGAGGCCTGTTCCGGAAGCACGCTTTTTCGAAAGAGACGTCAAACGGGAACGACGCCGTGATCGCGGCGATGTCAGCAGAGCCCGCCCTGAAGAAGATCGTCGACGGCGTGATCCTCGGTTCCGGGCCGGTCGATCGGGGCCCGTCCTTAGCGGCCGCGGGCCTGGAATTCTCATCTAAAGACGGAGAGCAGCGTCTGGCTGTTTCCGGCCGGACGACGGGGCGGCAGCGGTCAATGCTCAGGAAACTGGGTTATAATGGCCGGTGAAGGTGAAGTTTGAAATGAAGTTGATCTCTAAACTTACATTGTCCGCCGCGTTGATCGGCGTCGTTGTTTTTCAGTCCGGATGCGGATTGATCGACGGGATGCTCGGCGGCGTATCGAATGCGATCGGGCTGACCGATACGGCAACCGTGATCTCGAAAACGGCCCAGATCCGGACATCGTACGCGGTCGTAGCCGCCGACCTGCTTGAGGTAAAGAGGGGCGAACAGCTTGAGGTCCTGGACCAGATGGAATTTGAAAAGGTCCTGTGGTACCGGGTGCGGGCGAACGACGACACGAACACCGAGGGCTGGATCGAGGCCCAGCACGTCATCACAAGCGAGGTCCTGGACAAATCGCGAAAACTGGCCGAAGAATCTGGCGGACCAGGTGCCGCAGGCGGCCGGACAGCTGAGGGCGGCGTCGAACCTGAGGCTGTCGCCGGAGATGTCCACGGATAACATTCTTTTCAGGCTGGCGAGCGGCTCGACGTTCGAGATCATGACATGGAAGTTCGTGCCGAAGCAAGAGGTTTCCGATGTGGACGATTCGTCCGGCGATCGAACGCCGGGCCGGGCGAGCCGGAATGAAGAGATCGAGGCGGCAAAGGAAGCGAACGAACCGGAAAAGCTGGAAGAAAAGTATGATATTTGGTACCAGGTGAAGATCGACCCGTCGATCTCGCCGGCTCCAGCAGGATGGCTTTTCGGGCGGCAGGTCGAGCTTCAGATCCCGAGCGACATCGTCTTTTTCCAGCAAAATAACCGCAAATTCGTTTCCTGGCAGCGGCTCGACACCGAAAGCCGCGACCGCGTTGGCATGAGTGAAAAGATCGGTTCGCCGGGCAATTGGGTGATCCTGACGCGGACCAACCAGGTCAAGCAGATCGACGGCGTCGAGCCGGATTTTGACGGGATCCTCGTGCTCGCGTTCGACAAGTACGATCAGGGTTTCTACACGGTTTGGAGGTCGTCCGGCGACGTCTGGGGCCAGATGCCGCTGCTGGTCGAAGGGCAGGGCGACAATAAGACATTCACCCTCCGCCTGAGGCATCCCGAAGGGCGGATCGACGAGAAGCGATTCGTCGTCTTCCGCGACAAAAACCGCATCCGGGTGACCCCGCCAGAAGACGTCGCACAGTACATGCAGTCGAAATCGAGGTAAGCAATGGGCGCCATCGAAGAGACCCACAGCGGGGAACCGCCTTTCGACGAACCGTTCACGATAGCCGAACTAAGATACGGGCCCTAGTTCTCTTCGATCACATCGGCCCATGCCTCTTCCCGGCCGTGGCCGAAGAGTTCGAGGCTCTCGATCAGCTCATCCTGTTCGTCGATCCTGTGCCTGGCCGCGGCCAGGAGCTTTTTAAGGTCGCGGACCCTCCGTTCAAGCTCGGCAAGCCGCTTTTTCCGTTCACGGTCCAGCCGGTCGAGATAGAACATATACATCAGCTGAAGGCCCGCAACGCCGACCAACGAGAAGCAAAGTCCGATCAGGATGTACGAAAGCATAAAGCGCCTTTCCGTGTTTCGGGGGGAAATCCGATTATAACGCTGTTACGGGCAAAGAGGAAGAAAAGTTTGGAAGTGTCCGTATCGTTTGGTGCTCCAGATAGATCATAAGGCCAACTTTTTGGGGTTTGGGCATCCTTAGATGGAAAGTCCACGACGATGAATTTAGTTTCGCACCATCGGCATTTTGCGTTCTTTTCCTTTCCGATCTTTTTCGTCGCTTTTGTGGATGAAGAAAGATCTTCCACGAATTACACGAAAGAAGAAAAAAAGAACCGAACTGAAGTTCGATAAACAAGTAGGTGAAAATAGGACACACGCTTCGTGGGTCACGAAAAATTTTCCAGGAATTACACGAAAAAAGAAAAAAAGATCCGAATTGGAGATCGAGAAACAAGTAGACGAATACAAGACACAAGCCAGGATCGACACGTCGAGCGATCAACGAGAAGTCCACAATAACTTTCGGATACGATCAAAAGTTTGACTCTGTGGGCCGAATAGAGGAATATCGTGGCAAAGACGTTAGCCGCGAAGCAGTCAGTGACCAAAAGGCCGGTTAGCCCCGGAAGCCGCCAGCCACCACCGTTTTCCGACGGGCCGACGGCGAGACCTTTAGACTGAAATGCCGGCGTTATTGTCCGTTTTAAGACCTGAATGATGGAAATCCCGAACTTAACACTCAGGTACACGCTGCTCTGTGACGACGTCCGGATCGAGATGGGCAATAAGATCTCGCTGATGGGTATCTTCCAGAACATAATGGTCGAGAAGCTGCCCGTTTCGCTGATCAAGTTCGCCGTGATAAATCATTGGATGGGCGCCGGGGTCCACGAGACCGAGGTGCGGATCCTTTCGCCGGACCGCTCGAACCTGGTCGTTTCATCCCAGGCCACGCCGATCGACCTGACGCCGGGCGGTTTTACCGACAACGTCAGCTTTTTGTGAACGTCGTTTTCCCAAGCCAGGGACCTACTTGCGTGCAGACGTCGCCGACCAGGCGTGCTTGAAGAGTTTCCGCTGATAGTGGCCGACGCCCGGGAAAATGCAGCACGTCCAGAACACCGAGGAGATCTCCGAAACAATTAACTGACCTGCTTTTGCCGAAATTATCTGTCGTTTCTCGAGAGGTTGAGTGAAATGGCAAGGCGATACAGAGCGGCGTTCTCGACGGTGATGTCCTTGCTTCCCGTCACGCCGTTGTACTTTGCCGTGATCCGGTAGGTCGCCGGTTCGTCGGGCCTGCGGAATGTGAACTCACCGCTTATCGAGGTCGTATTTTGCGATCGCCCTTACGGTCCCATCGGAATTGACCCGGGCAAGTTCGACATCGGCCCCGCCGACGCTGGTGCCTTCCTTAAAGAAGACGCTCCCGCGAATGATCACCTGCGAGCCTTCGTCGGCGTTAAGAAAGAGACGGTCGCCGAGATCGCGGACCTTGTTCCGCTTGACCTCGACATTGCTCATCGATCCGGCGGCGTAACCGGAAGCTTCGACACGCAGGGCGTAACGGCCGGCTTCGATCCCGGTTATCTCAAAGCTTCCATTTGACGATGTTTTTACCGATTTGACGACCTCGCCGTCCCGGCTGACCGATATGGTGGCGTTCGGAGTCGCCTGCCGGAATTGTGCGTGACTCGACCCTTCAGGCCGGTAGATTGGCCCGCCGCATCGGAAACGCCGATCAGAATAAAACATGCCGCTGAATACCCAGGTGCGCGGCCTGTTGAGCCGAAAACAAACTTCGCGTTGACTGTGAACCTGCTCCTTGGCAGCGAAATCGCTCGCCACATCATTGATGATGTCGTCCAGCGTCCGGGTTGGCTTATAACCGAGCAGGCGAGCGGCCTTTCGAGGCTCGGCACCCGCTGCGATGTCCTCGAACCCCTCGCCGTAGGCGACCGAGTAGGGTACGTAACGGATCTCGCTGCGGCTGTTCGTCAGTTCGATCGCCTTCTCGGCCAGCCGCGTGATCGTCACCTCATCGTCGTTTCCGAGATTGATAACCTGCCCGAAGCAGTACTGATTCTCGAGCATTACCTTCAACCCGTTCACCACGTCAGAGACGTGGCCGAAGCATCGCGACTGCGTTCCGTCGCCGTGCACTTCGAGCTCACGGCCTTCGATCGCCGCCTTTACGAAGCGGGGAACGACCATTCCATACTGGCCCGTCTGACGCGGTCCGACGGTGTTGAACAGGCGAACCACGACCACGGGAAGCCGCGTCTCTTGCCAATGGGCGAGGGCGAGGAACTCATCGAGAGTCTTCGCACACGCATATGCCCAGCGGTGCTTGTCTGTCGCTCCGGTCAGAAGGTCGTCGTCCTCTTTGAATGGAACGCTAGCGCCTTTGCCGTAAACCTCGGATGTGCTTGGGATCAGCACCCGTTTGCGGAACCGCGAGCAATATTTCAGGATCACGTCGGTTCCTTGAAAAATGGTCTCGATCGTCTTTACCGGCTGCTCCATTATCAGCCGAACGCCAACCGCGCTCGCCATATGAAAGACGCGGTCAGATTCGCGGATCAACTCTTCCATCAAAGGCTGGTCGAGGACCGTGTCGATGATCAGTCGAAAGCGGTCGTGGCCCTCCAGATGTTCGACATTTGAGTATTTCCCCGTCGAAAGATCATCGATCACGGTCACCTCGTGACCTGCCGCGATAAACTCGTCGGCCAAATGACTCCGGGACAAAACCCGGCCCCCCGCCGGTGCAAGCATCTTCTTTATATAAATGCGAAAGACCGCCTGTTATTCGCAGCGTAATGTCGCGTTGAACTATAAGCCCTTGCTAACGCGCGGGCTTCGCACGATATTTTCGCCGGTCACGCTCCGCGACGTTCAACAGTTTCGGCGTCGTCGGGGAGTGCGACTTTCGGCCTCAACCGGAGCAATTTTCTCCCGGTCGATATTGGGCTGACGCTGCTTTCTGGAATCCTGAGTGTAACGGCGGATATTTTATCTTAACCTCCGTGCGGCGGCCCGCCCGACCATCGGCAAGTTCGTTCATCGTGAATTCGCCGGGACTGCCGGAGATCGGGACCGTGGCATGTGGATGTCATCGGCCCGGCCCATCGCACGGAACCATCCCTTCGAGGGCGGTCCGAGAAACGGCAGAAAGACGTGTCGCGAGCGTCGCCATAAACGGTAAGGCAGTCCTCATCCTGGCCCGGACGATGAAATTGGAGACGTACACGGGCCGTCGTCCTCCATCATCCGTTCGCCGTAAGTGTTGAAAATGCGAATGATACGCGTATCGACGCCGTTCTGGCGATGATAGTCCATCATCAGCGTTTCGGCGACGCGTTTTCCTTCGTCATAGCAGCTTCGCGGCCCGATGGGATTTACGTTCCCGGAAAATAGGGGTCGGTCTGCGTGCGTCTGAGCGGGTCGTCAGGAGGCCCCGCTCAGACGCCTGGGTATATCCGGGCGTGCACCCGCTTGGCCACCCGGAGTTATTTCTGATCAAGCCCCATCACGCTCGCGTTTTCACCGTCTTGACCGGATTGTACTGGTAATGGATGGCGAAGAGCGGGACATGCGAGGTTGTGGATCCGGTCCACCTCAAGAAGGACCGGGTCATGGTCACGTGCCGGGGATGCCAGAGTTCAAAATTATGGGTCGTCCAGTTATAAGCATGCTCGCCTTGCGGGTCTGTAAAGAAATTGTCGAGGCAGATAACCTCGTGCCCGTCTGCAAGCAGACGTTCGGCAAAGGTAGAGATCGGATGAACCTGGCACTGCC
>JADJWM010000001.1 GCA_016716365.1 Chloracidobacterium sp. | reverse complement strand
TCGGTATTCACCCGGCGGCACGTCAATATCGATAACGCCATTCTCATCGCTCACATACGTTTTGTCGCCGAGCCTGACGGAAACTCCGCTTTGCATCTTTACGTCGACGTTCGGGGCGTCAGCTTGAGCGGGTTGCGATCTTGACGCGAACCATGCCGGGGACCGTGTCGGTTTCGCAGCGGAAAAGAAATGAGAGCCGCCGCGTGCCGGTGTTTCCGGCCGGGAGATTCACTATTGGCTCACGGTCTGGTGCCGCCCGCACGAACGATATTCCCCTTGCGGTGCGACGTTCATCAGCTGACACGGAGCCGTCGCTCTGACGAAATAAAAGTTCCCCGGGAGGTAGGCGGACCTTCCCTTTCCCCGATGATCGGTCGTGGTCGAGTAAGAACCGATCTCCACTTTTACCCCGGGCATATAATTGCCGACGCCTTTCCATGTTTCGATATCGACCTCGATCTCTGGGCTTTCAGATGTACGGAGAGGGCGAGAAGAATCAAAAAGCCATGACAGGCGGTGAACGTGTTTCATACAACTCTCCAATTCAGACCCTTTAGAAGAGCCTCTATCTGATCGAGACCGTCATCGTGAACGACAGCGACGGCGGCACATGTTCATCAGCTTGAGCCAGTTGTCGCCCTCGTCGGTACGGAAGGCCTGGGCGGTCTCGATGGTGCTGAACTTAATACAATCGCCTGAAGAACTGACGGTTGCCGACAGGTATTGGCCCGGCCGCGGCCCGCAGAACGAAATCGCGTTCGCCGATCGACGCGAGCGTGCCCGTGACCGTTGTCGATGTGCGTCCGCGTGCGAAGCGGATTCGGGTTTGAGCCAAGGTCTCGACAACGGAACCAAACAGGACAAGCAGTGTGACAGTGGCAATAATTCTTTCTTCATATGATCCCTCTAACGTCTGACAAATTTGACCGAGTTTTGCGAACCGCCGAAAATATGGCATCGCGAGTAAACGTTCCGGTTCCAACCTGATCCCTGCCCTTGGCGAAATATGTGATGGCATGTTTCCGCCGCCGAGAGATTCAAGGGTTGCCGCGGCGGTGAACCCGTAGGACGCATTCGGGCTTGAGGTGAGCGTCAGCATGCCGGTCCATTTGCCGGCGGACGCCCGGGTTGAGCACCAGGTCGTAGGTGAAATTGTTTCCGGTGTTCGATTCCACAATGCTCGCCCGCCAATTGCCCGATGGATCGGTGGTCGGAAGATGTAACTCCGTTCTCGCCTTTCGTCTTTAACGCGGTGGTGCAGCACGGCGACGGTGCAGATCTTTCTCGCCTCCGCTATCAGGTAGCACAGTTGGCGGATCGTTCGGGTTATTGGCCCCGGCGTGCATCAGCGTAAACAGCGTCTGGGGTTCTTATCGCAGTCGGCCTGGCATTGTTCAGGGTTGTTCCGCGATAGAAAGTAAGAGTTTCCCGTCGCCCTGGTTTACCGAACCTTTCTGGTAGGGCCCACAACCTCCTGCTGCTGCACCAGCCGCTGTACCCCTGCCCGGTGCTGCCGCTGCAGGCCCCGGTCAGACCCGTGATCTCTTCGGCCTCTTCGCTGCACATTGGCCCGTCTTCAAAGAACCAACCGGGCCGGGTTCCCGAATTTGCCGACGACGATCGTCCACTTGCCCGTTGCTGCTGCTTCCAAACGGAATACTCCTTAAACAGTAATCACGGAACTTCGGTTGGCCCCGGACCACAACCGCTTCGGCCTCTGCTTCTGCCTTCGTGCATCTCGAGCCTTCTCTCACGCAGCGCATCGGGGTGCCGGTTAGAATAATGTCGGCCGTATACCAAATTCCCGACCCACCACGGCCGGTCGGATTCTGCAGGGCGACTGAGACCCAATCGAAGCGCCCCGAACACGGTGATGTCCGGACATAAACCTTCCAGCCATCCTGCCAGATCGGCGGCCTATCGCCGAGGTAGTCGATCAGTATCGACCGGTTGACGATCGCTGTCTGACCATCAGGCACGCATAATCCGATCGATCTTTCAGTTGGCTGGCCGGTCGTGGCCGGGATCCGTTCGTCGCCGTTCGTAACAGAGATGCCGGCCTCCTGGGGCGTTCGGTCCTCGACATATACCATCCGGTTCCGCGAAGAAACTGTGGTGATGAATATCGAGACAAGGCCGAGAGACAGGATCAAGAGAGCTAAACGGTATTTCATAATCACTCCTCGCGGCGTCACCGGATCAATTCCGAAGATCGGGTGAAGCCTCTCGGGTACGGGGCGACTTTCGGTCGGCTTGGTCAAAAGCATTCTCATTGACGACCTTCTTTGTCCTTCGCCATCGCGATCAGGGATTCGATGGCCGACCTCACGCCGGGCGAAAGGTCCATTTGTTCGGGAACCACCGGGGCGTCGCCATCGGCGGTGGCGGTTTCGGGCGGCGGGGCCTGTTCGGTCCCGGTGCGATACTCATTCGCCGTCCGGCGGCTCGTCACAACCGTAAGTTTTAGTTTTCGTCGCATTAATTTTGTTGTTAAATTTCCGCAAAACTGGGATATCATGCAGGCTAATCCTTAACTTCGGCGGGTAACGAAGAAACGACGAAATTTCAACGAAATTTCGTTTAACGGCCATGCAGAAGGCGGCGAATCATGTTTACAGCGTTGAGGGCCTCGAGATCGACCTTGCGCGGGGGTGCGTAAGCCGCGACGGCGAAGAGCTCCACCTCAGGCGTAAAAGTTTTCAGGTTCTCGCCTATCTGATCGAGCGGAACGGCCGCCTTGTGTCAAAAGACGAACTTTTCGGCGCGCTTTGGAACGATACGGCCGTGACCGACGACGTGCTCGTCCAATGCGTCAAAGAGGTTCGAAGGGCGCTCGGCGACGATCCCCACCGTCCCCGCTTCATCAAGACAATTCCGCGAACAGGTTATAGATTTATCGGCCCGGTCAACGCAAACACGTACAGCGGGGCGTTTACCGAGGAGATCACCCGGGTCGAATTTGAGATCGAAGAGGAAACCGACGCGATAGCCGCCGTCCCGGCACTCCCCGCCGCTTTGCCGCAACCTTTTTTGCGAGGCCGCCCGGTCTTGTTCGCGGGCGGCACATTGGCCGTTTGTTTGGCCGCATTGGCCGTATATTTTGGGTTCCTGCGAACCGCTCCGGCTGCAGAGATCAGGCTTCCGCAGATAGCGGGCCGCGAAACGGTGGCGGTGATGTTCTTTCACAACGCCTCGGGTGACGGGGATCTCGACTGGCTTCGCGAAGGCCTCGCCGACATGCTGATCACCGACCTCTCGCGCTCTGAACGTTTGACCATCCTGAGCCGGCAGCAGCTTTCCGCATTGCTCGAGAGGGCCGGATATCACAGTGCCGGGACTTCAGACCGACTTGATACGGCGCTCGACTTGGCAAAGCAGAGCGGGGCCCAGGTGATCGTCACGGGCAGCTTTGCTCGTGCGGGTGAAAAACTTCGGATCGATGTGCAGGTCCAGGATGCTGCCGCGGGATCGCTTCGTGCGGCCGAAAGCCTAACGGTAGAAAGGCCGGAAGACATACTGTCGCAGATCGACATACTGGCCCGAAAGCTGCTCCGTCACCTGAACGCCGACGAGCCTGGGCGGATCAGGGCTTGACCACGGCGATGACCGATGACCTCGAGGCGTACCGCTTTACTCGCTCGGGGTCGAGAAAGCCAACGCACTTCAAAGTCAGGAGGCGATCGGCCTTTTCTCTCGCGCGATCAAGCTGGATCCGGATTTTGCTATGGCGTACGCAAGGATCGGCTACGCCTATGCCGTGACCTGGGCCCGTGTCGATGAGGGCATGCCATATCTCGAAAAGGCGTTTCGACTTTCGGCCAGGCTCACCGATAAGAACCGGCTGGACATCGCCGCGTGGTATGCGATCGCCAATCGCGATTACTCGGGTGCGATCGCCGCGTACCGGCAGATGATCGCCCGTTTCCCCTTCGATACTGAAAGTTATTGGCGCTTGGCCCGGCTCCTTCGGGGAGAAGAACAGATCGACGAGGCGGTCGCCGTATTGAAACAAGGCCTTGCCGTCGATCCCAACTCCGGCCCGATCTACAATATGCTCGGGACAATGATGTCCATAAAGGGACTTCATTCCGAGGCCATCGCCGCCCACGAACGGTACGTATCGATCGCTCCGAATGAGCCGAATGCGTACGACAGCCTCGGGCTTTCGCTTCAATGGTCGGGGGACTACGATCGAGCGATAGAGCAATTCGAGAAGGCACTCGCGATCGACCCTGAATTCGAAATTGCCCTGATCCATCTAGCAAATACGCGGGTAAGAATGGGCCAGTACAATTCGGCGATCGAGTTGGTCTCGAAGTATTTAGACAGTGCTGAGGGCCACGCGGAAAAGGCGCGCGGCCACGCATTTCTTGCATACCTTTATGACAGAAAAGGAAGGCTGAAAGAAGCGGAGCAGGCAGCGGAAACCGCGTTCGCGACGAATAACGAGACTTCCTGGCCGGCATACTTCGCCGCGCTCAAGAGCGGGCGGAAGGGACGGGCCGACCAACTCGAAAAATTTGTTCTCGGCCCGATCACCTACGTTGACCGGGGCTCACGTCCAAATCCGCGGTTCGATCTCTATCAGCGGGCAACTATCGCGATGAACCAGGGCCGCACCGACGAAGCGATCGCCAAATTCAGGGAAGCCATCGGCCATACGCCCCCGACATGGAACTACATCGATCATGAAGATTGCCTTGGTGAGATATTCCTAAAGCTTGGCCGTGCGGACGAGGCCATCGCTGAATTTGAGCGGGTGCTCAGGATAAATCCGAATTATCCGCTCGCAAGGTACCACATTGCCGAAGCCTACCGATCAAAGGGACAACAAGCCGAGGCGGTCGAAAATTACAGGGCTTTCCTTGAGATATGGAGCTTAGCGGATCCCGACCTCCCAGAGGTCATAAAGGCGAAGCAGATTATCGCGGGTTAGGTGGCAAGTGCTGCGGGCCGATCAGCTTCGACGCCATGCTCGAGAGCGAGACGCAGGAAATTCTCGAAGAGTATCCGGCCGTCGCGGGATTCGTTGGGGTGCTCCCAGCGGGTGGGGTTCTTGGACCAGTCTTCGAATGATTTTTCGAGATGGAACTGAACGGTGTAGATCAGCTGGCCGTCGAGACGCTTGACCATCATCTGGTTCTTGCAGAGGTATGACGTGGCGAGAAGTTCGAAGCCGTCAGGAATACCGTCGACCTGGACCCCATGATTCTGCCACACGCGGAGGATGTCATCC
The DNA here is from genome assembly GCA_016716365.1 of Chloracidobacterium sp. GTDB lineage: Bacteria > Acidobacteriota > Blastocatellia > Pyrinomonadales > Pyrinomonadaceae > OLB17. Next base: position 31,804 of record JADJWM010000001.1, on the reverse strand, counting down.
TCCTTCGTATACTCCTGCCACACGCCCGAAGTCTCGTCCTTGTTCCCGTCAAAGATCGGGTCCGAAGGATCGACGATCTTTACGAAGCGGTACTGATATTCCAGAACGCGGTCCGTGCGCTTTTCGTGAAGCTCCAGGTTGTCAAGCGTCTTGAGCTCGGCCCCGAACGCCAGCGCGACCAGTTGATGAGCACCGCAGATCGCAAGGACCGGCATTCTTGTCGTCTGGATAAATTCGGCGAAAGCGGCGATCTGGCCCGGATGATAAAAGTCGAAATCGCTGTAGGTGCCGCTCATCACGATCGCATCGGGCTTGAATTCCCGGGCGGCACGGGCAACCTCCGAAAGGTGCACAGTAAGCGTTTTCGGCTGCTTGACCAGGCGGATAACGTTTTGGGCAATATTGTCGCAGGCGAGCCCTGAGATCTTTCTCTCGAGCCGCAGCCGAGACTCGACCGTCTCGCCCCATTCAGTATGGGCCAGTTCAGAAAGGTCCGTTTCGTACCTAAGCAGGCAATTTACGATCAGCACACGAGCGTGTTCGACCGTCTTTTCGATCGGCTCGTATTTGCAGAAAGCCTGCCTGTTGTACGGGAACGGAAGCTCTTCAGAAACCGTTGTCTTAAATGCCGCGTCCAACATAAACCTCGATCTTACGTTAAAAAGTCAGGAGATCGAAACATCGATTTCCTGAATAATTGATGATTATATCAGTTAAACCTTTGCCTGGTCGAATTACTGAACTCCGGCATCTGCGGACCGGCACCTTCCGCGGCAATCTCTTCGCGGACACTTTTTATCACTCCGCTGCGAACGCGGCCGCGCCCACTCGGCGTCGCCCGCTTTGTTCGGTCATCCACGGTCAGCACGAGTTTCTGCCACGCCATTTCAAGGTCGTCGGCAATGACAGAGATCCGCGTGATGTCATAAGGGATCGCGACGCTCCTGCAGCCGAGCCGAGCGAACACCAGTAAATACCGGGCCGTCGCAAGATCTGGACAGGCAAAACGGCGCTTTCCGACCTTGAGCTCGATCCCTAGCAGTGTGAAAAGTATCTGGGCCCGATTCTCGCGTTCGGGGATCTCCATTTCGTAGGAGCGTTCTTTGAGTGCGGACCTGTTCGCGGTAGATTGCAGGTATCCAAGCGTCCTGAAGCGATTCTATGATCGAGGCGGTCGTCATCCTTTGAAGTTTGTTTCCTGCTCGTAAGCGTCGAAAAATTTTTGGAGCGAGAGCCGCCAACGGGAACCGGGCCAGCTTCGATCCGTTACCCCCGATCAGTAACTGTTCATCAATTCCTGGCACCGGATGAACAATTTTCCGACGTGCAGTCCGTCCATGATGGTGTGGTTTGCCTCCACCGACAAAGGCATCATCTTGGCCGCCCCTTCGTCGAAGATCTTTCCGAACACGATCCGGGGTACGGTCTGGGTCCGGTCGAGGCGGGTCGCATGCTTGAAGCTTGTGAACGATACCCACGGGATCACGCTGAAATAGATCAGGTCGACACGGTCGGATTCCACATCGAAGGTCTTCAATTTCTTGTACTTCTCGACGGCGATTCTGCCCGCAGAGTCGAACTCAACGATGTCGGGCCGCATCTCGAAGTACGCGAACGAAAAGGTCTCATCGTCGTTGAGTATCGTCTGTGTCGCGTGGATGCGGTCAAATTCGACCACCCTGCCTTCATGCAGCCTTATGCGGAACTCGCGGATCTCGTTGGCAGCGGTCATGACGCTGTAAAGCGATGCGAGCGAGATCGAAAGGCCGTTCTCCCGGGTAAACCGGTAAAGATCCGTTACATCGACGTTGGCGGTGAAATTGAAGAACGGGTCATCGTAACCGCGAAAGAAATCGTAGGTCGCCTTTCGCGGCCAATTTTCGACGTCAAGCTCGGTAAACATCCGCGTCCGTCACCTCGTGCTTACGGACCCGATCGACTGTGTGGTTTGCGAGAACCGCTCGATGATGCTGCTGCTGAAAATGCCGAGATAGAAGACGCCGATGACGGCGATCACGAGGGCCGCCGCGATGCCGGCCGGTATACGCGGCTCGACCCAATCGGAGGTCCGCTCGCGGAAGAACATCACGACGATCAGCCTGAGGTAATAGTAGGCCGAGATCGCCGTGTTTATGACCGCAGCGACGACGACGATGGTAAGCAGGGCATTTTGCGCTTCGAGTGCCGGCCTGAAAACGAGCACCTTGCCGATGAAACCGGCGGTCAGCGGGATCCCGAGCAGGCTGAGCATGAAAAGCGAAAGCGTGAACGAGAGCACGGGCGACCGGAAGCCGATGCCGTTGTAGTCCTCAAACTCGGTACGACGGTCGTTCTTCTGGCCAAGGAGCGTGACGATCGCGAATGCGCCGAGATTTGTGATGGCGTATGCGAGCATGTAAAAGGCGACCGATGCGATCGCGGCGTCGCGTTCCAGTACCGTCGATGCCGCACCCGCGCCAAGGAAGCCGACCATCGCATAACCGGCGTGGGCGATGGACGAATATGCGAGCATCCGCTTGATGTTGTCCTGCATGATCGCCGCGACATTCCCGACCGTCATCGTCAGTATCGCCATGACGCTCAGGGCAGCCATCCACGAATCGTGCAGATATCCGGATGCCTGCACGCCCGCCATCAACGGAAAACCGAGAACAAAAACGCGAATAAAGGAGGCAAATCCGGCGGCCTTTGGGCCGGCGGCCATAAAACCGGTAACCGGACTCGGGGCGCCTTCATAGACATCCGGGGTCCAGATGTGGAAGGGAACCGTGGCGACCTTAAATCCGAAGCCGATGATCAACATTGCGGCCCCGACGAGCAGAAGGGCCGGGAAGTTTGGATCGGCGACGCGGGCCGCGATCTCGGTGATGTTGGTCGAACCGGTTGCACCGTAGGTCAGGGCCATTCCGTATAACAGGAAGGCGGATGCGAACGAGCCGAGGATGAAGTATTTCATCGCCGATTCGTTTGATTTGAGGTCGGTCTTGCGGAAACCGGCCATCACGTAGGTCGCGATCGAAAGCGTCTCGAGGCCGAGGAAAATGATAACCAAATCATTGCCGGATGCCATCAGCAGCATCCCGAATGTCGCAAAAAGCAGGAGAGCGTGATATTCGCCGGCCGGCACCTTTTCGGTCTCGACCCAGATGGTCGAGATCAGGATGGTCATCGCCGAGACCAGCAGGAAAACGAACGAGAACGTCAGCCGAAGGTTGTCATGAGCGATCATCCCGTTCCATGCGGAGGCGGGCATGCCCGCGGACCATGTTCCGAAAAGAAGGACGGCCGCGAGAACGATACCGACGAGCGACATGATGCCCGTAACGCGACGCTGTCCGGGGAAGAAGCTGTCAAAAAGCATCACGACGATGCCGGCGGCCGCGATCACGATCTCCGGAAGGATGATCGGGATGTTGACGTTCGGGTTGGCTAATTCTGCGAAAAGGAACAGGTTCATTTTTGTTGAATTTCGAGATGCGCCTCGGTCTTCTCCTCACTCGGCCCCGGCACCTGGGCTTGATCTATCTCGCCCCCGGCGCGCTGCATCACTCGCTTTTGGATCTCGGAGACTGAAGAATGGGTCGCCTCAAGGAACGGCCGCGGGTAAACACCCATAAAGACCATCAGGAAAAGCAGGGGAACCATAAGGCCGATCTCGCGATAGCTGAGGTCGGCGAGGCCCCGGTTCTTATCGTTAGTCACTTTTCCGAAGAAGACCCGCTGGATCATCCAGAGCAGGTAAACGGCGGCGAAGATCACGCCGGTCCCGGCGACCATCGTGGCAATGTAATTCCAGTTTGCCGCGGCCGTGACACTGAGGATCGTTGACTTCCACATCCCGACCATGATCAGGAATTCGCCGACGAACCCGTTCAGGAACGGCAGCCCGACCGACGACATCGCGGTGATAACGAAGATCGTCGCATAGATGGGCATTACGTTCGCAAGCCCGCCGAAGTCGGAGATCATCCTCGTGTGCCGGCGTTCATAGATGAAGCCCACCAAAAGGAACAATGCACCGGTCGAGACGCCGTGATTGAGCATCTGATAAACTGCACCCTGCATTCCCCATTCCGTAAACGAGAACATCCCGAGGATGACAAATCCCATGTGGGCCACCGACGAGTAGGCCACGAGCCGCTTGACGTCCGGCTGGACCATCGCAACCAACGCACCGTAGACGATACCGATTATCGCAAGAACGATGAACAGCGGTGCGAACTCGCGGGCCTGATCGGGGAACAGGGTGAAGTTGAACCGCATCAGGCCGTAGGTGCCCATCTTTAGCAGGACCGCGGCCAGGATGACGGAACCGGCGGTAGGGGCTTCGGTGTGCGCGTCGGGCAGCCACGTGTGGAACGGGAACAGCGGCACTTTGATCGAGAACGCGAGTGCGAATGCGAGGAACAAAAAGGCACCGGCAGAAGCGGAAAAGGTCATGTTCCCAAGCTTCAAGGTGTTCAGCAGCGTGACAAAATCGAAAGTGCCGACGCCCGTCGCGTCCGCGTGCATAAAATAGAGGGCGATGATCGCGACCAGCATCAGCAGGCTGCCGATCGCGGTAAAAATAAAGAACTTAACGGCCGCATAGATGCGGTCCTTGCCGCCCCAAACACCGATGAGGAAGAACATCGGGATGAGCGACGCCTCGAAGAACAGGTAGAAAACCAGCAGGTCGAGCGAAACGAAAACACCGATCATCGCCGATTCAAGCAGCAGAAGAAAGATGTAAAAGGCCGTCGCTTTCTTCTCGACCGCGTGCCAGGTTGAGATCACCGCGATCGGCATTATGAAGGTCGTCAGGATCACCAGCCAAAGGCTGAGGCCGTCGACGCCGACGTGATAATTCGTATTGATCGCGCTGATCCACGGCACGTTCTTCTCGAAATGGAACCCGCTAGCCGAGGCCGCTCCCTTATCGAAGACCAGGACGAGCGAGAGAAGGAAGTTGAGCAGCGTGATCGCAAAGGTGACCCATTTCAACTGGCTCTCCTGCTTCCAGAACATCTGGTAGCCAAGCACGGCAAGGGCACCGACCACCGGAAGCAGGATCAGGATCGTAAGGATGTTTTCAGCAATGAGATCCATAATATACGACGGGCTCCGCGGCCCGCCGCCGTTCATCAGTTGACCAATTTGAAACCGTAATAAATGAAATAACCGAGCACAACGATCGCGCCGAGCATTATCACGGCCGCGTAACTTCGGACAAACCCGACCTGAACGCGGCGTGCGATATCGCCAAGTTCCTTGACGAAACTGCCGATGCCGTTGACGATCCCGTCGATGAAACCGAGATCGAAGCCTTTCCACAGCCCCTCGCGTGAAAGCGAGGTCAGCGGATCGACTATGTAGCCGTTATAAAATTCGTCGACTTTCCACTTCTGCTCGAGGATCTTCGGCATCTTTCGCAACGGGTTATTCCTGAACAACGCAAACCCGATGCCGATGCCCGCCAGGGCCAGGACCACCGACAACAAGGCGAGAAGACGTTCTTTCTGGATGACCTCGGGCGAGTGCGGATCGTAGGCTCCTGGAACTGCCGGGGCCGAGGCATAAAAATGCTTCACCTCGTTTTCACCAGAGGCCGATGGGGCCGAGTGCCCGTCGTGCTCGCCTTTCTTCGCGATAACCGGATCGAGCGTATGTTCAAAGACATTGATCTCGCCCGCCCCGACCAGTGAACTCATCGCATAAGGAATTCCAACAAGCCCCCCGACCGTAGAAAGGAACGCCAGAACGATCAGAGGCACCGTCATCACCCACGGCGATTCGTGCGGTTTGAAATCAGCCGGAACCTCATGATGGTGTTCCTCTTCATCGTCGTCGTGCGCATCGTGAGAATCCAAAGCGGCTTCGAGTGGGCTTTCATGTGCTGTTCCAAGATCCCCGGTTGCTACCGCCTCCGGTTCTGACCAACGCTCCTTGCCCCAGAAGGTCATTATCATCATCCGCGTCATATAGATCGCGGTCAGGACGGCCGTTAGGGTGGCGACCGCCCAAAGCACTTTATTTCCCGGGAAATCCGATACCGGGAAGTAATTATCGGCAGCGAAGGTGCGGTAAAGTATCTCGTCCTTCGAGAAGAACCCCGCCCATATCGGGATGCCGCAGATCGCCAGCCAGCCCATCGCCATCGTGAAAAACGTGACGGGCATGTACTTCTTCAGATTGCCCATCCGCCGCATGTCCTGCTCGTGATGCATTCCGTGAATGACCGAACCGGACCCGAGGAAGAGCAGGGCTTTGAAGAACGCGTGCGTCATCACATGGAATATGGCGACCACGAACGCCCCTACGCCCGCCGCGAGGAACATGAACCCTAGCTGTGAGACGGTCGAATAGGCCAGTACCTTCTTGATATCGTTCTGGGCGATGGCGATGGTCGCGGCGAAAAGGGCGGTCGCGGCCCCGATGACGGCCACGATCCACATCGCGGTCGGAGCGAATTGGTAGATCGCGTTGGCACGGACGACGAGGTAAACACCCGCGGTGACCATCGTGGCGGCGTGGATCAGAGCGGAAACCGGCGTCGGGCCGGCCATCGCGTCGGGCAGCCAGGTCAGGAGCGGGATCTGTGCCGATTTGCCGGTCGCGCCGATAAAGAGCAGCACGCCGATCGAGGTCAACCCGCCCGCGAATATCGCCCCCCAGGTGAAGGGGTCGGCCGACATGTTCTGCGTGACAAACGTGAAAACGCTCTGGACCTGTTCGCCATCGACGACCTTGTCAAAAAACGAGATCGAACCGGTCAGCGTGAAGATCAGAAAGATCGCCATCAGCACGCCCCAGTCCCCGATGCGGTTCATCACGAACGCTTTCTTTGCCGCCTCGCGGGCCTCGTCTCGCTTGAGGTAATAGCCGATCAGAAGGTAAGAGCAGAGCCCGACGCCCTCCCAGCCGACAAACATCAAAAGGAAATTGTCCGCGAGCACCAGCGTGAGCATCGCGAACATGAACAGGTTGAGATAAGCGAAGAACCGGTAAAAGCCCTTGTCGCCGTGCATGTAGCCGGTGGCGAAGATGTGGATGAGCAGCCCGACGAACGTAACGAAGAGGGCGTAGATGCCTGAGAGCCGGTCCATCCCGAGAGCAAAATCCGCTCGGAACCCGCCGACGCTGATCCAGGTCCAGATATGATCGAGCACCGGCTTGTCAGCGAACAGAGCCCCTGCGTGCGGAGTCCCGATGCCGAACGCGAGCATGAACGCCACGATCGTCGAAACCGCGATCGCTCCGCATGCGACAAGGCCGCTGAAAGTCTCGTTCTTCAACTTGCCGCCGACCAGCCAGTTGATCACCGCACCGGCAAGCGGGGCGAAGATGATGATGCTTAAGAGATTATTCTCTATCATTCTAATAATTCAGATCGTCATCCGAGTCCGGCATTACGATAACTTCATCCACGAGTTCATTCCAAAGTTCGATCGTTTCCGGAGTCGCGTTCCGTTCGGCGAGCGCCTCACTAACTGCGCCGGTCTTTACCTTCAATTCCGGAAAACGCAGTAGAAGGACCGCTATGTCACGTCTATCCGTAAACGCCTTCGGTTGCCCTTTTCGAGAACAGTAAGACGTTAATTTGCTCGCGATCAATTCCGGCGGCGTCAACACGCGCACCATTTCAATAACCTGATTTGGACAGATCGCGTCTTCGATGCGGATATCAACGAGATGCCGATTGCCCCCTTTTCGAACCTGATAAAGCCGCAAACCCTTGTCTTTAACCTCACGCACGCGAACGGCGATGCGAAATTTCTCACTCAGGTGATCGCGAAGTTCTTCAGCAAGTTCGTGCGCCCGGTTCGACATTATGTCCACATCCTGCGTCGCCCGAGGTTCGCTGACGTACGCGTTCACGGCCTGGGCACCGAACAGGACGGCATCGTCTCGTCCCTGTAGAAATTCAAGAACGGCACGCTGGATCGTCGATAACGGCAGAGGTTCGTGCGTCACAAATTCCTGAAATGTCAAAACGTCGGCGTTCAACATCCTTCTAAATCCAGATCGAGCGTCATTTCGATCATGGTCGACCGGAACCCGAAGCGTTCGAAAAAGTCTTTACCGGCCAAATTCTTCGCGGCGGTTGCCAGCAGCAGCTTATCGCCTCCCATTTCGGCGGCCGCGGCGATGGCCGCTTCCATCAGGGCCCTTCCGACACCGGCCGATCGCGACGACGGCTCGACATAGATGTCATGGAGCCAGACCCCTTTCGCGACAAGTTCCTCGTAATTCCGCTCTTCGAACTCGAGATACGCGAATCCGACGATATCATCTCCGAATTCTGCGACCAGTACTCGTGCGTCTTCTGCCCGAAACCGGCCGGCATAAAAAGCGGCGGCGCCTTCTTTCGTGACAAAATCCGCGAACCGCTTCGGGTCGTAATCAACGTGCTGTTTTACCAGCTTCAAAAGGAGTTCGGCGACCCTTTCCTCGTCGCCGGCCCGTGCGCGACGAATGCCGACTTCCATACGATCAATTCTTCAAAATACTCGCGTCATCGACGTCTACCGAGATCCTGTTTCGGAAGAACGAGATGATAATACCCAACCCCACGGCCGCCTCCGCGGCAGCGACGCTCATCACCATAAAAACGAAAAGCTGGCCTGTGGTGTCGGCGTAATAACGCGAAAAGGCGATGAACGTCAGATTTACGGCGTTCAGCATCAGCTCGATGCACATGAACATCCCGATGGCGTTGCGCTTATAGATCACGCCGACCGCTCCGATCGTGAACAAGATCCCGGACAATGCCAAATATGTGGCTAAACTCGGTTCCATATCCTTAGAAAGCTATTCGATAATCGTCCTTCTCTTCTTCCTCGTGCCGTTTATCAAGCTCGGAGTCCACGACAAGCTTCAACTGGCCCGGTTCGAGCCTTCGCACAAGGATCACGCCGCCGATGATCGCCATCAGAAGCATGATGCCGACTATTTCGACCGGCAGAAGGTACTCCGTGTACATCGCCTGCCCGATGCTGAGGGACTTGCCGGCGGTCTGCGAAGTATCGACCGGATCCTTTGGGGCCCGGAGGACAGCATAGAAAATGAACATCGTTTGGACAAGAAGTATCAATCCAAGGCCGCCGCCGACCGCGTAAAGATAGCGAAGCCGTGTCAGTGGTTTGTCCTCGTCCAGGTTGAGCAGCATTATCACGAAAATGACGAGGACCATGATCGCCCCGGCGTAGATAAGTATCTGGACAACGGCGATAAACGGCGCCGCCAGCGTGACATAAATGCACGAGAGGGCCACGAACACCCCTACAAGCGACACGGCGCTGTAGAGCGGGTTCTTCTGATAGACCATCGAGACGGCACAAGCGATGGCGAATCCCGCAAATAAAAAGAATAGTGCTGTACCGATCATAAAAACATTTTCAACGCAGAGGCCGCTGAGAACGCGGAGAAGATCAAGCTATGAGACAAAGAGATCGAGTTCTTAAATAAACCCTGCGTCCTTTGCGGTCTCTGCGTTCAAAATTCCTAACTATTCAAAAAATACACCACGATGATCGTCAGGATCACATTTCCCAACGCGACCGGAAGCAGGAACTTCCAGCCGAAGTTCATCAACTGATCAAAACGGAAACGCGGCAGCGTTCCACGTACCCAGATATAAAGGAAAAGGAACGCACAGATCTTGCCGATGAACGCTACGTGGCTAACGGCAGCATAGGGTATCGAACCCGGCTCGAATATCCGCCCAAGGCCAGGCACGTACCAGCCGCCAAGAAAAAGAACGACGCACATGACGGAGACCGTGAACATGTTCACGTATTCGGCCATAAAAAAGAGCGCGAATTTCAGGGCCGAGTATTCCGTATGAAAACCGGCAACAAGCTCGGTCTCCGCCTCCGGCAGGTCGAACGGAACACGGTTCGTCTCGGCGAAAGCTGCGATCAGAAAGACAACGAATCCAATGATCTGCGGGATGATAAACCAGCGGAACGGCGAAGTGATCTGGGCATAAATAATGCCGTTAAGATCAAGGGTTCCGGCAAGCATCACTACGCCGAGGATCGATGCGCCCATCGCAAGCTCATACGAGATCATTTGTGCCGACGATCGCAGTCCGCCCATCAGCGAGTACTTGCTGTTCGATGACCACCCGGCCAACGCGATGCCGTAAACACCCACAGAGGTAATGGCGAGGACGAACAGGACGCCAACGTCTATCTGAGCGATAGTCAGCGGGAGCCGGGTGATCCCGTCGCCCAGTCCGTAAGGGAGAAAACTCCAGTCAACCGTTGTTATCGTCGGCCCGAACGGGTAAACCACGATCGGAAGCAGCGCACAGGTAAGGGCTACGAGCGGCGCAAGAAAATAAATGAACTTGGTGGATTTGTCAGGAACCAGGTCTTCCTTAAGAATGAACTTCAGAAGGTCGGCGAACGGCTGCAGGACACCCCACGGCCCAACACGGTTCGGCCCAATTCGTCCCTGTATCCAGCCGAGCACCTTGCGCTCCGCGAGCACCGTGTAGGCGACGATCATCAGCACGCCCTGAAATGCGAGCAGTATCCTACGGTGAGACGACAAACGGAAAAGCGGTTTTAAGAACTGACTCCATAAACTGCGCTTTCTAAAAACAGCTAACAGCTAAAACAAAACTTCGACGACGGTCGCACGAACCAACGGCGGCCCCCCCCCCCCCCCCCCCCGCCCCTCATTCTATCTGCCGCCGAGATTGGCCCTGTCTTCGGCGCCGACCGCCGCGGCCTCCGCCATTCCTTCCGGCTTCGGATTCCCATCGAGGTCAAACTGTTCCAGCGGCGACAGCAAAAGGTTCTCCGGCTTCGGATTGCCATGAGCGAGCAGGTGAAACTGCGGCGTTTTGCTGGTCATCGTCGTCAACCGGTGCAGCTTGTGACCGATTCGCGGCGTAGCCCGGATCTTTTCACCCGGAGCCCCAAGACCCTCAACGTGCTTTCGCAATGCGTCCACGGCAACTGCGACGTCGCGTTCCCCGACGGAATACTTTGCCTGCACCGGGTTCGATTCGTCCTTGAGCGCGGGATAACGCAGCCCTTCATAGGCGGCGACCGAATCCGCCAATTGTCTGAACACGCCTGATGCCGACGACTCGATGCCGAGATCGGCACCCATTTCACGTGCGATCAAATTCGTGATCATCCAATCGGGTTTGGCCTGGTGCAGCGGATCGATGGCCTTGCGGACGCGCTGGACGTTACCGGCATTGTTCGTAAAAGTACCGTCAACCTCGGCGAATGAAGCGGCCGGCAGCACGACATCCGCGAAGGCCGTGGTTTCCGTTTCGAACAATTCCTGGACGACGACGAAATCCTTGTTCTGCAGCAGTTCCGGGTTCTGCAGGCTGCCCGCGATCAGCAGGGCTTTCGACCCCGCGATGGCGTTGGCCGCCGTATCGGCATCGGGCAGAATATCGAACGCTCCGACGGAATTGTTGTAAAGCGGCAGCGGATGCAGCAGCACGCGTCCGGAGTCGGAGGCGATACGGCCGGCAGAGCCCGCGATGACCGCCTGGGCCTCGGGCGAAAGTTCATTGCCCGCCATTATCACAAGGTCACCTTGCGTACCCTCGATCACCTTTTGAAAAGCATCCAGTTCCGAAGCGTCGATCCCGAGCTTCGCTGCCGCAGAACCGCCGTCGAGGCCGCCGAGGAAATAAAGCACGAAGGCGTCGTAGGAATTCGGGGCGATGTGAATGAACTGCGTCGCCGCCTGATGGGCAAGGTTTATCGGCGTATCGTTGACCACGACCAGGTTAGCCCCGCCGTTTCGAACGGCCTGCCGCATCTGTTTGGCCGTGTAGGTCTGCTCTTCTTCGGGCTCGCCGCCGATGAGGACGATAGTTTTCGCGTAACGGATCTCACGGTGCGTCGCCAGCGGGGCGCTTAGGTTGGCGAAGAATGCGGACATGTCGCCGCGGTCGTCAACACCGATCGGGCCCTTGGCCGCGTTCTTTGCAAAACGGCCGAGCGTGAAAAGCGACTCGTTGGTCAGCCTCGGGCTTGCGATTACGCCGACCGACCCTTCATTCGCGGCAAACTTTTCGGCGATCAGCCCGATGGCGTGATCCCAAGTCGCCGGGATGAGCTTCCCGCCTTTTGCATAACGTACAAGCGGTGTCTTGACGCGGTCCTTGTGGTCTATGAACTCGTGGCCGAACCTCGCCTTTACGTCGAGAAACTCGCCGTTCAGGCCGTTGACATAGCGGTCGCGGGCGACGATCCTATGCACTTTTCCGCCCCGCGAACCGATCGAGATCTGCATTCCGTCTGAGCCGTAAACGTCGGTCGAGACGGTCTGGTCGAGTTCCCAGGGACGGGTCTCGTGACGGTAAACGCAATCGAGCAGCGTGCCGGTAGGGCACACTTCGATGCAGTTGCCGCACTGCGAGCAGTTCAGCCAGCCTCCGTAGGTGCCGATCACCGTGTTGACGCCGCGGTTGCCCGCCTCGATGGCGTCTTCGCCCATCCACTCGCTGCACACGCGGGTGCAGCGTTTGCAGAGGATGCAGCGCTGCGGGTCGTTGGCGACCATCGGAGAAAGGTATTTTTCGGGTGCACGGTTCTTCGGCTCGGTGAAGCGTTCTTCGACATCTCCCCAGTCGAAAATGACCTCCTGAAGCTCGCATTCGCCGCCGCGGTCGCAGACGGGACAATCGAGCGGATGGTTCGCCAAGAGGAACTCGCCCATCGAACGCTGCGCCTTTTCGATCTCGGCACTGCGGGTCGTTACGGTCATCCCGTCGGTGCACTTGATCGTGCACGAGGTCTGCAGCTTCGGCATCTTGTCGATGCGGACGAGGCACATACGGCACGACGCCTGCGGTTCCAGGTCCTTGTAATAACAGAACGAAGGGATGCTCTCGCCCTGTTCGCGGCAGACATCGATCAAGACAGCGCCTTTCTCGGTCTCGACCTCGGAACCGTTGATGATCACTTTTATCTTTTCTTCAGACATTAACCGTTTTCAGCCGGGAATGGCCCGTTCGGATCCTGGCTATTCGCTCGACTTGGCACTGCCGCCCGTTTTCTTCTTCCCGCCTTTCTGACGCGTTTTGCCGTAGCTTCCGGCAAAGATCTTGCCGCGTCTCGTTCTTTTATCGCCTTTTCCCATATTTCTCCTTCTTGTATGGAAGGCCCTCCAGCCGGCCAACGCCGAAAGGATCGAGAGCCAGTCGAACCACTAAATATTTGCCTCGATGCCGTTACCGTTGGCTTTTTTGGTCAGCCACTTCTTGAAATCGTCCGGAAACTGCTTTATCGCACTCTGAACCGGCCATGCGGCAGCGTCGCCCAGCGGGCAGAAGCTCTTGCCCTCGATGTTGTCGCAGATGTCGAGCAGCAATTGCGCATCCTCGGGGCGGCCTTCGCCGACGGAGATGCGATTAAAGATCTTAACGAGCCAATCGGTCCCCTCGCGGCACGGCGTACACCAGCCGCAGGATTCGTGCTTGTAGAATTCACTCAGGTTTTTGGTCGTCTCCACTACATCGACGGTCTCGTCCATCACCATCATCCCGCCTGTACCGAGCATCGAGCCGGCTTCTACAATTCCTTCGTAATCGAGCGTGACATTCTTGCCGAGGATCTGGCCGGCGTTCATTATGTAAACGCTCGATCCGCCGGGGATCACGGCCTTCAGCTTGTTGTCGCGGAGCATCCCGCCGCAGTCTTCCATGATGAACTTTTCCATGTCGGCATAGCCCATCGGAAGCTCGTAAACACCGGGCTTTTTCACATGACCGCTGATCGACCAGAGCTTTGTTCCGCCGGATTTTTCCGTTCCCAGATCGCGCCAGGCGATGCCGCCCATTTCGAGGATCTGCGGGATCGAGGTGAGCGTTTCGACATTGTTTACGACGGTCGGGCAAGCGTAAAGTCCTTCGACTGCGGGGAACGGCGGCTTCATTCGAGGATGGCCCCGAAAGCCTTCGAGGCTGGACAGTAATGCGGTCTCCTCGCCGCAAATATAAGCACCCGCACCGGTATGAGTGTGGATGTCCATGTCGAATCCGGAGCCGAAGATATTCTTGCCGAGTAGGCCTGCATCTCTCGCTTCAGCGAGGGCCCTGTCCATTATGTGGATCAGGTAGTTGTACTCGCCGCGGAAGTAGATATACCCCGTGCTGGCCTTTAGGGCCCATCCGGCGATGATCATCCCCTCGATAAGCGCATGCGGATCGTATTCGAGCAGGTACCGGTCTTTGAACGAGCCCGGCTCGGATTCATCCGCGTTACAGACTATGTATTTCGGCTTCGGGCTGTCTTTGGGGACGAAAGACCATTTCATCCCTGTCGGGAAGCCGGCACCGCCGCGCCCTCGAAGCGCCGAATCCTTTACATGCTGGATTATCTCGTCCGGCGACATCCCGAACGCCTTTTTCAGCTGCACGTACCCGCCGGTGTCCTGATACACCTTAAGCGTGTGCCCGTCCTGAATGCCGACACGCTTTAGCGATAAGGGTTCGCAGCCTATTGCTTTGATTTCCATTCCTAATTCTTTGACGGAACTATTTGTACTACCTTTCCAAGAACATCCCCGCCTTTCACCGTATGCGGCTTCAACAATCGGCTGTCGAAGCTGTTGGGGCGGTTGTCTCCTAATACAAAATACTCGTTATCTGGAATGTTTATCGGACCAAAATCATCGACTTCTCGCATTTCTTGTTCAAACGGCTCTTCGAGTACAGAATTGTTTATCAATACTTTCCCGTCTTTAATTTGAAAGCGTTCATTTGGAAGTCCAATAACCCTTTTGGTATAGAACAACTCACCCGACAATCCTCGGTCATGTTTTTGTTCCTCCGAAAGACGAAACGAAATGATATCGAATCGCTCTACTCCTTTCCCGCGCCTATAGAATCCAGTATCGATGTGAAACTCATCACCGTCTTTGATCGCCGGCGACATTGTGATGTCATCAGCTCGAATCTTCTTAATGTTCTGTGCTGACGTACAATTTGCCGCAATGCAACCTAACAAAAGCATGACGCTAAAACTGAATCTTCGCATCACCTAAGCGAATCCAAGATCTGATCAACCGTCTCAATCGTCAGGTCCTCGTGAAAATCGTATCCGATCTGCATCATCGGGGCGGTGCCGCAGCTGCCCAAACATTCGACAAGCGAAACGGTGAACTTGCCGTCTTCGGTCGTTTCGCCCGGGTGAATGCCGAGTTTCGAGCAGATATGCTCGGTGATCTCAGGCTCGCCCATGATCTTGCACGAGAGCGTTTTACAGATCTGGATGTGGTGCCGACCGACGGGACGCAGGTTGAACATCGAATAGAACGTCGCCGTCTCCCAGATGTCGGTTACTTCCAGATCGAGGAACTTTGCCAGGAAGTTCACGCCCGCGTTGTCCACCCACCCGCGCTCGCGCTGAATGATGAGCATGAGGATCGGGATCAAGGCCGACCGCTTCCGCTCCGGCGGGTATTTCGCCAGATGCTCGTTCATCTCAGCGATGATCTCAGGCGAGAATTCGGCTACTTCGTCGGAGACGATCACCTTGTCGGTGTAACTTGTCGGTGTTGCTGCTGCCATTCGGTAAAATGTCGAACTTCGAATGTCGAATAACGAATGCCGACCCTTCGACATTCGAAATTCATCATTCGGAATTCATCTGTCAATTTCCCCCAGCACAATATCCAAACTCCCGATGACGGCCACGACGTCGGCGATCATCTCGCCTTCGCTCATCACGGGCAGGGCCGAAAGGTTGACGAACGAGGGCCCGCGGAAGTGGACGCGTTCCGGTTTGGGGCCGCCGTTGGATTTCATATAGACACCGAGTTCGCCCTTTGACGCCTCGATCGGCATATATACCTCTCCGGCCGGGACGTTGAAGCCCTCGGCGACGATCAGGAAATGGTGGATCAGCGAATCCATATGTTTCCGCATGTCGTCGCGGTCGGGCAGAACGACCTTCGGAGCGTCTGCCTTGATCGGGCCGGGCTTCAGTCTTTCGAGGGCCTGGCGAACTATCTTGTACGATTCGCGAAGCTCGCGCATCCGGACAAGGAATCGCGACCAGACGTCGCCGTCCGTTTCGGTCGGGATGTCGAAATCGTAGGTCTCATAGCCCGTGTAGGGATTGTGCCGGCGAAGGTCGAGTTCGACGCCGCTGCCACGCAGGCACGGCCCGGTCAGGCCCCAATCGATCGCGTCTTCCTTGTCAATGACGCCGATGCCCATCGTCCGGCTCTGCCAGATCGTATTGCCCGTTATTAAAGTGTCAAAAGTATTTAGCGCGTCCGGGAAATTATCTAAAAATTGCCTTACCCGATTTTCGAAACCTGCCGGAAGGTCCATCATCAGCCCGCCGATGCGGAAATAGCTCGGCGTCATCCTGCCGCCGGAGGCCGATTCGATGATGTTGAGTATCTTTTCCCGCTCCTTGAACGCGAACCAGAAAGGCGTCATCGCACCCATATCCAGGCACGACGTTCCGAACCATACCATGTGCGACGCGATCCGCTGCAGCTCGCACATCAGGACGCGAATTACCTGGGCGCGTTCGGGTATCTCGATCTGAAGGAGCTTTTCGGCCGCCATCACATATGCAAGGTTGTTCCCCAGCGGATTCAAATAATCCATCCGGTCGGTGATGACGATCCCTTGCTGGTATTTCTTGTATTCAATGAGCTTCTCCATCCCCGTGTGGAGATAACCGATGTCGGGAATGGCCTTTATGACCAACTCGCCGTCAAGCCGAAGGTCAAGACGCAGTACGCCGTGAGTCGAGGGATGCTGCGGGCCCATCGAGAGGGTCATCTCCGACTCGAGGGGCTGGTCCATCACATCGAAACCGGCCGGTATATTTTCGACTGCGGTGCTCATAAGTCGTTAATCGTAAATGGTAAATCGTGAATGGTTAACAACATGAACCTGCTTTCTATTTACGATTCACTATTTTCGATTTACTAATTCATGCTGTACGGCTCGTAGCCGCGCAGCGGGTAATCCTTTCTTAACGCGTGGCCGTCGAAATCGCTCGGCAGCAAGATCCTTCTAAGATCCGGATGGCCTTCGAAAACGACGCCAAGCAGGTCATAGGTCTCGCGTTCGTGCCAATTTGCGGTCTTCCAGACATCGGAGACGCTCGGGAGCCGCGGATCGTCCTCGGAAACGAGCGCCTTCAGCCTGATGCGTTTGTAATGGCTCGTTGAAAAGAGGTGGTAATTCACCTCAAATCGAGGGTCTTCTTCCGGCCCGCGGTCTGCCCCGCAAAGGTCGGCAAGAAGGTCGAATCCGTGCCCGGCCCGCAGGAAAGTGCAGATCTCAACAATGGCCCCGGCCGGTACGGTCACGGTTACCTCATCCAGGGATTCGGTGACCGAGTGTACCCATTCGGGATCGTGATCGCGGAGCGCATCGACAAATTTTCCAAGACCTTCGCTCATACTAAAACACGCAGGATCAAGGTTTTCTACACGTTAACCCGGGCAGAAAACAAACCTGACCAAATTTACTTCGAACTCAGGACGAACGCCGCTTTTCGTGACGCGACGGGATCGAATAAGGCCGCGACACCTCTTTCCGGGCCACCTCGGCCTCGGTTTCCTTTTCCAGTGAAGTGCCCTCGGTCACGGGCAAGGTTCCCGGCGATAACGACACCCTTGCTTCCTTCTCGAAGGCATCACTTCGCTCCTTCACGGATTCGTTCATTATCTTTTCCTGGAGCATCGTTATCGCATGGACCAGCATTTCGGGCCGCGGCGGGCAGCCCGGCACATAAACATCCACCGGAACGACCTTGTCGACACCTTGAACGATCGCGTAATTATCAAAAACCCCGCCGGAGGTCGCACATGCACCCATCGAGATAACCCACTTTGGCTCAGGCATTTGGTCGTAAATGCGGCGGAGAACCGGGGCCATCTTTCTAGACACGCGGCCGGAAACTATCATCACGTCGGCCTGCCTGGGCGATGCACGGAAGGTCTCGGCACCGAACCTCGAAAGGTCGTTGCGAGCCGAAACGGTATTCATCATCTCGATGGCGCAGCACGCCAGCCCGAACGTCGCCGGCCACAGGCTGGATTTGCGGGCCCAATTGACCACCGCGTCCAGCTTGACCGTGACCACGTCCGGCAGCGACTCAAATATCTTGTTCTCGAGACCCATATAGATCCTATTTTCGAACCAACCGAAGACCGGCTTCGGCCAAACGCACGATCAGGCCGCTTCTTTCAAGCCCGTCCGGCCGAGAGCCTCACGTTCGCGTTTCCGCTTAAGCTCGGCCTGTGCCCGTGCCGAAGCACGTGCCTGGAGGCTCCAATCGAACGCCCCTTTCTTCCAATCGTAAACAAGGCCTACGACCACCGTAAGCAGGAAAACGAGGATCCCGACGAATGCGACTGTTCCATAAAGGATACCCGTCTGTTTCTCGATCGCCAGGAGGTTCTTGAACGCAACGGCGAACGGGACCATAAACAATATTTCGAGGTCGAAAAGAAGAAAGGTGACGGCGACGACGTAGAATTTTATCGAATAACGGTCCCGGGCTCCGCCGACCGGGTCCTTGCCGCACTCATACGGCATCAGCTTGGTCGCCGTCCGTTTGCGCGGGCCGATCAGCTGCGTCACCAGCAACTGGCTGACGGCGAAGCCGATAGCGACCAAAAACATTATGCCGATCGGGGCATAATCCATCAGGCTGAACTGAGACATCAAATCCTCTCGAAAGCCGAAATTCTATGCCGAAACTGAGTAAAAAAGGCCCGTTTGAAGCCCGAAAAATCGTGATTATTGCAGCAAACTCAATCGTAAGTTAAGCGATACAAGGTGTCAAGGCAGTCATCGAACCCTCCGAAGCGATTTTTGGGCGAAACATCACGATCCGGAGCCCTCCGGGGCCGGCCGCTTCGGGAATAATTCATTGACCCTAAACGTCTCTATATGCTAGCTTTATTAATGGCAGCCGATGGCTGTCTTGCCTCCGAACTCTCGCCGCTCCTCTGCCCGTAAGTCTGTGATCACAGGATTTAATACCGATATCGAACACGACGGCGTGATCTATCACGTCCAGACCGAGGACAAAGGACTGTCCAAGCCGGTCATCGTCTCGCTCGTTTACAATCGGGGCACGATACTCGCGAGCAAGCGTTCGCCTTACGACGACCTGTTAAAGGCGAATTTCAGCGAGCGCATACTTGCGGAGCGGTTGAGCAAGCAGCATAAGCTCATTTGTGCGGCGATCCGCGCGGGCCGGATCGAGGACCTGAAAAAGCTCGGCCAGAAAGATAAAAATTCGGTCCAGACACCGGTCCCCGCACCGGCACCGGCGGCTCCGAAACCCGAGGCCGAAAGGGTCGACCCGATCACGCTTCCGCCCAAACCGCCGGGAGATTCGCTCGAGGAATTCAAGGTTGCCGACCAACCGATACCAAAGCCCGATTTCGGCTCGGACGAGGTTTTTGACGAACAGGGCCTGATCGATGAACCGATAATCGAGGCGGTCGCGATAATCGAGGATGAACACCTGCTGCCGGCCGATGCGGTTGAAGTGATCGACACTCCGGATATCGCGTTCCGGCCCGACCACAACAAGTTGAGCATCGAGATCCTGGGCGACGTTAAATTCAAGGGCGGTGAACGAAGCACGGTCGGATTTATGGTAAGCCGGGGCACCGCGCGAAAGGTCGTTCCCGCCGCCGAGATCATGGTGAAGGTTCTCGGTTCCAGCTTCCGCCCGGTCATCTTCCACGCTCTCACCGATATGAACGGCGTCGCGACCGTCAGCCTGCAGCTTCCGAGCTTCACGACCGGCCGAGCCGCATTCCTGGTCAGGGCCATCAGCGAAGGCGAAGAGGTCGAACTCCGCCGGTCGATAGCCCACGGTTAGTTTTCCTGAATTTGGATTTCGCCTGCCCGCTGTCCGAAAATAGGAAGCAGCGGTTATGAAAGTGTTCTTAAATGGCGAGGTTCGCGATATACCGCCAGATCTCGATCTGGAGCGGCTTCTCGAGCATCTTTCGATCCCCTCCAAGCGAGTGGCAGTGGAGCTTAACCGGTCCGTGGTCCGGCGGGCCGATTGGAAGGATACGAAGATCAACGACTCCGACACGATCGAAGTGATCCATTTTGTGGGGGGCGGCTAGATCGGAACGCGGCCGCTACCGCTCCTGGGTCCGACAGGAAAATCAACGCGAAGTCGCGAAATTTGTTTCAAAGCGGCAGCTGTGAGGATCGCGATCCAAGAACAAGGCCCCGGTCGCTAGCGCTCCCGGTTCTGACAAGAAGTGGCTTTGCGATAAAATGAATTTAGCCTATGTCAGACACTTTCAAATTAGCCGGGAAGGAATTCGGCTCCAGATTGATCATCGGAACGGGAAAATACCGGTCTCACGAAGAGATGAAGGCCGCCCATGCGGCGTCCGGGGCTGAAATGGTCACGGTGGCTGTCAACCGCGTCCCGCTCGACCGAAAGACCGAATCGTTCCTCGACCACCTTGACCCGAACATGCAGATCCTGCCGAACACGGCCGGCTGCTACGACGCAGACCACGCTATCCGCACGGCCCGGCTCGCACGCGAAGCTCTCGATACCGAATGGATCAAGCTGGAGGTCATCGGCGATCAGGTCACGCTGCTGCCAGACAACGAACAGACTCTCGAAGCCGCGAAGGTCCTTGTAAAAGAGGGCTTCATCGTGCTGCCGTACTTTTACCGACGACCTGATCATGGCGAAGAAGCTGCTCGACGCGGGATGCCCGGCGGTGATGCCGCTCGCTGCCCCGATCGGGTCCGGGATGGGCGTGCAGAACCCTTCAAACCTGCGGATCATGCGAGAGCAATTGCCGGACGCGACGATCATCGTCGATGCGGGCGTGGGCGTACCGTCCGATGCCGCGATCGCTATGGAACTCGGTGCCGACGCGATCCTGATGAATACCGCGATCGCCGAGGCCGGCGACGCCGCCCAGATGGCAACCGCGATGAAACTCGCCGTCGAAGCGGGCCGCCTCGGATATCTTGCTGGCCGTATGCCGAAACGGCTATACGCTTCGGCGTCAAGCCCGATAGCCGGCGCGATCAAATAGCTAGATCTCGAACTCTGCGGTTATCGGCAAATGGTCCGACGCGAGCAACGCCTTTCGGCTGCGGTGCACGAATGCGTCCCGGAGCTTAAACTTGCTGTCGAAATAAATGTGATCCAGGTGCACGAGCGGCATGATGCCCGGAAATGTCCGGGCGCGTCCAAGATGCACCTTCGGGTCGACACTGCTAAATCGCGATCTTAGAAGCCTGGTGGTCAGCCCGGGGATCCATTCGTTGAAATCCCCCGCGATGATCCGCCCGCCGGCTGTCGAGGCGGGGTCGAGCACGTGTTCGGCAAGAAGGCGATGCACCTGATGCCTTCGTTCGAAATACGACGTGCCCATGTGCACATTGAGGAACTGGAGCAAGGAGCCGCAGGGAAGTCGGATGTCCGTTCGCAACCCTCCACGGGGCTCGTATTTCTTGACCGTTATGTCGTGATTTCTGTAATGTTCGATCGGCAATCGGCTGAGTACGGCATTTCCGTATTCACCGCCCTTGTGCAGCCGGTTCTGACCCACGCGGAATTCCATTCCAAGTTCATTGGCGAGAAAATCCGCCTGGTGGTCGCGGTGCCGATCGGCGGCCGAGTGCCAAACGACTTCCTGAAGGGCGACCACGTCAGCGTCAAGCTCGCGGATGACGTCGGCGATACGTTCAGGCGAATATCGGCGGTCCATGCCAATGCATTTGTGAATGTTGTAAGTGGCGATCCTGATCGTCGTCATCCGTGTTTTCGGTAAGCTTTGATGGCCCTTGTCAATGCGGGGATCGCCAGTATGAGCAGAAGGACGGCGATAGGGATCGAGGCGGCACGCGGGAAGATCAAAAGCAATAAAGCGAAACCGACAAGAACCGATCCCGTAATGACGAGTATTCGAGCCTCGGCCGGCCCGAGAACGGACTGCTTTCGCAACGCCGAACCGATCGAGCTTGCGGCATTCAGTGCACCTGCCGTTGCACGGCTGACGCTGCCACCGCGGGTCCGGCGAAATCGCTTGGCCCGACGGGGTGTACCCCTCGCATCGCTCTCTGAGAGGACGATCTCGGTCGAACCTTCGAGATCGCGAAGGAACATCGCCTCCATTTGCCTGGCAAAATCCTCATCTTCGACAAAAACGTCGAGCTCGTAATTTCCGAACCAACTGGCGATGTTAAGGTTGGTCGAGCCGACACGCGAGTACTTTCCGTCAAAGACCGCAGTTTTCGCGTGCATCATGGAGCCGTTCCATTCGAAAACACGGATTCCCGCCTCGAGCAGCGGTCGATACGTCGATCGGGTCGTGTCGCGGATGAGGCCGATATCCGTTGATTGGGGAACAAGAATTCGGACGTCGACACCGTCTTCAGACGCGTCCTTCAACGTCTGCATATACGAGGGCACGCCCACGAAGTATGCGTCCGAGATCCACATCGTTTCCCGAGCCGTAACTCCCAACATCTGGTCCAGTCGGTAGATGTACGACGCTCCCGGCGAACTTTTGACTATTCGGACCGCGACACCGCCCGTTTCGGTTGACCGCGGACCGTCCGCATTGCCGGTGAGTTCGATGGGCGGCCCCATCGTCGCCCAGACCTCTGCAAACGCCGATTCGACCTCGGCAACGGCAGGCCCCGTTAACTCTACACCCGTATCCCGCCACGGCGGCGTCCCGGCCTCGGGATCGCCCACCCACATTTGCCCAACACAAAGCCCTGACACGAACGCGATCCGTCCGTCCACCACAAGTGTCTTCCTGTGGTCCCGACTGACAAGCGCAAGCGGATCAAGCAGTTTCGGCGGATTGTAGCATCGCACCTCGGCTCCGCCCTCCCGCAGGTGCCGCCAATAGCGTCTCGGCGATTTGCCGAACGCACCCAGCCAATCGTAGATGACCTTTACCTCGACACCCTGTTTCGCCTTCTCGATCAACTTGTTCGCAAAGATCTCGCCCTGTTCATCGTTATGGATTATGTAGGTTTCGAAAAGTATCCGCCTTTCCGCTGATTCGATCGCATCAAGCCAGGCGGGATAATTTTCTGTCGCATCGATGAGCAACCGCACATCGTTGCCTCGGATCAGTCTGGCTCCGGTAACTCGCTCTAGGGAATCGCTGAAAAGATCACCTGAGTCACCCATCACGGGCAGATCGATGGATCTAGCTTTCGGTTCGCTGGTCTTCGACGGTCTCATTCTGCATGGTATGATTATACAGGCTGATCATTTTGATAGAATCCATGTATGGCTTCGAACGAAGTGAGGGAGATCGAGGTTCTCTTTTTCGGCGCGATCGCTGAGGCCGGCGACGCCGCCCAGATGGCAACCGCGATGAAACTCGCCGTCGAAGCCGGCCGCCTCGGATATCTTGCAGGCCGGATGCCTAAACGCCTTTACGCCTCGGCATCCAGCCCGATAGCCGGTGCCATTAAGTAGGACGATGTTCAAGATCGCGATTCTTATCTCAATAGTTTCGCTAGTCTCAGCATGCGGACAGGCGACGTCGGAGATCGTCGAAGTTTCTGAACCAACACCGACGAAAACCGTTCCGGTTGAGGGCGAATCGAACATCGCCGATCAGAATTTTAGAATCGCTTGGGAAAAGTCGAGAGATGATTCTCTCAGGTCTATCGAATCGCATCTCCAAAAATGGAAACAACAGAACATTACCAATTACGATTTCGTGATCTGGAAGATAGGCCCAGGCCATACGAACACTTGGGATCGTGCTCCCGTTCTAATTGAAGTTCGCAATGGCAGCAGACAATCACTTGTTTTAGCGAATGCTGAAGACAAAAGATTGGTTATGGCCCGACTTGACGGATTCGATGAGATCGATAGCATCGACAAGCTATTTGAGTACTTAAAATCGGAAGTTGAGAACGGGCGAATCGTTGCCATCGACTACGACAAACGCCTTGGCTATCCAGAATTATCGACGATTAGCTTTACGTTTGCATCTTCATGGCTGGCGAAACATCAAGGTGACACGACTGGAAAGAAGATAGTTGTGGGTTCGAGGTCCGGCGAAATGCTAATTAGATTGCTCTTCTTTGGAGCTACTGCCGACGCCGTCGGCTCGCGGAAGCTTGAACTTGCGATAGACGAAAACACCTCAGCCGGAACACTGATAGCCCATATCATCCAACAACATCCTTCGCTCGCAACTCACAAACTACTTATCGCTGTGAACGAACAATACGCGGACGCCGAGACGATCCTCAACGACGGCGACGAGGTCGCTGTCTTCACCGCCGTATCGGGAGGGTAGTAGTGAACGCCAGCCCCCAGGTTTACATTTTCATTGACTTCGACGGAGTTTTGCGTCGATCTGGCTCCCCGCTATATCGGTTAGAGAGGGAGCTTGTTCTGAATTTTTCGCGGCTACTAAACGAATTCCCGAACGTTCAGGCCGTCATCTCCTCTAGTTGGCGCGATATTCAGACCCTGGAGCAGTTGAAGGCATATTTTCCAGAGGAGATACGGGACCGAATCGTTGGGGCGACGCCCCGTTCAAAACAAGTCTCGGAAAATCAGCGATATAGAGAGATCCTGGCCTTTCTCAAGTTCCACAGAAAAGAGGATGCCGTTTGGTTCGCCGTAGACGATGATTCACTTCATTTCCCGGAATCTGCCCCCGTGATTGTCACAAATCCGGCGAATGGATTGGATGATATGGTGCTAGAGAGACTGCGTAGGGCGATACTGGATGCAATCTGGCAATAGCCCGACCGCAATGCGACCGGGCAAAGCCCTGAAAAAGGAAAGAGTGGACTTCGCCGAACTCACAACCGAACCTATCGACATCACATCCGTCGCACGGCGGGTGGTGCCGCCGGAGTGCGGGGCGACCGTAACGCTTGATGGTTATGCGAGGCGGTTTACAAAGGACAGAGCGACCGGCGTGACGAACGAGACCGAATATCTTGTCTACGAGGCCTACGAGCCGATGGCGATCAAGGAGATGCAGAAGCTGATCGAGCGAGCGAAGGCGGAATTCGAGATATCGAACGTGGGTATCGTCCATCGCCTCGGGCGGCTTGAGATCGGCGAGACGAGCGTCGTGATCTCCGTGGCGGCACCGCATCGGCGGGCCGCGTTCGCCGCGTGCGAGTGGCTCATTAAAGAACTCAAACGTACCGTCCCGATCTGGAAGAAAGAAGTTTATGCGAACGGCGAGGCGTGGATCGAAGGTGAGGTAACCGAAGAGCCGCCGCAGGGACCGCCCGCCTGATCCTCAAGTGAGCGGAGCGGAAACTTTCGCCGATCAGCCGATCCTTACGAGCCGAAAGCGATCCTGGCTTTCGCGACCGCTTGGTCGAAATGAGCTTCAAGCGGCTCGCTCACCCCTCGCAGTCCCACCACCACAGATTCGGCCCACCTTATGTATTCAACGCGCCGTTCGTGCGGCCAGTCGGCCGGCGGGCTGTTGGTGACGTCGGTGATGTTGCTGATCTTGTCCGCAAGTTTCACGATCTTGGCTCCGTGCGACAGGTGCGGGGCGTGCTCGACCTGGAGCCGCTTTCGCTCTGCTTTCGGAAGTGACTTGTCGTCGGTAACCTCCAGTACGAAGCCGGCGACCCGTTCGCCGAATTGAAGCCGGATCTCGTCGTCCGAGACGCCGCAATCCTCGACCGTATCGTGAAGGAGCGCGGCGATGAGAATTTCGGCGTCGTCGATGCCGCCGATGTTCGCGATCAGGCTGGCAACTTCAAGAGGATGATTGATATAGGGTTCTCCGCGTTCGCCTTTGCGTTTTTGCCCAGTGTGGCGCTGGGCAGCAAAGCTTGCGGCATAGAGCAGTCTTTTATGCGTATTCACATTCCAGTTTACATTACCCGAAAGCGAAAGTAAACGGAAATGGCGTGACGCTCGGGCGCCCGATCCGGCCCGTTTGGCGCTAGCGAACGACCTCGATCGAGATGGACTGCTGCCCGAGGATGATGAAGTCGGAAGCCGGGACCAGAGACTCTTTCACGATCGTCTGCACATAAGGATTGACCCCGCCCGCAGCCCTTTCGTTATTCAACGTGGCGATCACCGACGGCGGAAGATTGGGGAGCTCGTTCGTGCCGATCAGAGCCCCAGCGGACGTCCGCGAAAGCTGGGCATAAAGCCGGTCGGGCCGCTTCATCAAGTTGATGGTCCTGACAAGGTCATCCAGGTCGCGGGGGACAAAATGCTGTGCCGGCGAGTCTTTCTGTATCGCTGCACCGTCGCCGATCACGATCTTGAGCGGCCCGGCAGGCACATCTTCGGGGATCGCGACGGGCACCCGCTGAAGAAACATGCGGCCGTCCGGCGTCCTCGCAAAGGCCTGGACCTCGACGGTTTCACCCGGCTTCGCGAAGGAGCGGTCGACGGCGATCCGATCGAGAGAGGCGACAACGCTGCCATCGACGGAACCCAGTTCCAGCTCGATCTTTGAGATCTGAAGGCCGTCGAATTTGCTTCTGAGCAGGGCATTCACAGGAGACGAGACCGCGACCGCGGCAAGCTGGCTCGCGTTCGAACCGGCGAAACGGCGTTCAAGGTCGATCGCCCCGCCGCTTGATAAGGCCACGCGGCCCTTTAACTCGACCATCGTGTCCCCTAATCCGCGTTCCTGCGAAATTATGGTGTTGTAGATGGTCATGTTCAGAAGCAAAGGGGTAAGAAGCTCGTCCTTCACGACCTCGAAATCGAGAGTCTGAAGCCCGCCGCGGCTGGTCCTGACCTTGACGCTGACCGGGATCATCTTCGGTGCCTCGCCCAAGTTTCCGTAAACGCCCGTGGAGCGGTCCTGGGTCATCCGGCCCACCATCGCTCCGGGCACCGACAGCTTGAACGAATTATTCACGCTCGGGACCACCGTCAGAACCTCAGATTCCGACATCGGCAGGTCCGACGAGCCGAGGCTCAGGAACGGATGGCCGAAAGCATAGACCTTGTCGCCGTCACGAAACGTGACGGTTCCCGAGGCGGCAAGACTGATATCACCACGGGTCAGCTGCATCATTACCGAAGTGCCGCCGACAAGCGTTTTCGCGTCGGCCTTCTTCAATGGACCGATCTTGGCCGAACCGCCAGCCGCGGCAACCGGCAGAAGGCCCGCCTCCATCAAACGCGGCCCGAAGAGGTCAAGCGTCTGTTGAACGAAGCCGTTAAAGGTCACCGGTGTGGCAATACGCTGGAAGGTCTGGCCCGCGACGGCCATCAAAGCCGAATTCGGACGCATGCCTGACGCAATGCCCGACGGCTGCGGCTGCCCGGGCAGCAGGTCCGGGTTCAACGAGGCCCCGGACAAATCATTGACCGAGAATACGGGCCGCCCGGTTGACGCCCGTGCCGGCCCCGGTTTCTGATCGAAGATCTGGACCATTTGCTCGATCGGCGTGATACCGCAGATCGGCTCCTTCGAAAAAGGGAAGCTGTATGATATTGCTCCGACAAGCTTTCCGTCGATATAGACGGGCGAGCCGGACATGCCCGCGAATACCGCAGTCCTGTCGGCACCACCGCCGCCGATCCGTCCGATGATCAGGTCCAGCTTCGGGCCAACGGCCCCGGGCAGGACCCCAAGGATCTCGACCGTAAACTCTTCAGGCTCCGCCCCTCGGAAGACCGTCAAGGCCTTTCCGCGCATCCCTTCGCGCACCGCGTTGAGCGGCATGAACTTCGAATGCCCGCTTCCCGAGGCAGAAACCCCGGTCGAAAGAGCCGGCTGGGCTTTCAATGAGGCGTTCAGAAGGAGGATTGCGAGAAGAATGAGGGCAGAACGTGCGTTTATCATTGTTAAAAATCGCTTTCCTAAAAGCGCCCATTATGGTAACATTTAGGTCGGCATATCAGAAGCCTTTTCTTATACCCCTTTGACTCCTATTTGCCGGCTCACGTTGCAATTTCCCTCATCCGGAGACCCAAGTAAATGGCAAGATCCACTCGACTCATCAAGAGTTTCTACAAGCTTTTATTTCCGGTCGTGTTTCTCATCGCCGCCGCCGCTCTGGCTGCCGGCGTTTGGTTTGCACACGAGTCGTCGCGGCCCGCGTCGGCCGCCTATCTCGTCACGCCCGATAAGTATGGCCGTTTGAGCGCCCGCGGGGCCCAGGTCACCGAAGAGGCGTGGGCAAATCGCGACGGCACGCAGGCCAGGGGATGGCTGCTGCGGGGCAGCCCGGGAGCTCCCGCCGTGATCCTGCTTCACAAGTACGGCGCGGACCGTTCGCACCTGCTTAATCTCGGCGTCAAGCTGAATGAAGCGACGAATTTTACCGTGCTGATGCCCGATCTGCGGGGCCACGGCCAGAACCCGACCGTTCCCTACACTTCGTTCGGGGGCTGTGAAACGACGGACACGGTATCGGCCGTCGATTTTCTGCGGGCCCAAAAGACGATGGACCAGGCCGCTCTGGTCGGTGAGAACATCGGGATCTACGGGCTCGAGATCGGCTCGCTTGCCGCCCTGAATGCCGCGGGACAGGTCGAGGCCGTAAAAGCTATCGTGCTTGACTCGGTGCCGGCGGATTCGGACAGCCTTGTCGCATCGGTCATCGACAAACGTTACCCGTTCATCAGCTCGGTGACGGCCCGGCTGGGGCAGTTGGGTGCTTATCCCTATTTCTATGAAGGATGCTATTCTCGCGTGCCGGCTTGCGAATCGGCCAAGGTACTCGGGAACCGGGAGACGCTTCTGTTGGCGGGATCGGACGCACCGGAATTCCAGGAATCGACCTCGAAGCTGAAGGGCTGCTTTCCGACGACCACGCGGACAGAGTCGAATACAAGCCTGAGCCCTTCGGGTTTCAGCGTTATAAACGCCTCCATCCCGGTATCGGAATCGTACGACCAGCGGGTTATCGACTTTTTTAGAAACAAGCTCGGCGAGCCGGTGATGATCGCGGCCGAGCCGCCGGCACAGTAATGAGGCTAAAGGTCGATCTTTTGGTTGAATGCCCGTTGCCCCGGGCGGCCTTATGGATCGCCGCACTCTCTTCCATACTGCCGACCGCGTTGGAAAGGACGGTGCGAAGCCGCTCGAGCCTCTCGCCGGTCCTTGTCATCGAAAGCAGTTCGTATTTGGCCGGATTCTCAAGATTGAACGCCGCCGCGACCACGAACGACAACCGTTCCGGATCGGTCTTTTGGAGTTCGGGCAGTTTCCGCGGTTCCCGCTCAGATCGAACGCCGCCTTTGCCACCCGCTCGAAAAGGCCGAAGATCTCGTCAGCCGCTTCTGAAAGTTTTCCTGCAGGTTCGGGATCGTCCTCGAAGAACTCGACCTTCGCGACCAGATAAGGTCTTTCGTCCTCTTCAAATCCGACAACCCGGTACCTTATCACCCCGAAGGTTAGGATGTTGGAGCGCCCGTCGCCCATCGCCTGGACCTCGCGGACCTCGGCCACGCAGCCGACAGAGCCGATCTCGGGACGGTCGGTCAAAGCAGCATCAGGCTCGAAAAGGGATATGCCGAACAGGCGGTCCGCCGCTTCGACGTCAACGAGCATTTCGCGATATCGCGGCTCGAAGATATGCAGGGGAAGAGCTTCGCCGGGCAGCAAAACCAGCGGCAGCGGAAATACCGACAGCCGGTCAACGGACGCTACTTTTTCCAGTGCTTCAGACATCAATAGCTCCGATCCGGCGGGAGTAACTTTGCCACGGTCCGGACGGCGTACATTCCTCAGGCATCGCGGGCTCCTTCAAGGCCGCCGCCGATCAATTCGCTTATTTTCTCGGGATCCTCGCCTGCCAGCGCCTCGCGCTTCACACTGACGACCAGCCCCGCCATCTTTTCGTTGATCGGCCGGAAGCGGTTGTCACGGGCGATCAGGTCTTCGAGCACACGCCGCTCGACATATTCGCGGCTCGCGTCGGGTTCAACGTCCGCGGCGACCGCAAATTCCACCGGCGACGTGTGATTCTTGATGCGAACGTGAAGCGCTCCGGTGATCTCAAGCGCCCGTTCCCGCATCGCCTTGATCTCAAGCAGGGAATTGGGTATGCCCAGACGCCCGGCCAGGGTGATCTCCAGGATCGGCTCCGGTTTGCCCGGTTCGGCCCTCCGCGCCTGGTTCTCGACCAATTCTAAAACCCTTGCCGTTATGACGTCGGCCGACGCGATGTTGTCGACCTCGAACCTGAGCCTCTGGAATGGCCGCTGCCGATAATCCTGGACATGCTCGGCCCTGACATTGTTATCGTCATCGACGTCGACAACGAATGCACCCCGGGTCTCTCGAAATTCGCTGATGTTCGTCACCTCGATCGAACCGGGATTGAAAGCCCAATTATCGATCTCATAGTGCATATGCGTGTGGCCGAGGGCAACATAGTCGACGACCGAACGCAGTTCCTTGAGCGCGGCGACCGAGATCGCGGGAAGCGGATGCGTCTGATGGCCTTCGACATCGGTGTGGAGCAGAAGGATGTGAAACGCCCCTTCCCGGCGGTTGGTCCCGATCGACTCAGTTAACATCGGGATCGCCCAGCCAGCGGAAGCCCCGAACCAATGCGAGCCGAAAATTCGGGCTCGGCCGACGTCGATAAATCCGCCCCTCGCGGCCTCATCGTCCCACTCCTTATAAGTGATCCTGGAACCGTCGCTTACCGGCTCTAAAAGATAAAGGAGACCCCAATTTGCAAGGCTCGAAGCCAGCTGTGGTCGCTGTCGGTGTAATGCTGGTCGTGGTTACCCTCGATCGCGATGACGGGTATCCCGCGTCCTTCATCAGTTGAGGCCCGCAACCGCGTAATTCATAGTTTCGGGCGGAACACTCTTCTTGTGAAAAAAATCCCCGCAGATGACGACGAAATCCACGGACTCGCCGATCCCGTACCGTTCGAGCACGTCGAGCCACGCGTCGAAGAAATCGCGCGGGCTCTCCGGCAGGTTGTACCGCGTACAACCGAGGTGCACATCGGCAATATGGAGGAACTTCATTTGCACAAGTATAACAGAGTGGGCGGGTTGGGCAGGATGGATGCCCGTATTCTTCACTTTGAACGCTGGCTGAATCTGATAGGATGCAATAGTTCGAAAGAAATAGCAGATGATCGATATGGAAAGGTGTTATTCGTCACGGGGGGCTTCGAGCGGCATCGGCCGGGGGCCGTCAAGCTGTTTCAGGCGAAGAGACTGGAAGGTCGCGGCAACGATGCGGTCACCCGAAGCGTCGGAAGATGCGCGAGAAGATGCTGACGTAGAGTGTTTCCGGCTGGACGTGACCGGACCTGCGTCGTCGAGAAAGCATTCTCGGACGCTTTGGAAAAGTTCGGCCGGATTGACGTTCGTGGTCAACAATGCCGGCTACGGCCTTTGGGGCCGTTTGAGGCGGCGACGGATGAGCAGGTCCGGCGACAGTTCGAAACGAACGTTCTTGGCCTGATGAACGTTTGCCGCGCGGCGATACCGTATTTCAGGCAAAACAAGCGCGGGCATATCGTGAATATCTCCTCACTCGGCGGGCGCACGGCTTTCCCGTTCTCGAGCCTTTACAACGCCACGAAATGGGCGGTCGAGGGTTTTACCGAATCGCTCCAATACGAACTCGAGCCCTTCAATGTCCGTGTGAAGCTGATCGGGCCGGGCCCGTCGAGACCGAATTCTACGGGCGTTCGGAGGACATAGCGAAAAGGAGGGCCTGACCGTTTACGACGACAGTTCGGCGGTTTCTTGAATTCATGAAGAAAGGGCGGTGACGAGGGCACCGGACCCGGTTCGGCCGTCCTTCAGGTGATGCGATACCGTTCTGGACGGATCGGACTCGCCTGCGGTATCCGGTCAACACGAAAGGCCCTTTTCCTGAGGTCGAT